>NZ_JBPJGB010000001.1:0-1991772 GCF_051209155.1 Actomonas spartinae
TTCTTCCGCTGAGCGGTTGCTGGCACGAAGAAGGTAGCGAAACGCTGAAAGGCAGGCGGATTCCTGCCCTACTCGATCCGACCTTCGTCGAAATCGATCAAGTCGGGCACGCTGATGATTTCACCCACGCGGTCGCTGCACCCCATGTTGCCGAGGGCTTCGGCCAGGAACTCGCGGCCTGCCGTGGTCATGCCCTTTTGCACGAGCTCACGGTTCCACTTGGCGGCGCGCACATCGGCCGGAAAGAGCGCCTGCAACTTGCCATCGAGTTCGGCATCGTCGGCCGAGCTGTGCACCGCCTCCTCGATCTGCGCCGGGTCCACGCCAAGGTGCATCGACAGAAACCGATCGAGGCCGCGCTTGTAGTTCTTGCGGTAGCTTTTGGGCAGCTCGCCGTGCTCCTGCACGTAACGGCACTTCGCAATCATGCGCGGCAGATAAAGCAGGCCGGTGGCCGGATGCGGCAGATAGGGCGACGGCAGACAGGTGAGCACCTCGCCGGTGGAACCGGGAATGGGTTTGGACTTGGCCATGGACGCGCAACCGATCGCCCGCATCCGCCGCCGCCGCAAGCCAACATCGCAGGAAGCGGCCGCGAGCGGCTTGCCTCGGTCGCGTCCTCCGCCAAGGTCCAACGCGTCCCCATGCGATTCTGCTTCGTCCCATCGATCGCGCTCGCTTTGTTGCTCATCGTGCCGCCCGCCCGTAGCGAGGACGACTACGCCGATCCCGCGATGCGCGAAGACGGATTGGCCGAGGCCTTTGCGGCCTTGGAATCAGGCCGCTTCGAAGACGCCGTGCAGCCCGTTCTCCAGTTGGTCGCAGCCGAAAACCGGCACGGCCTGTTCCTCCACGCGCTCATGCAGCTCACTGGCGCCGGCGTGCCGCTGGATCACGTTGCGGGCATGGACACCATGCGCGCAGCAGCCGACGCCGGCAACGCCACCGCCGCCCAAGAACTGTTGTTCGGCAACCCGACGGGCACACCGCGCGTCTATGCCTGGCGCGGCTCCGCCCTTCGCACCGACCGCCGCACCCCCAACCTTCCCCCCAACCTCGCCTACGAATCCGACGATCGCCTGCACCTGCGGTTTCGCCCGGCGGCCGAGTGGAACCAACGTCGCGCCGCCGAGGGCGATCCAGTCGCCCTCCACAACCTCGCCCGCTTCGCCGAACTCGCCCCCAATCTGGTTGGAACCACGCGCGACAAAGCCACGCAGCTCTGGGCCAATGCGATCGAGTTGGGCTCCCTGCCCGCTCTGCATCGGAACCAACGCCGCTTCGACGCCCACGAACTGAAGCGCGACAAGGAGAACGAACCGCTCATCGCGGCGCTCGTCTTGCATACCCAGCTGGCCGCCGACGCCGGCGATCCGCAGTCCCAATATATCCTCGGCCGCAACTCGATCTCACCCGACGCGAATTCCTTCGAATACCAGGAAGCGCTGGACCGTTTGGTCGCCGCGACGAACCAGGGCCACAACGAGGCCGCAGAGCTCCTCCACACCGCCTTGCTCCGCGAACCCAACGAACCTTCCTCGCCACCAAACGAAGATGAGCACCCCGCGACGACCGAAACAAATGGGTATCCGCTCACCCGCGCCCAACGCCTCGTGCTGACGATTCGTGCAGCGGACGAATTACCCGTCGAGGCACTGCACGAGTTGGAGCAACTCGCACGAGACGACGAGGCCGCGATGATTACCTATGTCGACCTGGTATTGGCCACTCCGGGCTACGAGGATTTCGACGGTCAATTCTGGTTTGAACGACTGCAAGCCGCCCAAGCCGGCGGCAACGACTCAGCTGCCAATCGCGTCGCCAACTTCATGATCCGCGGCATCGGCGGAGTAGAGACTGATCCCGCCGCCGCCCGTGCAATCCTCGAACCGCTCGCCCGCGGCGGCGACATGAGCTCCCAGCTCGACCTCTACTTTTCCACCATCGGCGAAGACCCCGCCCAAGCGGGGCGCTACCGCGAAGAATTGGAAGCTGCCTATCCCGCTTTTGGCATCGTGCTCAAGGCGCTACAGCAACGCGAACGCAACCGAAGCAATCCGCCGCCCTCAACGAGCAAGCTGGAGGAGCTGCAAGCAAACACCGAGAGCCGCAGCATCGAAGCCCAACAACGCTCGATCGCCGAGCAACTCGCATCGATGGATAACCTGCTCGATCAACCCCTCGCCCAAAGCGCCAAGCAGGAGAACTTCGTCACCCCAACCACGGTCACCCAGTCACCGACCCGTTTCCTCGCCCCGGAATCGGAACGCACCCCGATTCCTTCCGATCTGGAGCTACGCCAGCGACGCGCGGCCCTCAATCCCCGAGGCAACAACGCGGAGCCCGTCGCGGTCTTTCAATGCGCGCCAATCTTTCCTGAAGTGATGCGTCGCGCCGATATCCAAGGTCGCGCGATCATCGGCTTCGTGGTTGATCGCGAGGGCGTGCCGCGCGACGTCAGAATCGTAGAGGCGACAGCGCCGATTTTCGGCGACGAAGCCAAGGCAACCGTCGCCCGCTGGCGCTTCGCGCCGGGCATCAAGGACGGGCGGGCGGTCAACACCCGCATGCAGGTGCCGATCGTGTTCAATATCCTTGAAGAGTAGTCGCCCCCCCCGCCGCGATTCAGCTCAGGAACGAGCAGATGTATTCGCAGAGCTCGCCACCTTCGCCGACCGTGATGGTGAAGCCGCTGTTGGCCGGCACATCGAAGTGGGTGCCCGCCGTGTAGCTCGAGGTTTCGGTCGTGCCATCGAGCACGACGCTGCAGGCGCCGGCCACGATCTCCATGCGCTCGGCCGCCGCGGTGCCGAAGTGGTAGGTGCCGGGACGGATCAGGCCGAGAGTCTTCTTTGCGCCGTCGGCGAAGCGCACGGTGTGCGAGACGACGTTGCCGTCGAAGTAGACGTTGGCCTTGGTGTCGACGGTGACGTCGGAGAAGGAAGCGGGATGCGACATGGGAGCGCCAACAGACGCGAGCGGCCGGGACGCGGCAAGTGTGATGTTGATCAGCTACAAACAGACCCACCGCTGCTGCCATAGGGTTGTCAGCTGGAGGGGCTAGGGTGGCGTCGTCTATGCAAGCCATCTCAGAACTCATCGTCCTCGACGAAACAGTGGAAGCGACCTTCGCCTTCCTCTCCGGCCTCAACAACCTGCCCCAATGGGCCACCGAATACTGCGACAGTGGTCGTTGGGATGGTGACACCTACAAGGCGCTCACCGGTCACGGCGAAATGATCACCCGCGTCGAGGCCAATGCCGCGACCGGCGTCATCGACATGTGGGGCGGCCCGACCGAAGCCGAGCTCGAGCTTTTCCCTCTGCGCGTGATTCCGCTGCCGGAAAACCGCTGCGCGTTGTCGTTCATCTTTTTCCAAGGACCGGACCTACCGGATGAGCTGTTTGCCCGCCAGCACGCCTCCTTGCGCAAGGAACTCGCCGCCCTGCCCGCTGTGCTGCGCGCGGCGCGTGAGGATGCGGCAGCTTGATCGGAGTCAGGCGCCAACCGGCTCTGCCAAACCCAGTTTGAAGAGCCGGTTGGCGTTCTTCCACATGAGCTTTTCGTAGTGCGCCTCGGGTAGCTCCAGCCCCCGCACAAACTTCAGGTAAGTGCGCATCCGGCAGATCGGCCAGTCGGTGCCGTAGAGCAGGTAGTTGGGATCACCGGCGTAGAGGATCATGTCCTTCACCTGCTCGAGCATGAACTTCTCAAAGCGCTCGGTGAAATCGCCCAGCACGAAACCGGAGATGTCCGTGTGCGCGTTCTTGTTCTTGTAAACCACCTCCATGGCGTCGCGTATCCACGGATTACCTACGTGGCAAATCACCAGCTTGAGGTCGGGGAAATCGACCGCCACATCATCGACCGCCAGCGGATGGGCGTAGCGCACCTTGGCCCGCGGCGAATAGGTGTCGCCGGTGTGGATCATCACCGGCACGTCGAACTCCAGCGCCAGGTCGTAGAGCACGCGACACCGCGAATCATAGGGATAAAAGGGTTCGTAGCCCGGGTAGAGCTTAAGGCCTTTCACCAGACCGTCCTTCAGGTAGTCGGCGAGCTCACGCAGGTCGCGCTCCTTGTAGTTCAGGTAGCTCACGCCGGCGACGACACCCATCTTGGGATTGTCGGCGGTGAGCTCGACCACCTCGCGCGTCGAGGGCCGGTGTTCATTCACTTTGTAGGACGTGAGGATGAGCGCGTAATCCACCTTGTTGTAAGCCAGCGACTCCTGCAGTTCCTCGTAGCGCGCCTGCAGCGGCGAGGTCGTGGTTTCGTCGTAGTGGTTCAGGTGGGTGTGACAGTCGACGATCATGGTGCAGTTAAGCCGAGACCACCGCAGGCTCAAACGGTGCGCGACTTTCGCGCGATCGCCCGCAGAAAAATCAAACCCGACAACCCTGCGACGGCCATGAACCCGAAGCCCGGACCGTAGCCGAACCGGCCCACCAACATTCCGCCGGTGGCCACGGCCCAGACTTCGCAGCCGTTGGTCGCGGCCATGAAGGTGCTGAACTGGGTGGCGCCCAACTTAGGATCCGTGAGGTCCATGAAGAGCGCGTAGGAGATCGCGGTGAAGGCGCCGATACCCACGTAAAGCAGCACCAGCGCCGTGATGACCAGCGGCACGCCCGTTGCCGTCACCGCCGCGACCAGCAAAACCGCCAGGGTCATCGCGAGGAGCGCGACACCCGCACGGTGCTCCCTTCGACCGCGGTCGCTCCATCGTCCGCCAAACCAACCGCCGATCGCCATCGCGGCCACCACGGGCAATGCAAAGAAACCCGCGACTGTTTCGCTCGCCGCGCCAGCGTCCACCAGCAGCGGACCCGCCAAAGCGCCCACGGCCTCGAAGCCCGCACCGGCCACCAACGCAAAGCCCAGGCCGAGCCACGTGGTGCGTCGACTGAAACCCGCGCGCAGCGTCGTCCAAAATTGCCGCGCCTCGCCGGATGCAAACGCCGGCTCCGTCACGCCGCGCCAAAGCACGAGCAAGGAAGTCCAAATCGCCAGCAACAGCGCGCCAAACAACACCGGCCAGCCACCCCACCCCACCAGCACAATCGCACCGCCGCCAAACAGGCTGCGTCCGCTGAGCATGCCGATCTGCATCGCGGCGTTGAGGCCACCGCGTTCGTGCGACTCAACCGCGTTGATCGCCAGCGCATCGATGGCGACGTCCTGCGTCGCGGCGCAGACCGCGTGCGCGAGCAACAGCCCAAACCACACACTGAAGTGCGTCGTCGGATCGACCCAGATGAGCGGCAACAGGCAGGCGCCCATGCCGAGCTGCGCCGCGCCCGCCCAGTGCCGGAAGCCCCAGCGCGGTCCGCGCCACGCGTCAACCAAGGGTGCCCAGAGGAACTTGAGCGTCCACGGCAAAGCCAACGTCGCCGTCAGCGCGGCGATGCGTTCCACCGCCACGTCGTCCTGCCGCAACAAGGTCGGCAGGGCCCACCACAGGAAACCGATCGGCGCGCCTTCACTGAAATACAGCAGCGCAAATTTCCAACGGGAAGGCATGGCGGACACGGTGCATACGAACCGGCAGCGTGGCAACTGAGCGCGATGGAGGTGGACCCCGACCTCCGGACGCGGTCGGGGGACGGTCAGCTTGGCGGCGCGGTCCGGAGGTCCGCGCCCCACCTTTCCGCCCAACAGAACGGGCGCCCGTTGCCGGGCGCCCGTGGAGAGTGTAGTGCTCGCTTAACTACGCGGCTCAGACGATGGCCGGGATCTTGGTCTCGTCGAAACGGTAGAGCGCCTTGGGGGCGTCGGCCGTGGGCGGGTGCGGCACGGCCTTCCAGAACTTCTTCACCGCGTTGTCCCAGTCCTTGAGCAGGGCCTGCGCATGCGGTGAACCGGTGGCGGTGGCATGCACGCTCACGAGCTGCACGAGGCTGGCGATCTCCTCTTCGTCGGACAGACGCTCAACGCCGATCATGGCCGGGTTGATGCGCTTCTCGAAGACGCCTTCCTCGTCGTAAACGAAGGCGAGGCCGCCGCTCATGCCGGCGCCGAAGTTGCGGCCGGTCGGACCGAGCACGACGATGAGGCCGCCGGTCATGTATTCGCAACCGTGGTCACCCACGCCTTCGATGACGGCGGTGGCGCCGGAGTTGCGCACCCCGAAACGCTCACCGGCACGACCCGCGGCAAACATGAAGCCGCCGGTGGCCCCGAAGAGGCAGGTGTTGCCGACGATCGACTGCTGGTTCCACACGAACGACGAGGTCGGGCGCGGGCGGATGATGATCTCACCGCCGTTCATGCCCTTGCCGACGTAGTCGTTGGCTTCACCGTTGAGAGTGAGGCGCACGCCGTTCACGAGGAAGGTGCCGAAGGACTGGCCGGCCGAACCGGTGAAGGTCAGGTCGATCGTGCCGGGCGCGAGACCGGCGTTGCCCTTTTGGTAGGCGATCTGACCGGAGAGGTGCGTGCCGATGTCGCGGTTGACGTTGGTGACCTTGTAACGGGCCACGAGGCGCGCGGACTTGCCGAGGATCACGTCGCGCGCTTCCTGCAGGATGGCCTCGTCGAGCGAACCCTCGGAGCCGAAGCGCTCGTTGCGTTCGCGGGTATGGTAACGCTCGGCCTCGCCGGTCGGGTCCGGGTTGTGGAGCAGGCCGCTGAGGTTGATGAGCTTCGTCTTCGGGTTCACCGGGTCGTCGATCTGCTCGAGCAGGTCGACGCGACCGATGATGTCGTTGATCGAACGCGCGCCGAGCTTGGCCAGGTAATGGCGCACGTCCTCGGCAACAGCGTTGAAGAAGTTGATCACGTTCTCGGGCTTGCCGCGGAACTTGGCGCGCAGGTCCTCGCGCTGGGTGGCGACGCCGACCGGGCACGTATTCAAATGGCAAACCCGGAACATCGCGCAGCCGGCGGCGATGAGCGCGGCGGTGCCGAAGTTGAACTCCTCGGCGCCGAGCAGCGCGGCGATGATGATGTCGCGGCCGGTCTTCATGCCACCGTCGGTGCGGAGCACCACGCGACCTCGCAGGTTGTTCTGCATGAGCACCTGATGGGCTTCGGCGACGCCGATTTCCCAGGCCGAGCCGGCGTTCTTGATCGAGGCGAGCGGCGAGGCGCCGGTGCCACCATCATGACCGGAAACGAGCACGACGTCGGCGTAGGCCTTGGCCACACCGGCGGCAACCGTGCCGACGCCGGAGGAGGAGACGAGCTTCACGCAGACCTTGGCGCGCGGGTTGACCTCCTTGAGGTCGAAGATGAGCTGCGCAAGGTCCTCGATGGAATAGATGTCGTGGTGCGGCGGCGGCGAGATGAGGGTCACGCCCGGCACGGAGAAGCGCAGGGTGGCGATCATCGGCGAGACCTTGTGGCCGGGCAGCTGACCGCCCTCACCGGGCTTGGCGCCCTGGGCCATCTTGATCTCGATCTCCTTGGCGTTGGCGAGGTATTCGGCGGTGACACCGAAGCGGCCGGAGGCGACCTGCTTGATGGCGGAGTTGGCGTTGTCGCCATTCTCGCGCTGCGAGTAACGCTCGGGATCTTCGCCGCCTTCACCGGAGTTGGACTTGCCGCCGATGCGGTTCATCGCGATGGCGAGCGCCTCGTGGGCTTCCTTGGAAAGCGCGCCCATGGACATGCCGGCGGTGGTGAAACGCTTGCGGATGTCTTCGATGCCCTCGACCTCCTCGATGTCGATGCCCTCGGCGGGGAAGCGGATCTTCATGAGATCCTTGAGCGCGACCGGCTGGTGATCGTCGGCCTGCTCCTTCCAAGGCTGGTAGGCCTCGAAGTCGCCGGCACGGTTGAACTTGTTCATCGAAGCGATGAGCTTCGGACTCCAGGCGTGGTATTCGCCGTCGCCGCGCTTGTTGACGCGGTAGTAACCCTCGGCGCCCAGTGCCGGCGCGGCGGAGGCGCCGGCGTTGTCGGGGTCGGCCGAGTCGAGCTGCGGGAAAGCGGCGTTGTGGCGGGTGAGCGTGGCCTCGCCGATCTGCAGGTAGTCGATGCCGCCGATGGGCGACGGCACGCCGTAAAAGCACTCTTCGATGACCTTGTGGGAAACGCCCAGCGCTTCGAACATCTGTGCGCCACGGTAGCTGAAGAGGGTCGATATGCCCATCTTGGCCATGATCTTGCGCAGACCGGCACCGATCGCGGTGACGTAGTTGGCGCGAGCCTGGGCGGGCGTGGTGCCTTCACCGGCCTGGCCATCGAGGGCGAGCTTGGAGATGACCTCGAAGGCGAGGTAGGGATTGACCGCGTTGACGCCCATGCCGAGGAGGCAGGCGATCTGGTGCACCTCGCGGGCCTCGCCGGTCTCGGCGATGAGGTCGCACTTGGTGCGCAGGCCGGCACGGATGAGGTGCTGGTGCACGGCGCCGACGGCGAGCAGCATCGGGATGGCAACCTTGTCGGCGGACACCCCTCGATCGGAGAGGATGAAGACCTTGGCCCGCGTGTCGCGGACGGCCTTCTCCGCGGCTTCGGCGAGGGCCTTCACGGCGGGCTCGAGACCGGCGGGGCCGGCGGCGGCGTCGAAGAGCACCGAGAGGGTCGTGACGCGGTCCTTGAGGAAATCGATACCGGAGAGCGCGGCGACCTCATGGTCCTGCAGCACGGGCGTGCTGACTTCGACGAGACCGGCGGTCTTCGGCAGTTCCTCGAAGAGGCCGAGGCGGCCGCCGATGAACATGGAAATCGACATGACCGCCTTCTCGCGGATCGAGTCGATCGGCGGGTTGGTGACCTGGGCGAAGAGTTGCTTGAAGTAGTTGTAGAGGAGACGCGGGCGGCGGGAGAGCACGGCCAACGGCGTGTCCTCACCCATCGAGCCGGTCGGCTCCTTGCCCTCGGCGAGCGGCTGGAGCACGAGCTCGACCTCGTCGGTGTCGTAACCAAAGGCGATCTGCGCGGCGGTGCTGTCAGCCGGCGCGGCCTCGTCGGCCGGAGCATTGCCGGCGGTGGCGTGCAGGTCGACGAGGTGTTCCTCGCACCACTGCTTGAAGAGCGGGTTGGAGGTGAAGCCCGCCTTGATCTCGTCGTCGTGGTAGAAGCGTTGCTCGCGCAGATCGATCGCGATCATGCGACCAGGGCCGAGGCGGCCGGCTTCAACGACCTTGCCCGGAAAGTCGAAGACGAGGCCGGCTTCCGAGGCGAGGATGACGTAACCGTCGTCGTAAATCTTGTAACGGGCCGGGCGCAGACCGTTGCGGTCGAGCGAGGCGCCGATGACCTTGCCATCGGTGAAGGCGACGGCGGCGGGACCGTCCCATGGCTCCATCATGGTGGCGTGGTAACGGAAGAAGGCCTTGGCCTCGGGCGAGAGGTCGTCGTCGCTCTCCCAGGCCGGCGGCATCATCATCATGGCGGCATGCAGGGGATTGCGGCCGCCGAGGGTGAGAAGCTGGAGGGCGTTGTCGAAGGTCGCCGAGTCGGAACCATCCGGCTGCACGAGCGGCTTGAGGTCGTCGTAGCGGTCACCCCAGACGCCGTGGAAGGGCGAGTTCTCGCGGGCGCGCATGAGGTTGCGGTTGCCGCGGATGGTGTTGATCTCGCCGTTGTGCGCCACCATGCGGAACGGGTGCGCGAGGTGCCACATCGGGAAGGTGTTGGTCGAGTAGCGCTGGTGGAAAATCGCGTAGGCGCTGGTGAACTTGGGCGACTTGAGATCGCGGAAATACTTCCGGATCTGCTGCGGCGTGAGCATGCCCTTGTAAACGATGGTGCGGGAGGAGAAGGAGCAGATGTAGAAGCCCTTCACGCTCTCCTCGGCGACGCGGCGCTCGACGGTCTTCTGGGCCAGGAACAACTTGCGCTCGTAATCGTCGGCGTCGACCTCCTCGGGGCGGCCAATCAGGGCCTGCACGATGACCGGCTCGGTCTCGATGGCCTTGCGGCCGAGGCAGGAGTTGTCGGTCGGCACGTCGCGCCAACCGAGCCAGGCAAGGCCTTCGGCTTCGACGGCGTCCTTCACGATCTTCTTGCAGTGCGACTGGGCGTAGTCGTCGTTGCGCGGGAGGAAGATCATGCCCACGCCGAGGTCGGCGTCGTCAAAGAGGGCCTTGCCCTTCTCCTCGAGGTGCTCGCGGAGGAGCTCCACCGGGATCTGGGTGAGGATGCCGGCGCCGTCACCCGTCACCGCATCGGCGTCGATCGCACCGCGGTGGGCGAGGGCCTTGAGGGCCGCCACCGCGCGATTGATGACGTCATAGCTGCGTTCGCCCGTCATTTTGGCGATGAAGCCGACGCCACAGGCATCGTGCTCTTGATCTGGATGGTAGAGCGGGGACGGGATCAGTTGAGCCATGAGAGGAATTAATGAAAGTTGAGCTGACGCGCGGGTCGTAAAGTGGAGGGAGCAGGAGCCGGGCCGCGGCGGGCGCCGAACGGCGTGGAGATAAAAAAGGCCGGTCGCGAAGTGCGAGTCCGGCCCGGGGTGAGGAACTGGGACGAAGTCTCGCTTAGAAGAACCGGATCGTCTGGTTGGCCATCTTCTCGTGCTCTTCGTCGGAGCAACCGGCGTTGGTGGCCACGTCGGTCGATTTATCGGTCGGTTTCACCAAATCGTTGGCCAGCATGTAATTCTCAACCTCTTCACCGGACACGTCGGCGAGCATTACGCCATCGATCTCGACGCACGGCGAGAGGGGCTGACCCGACTTCTGGACCATCTCCGCGTAGTTGTCGCGGTTGTTGATGATGTCGATGTCCTCATACTCGAGGCCATGCTTCTGCATGATGGCGCGAACGCCCATGGACCATCCACAATGGGGCTTAAGGTAGGCTTTGATCTTCATCGGTCAGAGAAAACGGTTGGATGTGCGCGGGACAAAGGTGCCGGGAAATAAAGGCCGCGTCCGGCCTCGAGCAAGAGGATAGTGCCCCTTATTTCCCGCATTACGGGTGCTGGGCACGCCGGCGGTCAGCGGGGTCCAGTCCTGCGCCGTTCCCGGATAGCCCTAGCGGACAAAGGTGTTACGGACCCGCTTGGACACGCAAAAGTAGGGCAACCAGACAGCGGTGTAGATCGCTTGGCGGAAAATTTCCGCGTGGGCCGTCACGCGTTCCACCTCATCATCAAAGAGATCCATCACATCAAGCCCCACCGTGTCGCCGATCGTGTAGAGGAGCGCATAAACGATGTAGACCCGCATGAGGGTCGGCAGCACCCGGTCACAGCGGAAGAACATCACCAAACACCACAACGACAACGAGATCAGGGCGGCATCCGCCAACACTTCGACGAGGATGAGCACCGCCAGCGGGACGTTGGTCGTTTCCAAGCCCGGGGTGGTCAGGGCCGCCCAAACCTCGTGGTCAAACGCCGCTGCCGATTCCCCGAAGAGCGACACGGTGAAGATGATCGGACTCACCACCAAGCCGATCGCCGGGAGCACCAGCCAACCGCCCAACCCAACCGGCTCCGCACCTGGATTCGGCAACGACGGGGGCTGCCGGTGGCGGTGCCGCACCCACCAGAAAATAAGGGCATTGAACGCAAAAAAACCGCCGATCCCGATCACGAACATCAGCAGGTTGGGCGAGAACTCGCCATCGCCCGCCGCGCCCGTTGCCACCACGGGATTCCAATACAACTCCAAGCCAAAGGCATCGCGGGCGGAGTTGACCGCTTGCACGTAGGCCGGCATCGCCGCCGCCGCCACGTGGGACACCTTGGACTCGTAGTGGTGCTCCACCGTGAGCGTGGCGGTGCCGTCGCCCTCTGCTCGCCGACTGTAGCTGAAAATCGGCAGGTCGATATCGACCGCGGGCAAATCGAGTCCCCACGGCTCATGCAGGCGCAGCTCCTGTCGCAGCTTTACCGTCACCGCGTGACTCACCGAGCGTGGCGTGCGCCGTTTGGCCGACAGACCGTAAGGCAGGTAGCTGTCCATCAGCAGCGGATAGGTCTCAAGCGTCCACCGGCCGCTTTCCTCATCATGCGTCCACAGCCCGGGCACCGTGTAGTCCTCGGCGACCTCCACCGCGCCGTCCTCGCGATCCCGCCAGGTGGGCGGAGCCGTGATGGCGATCTCCGGGAAAAGCCCCGCGTAATAATCCTGGTAGGTCTGGCCGATCTGTTCCGGGGTCGAGCTGTTGAAATAGTCCCGGATCGAGATGGCCGCCGCCCCATAGTAGACCGAGCTCACGTGGAGCGAACCTGGCTGCTCGAATCCAAACGAGGTGTAGACCTCCGTCGACTCGGTCCGGCTGGCGGCCTCCGGCGGCTGGTCGACGCGCCGCAGCCCGTCTTCCCCCTCGGCCAGCATCAGCCCCCAACCATAATCCGGCGCCGCCCGTTGCAGCAGGCCGCCCTTGCCCGGCGACATCGTCGGATCCACCCAGCGCAGGCCGTCGCCCACTTCGAGGCCGACGATCACGTGATCAAACACCCCTGGTGACGGCAAACGCTCGCGCAGTGCCTCGCCCACCACCGTGTTCACCAGCACCGGGTGCGCCGTGATGCCACGACTGCGCAGGAGCTGCACCAGCAACACCGCCTTGTCTTTGCAGTCACCAAACCGACGCGCGTAGGTCTCCGCCGGCGGGTGCGGCCGGTGGGAAGACACCCCGAGCTCGATGCCCAGATAACGGATCTCCCGCTGCACAAAGGCCAGCAAGGCCACGGCCACGTCCTCCGCGGCGGCGTCATCCCCCAGCGGCGCCAGCAGGGCATCCACTTCGGCCTGCAACTCGGCGCCCGGCTCCCCAAAACCTTCCGCATACAGCGGCAGGGCCCACGCCACCACCTCGGCCCACGACGCATACTCCGAAAACTGCGCCCAAGGGTAGGTCGGATACCAACTCGGCGTGCCGTCCTCAAACAGGACCGCCGGCAGGTCCTCCGCCCGCCACGTGATGACCTGCTGATCGCCCGCGATGCCCAACTCCGGTGACGAGATGCCCTCCCCCAGCACCTTGAAACGCAGCGGCAGCGTGGTCGGCGCCTTCACTTGGGCGCGCAACATCGCAAGCGGTTGCCCCCAACCCAGCGAAAACGAATCGAAGTAGCGTCCCGCAAAGACCGGATTCCGCCCCTTGATCGTGTAAGCCACATCCACCACGTCCCCCACTCGCAGGTCCGGCAACAGGGTCAGCGCCGTCACCTCGCCGCTGTAGAGGTGATAAGCCGAATCCGGCTCCTGTTCGAGGTAACGAAACTCCGCCTCGGCCAAACGGTCGTGCACCTCGCCGCCGCGATGGACCTCGATACGATGAAACCACACCTCCTGGTATTCCGGATCGAAGCTCACCGACCAGCGCCCGGCCTCCTGCAAACCGCCCTCCCCCGCCACCCGCAGCGCCACCCGCGTGTAGTCGGTCTCCGCCGCCACATCGACCTGCGAGTCGAGCAATAGGTAGTCGTTGTCCCGCTCGCGGGCATCCGCCTCCGACTTCGCGATCGTCGCCGGATCGAGCGCCGCCACCTCCACCCCGGCCGGCACCTCCCGCTTCACGACTTCGGGCGCCGCGACCAGCAAGCCCTTGCCCACCAAAAACAAGCCCACGAGAAAGCAACACGCACGCAACATCTGGGCCCACGCATAGCGGACCGCTTCTGCACGGCAAGGGTTCTTGCGCCGCGCCGAGATCCCGGCCGCGCCGATCGCCAAATCCAAGTTTCTCACCGGGTCCGCGCTTGCGCTGAAAGATTCCCGCGCCACGGTTCGTTTCTTTACGCAGAGACCCTCGCGATTTTCACAAACCACAACCCATCCACGCATCTCCATGGCCCGTTCCACCCCCGCCAAAACCACCGCCGCCGCCCCCACCACCGAAGTCGCCGCCCGCAAAAACGTCGACCTCGCCATCAGCGCCATCACCAAACAATTCGGCGAGGGCTCCATCATGCGTCTGGGCGACAACACCAAGATGCAGGTGGAGACGATCTCGACCGGTTCGCTCGCCATCGACCTCGCCCTCGGCGTCGGCGGCCTGCCCCGCGGCCGCATCGTGGAAATCTACGGTCCGGAATCCTCCGGTAAGACCACTTTCTGTCTGAGCGTCATCGCCGAAGCCCAGCGCAAGGGCGGCCTCGCGGCCTTCATCGACGTCGAGCACGCCCTCGACCCCAAATACGCCCGCGTCGTCGGCGTGAACCTCGACGACCTGCTCGTCTCCCAACCCGACTCCGGTGAGGACGCGCTCAACATCGCCGAGACCCTCATCCGCTCCAACGCCATCGACGTCATCGTCATCGACTCCGTCGCCGCCCTCGTCTCCAAGGCCGAACTCGACGGCCAGATGGGCGACGCCACCGTCGGTTCCCAGGCCCGCCTCATGTCGCAGGCCATGCGCCGCCTCACCGCCGTGGTCAGCAAGACCAAGTGCGTCTGCATCTTCACCAACCAGATCCGCGAAAAGATCGGCGTCATGTTCGGCTCCCCCGAGACGACCCCCGGCGGTCGCGCGCTGAAGTTCTTCTCCTCCGTCCGCATCGACATCCGCCGCCGCGAACAGCTCAAGCAGCCCGACGGCAAGGTCATCGGCAACCGCACCAAGATCAAGATCGTCAAGAACAAGGTCGCCGCCCCCTTCACCGAGTGCGAGTTCGACATCATGTATGACGAGGGCATCTCCACCACCGGCTCCGTCCTCGACCTCGGCCTTGAGCACAAGGTCCTCGAAAAGCGCGGCGCCTGGATCTCCTACAACGGCGACCTCATCGGCCAGGGCCGCGACGCCGCCAAGGCCACCTTGAAGGAGAAGCCCGAGCTCGCCAAGGAGGTCATGGACGCCGTCTACGCCAAGGTGAACGTCACCGGCGGCACCAGCGTGACCGGCGACGACAGCGAAGATAAGGATGAGTCGTAAGACGCCACGCCCGCCATTCGTGCTGATCATCGGCCTCGCCGCCTTGGGGCTGGCGGGGCCGCTTGGTAATTCAGCCCACGCCCAGACCGACGGCCCGATCCTGCTCGCCACTGAAGGCGGTGGCGTCTCCTGGACCGACGTCGATGAGCTGATCGCCGCCGCCAAGGCCGGCAACCCGGCCGCCCGCCTCCACTACGCCATCATGCTGGAGGAAGGTTACCCGGGCAAAGTCGACGCCGACCCCGCCCAGGCCCTCACCATCCTGCGCGAACTCGCCGCCGACGGAGACCACGAAGCCCTCTTCCGCCTCGGCAAGATCGCCCACGACGGCCTGCTCGGCCAAGCGCAGGACTACGGGCAGGCGCTCGAGCTCTACCGCCGCGCGGCCGCCGCCGGCAACAACACCGCCATGCACAACGTCGGCGCCATGTATGTCAGCGGCCGCGGCGTGAAGCGCAACTACACCGAAGGCCTCGCGTGGCTGATGTTGGGCGCGGAAAACGGCATCGGCGAAGCGTCCGTCGAACAGGTCAAAACCCGCCTGCGCAAATATCCTGATCGCATCGCCGCCGCCGAACAACGCCTGGCCGGCCTCAAAGCCGAACTCGCCCACCTCGACCCCCGCGGCGAACCACCCACGGCGTCGGTCCAGCCGACCGCTCCCACACTTCCCATCCCAGCCCCGACCCCGGCCCCACGCCCCAAAGTCGACCTCCCCCGCCCCAACGTCGACACCGGCACCCCACCCCGCCCCAGCTTCGCCCCGCCCACGCCCGCCGGCATCGCCGTCCCAAAAATCTCGATACCGCCGCCGCCATCCCCGACACCAGCGCCGGGCTCCGGCGACAAAGACCAATCCTAAGGCACACAAGTTAGGAGCGACTTCCGCGTTGTCCGCCTCCCTGCACCCGTCGCACCTAGCGGTAGTCCCTAATCACGTTCTTCCGTCAGAGAAGGCTTGGGCAGCAGGTTGATCCGAAGCCTATAGCAGATGCGTCGAATTCAGCGACGCATCGAGGCAATGCTGCATTCGAAGCATTATCTCGACGGAGCAACAGATTTGCGTATCTTTTTCGAACTTGAGCGCGGTTCTGGCCTACCGCGGTTAGGACCCCCGTTTGCCGGTCCTTCACGACCGATAGTATCCCGACAATGGCCCGATCTTCCGCCTCGAAGCCCGATAAATCTCTTGAGTCCTGGATTTGGGATGCCGCGTGCTCCATCCGCGGTGCTACCCGGAGAGAAGTGCGACCGCCTACCGGATCTCTTCCGCACCGTCTTCACGAACTAGTGGCCTCGAATAGCCGTGTTCACGAACTGGATCTTTTACCGCAACACCAAAGAGCTGCATAGCACCATGGACCCAACGACAAAAGATACGTTAGCGCAGCTCGACAATCTTCTGGGAGCCAGCAACCAATCGTGGCTGTTCGGCGCGGGAATCAGCCTCGATGCAGGCATTCCTCTAATGTGGCCATTGACCGAGCGGATTTTCGCGAGGGCAAGAGACGAAGGGGAGCCGAATGACATAAAGGTTCTCGAATTCCTGAAGGACCGGCTCTCTGACGATTCACATATCGAGCACATACTAAGTCAGCTCGGTGATCACCGTGCCATTGCCGATCGTTCCAAGGATAAGAACGTCTGTTTTGACGCCGTCTCGCTTTCAGTCGATGAACTCGACGCACTCCACCAGAGGATCCTGACATGGATTGCTGAAACAATCAGATGGGGATACAAGCCTTCGAAACCCGGAGGGGATCCTGAGAAAATCGGGACACACGAGAACCGAATTGTCGTTATCGAAAACCATTCAGCATTCGTTTCCGCTCTCTTCAATCGAAGCCAGGCAGGGGTCGCCGAGCGGCGACGTGCAGTTCGTCTCTTCACTACAAACTACGATACGCTCCTTGAAGACGCCTTGGCGCTTGGAGGGTTCTCATACTGGGATGGTTTTTCTGGAGGCGCCGTCGCGTATCGAAGCTACCGATACGGAGACGAGGAACCGAACCTCCGAGACCGAGCACACGTGATTAAGCTTCACGGGTCGATTGACTGGCATCTGGGTGAAGACGACCGCGTGTGGAGAGTCCGCGACGGCGACCTTTACCCAAAGAAGGTTTCTCGGGTTCTCATTTACCCGCAATCCACCAAATACCTTGCAACCCAAAGGGACCCGTTCGCCGCGCAATTTGATCTATTCCGTCGCTCGCTTGGGACGCGCGAGGAGAATGTGCTTGCGACGTGTGGATACAGCTACGGAGACGAGCACATCAATCAAGAGATTGAGCTCACGCTTAAACGCCCAGAGAACAAAACAACGCTCCTCGCCTTCGCATCGAAGCTGAATCCAACCCTTGAGAAATGGAGAATCGGTCCTTGGGGCAAACGGGTTTACGTCATTGCCGAAGACGGTTTGTATGTCGGTCCAGACGGTCCGCATGCACCTCCACCCGCCGGCGCTAAACGAGATTGGTGGAGATTCTCCGGTGTTACTAAAATGCTTAATAGTGGAGCTGAGGCCTGTGCGTTATGAACACGTTTGACCTGATTTCCGACCTTAAGATTGGGCACATCGTCGAGGTGTCTGGAACGACAATTCGAGTGGAACTATCGGGCGATGTGACCGAGCTGACCCGAACTTACAATGGTAGAGTCTATCCCATCGGCCAGATTGGTAGCATCATAAAAGTCCATTTTGGGCGGCGTTTGGTGTTCGGATTTGTGACCCTGCTCCGCATGCGATCTGAGGAGCTGCTCGAGATCAGCAAGCCGATCCCGCCGGATGCTGATCAGCGACTCATGGAGGTCGAATTGTTCGCCGAAGGGGTTTGGAATGCAGCAGACCAAAGGCTGCGTTTCGTTCGAGGTGTCACGACTTATCCGCTCCCTCGCCAGAGCGTTCATCTGCTCACTCGTGAGGAAACCACGCAAATCTACTCAGCAGCTGAAGGACAACAAATTGACGGCGAATACAGTCCTCTTGTGCCTTTTGCTCACTACGTAGGTGCAGACAACGCGGTTTGCCGGGCCAACGTGGACAAAATGTTGGGCATGCATTGCGCGGTGCTCGGTTCTACCGGTTCCGGAAAGTCCGGCGCGGTTGCGGCCTTGCTTCACAGCATGCTGGAACACTCTCCAGAACAAGGCGCTGTCTCCCATCCGCGAGTTCTGGTGATTGATCCTCATGGTGAATACGGCCAGGCATTCAAAGAGCGTGCAGTTGTGTATCGTGCCTACGATCCGCTTGGAAATGAGCAGGCCGCTGGCACGCCGATCAGTCTTCCATACTGGCTAATGAGTGCCGATGAGTTTCGCTTGCTTGTGATTGGAAAGACAGAACGAGAAGCCACATCACAGAATAATATTATCTACAAGGCACTGACTCATGCACGGATGGTCGTGGCTGGATTGGTCAAACCGGCTCCGTCCGAGTATGGCGCAACAATTCCGGATGATGGATCGGAGCCCGACTCCCCTCGGCCCAAAGAAGGAGTCGAAATTGAAGATCTCGGCGAGTTCGATAGAGATAAACCGAGACCATTCAGCCTTGATGAACTGAAAAACCATATCGAGTTCCTTCAGGCGGCGCGCATAAAGAAGGGGACACAAACCACGGAGCGTGTTCCGGCGGGAGAGTTCTCCGAGGGTTTCAAGTCTATCTTGGACAAACTAGCAGTCTTAAGGCGCGATCCACGGATTCGATTCTTGATGGGAGAATGGAACGATCAGAGTCCTTCACTTGCCCGCATAATCGCCCAATTGGTTGGACAGATCCAAGGCGAAGGTGGCGTCGATAAGGACATTCGGATTTTGGATATTTCTGGCCTCCCGAATGAAGTTGCTGGGCCATTGGCCGCCATGCTGGCCCGTTTGCTTTTTCAGTATAAAGTTTACCAGATAACAGAGGAGCGAAGACGTGATCCCGTCGTCCTTGTTTGTGAAGAAGCCCACCGATACGTGCCGGATCGGGGCGAGGCAGAATACGCAGCCGCTCAAACCGCAATTCGAAGAATAGCGCGTGAAGGTCGGAAATATGGGATTGGTCTGATGCTCGTTAGTCAGCGGCCTGCGGATGTTGAAAGCACGGTGATTTCACAGTGCGGCACCTGGCTCGTTCTGAGACTGACGAACGCAGCAGATCAACAGCACGTCTCCCGTTTCTTGCCGGACGGCTTGTCTGGGATGACGAAGGTCTTGCCGAACCTAGCGCAGCAGGAGGCGATCTTTGTAGGAGAAGGAGCGTCCATGCCGGCAAGGGTTCGCATTCGCGACCTTACGGGTGATCAACTACCAAAATCGGAAACAGCCAGATTTGCGAAGGGTTGGACACTAGACCGGCTAGCCGAAGCGGAGATCGCAAAGATCGCCGATCGAATGGCCGGTTGATCATGCCAACACCCAGTGGATATAAGACATCCCAAACTTGGATCCCCACCCACGCCAAAGCACGCACACGGGTGCGTCGACGGACATCGTGACGAAACGTGGGTTTGAGGGTATCCCCAAAGACGAATTCAAAGAAGACATCAACGGTCTGCCCCCGCTTCCCAAAACTGAGAGGATACAATGAGTAAGAGCGCGAATTTCAAAGTTGACCCCAGGCTCGCCTCGATTCTCGGCGACAGCTATACGAGCAGCGAGCGCGCGCTCAAGGAACTCATCGATAACGCTTGGGACGCAGAAGCCACCGAGGTGCGAGTGACCTTACCAACGATTCTGTCCGATGACCCCATCATCGTGGCAGACAACGGAAGCGGAATGAAACCCGCCGAGGTGCGCGACGAGTATTTGAACATCGCCAGCCCGCGTTGGACGCGGAAAGGCGAGAAGACTCCCCACAAGAATCGCCTAGTGAAGGGGCGTCGGGGCGTGGGCAAGTTCGCAGGATTGATTCTCGCCTCGCGCATGGAATTGGAAACGACCGCACTCGGACAAACTACGCGGGTCGAAGTCGATAAGGAGCTGCTATTGCGGGATGCAAAGGACTTGGAACAAGTGGCGCTGCCGTTCTCGACCCAGGAAACGGATCCGACCTTGCACGGCACACGAATCGTCCTCTCACGACTCAACCCGAATCTAAATCTTCCGCAACCAGACCGTTTCAAGCAAATCCTCGCGCGCGACTACGGCCGCGAAACGGACTTCGTAGTTCTGGTCAACGGAGAACGCGTCTTCGCCTTCGACGTGCCGGGCACGACCTTTGAGTGCGAGGTGAAGCTGCCGAATGGACGGACCGCATGCGCCACCTACACGATCGCCGAAAAGCCGTTGCCCGCGAAACAGTCAGGAATCGTCCTTCGACAGGGTGGAAAGACTATCGGGCGGGCTCACTTGTTCGGTTTGGAATCCGTGGATGAGCTCTCGGACCGACTGAGGCGGCGGCTTGTGGGCGAAGTCAATGTTCCGCCGGATACTATCGAACTCACGGCGGCTGGCGGCGACGTGATCGAAAGCGACAAGGGCTTTGAACATCTCGCGACGGAACTGCGGCGGCACATGCACGAGGATCTCACTCGCACGCTCACCCGGGAAGTAAACCTCGCGAAGGGCCGCTGGAAGCAGCAGATGGACCGGCGCCTGGTCAGCGTGCCTGAGCACCGCCGGGCTATCATCGAACAGCGTATGAACCGCCTAATCTCCCGAGCATATCAGGAAGGCGAGAAGGATGAGCGAATTGGCACGCTCGTGGACCTCGTTCTTGATGCACTGGAGCACGACGAATACTGGGCCGTCTGCAACGAACTGCACGATACCGATCGCGCCGACGTCATGCATCTTGCCAACGCGTTGCTTGAATTCGGGCTCTGCGATTTGGCCTTCATGGGCCGACAGGCCAAGAGCCGATTGGACTTTCTGAAATCGCTGGACCGTCTGCGGCAAAATCCCGGCACGCTGGAAAAGCAGATGCACAAGGCTATTGAAAGGAACCTATGGATTTTCGGTCCACAATACAGCCTCATGGCAAGTAATCAGCAGTTGGATTCCATCGCTGAGCAATGCGGCGAATCCGTTACCACGCATCCGACCAACAAGACACGCCCCGATCTGCTTCTGTCACAGGACGCTTTCAAGAATCGCCTCTTGGTGGAGTTCAAGCGTCCCAAGCACGCAGTAGATCGTGATGATGAGGGGCAGGCCAAGAAGTATGCAGATTGGCTCAGTAGAGAACTTCGAATGTCGGTGGACATCATCGTCATCGGTGGAACAACGGAGACTTCTCTCTGTGACGAGTATTCCGGAAAGCGAACGCAGTTTCTCAGCTATGCCAAACTCATAGCTGACGCTCAGGCATCGTTGGATTGGATGCTTGAGCAATTGACTCAGAATCCCTGACGTGCGCCGCCAACAGTCTGGATCCGACGGCTGGACGACTCGGGAGGCAAGCTTGGCGCATTACGGCTTCGCCTGCGAAATGTGCTAGGCACCGCTTCGGTCGTTTCCCAAGACTTGGTCGAGGAGGTGAAGGAGCTGCTCGCAGGTTTTGGCAACTTCGAGCCGACGGCACCGTGAGCGCATTTCGTAAGCCGAAGTCCTGCGGGGCCCTAGCAGGGCCTCAATTCGGTTTTGCCACCAACAACGAAGCGGCTTTGCTCTCACAAGCTGTTCCGACTCTGGCCTGGTCGAAATCAACCACGCCAAGTCATGTCTCAATCCAGCCTACCCGTTCTACCGCTTTGCCGCTCCAAAGAATCTCGGGAGCGAAAGCGGGGGATTAGCTCTTCGAGCCGAATGGGCCTGACTCGAGCGTTGGTCTCGATTCCAGCCGGAGTTGCCGCGCTCGCACTCGCGTTGGGTTCAATTCTCTGGGCAGACGAGGTCGTGCACATGTCGGAGGTAGAGGTGACTGAGAAGGTCGATCCTCCGTCTTGGCGCTATGCGGAAACGGGGGCGTTTCGGGTTTGGAGCCTACTTGAGGACTCGGAAACATTGAGAATGCTGGGCGGGGAGATGGCTTGCTGGTCCGTTATCCCGCAGTCGCTGGTCGACTTGAGCGGCCGGAAGGTGATTCTCATCTACACCGATCACACGCTGGTGCAGCCCGCCATTCCGGCAGTGGAGACACTGCCTCAACGCCAAGTGCGGATCGGAGAAACCTCTTTCCAGAACGTCTTTGTTCGAGTTTCTGACGACTACGTGGTTCAGGTCGCCAACCTTTCGAACATCAGTCAGTTTCAGGTGTTCGGCAAAGACGTTGTGCTCACCGTGCTGGGGCTGAATCGAAACCGCATGCCGTGGTGGCTGCGTGAGGCGCTGATCGGGCGCTACGGTCTATTTGAGAAGGGAATGAACCTCTTCGGTCCCGACGACTATTTGAAACTGCGGGAGCTGCAGGGGTGGCCGGAACTTAGCGATGAGGAGGTGGCTGATTTAGAATTGGTGCCAATGGCGCAGTTGCTGAGTGAGGACTGGCCGGATGCTGAGGCCGACCCGGAGGCGTTTGATCGGTGGTCGGCTCAATCGGTTCTGTTCGTGCAGTGGCTGGTCGGCGGGCGCGGCGCGCGCGAGGAGCACTGGGCCAGTTTTCGCCGGATCGCGACCTACAGCCTGCACTACCCCATCGTCGAACCGGCCTTTGCCCAGGAGACCGGGTTTTCTTTTGCCGAGGTCGAGGAAGAGCTGCGGCGCTACCTGCCCCGCGCGGTGCACATCAACCAGATCGTGCGCGTGCCCGATGTCTATCATCTCGGTGATCTAAGGCTGCGCACTGCGTCGGTGGTCTCCAAAGACTTGGTCGAAGAGGTGAAGGAGCTGCTCGCGGGTTTTGGTGAATTTGAACCAACCGCAGATTAAACGCGTTCCGTAAGCCGTGTTCCTGCGGCGCATTAGCTGCGCCGCAATTCGGCGAATTGCACGGGCGGGCGCTTGCGTGGTGAGGGCGGGCGGACTTGGGTGCACGCTTGTGAGCACATCCGCTGCATCGTCGTCGCCGTTGTTGGTGGCCCGGGGGTTGTCCAAAACCTACGGCACCGGCCACGCCGCGGTGCGGGCCCTGCGCGAGGTCGATCTCGATCTGCCCGGCGGGGAACTGGTCGTGCTGCTCGGCGCCTCGGGCTCGGGCAAATCGACTTTGCTCAACCTGGTCGGCGGGCTTGATGCGCCGACCGGCGGCTCGCTCCACTACCGCGGCTGGGATGTCGGGCACGCCGACGAGGCCGGTCTCACCGCCTACCGCCGCGATGTGGTCGGCTTCGTGTTTCAGTTCTACAACCTCATCCCTTCGCTCACCGCCCGCGAAAACATCGGCCTCATCACCGAGATCACCCGCAATCCCATGAGCACCGACGAGGCGCTCGAACTCGTCGGTCTCTCCGAACGCGCCAACCACTTCCCCGCCCAACTTTCCGGCGGCGAACAACAACGCGTCGCCATTGCCCGCGCCATCGCCAAGCGCCCCGAGATCCTGCTCTGCGACGAACCGACCGGTGCCCTCGATGTGAAGACCGGCATCCTCGTGCTCGAAGCCGTGCAACGCATCAACCGTGAGCTCGGCACCCTCACCGTCGTCATCACCCACAATGCCATCCTCGCCGAGATGGCTGACCGCGTCTTCACCATGTCGGACGGCCGACTGAGCGAACCGCGCACGAACGCCCACCCGCGACCGGTGGGTGAACTGGAATGGTGAGCCATGAAAGCGGATGCGTCATGCCGCCAAGGTAGGGTCGGACCGCTGGGCCGACCGCGCCCATCGACGGCGCGCCCGGCGGTCACACCCTACCCTTTCACTTTCACTTCTCCCTTTCACTCCCTCCCCCATGAGCCTGCTTGATCTCAAACTGCTGCGCGATCTGCGCGCGTTGAAATCGCAGGCCCTCGCCGTCGCCTTGGTCATGGCCTGCGGCCTCGCGATGATGATCATGACGCGCAGCCTGATCAAATCGCTCAACACCGCGCGCGACGGCTATTACGAGAAGCACCACTTCGGTCAGGTTTTCGCCACGCTCAAGCGCGCGCCCGACAGCGTGCGCGACGAGCTCGCGGCCATCCCCGGCGTCGCCGCCGTCGAGACCAATGTCGAGGTGCGCGTCACCCTCGATCTGCCGTCGCTGCTCGAACCGGCATCGGGACTCATCAACTCCCTGCCCGAGCGCCGTCCGCAGTTGCTCAATCAGCTCTACCTCCGGCGTGGCCAACTTTTGGATACGTCGAGCCACCACGAGGTGCTGGTGAGCGAGGCCTTCGCCGAGGCCAACAACGTGCAGCCCGGTGATCACATTGCCGCCGTGCTCAACGGCAGCCGCCTCGAACTGCGCGTCGCCGGCATTGTGCTCGCGCCGCAATACGTGTTCGAGGCGCCGCCCGGCTCCGCCCTGCCCGACAACCGCACCTTCGGCATCTTCTGGATGCGCGAGCAGGAGATTGCCGAGGCCTTCAACCTGAAAGGCGCGTTCAACAACGTCGCGCTCACGCTCGCCCCCGGCGCGGTGGAATCACAGATCATTGCCGCCATCGATCGTGTGCTCGAACCCTACGGCGGCCTCGGCGCCTATGGTCGCGACGAGCACCCGTCCGATGTGCGCGTGAACGACGAAATCCGCGTGCTGGAAGGCCTGTCCTTTGGCTTCCCCCTCGTGTTCCTCAGCGTCGCCGCGTTCATGACTCACTCAGTGATGAGCCGACAGATCGCCTTGCAGCGCGAGCAGATCGCCATCCTCAAGGCCTTTGGCTTCAATCACCGCAGCATCGCGTGGCACTTCGTGAAGTTTGCGCTGGTGATTGTGGTCGTCGGCACGCTGCTCGGCACCGCCTTCGGTTTCGTTTTCGGCCATCAATTGGTCGGCATGTATCACCTCTTTTTCCGCTTCCCCAAACTGGAGTTCGTGCCCGCCACCGGCGCCATTCTGGGTGCGCTGATCGCCAGCTCCGCCGCCGCGCTGCTCGGCGTCGCCGGCGCCGTGCGCAAGGTCGTCCGACTCGCGCCGGCCGAGGCCATGCGCCCGGAACCACCGGCCAGCTTCCGCCCCGCGTTGGCCGAACGACTCGGCATCGCCAAGTGGTTCTCCGTCTCCCTGCGCATGTCGCTGCGCAACCTGGAGCGCAAACCGTGGCAGGCTCTGTTCACTGCGATCGCCCTCGCCCTCGCGACCGGTATCCTCATCATCCCCAATGCTTTCCGGGACGGCATCCGCTACATCCTGGATTTCCAGTGGGATGTCGTGCAGCGCCAGACCGTCACCGTTTCGCTCGTCGAACCCGGCCCGCTGCGCGCCTTGCACGACTTCACCCAACTGCCCGGCGTGGTGCATGCCGAACCGTTCCGCGCCGTGTCGGTCGAGCTCGCCTCCGGCCATCGCACCCGCCGCCTCGCGATTCACGGGCTCATTCCCGACGCCCACCTCAACCGCGTGCTCGGACCCGGTCAGCGCCCGTTGCCGCTGCCGACCGATGGCATCATCCTCTCCAAAACGCTGGGGGACGCGCTTGCGCTCCAACCGGGTGATCCGGTTCGCGTCAATGTGCTGCAGGGCAAACGCCGGAGCTTTGAGGTTCCGGTCGCCGCCTTTTCCGAAGACTTTGCCGGCATCTCCTCGTTCATGGAACTGGACGCGCTTAATCGCGCGCTCGGCGAAGGCGATCAGATCAACGGGGCCTTCATTTCCGTCGCGCGCGGGCAATGGCCGCAGTTCCTCCGCGAACTCAAGGATACCCCCCAAGCCTCCGGTGTGATCATCAAAGACGCCATGCGGCAAAGCTTCCGCGACACCACCGCGCAAAGCATCGGCCTGCTGCAGGTGCTCTACTCCTCCTTCGCCACCATCGTCGCCTTCGGCATCGTCTACAACACCGCCCGCATCGCCCTCTCCGAACGCGCCCGCGAACTCGCCACCCTGCGCGTGCTCGGCTTCAGCCAAGGGGACGTGGGCAGCGTGCTCGTCGGTGAACTGGTCGTGCTCACCATCATCGCCGTGCCGCTCGGTCTCTGGCTCGGCGCCGGCATGGCCGGCGAACTGTTGCGCAGCATCAACACCGAGACCGTGCGCCTGCCGCTGGTGCTCACCGCCTCCAACTACGCCTACGCCGTGCTCATCATCTCCCTGGCCACGACCTTGTCCGCCCTCATCGCCTGCCGTAAGCTCAACCAGCTCGACCTCGTCGGCGCGCTCAAGGCCCGCGAATGAACGGCCGCCAGTTTCAACGTATTCAGTTTTTAACGACATCACCACCATGAGCGAAACCGCCGACTCCCCTGCCCCGTTCGATCCCAACGCGGGCGATCAGCATCAGCGCCGCCGCAACGGTTGGCGCTACGTCGCCGGCGCCGTGCTCCTTGCCTTCATCGTGGCCGGCCTTTGGCCCGCGGCCCTCCCGGTCGAAACCGCCCCGGTCACGCGCGGCGATCTGGTTGCCACCGTCAACGAAGAGGGCGTCACGCAAGTGCGCCACCGTTACGTGGTCTCGAGTCCTGTATCCGGTCAGTTGCGACGCATCACGCTAAAGCCCGGCGCGGAGGTCGTGGCCGGTCAGACCGTGCTCGCCGTGCTCGAGCCCGCCAGTGGCGACATCCTCGACGCCCGCAGTCGCGCGCAGGCCGAGGCCCGCCAGAACGCGGCCGAGAGCCAGGTCGCGCAGGCCGAGGCTCAACGCGAGCGCGCCGCCGCCGCGCTCGACCTCGCTCGCACCGAAGCCGCCCGCCAGCGCACCCTCGCCAAGGATCGCCTCGTGTCTCAGCAGGAGCTCGATATCGCACAAAACCGCGAGCGCACCGCCGCGCAGGAGGATCGCGCCGCGACGTTTGCCCTGCAGGTCGCCCGCTACGAGCTGGAACAGGCGCGGGCGGTGCTCGAACGTGGACTCGCCGGCCCGGCTGACCAGGCGGCCTTGATGAAAATCACGTCGCCCGTGAGTGGCCGCGTTCTGCGGGTCATGCAGGAGAGCGCCCGCATCGTCGCCGGCGGCACGGCGTTGCTTGAAGTCGGCGATCCGACCGACCTCGAGGTGCGCATCGAGGTGCTGTCCCGCGACGGCGTGGCCATCAGTCCCGGGTCGACCGTGTGGCTCGACCAATGGGGTGGCGACCAAGCGCTTGAGGCTCGCGTGCGGCTGGTCGAACCGGCCGCGTTCACCAAGGTGTCCGCGCTCGGGGTGGAGGAACAACGCGTCAACGTCCTGGCCGACCTGGTGACACCCATCGCGGAGCGCCCTACCCTCGGCGATGGCTACCGTGTCGAGGCCCGCATCGAGCGCGATCGGCGCAACGGCGTCTTGCAGGTTCCCGCCGGTGCCCTTTTCCAACGCGACGGCCAGTGGCTCACCTTCGCCCTCGATGGCGGCAACGCCGAGGAACGCCAAATCTCGGTGGGCTTGTCCAACGGCGTCATGACCGAAGTCGGCTCCGGACTGAGCGAAGGCGATACCGTCATCGTTTATCCGGGCGACCGAGTGGAAGACGGTAGTCGCGTCGAACCCATCCAGTAAGGTCCACGCGCTCCGCGCGTTTCGTTTTGCGTCCACGGCGTTAGCCGGTTCGGTCTGCGTGTCCGCATGACCGCCGTCGACGCCAACACCAACGATACCATCGCCGCGCCCGCCACGCCGAAGGGCACGTCGGCGATCGCCGTGGTGCGCGTGAGCGGACCCGACTGCGGCACCCTCGCCGAGGCCATTTTCGGCACCACGCTTTCACCTCGCGCGGCGACCCACCTGCCCTACCGCGATGCGGCCAATCAGGTGGTCGACGACGTGCTGGTGACCGCCTTCAAAGGACCGGCCTCCTACACCGGCGAGGACGTCCTGGAAATCTCGACTCACGGCAACCCGCTTATCTCCCAACTTGTTCTGGATGATTTATTTAAGCGCGGATGCCGACCGGCCGAGGCTGGCGAGTTCACCCGCCGCGCCTTCCTCAATGGACGCTTGGATTTGAGTCAGGCCGAGGCCGTGATGGACCTCATCCACGCCCGCAGCGCCCGCGCCGTGGCGGCGGCCAATCAGCAACTCCGCGGCAGCCTCGGTCAGCACCTCACCCGCCTCACCGACGAGCTCCTGCTGGGCCTCGCCCGGGTCGAGGCCTACATCGATTTTCCGGAGGAGGATTTGCCCGATGAGGACCGCGGCATCGTGGCCGATATTTTGAGAAATGTTCTACGTGGAACGCAGCGCCTGCTGGCCACCCATCGCTACGGCGATCTCCTGCGTGAGGGCATCAAGACGGTGATCCTCGGCGAACCCAACGCCGGCAAGAGCTCTCTGCTCAATGCCTTGGTCGGACGTGATCGGGCGCTCGTGAGCGACGAGCCCGGCACCACCCGTGACTACCTGGAAGAGACCGTGATGGTCGGACCGCATTGCCTGCGGCTGATCGACACCGCCGGCCTCAACCCCACTCCCGGCACCGTCGAGGCCCTCGGCATCCAAAAAACCTACGAGCGCATTGAGGAGGCCGATCTTGCCCTTGTGGTGCTGGACGCCACCCACCCTGCCCCGGCTCTATCGGCAGATGTCGCGCATCGTCTGAATCCCGCCACCACCCTCGTCGTTCTCAACAAGATCGATCTCCTGCAAGGTCAGGCTGCGGTGGCCCAACCGCCGGACGATCTTCCGGCCGTGGCCCTTTCCACCCTCACCCGCGAAGGCGTCGATGCACTTGAAACCCGGATCACCGAGATCGCCGACACCTTCCAGCCGGCGGATGCCGATGACCAGATCGCCATCAACGCCCGCCACGCCGACGCCCTCCGCCGCGCGACCGATTGTCTGCAGGCGGCACAAGCCAACCTGCGCAATCAGGGCCCGACGGAGCTTCTGGCCAGTGACCTTCGTGGGGTGCTGGACGCGTTCGGCGAAATTGGTGGTCGCATCGACAACGAGGCGATGTTGGACCGGCTCTTCGCCACTTTCTGCATTGGTAAGTAGATGCTCTACAATAAGATACCTTACGATGTGATTGTTTGCGGCGGTGGCCATGCCGGTTGCGAGGCCGCCCTCGCCGCCTCCCGTATGGGCGCGAGCACCCTACTCCTCTCCGGCAACATCGACACCGTGGCCGCCATGAGCTGCAACCCCGCCATCGGCGGTCAGGCGAAGGGCCAGATGGTGCGCGAGATTGATGCGCTCGGTGGCGAGATGGCGATCAACACCGACGTCACTGCCATCCAGTTCCGCCTCCTCAATGAGTCCAAGGGCCTCGCAGTCCAGTCCCCGCGCGCTCAATCCGACAAGAAGGCCTACCAGTTCCGGATGAAACACACCCTGGAGCTGCAGCCCAACCTACAGCTCTTCCAAGCTACCGTCACCGGCCTGACCACCGCCAACGGCAAAGTCACCGGGGTCCGCACCAATCTCGACCTTGAATTCGCCGGCACGACCGTGGTGGTCACCACCGGCACCTTCCTGCGTGGGTTGATGCACATCGGCACCAACAAGAATGAAGGCGGTCGGATGGGCGATTTTTCGGCCAAGACGCTTTCTGCCTCTTTCGAGGAGGCCGGCATCGAGCTGCAACGCCTCAAAACCGGCACGCCGCCGCGCTTGCTGGGCCGCAGTCTGGATTTTTCGCAAATGACCGAGCAGGCCGGCGACGCCGCGCCAACCCGGTTTGCGTTCCACGAAACACGCCAGGACGCCGATCTGTTCCACGTGGAACAAACCGGCGAAGAACGCCTCGGTTGGGAGCCCGGCAGCAACCAGGTTTCGTGCTGGATGACCTATACGACGGAAGAAACCGCGCAGATCGTCCGAGATAACCTCACCAAATCCGCGATGTATTCCGGCGAGATCGTCGGCACCGGCCCCCGGTATTGCCCCAGCATTGAGGACAAATTCGTCCGTTTCGCCGACAAACCGCGCCATTTGCTGTTCCTGGAGCCGGAGGGCCGCTCCACCAACGAATACTACATCAACGGACTCTCCACCTCGCTGCCGTTCGACGTGCAGATGCGCATGGTGCAATCCGTGCCTGGGCTGGAGCAGGCCCAGTTGCTGCGCCCGGCCTATGCGGTGGAGTATGATTTTGCACCGCCGACTCAGCTTTTCCCGTCCTTGGAGTCCAAGAAGCTCGAAAACCTGTTCTTTGCCGGGCAAATCAACGGCACCTCGGGTTACGAGGAGGCGGCAGCGCAGGGCCTGATCGCGGGGGTCAACGCCGTGCACAAGGCGAGGGGAGAGGCACCACTCGTGATCGGCCGCCACGAGGGCTACATCGGGGTGCTCATCGACGATCTCGTGACCAAGGGCACCAAGGAGCCGTATCGGATGTTCACCAGCCGCGCCGAGCATCGCCTGCTCTTCAATCACGGCAGCGCCGAAACCCGGCTGCTGCACCATGCCCGCCAACACGGTTTGGTGGGGCCCGAGCGCCTGCGCCGCATGGAGGCCAAGGTCGCGGAGATCGAGCACTGGATTCAGACCTTTGAAAGCCAGCGACCGGGCGGAGGGCAGGGGACCTTCGGCGATCATATCCGCCGGGCTTCGCAAGGTGATGGAGCCTGGCCGACGCTGCCCGAGGCCTTTGAAAACATCGCCCCCGAATCACGCCAGGAGGTGCTCTATCGGGTCAGCTACCGCGGCTACTTGGAGCGCGAGCAGCGCCAGATCGCCAAGCTGGCCAACATCGAAAAGGTGCAGATCCCGGCGGGCCTGGACTACCGGGCTGTGAAGGGTTTGCGCGCCGAAAGCGCCCAAAAGCTGGCCGAAACGCAGCCCTTCACCCTGGGGCAGGCGAGCCGCATCAGTGGAGTTAACCCATCGGATATCAGCATCTTACTGATCTACATCGAATCCCGACGCCGCCAACAAACCGAACAATAGCCGGCTTTCGCAATCACTTTGCGCATGTTGTAACAATTGTGAAACGGGAGCGGAATCGGCTAGGAGAGTCCGTGGCAAACGGGTAACTTCGTCACGATGCCGGAGAACTCCCGTAAGAAAATTTTGGTCGTCGACGATGAGTCAGATGTCGCTGATTTGGTGGCCTACCACCTCAAGGCCAAGGGTTTTGCCGTCGAGACCGTGAACGATCCGACGCAGAGCATCGGCATCGCCCGATCCTTCCTGCCCGACCTCGTAATTCTCGATGTGATGATGCCCGAGATCAACGGCATCCAGATCTGCCGCATGCTGCGCGCCGACCCGAAACTGAAGCAGGTTCCGGTCATTTTCCTGACCGCCAAGGTCGAGGAAAACGATCGCGTGCAGGGTCTGGAAACCGGCGCCGACGACTATATCTGCAAGCCTTTCAGCACCAAGGAACTCGTCCTGCGGGTGCAAAACATCCTCCGCCGCACCACGGAGAAGCCCCTCGATGCGCCACCCAAGCTCATCGCCGGCGGCATCGAGTTGGACGCGGAACGCCATGAAGTGACCATCAATGGCACCGTGGCCGAGCTCACCGCCACCGAGTTCAAGCTGCTGCACCTCCTCATGGAGCGCCGCGGTCGGGTGCAAACCCGCGAGCACCTTTTGATCAACGTCTGGAACTACGAGACCGAGATCGAGACCCGCACCGTCGACACGCATGTGCGCCGCCTGCGGGAGAAATTGGGCGACGAAGCCGAATGGATTGAAACGATTCGCGGGGTAGGCTACCGCATGGCCGAACGCCGGGCTCAGGAATCATCGGCCTGAGTCCATCTACCGGGCCCCACCGCATAGGCCCGACGACGTTCGCTCCACCCCGACGACCGCCATTCAACTTCGCCCCGCATGCTCACGACCCTTTCCCTGGCGCTGGCCGTCGTCGTCATCGTGCTCTGGCGGAAACTGGCGCGACACCGCAGCGCGCTGCGCAGCCTCCGCTCGTCTCTGGAGCGCCGCCAACCTTTCCTGCGCGACGAAAATCCCGGCGCCCTCGACGCGGATTGGGACGCATTTTGCCAACTGAGCAACCAGCTCATCACCACGGTTCAAAAGCTCGAGCACCAACAGTCGAGCCAACTGACCCAACTCGAAGCGACGCTCGGCAGCCTCCAAGAGGCGGTCCTGCTGGTTGACCAAAACAACCACATCCTCCTGGCTAACAAGGCCTTGCAGGCGATTTTCCCCAAGGCGACCAACATCATCGACCAGCGCCTGGAGGTCGTGCTGCACAGCGTCGCCTTCCTCAACTACGTCGACGCGGTGCGCAAGGGCAGGGCAGAACCGCAGCACGCCATCGAATTCGACAACGACGCCGACACCCGTTGGGTCGAGGTGACGGGCAGCACCATTCCAGCGCTCGACGGCGGCAAGGGCAAATGGGCGCTCTTTGTTCTGCACGACATCACCCGGCAGAAGCGCCTCGAGTTGGTGCGCAAGGAATTTGTCGCCAACGTCTCCCACGAGCTCCGCACCCCGCTCAGCGTGATCAAGGGCTACGTCGAAACCCTCGTTGACGGCCACCACGAGATGGAACTGGAGGATCGCACCCGCTTCCTCGCCACGATTCACCGCCACACGGAACGGCTCAATTCCCTGCTGGAGGATCTGCTCACCCTTTCGCGGCTCGAATCGATCAACCCCGGCCTGCAGCGGGAGTCCACCTCACTGCACCACCTGGTCAGCGGCATCGTCGAAGACTACCGCGGTCGACCCGCCGCCGCCGACCACCGCTTGGAGTGCGACATCGATCCAGCCATCGAGAAACTGCTGCTTGATCCGCTCAAGATCACCCAAGTCTTCGAAAACCTGCTGGATAACGCGCTGAAATACACGCCAGCCAAGAGCCTGATCACGGTCAGTGCCAAGCGCCGCACCGACGAAATCGAAATCAACGTGACTGACACCGGTCCAGGCATCCCAGAAAACGACCTGCCGCACATTTTCGAACGTTTCTACCGCGTCGACAAAGGCCGTTCTCGCGACAAGGGCGGCACCGGTCTCGGCCTCAGCATCGTCAAACACATCATCCAGCTCCACGGCGGGCGCGTTCGCGTTGAAAGCACGGCGGGGCAGGGGACCACGTTCATCCTCACGCTGCCCGCCGGCAAACCGACACGGAGCTAATGGCCGCCGCGATACATCTTCGCGCCGCGCTTGGCTCTTGCACCGCGGGAGGACGCGCTTTTTACCCGCGCCCATGCCGATCGAAGAGGCCCACGCCATCCATGCCCAACGCGTCACCGCCCTGCGCGACGCTTTGACACAGGTGCCGCTCGCCCATCCGGCCCTCACCCTGGAGATCGGCTGTGGCCACGGGCACTACATGGCCGCCTACGCCGCCGCCCACCCCGATCAACACTGCATTGCGATCGACATCATCAAGGAGCGACTCGAACGCGCCGATCGCAAAACCACCCGCGCCGGCCTGAGCAACGTCACCTGGCTGCGGGCCGCCGCCGAGGACCTGCTGGAGGCACTACCCCCCGCGACCCGCTTCACCCGCAACATCTTGGTGCTGTTTCCGGACCCGTGGCCCAAACGCCGCCATTGGAAGAACCGGCTGATTCAGCCCGCCTTCCTCAGCCGACTCGCCAACTTCTGCGCCCCAGGCACCCGCCTTTGCTTTCGCACCGACCACGAGGACTATTTTGCCGCCGCCCACGAGGTCGTGGCTGAGCATCCCGACTGGCACGTCGACCCGGCTGCGCCCTGGCCCTTCGAGCAGCAAACGGTCTTCGAGGCCAAGGCGCGCAGTCACCAATCGTTGGTGGCTGAACGCCGGGCAGGGTAGGGGAGCGCAAGCGGACCGCCGCCCCGTTGCCGCGGAAAAGTTGCAATTAGCAGCAGCCCGCCTGCGGACGGTCCGGCGCTTATGATGCGCCTGGGCGCGATTTGCAGGGGTTTCAGAGGTTGACGACGCTCGGGCGGATACCCTACGACCTCCCGTTCACGTCCTCTCCAGCACCGTCTCGAAGCATATGTCCCGGGTCTTAAACCTCCGCAATTCAGCCCTCCTTCTCGCCAGCGCCGCCACGGCGTTCGCGGCGGGTGATGGCGCCGGTGTTTCACCTCGAGCCGAAGTCATCACCGAGTCCGGCCTCTTCACCAACGCCATCATCACCGCGTGGGGTTTCACCGGCATCATTGTGCTGCTCCTGATCTGGATGGTCGGCAAACCCTCCATCCGTCCCTCCAAGGGTCAGGCCGTGATGGAAGCGCTGATCACCGGACTGCGTGATCTCTTCGAACCGATCGTCGGCAAGAAGGCCTTCCCTGCCGCCTTCCCGCTGCTCGCGACGCTGTTCCTCTTTATTCTCGTCAACAACTGGATGGGACTCATCCCCGGCGTCGGCACCATCGGCTGGCACGGTCATGATGCGCACGGCAACGAACACTTCACGCCGCTCATCCGTCCCTTCACCTCCGACTTCAACGGCACCATCGCGCTGGCGCTGCTCTCCTTCGGCGCTTGGGCGATCATCGTCTTCAAATATGCCGGCCCGAAGGTGCTCTTCGTCGATCTCTTCGGCAACAAGGCCGACAAATCCGAGACCCCCGGCTGGCTCTACCCGATCCTGACCCTCGTCTTCCTCGTCGTCGGTTGCATCGAGGTGTTCTCCATCCTCATCCGCCCCTTCACCCTTTCGGTCCGTCTCTTCGGCAACATCTTTGGCGGCGAAAACCTCCTGCACGGGACCGGCTTCTTCTTTGTCTTCTACTTCATGGAGATGCTCGTCGGCCTCATTCAGGCCACCGTCTTCACCCTCCTGAGCGCCGTCTACATCGGCCTCATCTGCAACCACGGCGACGATCACGACCACGAGGAGGGTCACGCCGAGGCGCACTGATCCCTTTCCCGTCGGGAGCATGCCAAGAGCGTGCACGGCGGAAACTGCAACCACCACCTAAACCACATACATCATGTCCATCCTCGCTGAAGTCTCTGGCAACATTGCCTCTGGTCTCGGTCTGCTCGGCGCCGCCATCGGCGTGGGCCTCATCGGCTACAAGGCCGCTGAAGCCGTCGGCCGCAACCCCGGCGCTTCCGGTAAGATCCTCGTTCAGGCCATCATCGGTATGGCGCTCGCCGAAGGTCTCGGCATTCTCGCCCTCTTCCTCGCTAAATAAGCAGGTTCGTTTCTTCCGCGCCGGTAAGGTCCCCGACCTGCCGGCGCGGCCCCCCTTTTCCTTCCGTCTCCTCAACACTTCCTCGTTATGCTGACCAACCTCATCCTCGCCGCCACTGAAGCGGAGGCCGCCCATGGCGTGTTGGAAAAATTCGGGCTCGGTGACTTCGGTATCGAAGGACGCTACATCGTCCTGCAGCTGATCGGCTTCCTGATCTTCTTCGCTGTCGTATACTTCAAGATCATCAAGCCCGTCATTGGCACGATGGAAGAGCGTCAGTCTGCGATCGACGCCGGCATCAAGCACGCCGAGGACATGAAGGCCAAGCTCGACGCCGCCCAAGCCGAAAGCGCCAACATCATCAAGCAGGCCCAGGGCGACGCCACCAAGATCGTCGAAGAGGCCCGCAACTCCGCCAAGGCCTTCATGGAAAAACAAACCCAGGAAGCCACCACCAAGGCCCAGGAGATCATCGCCAAGGCCCAGCACGCCACCGAGCTCGAGCATCGCAAGATGATCGCCGAAGCCCGCGGCGAAATCGCCCGCCTCGTGGTCGCCACCACCCGCCAGGTTCTGGCCAAGGAACTCTCCGACGACGAGCGCAAGCGCTTCAACGACGCCGCCGCCAAGGAGCTCACCGTCGCCTAAGCTGACTCGTTTCAGCGTTTCTTAATTTCAGCGTTTCAGCTTTTTCCACGTGGCCACCTCCAAACAATCCACCCAACTCGCCAAACAGCTCGCCGAGCTGAGCTTGAGCAGCGAAGGTGCCGTTGACGCCGAGCGCGTCGCCGGCGTGCTGGCCTACCTCGAAAAGCATCCGCCCGCTCAGCCGCTGGCCGTGCTCAAGGCCTACCACCGCCGCATCGCCCAGGAACTCGCCAAGTCCAACGCCGTCGTTGAACACGCCGGCGAAATTTCGACCGACGTCCTCGCCGCCATCGGCGGCGCCCTGACCCAGAAATACAAGCGCCAGGTCGCCGCCACCGGCAAACGCAACGACGACCTCATCGCCGGCCTCCGCGTCCGCATCGCCGACGACGTTTACGAATCCACCGTCAGCGGCCAACTCGACGCCCTCGCCGCCTCGGTCTGATTTCCCTCCCTTTCAACAAACCAACCTCCTCAAACTTCAACCGCGCCCCGCGCCGCCATGAGCACCGTCCTCGAACAAATCGAATCCCAAATCGCCAACCTTTCCAACAAGGCGGTTAAGAAAAACACCGGCACCATTCGCACCGTCGCCGACGGCGTGGCCAAGATCGATGGCCTCTCCGACGTGATGTATAACGAAATGGTGAAGTTCCCCGGCGGCGCCACCGGCATCGCGCTGAACTTGGAAGAGGACGAGGTCGGCTGCGTCGTCCTCGGCGACGTTTCCCAACTCAAGGAAGGCGACGAGGTCCTCACCACCGGCACCCTCCTTTCCGTGCCCGTCGGCAAAGGCCTCCTCGGCCGCACCGTCGACGCCATCGGCAACCCGGTCGACGGCAAGGGTCCGGTCGACGCCAAGGAGACCTACCCGGTCGAGCGCATCGCCCCCGGCATCATCGCCCGCAAGTCGGTCGACCAGCCCCTCTTCACCGGCATCCAGGCCATCGACTCCATGATTCCGATCGGTCGCGGCCAGCGTGAGCTCATCATCGGCGACCGCGGCACCGGCAAGACCACCATCGCGATCGATACCATCATCAACCAGGCCAAGATCAACAAGGTCGGCCTCGCCTCCGGTGATCCGAAGTTCCGCCCGGTTTACTCGATCTACGTCGCCGTCGGTCAGAAGAACTCCAACATCGTCCGCACACTCGCCGCCCTCGAGGCCGCCGGTGCGCTCGAGTTCACCGTGATCGTCGCTGCTCCCGCCGCCGACAATCCGGCCAACCAATACCTCGCTCCGTTCTCTGGCGCCGCCATCGGCGAGTGGTTCATGGAAAACGACATGGACGCGCTCATCGTCTACGATGACCTCTCCAAGCACGCCGTCGCCTACCGCCAGATCTCCCTCATCCTGAAGCGCCCCTCCGGCCGCGAAGCCTACCCGGGTGACGTCTTCTACCTCCACAGCCGCCTCCTCGAGCGTTCCGCTCGTCTCGACGGCAAGGGCTCGCTCACCGCGCTGCCGATCATCGAGACCCAGGCCGGCGACGTGTCCGCCTACATTCCGACCAACGTGATCTCCATCACCGACGGTCAGATCTTCCTCGAAACCGACCTCTTCAACCAAGGTATCCGCCCCGCGGTGTCCGTCGGTCTGTCAGTGTCCCGCGTGGGTTCCGCCGCGCAGATCAAGGCCACCAAGCAGGTCGGTGGTAAACTCAAGGGTGAGCTCGCCCAGTTCCGCGAACTCGCCGCCTTCGCCCAGTTCGGCTCCGACCTCGACGCCAAGACCAAGGCTCAGCTCGACCGCGGTAACCGCATCGTCGAACTCTTCAAGCAGCCCGCCTTCAACCCGATTCCGATCGAACAGCAGGTCGTCACCCTCTGGGCTCTCCAGAAGGACTACTACGCCAAGATCGACACCGCCAAGGTGCAGGCCGCGGCCGAGTCGCTGCGCGAGTTCTTCGCCACCCGCAAGGACGCCCTCCTCACCAAGATCCGCGAGACCGCCAAACTCACCGACGAGATCGAAGCCGAGCTCAAGACCGCCTGCGACGAGTGGGCCGCTTCCCAAAGCTAAACCCGCGACCTTCGCGCGCTTTTTCTAAATGCCTTCCACCCGCGACATCCGCCGACGCATCAAGTCGGTCAAGAACACTCGCCAGATCACCAAGGCGATGGAGTTGGTCGCTGCGTCGAAGATGAAGAAGGCCCAGGCCTCGGCCACCGCCGGTCGCGCCTACGCCGTCCTCATGGCCGACATGCTCGCCGCCCTTGCCGACAAGGTCGACGGCAGCCTCCATCCCTTCCTGCAGCCCCGCGAGGTCAAGACCCGCGGTATTCTCCTCATCACGACCGACAAGGGTCTCTGCGGTCCGCTCAACGCCAACCTCTTCAAGCTGGTCAGCGACATCAAGGACAACGCCAAGTTCGTCGTCTCCGGTCGCAAGGGCTCGCAGTTCCTCGCCCGCTCCAAGCGCAACGTCGTGGCCGACTTCGGCATCCACGACAAGGTGCCCTTCGGTGAGATCCAGGCCATCGGTGACTACATGATCGACCTCTTCCTCAAGGGCGAGATCGACACCATCGAGGTCATCTATCCGCGCTTCAAAAACACCCTCGTGCAGGAGCCGACGCATCGTCCGCTGCTGCCCTTGGCCAACTTGAAGGAGTTTGTCTCGCACCTCGCCGACGATCACGCGGCCGACCGCGCCAAGGAAATGGCCGACGATCGCCTCATGATCTTCGAGCCCGACGCGCAGACCGTCCTCGAAGCGCTGCTGCCTTTCTACGTGAAGCGTTACCTCTACCAGGTCGCGCTCTCCACCAAGGCCTCCGAGCACAGCGCCCGTATGGTCGCCATGAAGACCGCCAAGGACAACGCCTCCAAGCTGCTCGACGACCTCACGCTCGAATACAACAAGGCCCGTCAGGCCGCCATCACTCAGGAAATTCTCGAAATCGCCGCCGCCCAGTTCACCGCGGCCTAATCTGTCCCAACCTCTCCGCCTCCCGCTTCCCGCACTTTTTCAAAATGAATACCGGCAAAATCGTCCAAGTCATCGGCCCCGTCGTCGACGTGCAGTTCGCCGAGAACAGCATCCCCCCCATCTACCAAGCCCTCACCGTGGACTTCGAGGTCAGTGGCAAGACCGAGCATCTCACGCTGGAAATCCAGCAGCACTTGGGCGGCGGCGTGGCGCGTTCCATTGCCATGTCCTCCTCCGAGGGCCTCAAGCGCGGCATGACCGTGACCGACTCCGGCGCGCCGATCTCTGTGCCGGTGGGTGAGGGCGTGCTCGGCCGCATCTTCGACGTCACCGGCGCCCCGGTGGACGGCCGCGGCGACGTTCCTCACGAGAAGAAGTATCCCATTCACCGTCAGCCCCCGGCCTTGGTCGACCAGGACACCGAAGCCCAGATCCTCGAGACGGGCATCAAGGTCGTCGACCTCATCGCGCCCTTCACCAAGGGCGGCAAGGTCGGTGCCTTCGGTGGTGCCGGCGTGGGCAAGACCGTCGTCATCATGGAGCTCATCAACAACATCGCCAAGGCGCACGGTGGTTTCTCCGTGTTCGCCGGTGTGGGTGAGCGTTCCCGTGAAGGCAATGACCTCTACCACGAAATGTCCGACGCGGGCGTTATCGACCAAAACGACATTTCCAAGTCCAAGGTCGCCCTCGTTTACGGTCAGATGAACGAGCCGCCCGGCGCCCGTATGCGCGTCGCCCTCTCGGCCCTCGCCATGACCGAATACTTCCGCGACGAGAAGAACCAGGACGTGCTCCTCTTCGTCGACAACATCTTCCGCTTCTCCCAGGCCGGTTCCGAGGTGTCCGCGCTCCTCGGTCGCTCCCCGTCCGCGGTGGGTTACCAGCCGACCCTCTCCAACGAGATGGGCCTCCTCCAAGAGCGCATCACCTCGACCAAGAAGGGTTCCATCACCTCCTTCCAGGCGGTGTATGTGCCGGCCGACGACCTCACGGACCCGGCCCCGGCAAACACCTTTGCCCACTTGGACTCCACCATCGTGTTGGAGCGCGCCATCGCCGAGCTCGGTATTTACCCGGCCGTCGACCCGCTCGCCTCGGTGTCCAAGGCCCTCGAACCCGCGGTCGTGGGCGAGGAGCACTACAAGGTCGCCCGCGAAGTGCAGCGCGTGCTGCAGCGCTACAAGGATCTCCAGGATATCATCGCCATTCTCGGTCTCGATGAGCTCTCCCCTGAGGACAAACTCACCGTCTATCGCGCCCGCAAGATCCAGCGCTTCCTTTCCCAGCCCTTCCACGTGGCCGAAGTCTTCACCGGTTCGCCGGGTAAGTATGTCGGCGTCAAGGACACCGTCCGCGGCTTCAAGATGATCCTCGACGGCGAACTCGACGACGTGCCGGAAGGCGACTTCTACATGAAGGGCTCGATCGACGAAGTCCTCGAGGCCGCCGGCAAGAAATAAGGCAATTCTGCGCCTGCACCATCATGGCACTCACCCTCGAAATCGTCACCCCGGAGGCACGGGTCTATTCCGACACCGTCGACAACGTGGTCATTCCCACCGTCGAGGGTGAAATCGGCGTGCTGCCCGGTCACTTGCCTTTGCTGTCCCAAGTCGCCGATGGCGAGCTCCGGGTCACCAAGGGCAACGCCACCGAAGCCCTCATCATCGGCGATGGCTTCGTCCAAGTCCAAGGCGACAAGGTTTCCATCCTGGCCGAACACGCCATCGAGGAAAACGCCATCGACGAAGATGTCGTCGAAAAGGCCATGCAGCGGGCCCAACAGGCCCTGAAGGAAGCCAAAGAGAGCAAAATCGACCCGGCAGAGATCGAGCGTTTGGAAAGCGTCGTGCGCTTCTCCGTCGCTCAGCTGGGCATCAAACGCCGTCGACGCTAAGGTAAAACACCGACATTTTTGCCAAACGGATGCGGTTTGGCTGAATTTGTGCTGCCCAACCGGCAATTGTCGCTGCCGAACCCAACGACAATTTATTTGCATCTTCTATTCTGTTCATATGTCTTGCGGATTCTGCCATCATCCCTGATTCATACCTCCCCTTTCATTCCTAATACCGCCATGAAATTCATCCGCCTCCTCACCAAGGGCCTCCTGATCAGCTTTGTGATCAGCGCAGTCGCCTTCGCTCAGACTGTTACTCTCACCGCCGCCCAACGTGCCGCCATCCGCGCCGGTGGCGTTCAAGGTAAAGCCGCCGTTCAACAAGCCCTCGCAGCCGCCGGCGTTAACATCAGTGACGCCGCAGCCGTCCAAGCCGCCATCTCTTCGATCGTGGCCGATGTCTCCTCTGAGCCCGGTGCAGACATTTCCGCGATCGCCTCTGCGGTTACCGAAGCCGCCGTCGAATCCGCGGCTGCAGCCGGTGCTGATGTCGCCGCAGTCGCTCAGGCCGCATCGGCCGGTGCGACGTCCGGAGCCGTTTCTGCTGCCGCCGCGTCCGGCGGTGATGTCGCGGCCGCCGCTCAAGCCGCTTCATCCGGCGCAACGTCCGGTGCCGTGACCGCGGCTGCCTCCACGGGCAGCAGCGTCACCGCTATCGCCCAAGCCGCCTCGTCCGGTGCCTCCAACGGTGCCGTGACTGCTGCCGCCGCCGCCGGCGCCGACACCTCCTCCGTCGCCCAAGCCGCTTCCTCCGGCGCGACCTCTGGTGCTGTCACCGCCGCCGCTGCGTCTGGTGCTGACACCACCGCCGTCTCCTCGGCTGCCGCCACCGGTTCCACCTCCGGCGCCGTCGCTGGCGCTCAATCCGCCGGTGTGAGCACTCAAGCCGTCGCCAACGCCGCCGCTACCGGCGCTACCCAAGGCGCCGCGCAAGGTTCAGCTGAAACCGGTCAAGACGTGCAGGCAAACGCCGAAGCCGCCGCTGAGGCCGCTCAGGAAGTGGTCGACACCGAGTTCGAAGTGGAAGAACCGGTTGAACAGCCGACCATCCTCACCGCTACCCTCAACCTCTCCTACGGCACCTTCCTCATCGAGTGGACTGCCGACGGCACCACCGTCACCGTGACCCGCACGGGCGCTGGCACCACCGACGGTTCCACCAACGAGATCACCATCGCCAACCTCGGCCAGATGACCGCCGCCCAGCGCAACGCACTGCAAACCGCCCTCGCCGCCGCCGCCACTCAGGCCAACCAAGGCCAAGTCGTGGTTGAGGTCCCGGGCAACGGCAACGTGATCGTGGTCAGCCCGTCGAGCTGATCCTTCGCTGGCACAACCTTTCCGAAGCGCACCCTACGGGGTGCGCTTTTTTGTGCCGATATCTCAGACTCAGTTGACAATGAAACTGAGTCTCAGTCGACTCTGCCTCCCTTGATGCACCCGAACTCAACCAACGTCCGGCTTCCGCTCTGCCAGCTTCCCGCTGGCGGCTCCGGCCGCGTCTGCGAGCTTACTGGTGAGGGGTCTTTCAAGCAACGCGTCCGCGAACTCGGTTTCGGCGAATCCGCTACCGTCACCAAAATATCCGGTCGTTCGACCATCATCTGCCAAGTCAACGGCACCCGGATCGCGCTCAGTCACGCCGCCGCGAGTCAGATTCTGATTTCGACCACCTGAGGCGCGGCACCATCCTGCCTGCCTTGCCCGACCGCGTCCCTATGTCCGCCACCGTTCCGCTCTCCACCCTCTCACCTGGAACCACCGCGACCGTCCGCGAATACCCCTTGTCCGGTTCCGCGTTTTTGCGTCTCCGTGAAATGGGCATGCTGCCCGGCACCAGTATCACATTGGTGCGTCGCGCCCCCTTGGGTGACCCGATTGAGGTGAAGATCCGCGGCTACAACCTCACCCTGCGCAAGACCGAAGCCGAACACATCCTGGTCGAAACTTCCGCCTGAGCCGCCCCATGTCCTTGCCCGATCACATCAAAAAGCCATCGCGGGCCCCCGTTTACGCGCTCGTCGGCAACCCCAATTGCGGCAAGACCACGCTCTTCAACGCGCTGACCGGCCTCAAACAGAAGGTCGGCAACTACCCCGGTGTCACCGTCGAACGCAAGGTCGGCACCGCCTACTCCCAGCACGGTCAGGCCATGACCGTCATCGATCTGCCTGGCGCCTACTCGCTGGCCGCCCGTTCCCCGGACGAAGCGGTCACGCGCGATGTGCTGCTGGGCCGGCGCGCCGACACGCAGATGCCGGATCGCATCGTCTGCATCGTCGACGCCTCCAATCTCGAACGTAACCTCTACCTTGTTCACCAGGTCCTCGACCTCGGTCGTCCGGTCATCCTCGTGGTCAACATGATGGACATGGCCACCTCAGCTGGCCTGCAAATTCGCATCGACCACCTCGAGAAAGAATTGGGCATTCCCGTCATCGCCACCCAGGCCTCCCGTGGTCAGGGACTTATCGAGCTCAAGCTGGCCATGAGCCGCGCCGACTCTCCTTTGCCCAAACATCGGTGGACCGTTCCCTCCGCCATCGCTCCGGCCGTCTCGGAATTGCAGGCATCCCTGCAGGACTCCGACAAAAAGCCCCCGCTCATTGCCCGCGCCGAAGCCCTGCTCCTCCTCACCGATCAGGATCCCCTGCGCGTCGCCGGATCCCAGCCACTCAGCGATCGCACCACCACCATTCTCAATACCTGGAAAAAGCGCTGGCAGGAGGACGGCACCGATTGGTCGGGCAGCCTCGTCGGCGCCCGCTACGAAGCGATCGGCAAACTGACGCAGATTTCCGTCAAATCCGCCGCCACCGTCGCGCCCGAAAATGTCTCCGATCAAATCGACGCACTCGTGACGCACAGCCTCTGGGGTTGGGTGGTGCTCGGGTCGATCATGACCCTGCTCTTCCTCAGTATCTTCACGCTGGCGGAATATCCCATGGGCCTCATCGAAGAAGCCGTTGCCGCCCTCGCCGACGTCGTGAAAAACTCCATGGCCCCCGGCGACCTCCGCGATCTCATTACCGACGGCGCCATCGCCGGGGTAGGGGGCGTGGTCGTGTTTCTCCCCCAGATCCTGATCCTGTTCTTCTTCATCGGTCTATTGGAAAGCACCGGTTACATGGCCCGCGCCGCCTTTATCATGGACCGGCTGATGAGCCGCGTCGGCCTGAACGGGAAATCCTTCATCCCTCTGCTCAGCTCCTACGCCTGCGCCATCCCCGGTATCATGGCCACTCGCACCATCGAGGATCCCAAGGACCGACTCGTCACCATCCTGGTCGCTCCCTTCATGAGCTGCTCCGCCCGCCTGCCGGTCTACCTGCTCATGATCGCCGCCCTCGTCCCGAGCGGCGAGGTGCCCGTTCTCACCAAAGTGGGTCTCATGCTCCTGATGTATACCCTCGGGACCGTGGGCGCCTTTGGCTTTGCCTGGCTCTTCAAACGCACGCTGCTGAAGGGCGAGCCTCCGCTCATGATCATGGAGCTTCCTCCCTACCGGCTGCCGCGCATGGTCGACGTGCTTCGCCACATGATCGAACGGGCTTGGTTGTTCCTCAAACGAGCCGGCACCATCATCCTCGCCATTTCCATCGTGCTGTGGGCGTTGACCGCGTATCCGAAAGCTGGTGACGACGCCACGCCCGGCGAACAGGTCGCGCAGAGCTACGCCGGAAAGGTGGGGCACGCCATCGAGCCCCTCATCAAGCCGCTCGGCTTCAATTGGGAGATTGGCATCGGCCTGGTCAGCTCGTTTGCCGCCCGTGAGGTGTTTGTGAGCGCGACCAGCGTGGTGTTCAACGTCGAGGAGGATGAAGAGGACACCGCACCTCTTCTCCAGGCGCTGCGCGACGCCACCTGGCCCGACGGTCGTCCGCTTTTCACCCCGCTCGTTTGCCTCACCCTCATGGTCTTCTATGTTTTCGCCATGCAATGCGTGAGCACGGTCGCGGTCGTGCGCCGCGAAACCAACTCCTGGCGCTGGCCCCTCTTCCAAATCGGCTACCAAACGGGCTTCGCCTGGCTGCTGTGCCTGATCATCTACCAGGCCGGCACCGCGCTCGGATTCTGAGCCTTTCCCGTGTCTTCCTCCACCCAGACCCTCCTGACTCTCCTGATCGTCGCCGCCGCGGCCGTCTACCTGCTGCGCAACGCACTGCGCAAGAAGTCATCATCGGGTTGTGCCTCGGGCGGTTCCTGCAGCTGCCCGGCCCCGAAGTTGCCGCGGCACCTCAAGCCGCGCCATTGACCGGCGATCAGGGCTCCAGCAGCTCGATTTCGAAAACCAGCCCGGCATTCGGCGGAATCGTGGCGTAACCCGATCGGCCGTAGCCCAACTTCGGCGGAATCAAGAGGATCGCCTTTCCGCCCACCTTCATCTGCTGCAGACCGGAAGACATGCCGGGAATCATCTGCCCGATGCGTGCCTCCGTGGGTTTCTCCGTCCGCTGCACCTCCGTGCCATCGGCCAGCCGGACCACGTAGTTGAACTTCACATACCCGCCAGGCAAGGGCTGCACGCCGGATCCTTCCACCAGGTGTTTGATACCCAGTCCGGAATCGGTCCAGGCGATCGCTTCGTCGAGTGCCGTTTCCCCAAACATCGCCACCCGGGCATCGCGCAACTCCTGTTCGGCCGCCAATCGCGCCGCTTCCTTCTCGGCCGCAATCCGCGTGTTCCGCTGGTCGGCATACCACCACAACCCACCGGCGGTGGCGGCGAGCAGAACGAGGGCAATGAGGGGACCTTTCATCGGTTTGCGGGCGGTCGCACTTCTTCCATCAGGCCCACCAGGTTACCCTCCGGGTCGCGCAGGAAACCGGTCCACAGGTCATGGTCCGGCATCGGCGCCGCCATCGCGGGCGCGCGCTCGTTCGTCGCCCCTTTGGCCACCATCGCGGCATGCGCGGTCACGATGTCGGTGACTTTGAAATAGAACACCGAGTTCTTCCCGGGTTCACCGTGCCCTTGGGGTGTCGTCAACATCACCCGCACGTCCCCGGCCTGCAAAAAGGCCAGGTTCGGCCCGGCGTCGAAGAGAAAACCCAGTCCCAGGATATCGCGGTAAAATCCCTTCGCGGCCGCCACGTCGGCGACCGTGATGGCGACTTGGCCGAGGCTCGGCGCGGGTGGGGTGGAGGAGTCATCGGACATGAGGTCCATCAAACTGAACTCGCGACTTCCGGCGACCCTATTTCGCCTCCTCCACCGCCGGTGGCTTGTAGACCAGCGGGATCCGCGCGACCACATCCACGGGCTCGTCGCCGATGTAGGGCGGGGCGAACCCCCAATCAGCCACGGCCTGCAGCGCCGCGTAACCAAAGGCCTCGTCGGTGGTTGAGACGATCTGCGGCAAAACCACCACTCCGTTGCGCGTGATCACAAACTCGACCAACGCCTCAGCCGGGCGCGGCGTCTTCATCAGCTCCACTGGCACCGTCGGTTCCCGTTGCGCGACCGCGATCGGCGGCCGCGGGAGATCTTTCAAGGTGCGGATCTGGTCGGGTTCTTCCCGCAGCAACTTGGCGACGCGGCGCATCTCCGAGGTGTAGGGAGCGTCGCTCCGGTCGTTGTTGGGGCGGAAATCAAACTCCATCGAGAGGATCGCACCGCACGGTGCGCCACTTTTGTGAGCCGCGGGGTTGAACCGGAAGCTTCGCACCGCCGCCTCGGCCGCGTGTTTGAAAGCCGCGTCCGCGTCCCCCTCCGCCTCCGTCGCGATCACCCGACCCACCGCATCGACCACGAACTTCACCAAAACGGTGGCCCCCTGTCGGTCGAGGACCGCCTGCCGCGGGTAAACCGGCGCCGCATACCAAACCAGTTCGGGCGGCTTGTGCCAACGGAACGCCTCCGGCAGCGATTCGGGGTGCGACTTCGGCCGCTTCACCTGCCAACCCTTCGAGGTGTCGCCGCCAGTGATGTTGAAGATCATCGGCACCCGCATGCGCGCGGCTACTTTGCGACCATCCAACATGGCTGGCTTGAAGCGCCATTTGTAGACCGAGTCCAAAGCGGCCTCGCGAAACCCCGGATGACTCGCGCGCTCCACGTGCGCCACCGCCACCCGCCCGTCGGTATCGACCACAAAATTGATCAACACCTCGCCAGTGATCCCGGCCCGTCGCATCGCGAACGGATAGATCGGCCTGGGTTGAGACGTGACCTTCGGCATCACATCGGCCGACTCCACCACCTCGCCCCTCGTGCTCGGCATCAACGCCACCAGCAGCATCAGACTGCGGATCAAGAACCACTGCCTCCACTTCACCCCGCAACGTTCCTTCGTTGTCATGGGAGCACCGAATAAGTGCTTCGTTGGCCCTTGTCCATGGCGTCGTGCCACCTTGGGTTCCTCGTCCCCATCAGTTGACGTGGCACCGTCTTTGTCTCCAGCGTCTTGCCCAATCCCGTGAGCGAGCCGTCGTCCCAACCGGAACCCGCCGCGCCCCCCGACCCAGGTCGGGAGGACGATTCTCCTCGCCCGCACCGCCGCCACTGGGGACGTATCCTGCGCTATTGGGCCCGCGGTGCTCTGCGCGCCGTGCAAATCGATTGGTTCCCCGGTCGTCGACTCTTCCGCAAGCCGCCCCGTTCGACGCTCACCGCCGATGCCAAGGCCGGCCTCAATGTCGCCCTGCTCGGCCTGCCGCAAAGTGTGGCCTTCTCCCTCATCGCCGGCGTGCCGCCCATCGCCGGTCTGCTGAGCAACGCGGTCGGCTCCATCGTCGGCCCGCTCTTCAGCGGCTCTCGCTTCATCGCGGTCGGTCCCTCCAACGCGACTGCCATCCTCCTGCTCAGCGGCCTCGCCACCAGCGGCCTCGCCCCCGAGCAACGCGTGCTGGCGCTGCCGCTCTTCGTGCTGATGGTCGGCGTGTTCCTTGTGATCGGCGCCATCGTCCGCGCGTCATTGCTGATCAACTACATCTCGCGCACGGTCGTGACCGGTTACATCACCGCCGCCGCCTTGCTCATCTTTGTCAATCAGGTGCCCAACGTGCTGGGCTTCCACATCGGTGGCGCCTCCACCTTTCTCGGCACCCTCTCCGGCACCTTGCGCAACCTCCACCTGACGCAGTGGCCGGAGCTGCTTATCGCCGGCGGCACCCTTGCGCTCTACCTCGCCCTGCGCCGCTGGGCTCCACAGTTGCCCAACATCGTCGTGGCTTTGGTCGCCGCCGCCGGCGCTGCGATCGGCTTCAAGGAACTGGGCTGGGAACTCGACACCTTGCAGGGCTTCAGCCTCACCGAGGTGCGCCTCCTGCCCGGCACCTTCAACTTCGACCTCATGGGCAACCTTGCCGCGCCCGCCCTCGCGCTCGCGTTCATCTCCATCCTCGAAGCCTCCGCCGTCGGCAAAACCCTCGCGTCGCGCTCCGGCCAACGCCTCCAGGTGAACCAGGAGATGTATGCCCTCGGCATGGCCAACGTCGCCAACTCCCTCTTCGGCAGCATGAATGCCTCGGGGTCACTCACCCGCTCCGTGCTCAGCGAAAACTCCGGCGCGCGCTCCCCGCTGGCCCACATCATCGCCGGCCTCATCGTGCTCGCCCTGGCCTTCTCAGTCGGCCCCTTCATCCGCTACGTGCCGACCGCCGCGCTCGCCGTGCTCGTCATGGCCATCGCCAGTTCGCTCATCAATCGCCGCAACCTGCTCTTCGCGCTCCGCACGACCACCTCCGACACGATCGTCTTTCTCGTCACGCTCATCGCCGCGCTGCTGCTCACCATCGACTCCGCCATCTTCCTCGGCGCCTTCACCTCCGTGTTGCTCTTCCTCAAGAAGGCCGGCCAACCCGAGCTGGTGGAATACAACTTCAACCAGGAGGGTCACCTCGCCGAAATGCCCACCCCCGAGCGGCGCAACGTGCCCGGCATCTCCATCCTGCACGCCGAGGGCGACCTGTTCTTCGGCTCCACCGAGATCTTCTCCCAACAGATCCGCGAGGTCATCCGCGACCCGTCGCTCAAGATCATCATCCTGCGCCTCAAGAACGCCCGCAATCTCGACGCCTCCGCCGCCGTGGCCATTGAGGAGCTGCACGACTTCCTCAAAAAATCGAAGCGCCAGCTCATCGTCTCCGGCGCCGGCCGCGAGGTGACCCGCGTGCTGCGCAATGCCGGCTTCATCGAAAAACTCGGTGAGGAGAACTACTTCCGCGAGGTGCCCAGCAATCCCACGCTCTCCACTCGCGACGCCCTCAAACGCGCCACCACCGTGCTCGGCCGACGCGATGCGGAAATCCGCATCTTCGTCGACCAAGCCAAGAAGAAGAAACAGGACGAGGCCTAGGCCGACCCCTACACCGGCTGCCGCCCGAGTGTGCCGACCAACGAGGCCAGGTAGTCCGCGCTCTTCACTTTGGCCAACTCCGCCTCGGCCTCGCACAGGCGCGCGGTCAGGCCCATGCGTTGCGCGACGTCCGCACTCGCCGGATGGTCGATGACCAGTTTGAGCGATTCGATGTGCCGTGCCCACAGGCCGACGTCCCAGCCCTGCTTGGCCACGAGTCGCGCCTGATACCAATCGCTCGCGAGCAAGGCCTCACGGCTGAACATCTCGCGCACCTCCGGCGCATCGAGACCGTGGCCGTTCCAATTGCCCTTGGCCATGATGTGCAGCAAGGCCTCGAGCGGCGGACACGCTTCACTGATCGTGCCGTCGTCGAAATAGGCCTGGGCCACGCGCTGATGCGTCACGCACATCACGTCCATGCCTTCGGCAAAGAGGTCCATGTCCTGCAACTCCGGCTGCAGCATCTCATCGGTGAAGACCACATGTGGATGGTTGAACACGCGCCCGAAGAAGGTGCGGGCAAACTTCGCCGTGATGCGGTAACCGAGTCGGCTGGAGAACACCTTGTCGCCGTTGTGCTCCAGGTCTTCGCACTTCTCGAGGTAGCCGTTTTCGATCAGGAACTTCGGGTCGCGTTCGTTGTGCTTCATGCGGCACCAGACCTCGGGAATCAGCAGACTCACGTCGTGGTCGACCCGCATTTTCGGACCCACGTAACCCGCCGCCGACACGAAGGTCGGGTGGCCGGTGAGCAGCAGCGACACCAGCGCCGCATTGAGATCGTAGATCGCCGGCAGGCAGTTGAACGGCCCCTTGGTCAGCGCGCCTTCCGAACCGGCGCCGGTGGTCGAGGGCGACTTGCCCGTCATCGAACTGATGACTTCCAGGAACAACTCCGGCAGCTCGAGGTAATGGATCGGGTTGAACACCGCCAAGGCCGGCACGCCGGCCTTTGTATCCGGTGGATTGTTACGCCGGCCCGGGACCACCGCGTCGACCGGGGTGTAAACCGGCGCGTCGGCCGCGAGACGCCGATGCAACCGCGTGGCCATGCGCGCGAGGTGGGCCGACTTCGGGTTGGCGAGATCGGGCCGCATCTGCAGATAGCGCGGATTCTTGGTCGGCTTGCCGTCCACGATGCGCGGGTGCGCCGGCGACACGAAAAACGAGGCACCATCCGGCGAAGCGGCGGCCTGACTGATGAGCGCCTTCACCGGTTGCGTCCACTTGTCGAACCCAACGGCGTCGGCGACCAGTTCCTTGGCGTCGTCCCGCGTGAGCGGTTCGAAGTTGGAGATGAAGTTGCCCGGGCCGGCCAGGTCGCGCTCGGTCTGTTTGTCGTAGCCGCGATGGATCGCGTCGTCGGGCCGCTGGAAGAGGCGCGTCTCGCAGTTCTCCACAAACTTCTCCGACGGCCGGTCGCTGCCCGCGGCGCGATCCGGCAGGCGATCGGCCGGCACCACGACCGACGCCGTGATGTCGTCCTCCATCTGCACCTTCGCCGCCGGGTGGAAATCCTCGCGCAGGCCGAAGACACGCCACGAACCGTCGTCGCGGAAGCCGACGCGCAGATAGCTCGCGGTGAGCTTGCGGTTGTCGCACTTCAACTCGTTGCCGGGCGTGCCGTTGATGATGTCGACCGAGAAGTGGCTGCGCCAATCGTCGCCCCAGTCGCTCTGGTAGTGCCGCTTCACCACGAAGACGATTTCCTTGAGGTATTGCGGAATGACCCGCAGCCAGTCGTTGAACTCCTCGGAGTATTCGCTGGAGGGCGTGAGCAGTTTGATGACCGAGCCGAGCGAACGCTCGTTGCTCAGGATCGGACGCGTGTCCTTGCCGCGCTTTTCCGGGTCGGCGAAACGCTCGTGATAAGGGTGGTCGAGCAACTCCTGCACCCGCTTCATGTCGCGCTCGAAGTCGGCCACAAACACCGGACCCGGCAGAATGGCATCGGAAATCGCCTTGGAGATCTCGGACTTGCCGCCGCCCGACACGGTGCAGGGCTTGTGGCACAGGGTCCCTTCGGCGACCGTGCCGACAAGGTTCCACGAGCTGTGGCCGGGCGGTTGCTCCAGTTCGACCTTGTAGCCCGACGGACGCACGTAGGTGATGCCGGCCCGCAAGGGCAGGGTGCGCACGCTGCCGTCCTCGGCGGTCCATTCGACCTTTTGCGTCGGCAGGTCGAAGCGCACATCCTCCGGCACGTAGTAAATCGTTGGATACTCCTTGTCGACCGCGTAGCCCTCGGGCTTTACGTCGATGAGGTCGCCGTAGGCTTCGACCACGGCGGCGAAAGAGTGACCGCGCGACTGCACGTGCACGCTGCCGGCGAACTCCTCACCCAGATCGTAGGACGGGTAAACCAAGGCGCCGCCGGCGTGCTCCTCTTCGGCGAAACCGTAGAGATTGGCCGCGTAGCCGATCTGCGTCTTCACCTCCTTCTTGCAGTAACCGAAGTAGTTGTCGGCGATGATCGTGACCACGACTCCGCGGGCGTCGCGGGCGCAGACCTTGAAGGCCGAGCCGTCGTTGTAGAGCTCGTTCTCGTCCTTCCAGCACATGCCGTCGCGGCGTTGACGCGGCGTGGCGAGATCCCAGTGCGGCAGGCCCAGCAGGACCTTCGGCACCTTGACCAAATGTGGGGCGAGGATGACGCAGCCGGTGTGACCGGTCCACCCGTCGATATCGAGCGCCGCGTCGTTCTCGGGCAGGTAGGGGTCGCCGCCGTTGCCGAAGATCGACTCCACAAAATCCAGGTTGGCCACCAGCGAGCCCGGCACGAAGAAACGCGTCTCCATGCGTTTGGCCTTGGTGAAGCCCTTGACCTCCGGCACGACCAGCGGTCGCAGCATGAGGGTCACCCACGCCGAGGCGGGTTCGGCCCAGTCGGCGGAGTAGGGGAGACGCATCAACTCGTCCGGCGCCTGCCAGGCGAGCTCGAGCAGTTTGGCATAGGCCTGCTTCGGCACCGCCTTCTTGTCCTCCGGCACCGGCAAACCGCCTTCGGCGATATGAAACACGCCCTTGGTGGTGCGGCGGTCACTGGCCGGATTGTGCAGCACGCCGTTGCGCAGCCGATAGCTCGACAGCAGTGGCGACTGGGTCGCATCGCCCCGATCCGGCAGCGACAGCTCGCGCGCCAGGCCTGGTTGATCGAGCACAAAGGTGCGCAGGGGCAGGGTGGGCGCCGGGCCGAGCTCGGCGAGGTATTGGTTGATGAAATGCTGAATGCGCCCGTCGACCGGCGCGTAACGCTCCACCATCTGCCGGGTCATCTCGCGGTGCCGCGAAAAGATCGGATCCGCCAGCGCCGTCAGAGATCCCGCCCCGTCCCCCGGTCCGGTGGGGCATCCCAACAACCCCAGGCGCAGGGCAATGGCTTGACGGTGTTCCTCGGGCGAAGGCGGGCGTTTGGCAAAGCTCATAAGCGGTGCGGACGCTAGAAGCATTCACCACGCCGCGACAATCGCCTCTTTGAAAAAAGCCTATGACTGGCCCGCAACCACCGCCACCAGCACGGCGCGCATGCTCCACAGCACCGTGCGCGACCAGTTGCCGCCCACCAAACGGCGAATCAGCGCCTCATCCCGCCCCGTTGCCAGTCGACGGTGCTGCGGCACCTGCACGATCGCTGTGATGCCCCAGAGCGCGCCGACCGCGCCCAAACAAACCCACCCCACCGCCATTTCGGGCCAAATCGCCACCCAAAGGATCGCGCCGACCAGCTCCGCCAGCATCAACGGCCCCACCACCCAGCCCATGCGCCGTGTATAGTCCCGATGCCACGCCACAAACGCCTCTTCCGGCACGCGCGCAAAACCGGGATACACGACGACCTGCACCAGCCAAATGATACCGGTCATCATCCAGGTCGCCACCGCGTGCGCCCACCAAACGATCTCGCTAAACTCCAGCATCGTAAACCGTGGGATCGGCCAAACCGGCCCGCGCAAACGCCTCGATCCGCTCCACACAGGTCCCGCATTTGCCGCAATGCATCGCGCCGCCTTTGTAGCACGACCAGGTGCGCCCAAAGTCCACCCCCAACCGAGCCCCCTCGGCCGCGATCTGGCCTTTGTCCATCGCGATGAACGGCCGCAACAAGGCCACCTCCGCGTAGGTGCCGAGCTTCATCGCCTCGCCCATGGCCCGCATGAACCCTTCGCGACAATCCGGGTAGATCGCGTGGTCGCCACCATGTGCCGCGATCACCACACCGTCCGCCCCCGCGCTCTCCGCCACCCCTGCCGCGATGCTCAGCATGATCGCATTACGAAAAGGCACCACCGTCTGTTTCATGTTGGCGTCCTCGTAGTGCCCTTCGGGGATCTCCCCGCCCGACTGCAGCAACGCCGAATCAAACAAGCGGTCCACAAACGGCAGCGCCACCACCTCGTGCCGCACCCCCATCGCTGCTGCGTGCTCCGCCGCGAACGGGATCTCCCGCGCGTTGTGCTTCGCGCCGTAGTCGAAGCTCAACACCGCCACCACCTCGTGCTGTTCCCGCGCCCAATACAGCGCCGCCACCGAATCCATCCCACCGGAACATAAAACGACCACCTTCATCGGCCCTAAAATGCCTCCGCCTCCGCATTGCCCAATCTTTCTCTTTGTTCTTTCTCTTTATCTTTCTCCCCGCCGAACGGAACGCGCCCGCCATCGCCCCCATCGACCATGCTCCTCTTCCACGACGCCCGTTGCACCGCCTACGGCACCGCCGACCGCCCCGAACGTCCCGCGCGCCTCGCCCGCACCGTGCCCCATCTGCGCAACGCCCACCCGGATTGGACCTGGATCGAATCCCCTGCGGCCACCCCAACCGACGCCGGGCTCTGCCACACCCCGGGCCACCTCGCCCGCCTCAACGTCAGCGAGGACTTTGATCCCGACACACCATATTTTCCCGACATCGCCGCCCACGCCTATCGCGCCACCGGCGCCGCCCTCGCGGCCACCGACGCCGCCGTCGCCGGTCGCGGCCCCGCCATCGCCCTCATGCGCCCACCTGGCCACCACGCCACGGCCGACCAAGCCATGGGCTTTTGTTACCTCAATCACATCGCCATCGCCGCCGAACACGCCCGCCAGAACCTCGGGCTCAAGCGCGTCGCCGTCTGGGATTTTGACGCCCACCACGGCAATGGCACCGAAGCCCTGCTGGCCGACCGCGAAGGTTTCCTGTTCACGTCCGTCCATCAGTCGCCCTGCTACCCCGGCACCGGCCTCACGAGCTTCAGCAACTGCCAAAACTGGCCGATACCTCCTTTGGCGCCCCCGCCCGCGCATCTCGAGGCCCTCCGCGCCTCGCTCGACGCCGTGATTGCCTTCGACCCGGACCTTGTGCTCGTCTCTGCCGGATTCGACGCCTACGAGGGCGACCCGATCACCAACATGACTCTAAGAACCTCCGACTTTGCCACCTTGGGCACCTGGTTGCGCGCCGCCGATCTTCCGGCGGCCGCCGTGCTCGAGGGCGGTTACAGCGAAGACCTGCCTCTGCTCGTCGACGCCTTTCTGACCGCCTGGGCTGGGGAGGACGCCCGCGCATGATCAAACGTTTCCTTCCGCGCCCCGCCCGCCAGTTTTTCGGCGTCAAAATGAAGCCCACCGCGCCCGCCTACGACCTCATCGACCAACCTGGTCAGCTCCAGCCCCTGCTCGACGCCATGGACCGGGTCGACGAGCTCGCGCTCGATACCGAGGCGGACAACATGAACTGCTACCGCACCAAGATCTGCCTCCTGCAGTTCCTGGTCGACGGCAAGGTCTACCTCGTCGACGCTCTCGCGCCGCTCAAATTCGACGCCCTTTACGACAAGCTCGCCACCAAGCACCTCATCATGCACGGCAGCGACTACGATCTGCGCCTGCTGCACGACCTCAACGGCTTCGAGTGCAAGAGCATGTTCGACACCATGCTCGCCGCCCAGCTCCTCAACCGCCAACGCGTCGGCCTCGCCGCGCTCATGGAGGACTACTTCGGCCTCATCATGTCCAAGGAGTCCCAGAAGGCCAACTGGTCGCGCCGCCCGCTCACCCAGAAGCTCCTCGATTACGCTTCCCTCGACGTCTGGCACCTGCCCGAACTCCGCGACCTCCTCACCAAGGAACTCCGCAAACTCGGTCGCATGGACTGGCTCGACCAACAATGCCGCCGCCAGATCGAAGCCGCCCAATCCGGCTTCCCCAACGGCGACGAAAACGCCTGGCGCATCGGCAAATCCGAAAAACTCCGCGGCCGCGGCCTCGCCGTCCTCCACGCCGTCTGGCACTGGCGCGAAGCCCAGGCCGAGCGCCTCGACACGCCCCCCTTCAAGGTCTGCAACAACAAGCTCCTCATCACCATGGCCGAACACGCCGAACACGGTGATGCGGAGGCCGCGGTCATCGCCTCCATCAACCTCGGCCGGCGCCACAGCCGCCTCATCAAGTCGCTCACCGCCGCCGTGCATCGCGGCTTCGAAACCGACCCCGCCGACCTGCCGCGCCGCCAGCGCAACCGCGACCATCGCCCGCTCACGCCCAAGGAGCTCGGTTTCCAGGACCGCCTCAAAGCCGACCGCGACAAGGCCGCCACCAAGCTCAACCTCGATCCGACCCTCATCGCCAACCGCTCCCAGTTGGCTCAGATCGCCCGCAGTCCCGACGAACTCGACGAGCTGCTCCAGCCGTGGCAGGCGGGTATCATTCGCGAATTTCCCGCCTTCATCGCGGGCCGCGACGCCTCGTAAACAAAAGGCCAAACTCGCGAGCATTCGCATCTTTGCGGTGGGTCGGGCTTTACGCCCGACACGCAACGCATTTGCTGTCGGTCACCGTGCCGCCGCCGTCCCCAGCCGTCGACTCCGCCAACATCGCCCGCCACCTCCCCCGGATGGCGTCCGAGGAGCCGCATCGTCCGGCCCTCAAAGTCCCGCGTGGCCGCACCGCCGAGGGCGCCATTGACTACCTCGCCCTCGGTTTCGCCGAACTCGAGGCCGAAGCCGCCGCCTGGCAGGCCCGTTTCCGCAAAGCCGGCGTGCAGCGCGGCGACCGCGTCCTCGTCATGGTCCGCCAAGGCCTGCCGCTCATTTCCAGCATCTTCGCCCTCTTCGCCCACGGCGCCGTGCCGGTCGTCATCGACCCCGGCATGGGCCGCGAGAGTTTCCTCAACTGCGTCAAACGCTCCCAGCCCAAGGTCCTCCTCGGCATCCCGCTCGCCCGCGCCCTCAGCTACGTTTTCCGCCGCGCCTTCAAAACGGTCAAAATCCGCATCGGGGCCAGTGGATCCACCACCGCCCGGCTCAACAAGACCGCCGAACGCGCGAAGCTCGCCGTCGCCGCCACGACCAACGACGAGCTCGCCGCCATCCTTTTCACCTCTGGCTCCACCGGCGCGCCCAAGGGCGTCTGCTACACCCACGGCATGTTCAGCGCCCAGGTCGAGCTCATCAAACACGCCTTCCAAATCCGCCGTGAAGAGGTCGACCTGCCCATGTTGCCGATCTTCGCCCTCTTCAACCCGGCGCTCGGCATGACCACCATCGTGCCGGAGATCGACCCCAGCCGCCCCGCCGAGGTCGACCCCGCGAAGATTGTCCAAGCCATCACCCAAGAGCAGGTCACCAACTCCTTCGGTTCGCCCACGCTCTGGCGCAAGATCGCCCGCCATTGCCACCGCCAGCGCATCGTGTTGCCCACCATGAAGCGCGTGCTCTCCGCCGGCGCGCCCGTGCCACCCGAGCTTTGGGAACTCATGCGGCCGCTCCTGCCCAACGGCGAGTTGCACAGCCCCTACGGAGCCACCGAGGTCCTGCCCGTCAGCGCCATCAACGCCACCACCGTCATCGCCGAAACCGCCGCCGAAACCCTGCGCGGCGCCGGCACCTGCGTCGGCCACATCATCCCGCCCAACGAGGTCAAAGTCGTCGCCCTCGTCGACGGTCCGATCCGCTCCATCGCCGACATCCAGGAAGCCCCCACCCACGGCGTCGGCGAAATCATCGTCCGCGGCCCGACCACCACCCAGGTCTACGACGCCCTGCCCGAAGCCACGGCACTCGCCAAAATCCCAACCGACCAAACCCCAAATCCCAACCAGTCACCGTTGGGATCTGGGATTTCCAACGTTGGGATTTCCGGCGCGACAGCGCCGGCCTGGCATAGGATGGGTGACTGCGGCTACTTCGACGAAGTCGGCCGCCTTTGGCTCTGCGGCCGCGCCGCCGAACGCGTCGAAACCAACAACGGCCCGCTCTACACCGAACTCGTTGAACCCATCTTCAACAGCCATCCCGGCGTGCGCCGCACGGCTCTCATCGGACTCGGGCAACGCCCGTCCCAGCGCGCCGCCCTCGTCGTCGAGCCCCGCGACCGCGATATCATGGGCAACACCGCCGCCTGCCGCACCCTCGCCCGCGAGCTGCGCGAACTCGCCCGCCAACACCCGCACGCCGGCCGCATCACGACCTTCTATTTCCACGAAAGATTCCCGGTCGACGTCCGCCACAACGCCAAGATCCACCGCCTCACCCTCGCCAAGTGGGCCCAAACCGAGGCCACCGGCCTCGAGGTCGACCCTAAAAAATGACGACTCCTGTCCAACCCGACGGACCCGTCCTCGTCACCGGCGGCACCGGCTTCCTCGGCTCCCACCTCGTCGACCAACTCCTAGCTGCCGGCCGCCAAGTCACGGTCGTCTCCCGCTCGCCACGCCCCGAACTCGCCGCCCGCGGCATCCGCGTCATCACGGGCCACCTGCACGATCCGGCAACCTGCGCCGCCGCCGTCGAGGGCGTCAGCACGGTTTTCCACGTTGCCGCCCGCGTTGGCGTCTGGGGCCGCTACGAGGACTTCCACCGCGACAACGTGATCGCCACCGAAACCCTGCTCGCCGCCGCCCAGGCAGCCGGAGTCGAACGGTTCATCCACACCAGCACGCCGAGTGTGGTCTACAACGGCCAAGACCTCGCCGGCGCCGACGAATCATTACCGCTCACGACCGCCTGCCCGAGTCCGTATCCGCTCACCAAAGCCATCGCGGAAAAGGCCGTGCTCGCCGCCAATCGCCCCGGTTTTCTGACCACCGCCCTGCGCCCGCATCTCATCTGGGGCATCGGCGACCCCCACCTCGTCCCGCGCATCCTCGCCCGCGCCCGCGCCGGCCGCCTGCGCATCGTCGGCGACGGCCAAAACCGCGTCGACATGGTCCACATCACCAACGCCACCGCCGCCCACCTCGCCGCCGAAACCGCCTTGGCCACCACTTGTCACTTGCTAAGTGACAAAATTTCCAAAGCCACTGACCATGAGGATTTTGAGAATCTTCATGCCGATGTTCCACCATCCGCCGGTCGTGCCTATTTCATCACCAACGATGAACCAGTGAACCTGTGGAACTGGATCAACGAGCTGCTCACCGGCCTCGGCGAACCGCCGCTGACCAAGCGCATCTCCCTGGCCGCCGCCTCGCGCATCGGCGCGGTCTGCGAGGGGCTTTGGCGCATCCTGTCGCTCAAAGGCGAACCACCCATGACCCGCTTCATCGCGGCGGAATTAGCCAAGGACCACTGGTTCGACCTCAGCGCCGCCAAACGCGATCTCGGTTACCAACCCACCGTTACCATGGCCGAGGGCACGACCGACCTCATCGCGCACCTTAAGCGCAATCCACTGTAGCCGGGGTCGCTGACCCCGGTCCGGCCGCAGCGAGGCCGGCTACAACCCGGGAAACCTCAAAAACCGGTCGGGCCTCCTCCGAGTCCGCGGTGCCATCTCTGTGGCCTCGGTGACGAACCGCGCGTGCCTCTCAGCCCCCTGCATCGGCCTTCGCGTCTCTTCGCGCCCTTCGCGGTTGGAAAACCAACCCAGCCTCACCCGCGCTGCCGCACCGCTTCGAAGAGCGTGATGATCGTCGCCATCGCGACATTCAGCGAATCCGCCTGACCCGCCATCGGGATACGCACGCGGTCATCCGCCTCGCGCAGCCAATCGTCGCTCAGACCGTATTGCTCGCTGCCCATTACGATCGCCATCGGTCCCGTCAGATCCGCGTCGGTGTGCAACTGGGTCGCCGACGGCGTTGTCGCCACACTGCGGATACCCTTTGCGCGCAGCCACGTCCGGACCGCGTCGCTCTCGGCAATCGCCACCGGCACCGAAAACAGCACGCCGGTCGACGCCCGCACCACGTTGGGGTTGAACAAATCCGTGACCGGATCGCACACGATCAGCCCGTCCACGCCCGCCGCATCGGCGCTGCGCAGGATCGTGCCGAGGTTGCCCGGCTTTTCGATCGCCTCAACCACCAACAAAAACGGGGTGGGGGAAAGCGGCAGGTCGTCCAACCCGTGCTTCCATTGTGGTAACACCGCGAGCAAACCATCCGGCCGCTCCCGATAGGCCACCTTCGCAAAGGCCGCCTTGTTCAGCTGAAACACCCGGGCACCCGCCGCCTGGGCATCGGCAATGAGCGACGCCTCGTTGCCCTGTTCGCCCGGATACCATTCCGGAGAAATATACAGCTCGGCCGGCGCGAATCCCTTGTCCAAAGCTCGCCGAATCTGCCGGTAACCCTCGACCAGGAACTGCCCCGCCTGATCCCGCGGACGCCGGTCGCGCAGCTTCACAAGCTTTTTCACGCGCGGATTCTGCAAACTGGTGATGACCTCGGGCTCCATGGGTTGAGGTGCCCACGAAACACACGAAAGCACACGAAAGAAAACACTGCATTTCCGAGGTTTCGTGTCTTTTCGTGTGTTTCGTGGGCAAAAGAAAGCATCAGAAACTCCGGGATTTCCCGTTTCCCTATCACACCGAGATCGAGCTCGAGATCACGACGCTTACCAATCGGGGCGTTGGCCTGGGTCGCATCCAGCTGCCCCCCGGCGAACCCGATGCCGACTCCACCAGCTGGGTCGTCATGGTGCCTTTCAGCCTGCCCGGTGAGCGCGTGCGTGCTCGCGTGTTTCGCAACCAGAAGAACTTCTCCGAAGCCGACCTCATCGAGGTCCTCACGCCATCCTCCGATCGCGTCGAACCGCGCTGCCCGCTCTTTGGACAATGCGGAGGCTGCCAGTATCAGCATCTTAACTACGAGGCTCAGCTGGTCTGGAAGCGCCAGCAGGTCGAGGAGTTGCTCGAGCACATGGCTGGACTCAAACACCCGGTAAACGACGTGATCGGCTCCCCCCAGCAGTTCGGCTACCGCTCAAAAATCACCCCGCACTTCAACCTACCCCGCGACGGCGACGACCCGACCGCGCAACCCATTGGCTTCCTTCGCCAGGGCACCCGCAACGCCATCATCGATGTGCCCGAGTGCCTCATCGCCACCGACGCGATCAACGCCAAGCTCACCGAGGTCCGCGCCGACGTGCACGCCCGTCTTGCCGCCGCTGACTTCAAGAAAGGCGCCACCCTCCTCCTGCGCCATGCGACCGAGGGTGTCATCACCGACTACGATGCGGTCATCCACGAGCAGGTCGGCGACCTGAAGTTGCACTTCCTCGCCCGCGACTTCTTTCAGAACAACCCCTTCATCCTGCCCGCCTTCACCGGCTACGCCCGCGAACAAGCCGCCGCCACCGGTGCCCGCTTCATGGTCGACGCCTACTGCGGCAGCGGGCTCTTCGCGCTGAGCTGCGCGTCCGCCTTCGAGCAGGTTCGCGGGGTGGAGATCAGCGAGACCAGCGCCCGGTTCGCCACCGAGAACGCGGCCGCCAACGGCATCAGCAACGCCACCTTTCAGGCCGGCGACGCCGCCGCGATCTTTGCCGGGCTCGACACCGACCTGCCACCCGCCGACACCGTGGTGCTGATCGACCCGCCGCGCAAAGGTTGCGACGAGAGCTTCCTGTCACAGCTTTTCGAATACGGCCCCCGCGCCGTGGTCTACGTGAGCTGCGACCCGGCGACCCAGATGCGCGACCTGGTCCACTTCAAGGAGGCCGGCTACCGCCTTACCGCCGTGCAGCCCTTCGACCTCTTTCCCCAAACCCGCCACCTCGAGTGCGTGGTGACCTTGGTGAAGGAGTAGCGGGCGGCGGAATTCGAGCTGGCACCCGCGCGCGGACTGGCGAGGATCCGCCGCAGCTGGCCGCTAATCCAATTGTTTATGACCTTGTTTCCCGGACAAAGTGTCCGCCGCTCGTTGTTTTGTCGCCAGTTGGTTTCCGTCATCGGCATGGTGGCCGGCCTGCTTTCCTCCTTTGGTCCGGTCAGGGCACAATCAGGGGTTTTGGTCGGGCATGGCGAAAACCAGCGTGGAGAACTAAACGCCCCCATCCCAACGCTGGTCACCACGCCACGCCTCCTCGCGTCCGGCATAAAACGCGTCCATACCACCGCCTGGGCTTCGTTCCTGTTGACCAATGACAACACCTTGTTGGCTTCCGGCTATAGCCCGGCTGGCAATTGGAACGGCGATACTTCGGCCTACGAAGCCTTCACTCCGATCGCCACCGAGGTGTCCGATTTCTCCGCCGTCTACAACATCGTGGTCATGGTGGATGGACTGGGTCGTGCGACCGGCTGGGGGCGAAATACGGTCGGCCAAGTCGGTCCGAATTTGCCTGACCCGGTCACCACGCGGGTTGAGATCAGCACCGAGGTGGCCAGCGTCGCTGCCGGGGACGTGAACACCCTGTGGGTCAAGACAGATGGCTCGCTCTGGGGCATGGGAGGAAATTTCGGCAACCCATTCGCACTACCGGACCGACCGGAGATCAGCGGGCCGGTGCAGTTCGCGAGTGGAGTCACCCAGGCGATCAACGGCGGCAACACGGCATTGTTCATCAAGTCCGACGGCTCACTTTGGGGGGCCGGCATTAACTACTGGGGACAGCTCGGCCTAGGTCATCGGGAGAATCAGGATGCGCCGGTCAAAGTCGCCGACAACGTGTTGAGCGCATCGTCAGCCGGGGGTCACACCATGTTCATCGACCAAACCGGCACGCTGTGGGGAATGGGGTTTTGTGAAAACGGCGAACTGGGTCCCAACGCCAGTCACCCTCAACTCACTCCGGTAGTTATCGCCTCAAACGTAGCCAGTGTCTCGACCGGCATCTACGGAACCCTCTTCGTCGATCGCAACGGAACGGCTTGGGGATATGGCCAGAACAATTCAGGTCAACTGGGGCTCGGCGACACGATCGACCGCGCGGTGCCGACTCCGATTATGGACGACGTCGAAGCCGTGAGTCTGAGCACCTACAATGGACTGATCCTCAAAAAGGACGGCACGGCGTGGGGCATGGGATTGGGCAGCACCGGCCAACTCGGTCCATCGACCACTGTCTTCTCCTACGAGCCGCAGCGATCAATCTCGCGGGTGCGTTCCATCTCGTCCGAAGCCTATACAACATTTTTTATCCGCGACGATCTCACCCTGTGGGCCGTTGGATCCAACGACCGCAATCTGCGCGGCCTGCCGGGAACCACCCCGTATTCCGACCACGCCAACTTGGTGGCCACCTCGGTGGTCAAAGTTTCCAACAGCAACAATCACGCAATGTTCATCAAGTCCGACGGCACGCTGTGGTTTCTCGGCAGTCGCGACAATGGACGTTGGGGCATTCCTTTCACGCCCTACCAATTGGAGCCGGAGCAAATCGCCACCGGCGCCATTGATGTCGCAGCGCGCGCCGGCAATTCCTACTACGTCGACTCTGATGGCATCCTATGGGGCTCCGGAGAGAACGCCCACTATCAGCTCGGCCAGGGACACACCAATCAGGTCCAACGCTTCACCCAAATCGCGACCGATGTTGCCCAAGTTGCCGCAGGGGAAATCCATACTCTGTTCATCAAAACGGACGGCAGTCTTTGGGGGATGGGACGCAGCGTCACGGGCGAACTCGGCACCGGCACCGGCACTGAAGCACCGACACCCGTATTCATTGCGCACAACGTAGCAGCCGCCGCCACCGGCCAATCGAATTCCTACTTCCTCACCAAGGACGGCAGACTGTGGGGGTTGGGCATCAATACCCAGCAGCAGCTCGGGGTTGGAGGCAGCGAGTTCCGCAACGATGTTCCGCGTCTGATTGCCACCGGTGTCAGAAAATTCGCCGCCGGAACCTACCACGTTGTCTGGATCGACCAAAATGGCGAACTCTGGGGCCGGGGCCGGGCGGCCTTCGGCGAACTCTCGCTTCCTCTCGCCGATTTCGTTGATGCCCCCCGACACCTGGCCAGTCAGGTGCTGACCGTCGCGGCCAGCCAAACGCGCACCCTCTACACCCAGGTCCCCGAGTCCTACCTCACCAACCTGTCCACGCGTGTCCGGATTCCGGATACAGGGGGCGGCCGTCTCTCCGCCGGCTTTGTCATCAGCGGCAACGAGCCGCTCACCGCGCTCATTCGTGCCGTCGGGCCCACCTTGGCCACGGTCGATGTCGAGGGCGCCATGCCCGATCCGTCGCTGCAGCTCTTCAACGCCAACGGTGACCTGATCGCCACCAACGAGGACTGGGGTGACTCCAATGGCGCCCAAATCGCGTCCGTCGCCGCCGAGTTGGGCGCTTTCGCGCTGCCGGCCGGCAGCGCCGATTCCGCCATGCTCGTCACCCTGCCGCCCGGCGGCTACTCCGCCGTGATCGATCGCGGCGACACTCCCGGCGGGGTGGTCTTGCTCGAGGTCTACAACCGCCACCCGCGCTCTTGGCGCTCGCGCCTCGTCAACCTCTCCGTGCGCACCCATGCCGGCAACGGCGACGACACGCTTACTGCCGGCTTCGTCGTTGAGGGCGAGCGCGACGCCCGTCTCCTTGTGCGGGCCGTCGGCCCGACCTTGGGCGACTACGGCGTGCCCGGCGTGCTAGCCGATCCGCAACTCGCCGTCCTGCGCGGCTCGACCACCCTCGCCACCAACGACGACTGGGCAGGCGACCCCGCAATCACCGCCGACGCCAACGACATCGGCGCCTTTGCCCTGCCCACCGAAAGCCGCGACGCCGCCGCCATCGTCGGCCTGCCGGCCGGTGTTTACTCCAGCCAGGTCCGCACCAAGTCCGACGCCACCGGCAACGCCATCATCGAAGTCTACTTGGTCGACAACTGATTCGAGCGACCTTGGTGGAAGGGGCCTAGCCTACCCGCGCTGTGCGATCGCGGCGACGGTTTCCTGGGCGGAGACGACCACGCCGCCTGGCTTTTCGACCGTGATCACAAAGGCCACCGGGCGATCGACGGGCAGTGCGGCGCGGATCGGCACGACAACCTCTCCGGCGTTTGCCGGGATGTCGAAGACACCGCCGTCCACCGGGCGCTCGTCGCGCTCGGGGTCGACGATCCACAATTGATACTGCGCCTGCGTCGGATCGTTGGCCGGCAAACCCGCGAAACGCATGTAGCCCTGCTGGCTGTCGTCGGACCACACCACGTCGCCACTCAATCCGCCGTAGTCGGCCAGGCCGGCGAAATCCAAACGCACGGCGTCGCTCGCTTCGAGCAGCGCGCTGCGGGCTTCCGCCGGCGAGGGGAGCGCTGGCTCGGGTTGCGTGCCTTGCACCATCAACAAAATCGCAAAACCAGCCGCCACCGCCCAGCCCAACGCCGCATTGCGCCAGAACGGGATGACCTCAGCCGGCGCCTCGGCCGCAAACGCCGCGGTGTCGGCCTCCAAACGCTGCCGCAGTCCAGCCGGGGGGGCTTCGACGGCCGGTGCGAGGGTGCTTTCAAGTCCGGCCACCAAGAGATCGAGGGTGCCATCGGGTTCGAAGCCGTGCTCGTCCACCAGTTGCTGCCACTCCATGAGTTCTTCCGGCGAAAGGTCGCCCAGGGCGCGGGCGGCGTCCAGCTCGGCAAATCGGTCTGCTCGTTCGCGGGGGTTCATGAGGTGGCGGGGTTGGAGGCTTGCGCGCCCAGGCGTTGGCGCAATTCGAGGAGGCCCCGGCGCAGGCGGGTTTTGACGGTGCCGAGGGGCTGGCCGGTGCGCTCGGCGATTTCGGGATGGCTCAAGCCGTCCGCGAAATGCAGCTGCAACAGCTCCCGGGTGACCGCGGGCAGCGTCGCCAGGGCGGAGTGAAGGTGTTCGGTATCCATCTTTTGGATGCGAGGGGGCGAGTCGACCATCAGGCGGTCGAGGTCGGGCGGCAAGGGCTCGGCGGTCGGTCGCCGCCCCTTGCGACGCAGCCAGTCGATGGCGCGGCGACGGGCAACGAGGCCGATGAAGGTGACGGCGGAGGCGCGCGCCGGGTCGAAGCGGCCGGCTTTTTGCCAGAGTTCGGTGAAGGCTTCCTGCACGACGTCCTCGGCTTCGGTATCGGGTTGCACGTAGCGCCGGATGATGGACCAGACGAGAGGGCTGAACCGGGCGATGCACTCATGCATCGCCCGGCCATCGCGCCGGGCCACGCGCGGCAAAATGTCAGCATCGGTGTCGTCTGCTCCCGGAGGGGCCATGTGAGCACTGAGACAGACTTGGGCCGCGTGACAACCGCCGTCAGCGCTTCGCCATCAGGTTTTGCGTCATCGCCGGCGCCATCACCGCATCGAGCGCGTGGCGCAGGGTCCAGGCGTTGGTCGTGGCGCTGCGGTGGCGGCCCACGGTGTGCATGGCGTCGCGCAGCGCCTGCCGCTGACCGCTGGAGAGCTCACTGTTCGGCAGGGTCAGCATCGCCTCGATCGCCATCGCGTAGACGGCTTCGCAGGCGCGGTGGTTGCCGTGGTTGTAGAGCGGGACCCCACGATCGATCGCCGCACGGGCGAGCTGTTGCACGGGGGCCGACGGAGCGGCATGGCTGGCGGAGAGCGACGGTGGCAGGAGCACCGTGTCGATCACGTGGATGATGCCGTTGGTGGCCATGATGTCGGTTTGGATGACCTTGGAGTCATTGAGAAACAAATCACCGCCACGGCGGGTGACGGCGAGCGTGCCGCCACTGAGCGTGTTGGCTTCGTCGAGGGTCACGGCAACCTTGGCGGGCACCTTGGCGGCGACCACGTGATAGGTGAGCACCTCGACGAGCTGGTCCTTGTTCTCGGGCTTGAGGAGGGACTCGACCGTGCCGGCCGGCAGCTTGGCAAAGGCGGCGTCGGTCGGCGCAAAGACCGTGAACGGGCCGTCGCCCTTGAGGGCGTTAACCAGATCGGCGGCGCCGAGCGCGGCGGCCAGGGTTTTGAACTGGCCGGCGGCGACCGCCGTGTCGACGAGGTCGGCCTTGGCCATCGGTTTGGCGTGGTGGTCGGCGGAAACAACGGAAACGGAGCTGATCAGGGCCCCGGCGAGGAGCATTGATTTCATCTTCATGGGAGGATCGGTTTGGTTTTGGTTCCCGGCTTGGCGGCGACGTGCCGCAAGTTCCGTTGCCATGGCTTTCGCCCTCGCCAACGAAACGGATTCAATTTCCGTCAGCTTTTGCTCCCATTCCCGTCGCCCACCCTGCTTCACGGAAACTCAGGATGCGATTTGCACCCCACGACAGAGTGGGAACACTCTCCTTCCGTTGCCATCCAATGGCAACGAGACTGGCTCGACTGCGCGTCCTGCCGTCTGCTTACCCCATCGACTCAACCACACCATCTGCTTCATGTCCCAAACCGTGATTCACCGTTTGCGACGACAAGGTATCACCGTCGCGACCGCCATTTGGCTCATTTGCCTCGTCGCTGCCCCCTTGGCGGCGCAACCCAAACCGCGGGTCGTCACCTCCAAGGCCGCCCCGGAACGCACCCATCAGTTGTTCGTGGGCGTCGACCTGTTCGTGCCCAACGGCTTGGAAATGATGCAGGTCCGCAACATCGAGGGTCGCACCGCCCTCGTCGCCTCCGAAGCCGGCCAACTTGAGGAGATCGAGCGCACATCGGGCTTCCGCTGGAAACTCGTCCCCAAGGTCAGCAACCAGGACGCGGCGATTGCCGATCTCGAATACGAGACCACCTACTCCCCGGCCAGCGATCCCTACAAACAGTGGGTGGGCCGCCAGACCAACATCATGAACTACCAGCAGGATCAGGCCATGATGACCGAGCTGCGGGCGGTCGGCGCTTCCTCGGTGGTGATGGCTCCCAGCCCGGACGGCGACGGCATGGTGGTCGCCAACGATCAGGACGTGCGACCGGAGTTGATGAACGCCCTGCAATCCGGCCTCAGCGAGCAGGCCATGCTCACCGACATGACCAGCCCGGATACCGCCTCCAAGGAAATCCACAACCGCGGGGAATCGCAGGGGCACGACGCCGTGGAGCTACGCTTCAGCGTCTCCGCGCCGAGCACCATGTCGCACGCCTACTGCGTCGCCCTCGCCCGAGTCCGCCTGCCCAACGGCACGATCGACGATGTGAACTTCTACAAACCCATCGGCGAAATCGGCCCGCGCCCGCGCAAGATCACCATGTTGCAGACCGGGATTCCGCCAGACTCCGAGATCCTCGAGGTGAAGCTTCATCTCTTCAACTCCGGCAAGGAGCTCGCCACCAACCTCTCCGAAAAGCGCTTCGAACTCACGGAAGAAGAAGCCCGCCAATACCTCTTGCTCGACCACACCGCCAACCACCGCGGTGAAACCCTGCCGGCCTGCGCCGTTTGGGAGCTCGCTCCACCCGAGCTCAAAGCCGCCCCGAGCTCCGCGCCACTCGACCAACCGATTCTGGTAAAGATCGACGCGCAGGGACAGTTCGTCGGCTTCGCCTCAGACGACCAAATCGTCTCCGCCGCTCAGCGGGACATCATCAAAAATCTGGTTTACCTGCCCGCGCTCGAAGACGGCCAGGCCATCGAGTCCACCGTCGCCGTCAACCTGGCCGACTACTTCCGCTGAGCCGACACGGGGCTTCAGCGGATCATCTGCCGCAGGCCCTTGTGATAACCCTCGATTTTGGCCTGCGCATAGCCCCGTCCGTCCAAGGTCGTGGTCTGCAAGGTGAGGTTGGCGTAGTTGCGTGACCGCAACCGCGCCACGAAGTCGGCCAAGGGCTGCCGTATTTCGCTCAACGACTCGTCGCCGCCGCTGTAGATCATCACGCGGGCGCTCAGATCGCCGCCGCGGGCCGCCCGGGTCGCTTCGAGTTGCCACAAGGGCCTGTCCGCAGCGCCGACATCCGGTGAGACCAAGAGATACCGGTCAAAGCTCGGTTCCTCGCTCAACAGGTCGGCGAGAGCCCACGCCGCCGCCTTTTCGCTGGCCACAATCATGCGGTAACCGGCCGGGCTGTTCAGCGGGCCCTCGACCTGGGGAATCACCTCGTCGCGCACCCAAGCCCGCGTATCGGCGGCGCCGCCCCCGGTTTCGAGGTCGAAGGCCTGCTCCCGCCACTGCATCAGCACACGATTGCTGGGCGCTTCCCAGTCCAAGCCCGCCCGCAGAATCGAGCTCGAGGTCTCGTAGTCGTAGAGCAAGGACCCGAAGTGCCCGTCGACCGCGCGAAAGTCGCCCCACTGTCCATCCATCACGTAAATCACCCCGGCCGCATAGGTGGAACGCGCCGGCGCCACCGGGTCGTTGAGCACCAAGCGCCGCCGGGCACCCGTGCGTGCATCGGTGCTGCGCCAAACCTGGTCCACCCACCAGTCCACCTTTGGCTCGGAGGGCGTCCAGTTGCGAGGCGCCGGGTCACCACGTTTCAGCGGCACCAGCTGCGCTTGCACCACCTGCGGCAAACCTTCCAGGTAAGCCATCTCTGCCACCGCCCCGTGGCGTTCGCTGGGCTCAAAGTCCAACCCCAGATCCAACCCGGGCAGATTGAGGCCCTGCAGCGCGTTGTAAAAGTCCTGAGCACCGATGCGTTGGGTGTAATTCTCCGATGCTCCGGTGATGATGCGGACTTTGATCCCGCGTTGCGCACTCGCCCCGCTCCATTGCTGCGCACGCTGCACCATCACCTCGTTGTCGAACCACATCGAGGGACTCGAGAGCACGTAACCCGTGAAAAGCCCCCCATCATTGAGCAGGGCATAACCTGTGAATAATCCGCCGTAAGAGGAGCCCATGAGGATGCGTTCACCCCGCCGACAGGCGTAACGCGTCTCCATCAGCGGAACGATCTCGTTGGCCACCGTTTGCAGAAACAGATTGGCCTCACCGCTTTCGCCCTGTCCCAAGGCGGGCGTCGGCGTGTAGTCGCGCTGGCGCAGTTGGCCGTAGTTGGGGTCGGCGCCACCGTAGGTGATGCCGCACACGATCATCGGCGCGAGCCGGCCGTCGTATTCGAGCGCCCGGGTGATCGCCCAAACCCGGAAAAAGTCCCATTGCGCGTCGAGCTGATACACGACGGTGTAATCCTGCCGCGTCGGGTCGTAATACCGGGGCAAACCGACCCGCAACTGATAGCGTCGGCCGGTGTAGCGGGAGACAAATTCGTGTTGCTGCGTCTCCGGCAGCGGCAGGTTCTCCGCCCCCTGTGCCGACAAGACGCCGAACAGCGTCAGAACCAGCGGCAGACAACGCGAACCAAAGCGGGGCATGCAGCACCAACCCCGGCGCCGCCAAACAACCCGTCAAATCACGCTGCGGCTCGACCCCCGGGGGTTCGCTCACTCATACCGCGAGCTGCGGCCGAAGTAGTTGAGAAACCACGCTTCCTTCCACACGCGGTAACGGGCCTCGACCGTCATCTTGCCGTGCTCCTCGCGCTCGTGATGCGGAAACAGGAAGCCGAGCTCGGTGTTCACCTGCTCCATGGCGTGCTGCTGGGCGTTGAGGTCGGCCAGGGGTTCGGTTTCCCACTCCACCAACGGATCCTTCTCCGTCATCAGGCGGACGCGGTGGCGCTTCACCAGCGAAGCGATCGAGCGCCGCCACGGGCTGCGGTCGACCAGCCAGTTCTCCGGATAAAACCCGGCAAAGGGCAGGAAGAGGTTGTCGGTCACGTAGCGGTAGCCGCTGCTGGTGATCGAAATGAGGCTGGCGCACATCACGATGTTGCCGCCCGGCTGGGGCAGGAAGAGCACCTGCACCCGCAACTTGTCCGATGAGTCCTGATAAACCGACATTCGCAGCGCAAAACCCGGCGCGAGCTCGGCCTTGAGCGACTGGACGGCGTGAAAACCCTCTTTGCGCAGCCAATCGCGGACTTTCAGCAGGCGGGGTTGGGTAGGCCACTCCTCGCCGCTGGAATTCACGCGAAAGCGCGGGAAAAGTGGAATCGGGCTGAGGCTCAGCGCCTTGATCTCCAGCCAGCGATAAATCGTCTCGATGAGGAAGTAAACCAGCAGGCAGGTCACCGCCAGGACCCAATAGGGTCGTTGGCTGAGGCCGAGGTCGACGAAGATCTTGGCCAGACCGAAGCCAAAGATCAGCCACCGCAGCCAGCGATTGAAGATTGCCAGCAAGGGTGAGAAGCGGCGCTGGTTGATCTGAAACAGGACCAGCGACACCACCATGGCGGTGACGACGGGATAAGTGGGATCCATGAAGCAGGGTTGGAGACAAGAAGGGCCGGACGCTGGAACGCCCGGCCCGTAAAAGTGGAAGTTGGCGTGTGGCTGAGACTTAGCTCAGACGCACTGGCATGATGACGCAGATGAAGCTCTCGAGCGTCTTGAACACGCCGGGGCTCACCTCGTCCTTCACTTCAAAGAACACTTCGTCCTTTTGCAGGGCCTTGAGCGGATCGAGCAGGAACTGCGGGTTGAAGGCGACCTGCAGGTCCGGACCACTGTAATCGATCGCCATCGACTCGTGGGCCTCACCGAAGTCGGGGCTCTGCGCGGTGATTTCGAGCAGGTTGGAGGACATCTTGAGCTTCACCGAGTTGCTCTTCTCCGAGCAGACGAGGGCGGCGCGGTGGATGCATTGCTGGAGCAGCTCGCGCTCAAGCTTGATGCGCTGGTGCGTCTCCTTGGGAATAACCTGTTGGTAATTGGGATAATTGCCCTCCACGACCTTGGAATAGAGGTAGATGGAGTCGATGAGGCCGGAGCTGTCCTTGTCGGTCTGGATCTGGAACGCGGCGCGGCGCTCGTTGAACGAGACCTTCAGCTTGGCGCCCTTGTCGAGCATGCGCTGGAGCTCGGAGACGGTCTTGGCCGGCAGGATGATCGCGCCGGACGCGTCCTCGGGCACTTCCATCTCCTTGGAGGTGAGGGCGAGGCGGCGGCCATCGGTGGCGACGAGCGAGAGTTTGCCGTCGCGGAAATTGAAATACACGCCGTTGAGGATGTAGCGCGTCTCGTCGCTCGACTGGGCGTAGGCCACGCTCTTGAGCATCGAGGTGAGCTCGCTCTGCTCGAGGGTGAAGGTCCGGTCGTCGCCGAACTCCGGCAGCGGGGGGAACTCGTCCTTGCCGATGCCCATGATGCGGAAGGTGGACCCGCCCGAGGTGAGCTTCACCTGGTGATTGGCGGTGGCGTCGAAACTCACATCCTGGTTGGGCAGCTCGCGGACGATGGTGGCGAGACGCTTAACCGGGAGGGTGACCGCGCCGCCTTCCTTCACATCGGCCTTGATCTTACAACGGATGCCCAGATCGAGGTTGGTCGTGGTGAGCGTGATGTGGTTCCCCTCGGCCTCGATCAGCACGTTGCTGAGGATGGGCATCGTGGCCTTGGAGCCGACGACGTTGAGAACCTGGGCGAGTCCGTTGCTGAAGTGGTCGCGGTTGATCTTGAGTTTCATGACGAGGGGCGGGGTTTCACGGGGCGTGAAACGCGAAAGTTAACAAAGCCCAAAAGATACCTGATTCAATAAGTAATTGGAGTCGTCTTATTATGGGCCGGAAAAACGGCAATAACCCGGTCCGGAGCCGCCCGTTCTCCTCTGAAAACCGGGGCCGGCGCGAGCTGTGAACAAGTCTCGAGAAACTGCGAACAAACGGCCGGTTTTTCCCAAGGCGAAAGTTGTTGGTCGGCGACCCCCAACTTATTCACGCGCTTTCCCCAGTCGGTTCAGCGGGCTTGGTGGTGCCGCGTTCGCGCCAAGCCCGGAAGAGGCCGAAGAAGATGTAGCCGAGCATCACCAGCAGCATGCCGACCTCCTTGAATGCCATGATCGCGCCGGCCGCGCACACCACGAGCACGAGGGAAACCAGGGGCGTCTTGGTCTGCATATCGATCTGCTTGCCGCTCGGGTAACGGATGGTGCTCACCATCAGGACGGCGATCAGCAACAGCAGCGGTGGCAGGGCGAGCGCCCAATACTGCAGTTCGCGGTCGTGCTTCGCCAGGTTCAGGAGAAACAACACCAAGGCCGCCACCGTGCCAGCGGCTGCGGGCACGGGCAGCCCGATGAAGTCCTTCGTGCCCGATTTCCTGGTTTTGATGATCAGCGGATGGGTGATCACGTTGAAGCGGGCGAGGCGGATCGCCGCGCACAGCAAATAAACGAACCCGAAGAACCACCCGATCTTCTGAAAAATTGGATAACCCTGCGTCGGCGACAGGATGAGGAAGAACATCATCAACGCCGGTGTGAGACCAAAGGAGATCACGTCGGCCAATGAATCGAACTCGCCGCCAAACAAGGACTCCTTGCCGCCCATGCGCGCCAGGCGCCCATCAAGCACATCAAACGCCATCGCGCCGAAGATCAGCCACACCGCCTCGGCAAACAGGTCACTTGCGTCGGGCGTGATCACGGCCGACCCCCGCATCAGGTAGTGCGCCTGGATGCACTTGATGCACGCGACAAAACCACAGAACAGGTTGCCCGCCGTCATCAGGTTCGGCAGGAAATAGATGCGGCTCGCATTCTCCGGGGAGAACGGATCCTCGCGCTCCGGCGACGGTGGCGTTTCGGGCGTCATGAAAAAGGGGGGGCGGGAACGGGCAAACCGGGGCGGGGGGCCTCAGCGCTTGGTGATCGATTCGAGGTATTTCCAGAACTTCGAGTGTTGCTCGACGAGCTGCTGTTCCGACACGGGTAACTTGTTGCGCAGCAGGAAATCCTCCAGCGAGTGTTCGTGCAGGATGTAAAGCACGTGGAGGGTCTCTTCTTCGCGGACCTCGAAGTAAAACCGCAGTTCACCACTGCGCAAACGATACAGGTCACGGCCACCGCGCGCGAATTTGCCGAGCGGCTCGCGCGGTCGCTCGAGGTCAATGGCACGCAGCGAACTCAGCGGCTCGATCGCGGTGAGCTGCGTGAGTTTATCGAGCTTGTTCAGCTCCTGCATGGCCTGCTCGGCAAAGGTGACTTGAAACATCGGCGCGCGAAAAGGTTGGGCACCGAATCCGGAAATGTAACCCGGCGCACTGGCGGTCGTCTTGTCCCAGCAACCAGCGAAGCTCAATCCCTTAAAAATCATGAATCGCAAACTCATCGCTTCCCTCCTCGTTGCCGCCACCACCTTCAGCGGCTCCCTGCTGCTCGCTCAATCCGACGATACCGCCGCCCCGACTCCGCCTCCCGGCCGTGGTCCGGGTGGCCAACCGCCGCCTCGGGTGCTCGAACGCTTCGACCTCGACGGTGACGGTCAACTCAACGCCGATGAACGCGCCGCTGCGCACACCGCCATGATGGAACGCCGCCAAAACGGGGAACGCTTCGGCCGCGGTCCCGATGGTGAACGCGGTCAGCGCATGCGCGAACGCCTCGATACGGACGGTGATGGCCAGATCAGCGCCGCGGAGCGCGCCGCCGCCGAAGCCCGCCTGCGCGCCGAATTACCCAACCGCCCGCGTCTGATGGCCCGCGTCGACACCGACGGAGACGGCCAGGTGAGCGACGCCGAGTGGTCCGCCGCCCGCCAACGCCTCATCGCCCGCCACGCTGCCGGTCCGGGCCAGGGCCGCGGCCCCGACGGCGAACGCCCGCGTTGGAAACAAAACCAGCAGCCCTAAGGCGCCGCCTAGTTTCATTGTCCAAATCACCGGCCGCGAACGTCTCCCGTTCGCGGCTTTTTTGTCGACCCATGGTCGACGCGGTCGGAGACCGCCCGCGTGTTTACCTGCCCCAGTCCCGGAACGCTCGACTCTTCCTACTCCGTTCGCTGGCAAATGCTGTGAGCGTTCCCCGCCGCCGGCGGCGCCGACAGGTCGACGTCGTTGGCCGACTTCGACTTTCCCCAGGCGAAGAGGCGTTCGAACCACGGCAGCCACGGCTCGTTTGCGATGAGTTCGAGGAAATACACTTCGTGCCCCTTCTCCTTCATCCCCATTTCGTGGAGCACCTCGTCGTAGTCGTTGATGCCGAGCGCGTGAAAATGCCGAATCATCACAAAGTATTCACACACGTTGCCGCTCTCGAGTTTGCCCGCGAAGAAGTAGGGCATGAAGCGACCGATCACGGAGCAACTCCAACCAATCAGCGTGCCGATGACCGTATAGCTGATCTCGAGCCGCCACGATGGCTTGATCCCGTGGCGGGCCATGATCTTCCCCACCTCACGCCGGTGCGCCCACTCGTCGGCTTCGATCCGCTTGATCCGGGCCACCTCGGTCGCGTCCCGCAGCGAACGGGCGTGGCCGATGTAGGCGAGCGAAGCGGCCTTCTCGGCCGAGTAGGCCTTGCGTAGCGATTTTTCCAATACGGTGTGGTTGAGCGGACTGCCGCTCGCGATCACGGTTTTCATACGGTTTCCTTTCGCGGCAAGGGCCTGCGGGCCAGGACCGCCCGCATCGAGAGTCCTGCCAAAGCGCCGACCAGCGTCGGCATCACAAACATGGCGGGTGGGGGAAACGCTTGGCCTATCGCCATAATGACGGCAAAGGACAGCGGGCCGATGATTGCCCAGCTGCACTCCATCCAAACCCGATGGGTGAGGGCGCGCCGACCGAAGCCTGACAGGGTCAGTGGCAACACCGAGATGAACCATGCCGGCAGCGCAAAGCACGCCGTGACAAGAGCGACGTAAGCCGCGAGACTGATAAGGTCGAACCAAGCCGCGCCACGTTCCGTGGTTCCCAAGACGATTGCGAAACCGAGTGCGAAAAGCGCGATGCCGCCGACCATCGCTAACAACGTGCGCCACCACAGGTGTTTCATCGGTCGATCCTCAAGCTTTGGCGGCCTCGCTGCGCTTCGCCTTGCGACGCATTTTGTCGAAGTTGAAGAGGTTGAAGAAGTGCATCGCGCCCAGCACCAGCATCGCGAGACCGACCTTGGTGCTTACGTAGAGGATCACGTCCGGCATCGTGGCGGGGGGCGTGCCGCTGCGGAGGGCGAGGGTGACGAAGCCGAGGTTCACCAGATAAAAGCCCACCACGAGCAGGTGGTTGACTGCGTCGGCCATGTCGGTGCGACCGTGGAAGGCCTCGATCAAAAACACGCGGCCATTGGCGTGCAGCGTGCGTGCGACCCAGACCGTGAGGCCGATCGCCAGAATCAGATAGAGCAGGTAGCCGAGGATGGTTGTATTCATATTATTTCGGTAATTCAGAAAGTTTTGAAATTTAGAATTAAAAACAACTCATTCAATGAGTCGGAAAATCGTGTCTCCCAGCTGAGCCAACTTCTTCATCTTCTGGGCGGAGAGCTGGGAAGTGCGTCGGCCCCAGGAAGCGGAGAGGGTCAAAAACTCCTGCATTGCGACCAAACGTTGATGACGCTCGGGGTTCGCTGCGGCTTCATTGGCCGCGCTCTCTTCGACGCAGGCATCGAGTAGTTTCACCGTCGGGTCGATTTCGCGCCGCTGGCGCTCTATCATGATGATTTTGAACAATTCCCAGACGTCATAGTGGGTCTCGTAGAAATCGCGGCGGTCACCGGTGCGGTGCACCGTGCGAATGAGTCCCCAAGCCTGCAGCTCCTTCAGGCTCATGCTCACATTCGACCGGGCAATCTCCAGGTGGGTCACGATCTCGTCCGCCGGCAGGGGCTCGCCCGCGAGGTAGAGCAGGGCATGCACCTGGGCGACCGAGCGACTGATGCCCCACTTCGTGCCCATTTCGCCCCAGTGGAGGATGAAGGTGCGCATGACCGGTGTGATTTCCATATTTTCAGTAATTTTTGAAATTAAAGACGGGTGTCAACCCTGCATTTTGGTCCGCCAAGTGGCGGAAATTCAGTTTCCCGCGTCGGTGCTTCGCCCATGCTGCCACCATGTCTGTCACGCTCGCTGCCATTCGAAGCGCTGCGCGCCGCATCGCCGGCGGAATTCAGGTCACACCCTGTCCGGAATCGATTCCGCTGTCTGAACTCACTGGCGCGCGTGTCTTCTGCAAACTCGACAACCTGCAACGCACCGGCTCGTTCAAAGAGCGCGGCGCCCGCAACGCCTTGTTGCGGCTTTCCCCGGCGCAGCGTCAACGCGGCGTCGTGGCGGCCTCGGCGGGCAACCATGCGCTCGGGCTCGCCTACCATGGCCAACTGCTCGGCATCCCGGTCACCGTCGTGATGCCCGACTATGCGCCGCTCATCAAAGTCGCGACCTGCGAAAACCTCGGCGCCCGCGTGGTCGTGCAGGGGACGGATTTTGCCGCGGCCCGCGCCGTGGCGGATGACTACGTGGCACGCGAGGGCTTGGCCTATGTCCACGGCTTCGACGATCCCGACATCATCGCGGGGCAGGGCACCATGGCCCTTGAAATCCTGCGCCAGGTGCCCGACGTCGACGCCATCGTGGCGCCTGTCGGCGGAGCCGGACTCATCGCTGGACTCGCTGTCGCCGCCAAGGCGCTCAAGCCGGACGTTCAGGTGATCGGTGTGGAGTCCAAGGCCACTGCGAGCTTTTCCGCCGCGCTTAAGAAAGGCGGTCCCGTGACGATCCCGCGCCGCTCCACGCTGGCCGATGGCTTGGCCGTGCTGCGGGTCGGCGCCAACGCCTTCGAGCTCGCCCGACCACTGCTCGATCGCGTGGTCGCCGTATCCGAAGAATGGATCGCGCTCGCCATCCTGCGTTACTTGGAGCGCGAAAAAATCGTCGTGGAAGGCGCCGCTGCCGCGCCACTCGGCGCCATGCTCGCCGGTCAGCTGCCCGAGTTGCGCGGCAAGCGGGTCGTGCTCGCGGTGTGCGGGGGCAACATCGATCCAACCACGCTTTCGCGGGTCATCGAACGCGGTCTGGTGACCGATGGCCGCCTCGGTCGGCTCACGGTCACCATCAGCGATCGTCCGGGCGGCCTCGCCGCCCTCACGCGGGTGATCGCCGAAGCCGGCGCGAGTGTGCGCGACATTGCCCATGATCGCGCTTTCAGCGGCGCCGATGTGAGCGCGGTGCAGGCGGTGTGCACGGTGGAGACGCGCGACGCCGCCCATTTGCGCGCGCTCCGGCGCGCCTTGAACAAGGCCGGTTTTCCGGTCGCAATGTGAACAGGGGTAGGGCGGGACCGCTGGGCCCGCCGTGACTGCGCGGTCGGCCCGGCGGTCCGACCCTACCTTTTCACTTCCGCCCGAAGCCGTCCTTGATTTGGCCCTTGGCCCAGGCCACGGCTGCCAGCGACGGCACCGCGCAAATCAGCACCCACAGGAAAAACTGCGGGTAGTCCAAGGCCTCCTGAATCTTGCCGGCAAACATCCCGGGCAACATCACGCCCAGCGCCATGAATCCCGTGCAAAGCGCGTAGTGCGCGGTTTTGTGCGGACCGTCCGCCACCATCATCATGAAGACCAGGTAGGCGGTGAATCCGAGGCCGTAACCGAGCTGTTCGAGCACGAGCCCGCCCGCGATCAGCCAGGCGCTTTCCGGCTGATGCACCGCCATGACCCAAAACACCGCGTTGGGCACGTGCAGCGCCGCGACCAATGGCCACAGCATGCGGCGCAGCCCATAGCGCGACACCAGCCAGCCGCCGATGAGCCCGCCCACCGTGAGTGCGATCACGCCCCACGTGCCGTAGTAGACGCCGATCTGCTCGTTGCTCAGCCCGAGTCCGCCCACCGCTCGTTCATCGAGCAGGAAGGGTGTCACCAGCTTCAACAGCTGCGCCTCGGCGAAGCGATAGAGCAGCAGAAAACTCAGGATCGGCGTGATGCCTGGCTTGGTGAAAAAGGTCGCCATGACGCGCCACCATTCCGTCAGCACATCCCGCTTGGACTCCGCGCTCTCCGTCGCGACAGGGGCGCCGTCACCGACCGGTCGCGGCAGGCGACGTTGGTGATAAAGCGCGGCCATCAAAAACACGACGCCGAGCACGCCAAACACCATCATCCAAGCCCGCGCATAATCGCCGGTCGTGCCATACCAGTGGCCGGCGAGGTAAACCAAACCGCCTTGGCCGCTGATCATCGCCAGACGATACGCGGTGCTGCGCACGCCGACGAAGGCGGCTTGTCGCGGTTTGTCCAAGGCCAGCATGTAGAAGCCGTCGGCCGCGATGTCATGCGTCGCCGACGCAAAAGCCATCAGCCAAAATACCAGCAGCGTGGCCTGAAAATAGAACGGTGCCGGCACGCTGAGCGCGACGAGGCCGAAACTCACCGCCATCACCCATTGCAGGATGGTGGTCCACCAGCGCTTGGTGCGCCACAGGTCCACAACCGGTGACCAAAGCGGTTTGATCACCCAGGGCAGGTTGAGCCAACTCGTGTAGAACGCGATGTCGGCATTCGAGACCCCGAGGTTTTTGTAGAGCGTGATCGAGAGCAGGTTGACCGCGACGTAGGGCAGACCCTGCGCGAAATAGAGCGTGGGCACCCAGGCCCACGGCGAGCGCGACGCCGGTGCGGCGGCGGAGTCCGGTGCGGTCGACATCAGGCTTCCGGATCGAGCGGCGGCGGCTCACCGCGGCTCAAGGTGGCCAGCACTTCCCGCGCGGTCGCGGCGTCCTCGTCGGCGACCTGCACCTTTACCCCGCCGGAGGCCCACAGGTAGGGCGGGGCGATCTCGGCGGTTTGCTCGTTGGGGATCACCGCCTCGATGCCGTGTCCCTCCAATACCGACCGAATCATCTGCGCCTCCGCGATTTCTGCACATGCTGCCACGGTTGTCATACCTTGCACTGTGATCGCTTTGCCCCCGAACACGAGTCCCGGCGCAGGAAAGTTCTAACGGTTCTATGTCTTCGTGGATCGTTCCGACTCGCCCCGCTCGCGCCGGGGTGCAACATCGCTCTTCCCGATGACTTCTCTGGCCGAATCGTTTGGTGACTTGCCCCTGACGGAGAGCGAACTGTTCGCGTGGATCCTTTCCGCGGCTGACACCCATTCCATCATGGCGGTGACCGACGCCGACGGGATCATCCTGCACGTCAACGAGCAGTTCTGCCGGGTGTCCGGCTACACCCGCGAGGAGCTCATCGGCCAGCCCCATCGCATCATCAAATCCGGTTACCACCCGCCGGATTTTTTCGCGAATCTCTGGCAGACCATCAACGCCGGCAAACCGTGGCGCGGCACCATCTGCAACCGGGCCAAAGACGGCAACCACTACTGGGTCTCGAGCACCATCATGCCGCTGCTGGGCGACGATGGGAAACCCCGCTTCCACCTCGCCCTGCGCACCGATGTCACGCGCCTGAAAGAGACCGAAGCCAAACTGCGCTCCCAACAGGCCGAACTCATCGATCAGGTCGAGCTCCTCCGCGCCACCCAGAGCCAGCTCACCGCCTTCTACGATCACGCCCCCATCGGCATCTCGTGGCGCGAGTTCAACGCCGATGGCCAGCCGGCCATCAACCACGTCAACGCGACCTTCTGTAAAATCATCCGGCTCACGCCCGAGCAGGCAGCGGACGTCAACAACGTCTACGCCATCACCCACCCGGACGACCTCGCCAAACAACACGCTCTCACCCAGCAGCTCTACGACGGCGAGATCGACCAGTTCACCCTCGAAAAGCGCTACTTCGTGCCGCTCTCACCGGAGGAACTTGCCGCCCTCTCGGCGGATAATCCGGACGGATCAAGCGACTTTGACGCCCACGGCAACGAGGCCCTGCCGCGCGAGATCGTCGGCGACCTCCAGACCCGCACCAAGACCGTATGGTGTCAGCTCACCCTCGTCGTGCTGCGCGATGCGAGCGGTCGCGTGACGCACCACTTCGGCATGTTGGCCGACATCACCAAACAGCGCACCGCCACGCAGATCCTGCAGAGCCGCGAATCGCGTTGGCGCACCTACCTGGAGACCGCGAGTGAGATCCTCTACGCCATCACGCCGGAGGGTTTCATCAAGTTCGTCTCGTCCGCCTGGACCACCAAGCTCGGCCACACCAAAAAGGACGGCGAAGGCAAACGCTTCGTCGACTACCTCCACCCCGATCACGTGGAGGCTTGGACGGAGTTTTTCGAGAACACGCTGCGCAACGGCGCCAGCAGCGCCTCGATCGAATACCGCATCCGCCACGCCGATGGTCGCTGGATCTGGCACGCCATGAGTTCGGCGGTTTACTCCGACCGCCATGGCCGCACCGCCTTTCTGGGCGTGGGCCGCGACATCACCCTGCGGCTCGAGGCGCAGAACCAGCTGCGCGAAGCCCTCGCTCGCCGCGAGGAAATGGAACGCATCGTCAACCGCTCCCCGTCCGTCGTCGTGCTCTGGCGCGCCGCCGAAAACTGGCCGGTCGAGTTCGTCTCCCAAAGCGTCTCCCAATACGGCTACACTCCGGAATATTTCACCCAGGCCAACCAGGGTTTCATCGCCATCACCCACCCGGATGACTCGGAGCGCGTGACCGCCGAAGTGGAGGCCCACGCCAAATCCGGTCACGACGAATACAATCAGGAATACCGCATCGTGTGCGCCGATGGCGGCGTGCGCTGGGTGGCCGACCACACCGTCGTGCGCCGTGATGCCGACGGCACCGTCACGCACCACGAAGGCCTCATCACCGACATCACCGAACGCAAGGAAGCCGAGGAGCGTGAACGTGAGTTGCGCGAACGCGACCTGCGCACCGCCGCGGCCATCCAGACCCACCTGCGCCCGCGTGAGTTTCCCGACATCTCCGACGTCGAGATCGAAGCCCTCTCGCACCCGTCACTCCACATCGGGGGCGACTACTACGATGTCGTGAAGGTCGACGACCGTCGCTGGGGTTTCGTCATTGCCGACGTCTCCGGCAAGGGCGCCGCCGCCGCCCTCGTCATGACCGAGTGCCGCGCCACCATGCGCCTCTGCGCCGAGGGCGAACCGAGCCCCGCCGCCGCCCTCAAGCGCGTCAACCGCCACCTCCAGCCCGACATGCGCCCCGGCATGTTCGTCGCCCTGTTCTACGGTATTCTGGATTTGGATACAAAGGTCCTGCGCTTCTGCCGCGCCGGTCATGAGCCGCCGATTCTCGTGCGCGCCTCCGGCGAGATGAAGCTGTTGCCCGGCGAAGGTCTCGCCATCGGTCTCGATGACGGTCCGCTCTTCGACGAAATGTTGGAAGAACACCAAGTGCAGCTCGGTGCCGGCGACGTGCTCGCGCTCTACACCGACGGCATCACCGAGGTTTGCAGCCCGGAGGGAGACGAGTTCGGCCGCGACCGCCTCGCTCAGACCCTGGAACGCAACATCGACCACCCGTTGGCCGAAATCGTGCGCACCGTCGACCGCTACACCCGCAACTTCTGCGTGCACGCCCCCCGCCACGACGACACGACCCTCCTGCTCGTCCGGCCGGTGTAAGCCCGGCGTCGGGCCGGACTGAGGTGCCCGCGAGCGTGAGCGAGCGGTCCGCTCAGGTCTCCCAGCTCGCCAGAAACGCCTCCGCCTCCGCGATCGACGTCTCCATGTCGGCGATCAAGGCCTCCACGTCGTCCTGCAGTTCGCGCGCCGTCGTGTCCAATCCGGCGACGGCCTGGGCATTCAGGTTGTGCTTCAGGAACAACACCTGATCGCGCAGCGTCGCGAGCACCGGGTCCATCCGGTCCGCCGCCCGTTGCATCAACAGCACCAAGCGGTCGTAGCGGCGCTGAGTCTCGCGCAACTGGCGCTCGCTGCGCTGCCGCAGCGACTGGCTCGTGTATTGGTTGAGTTCCTCCTGCCACTCGTCGAACAGAGCTTCGGCGACGCTGCGCACACTCTTGATGCGGCTATGCACGCGATCGGCGCGATCCTCGCTCTCCTCCAGCGCGTCGGCCAGACGATCGTAGTGTTCTTTGAGCGAACCGCCGGTGTCGCCGGTCAACTCCATCAACTGCTCCAGCGCGGTCGCAAATTGTTCCTTGGCCTCTTCCTGCGCCTCCTGCGTTTCCTCCACTCGGTCGGCCAGTAGCTCGCGTTTGGCGACCCCAACCTTTTCCAGCGCCCCGTAATACACGGAAGCACAGCCCGAAAAGAGCATCAGGGTGAGCCCGGCCCACGGCAGGAGCCGGAGCGAACGAAAGCCAGCGGAGGACGGTGTCATGACAAGGCCAAGGGTGCGCTTCGCCGCCCGCGTCGCAAGCCCGGGGCAGAATTCGCCGCGGCCGCCATTTCAGTCGGGACGAATCCTGCTGCGCTTGTTTCACTGCCCGCCCAACGCACCCTCCGTCTTCATGCCGTCCCTCCCGTTCAAAGACCTCCTGCCTGTTCTGCAAATGGCCATCGGCCCCGTGATCCTCATCTCAGGCGTCGGCCTGCTGATGCTCACCATCACCAATCGCCTGGGCCGCGCGGTCGACCGTGCCCGGCACCTCGCTCGCGAACAGGTCGCGACCACCAACAACGCGCTCTCCAGCAAGCTGCACCTGCAGATCTCCATCCTCAACCGCCGGGCCGGCATCCTGCGCGCCTCCTGCTTCATGCTCGGCATCACCGTGCTGTCTGCCGCCCTGCTCATCCTGCTCCTCTTTCTCGCCGAGCTGCTGCAGTTTGAGGCCGGTCTGCTCGTGATCATCATCTTTTGCGCCGGCCAGCTCGCCCTCATCGGTGCCGTCATCGCCTTCCTGCGCGACCTCAACCTCTCCCTCCAGGCCCTCCGCCTCGACATCAACAAATAGGGACCCGCAGCCCGGTGCACCGCGGTCTCCGGACGCGGTGTTTGGGCGACGGGGACCGTGTCACCATTTCACGGATACAGTCGCTCCGCCCGCCAACCGCCGCCGCCGGCCAACTCGCGTCGATAGCGCACGCGGTCGTGCAGGCGGAACTCGCCCGCCGACCACAGTTCGACCCAGTCGGGCACCACCCGAAACCCGCTCCAATGCGGCGGCCGCGGCACCTTGAGCGGGTGTTTCAACGCCACCGCCGCCACGGCTTTCAGCAAGGTGGCCTGACTGTCGAGCGGTCGCGACTGCTGCGAGGCCCAGGCCCCCAGTTTGCTCTTGTGCGCCCGGCTCGCGAAGTAGGCATCGGCCTCCTCCGCGCTCACCGGCTCAACCTGACCGTGGACGCGCACCTGCTTCTCCAGCGCCGCCCAGTGAAAGCACAGTTCGGCGCGGCCGTCGGCGGCCAGTTGCCGGCCCTTGTCGCTCTCGAGATTGGTGTAGAACACGAAGCCGCGTTCATCGGCGTGTTTGAGCAGCACCATCCGCACCGCGGGGGCGCCGTGCTCGTCGACCGTGGCCAAGGCCATTGCCGTCGGCTCCCGCACCTGCGCCACCCGCGCCTCCTCCAACCACGTTTGAAATATGGCTACCGGATCAACCATCCGCGCAGCATATCACCCCCGTGCGTCCCGCCACCCCGCATCCCTTGCCCAAAACCCCGCGCCCGCTCCCTCCGCTCGTGCCGTGCTTGTGCCCCGCTCATGCTGCGCCACTCGCGCGGAAATAATTTGTCACCTAATAGGTGACAAATTTGCCGACACCCAGAGCTACCGGGGCGAAAAGAGGCCGAGAAAGTGTCACCTATTGGGTGACAAATTTACCGAGGGTGGCAGGCTTTGGGGTATGAGTGCTCACTTGTCTTCTGGTGGTTCGTTGCACTCCAGCGCTTGGATGCTGGATGCCGTGGCTGACTTGGTGTGGATGTCGGTGGAGAAGGCAGCGGAGGCTGCGCGCACGCGCCAAGCTATGCGCGATCGGCGCACCGGCATCGGTCGGGTGCTGCACCCGGGACCGGATACGCCGTTGTGGAATACCTTCGTGGACCGTATCCAGCCGCATTTGACGAAGTGGGGCACCAAGGCCGTGCTGGCGCGGGAGCTCGATGTGCCGCGGCAGCGGATTCACGACTACTTCGTCGCCCGCACGCGCATTCCCGACGGCGAGCGCATGCTGCGGGTGCTCACGTGGCTGATCCAGCAGGAGACGGCGGCCGGCGAACTCGCGCGGCGTGGGGCGCAGCGGGCTAAGTCCCGAGCCTCCGGCGGTGCCGAAACCCATGAATGACAAAGCCGCGTCCTTTTCGCCGCCAGCCTGTCTTGAGTGCGGTGCCTGTTGTTTTGGCGGTGAGGCCTACGTGCGGGTGACGGGCGCGGACTGGTCGCGGTTGGGCGTTGAGGTCGAGCATTGGGCCGAGTTTCGCGACCACCGCGCCTTCATGCGCATGGTGGATGGTCACTGTGCCGCGTTGGTGATCGAGCCGGCCGACACCCGCACCGGCACCGTCGCGCGCTTCGTTTGCGCGATCTACGCACAGCGCCCGCAAACTTGCCGCGACCTCGATCGCGGGTCGCCAAATTGCGAGGCGGAGTGGGTGCGCAAACGGGCCTTGGCGGAGCGTTGCGGGGCCGCAATTTGAGGCGAATTTTACCCGCGAGGATTTGAGCTCGGCGCGCTTTGCCATTTGCTTGCGCGTATGAAACCGTTCCTCCGACTCTCCGCCGTGGCCGCGCTCGCGGCGTGTTTTTTCGCCAATTTCGCCGCGGCCAAGCCGACGATCGAGGAACAGCGCGATGAGGTGCGCGAGATGCGCGACGAAGTGCTCGCCGAACTCTACAAGGCGAAGCCGGAAACCAAGGCCCGCATCCGCAAGGCCGAGGGCTATGCGGTGTTTTCCAATGTCGGCCTCAACGTCATCTTCGCCTCCTTCGCCGGCGGCAAAGGCATCGTCGTCGATGACGACGGTCGTGAGACGTTCATGAAAATGGGATCGGCCGGCCTCGGTCTGGGTCTTGGCGTGAAGGACTTCCGCGCGGTCTTCATTTTCTACAAAAAGAAGCCGCTGCGCGATTTCATCGAGAAAGGCTGGGACTTCTCTGCTCAAGCCGACGCGGCCGCCAAGTCCGACGACAAGGGCGGTCAGGCCGCGATGGCCGGCAACATCGCCGAGGGCGTCGAGGTTTATCAATTCACCAAGAATGGCCTCGCGCTGCAGGCGACCTTGCAGGGCACCAAGTATTGGGTCGACGCGGCGCTCAACGATTGAGCCCCGATCGCGCGCGTCAGGTTCGCCGTGCCACCACCAGCCAGTTCCACGGATGCGGTGAGCCGAGCCACTCGGGCGGATCGGCGAACTCGACTTCCCAGCCGTAGAGCAACTTCTCGACCGACTCGACCTGCAGGCTGCGGTCCTGCAATTGCACGATGATTTCCTCGCGCAGGTAGTGTTTGGTTTTAACGCCTTCGATGCCGCGCACGCCGTGCTCGAGTTGGGGCACGTTGCCGTCGCGGGCGAGGCTATGGCGAATGGCGTCATCGGCCTCCAGCCCGGCGCGCACGTGCCAGTCGAGTCGGCGAAAGTTGGTGTAGAGGGCTGACTCGTGGGACGGCAACACGAGCACCAGGGTGCCGCCGGCGGCCACTAAACGAGTGATGTTTTCCCACAGTCCTTCGCGCTTTTCGAGGTCGGCCGAGAGAATGACATTCACACACAACACGAAGTCGGCCGGCGCAAAGGGCGCGGCGCCCGTGCTCGTGAGATCGAAGCGATGAAAGTGCACGTGGCTCTGCTCGCCGCAGTTGACCTTCGCATGCTCGAGCAAGGATTCGGACAAGTCACAGGCGTGCACCTCGCCGAACTTCTGCGCGAGCAGCGGCGTGATCTGACCGGGTCCGCAACCGAGGTCGGCGGCGGTCTTGTGGGCCGAACCGTGTCGGGCGATCAGCTGGGCCAACAAGCCGTCCCGATCGTGGCGCAACACGCTGAAAATCTGCTCGTCGTAGCTGCCCGCGAGGTCTTCCCAATACGCCCGATTCATGCGGCGGGGGTGGGAGTGAGCAAACGAGGGTGGAACACGTCTGCCACCTTGCGCCCGCGGACCTGATCAGAGCAAGGGTCGATGTGTGATTTGAGGTGCAGTGGCTACGTGGCGGAAGGGCAGGGAGTTTTTTCAACCACGGATGAACACGGATGGCTTCGCCTACCGGCTACGCACTGTCGGGCCGGGGGACACAGATGTGAGTGTCAGCGAGCCCGCGGCCTGCCGTGCGCGTGGATGCCAGAGCCTGGTCTGCGAGTCTACTCTTGCTGCGGTTTCTCGCGATTCCTCGACTTAGCGCTCGGGGCGTGGCGTAAGTTCGATGCTGAAACTGCGGAATGAACGCCCGGTGCGGCGTAGCAGGGGACTGAGTTGTTCGATCTCGATGAACCCCTCGTGACCCCCGAAGAAGAGTTGGGTGTTGTAGCCTTGGTCGGGCTGGCCGACCACCCGAGCACCGGCGATCTCGCCGCGGCGCATGGTGAGGCTGACCCCGTTGCGGCGGACCACGATGGGCCGGTCGGTGAAACCGAACTTCTCCGGTTCATCCGCAACGAAGGTGAACGCGCGTGCCGCAAAATCGCGGGCGGGACCGACGTGCGCCGGCGGTTCAAACTCGGTGCGGAGCTCGGGTCGGAAGTAACTCGGCAACTGCACGTAGCCCCGTGGAGCCTCGGCAGTCGGCTCGACTTCCACTTCGATGGTCGCGTCGGGCGGGATCTGCACGATCTGCACGATCTGCACGTCGCGCCGGGACGTTCCGGTGGCGGCAACAAAACAGAGCAAGGTGTCATCCCGCCACTGGTAACCACGACTGAGGTCGGGCCAGTCGCCGGCGGCGGTCGGAGGTGGCGTGAGCACGAGCGCGTTGCCTTGGTTCATCAACTTCGGTTTGGCGGCCGATTTCTCCCAAGCGGCGGGTGGCGGCCAAAAGGCGGGCCATTGGGTCTGGGGTCCCAGCCAGGCGCGATGGCCGCTCCAGCCGAGGCGGTCGTCTTTGCTGCTGGTGGCAAAAATGAGGTTGTCCGCCGGCGCGGCAGTGGCCCCCAGGTGCACCAAACGACCGCGTTCGAGCGATACGATGGCGACCCATTGACCGCTGGCGGATCTGGCGCTCACCGCCCGTTCGCCCTGCCAGGTGGTGGGTTTCCACGCCGTGGCTCCGACCGGGAGGCAGATCAGGGTGAGCAAACCGAATAACCGCAATAGTCGGGACGTCATGGGCACGACCTTGTCGGCCGGTGGGCTCCGGGGCGAGTCCCGCGTGAATCCGTTGCCACTTTGTTCCCCCGCTCGCCGGGCAGGCCGCGGCTGCCGTGGTGATGCTGAACCAAGGCTGCGCGATCTGTCGCCAACTTGCTGATACAGGTAACCTCCGCGGTGCGACCGGCTTCGGTTGGCCAACTCCCGCAGGGCAGACTCAGGCGCTTTCGATGAGCAGATTGAGGTCGGACGAGAAGGCGCGCCATTGGGCGATCTCTGCGGCGAGACGTTCGCGGCCGGCGGACGTGAGACCGTAGTATTTCGCGCGGCGCCCGTTTTCGGTCATGCGCCACTCCGGGCGAATCAATCCCTCGTCGCCCAGACGCGTGAGGGCGGGGTAGAGTGAACCTTGTTTGAGGCTGAGCACGTGGCTTTCGAGCCGCTCGACGCGTTGCTGGATGCCCCAGGCGTGACGGTCCTCGGTGCGCAGGGAGCTGAGGATAAGCAGGTCGACCGTGCCTTGCAGGAGGCTGTTCTTCTTCTTTCCCATGATTCTCTCGATGGTTGAGAGAAACAATGGCCTTATCTCTTGATGGTCGAGGGTAAAACCCGGGGCGTTGCCGGGGCGGAGCGAAGAATCTGACGCTTCGGGCCTGCATATCGGGCGGATCTCCTTGCTCGGGTTCTGCTCGTGGTTACCGCTTTCGGTCCCCCTCAACCCCGATCGACCGGCGCGCCCGCGCGGTCCTCCTTGCCCATGTCACGCTCCGCCTCCGCCGCTCCCGCCATCCGTCCCGTTGCCAAACTGATGGCAGCCAACCGTTCCGAAATCGCCGTGCGCATTTTCCGCGCCGGCACCGAACTCGACCTGCGCACCGTCGCCGTCTTCGCCGAGGAGGACCGCTTCTCCATCCATCGCTACAAGGCCGACGAGTCCTACCAGGTCGGCGCGGGCAAAGGTCCCGTCGCGGCCTACCTCGACATCGACAGCATCATCGGCATCGCGAAAGAGAAGGGTGTCGACGCCATCCACCCGGGCTATGGATTCCTTTCCGAGAACGCCGACTTCGCCCGCGCCTGTGAAAAGGCCGGCATCGTGTGGGTCGGACCCAAACCCGACCTGCTCGAAATGATGGGCGACAAGACCGCCGCGCGCGCCCTCGCCAAGCGCATTGACGTGCCGGTGCTCCCGGGCACGGAGGAACCGGTGACGAATCGCAAGGAGGCGATGAAAGTCGCCAAGTCGATCGGCTTCCCGCTCATCATCAAAGCCGCCTTCGGTGGTGGCGGGCGCGGCATGCGCATCGTGAAGAAGGCCGAGGATCTCGAGTCCTTGCTCGACGAGGCCCAGGGCGAGGCCGAGCGCGCCTTCGGCAACCCGGCCGTATTTCTCGAAAAATACATCGCCAACGCGAAGCACATTGAGGTGCAGATCCTCGGCGACAAACACGGCAACGTCATCCACCTGCACGAGCGCGACTGCTCGGTGCAGCGCCGTCACCAGAAGGTCATTGAGGTCGCCCCGTCCTACGGCCTGCCGGAGGCGGTGGTGGCCGAGCTCTGCGAGTCCGCCGCGCGCATGGCCCAGGCGATCGGCTACGACAACGCCGGCACGGTGGAGTTTCTCTACGACCTCGATCGCCACGACTGGTTCTTCATCGAGATGAACCCGCGTATCCAGGTTGAGCATACGGTGACAGAGATCATCACCGGCCTCGATCTCGTGCGGGCGCAGATCCTCATCGCCCAAGGACATGCGCTGCACTCGCCCGAGGTTGGCATGCCGGTGCAGGCCGACGTTCCGCGCAATGGTTACGCGCTGCAGTGCCGCATCACCACCGAGGATCCGGAGAACAAGTTTGTGCCCGACTACGGCCGCATCCAGGCCTACCGCTCGCCGGGCGGTCTCGGCGTGCGTCTCGACGGCGGCATGGGTTTCGCCGGCGCAGTCATCACGCCCTTCTACGACTCCATGCTGGTGAAGCTCATCGCCAGCGGTCGCAGCTACGAGCTGGCCATGCACCGCATGCACCGCTGCCTGAGCGAGTTTCGCATCCGCGGGGTGAAGACCAACATCCCCTTCCTGGAAAACGTCGTCGCTCACCCGACCTTCCGCACCGGCCAGGCGACCACGACGCTCATCGACACCACGCCGGAGCTCTTCCGTTTCAAGCCGCGCCGCGACCGCGCGACCAAGTTGCTCAACTTCATCGGCGACGTGGTCGTGAACGGCAACCCGCACGCCAAGGGTTACAAGCCGGCCACCCCGCTCGCCGCCGTCGAGCCTCCGGCCTACGACCACAGCGTCGAGCCGCCCGCCGGCACGCGGCAGAAGCTGCTCGAACTCGGCCCGGACAAATTCGCCGAATGGACCCGCAAGCAGAAACGTCTCCTGATCACGGATACAACCTTCCGCGATGCCCACCAGTCGCTCATGGCGACACGCGTGCGCAGCTTCGACATGTTGGCCTGTGCCAGCGCGCTGTCCCGCGAGGCGCCGCAGCTCTTCTCGCTTGAGATGTGGGGTGGGGCGACCTTCGACACCGCCATGCGCTTCCTCAACGAGGACCCGTGGGAGCGCCTCCGCCAGCTGCGCGCCAAGGTGCCCAACATCTGTTTCCAGATGCTTTTCCGCGGCGCCAATGCGGTGGGCTACACCAACTACCCGGACCATGTCGTCGCCGGCTTCGTGCGCCACGCCGCCGCGAGTGGCATGGACATCTTCCGCATCTTCGACTCGCTCAACTACCTGCCCAACCTGCGCGTCGCCATGGAGGCCGTGCAGGACACGCACGCCATCTGCGAAGGCACGCTTTGCTACACCGGCGACATCCTCGACCCCAAGCGCGACAAGTTTGACCTCAAATACTACGTGCGCCTCGCCAAGGAACTGGAGCGCATGGGCGCGCACATGATCGCGATCAAGGACATGGCCGGACTCTGCCGTCCCTACGCGGCGCAAAAGCTCGTCAAAGTCCTGCGCGGCGAGGTCGGCGTGCCGATCCACTTCCACACCCACGACACCAGCGGCATCAACGCCAGCTCGGTGATGCGTGCCGCCGATGCGGGCGTCGATGTGGTCGATCTCGCGCTCTCCTCGATGAGTGGCAGCACCTCGCAGCCGAACCTCAACTCGGTCGTCGCTGCCCTCGAGGGCACGTCGCGCGACACCCAGCTCGACCGCGCGACGCTGGATCGCTTCTCCGACTACTGGGAAAACGTGCGGCCGTATTACGCGCCCTTCGACACCGCGCCGAAGAGCGGCTCGGCCGAGGTTTACCTGCACGAAATGCCGGGTGGCCAATACACCAACCTCAAGGCGCAGGCCGAATCGATGGGCGTGTCGCATCGCTGGCCGGAAATCGCCCGCACTTATGCCGAAGTGAACCAACTCTTCGGCGACATCGTGAAGGTCACGCCGTCCTCGAAGGTCGTCGGCGACATGGCGCTCTTCCTTTTCTCGCGTGGCATCAAACCAGCCGATGTGATCAACCTCGAGCCCGGCGCCACGCCCTTCCCGGAGAGTGTGATCGACATGCTCAGCGGCGGCCTCGGCTGGCCCGACGGCGGTTTCCCGGCCGATGTGTCCAAGGCCGTGCTCGGCCCGCAGAAGCACAAGGCCGCCCAGGCCCGCTACCGGGCCGCGGCCAAGCAGGGCCTGAAGGCGCCCAAACTCTCCAAGAAGGCCCGCGAAAAGAAGCTGGCGGACGGCCTCGCCGAAACCCGCGCCGGCGTGGCCACGCACCTTAAGCACGAGCCGAGCGACGACGAGTTGTTCTCCTACCTCATGTATCCGCAGGTTCACGACACCTTCGTGAAGCACCGCAAGCAATACGGTGACGTGAGTGTGCTGCCGACCCCGGCCTTCTTCTACGGCCTGCAGGTGGGCGAGGAAATCTCGGTCGAGATCGAGGAAGGCAAGGTTCTCATCATTCGCCTCGTGAGCATCGGCGAACCCGACGCCGACGGCCGCCGCATCGTGAACTACGAACTCAACGGCATGGCCCGCGACGCGGTCATCGTGGACAAGAGCATTGCTCCGAAAACGCAGGCGAAACCCAAGGCTGATCTCAGCGACCCCAACCAGGTCGCCGCGCCGATTCCGGGCCTCGTGGCCGCGCTCTCGGCCTCGGTCGGCGCCAAGGTCAAGAAGGGCGAGAAACTTCTCCTGATGGAAGCGATGAAGATGCAGACCACGGTTTACGCCCCCTGCGACGGCACCATCGCCGAGGTCAACGTGAAGGTCGGCGAAACCGTCGAAGCCAAGGACCTGTTGGTCCGCGTGAAGCCGGCGTGAACGAAGTAGGTTTGTGGGCCCACGAAAGATACGAAAGGACACGAAACTTGCCAAACTGTAGCCGGGGTCGGTGACCCCGCGTGCCGAAGGGCGGTGGGGCGAGGCAGCGATCCGGGGTCACCCTCCTGCGCGAAGGCTTCGGCGGGCAGGGACGACCCCGGCTACAGCGCGTCGGATTGAAGATGGAGAAATTCGAGCCCCGCGAAGCCTGCAAAGTCCGCATCAAAGGAAACGACGCGTGCCTTGGCAGACTGAGCGACGGCGGCGATCCAGGCGTCCGTCCAGCCGTGGGCCGGGAACTCCGGTCGGCGACTCCAATGCTCGAATTGCTGTTCGGCCGCGACGGAGTCTTCGATGAAACAAACCTCCGGCAGGGCGGCAAAGGTGTGATAGGCGCTCCACGCTTCGCGAGGCGTAAAGGGCGCGCCATGCATGACATTCGCATTCGTCAGCAGGCGCAGCAGGCCGAGCATGGTCACACGACAGAACGCGATGTCATCGCGCGCCTCCTGTTCCCAGTAGCGGCGGGCCCGGGAGTGGTGGACGTGATCGGGATCGATCAGGGCCAACCACAGGTTGAGGTCGGGCAGGTCAATCGCGGGCATGGGCATCCTCGGCCGCAAACTCCGCTTCGATTTCGCGGTTGGAATACGCCCGATGGACGCGACCGGTTGCCGGCCGGATCACCGGCAAGGGGCTGCGCTGCCGCGCGTCTCGTCGCGGCACGTGTTGCGACAGCCCCGCTTGGAGCAGTTCGGCGACAAAGTCTTTGAGTTTCACTCCGCGCAGGGCCGATTGCGCCTTGAGCTCGCGAAAAAGCGGATCGGGTAGGTCGAGCGTCGTGCGCATAAAAGCATATTTATGATCTGAGCCCTGTGGTCAAGGGGCCAGAGCGTCGGAGTGGCGTCGTCACCAACCTTCGGATCCGGGCTTCCTCGCGGTCAAAAGACGCTGGCGCTGAACGGCTTGAGGATTTCGACTGGGTCACAGGTTCCACCCCGACACCTCGGGAACGATCCGTGGCGCGGATCCGTGGAATTGCTGATAAATATAGGGTTTTCACCCTATAATTAATTCCTCAAACTCTTTGCATTCTCGGTGGGCCGGTGGCTTCGCCGGTTCCTGTTATCCCCTCCAACCTTCCATCCCATGAACATTAATATCGATGAGATCGTCACGCGTGTGACGGAACTGGTCAGCGTTTACGGACTCAAGGTGCTCGCGGCCTTGGTCATCTTTTTGATCGGTCGCCTGGTGGCCCGTTTGATTTCCAACGGTCTGCGTCGGGCCATGGAGCGCAGCAAGGTCGAGCAGTCGCTGGTCGGCTTCACGGCCAACCTCGCCTACACGCTGCTGCTCACCTTCGTGATCATCGCCGCGCTCGGTCAGCTCGGTGTGCAGACGACCTCGTTTGTCGCCGTGGTCGGTGCCGCCGGTTTGGCCATCGGCTTGGCCCTGCAGGGCTCGTTGTCCAACTTCGCGGCGGGCGTGCTCATCCTCATCTTCAAACCCTACAAGATCGGCGACTACGTGAAGGCGGGCGGTGGCGAGGGCGTGGTAAAGGACATCGGAATCTTCACCACCACGGTGCTCACGCTCGACAACCGCACTCAGATTATCCCGAACTCGGCGGCCACCGGCGGCATGATTGAAAACTTCTCCAAAGAGGGCACGCGGCGTCTCGATCTGGTCGCGGGCGTGAGCTACGGCGACGATATCGTGAAGGTGAAGCAGATCCTGCACGACATCCTGGCCAACGAGCCGCGCATTCTCGCCGAACCGAAACCCACCATCGGTCTGATGGAAATGGCCGACAGCAGCCTCAACTTCGCCTTCCGGCCGTGGGTCAAGGTCGAGGACTATTGGGACCTGTTCTTCGAGCTGCAGGAGCGCATCAAAACCCGCTTCGACGAGGAGGGCGTCACGATTCCGTTCCCGCAGCGCGACGTGCACCTCTTCCAAGCGAAGAGCTGAGCTTTGTGACCAGTCGGCGGCGGCGAGGGGCTCGATTATTTGGAGCGCCTTGAATGAAAGAACCTGAAGGTTCTTTGTTTCCACCGCCCCCGTCGGCCGTGTTCAATCCTCCCCGTGGATCGCTTCGCCAGCATATGTTTCGCAGCTGTTTCACTCGGGTTGTGCGAGGTCACTGCGTTGGATCTGTTCGAGGCACCGACCGTCAGGTTTGGCACCACGTTGGAAAAATTTCCGAGTGATGCGGAACGGCCGACGCTCGAACCGGACCGTGTTATTTCAAACGGGGCTCTGACCGTCTGCCTGCGGCAGGAAACTGAGGCGGTGCAGGCAAGTTTTATATTCGCTCCCGATCGGCTGGTGGCCGTTGCCCGTATCAAGGATGGCCGGGGCAGCGATTGGCTCCGCGAGGGGCTGAAACGGTTTGGATCTCCACGATTTGTGGGTATGGGCATGAGCCCAACCAACGGAGTGTTGGGGTGGGAATTGCCGGACCGTTGGGTCGTGCTGCAGATTTCTTTTCTGGAGACCGCCGAAGAGGGACGGGGGGTGGTCGTGATTCATGCCGACCCGGCGCGGGAGGATTGGAGGGATTTCGCTGTTGGAAATCTGGATTGGGCGGAAAACCCGAATCTGGAGGTGTTACGGCAATGGATTGAGGCTGTCGAGTTGGGCGAGGCCGGGGATCTGGCGGGGCCTGTTTACAATCCACCACCGCCTCCGCTCCCGCTTGATCAACGTCCGTCAAACGACTACGAACGTCAGTTTTGGGAAAGAACTGAACGGATCAGGAATTTTGCGATCTTCGCGGCATCGACGACTGCCGGCCTTGCGGTATTGCTCTTTGTGGCGCTCCGGGCGAGGAGTTCTCGAAAATGAACTCCAACCTATCTCGCGTGATCGTGTGGTTTGTGCTGGTGGCTGGAGTGGTGCGGCTCGCGGGCGCCGAACCTGAATCGCCTTCGCACACCGTGGCCGACCTCGCGTTCCTCGCTGGCACGTGGCGCGGGGAGGCGTCGACCGGGCTCGAAGCGGAGGAACTGATCTCCGAGCCGCGCGGCGGGGTGCTGCTGGCGACGGCGCGGGAGTTTGCGGAGGGACGCTGTGTGTTCTTCGACTTGGTGGTCTTTGTCGATCGGGACCAGGGGGTGGTGCTCCTGCCACACCCCAACGGCCAGCGCAGCCCGCATGCTTTTCCGCTGGTTGCCTTCGATGCCGCGGCGCGGCGGGTGGAGTTTCACAACGCGGACAACGATTTCCCCCAGACCTTCGTGTATCAGGTTCATGGAGACGACGGGCTCGCCATCACGCTGAGCGGCGGCGGGCATGAGGAGACTTACACACTGCGGCGGGTCAAGCCGTGACCGGCGCGTTGAGTCGCGTGACCGCGTAGCTGGTGTCGGCGGGGCGGAAGCCGCAGCGCTGGTAGACGGTCATGGCAGGGTTGGTTTCGATCCCTTCGGTGCAGATCACCAAGCGCTTCGCGCCGACGGTGTCGAAGGCATGGCGAATAGCATGGTCGAGCAGGGTGCTGCAGGCCTTGCGGCGACGGTGCGCCGGATCGGTGGTCACGTATTGAAAGCGGCCGAGTTCGCCCGTCTCATCGAAGAACAGGCCGAGGCTGCCGAGCAGGGTGTCGCCGTCGTAGGCGCCCCACCATTGGCCGCGCCCGGCCTCGGCGAAGCGTCGCGCGGCCAACGCCTGAGCGGTGCGGAAGACACCCCCGTCCGGAGTGAAATGCGGATCCTCGTCGTCGCAGCGAGTCTGCACCCGCACGACCTCGCGCCAGCCGTGATCGTCGACCACCGGGCGCACGATGAGGGCCGGATTGGTGGGCGGGGGCGTGTCGTAGCGCTCCAGGCTCAGGGCGGCGCCGGAATCCAGCCGGAAACCGCGGTCGAGAAAGCCCCGGTGGTCGCCAGGCGAAGGTTCATCCCACGCGATCGTGGTATGGTTCAGCGTATCGCCAAACTCCGCGGCATGGCGTGCGAGCCAACGTTCCTCATCGCCGGCGCGGGGCGCGTCGCGAAAGATCAGCAGGTTGCCGAACCAGTAGGTCGGATTGGAGGGAGTCCGGATCACCCAGTAGTCTTCCCGTGTTTCCACGAAACCATCCTGGCGATGAAAGATGCAGTCGGTGCGGTAGCTGAGGTTGGTTGGCGAAGGGTCCATGGGTGATGGGAGCAAGAGGTTGCCCGCATCAACAACGGTCGCTCCGCGGACGGGGTCCAGCCCCGATCCCGGCGTGGGCACGTCACCACTTGATGCGGAGGATGCTCCAGCGCGGCACGGGGTTGGCGGAGCCGATGTCGGTCTTGATGAGATCCTGGTGCGGCTTGGCCTCGATGGTCATGCGGCCAAACGCGTCTTTGATGAGTTCACCGCCATCCTTGAGGCTGAACTGGGGCGTGAGCTTGAGGCGCTCCTCGGCTACGCCCGCTGCCAATCCACTCGGCAGGGCATCTTCCTGGACGAGCACCGGCGCCATGAGCACGACACCATCCTCGTCCAACACCTCACCTCGGGGCGCTTCGGGATCGAACTGAAAGTCCTCGGCCAAGGCTCCGCTGATTTTCTCCTTCATGTTTTCCGCAACCACCCGTTCGGTCAGGCCCAGGCTCAGCAGGACCGCCGCGGCGACAGCCGGGCACGGGGTGGGGGTGGGGAACAATCGCATGAGGCCGGTCGGTTCGCGGCGTTGGACCCACGAAGGCCCGTCATGTTCAAATCGCGGGCGAGAGTGGCCTTGAGAAACGCGACGGCGCTTACTCCGTGAGTGTAAACTGGGGGGAATATTTGGCAGGCTTAACGCCTATCATGGTTTTGACGCCTTTCATCGCGGGCGATTTGTGTCCGCGCGGAAACTACGCGAAAGATCACCCCCTCCACTCATGAAACCCACTGCCCTGCTCCGTTCCCTTACCCTCGCATCCGTCGGCCTGTCGCTCTGGGCGACCATGGCCGTTGCCCAGGCTCCGCTCAACTTCCCGGCGCCCAGCCCGACGGCGAAGGTCTCGCAGACCGTCGGCCTCACCGACATCGACATCGTTTACTCCCGGCCCGCCCTGCGCGGCCGGCAGGCCTTTGGCAATCTGGCGCCCTGGGGCGAGGTCTGGCGCACCGGCGCCAACTCCTCGACCAAGATCACCTTTGGCGGTCCGGTCGTGTTTGGCGGCACCGAGGTTCCCGCCGGCACTTACGCGCTCTACTCGGTGCCGGGCCAGGAGCAGTGGGAGGTCATCCTCTCGCGCAACACCGAACTCTGGGGGTCCTACGGGTATGTGGCCGATCAGGAAGCCGCCCGCGTGACCGCGAAGCCGGTTAAACTCAACACCCCCGTCGAGTCCTTCACCCTTTCGATTGACGATGTCGTCGACGACGCCGCCACGCTCAACCTCGCCTGGGAAAACGTCCGCGTGCCGGTGTCCATCGTTGCCGATACCCAAGCCGTGCTCATTCCGCAGATCGAAGCCGCGATGGCCAGCGACGCCGAGCAAAAGCCCTACTTCCAAGCCGCGATGTATCTCTACTCCAAGGGCGTGAAACTCCAGCAGGCGGCCGAGTGGATCACCAAAGCGGCCGAGGCTCAGCCCAACGCGTTTTGGCTGTCCTACCGTCAGGGTCTCGTGCTGGAGGCGGCGGGCGACAAAGCCGGTGCCCTCGCCGCCGCCGAGAAGTCTCTCGCCGTCGCCCAGACCCAGCAGGGCGAAATCAAAGAGGAATACACCCGTCTCAACGAAGCCCTCATCGCCCGCCTGAAGGCTGCGATGTAAGCAACGGTTCCGTCCGACGTGTTTGTTTTTACAGAAGGCAACGAAGGAAAAGAAGGCCTTCAGCAGTTGTCCTTGCCGGCGGAAACGGAGGTCAACGGAGCTCCGTCACTGCATTGATCCCTCTGTTACCTTCGTTTCTTCCCTTCGTTGCCTCTGTGTAGAACCACCCTGCCTCTCCGCCCCCTTGATTGCCCGCCTGTGAAACGTCTTCCTATCGCCGCCGCCGTGTTCGGCCTCGCCTCCTCCTTGTTCCTTCACGCCGAGTTGGCGCCGCCGAGTGCCGGGTCGATTCTGCGGGAGCTGCAGCGGCTGCGCGAGACCGGCCGCGTGCTCTACGTCGCGGCCCATCCCGATGACGAGAACACACGGCTCATCGCCTACCTCGCCAATGAGCGCCACGTCGCCACCGCCTACCTGTCGCTTACGCGCGGCGATGGCGGTCAGAACCTCATCGGTCCCGAGTTGCGTGATGCGTTGGGCGTCATCCGCACCCAGGAACTGCTCGCCGCGCGCCGGGTGGATGGCGGGCGGCAGTTCTTTTCGCGCGCCAACGACTTTGGCTATTCCAAGAGCGCCGACGAGGCGCTGACCGTCTGGGACCGCGACGAGGTGCTCGCCGACACCGTGCGGGTGATTCGGCAATTCCGACCCGATGTGATCGTGACGCGCTTCTCCCCCGACATGGGCGGCACCCACGGCCACCACACCGCCTCGGCCGTGATGGCCCGGGAGGCCTTCGCTCTGGCGGCAGACCCCGAGGCCTTCGCCGAAGAGCTGGGCCACCTGCCGCCATGGCAGCCGAAGCGCGTCGTCTGGAACGCGTGGAGCTGGGGCGGCCGGCAGTGGGAAGGCGCGCTCAAACTCGACGTGGGCGGTTATGATCCCATCCGCGGCGAATCCTACGGCGAGATCGCCGCCCGGTCCCGCTCCCAGCATAAGAGTCAGGGTTTCGGCGCGGTGGGTTCGCGCGGTGAGGCCGAGGAGCAGTTTGTCCTGCTTGTGGGTGAGCCGATGACCACCGACCTGCTGGATGGTGTATCCGACAAGTGGGCACAGGTTGACGGCGGCGCGGCCATCGCGGCGCAACTCGATGTGATCCTGCAGGATTTTGATCCGCGGGCGCCGGGCGCGATCGTGCCCGAGCTGCTCGCGGTGAAGCGTGCGCTGGCGGGCCTGCCTGACAGCGATGCGATCGTGCGCGAAAAGCGCGCGCAGCTCGATGGCATCCTCGCCGCCGCGCTGGGGCTTTACGCCGAGGCGACCGTGGCCAGCGCGCGGGTGGTGCCGGGGGAGGAACTGGCGCTCAAGCAAACCGTGGTCCGCCGCAGCGACGCACCGGTGTCCGTGACCTGGAAGCGCATTCACTACACCGCCGATGGCGAAACCGTCGCGATCGATCGGGTGCTCAGTCCCAACCGCAACGAAACCGTCGAGACGACGCGCACGCTGCCGGCCGACACCGCGCTGACGCACCCGTATTGGCTGGAGTTGCCCAGCACGGCCGGCATGGCGCAGGTGGCGGATCATGATCTCATCGGCCTGCCCGAGAATGCGCCGGCCTATGAGCTCGTTTTTGAGTTTTCCGTTGATGGCGAGACGCTGCTCGTGCCCGTCGCGCCGGAACAGGTGACGCAGGACCGCGTGCGCGGTGAACTGCGCGACCACCTGCAGGTGATCGCGCCGGTCTCGGTGCAGTTTGCCACGGCCCTCGAACACTTTGCGCCGGGTGAGACGCGCGACGTCGTGGTCGAGGTCACGGCCGCGCGCGGGAACCTCGCGGGTTCGCTGGCCGTGACGGTGCCGGCGGGATGGAGCGTTACGCCGGCCGCGCGGGCATTTACCTTGGCGGAGAGTGGCGACAGCGCCGCGGCCACCTTTCGTGTCACCGCCCCGCCACGGACCGAAGCGGTGAAACTGCAGATCGCGGCGACGGTGGAAGACCGCTCCTTCAATCGCACGCCGCAGGTTGTGGCCTACGATCACATCCCGGTGCAGGTGCTGCAGCCCCCGGCCACGCTGACGGCGATGAGCTTCGACCTGCAAACCCGCGGCGAGCGGGTGGGTTACCTGCCGGGTGCCGGCGACTCCACGGCCGAAGCACTGACCCTCATGGGCTACGACGTGCGCACGCTTACGCCGGCGGATCTGACGCCGGCCGGCCTGAGCGGCCTCGACGCGGTGGTGGTGGGTATCCGCGCTTTTAATACGATGCCGGAGTTGAAGGACCGCTCCGGCGCGTTGTGGGACTTCGTCGCCGCGGGCGGCAACGTCATCGTGCAATACAACACCAACGGCGGCCTCGATGGGGCGGCGGTGGGACCGTATCCGCTCTCGCTGAGCCGTGACCGCGTGACCGATGAAAACGCCGTGGTGACGCTGCTCGCCCCGGAGCATCCGGCTCTGGTCGGAACCAACCAGATTACCGCCGCCGACTTTGAGGGCTGGGTGCAGGAGCGCGGATTGTATTTTCCGAACCAATGGGACGCCGCCTACACGCCGCTGCTGAGCATGGGCGATCCGGGTGAGGAGCCCACGCAAGGCAGCCTCCTGGTGGCGCCGCACGGCGAAGGTTGGTTCGTCTACACCGGCCTGTCCTTCTTCCGCGAACTGCCCGCCGGCGTGCCCGGTGCTTATCGGCTGCTGGCGAATCTCGTATCGCTGTAGGTGATGCGGGCGATCGGTGCCGTGAGGCAGGGCGGTTTTACACGAAGAGAACGAAGGAAATAACCGAGAGAACAGAGCCATCAGGACGTTGATCGTTCATATCACAGGTCTTCACCGACCCTCAGCCTCTGTTTCCCTCCGTTCCCTTCTGTAAGACCGGGACCAGTTACGCTCGTTTGGATTGAAAAGGTATTGGTGAACACACGGCGGTTGCCACGCCGCAGAGGAAGCCTGCCACATGGGCCAGCACGTCGGTGTTGGCGTCGCCGGCGCCGTAGAGGCCGAGCACGGCAAAACCGGCGGCGGCGGGGATGAGCAGGGGCCGCCAGCGTCCGGGTTGGCCGCGGCGACGCAGCGCCCGGCCGGTGAGCAGACCGATGCCGGCAAACACCAGGGTCGAGGCCCCGAGCGAGCGATGACCCCCGGCCTGCGCCGCGATGGCGAGCAAGAGGTTGGCGAGGGTGGCGGCGCCGAGCAGTTGCGCCCAGCCGCGGCCGAGCGGCACGAGACAGAACCAGGTGCGCAGCACGAACCAGCCGGAGACGAGGTTGGACAGCAGATGGCCGACATCGGCGTGCAGCCACAGCGCGGTGAAGGCCCGCCAGATCTCGCCGCCGCTCACGATCGCGCGCGCGTCGAGCAAGCCGCCTTCGGTGAGCGCGGGCGACACCTGCTGGCCGCGAAACACGGCCACGAGCAAGAGCGCCCACAGCAGCGGCGGAAACAGCCCTCGATGTGGATCGCTCGGGGCCGGTTCGATCGGCGCCCGCGGCGGCCAATAGGTCGACTCCCGTTCGAAGCGCGCGAGTTGTTCGCGCACGGCCGGCGCGGTCGCGGGTTCGACCAGCAGCACCTCACTGCCGGGGCGGGCGTCCTCGGCCGGATCCGGCTCCAGCCAACAGGTGACGCCCATGGCCAGCGGCACCAGACTTCGTTCGCGGGCCGCCTGGTGATGGGCATAACGCCCGACAACGACGCGCGGATCCGGAGCCTCTGCGCTGGGCAGGTCGGAGCTGGGTTCATCAACGGACATCAACGACCGGGAGTTTGAAGGAAAGGTGCTGCGAGGCGAGCGTCGCGACCCCTTGTCTTTTCCAGACACACCCTAGCCGACGTTCGGCGTCCACCGCACGAGCGGGGCATCGGCCTTCACGTAGAGCGGGTGGCGCGGGTGGCCGTCCTTGGTGGTGCCAACGCACCACAGATCGTATCCGGAAAGCAACTTCACCACCGTGGCGGCGCGGTCTTGAAAGGCGCCGATCGTGCCCCAGGCGGCGACGACCTTTTCACATTTGGCGGCGGCGGCGAGCAGAGCGGCGTCGTTGCCCGGGCCGACCGGATCGGGCGCAGCCATCATCTCCTTGGGGTAGGGCGTGCGCAGGCCGAAGAGGTTGCCCATGTGAAATCCGTCCATGCCCTCGCGTCGACAAAAGCCGGCGATGCGGGTGAGGGTGGGGTCGAGTTGGCGTTCGTCGGCCGTGCTGGGATTGAGTCCGATCCACAGCAGGAAACGTTCGCCGCCGAAGAGCGGATCGAAGCGGTGGATGAGCGAATAGCGGTGAACGCGATCGGGGGAAAAGAGGCAGGCGTTGTCCAATGGGGTGCGTTCTAGCCAAGAATAGGTGCCAGTAAACACACATGATCTTCGTCAGGCGAAACCAGTGCGGGCAAATTAGGGATTGGACCGCGTGGCAAAACCGCGTTGGAAACAGGTGTGTCCACCGCCCTCAAACGAACTCTCTTTGTGTTGCTGCTCGGTCTGACCGCGGGCTTGGCGCGAGCTGAACTCTACCAGCTGATCCGGGTGGATGTGCTGACGTTTGATCGGGTGCGCGTGGAGCGCGTCGAGGTCCCGATGGAAAAGCTTACCGAAACCATCAAGGAACGAGTGAAGGGCCCGGATCGCATTCGCATCCGCATGTATCTGCCAATCGGCACCAGCAAGAAAGTGAAGAAGGACGTGATGGACCGTTGCCGGGCGGCGGGTGCCACCTCCTTTTCGTTGGTTTACAAATCCTGACGCGCTGAGCGATGGGAAGGCGGCCCCTCGCAATAAGGTTCCAGTCAACGGCAACGTGAGAGTGCGCCTCCGTGCGGTGGAGGGCCGGTTGACCGCGCGGGCGTCGCGCGCTAGCAGGGGAGCTGTTTGTTTTCTCCCAGCCTTTCGCTCCCTCCCTGCGTCATGAAGTCCTTTGTTTCCGCTTTCCTGTTTTCGGCCGGCACCTTGTTGAGTTCACCCTCGTCGCTGGCGCAGTCCGCGACGCCATGGTCTGATTTCGGTCTCACCTTCCAGCCCGACACCACGCTGGAGGCCACGAGCCTCGACGGCTGGCACGCGCTCGGCGAAGCCACCTGGCAGGCGTCCGACGGTGCGCTCATGGCGCGGGTCGATTCCGGCGAGGAGGGCTGTCTCATCTGGCACGAGAGTCTGCAGGACATCGGCCTGCGGGCGGAGTTCAAGGTGCTGGGTCAGGCGCAGGCCGGGTTGGTGTTGCGGATGGAGGCGCAGCCGGACGGTGGTTTTCGGGGCGTGCTGCTGATGCTGGGCGATGGCGCCAACGGCGCCCAGGCCTACGAGGCGACCTTCGATGCCGATGGCCGCGTCACCCAACGCGCGGAGCTGCGGCCTGCCGGCGGCATCATGTATCGCATGGCGCCGCCGCCCGATACCCAGCAGCGCCGCTTTAACTTCAAACGCCCGGAGCCGCCCGCCGACCTGCCCGTGGTCGCGCCCGACACGAGTTTTCGCCCTGGCGCCTGGAACCAGATTGAAACCTTTCTCGAGACCAACGTCATCCGCAGTTTTCTCAACAATGGCCGTGAGATCGGCGGCGCCATCGACGGCGACCATGCGCTCACCGGCTACGGTCCGATCGCGCTCTACGTGAGCGGGCCCGGCGAGGTGCGTTATCGGGATCTCGCGCTCAAGGACGTCGGTATCCGTCACACCCCTACAGAGCAGACGTCGGCGCGTTTTGAGGTGCAACGCGTGAGTGAGTTCTACTACTCGTGGGGCGCGGCCGCGGATGATTTCAACCGCGACGGTCACGTCGATCTCGTGGCGGGGCCCTACATTTACTACGGCCCCGATTTCACTCACTTTCGTGAGATCACCGTCGCGGTGGCGAAGGGGCCATCGCAGGAGTTCACCGCCTTCAATCATCAGTTTACCCACGACGTGAACGGCGACGGTTGGCCGGATGTCATCAGCGGTTGGACCAACCCGGCGGTCTTCCTCAACCCCCAGGGTCAGTCGCGCCGCTGGGAGACCTACCACCCGATCCCGCGCACGCAGAGCGAGACCACGCTTTTCGAAGACCTCGACGGTGACGGCGAACCCGAGCTCATCTATGCGTCCGGCGGTCAGTTCCGCTACGCCAAACCCGATGCCTCGGAGGCCTGGACAGAGGTCAATATCTCCGAAGTCGGCTACGCCATGTCGCACGGCATCGGTCTCGGTGACCTCAACGGCGACGGTCGCCTCGACGTGGTGGGCGCGACCGGTTGGTGGGAGCAGCCGGCGACCCTCGATCCGGCGCGGACGTGGCCCTATCACCCGGTCGCCTTCGGCCGTTACGGTCAGCGTGCCCCGGCGATCGGCGGCGCCAACATGGGCGTGTTCGACGCCAACGGCGATGGCCTCGCCGACGTCGTCACCAGCCTCAATGCGCACGGCTTCGGCTTCGCCTGGTATGAACAAAAACGTGACGCCGACGGCGCGATCAGCTTCGTGCGCCACATGATCAACGACGACTATTCCCGTCCGTCCGCCGATGGCGTGACCTTCTCCCAGGCGCACGCCGCGACCTTTGCGGACATTGATGGCGATGGCGTGACTGACACCATCATCGGCAAGCGCGCCTTCACCCACCTCGACAACCTCTACGATCCCGACGCCTACGGTCCGCCGGTCTTGTATTGGTATCGCACCGTGCGCGACCCGGATGCCCCCGGCGGCGCGCGCCTCGTGCCGGAGTTGATCCACAACCGTTCGGGCGTCGGCTCGCAGATCGAAGCCCGCGACCTCAACGGCGACGGCCGCATCGACCTCTTCACCTCCAACAACCGCGGCACCTTCATCTTCTGGAACCGCGGCACCTTCATCTTCTGGAACCGCGGCGAGTAAGCGCCGGAGGTGGAGGCTGCTGGCGCGCCCCGAGTGGGTGGCGCATTTCAAGCTAAACCCGACCGAGGGGCTGTTGCTGTCGTCCGGTCTTCGGGGAGACCTTAAACTTGTATTGAGTGGATATCGTCCGGTTCTTGTATACATAGAAACTACCTTAAAATAGGTAAGATATAATACCTTATATTTATTTTACCATGGGGGCATCACCTCATTTAATTTTGTTTTAAGAAAAATCTATTGACCCGTAATCCGTTGCGGCGGCACGATGGATATGCACAATAAATATTGCGGCAGCCCCACCCGCCCCGTGCTGATCTGGCCTTCAGCGCATAACACCTGAGCATCTGCTCGTTGCTATGACTGTAGTTCCACCTTTACAACCATTCTCACTGTCGGCCGGAATCGTGGCTGGCTCTTCCTACGAGACAAATAGGATTGATAATAAAGCTAGGTTTGAGGGGCCGGTGCGGTGGGACGGGTTTAGATTGATCGGATTCGTGTTTTGTATTTTCCTGGCAGTAGTCAGTCGTGTCTCCGCCAATCTTGACGTGACGGGGCCGTATTTGGTGTTGGGCCAAAACGGGGGATTCGCTGAAATTGAATGGGAATTTGAGGTTGCAAATCGCACCAACGTCGCAGCGCGCCTCCTCTCTCTGGAACCGTCATGCCACTGTGTGGGCAGCACGTTCGAGCCAGTGACGATTGAGCCCGGTCAGTCTCTTCGACTTCGACTATACCCCAAGTTTGCCGATCGACCAATTCCACCGACTCTATCCTCCACGCTGACTTGGCATTCAGCAGAAAATGAACTGAGCGCCGTGCTACGCGACGAGGCGCATGTCCAGCTGCGAGCGGAAACTCTGGTGTGGTCGGCCGAGGCCTATCATGATCGCGAGGCGAGGACCGCATTTATTGCCCGATGCAATAAAGCGGAGCATATAAGGGCCTCCTCGGCAGCTGATGCGATCTTTGACGTGGTCCTACTTGTCGGAGAAACGGGGCAGGGGGAACGCGTGGAGGTCCGGCCGACGGGAACTGCGGAAGCTGGCCTAACGGAGGTTATTCGCATCCACGGTGCCGACGGGCATAGCCACTATTTTATAATGAAAGTTTTCTGATATGAAGATGACAAAAATACCCCTGATCATTTCTGTGTTGTTGGTTTGCCCGTGTGTAGCAGACACTCATTTGGAATATAGTATTGGTGACAGTCGGATCGTAAAGAACGGCAACAGTGCCCTGCAGTTGTTTGACTTGCGCAAACCTGAAGGGTTGTCCGCAGCGAAGCAGCGACCGGTGCCTGATGGTCGAAAGCTCCATGAGAATGCACTTCGTTTGGGTTCGTATCGACGGGTGTCTGCCGCTGATCCTGCGGTTCGTCGACTCGGCTCGGTTACCTTTTTGGAGATCGCTCGCGGACAGAGTTGGCGAAGTGACTCCTTTCCGCCCGGGCGGAGGAGCATGTATCTGACCTTCTCGATTCATGGCACGAAGGACACCGAGGTGCAGTTCGGGCCGATCTCCCTCTCCTTCACGGCGAATTCCGCAGGCACGGGCATGACGATGCTGGCGGAGGTGGGTTCCGAACCGGCCGAAGAGATTCTGACTCTCCCGATCATGACCTACCAAGGGGTGCCGATGGCAGCTCTGCTGTCCCATACGCTGAAGATCGACCGTCGCGATCGAACGTGGTCGTTGCTGGCCGTCGATGGATCCGCGCTGGTCTCCAATCAAGCGCTCCCCGGCTCGGCGGTCGGTTCGCGGCAGCTCAAGGTGAGTGGCGGAGTCGGCGGCACCTGGCTCCTAGATGCCGTTCTGTCAGACATGCATCCCGTGTTCGAGGATGAGAACGGCGACGACATACCCGACGATTTTGAGCAGAGCTACCGCGGAATGCCGGAGTCGGCCGAGCCGACCGGCTCCGACTATGCCGAGGCATTAACGGAGGCTTGGTATACCTACCGAACCCAGAATCCGATTCTGGTGGAACTCAACTCCATCGCTCCCGACGCGACGAGCCTCTGACCCCCAAAGATCATGATCCAAAAGAGTCTTTATCTTACCGTCCTCCTGGCCTTCGGAGCGCCGATCGCGGCCCAGACCGTCTATGTCACCAACAACGACCCATGCACGGTCATCACCGTTCCCATCTGCCAAATCACTTGGCAATACGGGCAAGTGACGGACGAGCAACACATCATGGCCACGGCCTCGGTGGGCCACCCCGTCTATTATCCGGGATCGATCGACCAAACCGGCAGTGGTATTGCCTACAATATTCACTCGGCGATGACGACCGACTCCACCTGCACTTGCACGTCTTCTGAGGTCAGTGTCGAATACGAGGACACCAGCGGATCCGCCGGAACACGGAAAGGCACTGCCTCCCGAATGGTGTTGGTGGCCAATCAAGGTTCCTCCCGGGTGGGCACCCTTCGTTTGTTGGGGTGTGATGAGTTTGAGACAGGCTACCCGAAGTGGTCCGGTCACGGCATCAGTGGGGCGGATGGATCGTTGTATGCAACCTATAATGGCAGTTGGACCCTGACGGAACCCAGCAATCAAAAGGTCGAGATTGGTCCCGGGGACTTCAAAGTTCTCAAGGTTTGGACAAAATCTCAAGGGGTAGGCAGCAATGTGCCCCTACACATTAATCTAGGTGCCTCCTCCAACTACGTTAATGAAATTAAGAATAAGATTAATGTCATTCTTGGAACTGTTACAGGGACGACCACATCGGTTACGTATAGCGGCGAGTTCGATCTAGTCTACAAACGGGTGGATAAATACAATTCTGTCAGTCAATCCGGCGTTTACGTAAATGCTACCGGAACCGCTGAATGGCAGCTCGCCGCCTTCAGCGCCGAGGGACCACCGTTCCCCGTCTGGGCAGGTGTGACCGTCAAACCCAAGGCGTCTTTCAATGCGGCAAAGTTGTCCTACGGCGCAAATGGCACGCTGGATCACTCAAAGGCTTCAACAGGTGCCTATTCATTCTTCGGAGAAGCCGAGCAGGGCATAAGTGGCGGAGTCGTTATCACGGCCGGCGCAGTGTGTAGCATTGAGATCCTTGGCGGCTCCACCTTGAAACTGAAAGTGTCTGGACCCGGCAGCACGCCTAATGAGAACATTAAAATCCGCATGGAAGGTGACGCGGGTCAATTCACCGCTACCGTGCGAGCCTACATCGATGTTGGTATCGAGTGCACGTTGTTCCAAGGGCAGCATACGTTTGGTGGGTCCTACGAACTTGACGAAACATACACAGTTTACACCTTTGAGTCATGAGGAATATTTATCTCTTGATTGTCTTATCGGCTCTGGTGGCCTCCGCCGATGAAGTTCATGTGTATATTGAACATAAAGTTGATGTTGATCTAAAAATTCATTCGGCCCCAGTGGACTTGGTGGTGCAAGGAAATGTTGTTGAAAATCCGCCGGTCGACTGGGGATCGATTTTTGCCAAGGTGTATAACTACGCGGATTATGCTTACGAAGAAGTCAAAGAGTTCTTCACTCCAGAATATGTTGAACACTTGAGCTTCAGCCCGGAGAAGTTTGATCGCATGTTGCAAGGTGCCGAGCGAAGCCACCAGGTCATGGGAAATCAACGCCTGATCTCCGAAGTTTATATTAAGGACGGGGACCGTGACTACGTGTTTGCGGTTATTCAAGTGGCGGCCCTATCCGAGGGAACCCAGCACCAGTGGTCGGATGATCCAGCGGTGACTATTCGGATGTATGAAAAAGTGCAAGATACGTGGCGCCTACAACGTCTCGCGCCGGAAATGTGGCAAAGTCTCTTGGTGCAGAATGATTCGGCGGCTTTACGGAGACTGGTTGATGCCGGAGTGGTGGTAATCGATCTTCATAAGAACGTCTATCCCGCGACCGTTGCGCCCTTGCAGCTAGCAAAGTGATCCAGTGTCTTCCACTCCCCGGAGCTTGGAAGGCACTGACGACAGAATCCCAAATGTGATGTCTTAGGCTCATTCCACGCCTCGGATCGCACGAATTGTTCATGAAACGCGCGTTGGAAGGTATGATGGGCGAGGTGTTTGATTAGGTAGCCGATGGCGGCTGCCCCAACCTCTACGATCCCGACGCCTATGGTCCGCCCGTGCTGTATTGGTATCGCACCGTGCGCGACGCGAGCGCGCCGGGCGGTGCCCGCCTCGTGCCCGAGTTGATCCACAACCGCTCCGGCGTCGGCTCGCAGATCGAAGCCCGTGACCTCAACGGCGACGGCCGCATCGACCTCATCACCTCCAACAACCGCGGCACCTTCATCTTCTGGAACCGCGGCGAGTGAACGACGGAGCGGTCACCGCGAGTCCGTTTTTACACAGAGTTCACCGAGGAGGAAACACCGAGGCCACAGAGGGAAAGGATCGGGTTTTGCTCCGTGCCCTCTGTGACCACCTCCGTGATCTTGTATGTTCCGCCCCGTGACCATGAGGCAGTGTGAACCGTTAAGAGGCGAAGCCGGGTTCGGCGCGATTGCACCGTCGACGTTCACCGTTTGGATGGTGCCTCCCAGGTTGCCGTGCGGGCCGGCCGCCCGCACGGCTCGGCGACCGTGAGACCGTTTTGTGACCAGAGGCTTTCGACCTCGACACAGAGCCACGGGTCCCGGTCGCCGTCCTGGTTGAACTCGAACCACTGATGGAGCCTCGAGCTCGTATACAAGATGGAGACAACCACCCCTGTTACTCAAGCCACCACCTACGTCGGTCTCGACGTCGCCAAAGATCGCCTCGATTACACCCTCGATGGCCGACGCGTCAGCCATGTGCCCAACCATGCCGACGGCTTGCGCAGCCTCGTTGGCAGGCTGCGCCGAGTGCCTCACCCTCGCGTGATCTGCGAAGCGACCGGTGGATACGAACGCGCCTTGGTCACCGCCCTACTGCGCGAGGACATCGAGGTCTGTGTCGTCAACCCGGGCCGCGTGCGCGCCTTCGCCAACGCCGAAGGACTGCTGGCCAAAACCGATAAACTCGACGCCCTGCTGCTCAAGCGCTTCGGCGAAAAGATGCAACCACGCCTGCATGCGCCCATGGACGAAGCCGCCCTGGCTCTGCGCGAGCTGCTCGACTACCGCAGCCAGATCACTGCGCAACGCGTCGCGGTGCAGAGTCGCCTTGAGCTGGCCGGCCACACCCTGCGCGAGCTCCTCAAGCGTCAGCTTGAGTTCCTGCGGCAGGAACTGGCCGAAGCCAATCGACTCATCAGTGAGCACATGGCTCGCGAAAAGGCACTGCGCACAAAGGCCGCACGCCTCCAGCAACTCAAGGGCGTCGGTCCTATCCTCGCCGCGGTCCTGCTCGCCCACCTGCCGGAGTTGGGGCAACTCGACTCGCGCAAACTCGCCGCTCTAGTCGGCGTGGCACCCTTCGCCCGAGACAGCGGCAACACCAGGCGATGCCGCCATGTGCGTGGAGGTCGTAGCACCGTGCGCGCGGTCCTCTACATGGCGGCCGTGGCTGCGGTGCGCTTCAACCCGATCCTCGCCTCCTTTTATCAACGTCTGCTCGCCAACGGAAAATCTAGATGACTGCTCTGGTTGCTGTCATGCGCAAGATGCTCGTCGTCCTAAACAAACTCCTCGCAGACCCCCAATTTGCCCTTGTCGGGTAACACCACTGCTCTGTGGCAAACTGCGTTACCAGAGAATCAGCGGGAACCATCGGGCCGCGTGTGGAGGTAGAGGCCTTCGACTCGCTCGCGCGCCCAGGGCGTTTTGCGCAGGAAGGTGAGGCTGGATTTCACACTCGGATTGTGGGTGAAGCAGCGGATCGGAATCCGCGTGCCCAGTTCCTCCCAACCCAGCTCATCCACGAGCGTGGTGACGATATGCTGCAGCGTGATGCCGTGGAGCGGGTCGTTGGAAGCCATGGCGCAGAAGGCACACCACTATGCTGGGGAATGGCAACAAATGCCGTCTGTTGGCCAGAAAGCACTGAGCGCCGGAGCGGTTCGCGGACTAGGCTGCCGGCCGGTCTTTGACCGCAATGGCAACCCAATCCCGATGATGAATGTTTCGCTTACCCTCCCGCGTCGCGCCGTGGCTCTCGTGGCCGCCGTGCTGGTTGGCCTTATGGCCCACACCCCAACCCTCGCCGCCGATGATGCGGCGCCTGCCACCGAACTGCCCGCGCTCCCGCTTTCGGCCTCCTTTGGCAAAGGCACGCCCGGCGAAAATGGTGGGCCGTATGCTCTGACCGTGGTCAATACCTCGGATCATACACTGATGCTGGAAGGACTCATCATCTGGAGCGTGCAGTCCCATAACCGCGCCCAGACCCTCAAGCTCGGGCCGCACGAACTCGCCGCCGGCGAGTCGTGGACGATCAACGATCTCGCGGTCGAGGACCGCGTCGTGCTCGAAGCCGAGGGCTACGCCAAGTGGGAAAAGAAAACCCCGCCCAGCGAGTCCTGACCGACGTCGCCAGCGATTGAATACCTGCGGCGGCTTGCGTTGTGACGATCGCATCGACGTCTTCGCCTCCAACAACCGCGGTGTCTCCAGCTTCCGGACCAAGGGACCTTCGCTCTGCCGGGCTTTGTCTGAACGGGTCGGTCTCCACGCGACGGACCGAGTGATCTTTGAACGCGGGGACCAAGCTGGCGTCTTTCCCCATGTGAACCCAATCCCGCCGCAAAGACCGAACGGGCGTTTGGGCACCTTCGCTTCAACGGTGCCGGCCGGTTGTCGACCGTTGCGACGCGGGGTTGGTTTGGCAGTCATCTCGGTGGTTCTGTTGCTTAACCTGGCGGCCCAGGAAGGGGGTTCGGTTCGCGACCGTATGCGGGACCAGTTGCCTCGCTTCGACCCGAACCACGCGGAGCGTCCAACCGCGGAAACGAGTCCCGTGAGCATCCCCGGCCAGGCTCAGCGGCCACGATTACGTTCGATTCCGCCGCCGCGTTCGCGGCCGGATTCGAATGTGGAGGAAACCGCTGCGGCGGACGAGGCGGACGACGTGGTGCGGTTGCCGGAGGTGACGGTGGAAACGACGCGATTGCCCTCGACCCCACTGCCGCGCGTGCCCGTGGCCGCGCCGAAGAACGACGTGGTGATCGACGAGTTTCTGTCGGATGAGGGCAAGGCGGAGAAATTGGTGGAGAAGCACCTGACGGCCTTCGATCGGCTCGTGCTGAACCGCTTCAATATTTTCGGCTCAAAGAAACGCCGCGCTGCGGAAGCCGAGGCACGCGAGCAGTTTGCCCGCGGGATGAACGACGTGGCGGACGCCATCGAGCAGGCTGACGCTTGGGGAAAGACGGAGGAGGAGAAGGCGAAGCTTCGAGAGGAGTATTACCAGCTGCTGAGCAACGCTCCCAAATAGGACACGAGTCGGAATCGATTCAGGTTACCTCTACGAATGCCTCCACGGTCAGGGGGCAATTCCTGAACCCGGCTTGAGCTTCATTCGTTCCGCAACGCCACCAGTGGGTCGATGCGGGCGGCGCGGCGGGCGGGGAGGTAACTGGCGAGCAACGCGACCGCGATGAGGACCAGGCTGACCGCGCCGTAGACGAGCGGGTCGGAGGGCTCCACGCCGAAGAGCAGACTGGTCATGGTGCGGCTGAGTAGAAACGCGCCGACCAGACCGATGGCGACGCCGAGGCTCGATTTGATCAGGCCTTGTTTGAGGATCAGTCCGAGCACCTGTTCGCGCGAGGCGCCGACGGCACTGCGGATGCCAATCTCCCGGGTGCGCTGCGAGACGTCGTAAGCGAGCACGCCGTAGATGCCGAGGGCGGAGAGGAACAGGGCCAGGCCGGCAAAGGCCGCCGTCAGCAGCATGACCGCGCGGCGGTTGTCGAATGACGAACCGACGGCGTCGGCCAGTGAGCCAGTGTCGAAAAGCGGAATGGAGGGATCGATTGTCCGCAACTTGGCGCGCAGGGCGGTTACGATGTCGGCGGTCGGACGCGAGGTGCGCAGGAAGAGCGTGAGGCCGCTGGGGCGCCACCCTTGCAGCACCTGATAGATGAAGGGATTGCCACTGTCTTCCTCGACCCCGTTGTGCGGCACGTTGCGCACCACGCCGACGATGCTGAGCCAATCGGCCTCGTTTTCGGGCCGGCCTTCGAAGGAGAAGCGTCCTCCGAGGGCGGAACGCCCCGGAAAGTAGGTTTCGGCAAAACTTTGGTCGACCACGACCGCGCGGCGGTCCGGAGCGGTGTCGGCTTCCTCCAAAAAGCGCCCTTCCACCAGTTTCAGTCCCAGCGTTTTCGCGTAGTCGGGCGTGCCGGCGACGCGGAAGGCACCGGGCTGGGGCGCGCCCGGGGGCAGGTTGTCCTCGAACAGACTGAAGGCGCCGATGGGCAGCCCGCCTTGAAAGGGGGTGGCCAGACCCAGCGCGGCGGAGTCGACGCCGGGTATTTCGCGCATGGCCTGCAGCAGCCGGTCGCGAATGCCTTGGGCGGCCTCGTCGCTGGCGCGGTAGTTGCCGGGCAGGGCGACGCGACCGGTGACCACGCCGTCCGCCTGCAGGCCGGGGTCGACCTGGAGTGCCTTGGCGAAGCTGTGAATGAGCAGACCGGCGCCGGTCAGCAACACGAGCGCGACCGCCACCTGGGCGACGACCAACGTGCTGCTGAGGAGGCGCACGCCGCGACCGGACGACGAGCCGCGCGAACCGCTGGCGATGATGGTGGCGAGGTTGGTGCGCAGCACGTGCCACACCGGTATCAGACCGATCAATACACCGATCAGGACCGAGAGCCCGATGGCGAAGCCCAGCACGCGGACGTCCAGCGTGGCCGGCATCGATTGGGGCAACATGCGGGCGAGGTAGAAGTTGGTGGCCTTCAGTGCGGCCCACGCAAGGCCGATGCCGAGCGCCGCGCCAAGCGTGGTGAGCAGCAGGCTTTCGACGATGAGCTGGCGGGCGATGGACCCGCGCCCGGCGCCGAGGGCGGAGCGGATGGCGAGTTCGGACTGGCGGGCGTTGGAGCGCACCAACAGCAGGTTGGCGACGTTGAGGCAGCCGATGAACAGCACGAAGGCCACGATGCCCTGCACGATGAGCAGCGTCGGGCGCACCGGATTGACGCGCTGTTCCTGCACGCCGCCGACATTCATGACCATGCCGGAACGCTCGACAAACTGCTGCACGCCGGGCGGCTGGCCGGCGACGTAGCGTTGCTCCAGCAGTTTGGCCTCGGCGTCGGCCTGACCGATCGAGACGCCGGGTCGGAGTCGGCCGTAAAGCGAGATCCCCACGCCGTAGCGGCGGCCGGGGTTGGCTTGGTCGTCGTTCCAGGACAGCGGGACGACAAATTTCACGCGCGCGTCGAAGGCCTCGAACCCCCGCGGCGCCACGCCGATGATGGTGTAGGTCTCGCCGTCGATCCGCAGCTCGCGACCCAGCACGGCGGGGTCTTCGGCGAACGCGGATTCCCAAAACGACTGCGTGATGACGACCACCCGATCGGCGCCCTCGACGTTGTTTTCCTTGGTGAAGAACGCGCCGATGAGCGGTTGCACGCGCAGCAGGGAAAAAATCTCGGCGGTGGCGACGGCGCCAGGCTGGCGCACGATCGCGCCCTCGTCGCCGAACAGGCGGTGGCCGAACTGCCAAAGGGCGAGCGTCTCGTAGGACGTGGCGTTCTCCGAGTAGTCGAGGTAGAACGGCACGTTCGCCGGCATGTGGTGCAGACCGGCCTTGGCGGCGGAGGTGTAGAGCTCGACGATGCGGTCCGGCTCGGGGAACGGCAGCGGCTTGAGCATGAGCGCATACACCGTCGAGAAGATCGCGGTGGTGGCGCCGATGCACAGCGCGAGCGTGAGCAGGGTGATGGCGGACATGCCCTTGGTTTTGCCGAGCAGGCGAAAGGCATGGCGGAGGTCGGAGCGCAGGCCGCTGGCGGCGGCGCCGAACCAGGACTCGCGGGCAGAGGTGGCGTTCATGAATCGGGGTGGTGCGGGGTGGTGCGTCGGAGGGCAGCAAAGCGCAACCGATCCACCGCGTCAGGCGGAATAACTCGGGCGGTCCGCAAACGTTACCAAGCGGAGCGACGAAGGATGAGCGGCGAGGTGAATGAAACGGTTTCCCGGTGCATGATCTCAGGCGCGTTGCGCGTGCTGGGCCAGGGTCTGGCGGAGCTCGGCGAGTTTGACCGGCTTGGCGATGAACCCGTCCATGCCGGCGAGACGGCAACGTTCCCGTTCCTCGGGCAAGGCGGCGGCGGTGAGGGCGATCACCGGGAGACTCGCGGCGGCGTGGTGAGGTTCGGTAGCAGAAACGGACGCGCCCCAGGCCCGCAGTTGGCGGGTGGCCTCCCAACCGTCGAGGATCGGCATGTGGCAATCCATCAGCACCAGATCGGGCAACGGAGTCGCGTGGCGCAGCGCCTCGAGGGCCTGTTCGCCGTCGATCGCGAGGGTGCAGGTGCAGCCGAGTTCGCGGAGCTGGGCGGCGAGGATGGTGCGGTTCACGCGGTTGTCCTCCACGAGCAGGATGTGCAACCCGAGCGGCGCGAGTTTCTCGGTGGGACCCGTTTCCCGCGCCGTCGGGGTCGCCGCCGGGCGCAGCGGCAGGGTGAAGCGAAAAACCGAACCGCGCTCCGGTTCGCTCTCCGCTTCCAGTTTGCCGCCGAGGAGTTCGACCAAGCGGATGCAGATGGCCAGACCCAGCCCGGTGCCGCCGTAACGGCGGGTGGTGGACGAATCGGCCTGGGTGAAGCGTTCAAAGACCTTGGCCAGGGTGAGCTCATCCATGCCGATGCCGGTGTCGTGGATCTCGAAGCGCACGCGGGTCGGGGCGTCGGCGGTGCCGGGCGTTTCCGGCACGACGCGGACGCGAATCTGACCGCCGGCGGAGGTGAACTTGAGCGCGTTGGAGGCGAGGTTGCTGAGCACCTGGCGGAGGCGGTGCGAGTCGGCCTCGACGTAGGTCGGCAGGTCGTCGGCCAGCTCGATGTCGAAGCGAATGTTGTTCTCCGCCGCGCGGGACGCGAAAAGGGCGAGGTTGTCGGTGACCAGTTGGCGCAGGTCGAAGGGATGGTCTTCCAGGGTGAGTTGGCCGGCTTCGATTTTGGAAAGATCGAGGATGTCACCGAGCAGGCGCAGCAGGAGGTCGCCGGAATGGGCGACGAGGCGCACGCGTTCGGCGGCTTCGGGCGACAGCGATTCGTCGCGTTGCAGGAGCTCGGCGGTGGCGATCACGCCATTCAGCGGCGTGCGGATCTCGTGACTCATGTTGGCCAGAAACTCACTTTTCGCGCGGGACGCGGCGTGGGCCTGGTCGGTCGCCGCGGCGAGATCGCGGGTGCGTTGGGCGACGAGTTCCTCGAGCTGGGCGTTCAGAGAGCGGGTTTCGGCGAGCGCCTCTTCACTGCGGCGATTGGCGGCGGCGATGAGTGAGGTGACCGCCAGACCGAGCAGGAAAATGACGATGATCGCAGCCAAACCGTCGCGCAGGATGGTGTCGGCGACTTCATGCATGCCCGGGTCAAGGCCTTTGCCGAGGACAACGTAGTGCAGACTCAGGTGCCCCACGATAATCACCGCGAGCACAAGGTAGGCGGTGCGGCGCGAGGCGAAAACCAAGGTCATCAGCAGGAAGACCAGGTCGACGATGAAGACTTGGAAAACGAGCCCGACCGGTTCGGTGGTGACCGGAGCGGCGAAGGTGAAGAGGTGCAGCATGAACACCCCGAGCAGCGCGACCAGGTCGCCGGCCAGCACGAGTTTCCCGCGACGCAAGGCCTGCAGGGAGGCGACCGCGCCGATGCCGAGGGTTAGGTTGAACAGGATTCGCCCGGGGGTCTGCGGCAGTTGCAGCCACAAGATCTTGGCGATGTTGAGGGGGATGAAGAGCAACACCCCCAGATCGGCGGCGAAGAGCAGCTTCGCCCGCAGTCGGGCAAACGCACTCTGCTCCTGATAGATGAGGTCGATCCAGCGGGTGAGGTGGGCAAGGCGCTGCAACATGAGCAGATACGCAGCCAAGGGCACACCGCGAGCGGCGGCCATTTTCTTCTCAAAGGAATAAACCCTACACCGGGACCCCCCACGTTCTATTGGGAGGAATCTGCGCGGTCCGCTCAGTTGCCGCGCACGTGGGTCGCGGGGTCCTCGGGCACGTAGTTGCCATAAACCGCGTCGCGGAAGCTGTTGTGGAGCTTGATCTGATCGTAGGGCGTGAGCTGCACGAACATGACGGCGGTGAGGTCGTTGACCGGGTCGATCCAGAAGAGGGTGCTGAAGGCGCCGTCCCAAAAGAACTCGCCGACCACGCCGTTGTTTTCGTTTTCGTCCACGGGGGTGCCGGTGCGCACGCCCATGTTGACGCCGAAGCCCATCTGGCCGCGTGAAGGCAGCCACATGCGTTCGGTGATGTGGCCGTCGAGCTGGTTGGTGCCCATGAGCTTCACTGTCTCCGGTTTTAGGATACGCACGCCGTCGAGTTCGCCGCCGTTGCCCAGCATGCGGGCAAAGCGTTGGTAGTCGTCGATGGTGGAGGTCAGGCCGAATGAGCCCGGGGTCATGGGCCAGTGGTTGAAGTTCATCGACTGAGCCCGCTCGTCGTCGGTGCGCGTGAGCTCACCGCTGTCGCGATCGTAGCGGTAGGCGACGGCGAAACGGTCGCGCTTTTCCTCGGGCACGTAGTAGCCGGTGTCGTGCATGCCGAGCGGACCGAGCACGTGCTCCTGCAGGTAGTCGGCAAAGGGCTGGCCGGAAATGCGCTCGATCAAAAACGCCTGAATGTCGCACGAGATGCCGTAGGCCCAGCGGGTGCCGGGTTGAAAGGCGAGTGGCCGCTGACCCAGCTCGGCGGCCATCTGCTGCAGGGTGTTGGTCCGGCGGCCCGGCGCGTTCTCGCCGCGCAGCGGCGGCACGCCTTCCATGTTGCCCTCAAACCCGGCGGTGTAGCGCGTGAGGTCGCGGATGGTGAACTTGCGCCGCTGCGGCTCGGTTTGCACCTGGCCCGTCGCTTCGTCGTAGCCGACGTAGACCTGCATGTCGGCGAACTCCGGCGCGTATTTCTCGACCGGATCATCGAGCTCAAAGGCGCCTTGTTCCCAGAGGGTCATGAGGGCGACGCCCACGACCGGTTTGGTCATGGAGAAGATGCGCACGATGCTGTCGCGGCTGAAGCGCACGCCGGCCTCGCGGTCGCGGTAGCCGTATTGTTGGTAATAGACCTCTTCGCCGTCCTCGAAGACGAGCGCCGAGATGCCGGCGACTTTGCCTTCGGCAACGTAACGGGCGAGCGTGGTGTCGAGACGGTCGCGCGCCGCGTCGGTGATGATGTCGTAGTCGGGCTGGGCGGCGGGAGCGGCCGACACTAGGGCCAGGCTGAAGGCGAGGATGGCAGGGACCAGCGCCAGGGAGGGGCAGCGAAGGCGAGTCGGGGACAGGAAGCTCATGAGGAGGCCAGCCAAGCGGTCAATGGGGGCGACGACGAGACTCCCGCCGCTGAACGTCCGATGCGGGCAAGCGGGAACGATCGGCAAACCGCGGAGGGAGCCGCCGCCGGGCTACGGAGCCCGTGGCAGGGGTGGGTTTGGCCGCGGATCGCGCCGGATGAACGGGCGGGTTTCTCCGGCTAAGCTTTGGGTGGGGATTCGTCGTTGGCGGTTTGCTTCAGTTCGGCGGTCACGGACTCCACGGCTTCGCCAATCTTGTGGTCGTGGCGCACGTCACGGAGCCGGGCACTCACGGCCTCCTCGACATAGGACTCGTGCGAGAGGCCGATGTAGAGCGACAGCACGATCAGGAGGAGGACGAAGGCAAAGGGCAGTCCGGTGGTCACCGCGGCCGTTTGCAGGATGGTGAGGCCGCCGCCCATGAGGAGCACCGCGGCGACGACGCCCTCCATCACGGCCCAGAAGACGCGCTGCGGGACCGGGGAGTCCAGCTTGCCGCCGGAGGTGAGGTGGTCGACGACCAGCGAACCGGAGTCGGAGGACGTGACGAAGAACACCGTCACCAGGATGATGCCGGCCAGGCTCAGCACCCAACTGATCGGGAAGTGCTCAAACATGGCGAAGAGCGCGGTGGCGACGTTCTCGTTGACGGAGCTGAGGATGTCGGCGGCGCCGGACATTTGCAGCGAGATGGCCGATCCGCCGAAGACCGACATCCAGATGAAGGACAGCAGGCTGGGCACGATCATCACGCCGAGGATGAACTCCCGCACGGTGCGGCCTTTGGAAATGCGGGCGATGAACATGCCGACGAAGGGCGACCAAGAAATCCACCAGGCCCAGTAGAAGACGGTCCAGCTGCCCTGCCAGTTGGTGTCGCGGAAGGTTTCGGTCCAGAGGCTCATCTGGGCGAAGTTTTCGAGGTAGAAACCGAGGCTCTGGGTGAAGCCACTGAGGATGAAGATGGTCGGGCCGACGATGAGCACGAAGAGCATGAGCAGGGCGGCCAGGCCCATGTTGAGCTCGGAGAGGAACTTCACGCCCTTGTCGAGGCCGGTGACCACGGACATCGTGGCCAGGGCGGTGATGCCGGCGATGAGTCCGATCTGCACCCCGGGGCTGATGGTGATGCCGAAGAGGTGGTTGAGGCCGGCGTTGACCTGGGCGACACCAAGGCCGAGCGAGGTGGCCAGGCCCATGAGGGTGGCGAGCACGGAAAGGATATCGATCACGTTGCCCCAGAACCCGTAGATGCGGTCGCCGAGGAGCGGGTGGAAGATCGAGCGGATGGTGAGGGGCAGGCCGCGATTGTAGGAAAAGAACGCGAGCCCGAGCGCGACGATGGCGTAGATCGCCCAGGGGTGCAGGCCCCAGTGGAAAAAGGTCGTGCCCATCGCGGCCTGGGCGGCTTCGGGGGTGCCGCCCTCGATGCCGCCGAACATTGGTGATGGAGCGGCGAAGTGAAACATGGGTTCACCCACGCTCCAGAACATCAGGCCGATGCCCATGCCGGCACTCAGCAGCATGGCATACCAGGCCTGGGTGCTGAACTCGGGACGGGCCTCCTTGCCGCCGATGCGGATGCGCCCGAGTTTGCTGAAGGCGAAAAAGGCGCAGGCGGCGATGAAGACGTTCGCGGCGAGAATGAAGAACCAGCCGAAGGTGGCGGAGATCCAGGCCAGGAAGCCGCTGGCGAGCTCGGCGGCCCGTTCGTGGAACATCAGCGACAGGGTGATGAAGACGGCCAACAGAAAGACGGAGGTCACGGTTACCTCGGGATGGATGTCGAAGCCGAAGCGGTTCCAGTTGCCGGCGCCGGGTTCGCGGGCGGGCTTGCCGTCGAGCAGGGTGGCGGTGGGACGGATCTGCAGACCGCGGAATTGCTCCCGTTCCTGGATGGCCTTTTCCCGGGCCACCTTCTCCGCGTGGCGGAGTTTTTCGGCCAGGGTGCGCTTGGTTTTCTCAGTCTTGGGCGGTGATTTCATAAAGTGTGCTGGTTTTTTGGATACGGTGGGGGGCGACGGCCGGGCCGGGACCGGGCGACTTCAGAAGTAGTAGCCGAGGTTGAAGTTGTAGCGGACGAGCCAGCGGGCATTGGGGTTGGCGCCGAAGCGGCTGTTGAAGCCGCCGAGGTTGCCCACGAAGTCGTTGCCGTTGGAGCGGGCCATCTCGGTGTAGATATACCAGCCGCCGCGGGCCCAGGCGGCGCCGAGGGTGAGGAGATCGCTGTCGTGGAAGCCGGCCGCGCGCTTCCGGATCGAGCTGTATTCGAAATAGGGGACGACGTAATCGAGCCAGGCGATCGCGGGCGTATCGAGGTGGTAGCTGAGCGAGACCGCGCCGAGCCAGGCTTCGGCGGCCATGGTGGAGGGGAAATCGTAGGCGCCGAACTGCACCAGCTCGTCGGTGCCCAGCGGCTGGGCGGCGTCGACGTCGTAGCGATAGGTGGTCAACTGGGTGGCCAGCGTCCAGTTGTCCCAATGCGCGGTGGGGTGGACCGAGAAGGCGGTGTGGTGGCCGTCGCTCTGCGGGCCATAGCTGTGCAGTTGGCCAAACTGGGCGGAGACACCGACGTCGAAGCTCACCTCGCCGACGGTGAAATGCCGGATGGCGCGGGCGTTGATCTGGTTGCGCTCGGCGTATCCCTGACCGGATTCGTTGACCACGTCGTAGGAGTAGCGCGCGCTGTCGCGGGTGGAGCCCGACCAGGAGCCTTCGTCGGACAGGTAGTAGGCGAGGTCGAAGTCCCACTCGCCGCGCGAGCCGCTGTATTTGACGCCCAAGTCCATGTCATCGGCCAGGCCCACGTAGTAGTGCTGGTCGAAGAACCAACTCTGCGACAGGCCGTAGGGCCCGGGACCGAAGGGCACGCGGTTGACCCCGACCTGCAGCGTGTCGCCGCCCTCGAACGCGTAGCCGACCCAGCCGGTGTGCAGGAAGTGGTAGCTGTCGTTGCCGTAGTAGCCCTCGAGGAAGCGGTATTCGGCCTTGGCGCGCCAGGGACCGCGGGCGAAGTCGGCGTTGAGGCGAAAGATGTCGAGGGCAACCGTGCCGTTGCCGGCGGCGTCGGCCACGGTGGCCGGGCTGTTGTCGGCGTAGTCGCCGAAATAATAGTTCACCCGCACGGCGCCGCCGATGCTCAGTCCATCGAGCAGGGGAAAGAGCGGAGTGGTATCCGGTTCCGCCGGCGCGGTTGTCGCCGCGGGAGCCGGCGCAATCTGGTCTTCCGCAGCGCGGCGGGCGGCGAGCTCGGCCTGGGCGGCGCGCAATTCCTCCTGCAGGCGGGCGACCTCGGCCTCGAGCGCGGTGAGCTCGGCCGCCGGTGCGTTCTGGGCCGGCAGCGGCGACCCCAGGACGGTGAGCAGCAGGCAGGAAAACAGCGTGAGATGACGGAAAGTTCTCATTTGTATGTAGGAACCGGATACAATCCGATCCGAAGCGCCGGCTCCGCGCGGGGGCCCGGTGCAGGGAGACGGAGGTCCGCCGGTTTTGCTTGTTCGCCTGGGTTCCCGGAATCCTCGGGGTCAGTGTTGAACACCGCCTCGTCGTAGGTTGCTGACGGTTGGGCATGCGCCCTGTTCAGCAGGCAAGAAATCGGACCGGGAGAATATGTTGAAGGGCTGAAAGGTAAGGCGAATACGCGGTTTTCGCGTGGCGGTGAGACTCGGTCAGCCTTCGCGGTGGGGCAACCCTGCAATTCCCCGCGTGGCGAATCAGCCGCTACTCTCCAGCCGGGTGTCGCCGGCCTGACCGTGCTCGTCGGACGCGAGATGCCAGCGCGTCGTGGTGATTTGGTCCAGAAACGCCTCGTCGTGACTCACCAGCAGCAGCGCGCAGGGGCAGTCGGCCAGGGCCTCCTCCAGACAAAGGATGCTGGGCAGGTCCATGTGATTGGTGGGCTCGTCCATGACGATGAGATGCGGACCGCGCACGATGCCGAGCGCGAGCAGGAGTTTGCGGACTTCGCCGGGGCTGGGCAGGGCGCTTTCCAAGAGGCGACCGGGGCGCGAGCCGAGCCGGCTGATCGTGGTCATGACGCGCCCCTGTTCGGCATTGGGCAGGCGTTTGACCTCTTCCAACAATGCCTGCGAGGCCTCCGCCGAAACTTCCTGCGGCACGCTCACGAGTTTGTCGGGCGGCACCTGCACATGGGCGAGCGCGTGGCGAATGAGGGTGCTCTTGCCGAAACCGTTGGGGCCGGTGAGCGCGATGCGGCTGGTGCCGCTGATCGCCAGCTCGGGGAAGCGCAGGACGCGACCGTCGTCGCCCAGCGGCAGTTCGCCGGCGGGTAGGCGGAGCAGGAAATCGCGCGGCATGAACGAGGCGCCGTCGACCCAGATGCCGGTCTCGTAGCGTTTCCTGACGGTGAGGTCGGCGCGCTGTGCGGATACTTTGGATACACGCTGATTCATTTGCGCCACCATGCGGCCGGCGTAGGCGTCCTTGCCGGTCACGCGCGCGAGCCCGCGCGCGGCGCGGCCGTCGTGATCGTGCATGGGGTTGATCTTGTGCTTCTGTTGGGAGCCCCGCATGGCGGCGGCCTTTTGGTCAGCGACCACGCGGCGGCGCTGGGCCTCGGCCTTGAGTCGGCGCTCGGTCTGGCGCAGGGCGTCGTTGGCGGATTGCGCGGCGATCTCCTCCTTGTCCTGCTCGGCCAGCGCGGCGGTCACCCCGCCAGGGCGGAGCACGGCGGACGGTGGGTCGATGAGCAGGCATTGCGCGCAAAGTTCATCGAGCAGGCGTCGATCGTGGCTCACCAGCAGGCCGATGCCGGTGAACTCGGTCAGCACGCGCACCAGCAGGCGACGGGCATCGGCGTCGATGTGGTTGGTCGGCTCATCGAGCGCGAGCACGGCCGGTTCGCGCCACAGGGCGACGGCGATCTGGGCGCGTTTGCGTTCGCCGTGACTGAGCGTCGACCAGCGCTCGGGCCAATCCTCGCTCACGCGCAGGCGGGCCTTGAGCGCGGTGGCGTCGGGTGCCCACACGAAGTCTTCGAGCATCTCCGGCGGGTCGTCGGTGCGTTGCGCGACGTAGAGCGCGAGACCACGCCGTTGCACCGAGCCGGTCTGGGCTTCGAGCGCGCCGGTGGCGACTTTGAGCAGGGTCGTTTTGCCGGCGCCGTTGGGTCCGACGATGCCGGTCCAGCGAGCCGGAAACTGCACCGTGAGATCGGTGAACAGCGGCGCCGTCATGCCCGCATGGGCAAACTCGACCGACTGCAAAACCAACTGGGACGACGCCATGCCGCGGCATGCTGAAGACGTGCCCTGCGCAGGCAATCGCAGATGGCGTTCGCTCTCGGCTTGGCGACGGCGGTCACGTGGATTTGCCTCGCGGTCCTACATGTCGTCCGTCGCCGCTGAAACCCTCGAAGTCCGTCCACTTAAGCAACCGCGCAAGGTGCTGTCCGCCGCCGGGGCGGTGCTGGATGTGCCGGACGGTTGGGCGCTGCTGTTGCCGGGTGACGCGGCGCTGAGTCGGCGGATCAAAGCCGACGGCCCGTCGTGGACCGTGATCGAATTGAAAGGCCGCAAACGTTTTTCGCACGGCATTTGGGCGCCGGCCGACCGGATCGAGTCACTGCGCTCGGCCCTCGCAGCGGAGCGGGCCGATCCCGCCTATGCGCGCAAACTTGAGGCCGGTCGCGCGCGCCGAGCCGTGGCGGAAGCGAATTACCAGGAGGACTTTCGTGGCGCGGTGTTGGCTTACCTGGACTTTCATCCGCGCTACCAGCTCGTGGCTCGCGAATTGGCCGAGCGCATCGCGGCGCATGCGACTCCGGTGGGCAGCGGCACGGTGGCGCGCACGCAACGCATCCCGATCGACCAGCGCGCCGAAGCCGCGACCATCGCGTGGATGCGACACCAGACGACCGGCTACGATTCGATGTCGATCGCCCGCATCAAAGGCGAACGTCGCGCGGTGCGCCGCGAGTTGGCGCATCGTTCCAAACAGCTGCTCGCCCGCTACCGTGAAGGTGCGCCGATCGACGTGACGCGTTGTCCGCTCCACGCGGCGTTGCGGCGACGGTAGGAGCGAACGCCAAGGTCTCCGCCCGCCAGCCGCGCGACTCCTCCAAGGCCTCCGCTTTGCTGAACCTTTCCCCCGGTCCGCCGCGTTCAGGTCACAATGTTCGTATTACGAACATTGGGTGAGGCAGGTTGCTGTGTTTTGAGTCGGCTGGTTTTGGGGGCCGATGCGGAACCAGGGCGGATCTAGAGTCGCCAGCGGCCAGGCCGGTTCGTGCGCGGCAGGCGCAGGTGGTTGCGGCTTTCCTCCAACGGCTCCTGACCGTCACGGCGGTCCGGGCGATCGGCTTGCGAGGTGCGTTCTCGGGGCGGACGCGGGGGCCGGGGAGCGGGTTGCGGCTTCGGCGGTTTGGCCTGGGGTTTCTCCGGCTGGGGTCGGGCGGCGAGATTGGCTTGGGCCGAAGTGGCCGCGGCCTTCGACAACGGTTCGCCGGGGGCGAGGCCGGCGGCTTCGCGCAGCTTGTCCTTCTTGCTCTTGCGTTTGCCTTTGATGCCGCCGGTGCGCGGCGCGTCGTCGGGCGCGGGGGTGGGTGGTGGCGGCGCGGTCATGCGCGGTTCGAAACCCGGCACCTGGTGGCGCGGGATCGGGCCGGTGTGTCGCTTTTCGATCAGGTTAAAATGCGCGGCGGTGGCGGCGCTCACAAAGCTCACCGCCTCTCCGGTGGCGCCGGCGCGGGCGGTGCGACCGATGCGGTGGGTGTAGATGATGGTCGAGCGCGGCAGGTCGTAGTTGATGACGACGGGCAGCTCGGTGAAGTCGAGGCCGCGGGCGGCGAGGTCGGTGGCGACGAGCACCTGGAGTTGGCCGGTGTTGAATTCGTTGAGGATGCGGGTGCGGGCGCCTTGCGAGAGTTCGCCGTGCAGTGAGCCGGCGGTGAGGTCGAGGCGGCGCAGTTTTTCGGCGACGTGGCCGGTGCTGTATTTGGTCGCGACAAAGACCAGCACGCGGCTCCAACCGTGGGTGGTGATGAGATGATGCAACAACTGGGTGCGGCGCGGCGCGTCGACTTCGATGGCAGACTCGGTGATGGCGGGGCGGGTGAGCGGCGTCGCCTCGACCACGATTTTCTCCGGATCGCTGAGCAACCGCTCGGCGAGGGCGGTGACCTCGGCCGGGAAGGTGGCGGAGAAGAGCAGGTTCTGGCGCTGGGCCGGGAGCAGGGCGAGCAGGCGGCCGAGTTCGTCGGCGAACCCGAGGGCAAAGAGACGATCGGCCTCGTCGAGCACGAGCGTGCTGACGCGATCGAGGCGCAGGGCGTTGCGGTCGACCAAATCGAGCGCACGACCGGGCGTGGCGACGACAACATCAGCGCCGCCGCGGAGAGCGAGCATCTGCGGGTTGATCGACACGCCGCCGACCGCGACGACAACCTTGGGCCGCGGGTGCAGGTGTTGGGCGTAGGCGTGAAAGGACTGGGCGACCTGCGCGGCGAGTTCGCGGGTGGGCACGAGCACCAGGTGGGCGACCCCGCGCCGGGAACCGCGGGGTCGTTCGGCGATGTCCTGCAACAAGGGCAGCGCGAAGGCGGCGGTTTTGCCGGACCCGGTCTGGGCCTGGGCCCAGACATCACGCCCGCGCAGGACCGCCGGAATCGCGGCGGACTGCACCGAAGTGGGCGCAGCGTAGCGACGCTCGGCGAGGGCGCGCAGCAGTGGCGGAGAGACCCCGAGGGCGGAAAACGACATGGTCTCGCGATGAGGGCGCGGCCTTGGGTTTGGAATCAAAAAGCGAAAGCGCGGGCTCGCGGCGGACGGTGGTGAGAACCGGGGAATCCGCAGATCTCGCACAGAGCGCAGATGGCTGAGAGACAACGGAGCGCCCGCTGGCGTTGGATGGGCATCGGCGCCCGCCCCGTTTTCTGCGGTTTAAACCCTCTGGCTCAGCCGAGGCGTTCCTGCGCCCACTCGAGCACGCCGGTGCAGCCGTCCTCGAGTAGATCGAGCACGTGTTCGAAGCCCTGCGGACCGCCGTAGTAGGGATCGGGGACCTCAGTGTCGGCGTTTTGGGTGCAGAACGAACAAAAGGCGCGGATATGGGCGCGTTGCTCCGGGTTGCGGGCGAGGGCGAGCAGGTCGCGGCGGTTGTCCTCATCCATGGCGAGCACGAGGTCGAAGGCGTCGAGGTCGGCCGACTTCACCTGGCGGGCGCGACTGGTGAGATCGTAGCCGCGCGCGCTCGCGGCGCGGCGCATGCGAGCGTCGGCGCGATTGCCGGTGTGCATGCCGATGGTGCCGGCGGAGTCGATGGTGATGCGGTCGGTGAGGCCGGCTTCGGCGACCAGTTTTGTGAGCACACCCTCGCCAGCCGGCGAGCGACAGATGTTGCCCATGCAAACAAACAGGATGCGTAAGGGGGTGGGGTGGGGTGTCATCTCAAAGCAACCGCCAAGCGCGCGGTCCGTCGAGTAACACGCAAGCCGGCCGCCTCGTCCAGCCCCCGCTGCACCTCACCGAGCCATCGCAACCCGGTCCACTTGTAACCTATTAGGTTACAAGTGGAATGGGGAGGTCAGTCAGTAATAATAGCATTTAAATATATCATATAAAATAGTTTGCGAGAAATTGGTCCGTGCCTGGGGGGGTGAATTTGTCACTTATTAGGTGACACTTTTTGCGGGTGCGGTGGGGGTGGGGCGGCGGAGGACGAGGAGGGTGCCGGCGATGGTGAGGGTGACGCCGGCGAGGGTGCTGGGGTGCCACTGCAGACCTTCGAAAAAGGTGGAGAGCAGGATGGCGACGATGGGCACGGCCGCCGCGGTGTAGCCGGCGCGGTCGGCACCGATGCGGCCGACCAAGGTCAGGTAGGCGCCGAAGGCCACGATGGAGCCGAAGAGGGCAAGGTAGAGCAGCGAGGCGACGTAGGGCGTGGTGAACTCGAAGGTGAAGGGTTGCCCGCGCGCCAGCGCGTAGAGCGCCACCAGCGCCGCGCCGTAGAGCATGCCGAAGGCGTTGGCCTGTATGATGGGTCGGCCGCGCTGTTGATTGCGGGCCGCGACGATGTTGCCGAGCGATGCCGATAGGGTGGAAACGCCCGCGAGCGATGCGCCGAGCAAGACGTCACCGCGGTTGGCGGTGGAACGCAGTTCGGGCAGCAACACGAGCACGACACCGCCGAACCCGAACACCGCTCCCACGATCGTCGCGCGCCGAATCGGCGTGGCGAAAAACACCCGGGTCGCACCGATGTTGAGGAACACCATGGTGGAGAAGATCAGGGCCACCAGGCCCGAGCTGATCTCCTGCTCAGCCAGATATACGAGCACGTAGTTGAGGCCGAAAAGCAGTGCGCCCTGCGCGGCGAAGCCGAAGTGCGCGGCCGCGTCGTAGCGCAGCGGCAGGCGCCGGTGCAGGCACCAGCCGAAGAGCAGCAGGGCGGCGAGACCGAAGCGGTAGGCCACCGAAACCGCGGGCGGCACGTGGCCGAGTTGAAACGTGATGGCCAGCCACGTGGAGCCCCAGATGAAGACCGACGTGAGAAAAAGGCCGAGGTGGTTCATACCGCTGTAAGGAATGAACGGCCAAATTGTGCCGGCCGCCAAGACGCGGCGGGCGCGCGAGCAGCACAGTGGCGCAGACCGAGGGCCGCGACAGTGCGGCGGCCTCAGGCCTTTTTGACGAAGCAGGACTTCAGGGCCATGGCGATGCCGTCGACCTTGCAATCAATGTCGTGGTCGGCGTCGACGAGGCGGATGTTTTTGCCTTTGGCGCCGCCTTTGAGGACCTGACTGGAGCCGCGGAGTTTGAGGTCTTTGATGAGGATGACGTCGTCGCCGTCGTGCAGCTCGGTGCCGTTGGCGTCGCGCCACACGCGGGCGGCGGGGGCGGGGGCCTCCCGCGGCCATTCGTGGCCGCAGGTGACACATTCCCAATGGTCGGCGTGCGGAAGCACGTCGTCGACGGTGCAAACGGGACAGGCGGGAGGCGTGGAGGCGGTGTCATCACTCATGGCAGCCGGGCAGTGGGCACAAAAAAGCGGCGCACGTAACGTCTAAACGTGCGCCGCCGCGGCAGTGGAGTGGTCGTCCGCCGCTCAGCTCATGCTGTGCAGGCCCACGAGGTTGCCCTCGGTGTCGCTGAAGATGGCAATGTAGCCGTGCGGGGGGATGGGGAACTTGGGGCGCACGATCTGTCCGCCGGCGGCAGGGATGCGCTCGATGACCGCGTCGAGCTGGCCGTCGACGTTGAGGTAGACGAGGGTGCCGCCGGGACCGGGAGCGCAGCCTTCCATCTTGGTGAGGGCGCCGCCGACCCCCGATTGCGGGTCGCAGGGCAGGATGGCCATCTGGGAGCCTTCCATCGAACTGAGTTCGAGTTCCTGGCCGAGGATGGCGGTGTAGAAGGCGCGGGCGCGGTCGAAGTCGGCGACGTAGATGTCGAACCAGTTGATAGCGTTGATCTGACTCATGGGGAGGGAGGGAATGATGGGTTGATATTGATGCCCGTCATTGGGCAGGGCGCACTCTGCCAGACTGCCGTGTCAGCCCTATGTCAGCAGGACTTGGGTTTCACGGTTGGCGGGGCGGCTCCCCGTGGTGCGTCATTCACCCGCGGCGGTGGCGGCGGGCGGTTTGCGCATGACCTCCACGATGGTGCGGTAAAGGTCCTTCGGTTTGAAGGGTTTCGCGATGAAGGCGTCCATCCCGGCGTCGAGGCAGGCTTGTGCTTCCTCCTCCAGGGCCGAGGCGGTGAGGGCGATGATGCGGGTTCGGCGGGTGTGTTCGACGCGCGAAGACCGAATGCGCCGCGTCGCTTCCAGGCCGTCCATCTCCGGCAGATGGATGTCCATGAGGATAAAATCGTAGGGTCGGGCCTCGGCCATCTCGACCGCTTGGCGGCCGTTTTCCGCCAAGTCGAAGGGCAGGCCGTAGCGTTTGAGGAAGGCGGTGGCGACGACCTGATTGACGGGGTGGTCCTCGACCAGCAGCACCCGCATGTCGACTTGCATCTGATCCTTGTCGCCGGTGCCGGACGAAGCGGAACCGGTGCTGACCGGCGGAGGGGAGTTCAAACCGTGCGGATCGGCGGAATCGGTGGTCGGGAGGGCGGTGCCGACCGGCAGGGTGATGGCGAAGCGGAAACTGGTGCCGTGCCCGGTGCTGCTGCTGAAATCGAGGGTGCCGCCGTGCAACTCGACGAGTTTGCGGGTGATGGCGAGGCCGAGACCGGTGCCGCCATATTTGCCGGCGATGTCGGCGTGGGCCTGCGTGAAGTCTTCGAAAATCCGTTGTTGGTGCTCGGGGGAGATGCCGATGCCGGTGTCGTTGATCGACACGGCGAGGGTGCAGGTTTGGGCCGTGCGTTCCGGGGTGCGAATTTCGAGGATGACGCCGCCCTCGTCGGTGAACTTCACGGCGTTGCCGATCAGGTTGAGCAGGATCTGGTAGAGCCGCACGGGATCGCCGCGCAAAACCTCCGGCAGTGGATCGACCAGAATCGTTTTGAAGCTGATGTTTTTCGCGGCGACCTTGGTGCGAACGGCGGCCTGCACCGATTGCAGGAGCTCCTGCGGGGAGAAGTCCTGGAGCTGCAGCTCGAGTTTGTTTGCGGCGGCCTTGGCCAGGTCGAGCACGTCGTTGATGATGACGAGCAGGTTGTTCGCCGAGTAGCGCAGAATGGACAGCAGCTCGCGCTGGGCGGGCGTGAGGTTGCTGTGCAACAACTCGTCGGTCATGCCGATGATGCCATTGAGGGGGGTGCGCAGTTCGTGGCTGATGCTGGAAACGAATTTGTCTTTGGCCCGCGTGCCCGCGGAGGCTTGTTCGTAGGCTTCGACGAGTTCCCCTTCGCGGGCGGCCCGCACCTCGACCTCGTGGCGCAGGGCGGCGTTGGCGGTGAGCAGGTCTTCGGTTTGCGTGCGGATATCTTCCTCCAAACGAAGGTTGATGGCGGTGATCTGGTCCTGGCGGCGGCCGGCGAAATACGCGAAAAGCCCCAGGAAAAGCGGCGCTGTATCGATGATCCAGATCAGCGGATTGCCCGTCTGCACCACGAGGATGCCGGCCAGATCAATCCGCTGAAATTGCAGGTGGCACTGCAGCAGGGAGCCGACGACCGGAAAGCCGAGCCCGAAGAGGGCGCCAAACAAACCGTAGGACTTTGCGGCGGAGAGCTTCACGAAACGGCGAAGGGGGACATCGACAACAAAAGCTCAGATCACCCCCAAGGAGGCATTGTTCAAGCAAATGGCTGATAATAGGGTATTTACCGCATGCGAAACGTGGAGAGTTGCTTGGGGGTTGGACCGGGAGCACGGTGGTGGGCTTGAAACGGACGCCTAATCCTTTTCGCCGGGTTGCCGGATACCTCTTGCGCTACCGGAGCCTCTTTGTGCTCACGATCGCGCTGGCGGTGGGCAGCACGCTCTTCCTCGTGTCGATCCCGCAGGTCATCAAATGGATCGTCGACGACGTGATCGCGACCAATCGCCGCGACCTGCTGCTGTGGGGCGTGGGTGCGCTCACCGGCTGCTACTTCCTGCGCGACGCCTTCAACTCGCTGCGTATTCGCGTCAACAATACGCTGGAGCAAAAGGTGCTGGTTGATCTGCGCGGCGACCTGCACTCGCGGCTGCTCGATCTGCCGGTGGGGTATTACGACAAGCGCCAGACCGGCGAGATCGCGTCCCGCGTGATCGAGGATGTGCAGAACGTCGAACGGGCGCTGCTCGACGGCACGGAGCAGGGCATCGTGGCGATGATGACCCTGCTGGGGATCGCGGGTATCCTGTTCCTGCAACAGCCCCTGCTGGCCGCGCTGGTGCTCGCCCCGCTGCCGCTGGTGGTGTGGTTGGGGCGCATGCACTTCAAGGCGGGCCGCGTGCTGTGGAAGGACACGCGGGAAGCGGCAGGTGCGCTCAACGGTCTGTTGATGGAGAACATCTCGGGACACCGCCTCATCAGTTCCTTCGCGCTGGGCGAGCGTGAGCGTGGCCGGTTTCGCGATGCTTCGCACACCCTGCGCGACACCACGCTCAAGGCCATGTTTCGCTGGTCGCTGCATGGGCCGGGCACGAACTTCCTGAGCAGCCTCGGCGCCGTGGCGGTGATGGGGGTGGGCGGCGCGCTGCTCATGCGCAGCAACGCGACCGGCGGCGACTTCAGCCTCGGTGATTTCATTAGCTTCTTCGCTTACTGCAGCCTGGTTTACGAACCGGTGAGTCGGCTGAATCAGCTCAACCAGATGCTCGCCGCCGCCCGTGCCTCGAGCGACCGCGTGTTCGAGATCCTGGATCATCCGCTGGAAATCGAGTCGCCGCCCGAGCCGACCGCATTTCCCCACGGGGTGCCGGAGGTGCGCTATGAAAACGTGAGCTACGGTTACCCGGAGCGGCCGCCGATCCTGAAGGACTTTTCGCTCACCTTGCCGGCAGGCAAAGTGACGGCCCTGGTCGGTCACACCGGCGCGGGCAAGACCACCATCGCGAACCTGTTGTTGCGCTATTACGACGTGACGGCGGGGGCGGTTTCGCTCGGCGGCGTCGACGTGCGTCAGCTCGACCTCGGCGGGCTGCGCCAGCACGTCGGTCTGGTGGCGCAGGAACCTTTTCTTTTCAACGGCACGGTCGCCGACAACCTGCGCCTGGCCCGGCCTGAGGCGGCCGACCCAGAGGTGGAGGCCGCCCTCAAGGCTGCTGCTGCTTGGGAGTTTGTGAGCAAGCTGCCCGACGGCATTGAGACCGAAATCGGTGAGCGCGGCGTGCGGCTCTCGCAGGGCGAAAAGCAACGCCTCACCATTGCCCGTGTTATCCTGCGCAACCCGCCTTTGGTCGTGCTGGATGAGGCGACGGCGAGTGTCGACACTGTGACCGAAGCCGCGATCCAGCAGGCGCTCGCCACGCTGGTGCAGGAGCGCACGACCCTCGTGATCGCTCACCGCCTGAGCACCGTGCGCCGCGCCGACCAGATCGTGGTGCTGGCCCACGGCCGCATCCTGGAAAAAGGCACCCACGACGAGCTCATCGCGCAGGACGGCGCCTACGCCAAACTCTGGCGCGCCCAAGCGCAGGCCGATCAACACGCCTTCGAGTCGCTGAGCGAGTTGTGAGATCGCTCCGGGGGCGATCTTCGGGTCAACGCGCAGGGTGGCGGCGCCAGTCGAAGTGCCGGACAAAGGAAAACAGGTAGGCCGTCGCACTGACTCCCATCCGCGGATTGATCTCCATCACGATCGGAATCCCGTCGCGGACCTTGTAGTTCACGCAGCACAGCCCCTCGTAGCCCGCCGCGTCCAGCATGCGGCCGAACACGGTTCCGAAACGGTTCGCGGTCAGCGCGCGGCTCGTGATCGCGTGTTGGCCCCGGATCGCCGCGTCCCGCTGCATGTCATAGGCGACCGTCACCATGTGGCGGATACGGCCGCCGTAGTAGAGCACATGGGCGGCATATTCCCGCGAACCCTCGATCCATGCCTGTCGATGGTAGTCGGGCGAACGAAGTTGGGTGGCGAAACGCATTTCATCGGCATACGAGGCGATGCGAAAAGCATGGCGGGCATCGCTGTCGTGGCGTCGTTTGAGGATGTAGGGGTAAGCGCCGAGGCGCGGTTCTTCGGGAACGAACTGAGACAGGCCCGCCTCCCGCATCCGTTCGTCGAAGCGGCCCTTGTCGTCGCAGAGTGCCACCGCGGTGGCGGCGGGCAGGGGGAGCGGGTTGCGGGCGCATGCCGCGGGATATCGGCGGAGACTCTCCATGGCCTCCAATGAGAGCGGCACGACCACGTCACTTTCCTCCAGACCGGCAGTTGTCGGTTCGGCTTGGTGGGTGAAGCGATAGGAGCAATGACGGGCGCTGCGCAGAATGGCGGTTTCGATTCCGGTCCAGCCCAGCAAAAGAACGTGGGCGCGAGGCCGTGTGCTGATCCGGGCCAGGAGACAATGCCAGCTGTTGTGGACGCGATGCTTCCACAAGTCGCGCCCGCGTGCCGGTGGAAGCGGCGGCGGTCTCTCCGTCGCGACCTCGGGCGACAGCGAGGAGCGGCTGGCTGGCAAGGGCGGGTGCATCAAACGTCTTGCGGGAAATCGACCCAGAACGCGCCACATTGAAATGAAATTCGTCGCGCTTGTTGTCCGGTGACTGCTCTCTCCGAAAATGACGAAGGGACCCGTTGATTTGATTTTCACCACCCCGCGCCTGCGGGTGCGGCGGCTGACCCCGGCCGACTTCGAGGTCATGTTTGCGGCCTACCGCGACCCGGAGGCGATGCGCTTTGTGGACGACGGGCTGCCGATTTCCCGCGCCGACTGTGAGCGCTGGGTCGGGGTGATCTTGGAACGCTACCGCACCCACGGCTACGGCATGAGCGTGGCCGAGCTTGTCGCCACCGACGAGGTGACGGGGTTCATCGGGTTGGTGCATCCGGGTGGTCAACCGGAGCCGGAGTTGAAATACACCCTGCTCCGCGCGTATTGGGGCCGGGGTTACGCCACCGAGCTGGCCCGCGGCATGATGAACTACGCCCGTGACGAACTGAATCTGGCGCATGTGATCAGCACCGTCGACGCGGAGCATTCCGCCTCACAACGCGTCCTCGCCAAGGCCGGCTTCCGCTTGGATCACACCCGCCCCAACGACGACGGCCACGTCACGCAGGTGTGGACCTGGCGAACGCGATGAGCACCTAAATCGGCTTCCATGAATCGCTTGGAACGCAATGTTCGTATTACGAACATTGCGAGCGAGGCGTTTGGCGGGATTGCGGTGTGGGGGTGGATGGACGGTTGACCCGATGGCGGGGGTGCGGCTCCGTCTTTTGCCCCGTAGATGAAAGTCGTCATTGCCGAAAAACCCTCCGTCGCGCGCGACCTCGCCAAGCACCTCGGTGCGACCACGCGCGGCCATGGTTTTTTGGAAGGCAACGGCTGGGTGGTGACCTGGGCCTTCGGACATCTCATCGAGCTCTGCGAACCGGAGGACTACACCCTCGATTGGAAACCATGGCGGCTCTCCGCGCTGCCGATCATCCCGGAGGAGTTCAAGCTGCGGCCGCGCTCCGATGGCTCGGCGGCGGAGCAGCTGGCGACCATCAAGCGCTTCTTTGAAGAGGCGGAGGAGATCATCTGCGCGACCGACGCCGGGCGGGAGGGCGAGTTGATCTTTCGCTACATTCTCACCTGGACGGGCTGCACGGAGAAACCGGCGCAGCGCCTGTGGATCAGTTCTCTTACCGACGAAGCGATCTCCAAAGGCTTCGCCGAACTCAAGCCGGCCACCGCCTACGACCCGCTCTACGCGGCGGCGCGCTGCCGCAGCGAGGCCGACTGGATCGTCGGCATGAACGCCACCCGCTTCTTCACCATCGAATACGGCAAGCGCAACCTGTTGCTGAGCCTCGGTCGGGTGCAGACGCCGATTCTGGCGCTCATCGTGGGGCGCGACCTCGAGGTCGAACGCTTCATGCCGGAAACGTTTTGGGAAGTGAAGACCGTCAGTCGCGGGGCGACCTTCAAGCACACCGGCGGCAAGTTCGACGCCGAGGCCAAGGCGCAGGCGATCATCGAAAAGATCACGGGGCAGGAGCTCGTGATCACCGGCGTGGCCAAGAAGAACGCGCTGGCGCATCCGCCGCTGCTCTTTGATCTCACCAGCCTGCAGCGGGAGATGAACAAGCGTCACGGCTTCACGGCCGATCACACCCTCAAGCTCGCGCAGAGCCTTTATGAGTCGAAGCACCTGACTTATCCGCGCACCGACAGTTGTTACCTCACGGCGGATCTGCAGCCGACGATCGCGCCACTGCTGGAGCGTTTGCGGGCACTGAAGCCGGACGAGATCCAGAAACTGGATACGGCAGCGCTCAACTTCACCAAGCGCATCGTCGACGACAGCAAGGTGGCCGATCACCACGCCATCATTCCGACGACGGTGCTGGGCGACCGGCTGAGTGGGGACGAGGCCCTGCTCTACGACGCGGTGGTCACGCGGCTCATCGCGGTGTTTTATCCGTCGGCCGTGCGCGCTGTCACCACGGTCGACGCGGTGGCGGCCGAGGAAGCGTTTCGCGCGCGCGGCACGGTCATCGTCGATCCGGGCTGGGAGGTGCTCTACGCCAACGCGCCGGACCTGGGCGACGGAGATGACGACGAGCCGAAGAAGGGTAAGGGCAAGAAGAAGTCCGGGACCGGTGACGGTGACGATGAGGAGGACAGCAAACAGGTGCTGCCCGATTTTGCCGAAGGTGAATCGAATCCACATGAACCGGCGCTCAGCACGGGCAAGACCTCGGCGCCGAAACGGTTCAACGAAGCCAGCCTGCTCGCGCTGATGGAGACCGCGGGCAAGATCGTGACCGACGAAACCCTGAAGGAAGCCTTGAAGGAAAAAGGCGTCGGCACGCCGGCGACGCGCGCATCGATTATCGAAGTGCTCATCTCGCGCGGTTACGTGGAGCGCAAACGCAAGGCGCTCATCAGCACGCAGTCGGGCCGCGCGCTCATTTCGTTGGTGCAGGACGACCGGCTCAAGTCACCCGAGCTCACCGGCGAGTGGGAATACCGCCTCAAGCAGATCGAGCGCGGCGCTTACGATGCGGCGACCTTCATGCGCGAGGTGTGCGACTACACGCGCGAGATCCTGGCCAACAAGGCCGAGGCGACGATCGACTTGAAGAACCTCGGCCCGTGTCCGCGTTGTGCGGCGCCGGTCATGCGCGGGCGCACGGGCTACGGCTGCACGCGCTGGCGCGAAGGCTGTGAGTTCGTGTTGCCGGGCACCTTGTGGGAGCTGGAGATCCCGCCGGTGTTGGCGCGCGAGATCCTCATCCACGGCAAGAGCCTGACGCCGCATCGCCTCGTGGTGAACGGCAAGGCAAAGTTTGCCACCCTGCGTTTCAACAAGAAGGGCGAGCCCGCCTACGACCTCGCCGAAGTCACCAAGAGCGACGCGGCGACGACGGCCTTTGGCCAATGCCCCGTGTGCGCGGGTGACATCGTGGAAGGCAAGAAAGCGTGGGGCTGCAGCAACTGGAAGAACGGCTGCCGCTTCGTGGTTTGGAAAACCATCGCGCAAAAGGAGATCACCCCGGAGATCGCGCAGCAGTTGCTTGCGAGCGGCGAGACGGAGACGCTGACCGGATTCACGTCGAAGGCCGGCAAGAGCTTCGACGCGAAGCTCAAGATTGTGGGCGGCGAGGTGAAGTTTGACTTCGCCGGGTGATCCGCGCCGGCCATGCTGCGATTCTGATGAATCTTTCCGTCGAGCAGATGCGGCTGGCCTGCTTTGCCATCCAACGGGGCCTGTCCTGCGCGGCGTGGGAGGGAACGACGCCCCGGCCATGGTGGGAGCTCTCAGTGGAGGAGCAAGAGGCCCACCTCGCGGTCGTGCGGGCTGAGACGGAAAAGACCGCGGCCGAGATCGCGGCGATGAATCCACACGTGCGGCAGTTCAACCAGCAGGTCGTGGATCGGATCGATCGCCGGAAGATTGAGGAAGAGGAGGCCCAGCACCGGCAGGTCTGGTTGGTGGAGATGGCGCAGCAAAGTGGCCGCAAGGGCGGCAACAAATCCGGCTTTAAGATGGCGTTGAACGACACGCTCTCGATGGCGTCGCACTTTGAGGCGGCGCAACGCTTGGCCGTGCAACGTCGACTGGCCGCGGCAGGGCTGCCCCAGCTGGAGCTGCTGCTGGCCATGCTCCGCCGCAAGCACGAGAAGATCGTCCAGCGCGGCCGGGTGCGCAACGAGGAGGAGTATTACCTGGTTCGGGAAATCTTGTCGGACCTCGATTATCCGATTTCGGACGAAGCACGCGGCGAACTCGGACGGCTCGCGGCCGAATTCGAACCGAAACATCGAGAGCAACGATGACGCAGTCCCGCGCCAAACCGCCTTCACCCGAGCACGCCCTGCGCAAGGTGCGGCGCTTTTCGCGGCTCAATGGCTGGAGCGTCACGATCGTCGCCGGACTGGCGATGCTGGTGGCGATGATGCTGGGTGATTTGGTGGGGCAGGGAGTCGGGTTGTTGGCCACGGTTTGCGGACTGATGGAGGTGCACGGGCAGCGGCGTTTGAGTCGGCGTGATGCCGAGGGCATGCGCTGGCTGGTGCGTTCGCAGGTGTTTTTGCTGGGCGTGATTTTGGTCTACGCCGTGTCGCGGCTCGCGAGTTTCGACGCCGACACCGCCATGGGGAATCTGACACCGGAAATGGCGACCGCCTTGCGCGAGGCGGGCATGGATCCGGCGGAGTTGCTGCCGCTGGTTCGGCTCACGTTCTATGGGTTCTACAGTGTGGTGATCGTGGTCACCGTGCTCTATCAGGGCGGCCTCGCGCTCTACTATCGCAGTCGCGGCTCGCTGGTGGCGGCGGCGCTGGCGGCCAATCCGGTCCGGCTGGGTGAACGCGACCGAGGTCGCTACGCGCAGGTTGCGATCGAGATGGAGGCCGGGCAGTTGCAGCCGGGTTTGTGGGCGCGAGCGCAGGCCGAGTGTGGTGGTGATGTCGTCCGGTGTCAGGCGAGCTACATTCGTTTGCGCGTGGCGGAACTGCGCGCCGCGGGCGGGGGTGAACCACCGGCAATCGCGCCCCCCACTGGACAAGGACGGTGACCGCGCCGAGTTTGTGGGCATGCCCGATCCCAACGCTTCGCCGCCTTCTGAACCACCGTTGATTGGCTGGCGATGGGCGTGCACCTATGCCGCGCTGCCGGAGCGCTTGTTTACCCGCGTGGAACCGACGCCCGTGAGGGCGCCGCGCATGGTGGTGTTGAACGAGGCGTTGGCCACGACGCTCGGTTTGCGCGTCGAGGGTCTGGTCGACGGCAAGGGACTGGGGGTCTTCGCCGGCAACACCGTGCCGGCGGGCGCGGAACCTTTGGCCCAGGCCTACGCCGGGCATCAGTTTGGCCACCCGGTCATGCTGGGCGACGGGCGGGCGGTGTTGCTCGGCGAACACCGCACGCCCGCCGGTGAGTTGGTGGACATCCAACTCAAGGGCTCCGGACCGACCCCGTATTCACGGCGTGGAGACGGTCGGGCGGCGCTGGAGCCGATGTTGCGGGAGTATGTCATCAGCGAGGCGATGCACGCCCTCGGCATTCCCACCACGCGCAGTCTGGCGGTGGTGACGACCGGTGAGGAGATTTGGCGCGAGGCGGGCGCGTTACCCGGGGCGGTGCTCACGCGGGTGGCGGCGAGTCATGTGCGGGTGGGGACCTTTGAGTTCGTCGCGGCGCAGCGGGATCCGGCGCTCACCGAGGCGCTGATCGATTTTACCCTGCGGCGGCACTACCCGGAGCTGCGGGGCGCGTTGCCGGCGGACAATGCGCTGGCGCTGTTGCGCGTGGTGGTGGAGCGGCAGGCCGCGCTCATCGCGCAGTGGATGAGCGTGGGTTTTGTGCATGGGGTGATGAACACCGACAACATGGCGCTTTCCGGCGAGACCATCGACTACGGGCCGTGCGCCTTTCTCGACACCTATGATCCGGCGACGGTGTTCTCCTCCATCGATCGCCACGGGCGTTACGCCTACGGCAACCAGCCCAGCATCGGGCTGTGGAACCTCACGCGATTTGCCGAGACGCTGCTGCCGGTGATCCATCCGGAGGAGAAGGCTGCGGTCGCCCTCGCGACGGAGGTGCTCAACACCTACGGGCCGAGCTACGACCAGCAATGGTTGGCGCGCATGCGGGAGAAGTTGGGATTGTTCAATGAGGAGGGAGACGACGAGGCGCTCGCGCAGGATCTGTTGAAGTGGATGCACGAGACCAAGGCGGACTTCACCCACACCTTTGCCGAACTCGATCCGGATGCGCCTGTGCCCGACGAGACCTTGGCTTCTTGGTGGCAGCGTTGGCGCGAGCGGCTGACTCGCCAGCCGCAGTCCGCAACCGAATCGGCGGAGCTGCGTGCGGCCAGCAACCCGATGGTGATCCCGCGCAACCATCGCGTCGAGGCCGCGCTCAACGCGGCCGGTGACGGCGATCTGGCGCCTTTGGAAACCTTGCTCAAGGTGGTCGTGCAGCCCTTTGACCGGGCAGCGGTGCCGGCGGAATTTCGCGAGCCGCCGACAAAGGAAGCCGGACCTTACGTGACGTTCTGCGGCACCTGAGGCCACGAAGCCGGTGGACTTTTTTGCAACAATGGCGGGCGCTGCGGGGCCCTTGTAGGCGTCCACGGGCGAACCCATCGCCCCTTCGTTCTGCTTCATCCCGCACTCCATCATCGTGTCTGCCTTCCTTCGTCGCCATTCGCTGCTCGCCTTTGTTGTCCTCGCCTACGGCTTTTCCTGGCTGTGCTGGTGGCCGATCCTGGATCGCATTCAGGGCAACCCCTTCAAGTCCGATCCGGACGTGATCCTGCGCTTGTTGCTGGGTGGTTGGGGCCCGACGATCGCGGCGGTGTTGCTGGCGCAACTGACAGACGGCTGGAGCGGATTGAAGACGCTGCTCGCTCGCTACAGATTGCGCGGCGCGCCGAAGTCGACCGTGCTGTTGGCGCTGGCGTGGAACCCCCTGGTGATGACGGCGGCGCTGGGCGTATTCGTGCTGGCGGGTGGTGAGTTGGGCTACATTCACTGGCCGGCCTTGCTGTGGGTGCCGGTGATGTTTCTGGCCGTTTCGATTTTTGGCCCGCTGGGCGAGGAGCTGGGCTGGCGCGGCGTGGTGTTGCCGGCGCTGTTGCGGCGTATGGGTCCGGCGCGGGCCAGTCTGGTGCTGGGGGCGATCTGGACCTTCTGGCACACGCCGCTCATGTGGGCGGCGGCGGGCACCAGCATCAGCGGTCAGCCGGTGACCTTGCTCAACATCGCCGCGTATTTGGCGTCGGTGACGGCCTCGAGTTTCATCTTCACGTGGTTGCACCTGCGCGGCAGAGGCAGCGTGCTCATCGGCGTGCTGGCGCACATCAGCCTCAACGGCACCAGCGTGGCGATCGGGTTCCTGATGCCGGAACTTGGCGCAGGCACGCACGTGCTGTGGTTGCTCGGTTCGGCCGTGATGGGCGTGCTGGCGATTGGGTTGGTGCCGCGAATGACGCGCTTGGCCGCCAGCCAATCCTAACGGAAAAAGTCCGCGAGGTTCACCGTGAGGTAGCTCGGAATGGGGGCTCCGTTGTCCAAGGCCGGCATGAAGACGGTGCGGCCAACCAGTGATACGATCTGATTCGGCAGCCTGTCCGTTTGGCTCAGCTCGTCCGCGGATTTCGCCGCATTTGCCGCGATCAGATTCTCCATTGCGGGGAGCGTGGTGGCGGTCGCTTTGGTGCGGAGTTGGCTCACATCCACCGCGGCAAGGGAGTCACGGGCTTCTTTCTCGGTGCGATGCACGCCCAAGACCTGTCCGTGTTCGTCGAGGGTCACGAAGACCGGGTAATCAAAGGCCTGTCCGTCCGCCGCGGCCCACAGTTCGGCCGGAGCCAGGTCCCACACGGGTTGAGCGGGAATCGTTTCACCCTTGTGATCCGCCAAGTGAGCGAGCAGCAGGAATCCGCGGGCCTCGCCAGCGGTGAGGGATTGGCTGCGCTCGGATAGATTGGTGCCCAGCTCGATTCCGTGTGAGCAGACCTCCACGGTGATGTCGGTCAGCTTAAAACCGGCGGGCAGGCCCGCCTTGCGCACGCGAATCCGGCGCGGACTTGCGTCCAGTTTGCCGAGGCGCTGATGGAAGACCGTCGAGGATCCCTCCGGGTCGTCCGGCGTGAGTATCCGCGCCCAGATGACGGCGTAGGCATCGGCGATGGGTTCGCGGGACGAGACATCGAACTGGAGTTCAAAGCTATCGTAGGACTGGTCCCGTTTGTCGTCAGCGATCCGGTCTTGGAAGAAGTCCCCGGACGGCACGTTCAGCGCCTGGTCATTCGTATCGAGCATCACGTCGAGGGCGGCCTCCTTCACCTTGCCCATGTTGTCGATGTTACCCAGTAGCGGGTCGCCTGTCTGGAACTTCCCGCCCCTGAGGTCCTGCGCATATTGGCCGTGATCCGGAACCTGCATGTCGGCCCACCGTCCCCCATCCACGCCGTAGAGCCGCTTCATGGTCTCGGTGTTGGGGCCGGCATTGGGGTCGGAAACGAGTTGGTTATACTGCGTCGTGGTGATGTCCTGGCGCACCGACTGTTGGTCGTTCAAAGTGGTCTGGATGTTGTGCCAATGCGTGGCCGGATCCCGCCCCACGGAATACATTCGGTGGTGGTCCAGATTGGTGATGGTCACCGGAGCACGACTGATCTTCGGGCGCCGTTCCCACCGCAGGTTTGTGGTCTGCGGCAACAGCACCAACCGGCCGTCGGCGTCGCGCACCGCCACCTTCGCGCCGTCGAATCGGGCGACGTCGACGATGTCGTCCTCCCACTGGACCTTCAGGTCCGTGCCCACAAAGAACCGGTGTGTCTTCGCCGCGTCGCTCGCGGGGGACTGAGCGTGGAGCGCGGGTGAGATCGATGCCACGAGCAGCAGGAGACGGGAAAGGACGGTGACTTTCATAGCGGGAACAGGGTGCGATGTTCCCTTCTACGTAGAACCGTGGGGGGCCGGATGCAGAAAAGACCGAGGTCCCGAAAAGGGACGGTCGATTCCCGGCCGCACCCGGCGCCTGCGCGCCGGTCGCGCTGTTCTCGCTCGGAACGCGCCTACCCGCGCAGGTGCTCGTTGAAGAAGGCGAGGGTGCGCGACCAGGAGAGTTCGGCGGCGGTCTCGTCGTAGCGCGGCGTGGTGTCGTTGTGGAAGCCGTGGTTCACGCCCGGATACATGTGCATGGTGTAGCTGACCCCGTTGGCCTTGAGCGCTTCCTCGTAAGCGGGCCAACCGGCGTTCACGCGTTGGTCGAGTTCACCGTATTGGATGAGCATCGGACACTTGATGTGCGCGGTCTCCTCGGCGCTGGGCTGGCCGCCGTAGTAGGGCACGGCGGCGTCGATCACATCGGGCAGCATCCAGGCGAGAGTATTGCTCACGTAGCCACCGAAACAGAAACCGACGACGCCCACCTTGCCGTTGCCGAGCGCGTGCCCGTCGAGCAGGCGGGCGGCGGCGGCAAAGTCCGCCACGATCTGAGCGCGGTCGAGCTGGCGCTGCATGGTGCGGCCTTCGTCGTCGTTGCCGGGGTAACCGCCGAGTGGATACAGGGCGTCGGGGCCGAAGGCGAGGAAACCGGCCACGGCGAGGCGGCGCACGACGTCCTCGACATAGGGATTGAGGCCCCGGTTCTCGTGGACCACCAGCACGGTGGGCAGCGGGCCACTCGGGTTGGCCGGATGGGCGAGCAGGCCCTGCATCTTGCCGTGGCCTTCCGGTGAATCGTAGTCGAGGCGCTCGGTGTGGATGCGCTCGTCGTCGGGCGGCACCTGCACGGCGAGGGCGTATTGCGGATTCAGCAGGCCCATGAGGCCGGCGACGGTGAGGCCGCCGACCGCAAACTTGGCCGCGCGGTCCATGAACTCGCGCCGGTCGAGGTGGCCGTGGACGTAGTAGTCGTAGAGGTCGAGCAGCTCCTGGTCGAAGTCGGCGGCGGTCTTGCGGGGTGGGGTGGTCGGCGGGTTCATGCCGCCAAGGGGATGCGCCCCGCATGGTGGGTCAAGTGAGGGCGTGGTATGCGTTCAAGACTCATCCTGAATCCGCCCGGATGCGGAGAACGCTAATAGGCGCTGATCTTCGCTTAACTCGATGGGCGCAAAGCAGCGTGGATGAGCGTTCCCTTCCTGGTTCTCAAAACTCCCAGAAGTGGTCGCCGTATTTTTCCAGCAGGTGTTCGTAGTGACTCTCGTCGGCGGGACCGCGGATCGGAATCGGGGGCGGGAAGGGGCCGAGCGCGGCGTGGGCAGCCTCCATGGCGGTGCGCATGGCCTCCACTTTTTCCGGCATGGCTTCGGCAAGGTTGTGCTGTTCGCCGGGATCTGCGCGGAGGTTGATGAGCAACGTGGGGTGCGCGTCGACGCGGTGTTTCCAGCGGGCGCCGCGGAAGCCATCGTAGGGCAGCTTGAGTTTCCAATCGCCCTCGCGGAAACCCTCGAGGCGCAGGCCGTCGTAGTAGAGGAAATGGTTCTGGCCGGGGCGGGGTCCGGTGCCGGCAAAGACCGCGCGCAGGTCCTGCCCGTCGTAAGCGCGGTCGGCGGGCAACTCGGCGCCGGTGAGGGCGGCGATGGTGATCATCCAGTCGGTCATGACGGCGACGTCGGAGTAGACCTGGCCGGCTTGGATGCCGGCCGGCCACATTGCGACGGTGGGCACGCGCATGCCGCCGTCGAAGGTGAACATCTTGCCCTCGCGCAGGTCGCCGGCTGAGCCGCCATGATCGCGCATGACATGCCAGGGACCATTGTCGCTGGTGAACACGATGAGGGTGTTGTCGAGCAGGTCGTGGGCTTCGAGGGCGGCGATCACCTGGCCGACGCTCCAATCAATTTCCTGGATCACATCGCCATAGAGGCCGCGTTCCGACGTGCCCTCAAACTCCGGTGAGGCGTAGATCGGCACGTGCGGCATGTTGTGCGCGAGGTAGAGGAAAAAGGGCGTGTCGTGGTGGCGCTCGATGTAGTCGACGGCGCGTTCGGTATAGGTGCGCGTGGTGTAGTGTTGGTCGGGCGCAAAGTCGGCGACGTCGTTGCCTTCCAAATACACGGCGCTCGCCATGTCGTTGGAGTAGGGGATGCCGAAGTATTCGTCGAAGCCGCGCTGCAGGGGCAGGAACCGGTGGTGGTGGCCGAGGTGCCATTTGCCGACCATGCCGGTGGCGTAACCGCGCGCGCGGAGCATTTGCGCCATGGTGACCTCCTCGACCGGCATGCCGGTGAAGGACTCGGGGAAAAACACGCCGGCAATCCCCATGCGTTGGGGCAGACGGCCGGTGAGCAGCGCGGCCCGCGACGGGGTGCAAACATGGGCGGCGCTGTAGAAGTCGGTGAACCGGATGCCGTCGCGGGCGATGCGATCGATGGCCGGCGTCTTGATGTCGTCGGCGCCGAAACACCCCAGGTCGCCGTAGCCGAGGTCGTCGGTGTAGATGATGACGATGTTGGGCGGTTTCGGGTCGGCGGCAGCCGACACCGAGGCCGCCAGGGTGAGGGTAAGGAGAAGGCGGAGCATGGCGGGATTGGGGGCCGACCACGTTGGCATGGGGCGAGGCGGCGACGCAAGCCGCCTGACGAAATCGCGGCGCGCGGGAGCTTGCACCGCGGCCGGGGAGCGCGTGCGGTGGAGGGGTGAGTTTACTGTCGCCCGTCGCCGTCCTTCGCACGCCCTTCGCCGAAAAGTTCGGGGTGCCGCGGCAGTCGGGGATCATCGCGGCGGCGGAGGGGCGGGTGGAGTTTCTGCCGGCGTTTGCGGCACCGGAATTTGTGCGAGGGCTGGAGGCCTTTTCGCACGTGTGGCTGATCACCGGTTTCCATAAGAATGCGGCATGGGACGGCGCAGCCACGGTGCGACCGCCGCGGTTGGGGGGCAATGAGCGCGTGGGGGTGTTCGCTTCGCGCGCGCCGTTGCGGCCCAATGGCCTGGGGCTCTCACTGGTGGAATTGCTCGCGATCGAACCGGGCGCGCTGCGTGTCGGCGGGATCGATTGCGTGGATGGCACCCCGGTCTTCGACATCAAACCGTATCTGCCGTGGTGCGAGGCGAAGCCGGATGCGCGGGCCGATTGGGCCGGATCGAAGCCGACCGTGCGCGACGCGACTGCGGTGTTGCTGGCGGAAGAGGTGGCCGCGATGTTGCCGGCCGAAGTGGCGGCGTTGGCGAAGCAGGTGCTCACGCTGGATGTGCAACCGGCGTATCAGAAGAATGATGACAACGCGGCGCGGGTCTACGGGATGACGCTGGCGGGCTGGAACTTGCGTTGGCGCGCCACCGGCGACGGGCAGGTCGAGGTCATCGAGGCGACGGCCGTTTAGCGGGTTACGCCGGGTTGCCGTTGGTCAGGCCGGGGCCGCCGGTGGTCAATCGGCGTTTGCACGGCCCGGGGCCGAAGTTGGACCGTGCTGTCTCCGCAGATTTCGCGGTCAGTTCCGGGCACCGGGAGTTGTCCGAGCCGGCCGCGATTTCTGCGGCGTTTTGTCGGGTTACTCGGCGAGCGAGTAGAGCCACCAACGTTCCAGGCGCTTGGCGCCGCGGAGGGACCGCTCGAAATACAGTTTGGCGATGGCACCGCTGGTGGTGGTCACCTCGAACCAATGCTTCTTGGCGTAGGTCTCGCCGCTGCCATGGCGGCAGGGGCCGGATTCGCGCCAGTTGGCATCGACGCTCGCGATGGCCAGCGTCTCGCCGCGCCAGGTGAACTGCTGCGGCAGGCCGGGTGCGCCGATCGCCATGGCACGCGTGTCCACCGTCGCCGCGACAGGTTTGATGGCTTCGCTGATGAAACGAGTCGTGGCGGGCGTGGACATGGCGATGGGTCAACCGTGACCGAATTCGCGGGCAATGGCGACCACGGAGCTGAGGTCGTTGCTGGCGAGGAGGGCCTGCCGTTTTTCCGCGATGGAGCAGAGGCGGGCGATTTCGCCGAGGGTGGCAAGATGGCCATCGGCATCGGCATGAGGGCTGAGCACGAGGAAATTGAGGGAGCCGAAGCTGCGATCGCGACCGAGCAGGCAAACCCGGCCGGGCAACTGCGGCGCATACCCATGCGGGACGGCGACGCCGTGGCCGATGCCGAAAGGAAACGACTCGGAGCGGCGTTGGAGGTCGGCGGTGAGTTTCTCGACGTCGAGCTTCGGATAGCTCTTCCGCAGTGCCTCGATGAGTTTGGTGTAGGGTGGCTGCATCTCGCTGTTGGGCAAGTCCACCAAGCCGCCAGCGGCGAGCGCCGAGGCGAGAAAGCTGCCGGACCGGCGCAGGAGCAGGAGGTGGTCGCCTTTCCTGAAATCGGGCTTGGTCGAATTGACCGGCCGCACCTGGCCGTCGCGGGCGAGCAGCAGGGGCATGGTATCGGCAGGCAGCGGGCCCGGCTCCTTGACGGTGAACTCACTGAGCTCGGCCTCGCCGGTTTCGAGTTCGGTGGCGATGAGGCTGGGGCGCGGCAGGGCGGTCCAAATCGTGGTGCCATGGGCGCCGTGCTGCTGGCGGGCCGCCCCATCCACGCTCCAGCGGAACAGGTTGTCGCGCGGCAGAAACTCCGCCCAGCGGTGGCAGGCGAGTTCGTTGAGGTCGGAGTTGCCGGTGAGGGCGAGCAGCTGGCCGGCCTGCACCAGATCGTGGCGGGCAGTCAGGACGTCGGGCTCGAGCGCGTCGCCCTGGATGACGGCGAAATCCTGCTGGCTGCTTCCGACCGAGCTGCGGGGGTTGCGATCGATGAGCACGGTGGGCACGCCCGTCCTCTCACTGAGGAAGCTGGCGATGGGGCGGGCGAGACCATGCGCGCCCAGCAGTATCCAACCTTTGGGGACGGGTTGACGGAGGCGCAGGGCCCAGGCGAGCCCCCCCGCCGTGAAACCCTGCAGCACGACGGTGGTGACGATCACACTGTAGGTGAAGGTCTCAACAAAGTTGGGGTCAAAGGTCGGTGAAGCGCGGTCGGCAAGCGCGAGCGCGAAGAGCGAAGCCATGGAGGCGGCGACGATGCCGCGCGGCGCGACCCAGCCGAGAAAGACCTTTTCGCGCCAATTGAGTCCGGAGCCCCAGGTGCACAACACGATCGAAAGCGGCCGCACCGTGAGCAGCATGACGGAGAGCGCGAGGATGCCACCGTGGCCGAACTCGACGAAGCGGTCGAGGTCGAGGCGGGCCGAGAGCAACATGAAGAGCAGACCAATGAGCAGCTCGGTGAGCTCGCCCTTGAACTCGCGGATCTTGCGCAGGTCGACCGGACGCCGCCAGCCGACCACGAGGCCAGCCACGGTCACCGCAAGCAAACCGGCCTCGGCCTGGACGGTTTCGCTGAGGCCAAAGACGAGCACGGCCAGGGCGAGCGCGAGGCTGTTGGACATGTTGTCGGGCGCCAGCCGCCATTTCAGCGCGAGATAAATGACCCAGCCGCCGATCACGCCAAAGACGAGGCCGGTGACCGCCCGCACGCCGAAGTTCACAAAGGCTTCGCCGCCCTCACCGCTCTGCGCGGTCACCCACTCGAAACAGAGCAGGGCGATGAACACCCCGATCGCGTCGATGAGCACACCCTCCCATTGCAGGATGTGATGCAGGCGCGGCTGGATGCGGATACGTTTGAGGAGCGGCGCGATGACGGTCGGGCCCGTCACGATGACGAGACTGCCGGCGAGCAAGGCGGTGGACCAGTCGACCGGGAAAAACAGCTTCACGATGGCGGCGACGCCGAGCCAGGTGACGATCACGCCGATGCTGAGCAGGCGCTTGATGACGGTCGAGCCAGTGAGGTAGCCCTTGATGTCGAGCGTGAGGCCGCCCTCAAAGAGGATGATGCCGACGGCGAGGGATACGATGACCGGAAGAAACTCGCCGAGCGCCGCGGGTTGCAGGATGCCCCAGCCCTCGGGTCCACAAAGGATGCCGCCCGCCAGCAGAAAAACGAGGGTGGGCAGTTTGAGCCGGCGCGAGACGACGATGAGGATGAGCCCCACGGACAGCGCGAGCGCCAAGGTGAGGAGGGCGTGATGGGAACCGGGCATGAAGTGAGTTGAAAGCGGAGCAAGCGGCAGGCCATGCGGCGCGGGCGGGTGGCGTGCGTCGGAGGGAGGTGCTGACCGAGGATGACCGAAACGGTTCGCGCGCGGCGGGTTATCGTCCGCGTCTGATGCGTTCGCCGATCGGGCGGGAGGCGGCGGGGTGTTTGCGGAGGTGGTAGGAGAACGCCATGGCGATGCAGGTGCGCAGGGCGGTTTCGGGCAGGGGCTTCTGCACGGCCACGTGGATGGCGCGGTTGCCTTCGTAGTGCAGCGAGCCGGTCAGCTGAGCGCGAAAGGTTGCGATCAGCCGGGTCTGGCAATGAACGAACAGGCCGACGTGGTCGGGCCGATCGGGTAGCGCGTCGAGCCGGATCGTGGTGCCGCGATTGGGGTGGACGGGCCGGTAGGCGGGCTGGTTCCATTTGAGTGTTTCGGTCAACGGACCGATGGTGGCGTCGGCGGCGGCGGTCGCGAAGATTAGCTCGCGCAGCTCGAGCAGGCGTGTTCGCAGCGGCTCCGGGTAGGCGTCGAATTTGGCGGCGACGGTGGCTTCAGCAAAGGGGGTCACGGGCGCGGTGGCGGGAGGGGAGCGGAGTCTCGGTCGGGCGGCGAGGGGCGGCAACGCTTGAGGTGGTTAAAAATTTTCTGTCACCTAAGCGGCGGTCCGTGGCCCCTATGGCTGAAGCCACTATTCCGATGCCACCCACCGACACCTCCACCGCCTTTCCTTTCATTCCGGACGAGCACCTCGTCGCCGCCACGCTGGCGGGTGATCCCGAAGCCTTTGCCAAGATCGTAGAGCGCTACCAACGCCTCCTCTGCTCGCTGGCCTATTCCGCCACCGGCCGCCTGAGCCTCAGCGAGGAGCTCGCGCAGGACGCCTTTGTCGAGGCCTGGAACCAACTGCCGCAACTCCGCGAACCGGAGAAGCTGCGGCCCTGGTTGTGCACCATCCTGCGCCGCAAGGTCAGCCGGCTGCATCGCTCCAACGCCCGCCAACCCACGCACGGCGCCGCGCCGCTCGACGAAATCGAGGAGCTGGTGGAGTCGGCCGACGAGGCCGTGGCCGACCAGGCGGTGCGGGCCGAGGAACAGGAATTGTTGTGGAGCGCGTTGGAACGCATCCCGGAAACCTACCGCGAACCTCTCGTGCTGTTTTACCGCGAGCATCAGTCGATTGAACATGTCGCGGTGGCGCTGGAGCTGAGCGAGGACGCGGTCAAACAACGCCTCTCGCGCGGCCGCAAGCTCCTGCAGGAGCGCATGCTGAGCTTTGTCGAGGGAGCGCTGGCGCGCAGCGCGCCGAGCAAGATCTTTACCCTCACCGTGCTGGCCGCGCTGCCGAATCTCGCCACCCCGGCCAAGGCCGCGACCGTAGCCGCCGCGGCGAGCTCGAGCGCGGCCACGGCGGCGAAGGGTGGGGCGCTGGCCAAGACCACGGTAGCGGCGACGATGCTGGCCTCGTTCTCGGGATTGTTCAGTGCCTTCCTCGGCATGCGGGCGGGCCTCGACCGGGCGCGTTCGCCAGCGGAAAAGAAGGCCGTGGTCCGCGTGACGCTCGGTGCGATCGGCGTGATCTTTGCGCTGTTGGGCGTGCTCTACGGGGTGAAGCTGGCGGCGCTCAGCTGGCCGGCGCAGCAGGCCTTTTGGATCTGGGTCGCCCAGGGCGTGGCGGTGGCGTCGGGTGCGATGGTGTTTGCGGGCATGATCCGGGCGATGCGCGAGATGCGTGAATTTCGCACGGCCGAGCGGCTGCGGCATCCTGAGCTCTATGCGGCGAAGCGTGACCAGGCTGGTTCCGCCGCCGGCATCTATCGCAGTCGTCTGACCTTGTTGGGCGTGCCGCTGGTGCATGTGCGTCTGGCGCATCCCGAAGTGGGCGACAAACCGGTGTTTGGCTGGTTTGCCGGCGGCGACCGCGCTTATGGGTTGATCTTTGCGTGGGGCGGGCTGGCGGTGGCGCCGGTGAGTGTGGGGGTGGCGGCGGTGGGCGTGCTGGCGATCGGCAACATCAGCCTCGGCGTGATCTCCCTCGGCACCTTCGCGCTGGGCGGGCTGGCGCTGGGTTGCGCGGTGATCGGCTGGCATACCTTTGCCTGGTTGTCGGCGCTCGGCGTGAGCACGGCACAGAGCGGTGGTTTCGCGGTCGCGGGCGACGCGGCCGCCGGCACGATCGCGGTGGCCCCCCACGCCAACAACACGGCCGCCTACGAGATCCTCGCGAATCTCCACACCGAACAAACCACCCTCGTGCTCCTCGCGCTGATTTCGGTGCTCACCCTCGTGCCGATCGTGGCCTTTGCGAAGATGGTGAAGCAGCGGTTGGGTTGAACAGGCGGTCGGCGGAAACACCGCGTCCACCCCGTGTTCGGCTCGCGTCGGGTGCCCACAGCACCTTAAACCGATCGGCATGGCATGGCGCATCGATGCCGCGGTGGTTCGCGGGGAGCTCGACAACCGGGAGCGCGGTCGCGTGCGGGGGCGCATCTGGTTCGTCGGGCGAAGCGAGCCGGTGGAGCTTGAGCTGGAGGGCAACGCGTGGCGCGACCTCGCGGGACGGGTGTTGCATTTCGTCAATCGCACCCCGCGGCCGCTCGACCTGGACAAGCTGGCGACGAAGCAGGTCGGCGTGGTGGGTGACATCACCGCCTCACGCAAAGTGAAGGTGCCGGACATCCCGCTGGAGCAGATTGGCGAGTATTACGCGGCGAAGAAGCCTTGGCCCTGGCACTGGGGCAACGCGCTCTACTTGGAATGGTTCAGCGAGGCCAATGGGCGCGTGGTGATCGAGACGGTCGACTACGATCTGCACGTGGTGCATGACGTGCACTGGGACATGACCGCGGCGGAGGAGGAGGAACAACGGGCCGCCAATGGGCGCGCGCTGACGACCTTCATGGAGCGGCTGGTGGCGCCAACCGAGGAGGACTTCGAGGAACGTGAAGAGGTGGATGAACGGCCGATGACGGAGGCGGAGGCGGACGCCTTTCAGGCGCGGCAGGATTTGTTGCTGGACCGCATCCAAGCACGGCTGGAGCGCGAAGGGGAGGACGCGGACTATGAGTCGATCTTGGAAGAGGAAATCGAGCGGATGCGCGTCGAGCGCGGCGAGCCCGAGCCGCCGCAGGAGTGGGAAGAGGGCTACGTGGACATGGACGCGCTTTTCGAAGAAGCGGAGGCCGAGCTGGCCAAGGAAGAGGCCAACGATTCCGCCGGGCTCGATGACGACCACCCGCTCGTCGAGCGCGCGGTGGATCTGTTTCGGAGTCTGCGCCAGACAGCGAAGGCCGAGGAATGGTTTCCGGAAAACGCGCAGGCGGAACACCCGGTGCGCGAGTTACTCACCGCGATCATGTGCGTCGGCCCCAAACTCGCGGGAGCGCTCAACAGTGGGCGTTGGCCGCCTCCGCTGGGTGCGTGCGCCCTGGTCATCGTGCGCTTGAAGCGGGCGCATGAATACCTCGACGACGCGCTCACGGCCGTCGAATCCTGTCACGAAGAGAAGCTGCTCGAACCGCGCCTCACCGGCCCGTTGTTGGTCGAGCTGATGGATCTTGCGCACGACATTCGCGAACTCATCGGCGAGCTGCGGGAGCGACTCGACAAGAACGATCCGCAGGGCGCGGCCGATTAGGCCTTTTCCTCGGCCTGTTTGGCGGCGAGGCGGGCGGCTTCCTTTTTGGTGAGTTTTTTCGGCGCGCGTTGGCCGGGTTTGGTGGTGTCCGCCGGGTTGTTTTTGGCGTTCAAGTTCTGAAAGCGCTGCGCGAGTTTATGGTCCTTCACCTCGTAGTGATACTTGATGCCCATGCGCCATGGCACTCTGGGATGGGGTCCGGCGGCAATGTTGAAGTGGCGGTGGCGGGACGCAGGGCCCTGAGAAATCGTTCAATTGCTGCATCCAGCGTGGCGGAATCCTCGTAGAATGAGGTATTCACAACCTTCACGCCATGAACGCCCCTCTGCTTTCCCGTCTGCTTTTTTTGCTCGGCCTGGCCGCCAGCGCTGGTGTTGCCGCCGCCGCTGAACCCTCCGCTCCCGGGGCGCTTTCCCTCGTGGTCGTCACCCCGCTGGCGCAGGACACGGTCGGCGATGGCACCGCCGATGCCGACTTCGATCGACTGGACCTCGCCTTTCGCGACGTGGCCCGACGCCACCAGTGGCCGATCGAGGTCAACGCGGAGCGTTTCTCCGGCGTCGCCTCGGCACATGCCCGCGAACTCCGGATCTTTCTGCAGCCGCTCCGTCGTGATCCGTCCCAGACCTATGTGTTTCGCGCCTGGATGGCGCTCACGGTCGATGGCACCAAACACGACCTTGGCCTCATCACTCACCGGGAGCAATTGCGCTACCGGGAGGACATGAATGACTTCCTCGACAAACTCTTTCGCGGCGCCGCGGAAGCGGCGGCCAAAAAGATCGAGCGCATCCTCTTCCCGACGAGTCCCCGAGCCTGAACGGAAACCCACGCGTGACGCCGGACGCTGACAGTGTCGCCGCCGAGGCCTTCCTGCTCGCCCGTATCGGGGCGGGCGACCGGGCGGCGTTTGGTGATCTCTACGCCCGCTACAGCGCGCCGCTGTTCTCGTTTGCCCTGCGGCTCGTCGGTGATCGCGCCACCGCGGAGGAATTGCTGCAGGATGCCTTCGTCAAAATCTGGCGCTATGCCCGCAGCTACGATCCGGACAAATCGCGACCGTTTACCTGGTCCGTGACGATTCTCCGGCGCACCTGCATCGACCATCTGCGATCCAGTCGGGCCGCGCCGACCTTCGCGCTCCTGCCCGACGAAGTCGCGAACGCCGCCGACCTCGCCACGGCCGAAACAGCCCGCGGCACGGCCGAGGCCCACGAAAACGCCCAGCGCGTTGAACAGGCGCTCGGCCGACTCGGCGGAGACCGGCAACGCGCGCTCGAGCTCGCTCTGTTCTCCGACCTCACTCACAACGAAATCGCGGACCGGCTCGCGCAACCGATCGGCACCGTCAAATCCTGGATTCGCCGCGGACTCCTGGACCTGCGCGCCACCCTCTCGGACACCCAACCATGAACCCGCACCAAGAAGAACTCGCGAGCCTCTACGTGCTCGATCGCCTCGATGACACCGAACGCGCGGCCTTCGAGACGCAGCTGCGCCAGTCCCCTGAACTTGTCGACCTTGTGCGCGAACTGGAGGCCGCGCTCGAGCACGAGGTCCGTTCCCTCCCGCAACATCCACCGCCCGCCGATTTGTTCGCGCGCATCGAATCGCGGCTCGATGGTGAGACGGCGCCGGCACCGGCACCGACATCGCGGGCGCCGTGGCTCGCGTTGGCGCGTTGGGGCATCGCGGCGGTGATTGCCCTCAGCTTGGGCACGCTCGCCGTGCAGTCGCTGCGGCGCTCCGCCGGCGAGGGGGTGCAACCGATGGTGTTGATCGTTGGCCTCGATGCCCAGGGCAGCGTGGTCACCGAGATGCCCTTGCCGGAGTCCGCCCACGCTGGCGACGGAGCCTTCATCCAACTCGCCGCGCTGGCGGAAGACCTGTGGAACAACCCGGCGGAGATCCCGTTTGCGTCGCCGGCGGCCGCGCCGGCGGCCAGTGGCTACGCGCTCTTCGAGCCCATGAGCAACCAAGGTTTCATCGCGATTCGCCATCTGCCGAGTCCGGGGCCGGGGCGGCTGCATTGCCTGTGGATTGTCGATACGGCGACCGGCCGGGTCACCCGGGCGGGCGTCCTGCCGGCGACGCCGGCGACGAGCGGGCTCTACTCGTTTGCGGTCCCCGCGCCACGGGAGGCCAAGCCGGCGCAGCTCAGTTTCTTCGTCACCGCGGAAGACGTCGGGATGGCCAAGGCGACCGAGCCGCACGGAGAGGTCGTGCTCGGCGACCGGCGGACCTGAAACGGTGGCGCGGAGGGGAAGGTTGTCCGGTGGCGGGCCTTTGAAACGTTGAGCTTCCAGCAAGCCTCGTTGGCTCGTGCTTTTATCACCTTTTCCCCTCCGAGTTCTCCCATGAATCACAAGAACACGATTTGCCTCTGGTATGACCAAGACGCCGAAGCGGCCGCCCGCTTTTATGCGGCGACCTTTCCGGACAGCGAAGTGACCGCGGTGCGAACGGCGCCCGGCGACTATCCGAGTGGCCAGGCCGGCGACGTGCTCACGGTCGAGTTCACCGTGCTGGGCATTCCCTGCCTCGGGCTCAACGGTGGCCCGGCCTTTAAGCACTGCGAGGCGTTTTCGTTTCAAGTGGCGACGGAGGACCAGGCGGAAACCGACCGCTACTGGAATGCGATCGTGGGCAACGGCGGTGAAGCAAGCCAATGCGGTTGGTGTCGGGACCGCTGGGGCCTGTCCTGGCAGATCATCCCGCGATCGCTGACCGAGGCCATGGCTGCGGGCGGCGCGGAAGCGCAGCGCGCCTTCGCGGCGATGATGACGATGGGCAAGATCGACGTCGCCGCGATCGAGGCGGCCCGGCGGGGGTGAGGGCGGCGGGCGTTAAAAAGCCGGGGTCGGCGACCCCAGCTACAGTGTGTGGCGAATGAAGCGTTTGCTCAGTAGACCTGCTCGTCGAGCAGGGCGAAGAGCTTCCGCCTTTGTCCCGCAGGGGTGGGACTTCGGCGGACGGGGCGGCTCAGTAGACGTGCTCGTCCAAGAGCTGGAACAGCTCTTGTTCGTTGATGCGGCGTTGAGCCATCGAGTCGCGTTCGCGGAGGGTGAAGGTGTCGCCTTCCTTCTCGATGGTGTCGAAGTCGATGGTGACGCAATACGGCGTGCCGATCTCGTCCTGGCGGCGGTAACGGCGGCCGATGGCGCCGGCTTCGTCATAGAAGACGGCGTAGCGGCGTTGCAGCTTTTGGTAGAGGGCCTTGGCGCGGTCGGTGAGGGCTTCCTTGTTCTTGAGCAGCGGGAGCACGGCCACCTTGACCGGGGCGATCCGCGGGCTGAGGCGCAGCACGGTGCGTTTTTCGGTCTTACCCTTTTCGTCGGTCACGTCCTCTTCGGCGTAGGCGGCGCAGAGCACGGCGAGGAAGATGCGGTCGACGCCGACGGCCGGTTCGATGACGTGCGGGACGAACTTCTTTTTCGTTTCCTCGTCGAAGATCTCCTGCGGCTTGCCGGAGGCGTTGGCGTGTTGGGTGAGGTCGTAGTTGCCGCGGGCGGCGATGCCCCAGAGCTCCTGCACGCCAAAGGGATACTTGAACATGATGTCCGTCGTGCCGCGGGAGTAGAAGGCGAGCTTGGCCTTTTCGTGGTCGTAGAGCGAGAGCATGGACTCGGGCAGGCCGATGGAGACGAGCCAGTCCCAGCACCACTGGATCCAGTCCTTGTGGGCCTTTTCCCAGTCGGCGTCCTCGTGGATAAAATATTCCATCTCCATCTGCTCGAACTCGCGGGAGCGGAAGATGAAGTTGCGCGGGGTAATCTCGTTGCGGAACGACTTGCCGATCTGGGCGATGCCGAAGGGCAGTTTCACGCGGCCGGTGTCGACGACGTTCTTGAAGTCGACGAACATGCCCTGGGCGGTCTCGGGGCGCAGGTAGGAGAGGGACGAGCCGTCGCGCAGCGCGCCGACGTTGGTCTCAAACATCATGTTGAAGGCGCGCGGCGGGGTGAGGCTGCCGGGCTCGCCGGTGGCGGGCGAAGGGATGAGCGGGATCTGCTCGGGGGTGGCCTCGGTGAACTCGACGGCGGTGACGGGAGCGAGGGTGCCTTGGAGGGCCTTCTTGCGCTTAAAGGTTTCGGCGGCGGCCTGGAGGTCGCCGGTGGTGTCTTCGGATTCGAGGGCGGAGACGTAGCCCTTCACCTCACCGTCGATGGTGACGGCGGCGAAGAAGAGTTGGTCGGCGCGGTAGCGTTGTTTGCTGACTTTGCAGTCCACGAGCGGGTCGGTGAAGCCGTCGACGTGGCCCGAGGCCTGCCAGACCTTGGGGTGCATGATGATGGAGGTCTCGATGCCGACGACGTCGTCGCGGCGGCGCACCATGTCGTTCCACCAGCAGTCGCGGATGTTCTTCTTGAGCTCGATGCCGAGCGGGCCGAAGTCGAAGAAGCCATTGTAGCCGCCGTAGATCTCGGACGACTGGAAGACGAAGCCCTTGCGCTTGGCGAGCGACACAATGGCTTCCATGGAGTTGGCGGAGGACTCGGCGGACGTGGACATAAGAGGACAGGACATAGAGATACGGACACACGCCGCTCAAATCCTAAATCCGGCAGGATGAATCGGGAGAAACCACCGATGGGCGGAGGGGCAGGAGGTGTTCAACCACGGATGGACACAGATAAACACGGATCCAACTGCAGTGCGTAGCCGGTAGGCGAAGCCATCCGTGTGCATCCGTGGTAAGAAACCGCTGCCTCACCGGGAGGGGATTGGGTTGGGGATGAGGTGCGTTAGTTGGTGATGGGGCGGGAGTAAGCAAAGCGGGGTTTCGGGGGGTGAAATTTCATCCGCAAAATCGGCGATAAAATGTTGGAAGCTGCTGATAATAATTGTGTTGAGGAACTGCATTTCGCGGGTCAAGGAGAGCGCCTCCACCGTTCGCGGTGGGTTTGCTTTTTCGTCTGCCCATGCACCTGGAATACCTCACCCTGGCCGCCTATTTTGTGTTGTTGATCGTGATTGGCTCCGTGTTCGCACGGTTCAATCGCAACCTGAGTGACTTCGTGCGCGGCGGGGCGCGGGGGACATGGTGGATGGTGGGGACGAGCATGTTGATGGCGGGCATCAGCGCCTTCACGTTTACCGGCAACGGGTCGGCGGTGTTCGCGGCCGGGCCTTCGGCCTTGATCATCTACGCGGCCAACGTGACCGGCTTTATCATCGGCGGCCTGTTTCTGGCGCGGTGGTTGCGGCAGAGCCGGGGTTTCACGTCGGCGGACCTGATTCGGGCGCGATTCGGCCGCGGGGCGGAGCAGTCGATCGTGTTGACCGGCATGGTGCTCAATCCGCTGCAGGCGGCGGTGCAGTTGTGGGCGCTGGCGGTGTTTGTGAGCGCGGTGTTCGGCCTCCCGGTGACCTTCATGATCGTGCTGATCGGCGCCATCGTGCTGGCCTACTCGACCTCGGGTGGCATGTGGGGGGTGATGGCGACCGATGTGGTGCAGGGGGTGATCCTTTACGGGATGACCATCCTGCTGGCGGTGTTGTGCGTGATGGAGGTGGGCGGTATCGGCGGCTTTCTGACGCACTTCGAGGCCCTGCGCGCGGAGGGCAGTTTCGCCTTCATCAAACCGAGCGGGGCCTTTGCCCAGGATAAATACAGCGCGATGTGGTTGGTGGCGATTTTCCTGATCCAGATCGTATCGCAGATCAACCTGAGTGCGGGGAACAAATACCTCGCGGCCAAGGACGGTCGGGAAGCCTCACGGGCGAGTTGGTTTTGCATGGGCCTCATGGCACTGGGGGCGGTGGTGTGGTTCATCCCGCCGATGGTGGCGCGCTTTCTTTACGCCGATCAGGTGCTGGCCTCGCCCTTGGATGATCCGGCGACGACAGCCTATGCGGTGGCGGCGGCCAATGTGCTGCCGAACGGGCTGCTGGGGGTGATGATCGCGGCGATGTTTTCGGCGACGATGAGCAGCATGGACTGGGGGCTGAACACGACGACCGGCATCATCGTGAACAACTTTTGGCTGCCCTTGCGGCGGTGGCGCGGGAAGACGGAGCTGGCCGACGCGGTGCAGCTGCGCCTTTGCCGCACGGTGACCATCGTGCTGGGCGTGGTGATCATGGGGCTGGCGGTGCTGCTGGCGAAGCAGACGCGCATCGTGCTGTTCGACATCTTTTTGGTGATCGGATCGGTGATCGCGGTGCCGCTGACCCTGCCGCTGGTGGTGGGTATTTTTGTCAAGCGACTGCCGGGTTGGCATTATTTTGTGATGGTGGCCGGCGGCTTGATTCCGTCGATCTGGTCGCTGTTGGACGAAAAGTTCAACGGCGTGGCGTGGTCGGTGCAGGAACGCGGGCTGGCGGTGGTGTTCGGCGCGCTGGTGGCGCTGGTGCTGGCGTGGCCCCTGCGCTCGCGGCGTTCGGAGCGCGATCGGCAGCGCGAGGCGGCGTTCTGGGAGCGAGCGGCGACGCCGGTGGATTTTGAACAAGAAGTGGGCGGCAAAATGGACAGCGCGCAGGCGCGCATCACCGGCAACCTGGTGTTGGTGACCGGGGGGCTGTTGCTGGCCTTCCTGCTGGTGCCCAATGCGTGGAGCGGGCGCGTGGCGATCGTGGCCCTGGCGCTGTTTGCGATGGGTTGCGGGCAGGCCCTGCGTTGGGCGGCCGCGCGGTCGGACCGCAGCTGAAGGGGGGGCCGGGCAAATCCGCGATTGCGCGGCGGGCCGGGACGGGCGAGGGTGCGCGTTCGCCTCGGATGGGGCGGGTTGTCGCCATGAAAGTCTCGTTCACCCAGAAGGAATACGCCCGGCTGATGGAGCTGGTTCACCTCGGCATGCGCACGGTCATGGGCCGGCAGGGCGGCGAGTCGCCACACTTCGAGCGCTACGCGGCCATCGAGCAGAAGATCCTGGGACTGGCCGAGGTGTTTGGCTGCAGCGACCTGGTCGATGTGGGCGGCAACGGGCAACTGGTGCCGGCGGCGAAGATGGATGAAGACGAGCGCCTGCGCAAAATGCTGGGCGAGTCCGACAACGACATTTTCTGGCACGAACTGGTCGCGCGGCTCGCCGACCGGGACCTCGGCGTCGAGCAGACCATGGCGGCGCTGGCCGGCAAAGAGGGTCCGCCGATCAACGCCGACGCGCGGCTCAAGGAGATCGAGGACGTTTATTGGGCGGAGTTTGAGAAACACGACCTCGCCCGGGTGCTGGTGATGGCGGCGGGCAAGGGTTGAGCGGCGTGGGCGGACCGGTCCGCCGGTGAAAGGGAAAGGTTGAAGTTTAAGTTCGGGGCCCTGGTGGCCGATGAGAGAAGGGTCTCCATCCCACCATGCCGACTACAGACAACGTCCTTGTGCCGCTGCCCGGTCTCATGTTGCCGCCCGATCTTCCCTGGCGGACCGAGTTTGTGGCGCTGGTGCAGGAGCACCTGATGCGGATGGGTTCGGGGCAGGTTTTTGATCCGCCGCGCTTTTTTGGCTACTATTTCAAGGACGGCGATCCGGTCGCGGTGGCGGGGCCGTGGACGGTGCTGCTCGATCCGGTGCCGCCGCTGATCAATGTGCCGGACTCGCTCGACATGCTCACGCAAGGGCAGTTCGACGTCATGACCAAGGGGGCGGACGAGCCGGACTTCGTGCTCATCCACGACCGTCGTGACGGCGCCTGCTGGCTGTGGCGCTATCGATTCGGGATGCGGTTCGTGATGTCGCAGGATCCCATGTTGGGCGAAGAGAGCGACATGCGCGCAGCGTGAGCGGTCAGGGCGTGGCCCAAAAGGTTTTGAAAACGTCGCATATTTGCGAAAGTTAGGGTTCGTGCTGCTGTCCTGGCACCGGTGACTCGACCCTTCGCCGATAATGAAAGCCCAATCCCGTGCAGTAACCGCGGCCCAAGTCGCGGCGCTCTACCTCTTGGTGGCGGCGCTGTGGATTCTGTTGTCCGATCGTTTCTTCGCCTGGTTGGCCCGCGGCGATACCGCGTGGCTCCAGGCTGCGCAAACCGCCAAAGGGCTGTTTTTTGTCCTGCTGATGACGGGGTTGATTTATTTCGTCGTCGTGCGGCTGCTGCAGGCGGAGGCCCGCTTCAAGCAGATGGAGTCGATGCTGGCGGTGTCGGAGAAGCTGGAGGTGGTGGGCAGCTTCGCGGCGACGACGGCGCACGATCTCAATAATATGCTCATGGTGGTGCGGGGAATGACCGAGTTGGCCAAGCTCGACCACATGAGCGGGCAGCCCCTCAGCGCCGCACGGCTCGAAGAAATCGAAGGCGCCATCGTGCGGGCCAGCGATCTGGTCCGGCGGCTCTCGCTGTTTGTGCGGGGCAGCGCGGAGGAATCGACCGAAGCGGACGCGACCATCCTGCTGCGCAGCTACGAACCGCTGCTGCGGCAGGCGGCCTCGAAGCACTTACGTTTCACCTGTGCGGTGGCCGAGGACCTGGGTTCGGTGCGCGTGCACGCCACGGCGCTGGAGCAGGTATTGCTCAACCTGGTGGTCAACGCGCGCGATGCGCTCGCCGAGCGCTCGGGATCGCAGGTGCACATCGAGGCGGAACGTTGCGAATTGAAGGACCACATGTCGGTGTTCAGCGGGCGCCCGCGCTCGGGGGATTTTGTGCGGATCACGGTGTCCGACAACGGACCTGGGATTCCGCCGGAACAGACGGTGCGGGTCTTCGAACCGTTTTTCACCACCAAGGGGCCGGATGCCGGCACGGGCCTGGGCTTGTCGTCCGTGATGCGCACGATGCAGCAACACGATGGCTGGGTGGCGCTCGAGTCGGAGGTGGGCGTGGGCGCGCGCTTCATGCTCTACCTGCCGGTGATGAAGGACGAGGAGGCGGCCGTGGGCGCCTCGGCCGCCTGATGGCGATCGGCGGTCGGCATTGCCAGCGGCGGCCTCGCGGTTCATTGCGCTGATACTCGTCGCCCCCATGACTCACGCGTCCGTGCTTAATCCTTTTTACCTGCCCATCTGGTTTGAACTGGGCGCCGTGAGCTTGATGTCGCTCACCGGCGGCATCGTGGCGATGAAGCGCGGTTACGACGTCGTCGGTGTGGCGGCGCTGGCCCTCCTGGTCGGACTGGGTGGCGGTCTCATTCGCGACGGCATTTTCATCCAACAAGGTCCACCGGGCGTGGTGACCAATCCGCTCTATATCCAGGGCGCCCTGCTCGGCGCGGCGGTGGGCGCGTTGCTGGGCGACCGGGTGGAGCGCTTCCGGCGCATCATCGCGGGCGTCGACGCACTGGCGCTGGGGGCGTATGCGGCCTTTGGCGTGCAAAAGGCGCTGGGTGCCGGGCTGCCGGTGGCTGCGGCGATCCTGGTGGGCGTGGTCACGGCGGTGGGCGGTGGGCTGTTGCGCGATGTGATCACCAATGAGGAGCCCTTGGTGTTTCGCCCCGGGCAGTTTTACGCCTTGGTGGCCTTGGGCGCATCGGTGCTCTTCGTGGTGTTGACGGTCGAGGTCGGCATGACCCCGACCTGGTCGGCCCTGGTGGTGATCGTGCTCACCTTTGCGTTCCGCATCGCGACGATTGTTTTCAACTGGAAAACCGCGCCGTTGGCCCCGCCCCCGAAAGCGCCGCCGTCGATCTGAGGGGCTTGCCCATATCCGGCATAACAGGGTGAAACACGCGGTCGAGGACGTCCGCGTCCACCTTGTTGTTATTCGGACGTTGGGTGCGGGCGGGCTTCACCACGTCCGGAGGCTGCGGTCCGCCGTGTCCCGGCGGGAAAAAGAAAACCGTGCCGCCTCGCGGGGCGAGAACGGCACGGGTTGGGGGAGGAGAGTCGGGTTTCGCGTCCGACCTCGGGTTCGCCTCAGCTCACGCGCGGGATGTGGTGAGAGGCGGGAGTGGTGGGCGGTGCGGCGTCGTGGCGGGACACAAACTCGGGAGCCACAAAGGCCTCGAGCAGGCGATCCAGCCAGCGCAGCGAGCGTCGCCAGAGTTGAATCTTAAGCATATATCAAAAAGAAGGTTAGGTAAGATTGTCACCCAATAGGTGACAATTTTGGTTTGGCTTAGGCGATGAGGGCATCCCAGAGGACGAGGACTTCGAGGTCAGCGCGGAGGCGCTTTTCGCCGGCTTCGCGGAGCTGGCGGGCGCGTTCGCGGGAGACCCCGAGTTCGCCGCCGATGACGTCGAGCGTGGCGTCCTCGAGGTGGTAGCGACGCACCGCGTAAGCCTGCTTGGGCGGCAGGCGGTCGAGGGCGTCGGTCAACCGGTCCATGAGGTCGCCTTGTTCGGCGTGAACGACCGGGCAGGGCGAGGCCGGGTCGGCGAAGTTTTCATCGAGGATGGGAGCGCCGGCTTCTTCGGCGGCGAGGTCGGCGAGGGCGGCCTCGACTTCGGGGAGGGAGAAGTCGAGGGCTTCGGCGATCTCGAAGGTCGAAGGCGAGCGGCCCAATTCGTGGGTGAGCTCGTGTTCGACCCGCGAGACGGCGCGGGCGCGTTCCCGCCGCCGCCGAGCGAGGGGATCGAGGCGGCGGAGTTCGTCGAGCATGGCGCCGCGAACGCGGACGAAGCAGAAGGCGCGAGCGTCTTCGTGGGTGCCGCTGAAGCGGCCGGCGGCCCGGACGAGGGCTTCCCGGCCGGCCGAGGCGAGGTCATCGCGGTCGACGTGGGCGGGGAGGCGGGGAGCGAGGCCGGAGAGCGCCCGGTCGACGAGGTCCAACAATGCGACCGGGTCAGGCCGTATGGGAGGTTCTTCGGGGGGCGCGGGGCAGAGGGTGCTTGGTGTGATCATGGTGCGAAACGCCCGCCGGAGGGTTTCACGAGGTCCACTTGGTGCTGGGGTGGTCTCGTCCGGAGGTGGGTTTCGCGGGCAAAAATAAACCCACTTCCGGTCGGGAAGTGGGCGGTGTGATCGGCGAGTAAGTTATTCGCTTGGGTTAAGTTACACCACTTCCCGGGTTGTTGCGGCCGTGCTTGGAGGCAGATACGAGTCGGTTGCGACGGGCGCAGAGATCTCGCTGGGTCCAACCAAAGCCGGTCACGGTTTTACCCTTGGTCATCGGGCACATTGCGACCGTCGGCAGCGCGGACATGTTGGTAATGTCAGAGGCGTAGGTCATGAAGGTGCGGAAGAGGAAGGGTTGGGTGGGAAGTTTAAGTGGTGTCGCCGGGGTTTACGGACGGGCCCGGCGGCGAATCAAGGGGGGTATGAAATTTTTTTTCGCCGACGTCGATTTTTTTAATGAGCGCGGGCGTTACGTCGTGGCGACAGCGGTTTTGGCGCGGGTTTTGGCGGCCTTTTTGTGCGGGCAGGTGGCGCCGTCGAACCAGGTGCCTTCGACGTAGGTGGTGGTGGGGATTTCGGGCACGCCGTATTTGTTGTAGTGGAGCTGGCCGGCGAGGATTTCCACGGCGAGTTGGCCGACGACGGCGTGGTTCTGGCGCACGCCGGCGGTGGCGCCGTCGAATTGGTCGAGGAACAGGTCCACGAAGGCGACGTCCTGGGGAATCTTCAGCCCGAGGCTTTCGATGCAGGGGTCGATGAAGGAGCGTTTGCTGAGGATGACGTCGGGTTTGTGCTTTTTGATCCAGGTCTGGAGGGATTTGGCGGGGGCTTCGACATGGGCCTTGCTCTCGGACATCCAGGCCTCGACGGGTTCGGCGTCGGGGAAGATGAACATGGGCACGCGGTCGGACTCGGCGTAGAGGGATTGTTCGGCGAGGAAGCCGGCCGTCCAGAGGTGGTCGACGCTGTGGTCCCAGCCGCGGTGCATGACGCAGCCGATGCGTTGGTAACCGAGCTCGCGGGCGTGGCGCATGGCGAGGCGGATGATGTTGCACTGGTCGTTGGTGACGTTGTGCAGCTCGGGCTGGTGGGGGAAGTAGTCGATTTTGACGGCAGAGAAGGCCGACCAATCGAAGTGCAGGGCGACGTCGGCCTCGCGGCGGTGGGAGGCGATGATGAGGCCGTTGATCCCGCGGGTCTGCAGGATCTTGCTCATGCGGGTGTGGGTGAGGCCGGGCTCGCCCATCCAGAAGTGTTCGAGGTTGAAGCCGAGCTCCTTGGACTTGGCCTGGGCGCCGGCGTAAAACTCCGGGTGGGCGGTGACCTGCTGCCAGCCGAGGCGGGTGCTCCAGTTGGTGAGGTAGGCGAGGGTGGGGGGATTGCGGCGCGCCATGACCTTGCCGCGGTAAGCAACGAGAGCCTGGAGGACGGGGTCGGGCTGGTAACCCAGTTCCTCGGCGATCTTCTGGATGCGCTTGCGGGTGCGTTCCGGGAGGCGCGGGTGGTTGCGCAAGGCGAGGGACACGGTGGTGACGTGCACTTCGGCCTGCTTGGCGATATCGGAAAGGGTGACGCGGCGGGGGGCGGACATGGAAAACGGGACGAGAACGCGAGGCGGGATCGGCTCGGGGTTGACCGAGTGGGGTTCACTGGACCACAGTGCGATTTGTTCCGGAGTCAAATGTTAGTATAGTCGGTGCGTTGAGAGCCCCTCTCCCGCGCCGGTTCATCAACTTTCTGCTCCGGCCCCGAGCAAACCCCTCTCGATCCACCTACCATGAAGTCACGTCACTTTGCGGGCATCCCGCAAATCTCCTACGAAGGTCCCGGCACGGACAACGCGTTGGCCTTCCGTCACTACAATCCCGAAGAAGTGTTCGACGGCAAAACGCTCGAGGAGCACATGCGCTTTTCGATCGCCTACTGGCACACCTTCCGCGGCGTCGGCAGCGACCCCTTCGGCCCGGGCACCATTGTGCGTCCCTGGGAGTCCGGCAAGGACCCCGTCTCCGTCGCCAAGAAGCGCATGGATGCGGCCTTCGAGTTTTTCCAGAAGATCCGCGCCCCTTACTGGTGCTGGCATGACCGCGACATCGCGCCGGAAGGCAGCTCGCTGAAGCAGTCCAACAAGTATCTCGACCAGATCGTCGCCCACGCCAAGAAGCTCCAGAAGCAGACCGGTGTGAAGCTCCTCTGGGGCACGGCCAACCTGTTCAGCAACCCGCGCTTCATGTGTGGTGCGGCCACCAACCCCGACGCCCACGTCTTCGCCTACGCCGCCGCGCAGGTGAAGAAGGCGCTCGAGGCCACCCTCGAGCTCGGCGGTGAGAACTACGTGTTCTGGGGCGGTCGCGAGGGTTACGAGACCCTGCTCAACACCAACCTCAAGCGCGAGCAGGACCACCTGGCGGCCTTCATGCACATGGCGGCCGACTACGCCAAGGAGATCGGTTTCAAGGGCCAGTTCCTCATCGAGCCGAAGCCCCGCGAACCCACCAAACACCAATACGACTTCGACGTCGCCAGCGGCATCGCCTTCCTGCGCACCTACAAGTTGGACAAGATCTTCAAGTTCAACATCGAGACCAACCACGCCACCCTCGCCGGCCACACCTTCGAGCACGAAATCGAAGTCGCCGCGTCGGCCGGCATGCTCGGCTCCATCGATGCGAACACCGGTGACACCCTGCTCGGCTGGGACACCGACCAGTTCTCCACCGACGTCAAGGGCCTCACCCTCGCCATGGTTTCGATCCTGCGCGCCGGCGGCCTCGGCAGCGGCGGTTTCAACTTCGACGCCAAAGTCCGCCGTCCGTCCATCGACAAGGAGGACCTCTTCTACGCCCACATCGGCGGCATGGACGCCTACGCGCTGGCCTTCAAGACGGCCCGCAAGATCCTCGCCGACGGCAAGCTCGATGCCTTCGTCAAGGAGCGCTACAGCAGCTTCGACAAGGGCTTTGGCAAGGACATCGAGAAGAAGAAGGTCGGCTTCAAGGATCTCGAGAAGATCGCCTTCAAGCTCGGCGAGCCGAAGCTCAAGTCCGGCCGTCAGGAGTATCTCGAGAATCTCGTGAACTCCTACCTGCACGGCTAACACGCCGGCCAGTTTTCGAGGGGCGCCCGGAACAGGGCGCCCCTTTTGCCTTTCCGAACGCAGGCCTGCGTCAATAGGCCAAACCCCACCCCCGCTCTACCCCCACCCGATTCCGCCCCATGACCGACCACACCAACGTCAAACTCTCCTTCCGGGAAAAATTCGGATACTCCCTCGGCGACGCCGGAGCCAATTTCGTCTTCCAGATGATGATCGTCTTCCAGACCGCGTTCTACACGGACGTCATGGGTCTGGGCGCGGCGGCCGTTGGCTGGATGCTGCTGCTGGTGCGTTTCTCCGACGCCATCACCGATCCGATCATGGGCGCGATCGCCGACCGGACGAACACCAAGTGGGGCAAGTTCCGCCCGTGGCTGGTCTGGTCCGCCATCCCCTTCGCGCTGCTCTTTGTCGCCGCCTACACCGTGCCGGAAGGCATGAGCGACAGCGGCCGCCTCTGGTATTCGGTCATCACCTACACGGTGCTCATGATGGCCTACACCATGAACAACGCGCCGTATTCGGCGCTCAACGGCGTGATGACCTCCAACAGCAGCGAGCGCACCAGCCTGTCGCAGTATCGCTTCTTCTCCGCCATGGTCGCCGCCTTCGTGGTGCAGGGTCTCACCCTCCCGTTCGTGGCCAAGTTTAGCGACGGCAGCACGGAGGATCCGACCAAGAACCCGCACGGCTGGATGATCACCATCTCCATCTTCGCGGTCATCGCCATCGTCTTCTTCGTCATCACCTTCTTCAGCGCCAAGGAGCGCGTGCTCCCGCCTCCCGGCCAGAAGCCCGACCTCAAGCAGGACTTCAAGGACATCGGCAAGAACGTGCCGTGGATCGCCATGTTCGCCATGACGCTCTTCGTCTTCATCACCCTCGCGCTGCGCGGTGGCTCCCAGTATTACTATTTCAACTACTACGTCGACAGCGCGTCCCTCACGGCGTTCGTCGACAAGGCCGGCCTCTTCGCCTCGGCCGCCACCGCCGAAAGCCTGTCCTTCGGCGGGCGGGTGCTCGACCTCTTCGGTCTCATTGTGAAGGAAGGCGACAGCCCGACCGCCGTCGGTTTCTCGCTCTTCAACATGACCGGCAGTCTGGTGAACGTGATCGGCGTGCTCATGGCCAAGCCGCTCGCCGATCGCTTCGGCAAGAAGTTGGTGTTCATGGTCGGCCTCGCCGGCGCGGCCTTCTTCCAGGGCTGCTTCTACTTCCTCGATGCCTCCTCGGTCTCGACGATGTTCCTCCTCACCTTCATGACCAGCCTCTGCTACGGTCCGACCATTCCGCTGCTTTGGGCGATGATCGCCGATTGCGCCGACTGGGGTGAGTGGAAGAACGATCGCCGCGCGACCGGCTTCGTTTTCGCCGGCATCGTGTTCGCCCTCAAGGGCGGCCTCGGCATCGGCGGCGCGATCACCGGTTGGCTGTTGGCCATGTATGGCTACAGCGCCGAGACCGCGACCAACCCCGAGGTGCTGCTCGGCATCCGCAAGATGATCGGTTTCTACTCCGGCGGCTTCTTCTTCATGGGCGTGATCTGCATGTTCTTCTACCCGATCACCAAGAAGGTGGCGCAGGAGATGAGCGACGCGCTGGAGCAGCGCCGTCTCGCGCAGAGCGCATCGACCTCGTAAGCTCCGTAACCCTCCCGAGGATTCGCTTTATGAAACGTTACCTGCTGGCAGCCCTGCTGGCCGGTGTCGGTGTCGCCACGGCCACGGCCGAGGACGGCTACCGTCTCTGGCTGCGTTATGATCAAGTCGATGGCCGCGACGCGCGTTCGGCCTACCGTGACGCGCTCGAAGCGATTGTGGTGCAGACTCCGTCCGGCGCGGACTCCGCGGTGGTCGCCTCGCTGCGGGCCGAGATGTCGCGGGGCCTGAAAGGCCTCATCGGTCGCGACCCCACGGTGCACCTCACCGCGGGCGAGATACGTGAAGACCTCGGTGCCGATGGCTACGCCCTCAGCAGCGTGACTGTCGACGGCAAGGGAGCGGTGCGCATCACCGCCAACTCCGACGCCGGCGCGCTCTACGGTGCCTTCGCTCTCCTGCGCAAGGTGCAGATCGGCGAATCCCTCGCCGACCTCGATGAGGTTTCGGTGCCGAAGATCGACCGCCGCCTGCTCAACCACTGGGACGACCTCAACCGTTTTGTGGAGCGCGGCTACGCCGGTTTCTCGCTGTGGGAGTGGGCCTATCTGCCCGACGTGCTTTCACCGCGTTACACCGACTATGCCCGGGCCCTGGCCTCGATCGGCCTCAACGGCACGGTCATCAACAACGTCAACTCCAACGCCCTCATCCTCACGCCGGTCTACCTCGAGAAGGTCAAGGCGCTGGCCGATGTGTTCCGCGCCTACGGTATCCGGCTTTACCTTACGGCCCGTTTCAGCGCGCCGATGGAGATTGGCGGACTCAAGACTGCCGATCCGCTCGACCCCGCGGTGCAGGCCTGGTGGGAGGCCAAGGTGGCGGAGATCTACTCCTACATTCCCGACTTCGGTGGCTTCCTCGTGAAGGCCAACTCCGAGGGCCAGCCCGGTCCGTGGGAATACGGTCGCGACCATGCCGATGGGGCCAACCTCCTGGCCAAGCCGCTCGCGGCCGCGGGGCGCGATGGCATCGTGATGTGGCGGGCGTTCGTCTACGCCTTCGAGGACACGACCGACCGGGTGAAGCAGGCGTCGAATCAGTTCATTCCGCTCGATGGCAAGTTCGCGGACAATGTGATCGTGCAGATCAAGAACGGTCCGCTCGACTTCATGCCGCGCGAGCCCTTCAGCCCGCTTTTTGGCGCGGCGCCCCAGACCAACCAGATGGTCGAGCTGCAGATCGCGCAGGAATACCTCGGCGCCTCCATCCAGCTCGCTTACCTCGCCCCGATGTGGGAGGAGGTGCTCGATCAGGACACCTATGTGAAAGGTCCCGGCTCGACGGTCGGCAAGGTCGTCGATGGCAGCCTCTTCGACCATCCGGTGTCCGCCATTGCCGGCGTGGCCAACACCGGTGACGACCGCAACTGGACCGGTCACCCCCTGGCGCAGGCCAACTTTTACGCGTATGGCCGTTTGGCCTGGGATCACGAGCTGGATTCCCGCGACATCGCGCAGGAGTGGACCAAACTCACCTTCGATGCCGACGAGGAAGCCTCCTCGAAGATCGTCGAGCTGCTGATGGGTTCCCGCGAAACGGTGGTGAACTACTCCATGCCGCTCGGCCTGCATCACATCATGGAGCGCGGCCACCACTATGGCCCGGGTCCGTGGGTGACGGGCGGCCGCGCCGACTGGACCTCGCCGTATTACCACCAGGCCGACGAAAACGGCATCGGCGCCGATCGCGTTGCCTCTGGCAGCAACGCCATCGAGCAATACGCGCCCGAGCTGCAGGAGCAGTGGGGCAAGCTCGAGAACGTGCCGGACAAGTTTCTCCTCTGGTTCCATCACGTGCCGTGGGACTACGAAATGCGCAGCGGTCGCACGCTCTGGAACGAACTCGCGCTGCGCTACCAACAGGGTGTGGACGAGGTGCGGGCCATGCGCGAAACGTGGGCCGGCCTCGAGGACAAGATCGATCACGAACGTTGGGACGCGGTGCGCCAGCGCCTCGCCCTGCAGGAGAAGGACGCGATCGAGTGGCGCGACGCCTGCCTGCTCTATTTCCAACAGTTCTCGCAGCGGCCGCTGCCCGAAGGCGTCGAGCCGCCGGCGTATGACCTCCAGCACTACATCGACGTGAACCGCCGCTTCTTCCCCGGCCACCCGGGGGATTACTGAGCGAGCTGCTTAACCACGAATGAACTCGGATAAACGCGGATAGCTAACGATCAGCGGACTGATCTGCGCAGTCGGTCCCTCATCAGTTTTTATCCGTGTCCATCTGTGGTTAAAAAGAAGGCCATGAAGAGAATCCTGCCACTCCTGCTTTGGGCGTCATTCGCGGTTGCTGCTCCGCCTCCCGGGGGCGTGGCCCGCACGGGCGAATATCCGAACTTGTTCAAGACCTACCTCGGCAAGACCGATGCTGAGATCCAAGCCAAGCTGGAGGGCGCGTTCGACCAGCTCTTCTATGGCGATCCCTTCACCGAGCGGATCTATTACACCGACGGTCCGGACACCGCCTATCTGGCGGACGTCGGCAGTCGCGATGTGCGTTCCGAGGGCATTTCCTACGGCCTGATGATCACGGTGCAGATGGACCGGCAGCAGGAGTTCAACGCGCTGTGGAAGTGGGCGAAGACCCACATGTTCTACACCGAGGGTCCGCTCAGAGGCTACTTTGCCTGGCACCGCGACTACGACGGCGACATGACCCGTTCGGATGGCTCGCAGATCCGCGGCGCCGGTCCCGCGCCCGATGGCGAAAACTGGATGGTGATGGCGTTGTTCTTCGCCTCGCACCGCTGGGGCGATGGCGAGGGCATCTTCAACTACAACCGCGAGGCGCAGGACCTCTTGAAGATGATGATTCACAAGGACGAGGCCTCCGATCGTGGCGGGGTGAAGTCCATGTTTCATCCGGAGCACAAACAGATCCGTTTCGTGCCGGAAGGGCCGGCGTCGGAGTTCACCGATCCCTCGTATCACACGCCCCACTACACGGAGTTGTTCGCGCGCTGGGCGGAGGATCCGGCCGACCGCGCCTTCCTCGCCGAAGTCGCGGCGACCAGCCGCCAACTCTTCCGTTGGGCGGCGCACCCGGAGACCGGCATCATGCCGAACTATTCCAACTTTGACGGCACTCCGCTCGAGCGGTGGGGGCGTGCCTTTGATGCCGATGCCTGGCGCACGCTGGGTTGGCCGGCGGTCGACTGGTCCTGGTGGGGTGACGATCCCTGGATGGTGGAGCAGTCCAACCGCATCCTCCGTTTCTTCGCCGCGCAACCGGCGGACAACTGGCCCGACAAGATGAAGCTCGACGGCACCATCGAGCGCCGCAACGGGCTCGCGCCGGGACTTACCGGCATGGCCGCCACCGCCGCGCTCGCCGCCGATCCAGAGCTCGGCAAACCGATGGTCGAACGGCTCTGGAACATGGCGCTGCCGACCGATGTGGGCCGTGACACCGACGGCACCATGGCCGAAGGCGAACTCCGCAGCCACCGTTACTATGACGGATTGCTGATGATGTTCGGCCTGCTCCACGCGAGCGGCGAGTTCCGCGTCTACGGTCCGGTGGAGTGAGCGGAGTTATTTCACAGAAGGGAACGAAGAGAACGAAGGTAAGTGCGGCCACCATCTGCGCTCATCTGCGTCATCTGCGGTGAAACCAGTGCGTTGGAGTGGCTCAGTTTTCCTTCGTTCACTCCTTCGTTTCCTCCGTGTAAAACCACGTCGGAGTGGTGAGGTGAGCGCGGTCTTTTACAGAAGGTAACGAAGAGAACGAAGGTTGGTGGGGAGACCATTCTCCGTGCGTCAGCCATCTGTGCTCTTCTGTGTCATCTGTGGTTAAACCTAAAACGTGTCAGCGGGCGACTTACCCGCCGAGGCCCTGCATGAGGCCGCCCATGTTGAAGGGCTTGTAGCCTTCCGGTGCGGCGAAGGCGGAGTCGGGCAAGGACATGGGCTTTACGCCGGTCACTTCCCAACGCATGCGCTCCTTGCCGCGTTTGTTCAGGGCAACGAGACGCATGGGGAAGAAGTCGCCGCTGATGGCGCTTTCCCAGCCGGCCTTGGCTTTGCCGCCGCCCTGCATGGGGTTGCCCTGGGGCATGGCCATGAATTGGCCGAGCTGGTCGGTCGCCCAGATTTCCACCGGCCCCTGCGCCTCTTCGTAAATGTATTTGGTGCAGGTGTAGCCGAGGATTTGGGTCGTCTCGCCCGTGTTCTTCAACTCGCCCGCGCCGGTGGTCTTCGCAGCGGCGGCGTCCATGGTCGTCTCAAACGGGATCTCCATGTAGGCCTTCATCTGCGGGATGAGGGTGAGAATCTTGCCCTCCTCAAAGTCGACGATGGCGGCGGCTTCGCCCATGCCCGGCACCGGCATGGTGATGCGCATGTGACCGGCCTTGGTCTGGTAGCTCACGTGATGCGTCTGACCGCCATCGCTCATCGACATCTCGATCTGGCCCTCGAAGGACGCAGCGGAAACGGAAGCGGTGGTGACGAGCGCGCAGCACGCGGCGGCGAAAGCAGAGCGAATGAAGTGCATATGATCTGCCTTACGCGAGAGGCCCAGCGGAGCGCAAGCGCCGCCAGGCGCGGCTTCGCACGTTTACGTAGGTTTAGCCGGAGTAGGCCACGCTCGCCGAACGGACCTTCTTGGGCGCTTTGGCCTTGGGGGTGGGTTTGGGCGGAGGCGGCATGGTTTCACCCCGCACTTGGGGCCCTTCACCGGAGCCGTGCACGATCTGCGTGAGCTCCGCGGTGAGGGCGTTCATGCCGGCGGCCTCGGCCTTCAAGCCCTCGGCGGCATGGGCGGAGTCCTCGGCGTTGTGCGCGTTCTGCTGGGTGATGCGATCGATGTCGGCGATGGTGGCGTTGATCCGTTCAATGCCCTCGGCCTGTTCGCGGGTGGCGGTGTTGATCTGATCCACCAGGTGTTGGAGCCGCTCACTGCGACCGGTGACGCCGTCGAAGGAGGTGGAGGTTTCGGTGACGAGGTTGGAGCCGGCCTGGATCTTGGTGACGGTGTCGTCGATGAGCTTGCCGGTGTTTTGCGCGGCTTGGGCGGCTCGTTGCGCGAGGGCGCGCACTTCATCGGCCACGACCGCGAAACCGGCTCCGGCCTCCCCGGCGCGGGCGGCTTCGACGGCGGCGTTGAGGGCGAGGATGTTGGTTTGGAAGGCGATCTCGTCGATGGTCTTCACGACCTTGGAGGTTTCCTCGCTGGAGCGGGAGACCTCCTGCATGGCCTGGGTGAGTTTCTGCATGGAACCACTGGCTTCGACGGCGATGCGATTGGTTTCCCGCATGAGGGTGTTGGCCTCGGTGGAATGTTCGGCGTTTTGTTTGGTGGTCGAGCTCATGTGCTCGAGCGCGCCGGTGGTGTGCATGAGGGACTGGGCCTGCTGCGACGATTCATGAGCCAGGCGCACCGCACCGTGGGTGATTTGATCGATGGTGGTGTGGATGCGACCTGAGCCGGCCTTGAGGTCGGCGATGGAGCGCTCAAGGGGGCCGGTGATGCTGCGCGACAGGCCGACGAAGGTGGCGATGCCGATGAGGCTGAGCACGCCGAGGGTGCCGAAAACCACCAGAAACACGGAGCGGAGCTGCGCTTCGACATTGTCCACATAGATACCGGAACCGACGATCCAACCCCAGCGCGGTTCGAGCTTCACGTAGGAGATCTTGGCGGCGGGTTCCTCCTGGCCGGGTTTGGGCCAGTAGTAGTCGACGAAGCCCTCGCCCTCGGCCTTGGCCACTTTGACCATTTCGACGAAGAGGTGCTTGCCGTTGGGGTCGGCATTGGCGGTGAGGTCCTTGCCGTCGAGCTCGGGTTTCACCGGGTGCATGACCATCGTGGGGTGGAGGTCATTGATCCAAAAATAGTTGTTCCCGTCGTAATGCATGGCCGCGATGAGGCGCTTGGCCTCGGCTTGGGCGGCGTCGCGCGAGAGGGCGCCTTCGGCCTCGAGTTGGCTGAAGTGCGTGATGATGCCGGCGGCGGCTTCGACGAGGTTGCGCGTCTTGGCCTGTTTCTCCGCGTAGAAGCTTTGCTTGAGCTGCGGATACAGCAGGGCGGTGACGATCGAAAACGCGACCATGAGCCCGACGCCGAGGGCGATGATGCGAACGCTGAGTCGAAAACGTTTGAGCATGGAGACAGAGGAAGGCTCCCCTCCGGTCGAAACGGAGGGTAAAAAAGAAAGCAGTGCGGGGACGGAGGTCCGCAGGTCTCATCGGCACGGCGGGGCGAACACTTGAGTCGACGGGTCCTCGGGTCGGTGGTTCAGGGGCTTACGTCTTGCGTTCAGCCGGGGGGGCTGGCACCCCGTTGGCTCCTGTTTCCGCCGACCTGAAATCCACCGTGTCCGAACTCGCCGCCAGTTCCCTGCCGCTCTTCCACATGGTCGGTTTCACCGGTCACCGATTCGTCGATGACCTGGCGCTGATCCGCGATGCCATCACCCGGGAGCTCCGGGCTCTGAGTGACCTGAGTGACGGCGATTGGAACGCCATCTCGTCCGCGGCCGAGGGCACCGACCAGCTGTTCGCGCGGGCGGCCCTGCGGCAGGGCATCACGTGGTCGGCGGTGCTGCCGCTGGATCCGGCGGAGTTTCGCCGCGATTTCACCGAGGCCAAGTGGCGCGAAGTCGAGGCGCTGTTGGCTGAGGCGCAGGCGGTGCGGGTGATCGACTCCAACGGCACCCGGGACGAGGCTTACATGGACTGCGGGCTGGAGACTGTGAATGCCTGTGACGTGCTCATCGCGGTGTGGGATGGTAAGGAGGCGCGTGGCCTTGGCGGCACGGCCGACGTGGTGAGCTACGCCGACGAGCTCAAGACGCCGACCATCATCATCGACGCGAAGACGGGCGCGGCGACGCGGCGGCACTTCGAACGCTTTGCCCAGAGCGATGCGGAATTGGATTTCCTCAACGCGCAGGCGCCGTTGGACGGGCCGCTGGACGAGGACCTGGTGACGGCGGGGGTGCCGGAGCAGGTCCAGCGTTTCCAAGCCAAGACCGACGCCGCCGCGACGGCCAATGCGCCCCACTTTCGCCGCCTGATCGTATCGACGGTCTTGTTACACGTGATCGCCACCATCGTGGCGGCGGCGGCGCTGGCCTTTCACCTGCACTGGATTGTGCTGCCGTGGTTGAAGCTGGCGTGTCTGGTCGGCGCGCTGGCGGTGGCGGTGGTGATTCACCACTACCGCGCGCAGCACAACTGGGTGCGCTGCCGCCTGGCGGCGGAGATCGCCCGCGCGGCGATCGCCACTTGGAATCTGCCGCGGCGCACGCCGCTGTTTGCGGAGCTGGACCTGCCGGAGGTCCGCCAGCTCCTGCGTTCCCTGCACATCTTGAACCGACGCTCCGCCGTCGGGCGGGAGACGGACCTCAAGACCTTTCGGGAGCGCTACGGTCGGCGGCGGATTGACGACCAACTCGCCTACTACCGTCGGCAGCTCGGGCGGGCGCAGCCGCTGCTCAAGCGCCTGCGGCTGGGCTTCAACGCCAGCACGATCGCGGCGATCGCGGCGACCGCGTTTTATGCGATCCATCACACCCTGCACCTCGCGCCGCTGCCGGGCATGACCGATGAGATCGTGTTCTATTTCCTGCCCATCGTGCTGCCGGTGATCGCGGCGGCGTTCATGGCTTTCGTCTCGATCAACGACCTGCACCGCCGCGTGGCGCGCTACCGGGAGATGATCCACACCCTGGAAGCGGCGCGACGCCGGCTGGCGTATTCACAAACCTGGCACAGCGTGGAACAGGTGGTGCGCCAGACCGAACGCACGCTGCTGCAGGAAGTCCTGGAGTGGCACACCCTGATGAGCCATCTCGAGTCGCACTGAGGCGCGGGGCGCTGTAGCCGGGGTCGGTGACCCCGGTGGATTGGAAGGCCTGAAACAGACAAGACCGGGGTCAGCGACCCCGGCTTCAGTTTCCCGTCTATTCGGCGAAGAGGCGGTCGAGGATGGCCGGGTCCTGGAGTTGGTCCTGGTGCCGGCCGATGAGGGTTTGAAACTCCGGGGTGTCGTGCAGTTGGTCGAAGGACACGTTGGCGAGGACCGAGCCGGTGGACTCGGTCGATGGGGTGGAGAGGAGTTGGTTGATCGTGGCGCAGGCTTCGGTGACGGCGCCGGCCTCGGCGTAGGCGAGGGCGATGAGGTATTCGGCCTGCAGGTAACCCTGGAGGTTGCGGCCGGGGTCGGTGGAGGCCCGAGCGGCCTCGATGGACGTGTGCATCTCGTCGATTTGACCGAGTCCGGCGTGCATGAACGCCGAGGAGCTGTGCACGATCCCGGGCACGCGTTGCAGCATCATCTCTGCTTCGGGTCCGGTGGTGAAGCGGCTCAGCACGCTGCGAAAGAAGGAGTGGGCGAGGGTTTCGTTGCCGGTGCGCGCGAGGGCGAGTCCGCGGTAGAGCGCCATCTCGATCGGGTTGGGGGCATAGGGATCGCGGCCCGGTTCGACCGCGGCCATTTCCTGCAGCACGCCAGCGTAGTCCCCGATGGCGAGGTGGTAGCGGCAGCGCATACCGGCGGTGGCAAAGGGGTCGTTGTCGAGGCGCGCGACGAAGGGCCGGAGGGCTTCGCGGTCGCCGCTCCAGCGCACCTCCATGTCGGTGATGAGGTGGTCGATGGTGAGCGCACTGCCACCAGCGTCGGCCGCGGAGAGTCGGGGGGCGTGGTGGCGCAGAAAATCGAGCGCGTCGCCGAAGCGGCGGGTGGCGATGAAGGGATCGGTCCAGTAACTAAGTTGGTCGATCGCGGGGTCGTGCGGCGCGCGCTCGAGCACGCGCAGGGCGGCGACGGACTGGCCGGTCTGGTGGAGGGCGCTGGCAAGTTGGTAGTAGGGCCAGTTGTTGGCGTAGGGCGCGTCGGCGTCGGCGAGGCGGACGGCATCCTGCAGGTAGGGTAGGCTGAGGCTCGGCTGACCTTCGGTGGTGAGGTAGTAGTTGCCGAGGTTGCGCTGCGCGGCGACGCTGGTGGGGTTGTTGGCTGCGGCCCGGCGCAAGGAAAGCAGCGTCGATTGGCGCCAGTTGTCGTCGAAGAAGTTGGCGCGCCCGACGAAGGCGGCGTGACCGAGGAAGGAGCCATGGTCAGTGAGCGCCTGCGGATGGTCGGGCACGATGGCGAGGGTCTCACGCGTCAACTCCATCAGTCGTTCGTAGAGCGAGGGGTCGGGCGGGTCGCCGTCGTCGCCCCAGAAGCGAACGCGCAACGCGTCGGCTTCCGCGGTCAGTTTCGCGACGACTTGGTCGAGCCGGGCCTGACTGGCGGGTGAGGGCGGGCGTTCTTCGCGGAGGTCGCGATAGATGCGGATGGCCATGTCCCAGGCCAACTCCTTGCGGAGGAGAGCGGCGTTCACGGTGGCGTCGGGCGTGCGGCTGAAGGTCTCCGCGGCGATATGGCGGTTGGTCGCCGCTTCGATGATGCGCAGGGTCACGCGGCGTTCGGCGCCGTCGAGTTGCAGACTGGTCTCGACCATGAAGTCGGCGTTCGGCGGCGAGGCGGCGGACTGGGCAACAAGTTCAAACGAGCGCAAGCGGTTGAGCTCGGTCAAAAGTTCCTCCTGCAAGCTCTCGGCGAAGGCCGTGCTTTCCGGCGTGCGAACGATGACCTGCGGCGGCAGGACGGCGAGCGTGCCGATGATGTAGGGCCGCTCATCGGAGATGGGTGGAGTGGCAAGCGCGGGCGCGAGCGGTGGGGTGGGGGCGTCGTCGCCGCTCCGGTGCAGCAGCGGGAGGCCCACCGCGTAGTAGAGGCCGGTGCCGACGCCGACGACCACGATGCAGGCCATCAACCACGTGGGGAGCGCGCCCGGTTTGTCGCGGCGGATTCGGGCGGCGCCGGCGGTGCGCTCCGGCGGGGGAGGTGGTGTGGCCGTGTCGGCTGCCAGCAGCGTGGCGAGGCGTTCGACAAAAGCGGGGGTGGTTTCGCCGCCGGGGAGGTGGGTCCACTGGCGTTCGCGGAAACGATCGGGCACGCGGGCGGTGGCATCGTCGGTGTCGTCGATGACGATGGGCACCAAGAAGGGCAGGGCGTCATCCATGTCGGCCATGCGGTCGACGGCGATGCGCCACTCGCGCCGAAAGTAGCCTTCAAGCCGAGCCTCCGTGTTGGCGGACACCACCGGGATGAAGAGGGCACATTCACGGATCTGTTGTTTGATCTTCCGATCCCAGGCGTCGCCGCCGCCGAGCTCGGCTTCATCGAACCACACCTCGATGTCGGCCGCACGCAAGGCTTCGGCGATGCGCCGCGCCGCCTCCGCGTCCTGGGACGCGTAGCTGAGAAAAACGGCTGGGGTGGACTCGGGCATGGGGTGGTTTTACAGCAGGAAACGAAGGAAACAAAGGAAGGTGGAGGAGTTAATCAGTGAATCGGCTTAGTTCTCTTCGTTGCCTTATGTAAGATAAAACCCACTACATCGAGTTCTCCGGCAGCGCCGGAAGGGGAAGTTAGCGGGAAGGAAGGCAACATGATTGGGCTCGTTCATGATCCTGCGTTGTGTTGTCGGCGCATCCGCTCCAGCGTCGCACGACCCTTGCGGTAGATCTCGTAAATGCCCTGCTCCTCTAACATGGAACGAAAGCGCGGATCTTCCCGGACTGGATCCCAAACGGGCCGGGTGAGTATAAACGAAAGGCTGGTGCTGGGGAAATCGGCACCCAGATCGAGGGCCTCGTCCATGCGACCCAGGACTGCCAAGGTCATGGCTCGTCGGTAGTCTTTGTCTGGCACGGTCGTGAAGACGCGTTCAGCGAGCTGTTGCGCCTCGTCGAGGTGGCCGCTTTGGCGCAGGACGAAGACGGCATCCGCATCGGCCGTCCACCGCGGCGCATCCGAATGGTCGGCTGCGATAGCCCGTGCTGCGGCAATCGCCTCATCGCGGCGGCCCGAATTCCAAGCCGCCGAGGCCTTTTCCGCCAGCAAGGGCAGGAATCCTGGCCTCAATTGCAATCCTCGGTCCGCGACGTCGACGGCTTCGTTCGCCGCTCCGATGTCGTTAAAGTTCGACGCGCGGATGTTAAGGTTCGACGCGAGGGTCCACAGCGGGATCGGCGCGAGCGGATCGAGGCGGACGGCCAGAGTAATTTCGTCCATGCTCACGTCGTAACGCCCAACGGCCTGGCAATATACGGCATACCAGTGGTGCGCTACGGCGTAGTTGGGATTCAGTTCAAACGCTTTGGCAAAGGGTGCCTCGACCTCGTCAAACCGGCCTTGGATGAAGCGGGCGGCACCCAGGGTCGCGTAGGGCTCCGCCAGACCCGGATCCAGCTCGGTCGCGCGTTGGACTGCGGCCGTGGCCCGTTCCAGGTCCTCCGCCACCGCCGGCCCTTGCCCCTCGTCCATCGTCCGATACCAAGCGCGGATCATCCACACGTCGGCCATGCCCGCGTGCGCCTCCGCGAAGTTCGGGTCGATTTCCAGGGCCCGTCGAAACGCCTCCTCGGCGATCGCGAGGTTGGCCTCGCCGCGCAAGGACCAGAAGTGGCGACCCTTGAGCACGAGTTCGTAAGCCTCCGGATCCACCACGCGGTCGGGTTTGGTCACGCCGAGCTTCAACTGGAGTTGTTGGGCAATGAGCCCCGCGATCTCGTCCTGCACCGCAAAGATATCCTTCAAATCGCGATCAAAGGTGTCGCTCCAGACATGAAATCCGTCGTCAGCCTTGATCAACTGGGCGGTGATGCGCACGCGGTCGCCCGCCTTGCGCACGCTGCCTTCGACCACGTAGGCGACGCCGAGCTGGCGGGCGATCTCGGGGATGGGCGTATCCTTGCCCTTGAAGTGGAACGCCGAGGTTCGAGCGGTGACCTTCAGGCCGGTGACTTTGGCCAGCACGTTGAGCAGCTCTTCGCTGATCCCGTCGGAAAAATACGCGTTCTCCGCGTCGGCGCTCATGTTCGCGAAGGCCAGCACGGCGAGGGAGCGGGCGTCGGCATCGGACGGGGCGGCGTCCACCGCCCTGGGCGGAGGGGCGGGCGTTTCTCGGTGCACCTCGCCGGTGGCTTCGGGCAGGTTGAGCTGGATCGGCGGCTTGCCCGCCTCGGCCCGCAGTTCGTTCATCCAGCCGGCACCCCGCTGCAGCAGGGCTTGAAAACGGGGGTCGGGGCGCAGCGGATCGTAGAGGGGATCAAAACGCAGTCCGTTGAAGACGTTCGGCCAGCGACCGAATGAGCGATCCAGACTGGCGTCCAGCCGATCCAGGGCCTCTTCGAAATTGCCCCGCAACAGAAAGTAGCCGGCGGATTCTTGCCAGGCCCAGGTGCCCGGTCGCATGTCGACGACTTCCTGCAGGTAGGCAAAGGCCTCCTCCGCGGCGCGTTCCTCTCCCAACTGATTCAACACGCTGACCATATGCATGCGGGCCTGCAGGTTCCGCGGGTTCGCTTCGACCCGGGCTTCGATCACGGATCGGGCCTTCATCCAGGCTTCCCGGGCGGCGCGGGATTTTCCGGCTGCGGCCAGAATATTGCCGCGCACCAGATCGGTCGGATCGGATATCAGGGCCTCCTGCAAGACGGGCCGCTGGGTGCGGTCGAGCGTCGCCAAGGCCCGGTCGTAGTCTCTCCGCCAAGTCCATAGCGCGCTGAGGTGCCGAATGAACACATCCTCCAGCAGAAGTTTGGGTGGAATGGTTTCGGCGAAGGCGGCGGCGGCATCGAGATCACCCCATCCGTAATTCAGAATCAGAATGCGGTTGAGGTAGGCGTTACGGTTGGGCGCGCCGTCGGCGAAGACCGAATCCAGCAAGGAGTCGGCCTCGGCATAGCGTCCCTGATCCCAATACAGACTTGCCTCCATCGCGAGTGCCTCAGTGCGAGCGGACTCGGACAACGCTCGTAAACGCCGCACGGGTTCCAAAGAGCTGGTCGCCGAAGTGCGCCAATTGTCGGCACTGCCCCACACGGCCCGCCAGGCCCAGTTTCTCAGCACGGTTTCGTTCTGAGGGAAATCGTTGGCCAACGCTTCCAACTGCGCCAAGGCGGCTTCACGTTGTCCGGTGAGATCGGTCAGCCCGGCCAGAGCCAGCCGCACGTTGACCGAAGTGGGATCGAGCAATTGGGCGGTCTCAGCGTAGCGGCGCAGGTCCGCGCGACGCTGCGGGGTGTCCTCGTAGTTGATGTCGACAAAGGTGTAATTGATCCAGGCCGCGAGGGCGTTGGCTTCAGCGTTGGACGGATCAGCGGCGAGCGCACGTTGGGCCAACTGTTCCGCCAGTTCCAAATTACGCCGGGTGAGCAGCGGGTCCTCGTTCACCAGCGCAAAACCGCGCGCAGCCAACTCGTCGGCTTCATCCTGAACGGAGGTCGCGGCCGCGGCTGGCGGATCGTTGGGCCGCAGGTCGCTGAGGATGCCGCGCAAGGGATAGATCAATCCGCTGATCGCCCCCGGAATGGCGAACCACAGCCACCATAGGGATCTCCTGCCGGCCGCTTTGGCTGCGGTGGTTGGGCGCTCGGCCGGGGCCGCTGGACCTGGCGATGTGCTGGCACCATCCCAGGCCAGCAACTGATTCACGCGTTCGGCAAACGTGGCATCGCAGCGGCCATCCGGGAAGCGTGACCACTGCACCTCGAGAAAACTGTCGGGGACGTGAGCGCCGACATCGGGCGTGTCATCCACCACGATGGGCAGCAGGAAGGGTCTCCCCTTCGCCATCAGGAAAGTGCGCTGCTCGGCCAGGCGCCATTCGAGGCGAAAGTAGCCCTCGGTGCGCGCCTGGGTGTTGGCGGAGATGATGGGGAGGAAGAGCGCGCACTCGCGGATCTGTTGTTTGATTTTGCGATCCCAGGCGTCGCCCCCGGCCAGCTCGGCTTCGTCGAACCAGACCTCGATACCGGCGTCACGCAGGGCTGCGGCGATGCGCCGGGCAGCCGTTGCGTCCTGGGACGCGTAGCTGAGGAAGACGGCTGGGGTGGAGGAAGGCACCGATCGAGGGGGAGGGGGAACGCGGCAAGGCTGAAACCTGAAGCGGTTGAAGCAAGCATGCTTAGCCCGGCCGGATCGGTGTGGTCGGTTCGCCGGCGCAAACGAAAGCCCGGCCGCGCGAGGCGCGACCGGGCCGAGTCGAGTTGGGCCAGAAAGGGACAGGCTGCGTTTACTTCACGTCACTGTTGCTGACGAAGGCGATCTTGGAGCTGTCGGGGGACCAGGACGGCACGTTGATGGTGCCCTGGCCACCGTAGACGTAGGCGATGACCTTGGGCGGGGCGCTGCCATCGACGGGAGCGAGGCGCAGCATGACGTGTTTGTAGTAGGGGTGGTCGCCGGCTTCGACCACCGCCGGGTCGTAGGATATGATGGTCATCCATTTGCCGTCGGGCGAGATGTGCGGGAACCAGTTTTGCCAGCCGTCGTTAAAAACCTGCTGCTGCTCCGAGCCGTCGGGGCGCATTTTCCAGATTTGCATGAGGCCGGTGCGGGTGGAGTTGAAGTAGATCCACTCGCCGTCGGGGCTGAACTCGGCGCCGTCGTCGAGGGTGGACAGGTTGGTGAGCTGGGTTTCCTGCTTGGTGTCGACATTGACCTTCCAGATGTCCCACTGGCCGCCGCGCTCGGCGGTGTAGACGATCCATTTCTTGTCGAGTGACCAGCCATGCAGGTAGGAGTGGCCCCAGGCCGGGTCGGTGATGCGCTCGGGGTTGTCGGAGCCGGTGGTCGGCAGGATAAAGACGGTGCTCTTGTGGTCGCCGTCGTAGTTGGAAATGGCGAGCATGGAGCCGTCGTGGGAGAGCACGTGGTCGTTGTTGTTGTCGATGCGCGGGCCGGTATTGAGCGTTTCGATACGGCGGGTCGCGAGGTCGAAGGTGCGGAGCTTGCCGCGGTCGGGGCTGTTGCCGGAGACGTTGACGATCAGCTTGAGGCCATCGGTCGTCCAGTTGGGCGCTTCGAAGGCCTCGGCGCTTTCAAAAATCTGAGTGCGTTCGCCGCTGTGCACATCGAGGATTTCGAGGCGGGAGCCGAGGTAGTCGCGGTAGGGGCGGAAATCGAGCGGCGCGGGTTTGATCAGGCGCACGTCGGTGAACATGGCCTGCTCGACGACCTCGGGATTGTGGGAGCAAAGGAAGAGCCCGGCGTAGGCGACATTGTCGACGGCCACGTCGGAGGTGGCGATGGCCTGGAGCGGTTCGCCGAAATGGGCGGCGGAGAAGGTGAAGGTGTTGCCGCGACGCTCGAGTTGAATGACGTCGGGGTAGGCTTCACCCTCGGCGAAGGCCTCGTGAATGATCTGGTCGGTTTCACCATTCTTGGCGGCGCGGAACTGCAGCGAAGTGAGGCCGGAGCCGTGCACCGTGCCGTCGACGTAGACGGAACCGCTGTCGAGATCGGAGCGCACCATCCAGCCGAGCTTGCGGTGCGGATCGACGCCCTCGCCCTTGAATTTCACGCGGGCGCGCAGGATGAAGTCGCCCTCGACCTGGTTCCAGGCGAATTGGAACTCATCGCGCGGTCCCCACAGGTTGGTGCCGGCGGCGGCCATGTGATAGGTCTGCGTGATGGGGTCGTAGCGGGTGCTGCCGGGAATGGCGGGGTCGCCGACGTCGCCGGAGTGGGCGAAGTCACCGACGGCCGGGCCGTGGGCGCGCACATTGATGGCGGACGGCGAACCGGCGAAGAGAGCGCTGGACGAGAGGAAGGCGCACATAAGCAGCGAGCGGGGGCGAAGCAGGGAGGCGTTCATGGGTGGGGGGCGGACGGGGAAGACGTGGCGGCAACCCGGGAGGATTTCGCACGCGAGAGAAAGGCGCACTTCAGCGCGAGAACCGCCCGCCCGCGACGGCGCCCCCGTTGGACGTTAAGTGCGATCGCCCCCGTCCGGCGGGCCCGGTCGGCTTACTCCTGCCAGGCGCCCAGTGCGGCGTTCAGATCCTCGGCGGTCCAGGGCTGTTTGCGGAGCTGGAGGCGGTAGCGGAGGGGCCAGACTTGGCCGGGCTCGAGTTGGAGGGGCTTGGGCACGAGGACGGCCGAGCACCAGAAGCGGCTGGGCTGGCCGTTGATGCAATACCAGGGGTCGTCGCCAGCGCCGGGCATGTTGTCCGCGCCGGTGAGGATGGCCAGGCTACCGCTGTCGGGTATTTTTGGATACACCGTCACGCCGAGGGCGCTGGTGCGCGGGCGCATGCGGTTGTCGACCCAGTCAGTCATGGGTCCCGCGGTGTTGACCATGGCCACCGGGTCGGGGCCGTGGCCGAGGCGCATGCTCAGGCCGGCGTAACCACCGTAAACGACACCGTTGGGTTCGTGCGGCAGAGGCGTGCGGTCGAGGAAGGCGCCGTCGCGACCGGCGGTGAAGGTGGCGTTCCAATCGATGGTGGTGCTGCCGTCGGCGGCAACCGGTGACACGATGATCTGACGGACTTCAGTGAGGTCGACGCGGCCGGTCGGGTGCACGTAGTCGAGCTCGAGCGTGATCTCGGCGCCGCCGTCGGGGAAGGTGCGGATGTGGGGCGGGCTCCAGGTGGTCTTGCCTTCCGAGCGGCCGGTTTCGCGGGACTGTTCCCAGTAGTTGGCCTCGTTGATGTATTTCCAGGAAAACCACAGGCCGTAGTGCCAGACGTGGTCCTCCGGTTTGAGTTTGGTGAGCTCGGGTCCACCGGGCACGCGCAGGGGATGGAAGTAGGGTTTGCCGTCGTCGGGCGAGTAGTGGAACTGCCAGATGAGTTCGCCGCCTTGTTCCCAGCCGATCGAGTGTTCGGTGCGCACAAACTCTGCGCGGGCGAGGGAGGCGAGGAACGCGAGAACAAGGACCGGGGTAAGGCGTTTCACGCGGAAGGGTTAACCACGGATGGACGGGACAGGCCGAGCAGAATGGATCCGATTGTTAACCGCAGATTACCGAAAAAGGAGTGTTTGGAATGGCGCTGTGTCTATGTGTGAAATCTGTGGTTAAAAATTGCCTCAGAACCCGATGCTCACGCCGCCGTCGACGGGGACGATGGTGCCAGTGACAAAGTGGGCGGCGGGGGAGGCGAGGTAGACGGCGGCCCAGCCGACGTCCTGCGGGGTGCCGAGTTCGCCGGTGGGCGTGCGGTTGAGGATCTTGCTGAGGCGGTCGGGGTCGCCGGCGAAGGCTTGGCGCGACATGTCGGTGTCGATCCACCCCGGGGCGATCGCATTGACGCGAAGGCCGTGCGGCGAGAATTCGGTGGCGAGGCCCTTGACCATGCCGACGTAGGCCGACTTGGCCGCCGTGTAGGCGATGACTTTGGGGATGCCGAAGAGCGAGGCCATCGAGGCGGTGAAGAGGATGCTGCCGTGCTTGCGCTCCATCATGCCGGGGGCGAATTCGACGGTGAGGGCGTGCGAGCCCAGCACGTGGGTGTCGAGCACGAGCTGGAACTCCTCGGTCGTGGTTTTGACCGCCTCCTTCTTGATGTGGATGCCGGCGTTGTTGACCAAGGAGGTCACGGGGCCGACGAGCGCCTCGGTCTTCTCGCGCAGGAGGTGCGCGTCGTGCAGTTTGGTGATGTCGTGCACCACGTAGTGGGCACGCTCGCCCAGGCGTTCGACTTCGGCTTGGAGCAGGTTTTCGCGGCGACCGGCGAGCACGATGGTGGCGCCGGCGGCATGCATGCACTCGGCGATGGCGCGGCCGATGCCGGTGCCGCCGCCGGTGATGAGGGCGGTCTCGCCCGCGAGCGAGAAGATGGACGGGAAGGTCTGGGCGGATGGGCTCATGGTCGTCGAGAGGGGGACGACCAATAGAAGAAATTTCATCCAGACTGAACACCGGTGTAGTGTTCAACTGTTGAGTCGGGGCGACGTGCCACACCGGGGTCGGCGACCCTGGCTACAGCAAGACCTGAAGTTGTAGCCGGCCTCGGTGAGGCCGGACGGGGCCGCCCTCAGTGTGCGGCGTTCCAGGCGTCGACCTGGGCGCGGATGGCGGCGGTGTGCTCGGGCGTGGAGCCGCAGCAGGAGCCGATGATGCTGGCGCCGGCGGCGAGGGCCTCGGGCACCTTGGCGGCGGTTTCCTCGGGGGGCTGTTTGTAGACGGCCTTCATGTTCTCCAGCACGGGCAGGCCGGCATTGGGCTGAATCATGATCGGGAGGTCGCAGTTAAAATCGTAGATCTCGGCGACGCTGGCGGCGCCCGGCATGTCCATGCCCGTGCCGCAGTTGAGGGCGATGATGTCGGCGCCGTGTTCCTCGCAGAACTCAGCGGCATCCTCGGGTCCAAAGCCCATCATCGTTTTGTAGAAGGTCTGGTCGGCCGAGAGGTCGTAGGCGAAGGAGGCGATGATGCAGGGGGCGCCCGCGGCCTTGGCGCCTTCGAGGCCGGCCTGGATCTCCTCCTTGCCGGTTTGGGTTTCGAGGATGATGGCATCGACGCCGGCCTCGACGAGGGCCTTGGCCTGCTCGGTGATGACCTCGACCGCGGTGGCGTAGGGCAGGTCGCCGTAGGGTTCGAGGATGGCGCCGAGAGGACCGATGTCGCCGAGCACAAATCCCTCCTTGTCACCAAAGGCTTCGCGGGCGATGCGCACGGCGGCTTGGTTGATGGCCACGACATCGTCGGCCACACCGTGACGTTGCAGCATGAGACGGGAGCCGCCGAAGGTGTTGGTGATGATGCAATCGGCGCCGGCGGCGACGTAGCGCTTTTGGATCTCCAGCACGCGCTCGGGATGGCTGAGGTTCCAGGCTTCGCCGGAAGCGCCCTGTTCGAGGCCGGCGAGCATGAGTTGGGTGCCCATGCCGCCGTCACAGACGAGGCGGCGGGTGGCGAGGGCGGCGAGGAGGCGGGACGAGGAGCTCATGAAAAGGACGACGTTGGGGTGATGACGGGCGAAGGTAAAGCCGGTGTGGCCGGCGATCGCTTACTGGAAGTCCGACTGCACGTTGCGGCGTTCCCGCCAGCGAATGAGGAAGTCCTGGGTCCATTCGAGCCGCAGCTCGACGTCGGCGTAGTCGTTGACCTGCGTGTAAACGGGTTCCGGCACGCGGCGTTCCTGATTGGTGATGGGATCGATATAGATTCGGTCCTCGGTGCCGGTGATCTTCATCGTGGAGTTCACGCGCACGCGGTCCTGGTAGAGCCAAACCGCGGTGATGGGGTCGCCCTCGGCCCCGGGGCGTTGCTCGGTGGGCTCGCCGAAGATCTCGCGGACCGCATCCTGCGACATCCCAACCTTGAGCTGGACGACCTTGGCCCCCCACGCGTCGCGCATGGCTTCAGGGGGCGCAGCGCAGCCGGCGAGAAAGGCCAGCGCGAGGGCAAGCGGCAGGGGGAGGACGAATCGACGGTTCGAATTCATGCGCTCAACCAAGCAGCAGCCGGAAGGCTCGGGGCAAAGATTTTGTGTGCTGGCGCGAACCCGGTCGAACATTGGGTGCGACCCCGACGCTGAGCCGAGTTATCGGGACAAGTGTTGCGCGAGCTTGCGGCTCGGTGAGTGCTGACCAATAGAATGGGACCGTTCTTCGGTTCGCACCCTCTGCCGATTGACCCGCAATTCTTGGCTTCCGCGTCGATTTGGTTGGGAGTGGGGCGAATCCGGCGGCAACCTTCACCCCCTTAAATCCCCTGTGCCCGGACTCCCCTTTCAGGTCCGTAGGTCCCCGATTTTGCAATGAAAACCCCTCCCTCCTCCCGTCACGCCTCGCGGCGGTCGTTTCTCAAGCAGGGTGCCGCGTTGGGCGCGGCCCTTTTTGCCGCCCCACAAATTGTTCGCTCCCAGGTTTTGGGCAGCGGCGGTGTCCCCGGTGCGAACAGCCGCATCAACATCGGCTTCATTGGCATGGGCCTGCAGATGGGCGGCCACCTCGCGATCGTGGAAGATCCGGGCGTCGAGCCCATCTGGGTGTGCGATGTTCAGGCCACCAACCGGGGCCGCGCCATGAACGAGATGATCTCCCGCGGCTACCAAGGCGTGAAACCGACCGAGGACTTTGAGGACGTGATCAACGACCCCTCGGTCGACGCCGTGTTCGTGGTGACGCCCGACCACTGGCATGCCGCCATCGCCATCGCCGCCATGCGGGCCGGCAAGGACGTCTACGTGGAGAAGCCGATGACCCTCACCATCGCCGAGGGCAAAGCGATGGTGGAGGCCGAACGCCGCTATGGCCGCATCCTGCAGGTCGGCTCCCAGCAGCGTTCCGAACACGCCTTCCGCAAGGCCGCCGAGATGGTGCGCAGCGGCTGGATCGGTGAGATCAAGGAAGTTTACGCCCGCCTCGGTTCCTTCGCGCCGGCCGCCCTCGGACCGGAAGAGCCGATTCCCGCCGGCTTCAACTACGACAAGTGGCTTGGACCCACCCCCTATGAGCCTTTCACCGCGCAGCGCGTGAAGGCCGACTACAGCGGCGGTTGGCGCTGCTTCTGGGAATACGGTTCCCGCAAGAACGGCGACTGGGGCGCGCACCACTTCGACATCGCGCAATGGGCGCTGGGCCGCGACGACTCCGGCCCCACGCTCTTCGTGCCGAAGGGTTACGAGGGCGAGGAGTATCAATATCACCAATACGACGACGGCATCAAGGTCATCCGCGATCATCCCATTGAGCGGAACCACATGATGAAGTTCGTCGGCACCGAGGGTGACATCTGGGTGAGCCGCGAGGGTCGCCTCGAGACCTCCCGGCCCGAGCTCGCCAAGCGTCCGCTCGGCCCCAACGACGTGCGGCTCTACGATTCCAACAATCACCAGCAGAACTGGCTGCAAAGCATCCGCTCCCGCCGTCGCCCGATCTGCCCGGCCACGATCGGTCATCGCACCGCCACAATCTGCCAGGTCGCCGGCATCGCCGAGCGGCTCAACCGCCCGATCAAATGGGACCCGGTCGCCGAGCACATCGTCGACGACGCCGGCGCCAGCCGCTGGGAGGACCGCCCTCGCCGCGCCGGTTACGAACTGCCCGCCTAAACCCTTTGCCGCCCCGTCCCATGAAAAAACCCTTTGCTTTTCTCGCCGCCTGTTCCGTCGCGCTCAGCGCCTCGATCTCCGCCCAGGCCAGCGGCATCACCCAATTCATCGACGACCTCAACGCCGACGATTACGCGCTGCGCCAGTCCGCCCGCCTCGATTTGCGCGCCGCCCTCGTCAGCGCCTCACCGCAGGAGTTGAAGTCGCTCGAACGCGAGCTGTTGCGCGCCATTGGTCCCGACCAGGACTGGGCCACGCGCGACTGGTCGATTCGCATGCTCGAACTCGTCGGCACGTCGGCCGCGGTCAAACCGCTCACCCGTCTGCTCAACGACGCTGATCCGCGCATCCAGGATCTCGCCCGCCGCGCCCTCTCGGCCATCCCCGACCGTCGCGCCGCCGCCGCGCTGGAGCGAGCCTTGCCCTCGCAGCCCGCGGTCTTCGCCGATGCCCTGGCTTACCGTCACGATGACGGCGCGGTGCGCGAACTTGCGGCCGAACTGAAATCCGGGTCCGCCGCCGCGGCCCTCGCGCTCGGCAAGATCGGTGGCTCCGCCGCCCGCTCCGCGCTCAGCGCGGCCTATGCCGGCGCCAAATCCGATGGTCCGTTCAAGCGCGACCTGGAACTGGCATTGCTGGACGCCGGCGTCGATGACGCCGCCCTCGTGCTCGGTCTCGTCAACGACGGACAAAACGAGGCCATTAAGACCGCCGCCTTCGCCCGCTTGGTCGAAATCGATGAGGCCGGTGCGGCCGCCGCCTTGGCGTCGCTGTTGGCGATCGAGACCGACGCATCGCTGCGCGGGGCGTTCCTCCGGATCGCCATGGGTTCCCCGCTCCAAGACACCGTGGTGGGCCGCCTCGCGACCTTGCCCGAGGCCGACCAAATCGTGGTGCTCGACAAGATCGCCGATGCCGGCCTCTCCGCCTACGAGCCGGCGGTGCTCGCGCTCCTCGCTGGTGCTTCGCCGACCCTGCAGCCGGCCGTCGTCCGCACGCTCGGTCACATCGGCAGTGATGCCAGCTTCGATCCCTTGCTCGCGCTTTACCTCGCCAATGAACGTGACCGCGATGTGACCGCCGCTTTGGCCCGTCTCCAAGCCGAGTCCACCGACCGCACGCTGATCACCACCGTTGAGGGCGACGGTGAAGTCGCCGCTCGCGTCGCCGCCTTGCGCCTGCTCGTGCTGCGCAACACCGACGGCGTGTCCGATCTGGTCAACCGCCTCAGTGGATCCGACCATCCGGCCGAGCTGCGCGAAGCGGCGTTCAAGGGCATGGAAATCGTGGGCGGACCGGAGAGCGTGCGCCTGCTGCTCGAGCTCGTCCTCAATGGCGACGACCTCAAACGCGACGCACAGGGCAGCCTCAAAAAACTCTCCGCCAACCTCGCGGTGCCGGACTTCCTTTGGACCGAATATTATGCGCCCGCGCTCGCGGCCGCCGCGAGCGACGACTCCCGTCGTGACGTGCTCGTCATCGTCGATGGCAACGCCGGCGCCGCCTCGGCCGAATACCTGCAACAGCTCGTGATCGACGGCAGCCCGCTCGCGCCCGATGCGCTCAACGCGCTGCGCCGTTGGACGGATATCTCGGGCGTCGACGCCTGGGTGGCAATCGGCACCGCGGCCAACGCGACCGAGGAAACCGTCGCCATGGCCAAGCAGGGTATCATCCGCCTGCTCAGCTCGACCCGCACCACGGGCTTTTTCCCGATCAAGGTCGAAAAGGCCGCGGCCGCGTTGCAGGCCTTTGTGGACGATCCCGACTTCGTAAAAGGCGTGGTCAAGACCTACGACCGCCCGATGCACTGGCAGACCCGCATGACCATCAGCCGACTCTTTCCGGAGTTCCTGGCCGACGAGCGCGTGCAGCCCGAAGTGCAGGAACTGCTCGACCGCGCCGCGTTCAACTGAGCGCGCCCAGCGGGCGTCGGCCCTGTGGCCGCGAGCGTGAGCGAGTGGAGTCGAACCGCGACCACTCGCTCACGCTCGCGGCCACTTTGCTTTTGGCTCATTCGCTGCGCAGCGTCGTCGCCGGGTCGACGCGCGTGGCGCGGCGGGCGGGGAGGTAGCACGCCGTCATGACGGCGGCGGCAAGGATGAGGCCGCTGCCGATCAGCGCGAGCGGGTCGCTGGGTTTCGCCTGGTAGATCATGCTCGCCAGCAGTTGGCCGGCGACGACGGCCACCACGCCGCCGAGCAGGAGGCCGACCGCGGTCTGCATCGCGCCTTGGCGCAGGATCAGGCTCATCACTTCGCCGGGCCGCGCGCCGAGGGCCATGCGAATCCCGATCTCGCGGGTGCGGCGCGCCACGGCGTGAGACTTCACGCCGTAGACCCCGACGACCGCGAGCAGCAGGGCGACCGCGCCGAAGAAACCAAAGATCATCGCGGCGAGCTCGATGAGCAGGCCGTTGACGTTGTCGTCGACGAAGCTGGCCAACGATCGGATCGTGAGCACCGGCGTGCCGGGGTCGAAGTCGCGCAAGGTCGCGCGGATGGTGTCGATCCGTTCCAGGGTCGTGGCGGTGCCGAGATGCAGGTAGATGTTGCTCGCCGGCGCTTGGCCGAGCGGTCGATAGATGCGCGGCGGCTCGGCGTCCGAGAACACGTCGTCCCGCGGACTGCGCACCACGCCGACGATCTCGAGCGCCTGCGCCGGATCCCCGCTGGCGGCAGCGTCCTCGCCGAGATAGACGCGTTGGCCGAGGGCGCTGGTTTGGCCAAAGAGCGTGCGGGCGAGGCCCTCGTCGATGATGGCGACGCCGGGACCGTCGGCCTGCATGGCTTCGGCGCGGGTGAAAGCGCGACCGTGCAGCACGGGGATGCCGAGGAGGGAAAAGTAGTTCTCGCTCACAGCCGTGTAGCCGGCCGGGGCGCGACCATCGGTTTGCCGATCGAGCGTGATCGGCGCGGCGTCCCGCACCGGAAACACCGGTGGGTAGCCGAGCTCAAAGTTGTAGGGCACGACCGAGGCGAGTGCGACTTGGCCCTCACCGACCAACGGGGCGAGGTGATCGAGCATCGCGCGTTGCCGCGAACCGACGGCGGCTTCCGGGACATTGGCCATGCCGTAGTCGAGGTTGGCCACGAGTTGGTTCTCCTTCTTAAAACCGAGTTCCATTTTACGCGCCTCGAGCGAGCTGCGGACAAACAGCGATGCACTGAACAGCAAGGTCAGGGAAAGGCCGATCTGCAGGACCACGAGGTTGTTGCCGAGCGAGAAGAAGCGCATCCAACCGGCGCCGCGACCGGTGCGGACGCCGCCTTGCTTGAGGTCGTGGGTCAGGTCCGGGCGGGTGAGGCGCAGGGCCGGGCCCAGACTTGAGGCAAGGGTGGCGACGAGACAGAAACCGAACGTCGCCGCGACCAGCAGGGGATCGAAAAACGGGGTGATGCTCTGGGTCAGGCTGCTGGTGGCAAAGGCCTTTGTCGCGATTTCCTGGATACCGCTGTCGGCCCAGACGCTGAGAAAGAGGCCGAAGGCGCCGCCGAGCAACGCGAGCATCAGGCCCTCGGTGGTGAGCTGGCGCACGATCCGACCGCGCGACGCGCCGAGCGAGAGCCGGATGGCGATCTCCTTGCGCCGGGCGGCCCCGCGGGCGAGCACCATGTTGGCGAGATTGAGGCAGGCGATCACGAGCACGGCGGTGGAGAGGCTCAGCGACAGCACCGCGAACAGGTTGAGGAAACTGTCGTTGGGCGGGCGCGAGCTGCCGAGGTCGGTGCGGGGCGGCGGCGATGCCACCAGTTGCCGCGGCCCGTCGTCAATCGCCAGGGCATTGAGCCGCGCGTCGAGGATCGGCAGTCGCGCGGCGGCGTTGGCGAGGGAGATCTCCGGCGCGAAACGGGCGATCACCCCGAGCGGGTGGTGCGTGCGCACGCGCAGGCTCTCGCCGGTGTAGCGATGGTGTTCGCCGAGCGGGAGCCAGACCTCGGGTCCGACGGAGACGTGCAGCCCGACAAAACCCGGCGGCGTGATGCCGATGACGGTGTAGTCGTGTTGATTCACCCGGATCGTGCTGCCGACAAAGTTGGCCGGATAACCAAGTCGCGCCCAAAACGCGTGGTTGGCCACGGCGACCGGGATGGCGGCGTCGGGCGCGGCTTCGGCGGCGTTGAAAAACCGCCCCTGCAAGGGCTGCGTGCCGACGAGATCGAAGAAGTTCTCTGAAGCGAAACCGACGAAGCGGCGCTGTTGGTGATCCGGCACGCCGACGGCGGCGGTGGAGTAGATCGTGGCGGCGACATCGGCGAACGCATCGGTCGACGCGCGCAGCGCCTCGAACTCGGCGTAGGTGAAATGGCGGAAGTCGCGGTCGGCGCCGGCGCGACTGTTGTAGAGCGAAACCAGGTTGAGCGATTGGTCGCGCAGCAGCGGGCGCAGGACCGTGTCGCGCACAAAGGAGAACATCACGGCGTTGACGCCAATGCCCAGGCCGAGCGTGAGCACGGCGATGGCGGTGAAGCCGGGGGTGCGGCGCAGGGACTTGAGGGCGTAGAGTGAGTCTCGCCAGAAGTCGGGTAGGATGCGCCAACCCCACGCGTCGCGGCTGGCCTCCTTGGTCTGTTCGAGTCCGCCAAGAGCGACGCGGGCGGCACGCTCGGCTTCGCGGCGCGGCATGCCTTGGGACACGTTGTGCTCGATCTCCATCTCGAGGTGGATGCGCAACTCTTCGTCGAGTTCGGACTCGGCGCGGCGGCCGAAGAGTGAGCGGAGGGCGATGCCGATGCTTTTGAACCAACTCATGGCGGGCGCGCGCTCAGGCGGTTTCGAGGATGAGGTTCACAACCGAGGAGAAGCGGTGCCAGTTGGCGGCCTCGGCTTCCATCTGTTTCCGGCCCTTGGCGGTGAGCGCGTAATATTTCGCGCGGCGCCCGGCCTCCGAGGTGCCCCACTCGGATTTGATCAGCCCCTGTTTTTCGAGGCGGATGAGCGCCGGATACAGCGACCCCTGATTCACGCTCAGCACATTGTCGGCGATCTGATTGATGCGTTGCTGGATGCCCCAGCCGTGGCGGCTCTCGTCGCGCAGGGCGCGGAGGGCGAGCAGGCCGAGGGTGCCTTGCAGGAGGTCGTTGGGCGAAGGAGTCATGGCGCGTCGTTCTCTAGTTAAACTAGAACAAGTCGCCGCTCTTCTAGATGGTCAAGAGGAAAGGCGACTCACGTTCTGGGAGCGACCAGCGTCGGAGAATATTCGCGTGCGGGTTGGATGGAACGACGCGGTCCGGAGGTCCGCGTCCACCTGAGGATGTTCACTGCCGGCCCGGTGGCACGTGGTGCAGGAGGCGGTTCGCCCACGGGATGAAGTGCGTCATGTTGCTTTGGTCCTCGTGGCCGCCGTCGTGTTGGCGCCACGCGAGTTCACCGCTGAGCAGGCCCACGTTCACCGGCGGCGGGAAGGCGTCGAGGGGATCGGTGGTGTCGCCGAGGTCGCGGGCGCCGAGCAGGCGCCACACCGCGCCCGCCGCAACCGTGGCCTGATAGCTGCCGCGTTGGTCGAGCCAGAGGGCGTCGCCCTGTTCGGGGATGCCGTAGCTGATGAAGGTCGGGCGCGGCGCGCAGAGCGCGATGAGCGAATGCGCGTCGATGGGCAGGTCATGGGCGGTCAGACTGCCGAAGCTCGCCGCGGCGGCGCCGTATTTGAGGAAGTTGCCCGCCATCCAGTGGTATTCGCCGCTGCCGGTGATGTTCTCCAAGGTCTCGCCGAAGTTGCGGCGGTAGAGGCTGGCGCCGCCTTCGCCAGAGGAGCCCACGAGCACGACCGCAAAGCGCGGTTCGAAGGCCATGGTGACAAGGGCGGCCTTGCCGTAGCGCGAGACACCTTCGATGCCGACGCGGGCAGCGTCGACCGGGGCGTAGGTCTCGAGGTAGTCGAGTCCGCGGGCGGCTCCCCAGGCCCAGGCGCGCAGGGCGCCCCATTGTTCCGGGGTGCGGGGTTGGCCGTGGTTGGTGAGGCCGATGATGCCCTTGGTGAGACCGGCGCCATTGTCGGCTTGGATGCTGGCGGGGTTGATCGTGGCGTAACCCCATCCCGAGGCGATGAGCTGTTGATAGGATGGGGCGTGGTTGTTGCGCCAACCCGCCTTGGGTTCGGCGGCGGGATCGGCGGGGCCGGGCAGGCCGGGATCGCGCCAGGTGAACATCATGAGCAGCGGCACGGATCCAGGTGCGTCGGCGGGAGTCACGACCGTCATCTCGATGTTCACCTCAAGGGCCGGGTAAGCGGAATTATCGACGCGGCCGATGAGCTTTTGGGCGACCACCGGAATGCCGCCCACCTGGGCGTCGTCGGCGGCGGACTCGACGACTTCCCAGGTTACGCCGGGGACCTTGGCCGGGACGCGCCCAACGATCTCGCGTTCAAAGACGTCGGCGATCTGGGGGCGGCGTTCGATCCACCATTGGGCGGCGGTGGTGACGGGCGTGCCGCCAGCGAGTGTCAGCAGGGGCGGCAAAGTGAAGGGGTTGACCTTGGCTTCGTCGGTGTTGGCGGCGTTGGGGTCGCCAGGCTCCGGGCGACCGTTCGGACCCCGTCGCAGTTCGGTGATGCCGAGCTGCGCCATCATGTGGGCGTGGTCGTCCGGTGTGGTCCAGGCGGAGGTGTCGATGGGCTCGGCGGCGTGAAGGGAAAGAGGGAGGCAAAGACAGGCGGCGAGGGCGCGGATCGATTTCATAAGGGGTAGGGTGCGGGGGACGCTTCAGCCGCGGCCGATGTAGGGCATGCCGTTGGCGATGATGGTGAGGAAGGGGACGTTGACCGTGGGCGGCAAACTGGCGACGTGCGCGATGGTGTCGGCCACGTGCTGCACGTCAAAGCGCGGTTCGGTGCGGGTGGAGCCGTCGGCTTGGGGCATGCCGGTGTCCATGCCGGCGGACATGTCGGTCGCGGCGTTGCCGATGTCGATCTGCCCGCAGGCGATGTCGAAGGCGCGGCCGTCGAGGGCGATGGAGCGGGTGAGGCCGGTGACGGCGCTCTTGGTCGCGTTGTAGGCGGCGGCGTGGGGGCGCGGCACCTGGGCGGAGATGGAGCCGTTGTTGATGATGCGCCCGCCGCGGGGGGACTGCTGCTTCATGAGGCGAACGGCTTGCTGGGCGCAGAGAAACACGCCGGTGAGGTTGGTGTTCACCACGCGTTGCCACTGCTCGGGGGAGAGGTCCTCAAACGGCACGGCCGGGGCGCTGACGCCGGCGTTGTTGAATAACAGATCGAGGCGGCCATGCGTTTGCGCGACATGGGCGAACAGCGCGGCGACCGATTCGGGATCGGTGACATCGGTCGGCACGCAGGTGGCGGCGGGACCTCCCGCCGCGGCGATGGCGACGGCGGTTTCTTCCAGCGGAGCGGCTCGGCGGCCGGCCAGCACGAGGGTCCAACCGTGGCGGGCCAAGGTGAGCGCGGTGGCGCGGCCAATGCCGGAACCGGCGCCGGTAACAAGGGCGATCTTCATGGGGTAGTCGGGGAGCCAAAGGTGCAGGTCGGTCGGTGCCGAGGTCGCGGATGCTGAACGTCCCGGCGGCGTCCCGGGCTTGTGGATTGAGCCGGGCGCGCGAGCCCGCCACGGTGCGGAGATGAAGCCCCTGTCGCGTCGTCGTTTTGTGGAGTGTTGTGCGGTCGGAGCGGGATGGGCGGCGAGTCGATCCTGGCTAGCCGGCCAAGACGCGACGATGGAGCTGCCGACGCCGGACGTGGTGATCACCGGCGGGCGGGTGATCGATCCGGCCAACGGGCTCGATGGTATTCACGACGTGTTGATTCGCGGTGACGTCATTCAACACGTGGGAGCGGTCGACGTGGCCGGCTTGCGTGATCCGCTGGTCCTCGAAGCCCGCGGTCGCCTGGTGGTGCCGGGCTTGGTGGACCTGCATGCGCATGTGGGCACGGCGGAAAGTTCGCTGGGATTGCCGGTCGATGAGCTGGTGGGCGAGACCGGCGTCACGACCTGCGTGAGTGCCGGCGATGTGGGCGCGCCGGATTGGTCGCGGTTTCAGGACGACGTGCTTCGCCGGACGCACACGCGCGTTTTTTCGTTTATCCATATCTCCAACCTCGGGCTGCAGTCCTTTCCCGCGCCGGAGATGCTCGACCTGCGGGACATTGCGATCGACCGGGTGGCCGAGACCGTGGCGGCGAATCCGGAGAACGTGCTCGGCATCAAGGTGCGCGAGAGCAGTCAGGTGGTCGGCGAGAACGGCCTCGAGCCGCTGCGGCGGGCGATCACAGCGGCGGAGCGAGCCGGTGGCGGCGCGCGGGTCATGTGCCACATCGGCGATGTGCCGGGTGACCTGGCCGATCTGTTCGCTCTGCTGCGGCCCGGCGACATCGTGACGCATTGTTTCAGCGGACTCGGCAACAACATCGTGCAACAGGGCAAGCTGCTGCCGGCGGTGCGTGAGGCGCAGGCGCGGGGCGTGATTTTTGACGTCGGCCACGGCGGCGGCAGCTTCGACTACGCGGTGGCCGAGGCCGCGCTCGAGCAGGGGCTGCGCCCGCACACCATCAGCAGCGACCTGCACCGCGCCAGCATCGGCACGCCGGGCAACCCGCGGTTGCCGTGGGTGATGAGCAAGATTCTCGGGCTGGGTTTCTCTCTCGGGGAGGTGGTCGCGATGGCGACGGCGCGCCCGGCAGGCGTGATCGGCCGTATCGAAAAATTGGGCACACTCGGCGCCGGCGCGCCGGCCGACGTGACCCTGCTCGAGCTGGTGGAGACACCGACGGAGTTTGTGGACACCACCGGCAAGCGCCGCACGGGCGAGCGGCACCTGCGCGCGGCGGGCGTGATTCGCGGCGGGCAGATCGTGGCCTAGTCGACGGCGGTGGACATCTCCTGCCAGAACTGGAGCTTGGCGGGCGGCAGGACCGGGGCTGAACCGATGATCGTATCGAAGCGCATGATGCGGTCGTCGCGGGCCGGCCAATGCGGGAGTCGCGGGCCGTTGGGGTCGCCGTTCGTGATGAAGTTCACCCAGTAGTCGGACACGACGTCGGCCAATTGGCGGTCAAAGGGCGTCCATGGCCGGTCCATCACGTCGAGGTTGTTGAAGGTGTAGGGCATGTCTGCCGAGTGGAAGGCGCCGTAGTTTGGGTGCTCGGGCCAGGGAATGCCGCGCACGAAGAGGTAGCCGAAGTCGGGGGCCTCACCACGCGCCTGCCGCCAGGCCCACAGCGAGTAGAGAGCGGCATCGCGCTGGGCCTGCTTGGACGACTCACCGGCTTCGGCGTCATCTTTGGCCGGATACAGCGCAAGAAAGGCTTCGGCGTGTTCGCCGTAACGTTCACGGGCCATGGCGGTGAATTCGTCCACCGTGCTGGTGCCGTAGCCGGCGCGCGAGCTGCCCTCGTCGGCTGTCCAGCCGGAGAGGGCGGGCACATCGATGGCAGATCCGTCGGCGAAGGCGGCGGCGACATCCTGCGGCAGGAACCAACCGTCGATGATGGGGCGGAAACGGAAATTGTGCGCGGCGTAGCGGTCGTAGAGCTCCTGGGCGGGCAGGGCACGGAGTTCGGCGAGCGTGGGCGCCCCGATGGCGGCGGCGAACTCGGTGCCCTGCTTCTCCCCGGCGGCGAGGTCAGGCAGGGACGCGCCCGTGCGCCACGGTCCGCTCTGCGCGATGATGCGGTCGAAGCTGCCGCGGGCGGAGGGCGCGGCGGTGAGGGCATGCACGGCGGCGGCGCCGGCGGATTGGCCACCGACGGTGATGTTGGCCGGGTCACCGCCAAAGGCGGCGATGTTGCGGCGCACCCACTGGAGGGCGGCGACGCAGTCCATGAGCGCGTAGTTGCCGGAGGCGCCGTGCGGCGACTCGGCGCTCAACTCGGGGTGGGCGAGGAAACCGAAGACGCCGAGGCGGTAGTTGATGGTGACGACGATGACGCCCTTTTGGGCGAGGCCTTGGCCGTCGTAGAGCGCGACCTCACCGGAACCGCTGAAGAAGGCGCCGCCGTGGATCCACACGAAGACCGGGCGCTTCTCGGTCGAGTCGATCGCGGGGGTCCAGATGTTGAGCGCGAGGCTGTCCTCGGCGACGTCGTTCTGGAGCATAAACTCCCAGGTCCACGGCATGAACTCGCGGCGGAGTTCCTGCATGGCGCTGGGGAAAGGTTTATCGGCCTGCAGCACACCGTCCCAGGGCGCGCGCGGGGCGGGTGGCTTCCAGCGCAACTCGCCCGTCGGCGGGGCGGCATAGGGGATGCCGAGGAAGGCGGTGACGCCCTTGGTGTCGGTGGCGATGCCGGCGACCTGACCGGATTCGACGACGACGGGAGTGCCGGGAGTGACGGGTTCCGCGATCGCGGTGGAGACCGCGAACAACGACGAGACAACGAGGAGCAGGCGCGGGGCTTTCATGGGGTGGGAGGACGCTATATGGCGGGCTGCATCGAGAACAGAACGATCCTGCCTTATCGTTAATCGCACAACGGGCTTCCCCTCGAGCGATGACCGGATTGCATGGAGGCCTTACCCCTCACCCCTTCGTTATGATTGGATTGTTTCTACGCCGTATGTCGGCGTTTACCCTGGCCTCGCTGCCCTGCCTCTTGTGGGCGCAGAACACCGCCTACGAACTCGGTCCCGATTCGCTGCCGCAAGTCGGCGCGCCCGCCGGCCGACTCATCGAGGCCACTTATGTGTGCCCGGAAACCAGTCCGTTTTACCCCGGCACCGAGCGCACCTACTGGGTGTATGTGCCGGCCCAATACGACGGCACCGCGCCCGCCGCGCTCATGGTCTTCAACGATGGCGGCGGCTACGCCCGGCCCGATGGCCACACCCGCGTGCCGACCGTGTTCGACAACCTCATCCACCGCGGCGAGATGCCGGTGACCGTGGCCGTGTTTCTCGATCCCGGCAAAGTCCCGCCAGCCCGGCCCAACGCGGTCGCGCGCCGCAATCGCTCCTACGAATACGACACGATGAGCGACACCTATGCGCGCTTCCTCCTCGAGGAGTTCCTCCCGATGGTCGAGGCGGAGCACGAGGTTCAACTGACGAACAATCCCTTGCTGCGGGGCGTGGCGGGCTTGAGCACCGGCGGCATCGCGGCCTTCACCGCGGCGTGGGAGCGGCCGGACTCGTTTTTGAAAGTCGTGACCTACATCGGCACCTTTGTGGACATCCGCCACGGTGACACCTACCCGGGCATCGTGCGCAAGACCGCCACCAACGGCCATCGCGGCCTGCGGGTCTATATGCAGGACGGCACCAACGACCTCGACAACAACCACGGCAACTGGCCGCTGGCCAACCGCGCCATGGCGGCCGCGCTGGCCTACGCCGGTTACGACCATCACCTCGAGATGGGTGACGGCAGCCACAACGCCCAACACGGCGCGAGCGTCTTCCCCGAAGCCATGCGCTGGCTGTGGCGGGATTGGCAGGAGGTGGGGCAATGAGCGCGAACCTTGTGAGATTCCGCTCCAACGTAGGTTTTGAACCACAGAGGACACAGAGGACACCGAGGAAAAGATCCAGCTGGGGGTGGGCGCGAGATACCCCGCTTTTTCTCTTCCGTGATCTCTGTGCTATCTGTGGTAAATATCTCCTGGTCCTGGCGGTGTTTGGAACCGGGGTGCTGGCGCAGGACCTGCCCTTGCGGCAGATCCTCGACGGCACGGAGCAGTGGGAGCTCATCTCCTCGGGCCACCAGTTCACCGAAGGTCCGGCGGCCGACCGCGACGGCAACGTCTACTTTGTCGACTACCCGACCAGCCAGATCTTCCACATCGATCACGCGACCAAGGCCGTGACGCGCTTTGCCGACAACGCGCACAAGACCGGCGGACTCATGGTCGGCCCCGACGGCCTGCTCTACGCCGCCCAGGCCGAGGCCAAACGCATCGTCGCCTACGACCCGGCGGATGCGTCCTTCACCGTGGTGGCCGAGGGCATGGACGTGAACGATCTCGTCGTCGCCGGTGATGGCTCGATCTGGTTCACCGATCCGCCCGCCGGTCGCATCTGGTATGTGAGCCCGGACCGCGCGGTCATCAAACCGGTGGCGGAAAACCTGCGGCCCAACGGCATCATCCTGGCGCATCGCGAAGGCACCGTCGTCACCACCGATGCCGGGCGCGCGGCCCTGTGGGCCTTCCGGGCCGAACTCGACGGTTCCCTCACCGCGGGCGCGCCGGTGTATGGTCCGCTGGAACTCGCCTTCGGTCACCTGCGGCCCGACTCCGACGGGCTCACCGTCGACACGTGGGACCGGGTCTTTGTGGCGACGCGCGCGGGTATTCAGGTCTTTGATACAGAGGATCGCTTCAGTGGGGTGATCCCCATGCCGGAGCGCGGCAAGCGGCCGGCCAACCTGACCTTCGGCGGCCCCGACTTCTCGTGGCTCTATGTCGCCCAACAGGACAAGGTTTATCGCATCAAGACGCAGACGACGGGCGTGCCGTATGGGCTGCGCGACTACGCCGCGATGGACCGCGAGCGCGCCGAGCGCATCCGCCAGTGGCGCGAGGCCCGCGAACGCGAACGCCGCGCGGCCGCGGCGGCCAATTGACCACGGATCAACGCTGCCCGAACCCGTCGCCGTCGCGCAGGAACTCGATCCGGTTGCCAAAAGGATCGGCGGTGTAAAAACGCCGTCGATCGGGCAGGGCCTTGTCCCAGCTCACCGGATACCCCGCGGCGATCAAGCGGGTTGCGAGGGCATCCAAGTCGCCCCTGCAGAAGGCGGGGTGGGCTTTGCGTTGCGGTCTAAAATCCGCCTCAACCCCCAGATGGACAATGACGGAACCGGAGCGAAACCAACAGCCACCGCGACTCGCCAAAGGCGCGGGTTTGGACTCTTCGCTCATGCCGAGCAGACCGCCAAAAAACCCCCGGGCGGCCTCCTCTGCGCCGACAGGCATCGCCAACTGGATGTGATCAAGTCGCATGGTGCCAGCATTGGGATTGCTGGTGCGGCTTCAAGCGACGTGAACCCAAGACACGGATCGTCCCGCCGAGAAGCCGAGATTGCAGGATTACACCAACGAACCGCCCTCGGTTCTCGCGTTCGATCCCAATCCCCTTGGCCTGACCCTTTTTGCGGCTCCCTGGCACAAACCCCAAGGCCTGACCCCTTTTACGGCCCATCGTGCCCGGCGGCGGCCTGCGGGTCGGCGACCGGACCAAGTGGCGCAAGACCCGCAAACCCGACTGGCTGCTGCCCGCCCAGCCGGTCGCGGCGGCTTTCCGGCGAGGCATGGAGGCGGCGCTGCGCGCCGCCTTGCCCGCCTGGCACGCCACCTTGCCGACCTCGTGCTGGCGTCAGCCCTGGGTCGTCGACATCCAGCCCGTCGGCACCGGCGAGGCCGCGATCAAATACCTCGCCCGCTACGTGCAGAAGAGCGCCATCAGTGACGAGCGGATCGTCGAGTTGGCCGACGGTCACGTGCGCTTCGGTTATGTCGATTCGGCCTCCGGTGAACGCCGCGAGTGCCGGCTTGAGGCCGATGAGTTCATGCGACGCTACCTCCAGCACGTCCTGCCCGCGGGTGTCCACCGCGTGCGGTATTTTGGTTGGGAACACCCCGCCGCGTGGCGCCGGCGCCGACAGGTCGAGTGCCTGCTGGAGGTCGTCATCACCGTGCGCGCACCCGAGCCGGTCGTGCGCTGGCACCTGGTCTGCCCGCACTGCCGGTGCGAAACGCTGCGCTGCGTCGGCCCGCTGCCCCGCGAACGTTCCCCGCCGCTCCTGCGATGCGCCTGATGAAACGCCAGTCCAGCAGCCGAAAGACCCGCGCCGAGCGCGCGGATCCGGCGGAGCCTGCGCGCCCGCGTATCGCTTATCCAGATACGCCCGCAAATGACTCCCCCGGGCGCCCCTGCCGCCGGACGCGAGCGCCGGAAAATGTTGGCAAAAGCCAACCCTCGTCGCCGCACGCAACCATCCGGGCGTTGTCACCCGCTCCCACCCCAAAACACAAAACGCATAAAGCGTAGGCACCCGCGCCCAACGGTGCCTCGGGCTTGTTCAACCAGCGTCAGGATGGTGGCTGCGCACCATCCAAACGCTCAGGGTTAGGCTTTTCATAGTTTGATCTGCTGTTTCAGGAAATCGAAATACTTCGGGTCCTCGGATCGAAACAGATCCTTTCCCGCGCCCATGTAAGCTCGAGTCAGCTCATCTGCTGCTCGATGCATTTCGCCCAACTCAAACTGACACTGTCCAAGTCGGAGGTGGATGAACGGATTTCCCAATCCACCAGGACAGGTAACCGCATCGGCAAATGCGGTTCTGGCTTTCTCGAACCTCAGGATGCCAAAATATAGATCGCCGATAGCTGCTAATATCCAAGTCGCGGCTTCCCAGTCTTCAACGGGGTCGGGTAAGATAGAAAGTGCTTCCCTGTAGTTTTGGAAGGCCTCGCGCGGTTCTCCCTTTGCCGCTAGTGCATCTCCGGCTGCGCAAAGAGATTTAATGCGGGTATCAATGTCGGCAGGAAGTGTTTCCCTCATGGATCAGCCTAACGCCTGAGGTCAGAAAAGAGGGACAGCGCAGCTGGCCCGAATTGTCTGCACCGATTTGTTAGGCTCTCTGTTCAGTTTCATCGCGCTGGATACGGCGAAGGCCGAGACTGGTGATAATGAGTGCGGAGCCTCCTGCGGCGAGCGCCAACCCACCAATCGCCCAAAAGAGGAAGGGGCTCTCCTGTTTGGTGATGGCACCTTTAGATTCCGCGCCGAACGACCGAACTCGATACGGCAATCTTCCTTCGACTACCCACGAGCCGGTAATCGTCAGAACCAGGAGTGCGCACACAACGCCGATACCCCACATGTAGCGCGTAGTAGAGGTGCTCTTGTAGCGAATGCTCATGTCGAACTGCCTAACGTTGTTTAGGCACTCTTCAGTTTACAGTGATTTTCCCTAAGAAAATGAGCACAGCTAACTTCTGAATATTCAGGGGTAAATTTCTGAGCTTCGTGCAACCTGGCATGTCGGCGAACTGATGAAAATACGGTGGGATCCTTCTTTTCATAAGCTTGGTCACTAAATGCATCAAAATAAGTAGGAAGTGAAAGATCGGGGGCGATTTTCGCGTTCCAGTGGTATGCCTCGGAAAAAAGCACGATTTCGGATTTCGATAAAGGATTTTGAGCGAGGCGAAACGATACGGCTGGAGCTGGTTCCCTGTGAAAGGATGTGGGAGGAGCGTCGGTTCTTTGTGCGGGTCAATGGTCGGCTCTCCACGAAGGTTGAAACGGTCACGCTGACCCAAATCTTTCACCGACTTCGCCGCTGGTTGGTGAAAAGAGCCGAGGCGGATTGAGGCGCAGGGCCAGCAGGACGCGACGCGGTCCGGGCGGCCGCGTCCACCTTGAATGGCCTACTTTTCCGTGGAGAAGGGATACGCGGGCCAGCCGGCGGTGTTGGCGAGGTTGGGGACGGCGGTCTCGTGCCAGCCGAAGCGGACTGCAACGGGGGAGGGGATGTCGGGGCAGGTGAGGATGACGGTGTTGCCGGCAATCGTGGCGTCGGCGGGCAGGAACTGGCCGTCGTCGCCGGCGAGTTCGAAGTGGGCGGGCGCTTGGCCGTTGGTGGTGGTGAGGCCATGGGGGGCGCCGGTGAAGTGCACGATGGCGCCGCGGGCGGTGAAGGTGGCGTGGTCGAAGAGAGGGCCGGTGGCGGGCACCTGGGTGCGGCCGTAGGTGCGGTTGAGAGCGAGGGCGGCGAGGCGTTGGCCGATGGTGCGTTTGCCGCCGGGGTGAAGTTCGCGGGCGTCTTCCACCGTATCGGCAATGGGCACGAGGCCGGTATGGGGCACGGTCTCCGCGGCGAGTTGCTGACCGCGCCAGAAGGCGGGCAGGGCGGTGGGGGCGATGTCGAGTCCGCGACGGAAGGTGCTGTAGTTGAAGGGCGCGATTTGCACGGCGTAGAAGGGTAACTCGGGTGCCGACCAGAGCGCGCGCCAGTGCGCCACGAGGGCGGCGAATTTGGCCGCGTAGTGCGGACCGTCCCGGTAGCGCAGGTGGTTGGATTCGCCCTGATACCAGAGCACGCCACGCAGGACGTAGGGCGCGAGGGGAGCGAGCATGACGTCGTGGTTGCGGCCCACGAAGTCGGCGCGGCGCTCGAAACCGCGCGCGGCGTGGTCGCCGAGAGCCGATTCGAGCGGAGCGTAGGCGGCGTCGGAGATCCACTCCTCCAGACAACTGCCGCCCCAGGCGGAGAGGATGAGGCCGACGGGGACGTTGAGCTCCGCCTGCAGCTTTTGGCCGAAGAAGAAGCCGGCGGCGGAAAATTTTTCCAGGGCGTCGCCGTGGGCCTGGGCCCAGCCGTCGCCGGTGACGCGCAAGGCACCGGCTTCGCGGCTGGTTTGGTCGACCTTGAGCAGGCGGATGGTGGGGTAGTCCATCGTGGGCAAGTCGCGGGCGAGGGCGTCGTCGTGGGCGGTCTCGGCCTGGGCGCCGGCGGCGGGCACGCCGAGGGCCATCTCCATGTTGGACTGGCCGGAGCAGAGCCAGACTTCGCCGACGAGGACGTCGGCGAAGTTTCGAATGTCGATGGGGGAATTGGGAGTGGTGGGGTCGGCCGGGTGCGCTTCGACGGTGAGGGTTTGGGGGGTGGTGTTGGCGTCGAGGGAGGCGAGGGTGAGGCGCCAGGCGCCGGTGGGATTGGCGGTGGCGTGCACGACCTGAGCGTCGAAGCGCACGACGATGAGTTGGCCGGGATCGGCCGTGCCCCAGATTGGCACGGCTCGGTGTCGTTGCAGGACCATGTGGTCGCTGAAAACCGGCGGTAGCGCGAGCTCGGCGCGGCCGATCGACGCAAGCAGGACCGACGCGAAGGTCAGGGCCAATGCGAGGCGTGCGTGCAGTCGGGAGCGGCAAAACGGCATGGCTTTTGACTACGGCGCATTTCGCGAAAGCTCAAATGGGGAAGTTGCCGCGGAATACGCGGAAGCGGGTTGGCCGGAACTGGATTGTTTTCCTACAGAAGGAAACGAAGAGAACGAAGACCGAGGGGCAGGGCTTTTTTTACCACGGATGGACACGGATGGCTTCGTCCCGCAGGCGCGGGACTACACACTGAAACCAAACATGGTGTTGTTATTACAGGAGGTAAGGGGGGGAAACGGAGCCGAGGGGCAGGCGTTGTATTTACCGAAGGTAGCGAAGAGCACGAAGACCATGCAGTCGGTTTCGGTGCGTCAGCTATCCGTGCTCAGCTGGGTAATTGCCTCGGCGTGTAGTCTCTCGGGTGTCGCTTCGCTCGAAAGTGGTCAAAATAAGGGCGGCGGATTGGCTCGATGACCGGTGGCGGATCGCTGGTCGGCGTTACGGGAAGAACGCGGCGAGGTTGAGCTCGGTGGTGCTCACCACGGGTTGGCCGACGTCGAGGGCGGGGAGGAAGAACATGTCCTGCAGGGCGGCGACGATGGGGGCGGGAACGTGTTGGCTTTGGTTGGGCTGGATGGTGTCGTCGCCGAGCCGCACGGAAGCCGCGAAGGAGGCGGGCGCATCTTTGGGGGTGTCGCGGGTGCGCAGGGCTTTGGCGTCCTGGATGCTGGCGACAAAGGCCCGCGCGTCGGCGAGGGAGTCGTGGATGCTGATGAGGCGACCGTCGGCATCGATGTTGACGGCGACGGTGCGGTCGAACGGGGCGGCGGATTTGGCGGCGAGCAGGGCGGGGGGCACGAGCGACCAGACGGGTTGGGCGGCCAGGGACTCGGTGGCGTTTTCGCCGAGGTAGGTGAGGAGGAGGAAATCGCGGGTTTGCTCGGCAGTGAGCGGCGTGTTTTTGGCGGAGAGGTTGCTCACGAGTTCCTGACCGCGGGCGTAGACGTGGACGGTGATGTCCGTGACTTCAAAGCCGGGCTTGAAGCCGGCGCGGCGCAGGTAAACGCGGCGGGGTTTGGGGTCGAGGTCACCGATGGCTTCGTAGAAGGTGCGCAGGCGTTTTTCGCCCTCCTCGGCGATATGGGCGACGATGACCACGTAGGCATCGCGCACGGGCGTGGGGGACGCGATGTAGAAGAGCATGTCGAGGGCGTCGAAGGCCTCGTCGTCGCCGGCGCGCGAGCGGAGGTCGTCGAAGACGGTGGAGTTGGCGGTGCTGGCCAGATTTTCGTAGACCTCCGTGAGGGCGGCCAGGTCGGCGGCGGAGTCGGCCTCAAGTTCCGCGACCGTCGGCATGAACTCGTAGGGCATGCGTTCGCCGCGGGCGGCAGCGTCGGAGTTGGCCTTGGCGTAGGGGTATTGCACGGCCCGTTTGCCCTCGCCGTCCATGCGTTGTTGCTCGGCGACGGCCTGTTTGATCTGCGCCTGGGCGGCGACCTCGTTTTGGATGATCATGCCCTGCATGACGGGGTCGGTGTCGGGCGTATAGGTGCGGATGGCGCGCAGGCGTTCGATGATGAGCGGGGTGCGGCTGAGCTTGATGGCGTGCTGGGCGCTGAAGGAGCCGGCGTCGACCGGGTAGACGCGGGAATGGGTTTCGTCGCCGAGGACGAAGCGGTTGTCCTCGATGCTGAGGATGGGGAGGGGCGTGTCGCCGGGTTTGACGGTGAGTTCGACGCCGCTGAAGAGGCGGATGGGGGTGGGCTCGGCGGACGCGGTGGAGGCGAGCGTCGAGATCGCCAAGGCGGCGATGGCAGCGAAGGAGTGAAGGGGGTGGGATTTCACGGGGGGAAAGGAGGGACGGAACCGAGCGATCCTTACGGGCCGAGTTCATCACACCAAGGTCACAAAGAACACGAAGCCGTGGTAGCCCGTGGGCGACTTGAAAGGCACGCGCGTCGCAGGGGCTGCTTTCACTGCGGAGTAAAAGGGGGAATCAAGTGGCGGAGCTTGGGGAGGCGAATTGGCGGGATGGGAGATGAGGAACCCCGAGGCGGGCGTATCCACGTCCCTTTTTACGTGGGCCGTGCATGGGTTTGTGGATTGCAGCCGACGACGGGCGGCACCCAGATGGCGGTCCGGCTGCGATGGGTGCTGTCCGGCTCCATCATGTTCTCCACTCTCCAGGGTCTCAGCGTTTCATTTTGGTCCGCCTCGCGGCGAGGCCTGCATCGGCTGGGGCGATGGGTGCAGTCGCGGCCGGCTTTGAGCGGCTGGGTGTATGCGCCGGTGCCGGAGCGCAATCCGGACGCGGACTATCGTGACTACAACGGCTGGCTCTTTGGTCTGATGGATCAACAGGAGCGCATGTTGGGCGACCGGCCGCGGATGGATTTTTATCACACGCTGATCGCCGACGGTGTGCGGGCCGGGGACCGGGTGATCGACCTGGGCACGGGCACGGGGGTGCTGGCGGCGTGGGCGGCGCGCGCGGGGGCCGGGCAGGTCTGGGCGTTGGATCACTCGGCGATCCTGGAGACGGCCAAGACCGTGGCCGCGGCCAATGGGGTGAGTGGCGTCGAGTTTGTCGCGACGCACAGCACGGATTTTAAGTTGGACGCGCCGGTCGATGTGATCGTGCACGAGCAGATGGGCGACTTCCTCTTCGACGAGAGCATGGTGGCCAACGTGTGTGATCTGCGGGACCGGTTGCTGCGCCCGGGCGGCCGGATATTGCCGAGCCGCTTCGGGTGGTTTTGCGAACCGGTGATGCTGCGGGAAGAGCGGCGCGTGCCTTTCCTGTGGGAGATCCATTCGCACGGTTACGACTATGGTTGCATGGAGGCGGAGCGGCCGGACGAAGCGGAATATTATCGCTGGGCGAGTTGCGACCTCGGCGTGGTGGAACGCTTCGTCGGGGCGCCCGAACCGGCCCTGCGGGTGGACCTCGAAACCATCGCGGGCGTGGCCGCGCTGCCGCGTTCGCTGGTGCTGCGGCGGGACGTGACCGAGGCCGGCCGCGTGGACGGCCTGGCGGTGTATTTTGAAGTGGAGGGTCCGGCGGGACGGCGGCTCAGCTCGAGTCCGCGTGACGCGGGGCGGGCGCCGCATTGGGCCTACCGTATTCTGCGCACGGATACGATCCTCGTGGCGGTGGGCGACGTGCTGGTGGTTGAGCTGGAGGTCGGCCGCTGGGAGAACCCGGACTCGTGGGAGTGGTCAGTCTACATCGAGGAGGCGGAGGAGGATACGGCCTCATGAAGCCGCGGGTGACGCGGGCGGAGGCCCGGACGGCGGAGGGGCGACGGCTGGTGCTGAGCGAGCAGGATGGCGCGTGGGCGATCAGCCTGAATGGGCAGGAGTTGATGCACTCGCGGGCGCACGCGTCGGAGCTGTTGTTGGCCGACGTCGGACTCGACCGGGTGACGGCCTCGTCGGGTCGGGTGCTGATCGGCGGGCTGGGTTTGGGTTTCACACTGCGGCGGGTGCTGGAGCGGGTGGCGGACGACGCGATCGTGGAGGTGGCGGAACTCGTGCCGGAGGTGGTGACGTGGAACCGCGAACACCTGCGCGGGCTCAACGGCGGGTGTCTCGACGACCCGCGGGTGCGGGTCCGCGCAGGGGACGTGGCGACGATGATCCGGGCGGCGCAGGCCGGGAGCTACGACGTGATGTTGCTCGATGTGGACAACGGACCGGTGGCAATGGTGGCAGCGGGCAACGCAGGCCTCTACGCGGCAGGCGGCCTGCGCGCGGTGAAGACGGCGCTGCGACCGGGCGGGTGCGCGGTGTTTTGGTCGGCCGGACCGGACGAGACCTTTGCGACGCGTTTACGACAGGCGGGGTTTGTGGTCGAAGCGGTCCCGGCGAAGGTGCATGCGAACGCCAAACGCGCGGCATATATGCTCTATGCCTCGGTGAAGCGTGGGTGATGGTTTGAACCACAGATCACGCGGATACCGCTGATCTAAGAATGGGATTAACCACGGATTACACTGATGGGCACAGATACCGTCAGCACGCGTTGGAATTTTTTACAGGAGGGAAGGGAGGGAAACGGAGCGGAGAGGCAGGGTAGGTTTTTTTAACCACTAATGGACACGAATGGCTTCGTCCCGCAGGCGCGGGACTACGCACTGGAACCCTGAATGGGGTTGGTTTCTACAGAAGGAAACGAAGAGATCGAAGGTGGAGTGGTGCGTCAGCCATCTGCGCCTTAGAATGCTGATAGACGCTAATCTTCGCTCATCTTGATCAGTGAAGATCAGCGCAGATTAGCGTTCCCCTTCGCGCCGTCGCCTCTGTGTAGCTTGTGCTCCTTTGGAGCATCTGCGGTTAAGAAATACAGCATTGGATTGGCTCAGTTCTCCTCTGTTGCCTCCGGGTAAAATCACGTCGGATCGCCGTCATATTGAGCTGCCCATCGGATGGTGGTTCGGTCAGGGTGCTCGGCGCATGGCATTTTTGGGCAAACGGAATCGGGTGACGGTGCTGCGGGAGACGCCGCACGGGCTGTTGGTGGACGGTGAGGCGCTGGGGGAGATCCTGTTGCCGCGAAAGTATGTGACTCCCTCGATGGTGCCGGGGTTGGACATCGATGTGTTCGTGTATCGAGATTCCGAGGACAGAGTCATCGCGACGACCGATGAACCGCACGCGGTGGCGGGCGAGTTTGCCTACCTGCGCGTCATGCAGGTGAACCCGGCCTTTGGTGCGTTTCTCGACTGGGGCCTGGAGAAGGACCTGTTGCTGCCGAAGCGGGAGTGGCCCAAGCACGACGTGGTGGAGGGAGACTGGCTGGTGGTGCACGTGCATGTCGACGAGCGTTCCAATCGCATCGTGGCGAGTGCGCGGTTGGGGCGGTGGCTCAGCCTGGAGCCGGCCGACTATGAACCGGGCACGGCGGTGGATGCCTTGATCGAGGCCGAGACGGACATGGGTTGGCGGGCGATCATCAACCACGAGCACCGCGGGCTGATTTATCGCAACGACGTGGCCGAGCCGCTCGCGGTCGGTCGCACCTTGGAGGTTTATGTGAAGCAGGTGCGGGAGGACGGAAAGATCGACCTCACCGTGCACCGCTCGGGTTATCAGCGCGTGCGCCGACTCACGGCGGATATCATCGATCTGTTGGTGGAGAACGGCGGCTTCCTGCCTTACCACGACGGCAGCAGCCCGGCGGAGATTCAGGCGACCTTTGGTGTGAGCAAGAAGGCCTTCAAACAGGCGATCGGCGCGCTCTACAAAGAGAAGCGTATCGTGATCGAGGACGGCGGCATCCGCCGCGTGCGTGCGGAGGAGTAATCAGAGCCCGGTAGGATCGAAGTCCGCGGTTTGGTGGACGACTTGGTCGTCGAAGATGACGGTCTTGGGGGCGTGGAGGTGGGTGACGCTCTCGAGGATCGGCGCGGTGGTGAGGATCATGCGCGGTTTGTGGTCGGGGGCGATGCGACCCGCGCTCACGCCGGTGGCGGTGCGACAGATGGCTGGGGTGGAGGAAGCGTCAGCTACTCCGCTCTGATATTCTGAAGGAGACGATTGAAACGCTCGCCGGCGATTTGCACGCGTTCGAGGGTGGGTTCGTTCAGCTCTTCCAGAAGCGCGGGGGCATCATCGGGGGCATTTTTTTGATGCGCCATGCGGCGGGCGGTGAGACGCAAACGCAGGGAAAGGAATTGGGCGATGGCTTTGAACAGCCGGGTTTCGAAAGAGGGCTCTTCGATGAACCGTTCGCGGAGGTCCGCAAATTCGATGGCAAATACGCGGCCGTCTTCCAAGGCCTTCACGGCCACCTCGGGCGTCCATGAATCGAGGAACGACATTTCGCCGAGAATTTCACCGGTTTGCAGGTGGGCGATGGAACCGTAGTCGGGCAGGACCACATCGAACGTGCCGCCGGTGACGAAATAGAGCGTATCCATCTCGACACCGACCTCGATGAGGGTTTCGCCGGTCGGCACGATCTTCTCCTGACCCACTTCGGTCATCCAGGAGATGTCGTCGTCGTTAAAGTGACCCAGGATATAGAGAACTTTGCGCATGATGATTTACTCCAGGCTTCGATCGGTGAACCTGATTATCAGGTCCAAAAGGTATTCCTGTCGGCGCACTTTGAGGCGGGCCTTTTCCAGGTCTAGTTTGGCGGACAGGGTCTGCTGCTCCTCCACCAGGAGGGCGGCACGTCCGATAATTCCGCGGGCGGCGGTGAGCCGGGCTCCCGCCAGTCGTTCTTGCTGCAGGGACAGGAGTTCAGTCTGAAGCTCCAGCAGACCTTGCTCATGTGCCCGGCGGCGAATGATGGATTGCACCCGGTGCTGGTGGCGTCGCAGCGCGGTTTGAAGATCGGCTTCGGCCTGAGAGATGGCGGATTTCGCCTGTCGGCGTTCGTGCCGGTTGGTCAGGGCATCAGTCAATCCCCAGGTCACCGCCACACCGACGCTTTTTTCCAATCCCACGTCACTGGTGCGAAAAGTATCCAAAGCCCGGTGACCGATGTTGGCGTAGGCCGAGATCTGCGGGGCGCGGGGCGCGCCAATCCCGGCATACTTCTCCCGCGCAATGGAGACGGATGTGGTGGCGAGTTGTTCCTCGATGCTACGCCCGTTGAGCGCTTCAGGCGGGGGGGCGGCAATGGCAGGGGGAATATCGAAGTGCGCGCGCTGCTGCCAGAATTCCGGATCCACATTGATCAACCGAGACATCTCATTGACGGCGAGATTCCGATGCAGGTCGCTCACCAGCATCTGTTCCCGGATGGTCTGTGCACTGGTCGTCGCTTGCAGCCGGACGAGACGGTCAATCATACCGGTCTCGAACTGCTCCTCCACGATGGTCAGGCGTTCCGTGGCCAGCGCCTGCATCCGGGGCAAATAGTGGCCGTCGATTTCGGCCGAGGCGGCATCGAAGAAGTGATCCACCAATTCGCTGCGCAGCTCGTATTCCTGTCGCAGGAGCATGAGTTGGATTTGGCGGAGCTCTTCCTTGGCGATGGCCACCTTTCGCCGGGTTCGACCTCCGTCATAGAGGGTTTGCCGGGCCGTCAGGCGGTAGGACGCCAGTGAATAGGGATAGGGTTCGTCGAACTGGAGCACCCGGGCTATTTTAAGGTAGTCATCGTAGCTCGCCTGCGCATCGATCCGCGGGAGATAGCCGACGCGGGCCATGCTGATGGCGGCTGCACCGCCCTCGATCCGGGCTCGCTCCGCCGTGAGCTGCGGGGATTGATGCACCAGCAACTGTTGCAGTGCCGGCAGGGACCAGGCGGGTTCCTGAGCCCCCGCGGTCGTGGCGCTCAGCCCGGCGATACTCGCCAGTAAGACCTGTAGTTGTTTCCTCATGGCGTCGGTGGGGAGGCGGGGTGCAGGCGGACGTAGTGACCGTTTTGGGCGCGCAGTTCGGCATCCGTGCCGCGCTCTGCGATCTGACCCTGATGCACGACGATAATTTGGTCGGCGAGACGGGCGACGTTGAGCCGATGGGCGATGAAAATGACCGTGCAATGGATGGACTTCAGGTTCGCGATCACCCGGGCCTGCAATCCCTGATCGAGCGCGCTGGTCGCTTCGTCCATGACGAGGATGCGCGGTTTGCGAATGAGCGCGCGGGCGATGGCGATGCGTTGGATCTGGCCGCCGGAGAACGTGCCGAACTGACTTCCCGCGACGGTGTGCAGTCCCATCGGCATGCGGTCGATATCCTCCCAGATTGCGGCGAGTTTGGCGGCGGCGATGACCTCCTCGCGGTTGGCGTCCGAAGCCCCGCGGATGTTTTCAAACAATGAACCGGGAATGAGCCGATAGTCCTGCGGGACCACTGCGATGGAGCGTCGCAGCACGGCGGGGTCGAGGGTATCGAGTTCGTAGTCGTCGAGAAACACGTGGCCGCTGCGAGGGCGTTCGAGCCCGCTCAGAAGCAGTCCGAGCGTGGTTTTGCCCGCACCGGATTCGCCCGTGATCGCGAGCATGATCCCCGCCGGGAGATCGAGGTTGATCCGCTGGAGCGCGAGTTGGTTTTGGCCGGCGTAGGCGAAGGAGGCCGCCTCGACCCGCAGGTTGCCGATGAGGTGATCCGGCTGCATGCGGTCGGGGCGGAGGTCCGGCAGGTGGTTGAGCAGAGGCTCGACAAATTTGAGCATGGGGAGCTGCATGCCGGTGGCCAGGATAAGGCCGCAGATACCGCTCAGGTTCATACTCAACACCGCAAACGCCCCGAGAAACGCCATGAACTTGGCGGGATCCAGTTGCTGCGCCGGCAGGCCCGCAATCAGGAAGTAGACCAGGCCGGTGGTGAGGCTGACCCAACTGGTCTGCCAGGCCGTATTTAAGATTCCGATACGCTGGGTGGTGAGAAGTTTCTGGCGCAGGCGACTGTAGCGATCGGCCCATTGCTGCACGGCGGCACTTTCGGCGCCGGCGCCTTTGATTTTGTGGACCCCGCTGTAGATCTCGAGGACGAACGCGTTGACGAGGCCCAATGATTTTTCGCCGCCCAGGAAGGCGCGAATCTGCCACCAGGCGAAACCCGCGGCACTCAGGGTCGCGGCCGCGCCGAATCCCAGCACGGCCAGGCCGAGAGGGAAGCTCACCCAGATGATCACCCCGATGCTGCTGGCGATCTGGAGGGACATGCTCGTGCCCGCCTGGGCCAGCGTGCGGAAAAACTGTTGGATATCGAGCAGGGCATTCATGCGCACGGCGAGATCGCCGGACGAAAACCGTTTCAGCACCTGGCTGGGGAAGTGCAGCACGCGGTGCCACAGCGCGGCGTTGCCGGCGAGATTGAGCCGGTATTTGAGCCGGGACATCATGAGGGTTTCGATCCAGCGAAACCCGACTTGAAACAGGCCGAGGAGGGCCAGTCCGCCGCAGACCAGGGCAAGGAGGGAGGTGAGGGCGCTCGGCAGGATGGCGTTCACCACGAAGGCCGAAACCACGGGAAGCAGCGCGGTGAAACCGCTGAGACCGAGAGCCAGGGCCAACAACATCACCAGCTCGGTGCGCACTTGTTGGAATTCGAAGGTGGCGAGCTCGAAGAGGGTGATCTTTTTGGCCGGGAGCTGGCGAAAGAACATGACGACCTGCGGTTGCAAATCCTCCGCGAGATCAGGCGTGAGTGGGCGCGTCTCATCGGTTGCCGGATCCCAAATGCGATAGCCGGAGGCCTGACGCTGCAGGACCCGCGGTTCCTGACCGGCGGTGAAGGCGATGAACGCACCGTTGTCGTGTTGCCACCAGTTCCCGCGCAGTCGGACTTCCCGGGTGATGAGCTGGGAACTGGCCGCGATGCGCTTAAACAGTTCGGGCGCATTCTGGTCATCGACGATGCGCGGCAGCGCGGGTAGCCAGCCCTGTCGGCCGATTAAATAAAATGCCGCGCGGAGCGGAAGGTTGTTGGTTTTGGGCAGGTGGACTTTTTTGCCCGAGAGCAGACCCAACAGACGTCCCCGAGTGGACTGGGCCTGCAATTCCTGGCGCGACATTTCCGAGGTCTCCGATCGGGCGGTGCGGTGGAGCCGGTCTTGCCAAGCCGCGGCCATTTCCCGCCACTGGAAAGAGAACAGGTTGGCGACATCGGCGGCAGCTTCCGGCCGCTTGAAGAACTTCAAATCCGGCACGGACTCGATCTGGGCGGCTTGCTCGGACTCGTGGATGAGTCTCATGCCGCGATGCAGCAGCCACCAGCGCGGTTTGTTCGCGGCATCGGAAAGAGGGGGCGGCGAGACGGCGAGATCGGAGGAAGCGATCCATAGCGGCATGCCCGCAGCGACCACGGACTGACCCGTGCGGGCCCGACGGGTCTCACCCGGTTTTATACGCAGGGCCCGACCGAGTGGAGCCGTGGCGTTGCGAGGTTCGAGATGGGCCATGCGCATCGCGGCAACCATGATCGACTCGCGCAAGGGTTTGATCAGCGGCGTGCCGGACGCGTGCGCGATGGCGTTCTTGAGTGGCAGCCCCACCACTTCGGCTTGGGGATCGCCGCGTCCAAACAGATTTACGCCCGGAGTATTGCTCGAAGGCAGGACCAAAACCTGACCGGGCTTCAGCAGTAGCAGCGTGCGACGTTGGACGTAGCGGTTGTCTTCGTGGAGCTCGGCGTCGATCCACCATTGACCGGCGGTGACCATGAAGAGTGTGGCTTCATCGGTGCCGCCCTGCGCCGCTTCGAGCGGAGCGTAGGCCTGCCAGGTTTGCGCGCTGAGTTTGGCCTCGTTCGCGAAAGCGACCGTCCAGGGGAGGGGTGGCGAAATAGGTGGGGCCGAGCTCATGATTTTTCGGCGGCGAGTAGTTTCGCATAGAGGCTGCGGGGTTCGGCCATGAGCTCATGGTGGGTGCCGCGCTGGGTCGGCTTGCCGTCTTTGAAGACGATGATTTCGTCACAGTCGGCGATGGGCTCGATGCGATGACTGATGATGATGCCGCCGGCACAGGATTGGCGCACGGCGCGCATGACCTGATTTTCCATGGCGGGATCGAGGGCGGCGGTGGCTTCATCGAGGATGATGAGCGTGGGTTGGCTCGCGAGCGCGCGGGCGATTTCGAGGCGGGCCTTTTCGCCGCCACTTAGGTTGCTGCCATTCTCGGCGATCCTGTGGTCGTAACCGGAGGGACGGTTGATGATCCAATCGTGGATCTGGGCCGCCTGAGCAGCCTTCACGAGTTGTTCGAACCGGATATGCCCACCCCACAGCGAAAGGTTCTCCGCGACGGTGGCGTTGAAGAGCACGATGTCTTGATCGACGACGGCGATGGTATCGCGCAGCTCCGTCGCTGGGATCTCGGCGAGAGGGCGACCACCCAAGGTGATCTGACCCGACCACGGCTCGTAGAGACGGCAAAGCAGGCGGGCTACGGTGGACTTGCCGGAACCGGATGGGCCGACCAGCGCGATCCATTTGCCCGGCTCCACGGTGAGGTTGAAGTCCTCCAAGAACGGTTTCTCCAAACCTTGATAGCCGAAGGTGACGTTCTCCAGTTTGAAGACGGGACGATCGAGCGGTTTGGTCTCGGCGGTGGACGGTGCGGTCGCCGCGGAGGGCTGGCGAAAGATGTCTTCGATGCGGTCGAGATTTCCCTGCGTTTGTTGCAGGCTGGTGAAGTTCGTGAGCATCTGCTGGATCGGCCGCATGAACTGGGTCACGAGGCCTTGAAACGCGATCAATACGCCCAGCGTCATGGCGCCGTTGATGACCTGATGGCCACCGACAAAAAGCACGATGGCGAAGGTGCCGACCTGCAGAAAAACCGGCAGCGATTCGATCAACGTGCGTTGAATCGTGAGCTTGTCGTTTTCGTTGAGCCATTTGGCTTTGCGCCCCACGAGTTGGCTGAACAATTGATCCTCCAGGCCGCTCGACTTGACCTCGGGTAGGAGCTGTAGCGCCTGCATCTGGGCACCCGTGTAGATCGCGGATTCGCGCACTACGATCTGGTTGAGCTCTCGCACGCGTCGGACTTGCCACCAGAAGTAGAGCAGATTCAAGACCCCTACGACCGCGATGACGCCGCTGAGCAACGGATCGAAAAACACCATGATGGCGAGATAGATCAAGGCGGTGCCAAGACCGATCACCGCCTGGCCCAAAGGGCCGGAGATCAGGCCCGCCAATTGATCGACCATGAGCGCGCGACCGGCGATTTCGGGGGCAGAGCGCTGCGCGTAAAACGAGAGCGGCAGCGACAATGATTTTTGCAGCAGCCGGTCGTTGAGAGCGACGGAGAGTCGCGTCTGCAAGGTGAGCACCAGATTTTGCTGGAGATAAATCAGCCCCGCTTGCAGCAGCGCGACGGCTCCGATGGCGGTGAGCAAGTAGGGCAACCAATCGCGGAAACCCTGCACCAGAATGTGGTCGACGAAGATGATTGAAAACATCGGCATCAACGCGCCGGGCACGACCATGGCGAGACCCAGCGCGGCGGCGAGGGCGACGCCGCCTTTTACTTCACTCGCGTAGCCGCGCAGGGCCTGCCACCAGTTGGGGGGCTTCCCGTCGCGCTCAAAATCATCGCCTGGTTCAAGGGTGAGCACGACCCCGGTGAAGGCTTCCTCTACTTCGCGACGATCCAAGATTTGGTGGCCGTTGGCGGGGTCGTTGATCCAGAAACGGTCGCCGACGACGCCCTCCAAGACGACGAAGTGATTGAAGCGCCAGTGCAGGATGGCCGGTTTGGGGATGTCATCGAAATCGGGTTTATCGAAACTGAAACCTTTGGCCCTGAGTCCCTCGATGCGGGCAGCCTTCAGGAGGTTGGCGGCATTGCTGCCATCGCGCGAAACGCCACAGGTTTCGCGGAGGGATTCGATGGATTTCCACCGTCCGTAGTGACCGAGGACCATTGCGAGACAGACGACGCCGCACTCGCTGTTCTCGACTTGGAGTAGCGAAGGCGTGCGCGAGGAACGCGGCAATGAAGCGGTGTTCCAAAACGCCATCTTAACGGGTGCGCGGGAGCAGTAAGTCGATGAGCCGTTCGCGGCGGACCACGATGCCGCCTTGAGCCATCATACCGCGTTGCAGCGGTCGTCCGATTTCCGAAGCGGAACTCCACTTAAAATCATCGCCCGACTCGGTGCGCAGCAGTTTCACCCGCACCATAAACGGGCTGCCTTGTTCGGTGATGGATTTGACGAGTTGGTCGTTGCGCAGTTCGTGCAGCAGGGCCGAAGACGAGAGGGGGAGAGGAGAGGCGCTCTCGACCTCGCCCAGCACGAGCCCGTGCATGTTTTTGGCGAAGGCCGCCATCTCGAGCTCCACCGGCATTCCGGGAGTGATGGGCTTGGCGAGCGTGCCTGGCACGAAGATGACTGCGCCGATGTCTTCGACGCCGGCGTCGGGTTGCACCACGATGGTGGGGAGACCGGGGGTGAGGTAGTCGCCGACCGCCATGGTGACTTCCACGACCTGGCCGCCGACGGGGGTGCGCAGTTCACCCTTTTGCTCGAGTTGATGTTGGAGCAGAGCAACCTCGGTGCGCAGTTGGTTGGCTTGCAGCTGCAGCTGCAGCTGTTCGCGCTCCTGTTGGTAGTTGGCCGATTGGGTTTGTTTGAGCTCGTTGATGGTCTCGCGCTCAAGCGCCACCAGCCGGGTCTCGGATTCCTCGATCTGGCTGATGAGTTGATCAAAACGATCGGCCTCGATGAGGCCCCGTTGGCGCAAGTCTTCGAGCTCGGTGCGGCGGCCTTTGAGCCGGGCCAAACGCGCGCGATTCAATTCCCCCGAAGTGGCGATAAGTTGGTCGATCCGCTCACTGAGTTCGGCGCGCGTGGCGGCGTCGGCGTCTTGCAGACGGGTGCTGGCCGCGAGGTGATCCTGGAGAGCCTGCAGGTTGGCTTGAGCGGAGCGCAGCTGCTCGGCGAGGGCACTTTGGTCGAGCCGGGCGATGACGCTACCGCTTTCGACGAGCGCACCGGCCGTGACGTGAATCGATTGCACGCGCCCGGGGGTGGTGGCACTGACCTGGTGCACACTCGCGTTGGTCCACAACACGCCGGGTCCCGCCACCTTGACCGGAACCTTGATGACAACGCCAGCGATCCCCGCGGCGACGATCAGAAAGCCCACCAGGGCCAGAAGCGTCCGCGCCTGCAGCCGGATCATGCGCGAGGCCTGGTCGAGCTCCTGGGTGCTGACAAGCGTATCCGCTGCGTCGTTACGAAAGGGGGATGGTGGCACAGTGGGAAGGTGGGGCGGAAGGGAGAGACACGCCTCTAGAGATCCTAGCCGAAGAGTCTGCTATACCCAAAGGAAGAGCCGTTCATTAAAGCCCGAGGCCATTCTTGAACCAGTTGTAGCCGCTCTTGACCCCGTTCAGCGTTTCGTTGCCCACGGAAGTCAGTGCTCCGGAGGCATGACGGAAGCCGTTGGAGATTTCCTCTTCAGTGCTCATCCAGCCTTTTTTGAAGGCGTCTTCAGCATCCACCAGTCCACGATTGATCGCCTCGGTGGCATCGATCAGGCCAGCTTGGATTGCTGTGCCGGTGCCGAGGACTCCTTCATCGATTGCTTCGAACGCGGTCAGAGCGCCCTCTGCGACCGCCTCTGCGGCGTTGGAGAAGAAGCGCCGATCCAGCGCCTGTTGAATGGTCAAGAAATTGTCCTGCACCGCGTCGGCGGCGGACATCACTCCGTTCCTGATGGCAGAATTCACGTTTAACAAACCGTCAGCCACAGCTGTCGCTGCTTCAACGGCACCGCCTTGAACGAGCAGTAGGCCGGTGGAGAGGCCGTTGGTTACCGCGTCTTGCGCTGAGATGAGTCCTTGGGACACCGCATTCACCACACTGCCGCCATATTCCGATAGCGTTTTGGAGATGTCTTGGAAATTGACCGACTCCGCGATGGTCATGAACCCACCTCGTAATGCATCGGTCGCGGACATGAAACCTCCCCCGACGGCTTCGGCGCCCGTCATGACTCCTTGGCGCACCGCATCACTCGCGGTGATAAATCCCCCTTCAATTGCGGAGGAGGCATCAATGAATCCCGCACGGATGGCGTCTTCCGCCATAACGAGGCCTCCGGTCATCGCATTCCCAACCTCCAAGACGCCTGCTTCGACCAGTTCAGCTCCCGTGGCCAACCCGTCGACCACGACATTCGTGGCATCGAGCACACCCGTTGCTACGGCGTCCGATGCCGAAATGATGCCGGTGGCGATCGCATCGGAGGCTCCGATCAATGAACCGATCGCTTTTTCGGCGGTCACCAAACCGGCATCGACGGCTTGCTTGGCGGTCAAATAGCCGAGATCGCGGACCGCTTCGCGGGCGGTCATAAAGCCGCCTTGAATGGCCGCCGTCGCGGCATCAGCAGCGTCCAAATACCCCTTTTCGATCGCGGCACCGGCATCGATGAGACCGTCACCGACCGCATCAGAAGCGTCGAGGAGACCACCCTCGATGGCATCACCTGCTTCGATGAAGCCAGCGTTCACCGCATCGGTGGCGTTCATCAGGCCGCCTTCGATCGCATAGGTGGCATCAATGATGCCTTTACCGACCGCATCAGCGGCGTCGATCACTCCGCCCATGTCGATGGCGATGTCGACTTTCAGATCAACCCCGACCAAGGCCTTCAATTCTCCTTGGAAGCCGAAGTGAACGGTCTCGCCGTCAACTCCAGCATGGCCGCCACCGCTGGCACCAGCGGTGAATCCGGCGGAAACGGCTCCGCCACCACCAGCAGTTACGTCTCCCATTTGTTGTTCGTGATAACCATCCGCGGTAGCTGCGACGCCGTATTCGGCCCCGCCTGATCCGCCCGCCCCGTAGGATCCTTTGCCAAATTGGGCGCCGCCTTCACCACCTGCCTCAGCATAGACTGCGACACCCACGCCACCAGAGGTGGTCGATCTCACGCCGGGAATACCGGTTTCCTGTTGGACCTCAACCTCCGCGGCGATCTCGGCTCGCACCCCGACGTAGGCTTCGACTTCAGCAGAGCTGGAATTGAAATCTGCGCCGATCGTGACCTCTGCACTCTGCAATGCACCGACTTCGACGTTGACCGTGTAGGGACCGAAGGTGCCACCCGCAGACGCCACGGCAGAAACTTCGACATTGGCCCCGGCTGAGACACGGATACCGTTGCTGGAGATGGCAAATCGGGCGTCGGCTCCGGCACTGGCTCCGACCGCCGCGCTAGCAGAACCGGCGACTCTCATGAGTCCGCCAAAGAGTTCCGCTTCGCCTTCCGTCATCACCGCAGCGCTCACACTGACTTCGGTCTCCGCCCCGGCTTGCGTCGGGAAGTCCAAGTTTACGATACCCTTGGCGATTTCACTCGCGGGGATGCCCCAGATTCCGTTGCCGAGAGGAACGCCGAGATCGAGAATCGCACCCTCAGGAATGTTGCTGACCAATATCACGGCGGTTTCGATAGCCTCGGCGCCCAACTCGGTGAGCTTTGCGGAAACATCGACGGATTGGGTGTAGTCACTCAACGCCACCAAACCGTCGTCGAATCGCAGGAGATCAAAATCGATTAAGCTGAAGACGGTTGATTCTCCGCCATCCTTGGGGTTGACGCTGATCGAGTTGCCCTGGCGAACCAGGTCGAAGGCGTCCCGGCTGCCGGAGAGCGTGCCGATGACATTATTGTTCTCGCCGCTGACGCTCACGTTCGGGAATTCGACGGTGACTTCGTCGGATAAACTGAGCGCTTCGCCCTCGAAGGTGGTTTCAATATTTACGGTAATGGCGGCGGATGCAGGCAGCGCGGGCGTATTGCCTCCGGCACTCGAAATATGGAGGGCGGCGACTTGGGTTGCACTCAGTCCGGTGAGCTCCCAGCCGCCATTGCCGTCGGCGGTGGGGCTAAAGGTTTCGCCGTGCGCATTGCGCAAAATCATGCCGTCGGACAAGCCACCGATGGTGATGGATGCACCTTCTCGGATTTCGGGATTGATCACGATGTCCAACGGCACCCAAGCCGTGCCGTCGGCGTCAGCTGCGGTAGGTCTATCGAATCCTGTTTCGCCATGGGAAAGGGCGAAGAAATCGGAGTCTTTGGGTTCGATTTCATAGACGAATGAACCGGCAACCGTTTCCAGTTCCTCACCTTCGCGAGCGACTGTGGCCACGGTGAGTTCCAGATCATGGAGAATGCCTTTGCCGAATACCAATTGGAGGTCGCCCTCGGTCAGAGCGGTGCGATCCACGATTTGGAAGAAGGAACCATCTCCGGCCGCGCGAGGAGGCTCAGCGGCTCCGGCTACATAAACCCCGGCCGGTAGCCCACTGATGATGGTGGCGACAGGAGTGCCTTCAACGTGGGGAGGGATAACTTGCAACGGAGCGATATCGCCGGATTGGACCGTGGGGGTATCGAGCTGCAGCGTCTCCATTTCGGAAAATGTTGTTACTTTTCCGTCTGGACTGATGAGTTCACCTTCGCCGCCGATGGCGGAAAGGTCAGCGGATTGGCCAGCCATGAAGTGAGTCAGCGGCTGAGTGGCTCCATCGGAGGTGCGGAGGGTCCAATTGCCCGCATCTGCGATGGAGACCTCTTGCAGCCAAAGGGTGTCGCGGTCGGCGCCGCCATTGATCGTATCCTGCCCGTCGCCCGGACGAATGATAATCGTGTCATTGCCCGCGCCGCCGTCGATGGTGTCCCGGTTGAATCCGCCGTCGAGGAGGTCGTCGCCATCGCCTCCGCTGATGACGTCTCGGCCCCATGCTCCGGTGATATGATCATCGCCGGAACCGCCTAAAATCGTGTCGTGGCCGGCGTTGCCTTTGATGAAGTCGTCACCACTACCGCCCTTGACGGTGTCGTTGCCCGAGCCTGCGTCGATGGTGTCGTCATGTTCTCCTCCGTCAATTACGTCGTCGCCATGGCCCCCGCGAATATGGTCCTCGCCCCAACTGCCCTTGATGACGTCATTGCCATCGCCGCCGTCGATCGTGTCGTGGCCGGTGCCACCGCCAATGAAGTCGTCGCCGTCGCCGCCCAAAATCGTGTCGGCTCCTTTGCCGCCTAAAATCGTGTCGTCGCCGTCCCCACCGTCGATCGTGTCGGCACCAGCTCCCGCATTGATATCGTCGTTGCCAGCTTCTCCTGCGAGCACATCGGCCGCGCTGGTGCCGGTGAGGCTATCGTCTTGATCGGTGCCGGTCAGGTTGACGCCAGCGCCGCCGCTGACGGCTTCGAGGGTAAGCTCATCGAGCTCATTTTGGTGCGCGGAGGACTTAGGATCGGAGGATTTCTGTTTCATTTCGAAGGAGTGGTGGAGAGGGTTTTTTTGCTTTGAAGAAGGCAGGAGTGAGACGCGGCGCAGCGCGCGGATGATGAGGAAGTCATCGAAGACGCTATCGCTTTTGTCCGGCGGATCGGGGGCGGAGGTGGACATGGAGTGGTCAACGAGATCGGTTGGATTGGCGTGGACTGCCGGCTGGGACAGCCCGGAGTGAAGGCCTCGCCGGCGGTTTCTGCATGGACCGCCCCCCGCCATTTGGCTGCAATGGCTCAGTGGCGAGCGTGCCGACATTTGTGGCGACCGTCCTGTGCTCCGCCGGGCGCGAGCGATTTGATCGATTCAATCGAGACCGGCTGGGTTGCCTCCGTGCCCCACTGCTGGCGTCAGCACTTTTGTCGACAGGCTCCGATGCTCCGCCGCCAAGCAGCTTGATCTGGGTTGATGGGTGATCCCTTATCAGCGAGCCCCGGCTCGTGAAGGTCCCCCATGAAACATAATATCGAACTCACCGCGCGCCCTCTCGTCGTCGGTGTATTGCTTGGGGTGGGGTCCTTGGCCGGGCAGGAGACGGAGCTGTTTCAAGATGAAGGGGTGACGCTCGACGTCGTTGAAGTCGCTGGCACACGGGCGACGTTGGCGAAGTCGCGGGATTTCAAGAAGGCCTCCCGGATCATCAGCGATTCCATCATCGCCGAAGACATCGCCAAGTTCCCCGATCTGAATCTGGCCGAGGCTTTGCAGCGCCTGCCGGGAGTGGCGATCAATCGGGAAGCGGGCGAAGGCCGCCGCGTTTCCTTGCGGGGGCTCGGCCCTGATTTTACCCGCGTGCAGCTCAATGGCATGGAGGTGTTGGGCAACGTCGACTCGCCCCAGGACAGCCGCGGGCAGCGGAGTCGCGACCGGGCCTTCGATTTCAATATTTTCGCGGCTGAACTCTTCAATCGGTTGGAGATCCGAAAAAGTTTTGATGCGTCCCAGAACGAGGGAGGTTTGGCGGGCACCATCGGCTTAGTGACGGCCAAACCCTTTGACTACGGCGAGGGCGTGAACGCTGCGATCTCCGCCCAAATCGGTTCCAACAGTTACACCGAGGACCTCCAGCCTCGCACCGCCTTTCAGATATCCCGGACGTGGGATGATACCTTCGGGGTGTTGCTTTCGGTGGCCTACTCGACGCGGGATACCGACGAACAGGGCACCAACACCTACCGTTTTCGTCCGGCGCCCAATGCGCGCGGCAGCGATATTTCCAAGCTTTCGATGGCGGACCAAGTTGCCATCAGCACGGGTCAGCTGCGTTTCCCTCGCGGTAATCGTCTGTCCTCCTGGCAAAGTCATCAGGAGCGCCTCGGGATCACGTCCGCGTTGCAGTGGAGGCCACACGAAGATCTCGAGTTCACCTTGGATGTCATGCACGGGGAATTCACCGGTGAGCGCGACGAGTTGCACCTCGCTTCGCGGGGGGACAACGCGTCCTCGTGGCTTGGCGGCGGCACCACCGTCGATGGCGTGGTCTATCCCGATTCGACGATCAACGAGATTCGCTACGATGCGGGTGGCGACGTGCTCTTTCTCGATGTCTCGGGCGGCAACCACGCCACCGAAACGCGCCGGCAGCTGGCCGAGAATGTTTTCGACCAGTTTCTCCTCACGGCCGGATGGCGCATCGACGACGATCTCAAGGCGCAGTTTCTCATCGGCACCGAAACGTCAAATTTCGATGTGCCGATCAGTGACAAATTCTACCTCGAGACGTTTGGGGATGTGATCTCCGACTACACCCAAGACCGCTACTTCCTGCACAACTCCCACGGTTTTGATCAAGCGGACCCCGCCAACTGGCGGGCGCACGAGATCGACTTTGCCGCGCATTATCAGGAGAGCTCCTTCGATAATCTGAAGATGGACTTCGACTACTTTCTGCACTCCGCCGCGACCCTCAAGTTTGGGGCCGCCCGGCAGGTTTTTTTCAACTCCGGTCACCGGCAGACGAACAACAACGTCCTGCGGGAGGAATTCCAGTCCGGCGCGGTCGACGATGACTCGACCGGCTATGCCCGCATCTTTCGTGACCACCGTGCTGCGGATTGGGCCATCGTCGATTTCGATGCGGCCCTGGACACGCTCGGCGTGACGCGCGACCCTGGCAGTATTCGCAGCGTCTACGATGTGGAAGAGACGACCCACGCGGTCTACGTGAGCTACGATTGGGAATCCCGTCTCGGGGGCATGCGCTTCCTCGGCAACGTGGGCCTGCGGGCCTTCGACACCACGGTCACCTCGCGGGGGATCGCGAATGTTGGTCCGATCACCGTGAAGGATCGTTACGACGGCATGCTGCCCGCCCTGAACACGACTTTGATGATTCAGGAAAATCTTCTGCTCCGGATGGGGGTCTCGCAGAACATCAACCGTCCCTCGATCGGCTCCATGGCGGTGAATGGCAGCGTCCGCGAAAACGCCGGGGAGTATACCGTAAGCGTCGGCAATCCGGGTCTGCAGCCCTATGATTCCGACAGCGTCGATGTTTCACTCGAGTGGTATTTCGGAGACGTCGGCACCTTCGCCATCGGTTATTACCACAAGGACATCTCCGGATTCATCGGGAGTCTGATTCGCAGCGAAGTGCCTTACCGCGAAACCGGCCTGCCGCTCGATCTGCTGCCGGGGCTGACCGCGGACACCAACGTGGCGACGTTCACCACGCCGGTGAATTACGAAGACACCACGCTGCAAGGCCTTGAGCTGTCGCTCCAATCGGACCTCGGGTTCCTACCCGCTCCGTTTGATCAGTTCGGCTTTGTCGGCAACCTTACCCTCATCGACGGCGAACTCGATTATGCGAGCCCGGCGCAGCAAGCGGCGGGTATTTCGAACGTCAAACCCCTCGCCGGACTCTCCGATGTGTTGGCCAACGTGACCCTCTATTACGAAACCAAGAAGTGGGGTGCGAGGATCTCGGCCAACCACCGTCAGGACTATGTCGCCAATCCCATCCCCATTGCCGACGATGAAGATGGAAACGGATTCAACTCCACGCTCTACGTCGATTTCTCGGCCTTTTACCAGCTCAACGAGAAGCTGAAATTTACCGTCGACGCGATTAACCTGACCAACGAACGGGAGGAGCAGTTTTCCGATCTCATCGCCCGTCGCCACTACAATACCACCAGCTCCGGCACGACGGTGTTCACCGGGGTCAACTACCGGTTCTAAGGGACGGGCAACCGGCCGCCGCGCCCGGTCAGCGGGTTACTTTGCGTTGCCGCTGTCCAGGTGCCGCCGCAGTTCGGGGGCGCGACGATGACTGCACTGCACGGGTGCGCTCATGCCTCGCATGCGCAGGGTGGGTTGGCCGCCGGAGGGTGCGTCCATGCGTTCGATTTGCCCGAGATTGATGATCGTTTGGCGATGCACGCGAAGGAAGGCCGCGGCGGGAAGCGCAGCCTCCCAGGCGCTGAGCGGGCGGCGCACCAGAAAGTGCGAACCATCGACGATGGACACGTCCGTGTAGTTGTCCGATGCGGTGATGGCGGCGATGTGGGCCAGCATCACGAAGCGCACGCCGCGATCGTTCTTCAGCAACACGCGGTCGTTGTCATCGAGCGCGGGTAGGGAAGGTTCGGATACGTCGACGGCGGGAGCGGGGGCGGTTTGTTTGAGGCGGTCGAGACTCGTCGTCAGGCGTTTGGCCAGGACCGGCTTGAGCAGGTAATCGAGGGCGTTGATCTCGAAGGCGCGCACGGCGAATTCATTGTGCGCGGTGGCGAAGATGATCCGCGCCGCCGGGTGCACATGACGGACCAGGTCGAAACCGTTGCCGCCACCAAGATCAATATCGAGAAACACCAGGTCGTAGTCGTGGGTCGCGAGGCGTTTTTGGGCGCTGGCAACATCGTCGGCCTCGCCCACGACGTTGATCGCCGCCTGCTCGCCCAGCAGGCGGTGCATCTCTTCCCGCGCGAGCGGTTCGTCGTCGATGATGAGGGTGCGGAACACGGTGGGGAATCAGACGCTGTCAGGTCGGACCGCGAGGGCCGAGTCGGTAGTGGAGAGGTCGAGCCGGATGGTGACAACCACTTGATCGTCGATCTGTTGGGTCCGCAACTCGTGGGCGTCGGGGTAGTAGCGCTTCAGGCGTTGGCGGAGATTCTCCAAACCGATGCCGGTCGAAGGCGCGACCGACTCGCCGGAAGCACGCCACTTGCCGTGGTTGGTGATTTCAAAGATGAGGGCGGATCGATCCGAACGCGCCGCGGCTTCCAATCGCGCATGGATCCCAAGGTTCATCACACCGGTCGCATCGCGGCCGCCGTGCTTGAGGGCATTTTCGACGAGCGGCAACAGCAGGAAGGGGGGGATTCTGCAGGCATTGGCGGCGGGCGTGGTGTGGAGGGTGATCTGCAGCTTTTCGCGCCAGCGGGTTTTCTCCATATCGAGGTAGAGTCGGAGCATGGCCAATTCATCGGCCACGGGCGCGAGGTCTTCGTTGCGCGTGAGGGTGACGCGGCAGAGGTCGGCGAGTTGCTGCACCATTTCACCGGCAGCGGGCGGCCGCGAGAAGGTGAGGGCGCGGATCGAGTTGAGGGCGTTGTAGAGGAAGTGGGGATTGAGCTGATAGCGCAGCATCTCGAGGCGCGTCTTTTCCTCGGCCAGTTTGGCGGCGGCGGATTCATCACGATCGATTTGGCGCAGGCGGGTGAGTTCGGCGGTGCGTTCGGTGACGACGGACTCAAGCGCCTCGTTGCGACGTCGGAGGACTTGGGTGCGAGCGCGCACCAAACCGGCAATCGCGGCGAGACCGAGCAGGCTCCAGCAACCATAGGCGACCGGAGTGCGCCACCACGGCGGCAGCACTTGGAGAGTGAGCTGGTGGGTTGAGGTCGCTTGGGTGGCGACGTTGCGGGCTTCCACCGTAATGGTGACCGCTCCGTCGGGGAGGTTGGTGAGGTCGCGGTAGGTTTCTTCGGACCACGAAGACCATTCGTGGTCGATCGGGTCGATGTATGATCGAAAGCGCAGGGGGCTGCGCGTTTGAATGTTGGTGAAGAACGACGGGGCGGCGAATTCGACACGGACCGCGCGCTGAGTGGGCTCGAGCGTGAGGTTCGACGCGGCCGCGGCGGCTCGATAGGGAGAAGTCGCCCAGAGCGTCCTCGCGCCTTCGTTGGCGGTTACCCGAGCGATGCGGGTCGACCAGGACGAGGACGGACTTGAGGTTTCCCAGTTCGGGTCGAAGGACAGCAGCTCGATCTGGCAGTCCACCCACAGCGTCTGCAGAGCTTCATCGAAATAGAGATTGTTGACGTCGACCCCGGTGAGTTCGGGCACCACGTGATCCGTCACCTCGATCGCCCCCCGGTCATCGATCTCGATTTTGCGCAGCAGGGGATGAGGAGAAGCGAAATACATCCAGCCGTGGCCGTCCGCCGATCCTGCGGCCTCGGGGCCCGCCCCTGCCTCCATGAACTGAGGCTCGAGAACGAAACGTGAATCGGCGGCATCCCATCGCCAGACGCCGAGTCGACTCACCGCCCAAAACCGGTTGCCCGTATCAAGGATACCGATCCGGTGCGTGGTCTCCATGGCCGGTAAACCCGCCGCCTTTCCGAAGGAGGCGGCCGCGGCGCCCGGGGATATACCGTCGCGTAGATCCAACCGCTGAAAGACCTCGTTGAATCGGGGCGATATCCATACCTTGCCCGCTCCATCGTCAAAATACCCCGAGGCCCGGGTCGTCGTCTGCGCGAACTGCGTCCGGATCGACCATGGCGTCGTGGCCGAGTCGGGATTTGGTTCAGCCAACCAGGTGCCGTGGGAGTCGCCCACCAAGGCGGATCCGGGAAAGCTTCGACTGGCGGAGACGGCTTTGAACGCCCGGGTTCCAGCATCAAGGTTGGCCACGGCGAAGGAGTCGGGGGATTTCACCGAAAACAGACTGGCGGCGGCGACCAGCAGCGTATCCCCCACTCGGGCGATTTGATGGATGTCGCCGAAAGCTCCCGTGATGTCGTGAAATCTGCCCGTGGTCGTATCGCGCCAGGCGAGTCCCTCCGTGTGGGCGACGTAGAGTCGTTCGCCGACGCGTTGAAGATCGCGGGGACGACCACGAAACCCCTGAGTGAGGCCATGGGTGGCAAACGGCGTGTCGAGCTGTATCCTAAAAATACCTACATGAGTGCCCAGCCAGAGACCGCCCTTGTGGTCCACCGACAGATCGTTGATGCGATCGGTTGGCAGCCCCCGGTTCGAATCGATGATTTCGCGCAGATCGCCGGAAGCATCGAGGACGACGACCCCGCGGCCCTGGGTGGCGAAGGCAGCGCCGCCGTCCGCCAAAACGACGGCGCTGGTGGCGATGGCGTGGCGTAGCAGTTCCTGAGATTCGGCAGAGGCAATCGGAGTGACGGCGTCCCCCTGCGCGAGCCAGGGGCCCTCAGTGGTCAGCCACAGCGTGCCCCCGCCCGGTCGGGGAAAGGCAGCCAATACGTCCGGAACATCGGGAAGGTTCAGTTTCACCGTCTGCCCCCGCTCGAGGCGGTGAATTCCATCGTTTTCCCGAAGAATATGCAATGCGCCCTCACTCCACCAGGGTTCGGCGGCCAGGTCGGGAATGTTCCAGGACTGCTTCATTTCGTTGGGTCCAAACAGCAGGATTCGCTTGTTCGAGCGAACGACCATGCCTTGCGGCGTGTTCATGACCTGGGGGAAAGCGTTGCGGGCGATGTAACGGCTCGTCGGTGGGCCGTGGGCCCCGGTGGAGTCAGAAGCAAAAAGCACATTGATGCTGCGGGCGATGAGTCCGGCGGGGGCTTCGCCGGCATCGAGATCCGGGCGGACGAGAACGGCCACGTCGTTGGGCGTTGCAGCCCATACTCGTCCGGACCCGTCGATGGCCAGTTCCCGGGCTCGCCCGAAGCCCTCCAGCTCGGCCCGTTGGGAGTTGGGCAACGGAATCAGCTGCCAACGCACGCCGTCGAACACCAACACGCCTCCGGAATTGGCGACGAACACATAGCCGGTTACCGGATGCACCACTACCTGCCGATTGACGGGGTGGCCCGTGATATCCTCGGTGCGCCAGGTCTGTATGGAAGGTGAACCCGTAACGCGTGGGTTGGGAGCCTCGATGGGAGCATCCTCTCCGGTGAGGCAGAAAGCGGAAGCGGCGAAACAGGCTAGCGCGAGAGCCTCGGTAACTGAGGTGCAACGAACGATAACGGGATTGAGCCTCATGCGCTGGCGAGCGGCGAGATGAAATGCGTCGGCTCAAACGGCTAGGTGAGGGTGTGTCTGGGAAAGTCGAGGGCTTCCACCTTCGCTCAAGCACCGCCCACCGTCGCCAAGGCTTCGTTCGCTCTGGTGGCTGACTGGAAACTGGATCCGTCCCGGAAACGACGATCGTCTCAGTGACCAGAGCCGATTGCGCGATGGCATCCCGCTGCGGCCAATTGGCCTGCGTATGAGCGAATCTCGCTTACAAGCCGGCCGCGTCGAAATCGTTGCCATGACTCAGCACCTGGTCGTCGAAGATGACGGTTTTGGGGGCGCGGAGGTGGGTGACGCTCTCGAGGATCGGCGCGCTGGTGAGGATCATGCGCGGTTTGTGGTCGGGGGCGATGCGACCGATGGGGTCGGCGTAGGCGAGGCGACCCGCGCTCACGCCGGTGGCGGCGTTGAGGATGGCGAGGGTAGGCAGGCCCGCGTTCTCCATGCACTCCAGTTCGTCAAAGAAACCGAGGCCATGTGCGACTCCGACACTGCCGGCGTCGGAACCGGCGATGATGAGCACGCCCATCTCGTGGGCTTTCACCAGGGAGCGCGCGTGGTTGTCGAGGATGCGTTGCAGGTTGCCGACGATCTCCGCGTCCCAGCCAAAGAGCTCGGCGTGGTCGACCTGCTTTTGCACGGGGGCAAAGGTCGGCACCCAGCCGATCTCGCGATCGCGGAGTTTGGCCAGCTGATCGTCGCGCAGGAAGAAACCGTGCTCGATGGTGTCGACCCCCCCGTCGATGGCGTGGTCAATGCCAAGGTCGCCGCTGGAGTGGGCAAAGGTTTGGCGGCCGTGGCGCTGCGCCGCGGCGACGATGGCGGCGACTTCAGCGGTGTCCATCTGCGGGGCCGCGGTGACCAGGCCCTTCTTGAAGTTGATGATGCCGGTCGGGAGCAGCTTGATCCGGTCGGCGCCGGCGGCGACGCGGGCATCGACGGCGGCGTCGATCGAGCCGTGGGCTTCGATCGCTTCGCCCATGAATTTGCCGTAGCGACCCGCATGGTGTAGCGCGGCGCCGGGCGAATCGTAATAGGGCATGAGCGGCCGGTCGGCCGACTTGTATTGGCGGCTCAGCGCAAGGCCGACGCCGTCCTTGTCGCCGGCGTCGCGCACGCCGCAAACGCCGAGGGTGACGAGCTGGGCGAGGCGCGGCTGCGCGGCGGTGAGGAGCTCGTTTGAAGATTGGGTGAGGTAGGCGGCGCGTTTTTCTACATCGAGTTCACCACCTTCGAGAAAGAGGTGGGCGTGAGCTTCGATAAGGCCGGGCAGGAGCGTGGCGTCCGGCGCAACGTGGTCAGGGGCGGTCTGACCAGGGTTGATCAGCTCGGCCGACGGGGTGTCGCCGTTCGTGCCCAAGAAATGGATACGATCGCTGTCGTAGACGACGTGCGCGTCGCGAGCGGGCGTGGTCGACGTGCCGTCGAGCAGCGTGCCGACATGCAGCCAGACGCGGCGGGAGGGGGAAGCGGAAGGTATATTAACCACAGATTTCACAGAGGAGCACAGATGCCGTCAGCACGTGTTTTTTACAGGAGGGAACAGAGGGGAACAGAGCCGAGGGGCAGGATTGAGTTTTTACAGAAGGTAACGAAGAGAACGAAGGCGGTGGATTGGCTCTGTTTCCTTCGTTCGATCCTTCGTTGCCTCTGTGTGAAATTGCGTCGGAGGGGCGTCTCAGTCGTCCCAGTCGTCGTCTTCGGCGGGTTTGTTGGCGGCGCAGATGGCCATGATGGCCTCGGCTTGGCGGAAGCCGGCGGTTTCCTGCGACTCGTCGCCTTGGCGGCGCCCCTGTTCGAGGGCTTCGCGGAGTTGGGCGACGAGCGGGTCGTCGGACGGAAGGGCGGCGGGCTGTTTTTCGACGTTGGCCAGGGCGTAGTCGAGGCCGAGTTCGCCGGCGATGGTGAGGTAGGCGTTTTCGAGTTGTTCGCGGACGCCCTTCGGGGTGCCCCAGGCGAAGTTGGAGAGGCCGACGATGAAGTGGACACCCTTGAGGTCGGGGTCGGCGGTGATAAGCTTCATCGCGTCGAGGCCGATGTTGATGAGGCCGTAGGTGTCGGCGCCGACGGGGGCGAGGCCGACATCGATGATGATGTCATCCGGTTGGCGGTCGGCCCGGGTGACGAGCATATCGACGAAGCGTTTGGCGGCGGAGTGCGAGTCGCGCGGGTCGAGGCATTGTGAACCGCCTTCGTCGGTGAAGGTTTCCGAGGCCATGACGACGACGCGGGTGTCGTGGTCCTTCACGAGGCCGATCATCTCGTCGAGGTGGGTGCGGGAGGCGGCGAGGGAATTGAGGATGGGGCGGCCGCTCTTGCTCGCGTCGTAGTGGGCGAGCGCGACGCGGTGGTAGTCGACGGACGGATTGTCGAAGGCGAGCGGGGTGGTGGTGGCTTCCTGCAGGGCGGGCACGACCTCGGGCAGGAACTCGAGCATCTCCTCGGCACGGACCGAGATGCGCTGGGTGCCGTCGAGGTTGACCGTGAGGTAGGCGGCGCCGAGCTCGGACTGAATCTTGGCGAGTTCCTGGTATTTGCTGACGTCGCGATCAGTGAACGCGCGGCGGGCCCGGGCGTAGGAATTGTTGATGAGTTCGCCGATGATATTGAGGGGGGGAACAGGCATTTTCTTTTACAGGAGGGAACGGAGGTGAACGGAGCCGGGAGGCAGGGGCTGTTCTTCACAGAAGGAAACGAAGAGAACGAAGCGAAGGAGTGGCTCTGTTTCCTTCGTTCCAGCCTTCGTTACCTCTGTGTAAAACTCGTTATGAAGGGGTTGGTGGTGGTTTCGTGAAGGTGTGGTCGCGGCGGAGCCAGTTGTTGGCCCAGGCGGAGGTGCCGCGGAGGGATTGGTCCTGGATGACCGGGGTGTGGGCGAGGAGGTCGGCCGCGGTGCCGTCTGCTTTGGCGCGTTCGTAGGCGCGCAGCCAGATGCAGTCGCCGTAACCGTCGACTTCGCAGCGGCCGCCGCGCGTGCCGCCGCAGGGGCCGTTGCGCTGGTTCTTCGCGCACTGCGATTCGGGGCAGAGGTAGCCGATCTCAGGCAAGGAGCAGTCGCCGCAGTCTTTGCAGGAGAACAGGACGGCTTTGGAGAGGTGCTCCGCCCAGCGCATGATGGCGGGGCCCTGGCGCGGGTTGGCCGACTTCGCGCAGAGCTTTGTGCCGAGGTCGTTGAGCAACTTGCCCGGCGTGAACATCGTGGCGTGGGTGAACTTCGACAGGTGATAGTTCAGTGTCACGTGTTTCACCGGGTGGGGGTCGGGTTCGCCGGCGGTGGTCGGGTCGCTGAGCCCGTCGGCGGTGCGGCCGTAGGCGAAGAACTCGCCGGGGCGCGAGTATTGGAACTCGCGGGCGAACTGTTTCCAGTCGTCGGGCGCGAAGGATTTTTCGAGGTCGAGGATCTCCTGCACGGCGACCATGTTGTGCACGCCGCCGAGGTAGCCGCCGCGGTAGCCGAGGCCGCGGTAAATGGCCAGTTGCTTGGCGGCGAGTTCGCGGAAGAAGGCGCGGCCCTTGTCGGGGGAGGCGCCCTGGCGCTCGCAGACTTCGCGGAGCTCATCGGAGACGACCACGCCGGGAATGAGCTCTTCGTTGAACATGCGCGCAACGGTGCGGTTGAGCAGGTAGACGTTGCCGATGATCGGCGTATCCGCCAGACTGTTACGCTGCATCCAGGCGAGCTGCTCGCTCATCTTGCGGGCGTCGAAGCCGATCTGGTTGATGATAAAGTGGGCGCCGGCGCGGACCTTGGCCGCGAGCTTGGCGTATTGCGGCATGAGCTCGCCCTCGCGCAGCTTGAAGTTGCTGGTGACGGCGCCGATGAGGAAGGCGGTGGGCTCGAACTTGGGGCGGGCCTTGCCGCTGCGATCCGGATGCGGATCGAGGCCTTCGTTCATCTTGCTGAGCAGGGTGATGAGGCCGACCGAATCGATGTCGAAGACGGGTTTGGCGGTGCCGGCGTTGCCCGAGATCGGGTAGTCGCCGGTCATGGCGAGGATGTTGTTGAACCCCTCGCTGTGCAGCAGCCAGGCCTCGCTCTCGAGGCCGTTGCGGTTGAGGTCCTTGCAGGTGAGGTGGATGACGACCTCCTTGCCGGCGTAGAGCAGCGGTTTGCCGAGGGCGGTGGGCGCGAGCTGCGGGTTGCCGCCGGCGTTGTCGGTGATGCTGACCCAGTCGATGCCGTCGTGCGCGGCGAGCTCGTTGGCGAAACCGCGCGTCTTGACCGCGTTGCGCTCGGCCATGGAACCGCGCACGGAGACGAGCTCGCATCCGAGAAGGAAGCGGTCGGTCTGCGCGAGGCGTTGGCGGAGAGTCAGCATGGGGCCGAGAGGCAGGGCTGGTTTTTACAGGAGGGAACGGAGAAAAACGGAGCCGAGGGGCGGGCGGCGGCCGACGCGGAGGTCGGCGCTCCCGGGGACGGGCTCTGTTACCTTTGTTCTCTCCTTCGTTTCCTCTGTGTAAAATTCCCTAGCCGGCGGTGGATTCGAGTTCGGCTTGGACGGCGGCGGCGACGGTCGCGGCGTCGCCGTCGCGTTCCTGTTCGTCGCCCCATTTGAACTGGGCGGTGTAGTCGACCTCGGCGGTGAGGCCGAGGCGTTGGGCGGCGGCGTCGATGCGCTCGATGAAGGGCGTCGGGAGCTCAAGTTTCACCTCGGTCACTTCGTCGCTGGCTTTGATCTGCGCGGGCAAGTCCTGCCAATAGAGGATCTGGTAGGTGGTGTGCGTGCCCTTGGGGGCATCGGTGGCCGGAGCGGCGGGCGCGGCGGCGGCGGATTTGTTGGTGGGGGCGTCGCCCTTGCCCATGAAGTGGAGGAAGAGGTCGACCGCGCTGGAGGCATCGGCCCCGTAACCGTCGGCGCCGATTTCATCGGCGAACATCTGGCTGATGGGCGCGCCGCCGACGGCGAACTTCACGTCGCGGCCGTCGGCCTCGAAGCCGTCGATGACGGTCTTCATGTAGGTCATGGTGGTGGTGAGCAGCGCGGACATGCCGATGATGTCGGGTTTGCACTGGTCGGCCGCGGCCATGAATTTTTCGACACTCTGGTCGACGCCGATGTCGACGACCTCGAAACCCGCGCCTTCGGCCATCATGCAGACGAGGTTTTTGCCGATGTCGTGCAGGTCGCCGCGGACGGTGCCCATCATGAGGGTGCCGACCTTGGAGGAGTTGCCACCGCTCTCGTCGCCGGCGAGCAGGGGCTTGAGCACGGCCATGCCGGCCTTCATGGCGCGGGCGGCGATGAGGACCTCGGGCACGTAGAGGATGTTGTGCTTAAAGTCTTCGCCGACGACGGCCATGCCGGCGATGAGGCCTTCGGAAAGAACTTCCTGGGCGGTGATCCCCTCGTCGATGGCGGCCTGGGTCATCTTGGCGACCTCGGGTCCGTTGCCCTCGTAGAGGAGTTGGTTCATGAGTGCGTAATCAGGCATTTTGAAAAACGGTGTAGTGAATTTGTTCTTACAGGAGGGAACGGAGGGAAACGGAGCCGCGAGGCAGGATTTTTACAGAAGGAAACGAAGAGAACGAAGGCGGTGGAGTGGCTTGGTTGTCTTTGTTTTTCTCCTTCGTTTCCTCCGTGTCAGACTGCGTTGGAGTGGTTTGTCGGCTTACTCGCCGCGGCGGGCTTTGTTGTAGGCGTTGAGGGCGGAGAGCATGGCCTCGATGTTGGCCTTGGGCATGCCGGGGGAGGTGCCACCGCCGACGGAGAGGATGATGCGCTCGCCCTCGGACTTGTTGAGGACGTCCATGGTGGCGGCGTAGCATTCCTCGGGGGTGCCGCGAACGCCGACCTCGAGCGGGTTCACGTTTCCCATGAGCGTCATGTCGTCGCCGATGCGGAATTTCACTTCCTCGATGTCGGTCTGTTTGCCCCAGTTGAGCACGTTGAAGCCGACGTCGGGCAGGTGATCCATGCAGGCCTCGATGGAGGCGTCGTTGTGGTAGATCTTCACCCAGTCCTTGGGGAAGGCATCGCAGATGCGCTTGAGGTAGGGGTGGCAGAACTCCTGGTAATGTTCCTCGTTCACGAAGCCGACGATGTCATCGAGGATGAAGATGCCCTCGACGCCGTCGCCGATGGCCTTGGCCTGGGCCTTGAGCCAGTCGATGATGAGGCGGGTGGAGAGATCGAGGAGCTTGTGGGCGTGCTCGGGCTTATCGACCAGATCGAGCATGAAGTCGGCGGTGTTGCGGACGAAACCGGCCGTGCACATGGGGCCGCGGGCGGTGACGATCGGCATGATGTAACCGGCGTCGAAGACCTGCTGCTTCTGCATGCGGATGCGGTGCAGGGTGAGGGCCATGAAGGCGTCGGCCTCGACCTCGTATTCGTGCAGCTTGTCGACGTCCTCGATGCGGAAGAGGCCGTGGTATTCGGACGGCGTGTTGTCCTGCCAGAACTTGATCTTCGCGCCGAGGGCGGAGGGTTCGGCGGCCATGCCGTATTCCATCCACCAACCGGGGATGAAGATGACGTCGGGGAACTCCTGATGAATCTTCAGGTGGCAATCAAACCAGACCTGCGGATTGAGGAAGAAGTCCATGTGTTTCACACCGCAATAGCCGGGGATCCACGGGCTATCGATGATCATGGCCATCGGGATGTTGTCGAGGCGTTCGCCGCGGGCGGCTTTCTTAAAGATTTCCCATTGTTCAGGGCGCATAGGTTGGAAGGGGTTGGGAGGGAGGTTGGGAGGCGGAGAGGCAGGGACTGTTTTTAACCACGGATGGACACGGATGGCTTCGCCTACCGGCTACGCACGGAATCGTGGCAAAGGTGGTTTGGAGGGTCAGGCTGCGGCGGGGGGCTCGAGGTAGACCTCGTTGCCGCGGATCTCGATTCTGGCGCCGGCTTCGGAGGCGGCTTCCTCGAGGGCCTTGTGCAGCATGTTCTTCACGTCGGGGCCGTGCTCGAGGCGGCGGAGGAGTCCGCTGCCCTGCGCCTTGTTGATGCGCAGCATGATTTTGAGGCCCTTGCGCTTGCACATGACCTTGGTGCCGTCGTCGAGCTTGACGGTGAGTTGCTTGATGAAGGCGCTGGCGTAGTGCACGCCGACGCCGGATTTGTCGGAGAAGTTGGCGGGCAACTTTTCGTCAGTGGCCGGATCGATATCGCAGAGTTTGATCATGAGAGGGGGGGGGAAGAATGGATTTACAGGAGGGAGCAGAGGGAAACGGAGCCGAGAGGCAGGGGTGGCGGACATCCCGCAGGCGCGGGATCGGCTCTCCCAGGTGGTTAGGATTTAGGAATTAGGATTTGGGATTTCGCTGAGTCTCGCTCAGCGCGTAGTGGAGGGTTTCGAGCGCGAGGCCCCATTTGTGGGCGCGGGAGGTGGCGTCGCAGTAGCAGCCGCTTTGGCGGGTTTCGCGTTGCCAGGAGAGAATGGCGTCGAGGGGCTGGCCGACGACGGGCGGCGGTTCGGCGATGCGGGCCATGGTGCCTTCGGCGTCGCGCAGGTAAGCGCACTGCTGGGTGTGGCCGGTGTCGCCGGGGGCGGGCTCGCAGGTCGTATCCAGAATACGGTGACCGTCGGCGGCCGGGGCGAGGGTGACGCGGTAGTCGAAGGCGAGGGGGTGGCCCATGTTGGAACAGGTGCTGCCTTCGAAGCGGAAGGTGGCGGCGATGGTGCCGTCGGCGCGGTGGTCGAGCCGCAGACGTTGCTGAGCCCACTTGCCGAGGGCGCGGCGGGCCACGGTGTATTGCGGGGCCGGCGAGACGGGTTTGGGTTCCTCGATGGCGACGGCGGCGTGGAGATAGGGCGCGCGGCGGTATGAGCAGGGCTCGAAGGCGCAGCGCTCGCAGGGCGTGAGGGTGGGATTGGCGAGCGCGGCGGGCGTGCGCTCGATGAGGCCGAAGACGCCGAGCAGGGTTTTCTTCGGACGGATCATACCGCTGCTCAAAACCTCCACGGTCTCGGGCAACGCGGTGCCGAGGCGGGCGGTGAGCACGTCGAAGAGGCGGTTCTGCTCGCTGATGTCCCAGCCGGCGTAACCCGGGCTGTAGTGGGGGATGGCCATGAGGCCGGACGGTTCGGCCAGATCACAGATGCGGCCGTGCAGCGTGGCGGTGAGGTGCTCGACGACGGCGGAGCCGTAGACCTCGGTGAAGAAATATTCGTCGGGTTTGCTGTCGCGCCAGAGTTCGGCCGAACGGTCGGCGATGCCGGCGCCGGCGCCGACGGCGGCGAGCATGACACGCATCGCGCCGTTGTCGCGGAGGTGGGCGCGGAGTTTGGGCGAGTTGAAGGCGACGCCGTCGATGACGAGGCGGTCTTGGCTCAGGTCGAGGGACGCCTCGCGCAGGTAGATCCAGGGGCGACCGTGCTGGGCATACCAAGCCTCGGTCGCCGTCGCGAGCGCGTGGATACGCTCGTCGGGCTCATGGCCCGGCGGGTAACCGAGCAGCCGGTGGTATTCGGCGCGCGGCACGGCGACGGTCAGATCGGTGAGCAGGAGCTCCTGAACTGTGGAGAGGGCGGGCAAAGCGACGGAGTTTTCTACAGGAGGGAACGGAGGGAAACGGAGCAGAGAGGCAGACGCTGTTTTTACGGAAGGGAACGAAGAGAACGAAGGTGGCGGAGGGGCTCTGTTGCCTTGGTTCTCTCCTTCGTTGCCTCCGTGTTAAACGACGTTGGAAGGGTTGGTGTTCGGTGATTGGAAGGGGGCGAATTGGCAGCCTTCGACGAAGACGTCGAAGAAGTGGGGGTGGGTTTCGAGGCGGCAGTGTTCGACACGGCGGACGAGTTGCTCGAGCTCGTGGCGTTTGGTCTTGGAGAGCAGGGCGATGCAGGCGCCTTCGACGGCGGCGTTGCCGACGCGGCGGATTTTTTCGTCGGGGATGTCGGGGATGAGACCGATGCGCTTGGACGCTTCGAGGTCGAGGTGCCGGCCAAAGCCGCCGGCGAGGTAGAACACGTCCAGTTGGTCGGCGTTGATGCCGAAGTGTTCGAAGATGATCTGCAGGCCGGCGACGTTGGCGCCCTTGGCTTGGGCGAGGTTGTTGACGTCGGCTTCGGAGAAGGTGACGCCGGGCGCGACCTCGATCGGCTCTTCGTCGAACTCAAAACGGCCGAGGCGGTTCATGCGGTCGCCGCGGACGAGTTCGCTGAGGAGGGAGACGAGGCCGGAGCCGCAGAGGCCGACCGGGGTTTCGGTTTCGCCGCCGATGACGGAGACCTCGAAGTCCTCGTCGTCGTCCATGACCACCTTTTCGATGGCGCCAGGCAGGCCGGGCATGCCGCAGCTGATCTGGCCACCCTCGAAGGCCGGACCAGCCGGGCAGGAGGCGGCGACGACGCGGTCCTTGTTGCCTAGCACCAGCTCGGTGTTGGTGCCGATGTCCATGATGGCGACGAGGCGGTCCTCGTGCTGGATGTCGGCCGCGAGCATGCAGGCGGCGGTGTCGGCGCCGACGTGGCCGCTCATGATGGGCATGCCGTAGAGACGGGCGGCGGGGTGGACGTCGAGACCGAGCTTCTTGGCCGTGGTGGTGAGGACGGTCGAGTCACGTTTGCCCGCGGCCATCTCGTGCTCGGTGAGTGACTGGTAGGGGCTCTGGCCGATGGTGTAGACGGAGAGCCGGAAGAACATATCCCGCATGGTCGAGTTGCCGGCAATGACGACCTCGTAGATGGAGTCGGCGGGCACGGGCAGTTCGGCGATGGCGTGGTTGAGGTAACCGAGCAGGGTGCGCTGGAGGGAGCGGGTCTTGTCCTCGGTGTCGTAGGCGATGCGCGCCATGACGTCGGAGCCGCCGAAGCGCTGCGGGTTTTCGAAAGAGGTGGTGGCCACGCGTTCGCCGGTCTCAAGGTTGAGCAGGCGCAGGACGACGGTGGTGGTGCCGATGTCGAGGGCGAGGCCGTGGGCGGGTTCGGTGACGGGACGGCGGTCGATCTCCACGCCGTCGAGCAGCACGCGTTCGCCGTCGCGCGTGACGCAGGGATCGAGCGAGAAGCCGGTGGCAGGGACGGGTAGTTCGTAGGCCTCGTTCTCCACGCGCAGGGTCCCGCGCCGCATGGTGTGGGCGTGGATCTCGGCGTCGGCAGGGGTGTCGGCGTTGATCGCGGTGCAGCAGGACAGGCGGAAACCCGCGGTCAGGTGAGCCTCGGCGGGACCGGGGGCGCTGAGGTGTTCGGCGCCCGTAGTGATCTCCATGATACACTCCTTGCACTTGCCCTGCTTGCGGCAGGACGTCGGCACGCGGATGCCGAGTTGTTCGGCATGGTCGAAGAGCGTCGCGGCGGAACCGGGCGCGACATCGACGGGCTGGGCGTTGAGGAGGAGGCGGGGCACGGGGAACTTTTTTCTACAGGAGGAAACGGAGGGGAGCGGAGCCGTGGGGCAGGGAGGTTTTTTTAACCACGGATGGACACGGATGGCTTCGCCTACCGGCTACGCACTGGAACGTGGTGGTTGGGATTTGGGGTTTTAGGATTTGGGATTTCCGGCGGCGTTGGCGCCGGTGAGGGTTTTGAGGCCGGCGGCCATGAAGCCGAGGGCGTAGGCCATGCCGGCGTGCCAGGGGGCGGCGCAGGACATCTGCGGAGCGTGGTCGGGGATGACGACGCCCTCGAAACCGCAGTCGTGGAGGATGCGCATGACGCGGAGGACATCGACGTCGCCGTCGTCAATGAAGGACTCCTTGTAGGTCGGGACCTTGCCGACGACGTTGCGCAGGTGAACGTAGCCGAGGCGGTGTTGGCGGGCGTAGGTTTCGACCACCTCGTAGATGTCGCCCTCCGTCATCTCAGCGAGGGAACCGACGCAGAACTCGAGGGTGTTGGCGGGGCTGGGGTTCAGGTCGATGAGGCGCTGATACATCGACGGCTGATAGACCAATCGCGGCGTGCCGCGCACGGTGGGGGTGGGCGGGTCGTCGGGGTGGGCGGCAAGTTTAACCCCGGCCTCTTCCGCGACCGGCAGGACGTCGTCCAGGAAGCGGTGGAGGCGGTCCCACAATTGCTCGTGGGTGACGGGGGGTAGGGGTTCATCCAGGTCGGCGGCCGGGTCGACGATCATGTTCCAAGCCATACCGCGGGTCATGGGCAGATCGTAGGGACCCTCCATGCCGACCGAAGGCGCACCGCCGCGGGCATAGGCGCCGGTGGTGCGGCCGGCGACGCCGGCGAGGGAAAAGTTGTAGCCCATGATCGGGATGCCGGCCTCGCCGAGGCGGCGGATCGTGGTGCGCACGTTTTCGACGTGACGGTCGCGGAGCGGGCCATCGAGCAGAATGTCGTGCCAGTGCGCGGGGTCGAAGTTTTCAATCGCCTCGAGCGTGAGCCCGGCGGCTTCGACGTCGCGGCGGATGGCAATCAACTCGTCGACGGTCCAGAGCTCATCCGGATCACCGGCCAGGCCCCAGCCGCTATCGGTGCCGGTGGGTTGGTCCTCGGCATGGGCATGCTGGCCGCCCCGGAAATAGTCGACCAGGTGCGCGACGATGTGGGTCGCGCCGGCTTGCCGCGCGAAGGCAAAGTTTTCGCGCGTCAGCATATGCCGATAGAGGCCGAGACCGAGTTTCATGGTGCGGTGGAGGAATAGGGGCGGACTCTCGGGGTGGAGAGGAGACCGGATCCTAGACCGAGCGCCCGGGGCAGCTAGGCTTGTTGCGCTCAACTGTTGATCAAGGGGCGTCGGGTGGTTCCGATGGCCGGTCCGGTGGCCGAGGGATCAGGATCAGTTGCCGAGCCGGCGGTCGAGTGCCTGGCGCAAGGTCTCGGCCAGCACCTTGCGGTCGAAGGGTTTGGCCAGGAAGGTGAAGCCCTCGTCTTCGAGGTGGGAGCCGGCGGCGACCTGGCGGCTGTAGCCGCTGGTGAGCACGACCCGCAGGGCGGGATCGGCGCGACGCAGCTCGCGGCCGAGGGCGAGTCCGTCGGTGTCGCCCGGCATGACGGTGTCGGTGAAGAGCAGGTCGATGGGGCCGTCGTGTTGGGCGACACAGCGGCGCGCGGCTTCGGCGTTTTCGGCGCTGAGCACCTGGTAGCCGAGCGTGCGCAGGACGTTGCAGGTGGCGTCGCGAACGGCGGCTTCGTCCTCGACGTAGAGGATGGTCTCGCGGCCGGGGGGCGGATTGAAGGGACTGGTTGAGCTGGAGCTGCGTTGGGTGGGCGCGTCGATGAGGGGCAGGTAGACGGAGAAGGTCGTGCCCTGGCCCTCGGTGCTGTCGACATCGATCCAACCGTGGTGCTGGTGCACGATGCCGTCGGAGGAGGCGAGGCCGAGACCAGTGCCCTTGCCGGGAGCCTTGGTGGTGTAAAACGGCTCGAAGACGTGGGCGAGCACCTCGCGGCTCATGCCGAGTCCGCTGTCGATGATGCGGAGTTGGGCAAAGCGTCCTGAGCGCTCGCCGCCGGCGGTGCTGGCAGCGGTGCCGGTCGCGGGGGAAGCGGGGCCGGAGGCCGGCAATTTCACGGCCGCGGCGATGAGTTGCAGGCGACCTCCTTCCGGCATGGCGTCCCGGGCGTTGAAGCACAGGTTGAGCACCACCTGGTCGATCATGGCGTGGTCGGCCTGCACCCAGAGCTGGTCGTCGGCTTGCCATGAAAAGTCGATGTTCTCGGGCAGGAGGCGGCGGAGGATTTGGGCCAGTTCCTCGAGGGCGGCGGGCACGTGCAGAGGCGTGAGTTTGACCGGACGGCGGCGGGCAAACATGAGCAACTGCTCGGTGAGGCGGGCGGCGCGTTTGGAAAGGCGGTGGAGCTCCGTGAGCGACTGGTTGGTTTCGCCACTGTGATGCTCGAGCTGGAGCAGCTCGATGTTCATGATCATGGCGGCGAGGATGTTGTTGAAATCGTGGGCCACGCCGCCGGCGAGTTGGCCGATGACCGCGAGCTTGTCGGCCTGTTGCACGCGGGCCTCCAGTTGCTTGCGGTCGTTGACGTCGACGAGCGACCCGGCGAGGAGCCGGTGGCGGCCCGCGACGTTGCGCAGGGCCGAACCCCGGAGGTTGAACCAGTGGTATTCGCCATTCGCACTGGGGTAACGCAGGTCAAAATCCAGCGGGTCCGCGTCGGGTTGTTCCTGGCTGGCGAAGGCCTGATCGAGCGTGGCTCGATCATCGGCGTGAACCTGACTCCAGATGATGTCGGGGGGCTCGCGCAGCTCCTCGGGTGGATGACCGAGCAACTCCCGAAAGCGTGGTGAGATCCAGACGAGGTTATGGTCCAGATCCCATTCCCAGAGGGCCGCCGAGGAGGCCTGCACGGCGACATCGCGGCGTTGTTCACTGTCGCGGGCGCGGCGCTCGGCGCGACCGAGTGCCTCGAAGGTGATCGCGGGCACGAGACCGGCGAGGCTGAAGACGCCGATGCTGAAGAGCATCTCGATGATCTTTTGGGTCGAGCTCAGGTTGCTGGAGCCGATGGCGCCCAGACCAAAGGCGTTGAACCAATGCGCCATCACCGCGGTCACGAAGATGGTGAGGGTCGCGCCGCGTGGTCCGAAACGCACCGCGCTCCAGATCACGAAGGGAAACGCCACGTAGAGCGCCTCGGTTTGCACTGGCCAACGGAAGGCGAAGGACAGCATCAGGGCCACCGCCTGGCTGCTCACCAGCAGTGCCGCCTCCAGTTTGCGCGAGGGTCGGGAAGCGATGGCCTGAACGTGGGAGCGGTTGAGCCACACGATCAGGCCGGGGACCAGCAGGATGATTCCCAGCAGGTCGGTGCAATACCAGTTGAGCCAGCGCGCCAGCGGATCGTCCGAGGGAGCGTGCGCCTCCATCATCAACATGCCGATGGTGGCGCAGATCGGCAGCGCGAGAATTCCGCCAAAGAGAATGATGAGGAAGAGCTCTCGCACCGATTCCAGGCGCACCCGAACACCGACCCATCGTCGCACCGCCCACGCCCCGAGCACGGCGGACAGGGTGTTGCCGGTATGGGCGATGAACATTTCGGCGAAGCTCCACGGGTCGCCGAAAAAATTGAAGGTCATGTCGCCCAGCCAGGTGCCGATGATGATCGCGGGCCAGTGACGCGGCGGGCGGCAGAGCAGCGCGCCGAGGTAAACGCCGGCGGGCAACCAGAAGAAGATTTGCGCGGTGTTCCAGGTCGCGAAGTAGCCCGAGAACGATTCGCCGAGAAAATAGGCGAAACCGAAAAACAGTCCGCTGGCCCAGGCCGTGGCGTGCCACGGCGGCGAAGCGGGGCGCGGCGGCGAAGAGAGCGTCGAGTCAGTCACAGGCAGTGGTGTGCTGAGGAAAAGATGGGAGGGCTCCGGCTCGCTGTCGAATGCCGATGCCGTGCCGCCTCGCTTGCGTGCGGGCGCCTATTGGTGTGTTTGAAAGCCGCGTCGCCATGGATCCGCACGTCCTGCAAGCCCACTGCCAGCGCCTCGGGGTCACCCCCGAGGTGAGTGCGCACGATTTGGAACGAGCGTGGATGCGCGCCTCGTTTGCGGCCACCCAGGCGCACGACGAAGCGGCCAAGGCGGCGGCGCGCGCGGCCTTTGAGGCGCTCAAGGCCCATGCGGCGACGCGCGAGTTGGCGGCGGCCGCGACGCGGCGGACAGAGGCGGTCCGGGCACCCCGGCGGGCCGAGCCGGGGAGCGCGGACGCCGCCGCCTCGCCCTGGGACCTCACGCGGCGGGACAACCCATGGGTCAACGCGCTGGCCTTGCCGCTCGTCGCCCTGCTGGCGCTGGGGATCAACCACAGTCCGTTGGCTTTCTTTCTCCAGGCATTCAAAATCTGGATACACGAGTTCGGCCACGCCACGGTGAGCTGGATGGCGGGCTACAAAGCGCTGCCGCTGCCGCTCGGTTGGACCAGTTACTCCGAGACCCGCGAGCCTTTCGTGTATGGGGGCGTGCTGTTCCTGCTGGGCGTGTTCTTCGTCGCGGGCTGGCGCGAGCGGCGCATCTGGCCGGTCCTCTTGGCGCCGCCGTTGGCCGCGTTGCAATGGTGGATGACCTGGCGGGTGGAGGAGTGGCAGATCGAACAGTGGCAGGCTTGGTCGGGGGTGGGCGGGGAGTTTTACCTCAACGCCCTGATGATCGCCGCGTTCTTTCTGGATCTGCCGGAGAAGTTCCGCTGGGGCGGCCTGCGCTGGCTGTTCCTGTTCTGGGGCGCGGTCGGTTTTCTCGACACCCTCGGCTTTTGGCACGACGTTGCGCGCGGCCACGAGGATGTGCCGTGGGGATCGATGATCCACGGGGAGGGGGAAGAAGGCGGTGACATGAATCAGCTGCACGACGGCTGGGGCTGGAGTCGGCAGCGCATCGTCGCGTCCTACACCCTGCTCGGCCAACAGTGCCTGTGGGCTCTCGGTGCGGTGTGGTTGTTTTTTAACCTGCGACTGAACCGGGTGCTGCCGTGGTTGTTGGTGCGGTTGCGTGGTCCAGATGTGAACGTCGAGGATTGATCGCCGTTGCGTGGGTCGAGCGCGGTCCGCAAGGTGGCGGACCGATGAGCACTACCCCCTTCTCGCGTCGTGATTGGTTGAAAACGATGGCAGTCGGCGCGGCCGGCACGGTCTTTCTTCCCCGTGGTCTGCGGGCTGCTCCGTCCGATCAACTGCGGCTGGGCTTCATCGGCTGCGGCGGTTGGGCCCAGGCGGCGATTCAGGGGCAGGTGGAGCAGCACTACGTGGCGTTCTGCGACGTCGACGATGAGCGGGCGGCGAAGACCTACGCGGCGCATCCCGGCGTGCCGCACTATCGCGATGCGCGAGAGTTTCTCGACCGGCATGCCGGCGAGATGGATGGCGTTGTCATCACGGTGCCGGACCACGCGCACTACCCGCTGGCGATGATGGCGATGGAGGCGGGGCTGAATGTGTATTTGGAAAAACCCATGGCGACGACACCGTGGGAATGCCGGCGCATCGCCGCGGCGTCGGCCCACACCGGCGTGTCCACCCAGCTCGGCACCCAGGGTCACTCGATGGAAGGCACGCGGCTGCTGCGCGAGTGGATCGAGAGCGGCGTGGTGGGGCCGGTGACCGACGTGTGGCTCTGGACCGACCGCACGCAGCGCAACATCTCGATCTGGTCGGAGACGCTCGCCGAACCCGAACCAGAGCGCGACACACTTGACTGGGACCGTTGGCTGATGGACCGCCCGTTCCGTCCCTACAGTTCCCGCTATGCGCCTCAACTGTGGCGCAACTGGTGGGGCTTCGGCAGCGGGGCGATCTGCGACATCGGCATGCACATGTTCGACGCGGTGCGCTTCGCGCTGGACACCGGCTTTCCGTCGCTGGTGGTGCCGGAGGTGTCGGGCGTTTCTGAATACACCATTCCGCAGTGGGCCAATGTGCGCTTTGAGTTTCCCGCCCGCGGCTCCCATCCGCCGCTCACCGTGCACTGGCGCAACGGCTGGAAAGGCGACGTGCAGAATCACCCGAGCGGGATCCCTCAGGTGCCGGACGAGGTGATCGCCGGGGCCAAGAACGGCATGGCTTTCGCCGGGCCGGAGGGGACGATGTTCATTCCCGACATGCGGGTGAGCCGCAGCCCGAAGATTTACCCCGAGGCGCGGGCGCAGGAGGTGATGACGAACCGCCCGGCGAAGTGGTTGCCGCGGGTGAAGGGCGGGCACTTCCAGAACTGGTTCGACGCCATCCGCGCCGGCCGCAGTGGCGGCGCGGATTTCCAATACGGCGCCGCGCTCACCGAGCAGGTGTTGTTGGGCGCGCTGGCAGAACGTTCGGGCGAAAAGATCCGCTGGGACGCCGCCACGATGGCGGCGATCGACGCGCCGCGGGCGACGGCGTTTGCCCGACCGGAGCGGCGCGATGGCGCGTGGCGGCCGTCGGGCGAGCTGGCCAAGGTGCTGGCGAAATTGCCGGACTGAGCGACGCGATGCAGACCGCACCGGGGTCACCGACCCCGGCACCAGCGCGGCGCGTCAGAACAACCTGTAGCCGGGGTCGGTGACCCCGGTTCCGCTTAGTAACGCACCTCAAGCGTGACGTTGCCGTCGACGTCGATGAAGCCGGGTTCGGTGGCGGCGGGACCGCTGCTATCGGCGGCCATCGCACTCATCATCATACCGCGCTGCATGGGGCGGATGGGGCCATTGCTGTTGACGTGGATGCGGACGACTTCGCGTAGCTCGTAGTTGAGGGTGGAGAGCACGGCGACGGCGGTGTCGCGGGCTTCGCGGGTGGCGGCCTGCAGGGCTTCGCGGCGGGCGGTGGTGATGGCCGCGTCATCGGCGGTGAACTCGAAGCGGGTCACGCGGTTGGCACCCGAATCGACGACACCGGCGGCGAACTCCCCGGCGCGCTCGGCCGGCACGGTGAAGGTGGCGTTCCATTGCGCGAGGTAGCCGGTGATCTCCGGTTCGCCGTTGGCCGACATCGAGCTGACTTTGCTGCGGCTGTAGATCGGGTTGAGGGTGAGGGCGCCGGCCTGGACGCGTTCGGCGCCTTTTTGCTGCAGGAAGGCGAGCACCGCCTTGGACGGCTCGATCACGGCTTGAGTCGCTGCGGCGGAGGTTTTTTCGCGGGCTTCGATGATGATCGAGAGCTCGGCGAGCGTGGCGGGAATACGCACGGTTTCCTGGCCGCTCACGGTGAGGAGGCGCGGCGCGTTGGGGTCAACCGGCGCCATCTGCGCGCGCAGGACGGTGGAACCGCCCACAACGAGAGCGAGGGCGAGGAAGGTGGAAAAGCGACGGAGGGCGTTCATGGTGTCGACCATGGACAGCGGTCGGGTCGCTTGGTTTCGCGCTCAATTTGTCAGTGTCACGCTCGCGCGAAGGCCGAGGTCAGTCTCGGCCGAGGAGGTGCCGACGTGGAGCTCAATGGGGGCCGATTCAAGGATCCAGGCATGGGCGTCGACGTTCCAGGTGGCGAATTCGCGGGTGGGGATGTCGATCGTGACCGGGACGGTCGCGCCGGCGGTAGCGGTGGTGCGGGCGTAGCCGACGAGTTGCTTGTTGGGGCGCTCGACGGCGGACTCCGGGTAGCTGGCGTAAACTTGCACCACCTCGTCGCCGTCGCGGTCGCCCGTGTTGGTCACTTGCACGGTAACGGTGACGTGATCACTGGCGACGGTGGTCTTGAGATCGGAAAGGGCGAAGGTGGTGTAGCTGAGGCCGTAGCCGAAGGGGTAGAGGGGCTCGGCGGTGGCGTATTGGTAGGTGCGGCCATGGCGGATGTTGTAGTCCATCATCGGCGGCAGGTCGTCGATCGAGGCGGGCCAGGTCTGCACGGTTTTGCCGCCGGGGTTCACGTCGCCGAAGAGCACGTCGGCGAGCGCGTTGCCCTGTTCCTGCGAGGCGTGGGTGAGCTGCACGATGGCGGGAATATTTTTGCTGGCCCACGGCATGGCGTAGGGGAAGTTGGCGACGAGCACGAGGATGGTGCGGGGGTTGACCGCGCGCACGCGCTGGAGGAAGGCGAGTTGGGCGGGATCGAGGTTGATCGACTGGCGGTCGAGGCCCTCTTTGCCGTCGCTGGGCGAGGTGGCGACGGCCCAGCCGGCGTTGCCCTCGGGGTGGTTGCCAAGGCAGACAACGGCCACGTCGCCGGCGGCGGCGACCTCGACCGCGGTGTCGCTCATGTCGCCGGCCCAGGTGACGCCATATTTGGCGGACTCGAAGAACGAGGTGGGCTGGGCGTAGGCTTCGATGCCGTCGCGGATGGAAACCTGGTAGGGCGGGGTGCCGGAATACCAGTCAAGCAGGGTGGTGTTGGCGCGGGGCCCGACCACGGCGACGGTTTTGATCTGGGTGTGGTCGAGCGGGAGCAGGTCATCCTCGTTGCGCAGGAGCACGATGGATTTGGCGGTGACCTCGCGCACGAGGGCGCGCGTGGCGGGGCGGTCCCACGGCTCCGGCGTGCCGTCGGTCTCGTGTCCGATTTCTGAATACGGCACGCGCTCCGGCGGATCGAGCAGGCCGAGATCGATGAAGAGGCGCAGGCGGCCGCGGATGACCTCGTCGATGGTGGCTTCGGTCACGAGGCCCTGTTCGACGGCGGGTTTGATCGAGTCGGTGCGATCGAGGAAGAGGTTGACGCCGGCGTTGATGACGGCGGCGGAGGCGGCGGTCATGTCGGGGTAGGCGTGGTGTTCGTCGACGAGATGGGTGACGCCGCCGCCATCGGAGCAGATGGTGCCGTCGAGGCCCCATTCGCCGATGACGATGTCGCGGATCATGGGGTGCACGTGGCAGGGGATGCCGTTGTGGGCGTTGTAGGCCAGCATCATGGAACGGGCGCCGCCGTCGCGAATGGCGATCTCGAAGGGTCTGGCGTAATACTCGCGCCAGAGGCGTTCGTCGAAATCGGACGAGGTGTGAAAGCGACCGTCCTCATTGCTGTTGGCGAGGAAGTGTTTCAGCAGGCTGGTGGCCTTGAAGTAACGCGGGTCGTCACCGCGCAGACCGCGGGCAAAACCGGCGGCGAGGGTGCCGGCGAGGAACGGGTCTTCGCCGTAGACCTCCTCAGTGCGGCCCCAGCGCGGATCACGGGCGAGGTCGGCGTTGGGCGCCATCACGATAAGGCCGGAGCGATGGTATTTGGGGCTTTGAAAAAGGTAGCGCGCTTCCTCGGCCTGGTTGGCGGCGACACGCTCGATGATCGCCGGGTCCCAGGTGGCGGCGAGGCCGTAGGCTTGCGGGAACTGGGTGGTGGGCGTCGGGTTGCGTTTGCCCCAGTTGGACGGACCGCCCTGCGCGACGCCGTGGTAACCCTCGGCGATGGAGGTGTAGGTGATACCGAGGCGTTCGTTGCCGCGGGCGAAGCCGAGGATGCCGATCTTTTCGTCGAGGGTCAGGCGGCCGATAAGGTCGTCGATGCGTGCTTCGGTGGGCAGATCGGGATCGCGGAAAGGGTAGTCGGTTTCGGCGGCGGTCGCGAGGGGAGCGGTGAGGCCCACGACGACAAGCAGGGCGAGGGGCAGGGGTTTCATTTTTCAGAAGGGAACGGAGGTGAACAGAGCCGGGGGGCACCGGGTGTTTTTACAGAAGGGAACGAAGGCTGAGGGGCTGCAGCCTAGTCCGGTCGAGGGTCGGTGGGCAGAGAAAAGACCCCTCAGGTTTTGCGAAACTTGCGCGGAAACTTGGTTTTGGACAGAACGCCAATCCTCGCTGATCGGCGCTATTGAGATCAGCGAAAATGAGCGCGGATGAGCGCGGATGAGCGTTCCAACGGGGCTGGGTTAGCTAGTCCGTTCCAGTCTGCAGCGACGGGCCGTCGATCCATTGGCTTTCGACCATCTCGACGCGGGGGATGGCGGGGATGCCGAAGTCGCGGTTGGCGATGCGGGCGGCGAGGAGTTCGACCGCCCAAGCGCCCATGAGAAACTGATTCTGCTGCAGGCCGGCGAAGCCACTCCCCTCGACCATGTGACTGAGCACGGCGACGCCGAGGTCCTGCGGGCGCCGGATTTCGTGCACATCAAGCACCAGTTTGAATTGGGCGATGGCGGCCGGGGAATGCACCACCACGACCGCATCGGGTTCGTGGTCGGCGCGCCAACGCAGAAAGGGTCCGGCCTCAATCTCGTCGAGGCGCAGGATGGGCAAAGCCGAGGCCCCGCCTTGGACCGCGTCGCACCAACCAAGGTAGGCGGAGGTATGGGAGTGTTCCGTGCGGCGGTCCTCGTAGTCGCTCAGCACGAGTCCGATCCGCCGGTAACCGAGGGCGCGCAGACGCTCGCAGGCGTTGAAGGTGTCACGATAGGGGCGGCTGGTGACGCGGTGGAGTTTGGTGCGGATGCTGAAGCCAACCGTCACCACGGCGTAGCGATCGAGGGTGGCGGGGAAGTCCTCGTCGACCTTGGGGCCGCCAAAACAGAGCAGGCCCTCGATGCCGCGGGCGCGGAGAATTTCGTCAAAACGGCGGACGGTGAGTCCGGGCGCCCGCAACCAGAGCGGTTCCAGGCGGTAGCCAATTTCGGCGGCGCGCTTCGTCATGCCTTCATGGATACGCGTGAGGTGGACGGACTTCTCCCAGGGGCGCTGGTGGTCGTAGAGCGAGATGATGCCGAAGCAGGCGTGCTCGCGCTGGGTGCGCGGTTTGCGCAGGTGACGCATCATGTCGACGATGCGCGCGTCGGGTTGATAACCGTGTTCGGCGGCGAGAGCGCGGACGCGTTCCTTGGTCGCGGTCGAAATGCGCGGGCTGTCGCGCAACGCCAGGGAGATGGCGGAGGGCGAGAGGTCGGCGAGTTTGGCAAGGTCGCGCAGGGTCATGGCGGGGGAAACGCTGAAAGCTGAAAAGCTGAAAACTGAAATCAGACCACACGGAAGTAAACAGTTGAACGTCGGTCGGGGCTGGACGGCGGAGGCAGGTCGGCGGCAAGGTGGGGCAACCCCTTACCCTGATGATGCAGACTCGATCCCTGATTTTGTGTGGCCTGTTGGGCGCGTTGTCGCTGGCGGCCCGGCCGGTGCCCGTGCCAGCGACGGTGGAACCCGAAGCGGTGCCCGGCGCGAAACCGATGAACGTCGTGTTCATTTTGTCCGACGACCATCGCTGGGATGCGATGAGTTTTATGGGTCATCCATTGGCGCAAACTCCGAACATGGATCGGCTGGCGGCGGAGGGCGCGCACCTGAAGAACGCGTTGGTCACGACCTCGCTGTGTTCGCCGAGCCGGGCGTCGATTCTCACCGGACTCTACACCTTCCGCCATCGCGTGATCGACAACCAGCGGGCGATTCCGGACGGCACGCTCTACTTTCCGCAGTATTTGCAGAAGGCGGGTTACGCGACGGGCTTCTTTGGCAAGTGGCACATGGGCAGCGAAGGCGACCAGCCGCAACCGGGCTTTGACCGCTGGGTGAGTTTCCGTGGGCAGGGTCAATATCTGCCCAATGGCAACATGCTCAATGTCGACGGCGAACACGTGCCGCAGCAGGGCTACATCACCGGCGAGCTGACCGACTACGCGATCGACTGGCTGAAACAACAGAACGCGGCCGAGAAACCCTTCTTCCTCTACCTCTCGCACAAGGCCGTGCACGCCAACTTCACGCCGGAGGAGAAGTATGCCGGCTCGATGGCCGACCGCGAGTGGGAGCGACCGGCGTCGATGCGTTTGACCGCAGAGATGGCCCGGGAGCGGCCACGCTGGCTGCGCGATCAACGCAACTCCTGGCATGGCGTCGACTTCCCCTACCACAGCGAACTCGACATCGATCAATATTACCGCGCCTACGGCGAGACGCTCACCTCGGTCGACGACAGCATCGGCCGCGTGATGGATCAGCTTGAAGCCATGGGGGTCGCCGACAACACGCTTGTCGTCTACATGGGCGACAACGGCTTCATGTTCGGCGAGCACGGTCTCATCGACAAGCGCGTCGCCTACGAGGCCTCGATTCGCGTGCCGATGTTGATGTGGTGCCCGAGCCTGATTCAGCCCGGCACGGTGGTCGACGAAGTGGTGGCCAACATCGACATCGCGCCGACCGTGATGGAGGTGATGGGGCTCAAGCCGCCGGCGCATTTTGACGGAGCGAGTGTGGTGCCGTTGCTGCGCGGCGAGCATCCTGATTGGCGCGACTACTTCCTCTACGTCTACTACTGGGAGCGCAATTTCCCGCAGTCACCGACGGTGTTCGCGCTGCGCGGCGACCGCTACAAGTTCATCAGCTACTACGGCCTGTGGGATGCCGACGAACTCTACGACCTGCAGGCGGATCCGGACGAGATGCACAACCTGTGCTACGATCCTGAATACGCGGAGCTGGCGAAGCAGATGCAGGCCCAGCTCTACGCCATGATGGAAGAGAAGGGCGGCATGGAGATCCCGCTCAACGCCCCGCGCGGCAACTTCCAGAACAAACGCTACCGCTCACGCGGCGGCGAAGAGGCGGCCGATTTCCCGAAGCCGCTGGTGGTCGACGAACCGATCAATACGAACGCGCACTGAGCGACACGATTGGACGGTTTTGTTTTACAGGAGGGAACGGAGGGGAACGGAGAGCCGTCAGCCTGACGGTTTTACAGAAGGTAACGAAGAGAACGAAGGACCGAGGTCGACGACCCCGGCTACAGTTCAGCCTGCTGTAGCCGGGCTCGTTGAGCCCGGTGCGGTGGAGCGGCGTGGTTTCCCTTCGTTGCCTTCGGTGAAGAAACCGATCTGCCTCTCGGCTCCGTTCCCCTCCCTTTCCTCCTGTAAAAATAAGAACCGGGCCTTACTTGGTCGCGTTGCCGCGGGGGCTTTCGGGCGGGCCGAGGTAGCTGGGGTGCACGCCCTGACCGCGGGTGCGGGGGCTGGCGGAGTTGCCGAGGATGAGGCGTTGCAGCACCACGCCCGGGGTGACGCGCCAGAACTTGAGCGTGTGGCGGCCGGGTTCGCCGAGGTTGACCTTGGTGATGACCTTGCGGACGCCGTCGCCGACGGATTGCTCCCAAGCCTGCATGGTTTCCCAAGTGCCAAGCTTCAGCAGCTGCGGTTCGCCGTCGTCGACGGACACCGCAAACTGCAGGCCGTCACCGCTCTGGTAGTCGAGCGAAGGCGCGAAGTGCAGCTCGAGGTTCACCTCGCCGCTGGCCGTGGTGGTGAGCACGTCGTATTCAAGATGTGGATTCTTGCCGCCGGGGGTGGAGTTGGCGGCCCGCACCGGGTAGGAGGAGATGGCGCCGACGGTGCGGCCGTAGCCTTCGAGCACGTCCCAATAAACCTTGTCGCCATTCACGATGCGACTGGTGTGCGGGGCCTCGATGGCGATGTGGCCATTGGTCTCGATGTGACCCTTGAAGTCACCGGGGCGCAGGTCGGACGGGTTGAGCAGTGGCACCGCGACGGTGAACTTGGGGCCGGCGCTGGTTTCGATCTCGAAGGTCGTGGCGAGGGCGTCGAGCGGAACCTTGGTCCAGTCGGCGCTCACGGTGAGACGCTGCATGGCCTCGACCGAGCCGCTGGCCGGGTTGACTTGGAGCCAAGGGTCGGCGGGTTTCACCGTGTAGGTGAAGGCGGTGTCGCCGCGGTTGAAGAGCTCCACCCACGAGGTGTTGGCGCGGTAGACATCGAGGGTGGGGGTGGAAGGCGGCGGCACGCCCCAGCGACCGGTGGCGAAGCGTGAGCCGTCCCAGGCAAGGCCGGGTTGGGCGCCAGATTCCGGGCGGGCTTCGACGAGGGCGGGCAGGACCTCGACGGGCGGCGTCTGCCAATAGGTGTAGCCGAACTTCTTCTCGGCCATCATGTGGTTCCACTTGCCGTCGAGCTGGGTGTGGTAGCGCTCCTTGAGCGCGGTGTCCTGGGCGAACATGGCGCGGGCGTGATCGGCGGCGGCGTTGGCGGCGAGGGCGCGGCCCTGCTCGGCGTAGAGTTTGTTCTTACCGGCGGCAATGTGGGCCTCGCGCACGGTGGCGCTGGCTTTGACCGGGTAGAGCACGAGTTGGAAAAAGGCGGCGCGGGCGGACTCGGGCAGCGCCGCGTCGACCTCTTCGGCGAGGGCGACGAGCTCGCGCCATCGGGTGAGGATGCGCTCGGCTTCGTCGTAGTTCGTGAGGCTGTAAGTGTCGCCGGTGAACATTTCGGGCGAGCGGTGGCGGTTGAGTTTGGTGTAGCCGTCGATGAGGGTGGCGATGGCCTCGGCGTGCTCGGCACCGAACTCGCGAGCGGCCCACTTGGCGGTGTAATCGCGCATGGCGTCGTAGGTCATGCCGGCGGGGTCCCAGGCCATGGTCATGAAGAACTCGATGGGGAACTCCATCGGCTTGAGGTCGCCGACGTTGACGATCCAGATGCGGTTGGCCTGGTGCTGGTGGGCGAGGTGCATCTGCTCCCACACTTTCGAGATGGGGGTGACGTTCATCCATTTGTAGTTCCGCGGACCGCCGACGTAGTCGAAATGGTAATACACGCCGGCGCCGCCGCTGCGGTTCATCTCTTCGGGCGTGGGCAGGCGGCGAATGTTGCCCCAGTTGTCGTCGCACCAGAGCAGGATGACGTCGTCCGGCACGCGCATGCCGGCCTCGTAGTAGTCCTGCACTTCCTTGTAGAGCGCCCAGAGTTGCGGCACCTGGTCGGCGGGGCGACCGAGCACCTCGGTGAGGATCTGGCGTTGGTCGGCGACGATGCGTTCGAGCAGGGCGGTGTTGGTCTCGGCGCTCATGGCGGAGTCGCCGTCGCCGCGCATGCCGATGGTGTAGAGGCTCTCGTAGGGTTTGGCGCGTTCGACCGAGCCGCGCCAGAACTCGCGCAGCATGGCGTCGTTCTTGGAGTAGTCCCAGGGGCCGTCGCCGTAGGTTTCCCATTCGGCGTGGGCGCGCATGAGGGGCTCGTGATGGGAAGTGCCGACGACGATGCCGTATTCGTTGGCGAGCTGGGGGTTGAGCGGGTCGTCGTCGGAGAAGGCGCGCGGCTGCCACATGGCGGGCCAGATGTAGTTGGCGCGGAGGCGCAGCAGCAGCTCGAAGACGTGGACGTAGAAGGTATGATCGAAGTCGCCGAATTTTTCGTAGACCCAGCCGGTGAGGGCGGGGGCCTCGTCGTTGAGGAAGATGCCGCGGTATTGCACGCCGGGGCCTTCGTCGGTGATGCCGGGGTTGGCGGCGATGTGGAGTTCCTCGGCCGGGGCGGTCGGCACGTCGGCCCACCAATACCACGGCGAGACGCCGATCTGCTCGGAGAGTTCGTAGACGCCGTAGATGGTGCCGCGCATGTCGGAGCCGACGACCACGAGATCGTTGCCCACGCGCTTGATCATGAAGCCCTCCCACAGGCCCTCGATGGCGGAGGCGTCGAGCTGTTTGGACTCGATGAGGTGGGTGATCATCTTGCTTCGGCCGAGCGTGCCGATGACGACGCGCCAGCCGCCGGCGAGCGGGTTGTCGGAGATGGTGGGGGCGAGGCCGGTGACACGTTCGACGTCGGCGCGGAAGTTCTCCACGGCATGGCGCACGCCCTTGAAGTCGCCGGCGTCGATGACGAGCGTCGCAGCCTTGCCCTTGGCAACGAGCGGGAAGGTATCGGTGCCGGCGGCGTGCGAAACGATATTGTCGTGGTTGAGCGCGGAGGCGACGGGGGCGGCGCTCAGCGCGATCAGCGCAGCTAGAACGGGGAGGAGTTTACGCATGGGAAGAGGGGAAGGGGGGGATACCGCGAAGAACGCGCAGGGGCGCGAAGGTTCCATCCAGCCGCAAGGCCGTCGCGGAGTCAAAAAGGACTGCCGGTCTAATTTTGGGCGGAAGCGGTGGCCCGGGCTTGAGGCGTGCGACGAGAACGGCGGCGTGGACAGGCCGTGGCGGAACCGGCGTGCTGGCAACGGGCGCAGGCGCAGGCAGTGGGGGCGGCGGTTTTCGCGGGAGGGTTGGGCACCGGGCGAAAGGCTTCCAGCCAGTCCGGGCCGGGCCCCTGTCCGCGAACGGCGGTGTCGTGGCGATGGGTGGCGCCGGTGAGGCGTTCGACGACCGCTTCGGCGCGGGTCCAGAAGTCGATGCGCTCGAGCAGGGGGTTCACGAGGTTGGTGATGGGGCAGTAGTAGGTGTTCTTGGGGTCCGTGTGGTGCAGGCCGTGTTGGCGCGGGGTCTGGAGGATGCGCCAGTCCTGCAGCTTGGAAATCAACCAGCCGTTTTCGGCGCGCGTGCGGTGCGAGAGTTTGTGGACGTGGTTGGCGTTGACGCTGATGGCCACGAAGACCGTGAGCTGCCACGAAAGGAGGCCGAGCCAGGCGGCGAGTCCGAGGGTAAGGGCACCGATGGAAAGGAGGAGCCACGAACTTTCCCACCAACTGAGGGTGGTGAAATAGCGCGGGAAGTGGTGGTGAACGATGTTGGGACGGATGACGAGCGGGCCGATGACGGGCGTGTCGGCGGTGAAATAGGCATCCTCGGCCCAGTGAACGAGGCCGGCGATAAAATCAGCGACCATGGCGATGAGCACGACCTGAGCAGCGATGCTGGTGAGCGTGAGAAGCAAGTGCATGGGAACGGGGGAGGTTGGGTGAAACCGCGGTTGGCGGTGTGACCTCCCCAGCATATCCGGATACGACTGGGGGCGTGAGTTGATAAATCTGATGCCGCCTATCGACAAAATCGATACCCGCATCCAGCGTCGGCCCTCGCATGAACGTGCATCACCTCGAGTTGTTCTATTACGTGGCGACCTACGGCGGGATCAGCGCGGCGTCGCGGCAGATGCCCTACGGGGTGCAGCAACCCGCGATCAGCGGGCAGGTGGCGAAGCTGGAGGTGGCGCTGGGGGTGCGGTTGTTTGAGCGTCAGCCCTTTCGGCTAACGCCAGCCGGCGAGAAGGTTTATGCGCACGTGCAGCCCTTCTTCGCTGGCCTGCCGGGACTCGCGGCGGCGTTGCCGGGCCTGGTGCATCAGGAAGTGAGGATATGCGGGGCGGAGATCGTGTTGCGCGATCACTTGCCGACGGTGTTGAAGGTGGTGAAGACACAGTATCCGAAGACTCGTTACAGCCTGCGCACGACGGGTTACCAGTCGCAGGTGCAGGAGTGGTTGCGGGCGGGCGAGGCCGATCTCGCCTTCGCCCCGGTGCACGGGCGGGCTCCGGCGGGGCTCGGCATGACCCGGCTCGCGTCGCTGCCGCTGGTGCTGCAGGTCCCGAAAGGGAGTTCGTGGAAGACCGCGCGGGAGCTGTTCAAACGCAAAAGGATCGAAGAGCCCCTGGTCTGCCTCGATGCGGAGTCGGCGGTGGTGAAGCGATTCTTGCGGGAGTCCAAGCAGCGGGGCGTCACCTGGGAACACGTGACCGAAGCGACCACGCTCGACTTGGTTTCGCGCTATGTGGCGGACGGTGACGGCATCGGCCTCAACGTGAGTCTCGGCCAACGACCGGCGGTGAAAGGCGTGCGCGAACTTGCGTTGGACGGTTTTGCACCGCTGACGATGGGCGCCCTGTGGCGGAAGCCGGCGACCGATCTGGTGCGGGCGGTGGTCGAGCAGATGCGGGAACACGCGCGCCGGCAATGGCCGGACGCGGTGCACGATCGCGAGTGAGCGGAGGCGGGAGGCTCCCCCGTTCACGCTCGCGGCCACGACCGGGGTCGGCGACCCCGGCTACAGTGGGGGCTCAGCGGGTGACCTGGCCCGTGGCGGGCATGGGGGCACCGAGGACGACCGCACGGTCGCCGGGGCTGGCGGAACCGATCACGAGACCGTAGTCGCCGGGGACCGGCACGTGACGGCCCTCGGCGTCGACCTGCAGGAAGGCGGCGGGGGGCAGCGTGAAGGTGACGGTGGAGGTGGCGCCAGCCGGGACGGTGACCTTGGCGAAATCGACGAGGGTGGCCAACGGGGCGTCGGGCCAGTCGCGTGGCGGTTGGACGTAGCATTGCACCGCTTCGGTCGCTTCGCGTGCGCCGTCGTTGGTGAGCGTGGTCGAGGCGGTGACGCTGCCGTCGGGACCGGTGGTGACGGCCAACTCGCTGTAACGAAGTAGCGAATACGAAAGGCCGAAGCCGAAGGGGTAGAGCGGTTCCGTCTGCGCGAAGCGGTAGGTGCGACCGGCCATACGGTAGTCGTCGAACGGCGGCAGGTCGGCGGTGCGGTGGGGCACGGTGACGGGGAGTTTGCCGGATGGCGCGGCGTCGCCGAAGAGCACGTTGGCCAGCGCGGTGCCGCCTTCGCAACCGGGATACCAGACTTGGAGCACGGCGTCGGCGAGGTCGTGCACCTCGGGCACGGCGAGGGCGCCGCCGCCGACGAGCACGACGACCAGTTTCCGGCTCGAGGCGCGGAGTTCTTTGACGAAGTCGATCTGGGCCGAGGGCAGTTCGATGAAGGCGCGGTCGCCGCCGGAGGCCGAGGCGACGGCGTCGCCTTCCTCGCCTTCGAGGGTGTGGTCGGTGCCGAGCACGGCGATGACGACCTCGCAGCCCTTGGCGGTGTCGAAGGTGTAGTTCACGCCCGGGGCCTTGTCGCCCTGGATGGGGCAACCGTGGCGATATTCGACCCGCACGCCTTCGGCGACGCGGCCGATGATGCCTTCGGCGAGGGTGACGAGGTGGCCGCTCACGCCGTAGTAGTTGCCGAGGATGGCGCCGATGCCGCCGGCCAGCGGGCCGCAGACCATGAGGCCGTCGGGGTCGTCCCGCAGCGGCAGCAGGTTGTCGGTGTTTTTGAGCAACACCATCGACTCGATGGCGGCGCGACGGGAGAGGTCGCGGTGCTCGGGACTCTCCACGATGTCGATGGAGGTGCCGGACCACGGGGTGGAGCCAACGGGGTCGAGCAGACCGAGGCGGAACTTGGTGCTCAGTAGTCGGCGGACGGATACGTCGACGTCCGCTTCGGTGACGAGGCCCTCGTGGACGGCGGTGAGCAGGTCGTTGTAGGTGCAGCCGCAGTTGAGGTCGCAGCCCTCCTTCAGGGCAAGCGCGGCGGATTCGGCCGATGATTTCGTGACCTGGTGGTGCTCGTGGAAATCGCGGATGGCCCAGCAGTCGGAGACGACGTGCCCCGCGAAGCCCCACTCGTCGCGCAGGATGTCGCCGAGCAGTTGGCGCGAGCCGCAGGCGGGTTCGCCGTCGACGCGGTTGTAGGCGCCCATGACGGCTTCGACCTGGGCTTCGACCAGGCGTTTGAAGGCGGGCAGGTAGGTTTCGCGCAGGTCCTTGCGCGACGGGCGGGCGTCGAAGTGGTGGCGGTCCTGTTCGGGGCCGCTGTGCACGGCGTAGTGTTTGGCGCAGGCGGCGGCCTTCAGATAACGCGGATCGTCGCCCTGCAGGCCCTCGACGACGGCGGTGCCGAGTTCGCCCATGAGGTAGGGATCCTCGCCGAAGGTCTCCATGCCGCGGCCCCAACGCGGATCGCGGAAGATGTTGATGTTGGGCGTCCAGAACGTGAGCCCCTGATACTGCCCGCGACGGCCGGCGGCGATGGCGGCCTGGTGCTTGGCCTGGGCTTCGTCGGAGATGACGCTGGCGACGTGGCGCACGAGGTCGCGGTTGAAGGTGGCGCCCATGCCGATGGGTTGCGGGAAAATGGTGGCGCGGCCGTTGCGACCGATGCCGTGACAGGCCTCGTTCCACCAGTTGTATTCGGGGACGCCGAGGCGCTCGACGGCGCGGTTCTCGTGGAGGAGTTGGTTGACCTTTTCCTCAAGGGTGAGGCGCGAGAGCAGGTCTTCGATCCGTTCGGCGACGGGCAGGCTGGGATCCTGGAAGGGGTGCATGGGGGTGGGGTAGGTTCGCCGTCCGTGGAGTTGGCGGGAGGGGTTGGACGGTGCGGGGTGAGCGCGACCCTAATCGACGCGTTCGGAGGTGCGATCGGAAACGCTGTCTAACAGTTGTAGCTGACCGACGGCGCGGCTGGGGAGTTGTCGCGGAGGTGCGAATCTGTCAGTGCGCACCGTATGACTTCGGTAACGCCGGTGCTATTTGTGAGTTTGGATGACGTGGTGGTCGATGTGGCTTCGGGGCTGCGTTACGTGGCCAAAGAGGTGGTTGAGGCGTATGCGGACCGGGAGGAACTGATTCCCGGAATTCACGCGAAACGCGATGCGGTGGAAGGGGCGTTGGACGCGTGTCGGGCGCTGCTGGCGGCGGGCAAGCACGACGTGCGCTTTGTTGCGGCGGTGCCGGCGGAGAGTCCGCTGGCAGCGGCCGGCATCATGGATTGGGTGGCGCGGCACTTGGGCGCTGAGGCGGCCACGCGGCTGGTGCTGCTCAACGACTGGTCGCTGCTGCGCGGGGAGCGTTTGTTGGCGCGGGAGGCGCGCGGGTTTCCGGGCGAGTGGGTGCGCTTTGCCGGATGGGAGGACGCGTTGGGTCGGTTGTTGGGCTGAGCGAGGTGTTGGCGAGGCGCTTGCGCCCGCTTTGCGCCACGGTGGGTGGTGCGTCTCAGCCGAGCGGGGCGAGGAAGGTAACGACGTGCGCGATGTGGTCGGCGACGGGGATGCCGAGGGCGGCGCAGCCGCGTTCGATGACGCTACGATCCACTTTGGCGGCGAAGCTGGGCTCTTTGAATTTTTTGCGCAGCGACTTGGCCTTCATCTCGCCGTAAGGCACCGGGTTCAGTTTCCGGTAGGCGTAGAAGATGCCGCAGAGTTCGTCGCAGGCGAGGAGCGCGGCGGCGAGCCGGGTGCGGGGTTCGGTGGAGTATCCATTGTAGCCATACGCATGGGCCTCGACCGCGTGGATCAGTTCCTCCGGGTAGTCCCACTCGGCGAACCAGGCGAGCGAGGGGCCGGGGTGGGCGTCGGGGTGCAGCTCGTAGTCGAGATCGTGCAGCAGGCCAGTGAGATACCAGAGGTCGGCATCCTCGTCGAAGTGGCCGGCGTAGCCCTCGAGCGCGGTGGCGACCATGAGCGCGTGGTGCCGCTGGTAGTCGTCCTGCACGTGACGTTCGAGCAGGGTCTGGGCGTCGGTGCGGGTGGGGAGCGGCATGGCTTACTTCCGGAAGCCGACTTCCAGCGTGAACCACTGGGCCGGGAGATCGGGCAGGGCGGCGCGGACCTTGGCGAGCTCGGCGGCGGGGCCGTGCACTTCGAGGCGGACGGTGTCGGCGAAGGCGTCGTTTTCCGCGATGAGGTCACCGACGTTTTGCAGATGGTGCAGCAGGCCCTCGGCGTCGACGTAGCCTTCGCGGCAATGGGCCTCGTCGCCGTTGAAGCTGAAGCCGTAGTAGAGCGCCTTGGGCTCGGTCTCGGTGCGGGCCACGAATTTCTGGCAGTGGGCTTTGAAGGCGTCGAGTTGGCCGGACTTGATTTTGAAGTAGGGAACGATGGTGACGCAGGTGTCGGAGGTCATGGGATTTTGATGGTTGAGTTTTGATTGTCGAATGCGGGGAAGGCGCGACTACCAGGTGCGGATGAGGTCGCGGACGAAGCGACCGGAGTCGGTGAGGTCGTTGTCGGTCCAACCCGCGAGGGTTGCGACGTCGGGTTTCAGGATGGCGGCGCCCTCGGCTTTGTTGGACACGGACCAGTTGAGGTGGCTGATGTGGTGTCGGCGCAGGAACTTCATCCAGGCGGCGACGGACTTGCGATCGACGGCACCGTCGCCGTTGGCGTTGACGGTGCCCCATTCGGTCACGAAGAGGGCGATGCCGGCCCGGAGCGCCTTGGTGGCCCGGGAGCGGAGCCGACCTTGGTGCGATCCGGCGTAGAAGTGCAGCGCATAGGCGACGTTGGGATCGGCGAGGGGGTCGGCGGCGGCCTCGTCGACGCGTTGGGACCAGAAGGGGGTGCCGACGATGATGAGGTTGTCCGGGTCGTGAGCGCGGATGGCGGCGATGACGGTCTCGGCGTAGGGTTTGACGGTCTTGGCCCAGGAGACGCGCAGGGGTTCGTTGTAGATTTCGTAGATGACGTGGGGGGAATCGCCGTAGGTTTGGGACATGTCGGCGAAAAAGGCGGCGGCCTCGGCGGCGTGGTCCTCGGCATGGTGATCGTGCCAATCGATGACGACATAGAGGTCCTGGGCGATCGCGGCGTCGACGACGGTCTTGATGCGGGCGCGTTCGGTCGCCGGGTCCTGCAGGTAACCCTCCTCGTGGTGCACGCCGAGCGGGGCGCGCACGATGGTGATGTTCCAGTCGGATTTCAGCCACGCGAGTGTTTCGGCGTTGTAGTATTGGCCCATCCACTGGCTCCAGAAGAGGCTCATGCCGGCGAGGCTCACAGGCTCGCCGTGGACGGAGCCGACGATGCGGTTACCCTCGACCTGGAGACGGCCGTGGCGGGCAACATTATCGGCGGCGGAGAGCGAGGAGATGGAGAGTGCGGCAAGGGCGACGCACAAACAAAGGGCGCGGGCGGGGCGGGGCATGAAGGAGCGATCATGCGATCGTCGCGGCGGCTGAGGCAAGCGAGGCCTCGGGTCGGTGGTGAGTGTTGAGCCGGACTGGAATCCCCATGATCCGTCAGTCCCACGGTCGGAATTGACCTCGGTGTGAAACAGGTTTCACATCGCGGGCATGAAAACGGTTTCGATACGCGATTTGCGGCAGAAGTGGCCGGCGATCGAGCGTGGATTGAAAGGCTCGGAGGGTTTGTTGGTGACGCGTGATTCCAAGCCGGTGGCGCGGCTTCTTCCATTGGAAAACGCGGCCAAAGGGGGCCGCCCTCAGTTTCACGCGAAAGACCAGGTGCAGTGGTTGAAGAAGATCTGGGGGACGACGGAAACCCTACCGTGGGTGGATGCCGCGTTGGCGCAGGACCGCGGCGATGAGTAAGGCGATCTACATCGATACGAGCTGCTGGTTGAAGTTGTTCTTTCCGGAGCCAGAGTCCGCGGCGGTGGCGGAGCTGATTGGGAAAGAGTCGGCGGTCGTGGTTTCCAGTTTGGTGCAGGTGGAAGCGGAGCAGCAGGTCGCCTCGCGGAAAGCGGGGGGCGTTTTCACCGCGGCGCGCCGGCGCAAAGTGCAGCAGGCGATGGGCGATCTTCTCGGCATGGACCCGTTTCAGGCGCAGGCACTGGGGGGCGTGCTCTGGTCCTTGGCTTCCGAGCAAATTGCGCAGGCGAAGGAACCGTGCCGCACGCTGGATAGGCTGCATCTGGCGTCGATGGCTGAGCTGGGCGTGAAGCGGCTGTTGACGAACGACCGGCGCCAAGCAGCGGCGGCACGCGAAATCGGTTTCGAGGTGCTCGTGCCGTTGGGGTGAAGCGCCGACGCTGGAAGCCTCGGCCACGGTGAAAACTCACTCCACCGTGCGCAGTTGCAGGGTGTCGATGATCTTGCCGCGGGCGAGGGCGTTGGTGATGACGACGAGGGTGCGGCCGGGCAGGATCCAGTCGCGGGTTTTGAGCAACTCGAGCGCTTGGCGGATGGTTTCCTCCGGGTCTTCGTGAAACTCGATGAGGAAGGGTTCCACGCCCCAGGGCAGGAGCATTTGCCGGAAGATGTGTTCGACGTCGGTGAAGGCGAAGATGGGCACGCCGCGCGGACGCAGGGCGCCGAGGGTGTAGGCGAGGAAACCGCTGCGGGTGAAGACGACGATGGCGGAGTCGTCGAGGTTTTGCGCGAGCTTGGCGGCGGCGCGCAGCATCTTGGGTTTCGGGTCGTGGAGGACGAGGGAGCGGTTGATCTCCGCGTCGACCGAGGGTTCGATGCTGCGGATGATGTTCTTCATCACCTGCACGGATTCGAGCGGGTATTGGCCGACGGTGGTTTCGCCGGAGAGCATGACGGCGTCGGCCTGCTCGCGAATCGCGTTGGAGACGTCGGAGATCTCGGCGCGGGTCGGCATGGGCGAGGAGATCATGGTCTCGAGCAGGTGGGTGGCGATGATGACGGGTTTGCCGGCGTCGCGGCAGGCGGCGATCATCTGGGTCTGCACGAGGGGCAGGCGGTGGTAGTCGATCTCGATGCCGAGGTCGCCGCGGGCGACCATGACGCCATCGGCTTCGGCGACGATTTCGGCCATGTTGCGCACGCCGGCCTGGTCCTCGATCTTGGCGATGATCTTGGCCTTGGAGCCGAGTTGATCGAGGAAGGCGCGCAGTTGCACGATGTCGGAGCCTTGGCGCACGAAAGAGAGGGCGACGAAGTCGATGCCCGCCTTCACGCCCGCGCGGAGGTCATTCTCGTCCTTGGCGGTGAGGCAGGGCAGGTTGACGAAGACGCCGGGCAGGTTGATGTGGCGTTTGGATCCGACGGTGCCGGGGGTGAGGACCTTGAGGCGAATGCGCTCGGCGTCCTTGGATTCGACCTGCATGCGGATGAGGCCGCTGTCGAGGAGCAGGGTGGTGCCGACGGTCACGTCGGCGGGCAGTCCGGGATAGTTGGTGGTGACCGCCGGGATGTCGCCGGTGGCGGTGGTCGATTCGATGTGAATCTCAAAGAGGTCACCGGTCTTGAGCTCGATGGGGGCCTGCACCTTGCCGGTGCGAATCTCGGGGCCCTTGACGTCCATCATGACACCGACATGGCGATCGACCTCGGTGGAGGCCTCGCGGATGAACCACATGGCGTCGTCGACCCACTGGTGCGTGGCGTGCGCCATGTTGAGGCGCAGGATGTCGACTCCGGCGAGGATGAGCTGGGTGAGCATCTCCTTGGACTCGGTGGCGGGCCCGAGGGTGGCGATGATCTTGGTGTGGTGGTAGGGGCGAGTGGTGGACGTGGCGGAAGGCATGGCCGGGTGGGCGATTGGAAGCATGAACGACGCCAGCCGAACCAGATGGATTTTGGCTGGCGCTGGGCAGTATCTATGTCAGGTGTCGCGCTCCAACCCGATTTCCGCGACGTTTCTCAACCTTTACCGTTATCGATCCATGTCCTCCTCCCTCAACCACCGCACCCAAGCCGAACTCTACATCAAGGGCCTCACCGGCGGCCACATCGACCCCGCCGAAGTGATCGCCTGGGCCGACGAGTTGCTCTGCAACGACCCCAACACGCAGGATTGGATGATCGACATCTCGACCGCCGGTGCCGACGACCGCATGGGCGTGGTGCATCACCTGCATGCGGTGAAGGGCGAGCTCGACGAGGCGGCGCTGGCCGCGGCGCTGAGCGAGCGCGGCTGGGCGTAAGGGTTTCGCGGCCCAACGCTGCGTCTCGACACAAGGTCGCACCGTGGGTGCGGCCGTCCCGATCGATGCGAGATCAAGCTTTTCGTCACCAGCGACTGGGGTTCGCCCTCGCTTGGGCCTGTCTGTGGTTTACGGGGTGCGAAACCGTCGCGCCGCCGCCGCCACGGGTAGACGACCGAGCTCTCGTCGGTGACTGGGCGGGGATGGTCTCCGTGATTGAGGCGGCCAGGGCTTCAGGAATCGCGCCGACCGATCCGATCAAGGTGAGCGCCGCCGCCGAGCTCGTTCTAGCGGTGACGCCCAAGCGCTTGGTGGTCATCCTCGATACGTCCGGAAGCATGCGGAGGTTTGAAAACGATGCGTTCAAGCCTGCGGTGGAGGAGGTGTTCGCGCACCTCACTCGGCGCCGACCGGACTTGGAAGAAGTCTGGGTGCTTGATGCCCAGGGGCGGGAGCTCTACGGGGCGGAGGGTCGACCGAAACATCCCGGTGAACGTGAGCCGCAAAACCTGGTGGAGGTTCTGCAACCGACGGTGGGCTTCAGCGGATCCGATCCGACCGTTGCCTTGGTGAGGGCGCTGAAGGTTCTGGCTGACGAGTCGGGCTCGTTTCGCGAGCCGTGGGATATCGTGATTCTCGGCGACGAATTGTTTATCAAAAACGCGGCGCTCTTTGGTGCGGTGATGAATCTGGAGCTGGGTCAGGCTGCTGACGGGTCGGCAGCAGCGGGCCTGCGCATCCGGCTGCATGTGGTGCAGTTTCCGATTTCAATTTCCGGCGTGGAGCCGTCGACGGGAGCGGCGTTCGCTCAATACGCGGCCGTCCTGACCGCAAAATTTGGCGGGCGGTATTTTCGGGTCTCGGAGTAGTTGAATCCGGGGTCGTGGCGTCGAACGCCACAAGCTCGGTGAGCCCGGTTGAGCGCCTGCCTCGCCCGTCAAACGCACCGGGCTCACCGAGCCCGGCTACAGCGGCGATCGAGCGCGTTCCAGCAATTCACGCAGGCGCGCCTCGTCCGTGGTGCTGGTTTTGGCGACGAAGCCCCGGGCGTGGGCGAAGTGCACGTCAGGCTCGTCGGCAATGCGCGTGAAGTCGAAGGCCGGGTGATCGCGGTGCCGCGACAACCCGTAGCCGGTGCCGCGGCGGTCGGGTGAGACCGTGGCGGTGATCGCGCGGTCGCTGAGCACGGTTTCGATGTAGCGGTCGAGTCCGCCGGAGGGGTCGTCGGGCAACGGCTCGGTGCGCGGGAGAAACAACACGGCCGGACCGGCGTCGCCGAGCGACCAGACAGTGGCGTGTTGCGCGATGAAATCGAGCCGTGCCCGCAGGCCGCGCAGGTAGTCGAGCAGGTCGGCGCCGGTCCAGCGCATCACCTCCCAGAGCGGATCACCGGGCGACAGTTCGGTGGCGGCGGCGAAGCGCCGCAGCAGGGTGCCGTCGAGAGGCGAGTAGAGTTGGTTGATGGCGTCGCGCGGGACGCCGAGGTGGCGGGCGGTGGCGTTGGGTCCGCGGCAATCGAACCACTCGGCGGGTTCCAACCAGTCGCAGAAGGCGCGGGCGTCCTCGTAGAGCCCGAGGTGTTGCAGGACGAGCGAGAGTGCGCAGACCGGCGGATGATCGGCCGGGAACTGGTGATGGTCGAAATTGAGCAGCGCCGGGTCGTGTGCGTCACCGACATCGACCACGGCCAAGGTGGGGTCGGTCAGATCCGCCGGCGTGGGTTCGCGCCGGGTGATCGCGACCCGGGCTTCGGTCGAGGCGAGCAGCACGCAGCAGGCGAGAAACTCGTCTTTGTGGGCACCACCCGGGTGAGTGAGGATGGCAGCAAGGTTCAACATGAGCCGCGCACTGTGAGTGTTTCGCGCGGTCGCGGCGAGAACGGGTTGCGTCTCGCTTCGCGCGCGTCGTTGATCGCCTTCGTCCCGCCATGCATCTCGACGACCTGCTCCATGACCCCGTGACCGATCCGCTGCCGCTTTACCGTTACCGTGACGGCATGGCGGCGATGGACCTGCTGACCGCAGCCATCGTGCACCTCGATCTGTTCACGTGGCTGGCCGACAATGCCGCGACGCTGGGCGCGATCTGCGCGAAGTTTGAGCTGCAGCCGCGACCGGCCGACGTGCTCATGACCCTGTGCAACGCGGTTGGCCTCACCACGAATGCCGGCGGCATGTTTCTGCTCACCTTGCGGGCGCGCGAGCACCTCGTGGGCTCCTCACGGTGGAACCTCGGGCCGTATTTTGCCAACGTGAAGGATCGGCCCTCGACGCTCGCGATGCTCGAGGTGCTGCGCACGGGCAAGCCGGCGCAATTCGGCGGCGGCGCCGATCCCGAAGCGTGGGCGAAGGCGATGGAGCGGCCGGAATTTGCGGCGGCCTTCACGGCGGCGATGGATTGCCGCGGCGTGCTGCTCGGTCCGGCGATGGCGAAACGCATCGACCTCACCGAGCACAACGCGCTGCTCGATGTGGCGGGTGGCTCGGGCATCTATGCGTGCGCGCTGGCAGCGAAGTTTCCGCACCTGCGGGCGGCGGTGCTGGAAAAACCGCCGGTTGACCGGGTGGCGCGCGAGGCCATCGCCAAACGTGGTGCGACCGACCGCGTCGAGGTCATTGCCGGCGACATGCTGGCCGAACGGTGGCCCACCGGCTTCGACGTGCACCTGCTCTCGCACGTGTTGCATGACTGGGATGTGCCGCAGGTGCGTGATCTGCTCGCGAAGTCTTATGCCGCGCTGCCGGAGGGCGGACGGGTGCTGATCCACCAAGCCTTCATCAACACCGAAAAGACCGGTCCCCTGCACGTGGCCGAGTTCTCGGCCTTCATGATGATGATCACGGCCGGCAAATGTTACTCGCTCGGCGAGATGCGTCGTTACCTGGGCGACGCGGGTTTTGTTTGGGAAGGGGTGCACCTGACTGCGGTCGGTCGCAGCGTGATCGTCGCGCGGCGGGAAGTATAGCCGAACTCGTTGCAGGGTTGCCATTTGCAGCTTCTTGGCAGATAGGAATGGTATGATGCTCTCAGCACTCTCCCGGACCTGCGTCGTCGCCGGCCTCACCCTGCTTTTGACGGCCTGCGGCAAGGCACCGACTGAGGCGGCACCTGCCACCGCTACGCCGGCGGCAGACGTGGCGGCGACCGCTTCGCCGGAGCCGGGCCCGGTCGTGGTGCCGGACCTCGCAGCCACCTCGGCGGCGCAACTGGCGCAAACAAGCGCCACCGCGTTGACCCAACTCACGGCGGTGGCCGGCAGCGACCACCCCGCGATGGCAGCCGACATCACGGCGCTACAGTCGGCGCTGGCGGCGGACGACGCACCGGGTGCGCTGGCCAAACTGCAGCAATTGGCCGCCTATGCCAAACAGGTGCCGGGCGCGGATGTCTTGATTGAATCGAGCAAACAGCTGGTGAGTGCCTGGGCGCTGAAACAGGGTTTCGACACCGCGCAGATCGCGCCGGTGCTCAGAGCGTTGCAGAGTCGCGACTACGCGTCGCTTGCCTCGCAGGCCGCGCAGATCGCGGGCGCGGGCGGTTTGACCGATCAGCAGAAAACGCTGCTCAACGGCGTGCTGCAGGCCTACGGCGTCGACGCGAAAGTCGAACAGGCGGTGGAGAAGCTGAAGAATTTGTTCTAAGGTCCGATTCAGGACGGGGGTGTTCGCTCCCCGTCCGCCCCCCTTGCATCGCCGCCCCTTTTCGCCCCGTCCGTGAAAACCTCCAGCATATCCCTGCGCGTCGCCGACTTTCTCAAAAGGTATCCGCCGTTCGAATACTTGAGCGAGTCGGAGCTGCTGGATCTGGCCCACGGCGGCCGGGTGAAGTTTCACGAGGCGGACGAGATCCTGTTCGAGACCGGGCAGGTGCGCGGGCGCTTCGTGTGGATCATTCAACGCGGGATGGTGAACCTCTATCGCCCCACTCCGACGGGTGAGGAGCTCATCGACGTGCGGGTCGAGGGCGACCTGGTCGGGCTCGACTGGGAGGAGCCCGAGGTGGATTACCGCGCGACGGCGCGGGTGGCGCAGGAAAGCATCCTCTACGCGCTGCCGGCGGACTTGTTTCACGCGATCTGTCGGGGCAGCGGCGACGCGAGCGGTTTTTTGTCGGCCTACTTTACGGTCAAGGACGCGGCGCAACGGCCGGTCACGCAGGCGGAGCAGGTGGAGCTGAACGAGAGCGCCTCCAACTGGCTCACCCATGCCGAGGCCCTGCTGGAGCGCGCGGCCAACCGGCTGTTGATCGCGATGCCGGACGAGCGCATCCGCGATGTGGCGTCGCGGTTTGCGCCGGGACTACAGGAGGCGGTGGTGGTGGTCGATGAGGAGACCCGGCCAATCGGGATCGTGACCGAGGCCGATCTCTCGTCCCGAGTGGCGACGGGAGAGGTGCCGGTGGACGAGCCGGTGAGCCGCATCATGACCTCGCCGGTGGTGACCTTGCCCTCGTCCACCCGGGCGGGCGATGTCATCATGACGATGTTGCGGGGCCGGCGGCACCACGTCGTGATCACCGAGGATGGCACCACCCAGAGCCCGGTCGTGGGTATTTTGGGCGAGAAAACGGTGCAGGCGGTGCACGGCAACGTGCCGATCTTTCTCTCCAAGGAGTTTCCCCTGGCCCGCGATGTCGGTGAACTGCGTCGGCTGCGCGACCGCGCGGACGAGTTGTTGCTGCGCTTCATCGAAGGTGAGGCGCCGATCGAGTGGCTGACCAACTTTGTCGCGCAGGTGGACCGCATGTTGACCGACCAGGCCATCGAGTTGGCGCGGGAGAAACTGCGGGAGAAAAAACTGACCGAGCCCGACCTGCCGTGGGCGTGGATCGCCTTGCACTCCGAGGGCCGCAAGGAGCGCCTGCTGCGTTCCGCCCAGCGCACCGGCATCGTGCACGCCGACCCGCCGGGCGGACGGCTCGATGTGCCGGCAAAGTTGTGGTTCAGCGAACTCGCCAACGAAGTCGGCGCGATGCTTTCGATGTGTCGTTTCCCGCTTGATCCCTGGGGGCGCATGGCGAGCAACCCCAAGTGGTGTCGCTCGGTCTCGCAGTGGAGTCAGACCTTCCGCGACTGGGTGCGGCAGCCGGCGGAGAACAACATCGTGGCCCTGACGCCCTTCTTTGATTTGCGGGCGATTGCGGGGGACCGGAGTCTGGTGCGGTCGCTGCGGCAGACCATCAATGATGAGATCGGGGCGTGTCCGGGTTTTGTGCCGTTGCTGGCCAACGACGCGTTGGCGAACCTGCCGCCGGTGACGGTCTTTCGCGACTCGGTGCTCGATGCGCACGGCGACGTCTGGGACACGATCAACACCAAGACGAACATGCTGTCGCCCTTGGTGGACATCGCGCGCGTCTTCGCGCTCGAGCTCGGCTTGGAGGACGCGACGTTCACGCCGGACCGTTTTCGCAAAACCGCGGAACAGTTGCCGGAGTATGCGGGCATCCTGGCGGAGGCGGCGGAGGCCTTTGATCACTCGTTGAAACTGCAAACCCGCGTGGGTTTGAAGCGGGGCGACAACGCCCGCTTGGTGCGGCCGGATGAACTCACCCCGCTTGAGGTGCAGCGCGTGAAGGCCATCTTTCGCACGGTGGGCCGTCTGATGGAAGCGGCGCAGGAACATTTCAACCTCGCCCCCGCGGCTCGCTCCGATGGCTGAGGAGAAGGGTTCCGCCACCGGCGGCTTGCCGCCGGATGAGACGCCGGTTGAAGGCGTGCGGTTTGTCGTGCTCGATTGCGAGACCACCGGCCTCGACCCCAAAAAAGACCGCATCGTGACAATGGGCGCGATCGTGGTGACGGAAGGGGAGATCCGGTTGGACGATCAATTTGAGGCCTTGCTCCAAGTGACCCACAACACCTCGGCGGTGCTGGTGCACGGGGTGACGGCGGAAGAGGCGGCGAAATACGGGGTGGACGAAGCCGAAGCGATGCGGCGCTTCCTGGCCTATCTGGGCGATGGCGTGATCGTGGGCCATCACATCGGCTTCGACGTCGAGGTGATTGACCGCGCCTGTCAGCGCAGCCTGGGCCGCCCACTGCGTAACCGATGGTTGGATACGATGGAACTCACCCTGCACCTCGAGGATGCCGGGGCGTTCGGGGAGGCGGTCGCGCCGTCGGTCTCGGCGCCGCCGTTCCGGGACTTTTCCCTCGACGGGTTGTGCCGGCGTTTTGACGTGCCGCCGCACGACCGCCACACGGCGTCGGGCGACGCCTTTATCACGGCGCAGATCTTTCTGAAACTGCTGCGCCTGGCGGCGCATCACGGACGCACCACGTTGGGAGCGGTGGCCGAGCGCTGGCAGGAAGAACGCATGTAGCCTGCGACCGGTCGATCAGTTGGGCTGGATCGGTTCGAACTCCTTGAACTGCGGGAAGAGTGAACCCGGCACGCGTTGTTCCGGCGGCAGGCCGCGGCTCGTGGGCTCGCCGGTGCGAAATACGGAGCTCGGGTCACCATCGAGTGGGCGGAAGATGCGGCCGGAGCCGGCCTTGGTTATGACATCGGCGGCGAGCGAAACGCGGTGGCCGGCGCCGTCGAGATTCCAGACCATGAAACGGAAGTCCTTGCCCTGGCGTTGCACGGCGAGCTCGAAGTCCCGGGCCGCGGCCGAGGGGTTCAAAGGGATGGCGGCCATGGCGCGGTCGACCGTGGCCATGACCAGATGGTTGCCGGGTTGGAGCGAGAAGGTGAGGGGCTGCGGCGTGGACGGCGCCTCGGCCGAAGCGGGTTCATGCAACGGCGTGAGGGCGATGCCGCTGGCGGCGCGTTGCACGGTGTGAAGGGAGGCGCGGGAGGCGTCGATCGCGACGACTTCGGAGGTGGAAAGGCTGCTGCAACCGGTGAGGCTGAGGGCGGCCGACACGAGACAGAGGACGGCGAACGGATGTCTGGTTTTCATGCGTTGGAGGGGTAGAAGGTGAAGGCCAGAACGGAACGCGTCGGGTCGCGGCGCGAGCCAATGGGACTCCCGACGGAGGGATAGGTTCCGGGGCCGGACGATCAGGGGAGTTGGTAGAGTTCGAGCAGGGTGATTCCCTGGTCCCAAGGCAAACCACGCACGACGACACTGTAGACACCGGGTTGGAGACGCACGAGGGTCGCGGTGTCGAAGCCTTGGTCGGGCAACGGGAAAGCACCGACCGCGGCGGCGGCGGCGCGAATGTCGTCGGCGTCGGAGCCCCCGGTCCAACCGAGCGCGTCGAGCAGGATGGGAGCAGGGCCCGTTGCGACGGGCACGTGATGGTGCAGCGTGAAACGCGGCGAGGGCAAAAAGTCGGTCACGCCGTGCGGGGCGAGGCCGGGACCGACGGCGCGGATGAGCAGGTCGACGGGCCCCTCGTCGCCAACGACGAAGCCGGCGACGAGCACGTTGGATTCTCCCGCGACGTAGCCGCGGTTGGACAGGTTGACGAGTTGGCCGGCGCCGGGCGTTTCATCGGCGTCGTAGAGCTCGAGCAGGACCACGCCCGTGCCGTCGTGTGCTCCGCTGGTGGCGGCGGAGTAGCGGCCCGGGGGCAGGGTGCGCAGCAGACTCGCATCGGCGTCGGCCGGATCGAGCGCGAAGGCGCCGACGCGCGCGGCGGCGTTGGCGATCGCGGCGGGATCGGGGGCGTCGCCCCAGTTGTCATTTTCGGCGAGGGTGAGCGGCGGCGTCGGCGGGGTCTGGGGGCGCTGCAACAGCAGCGCCGGGTCCGTCAGGGTGCCCGGGAAATCGAGGCGGAAGAGCGCCGGACCGACGGCGCGGGCGAGCAGAGTCTTGTCACCGCCGGTGGTGACGAAGCCGACGATCATGGCCTCGTTGCCCCCGCGGTGGAGTCCGCGCACGGAGAGATTGAGGAGACGGCCGCCGCTGATCGGCGGGGCTTCGACGGCGAGCGTGGCGGTCGCCGCGGGTGAAGTGGTTTGGCGAATACGGGCGCGCACGGTGTAGGTCCCGGCGTGGCGCGACTGCACGAGTGGAATGTCCAGCGTGGGACCGGTTTCGTTGGGCAGCACGCGGCCGTTGAGCGACCACTCGTAGCTGAGATCGGTTCGTTCGGTGGGCTCGGCGACCCGGAAGGTGGCGTGGCCGCCGAGTGGCACGGTGGCCGGACCGCTGAGGGCGCCGAGACTGGGCACCTCGGGATCGCTCACGTAGACGTGCAACGGGTCGCTGAATGAGCGGAAGTCAAAGGTGCGCGTATGCAGTTCGTAGATACCGGCGTCGGCGGGTCCGACGTCGGTGAGGGTAAGCCGGGCGGTATTTTGCCCCGGGAGCACCTGACCGTTGCGCAACCACGTGATCTCCGTGGGTGGCGGCTGGGTGTTGAGGCCGACCATCTGACCGTAAAGGTCGAGGGTGGAGCCGGTGTCGAGGTGGCGTTCGCCGAGCAGGTTGTGGGAAGGCGGGTTGTCGTCGCGATGGCCGCGCGCGATGAGTTTGCGGCGCGGCATGGTGGTGCGTTGGCGACCGTCGGCCAGGGTGACCAGGGCATGCAGGACGACGAAGCCGGGGTCCTGCGGCGTGAGGTCGACGTGGAAGGGGTCGGTGTCGGCGGGCGTGACGGAACGCAGGAGGGTGTCGCCCTCGAAGTAGTCGATGCGGGTCCAAGTCGGGTCGGTGGGCGCGATGGTGTAGGTGAGGGTGACGCCGCGTTCGACGGTCGGCCAATCAGGGGTGAGCACCGCGGTGGGCGAAGCTTTGTCGTGGCTGGCGAAAGCGCGGTAGATGTAGGCGAGGCGGCGACTGGGCAACCAGCTCGCGAGCGCGGGGTCGCCGGCGTAGTCGGCATAGAGTGCGAGGGTGGCGAGGCCGGTGAGGTGTTCGTCGCGGGCGACGAGCCAGCCGGACTCGAGGGCGACCGGGGTGAGCGCCGCCGGGGTGGTGGCGGTGAGCGGTGTGCCGAGGGGGTAGCGGAGCCCGGCCATTTCGGCGGCGAAGGGAAGGATCAATTCGAGCGAGTCGACAAGGGCATGGCCGGCGCCTTCCTCCTCGGCCCAGGCCCAGCGGGCGCCGCGCGGGCGGTTTTGGTTGAAGAGCTCGAGGATGGCGTCGCGGCGGTAGGCTTCGTCGGCGCCGCCGGTGATGAGCAGGCCGGGGGTGGCGAGGGCGGCGGCAGAGGGGAGTGGGTTGTTGTAGAAGCCGCCCTTGTTGGCGGCGAAGGCGAGGGTGCGCTCGGGCCAAAGGGCGTTGATGCCGTAGGACATTTGGCCGCCGTTGGACATGCCGAGAGGGAGGATGGGGGCGTGGGTGAGCCAAGGTTGGTCGCTGGCGTCGCCGAGGTAGGAGAACACGTCCTCGAGCGTGTCGACCTGCACGGGGTCGCTGAGGTTGCCCCAGCGGGCGGTGGCCATGAGCGCGAAGTCGAGTTGTTCGGCCAACTCCACCAGCTCGAGATCGTAGGCGCGGGCGCGCTCGTCGGATCCGGCGCCGTTGCCCCAGAGCAGGATGCCGCGCAAGGGGTGCGGTGCGGTGGGGAATTCGCGCGGCACCGTGATGAGGGCCCCGTAACTCCAGTTGGGTTCGACGGTGAAATTGGTGCCGGACATCTGCCACGTGGTGCGCTCGGCGCGGGCGACGAGGCCGGTGAGCAGGAAGATCAGGAGGGCGGGGCGGAGGAGGCTGATCACGACGGGGACGGGGTCGAAACAAGGGTAAACCCGGCGTGGGGCGGGGCCCTTCGTCGGAGGGGCGCAGGCCGACGGCGGAGTTGTCGAAGCTCGTTCGGTGATCCAAGCTGGGCCCGTGTCGCGCTTTTTTCAAATGCTCCGTTGGGTGACTTGGGCCGGTATGTTGGGTCTGATGGCAATCGGGTCGCTGCGGGCCACGACCGTGGTGCCGCCGTCGTTTGAGGAGCTGGTGCGGGAGTCGGACTACGTGGTGCGGGGTCGGGTGACCGCGGTCGAATCGGCCTGGCAACAACGGGGCGAGTCACGGGTGATCGTGACGCAGGTGCGAGTGGAGGTGCTCGAGGTGATCGCGGGCACCCCACCGGAACCGTTGGTGCTGACCATGCTGGGCGGCAAGGTGGGGGAACAGGAGATGGTGCTCGAAGGCGCGCCGCGCTTTGTGGTGGGCAGCGAGGACATCCTGTTCGTGCGGGGCAACGGCCGCATGGTGTCGCCGCTCACCCGCATCATGCACGGGCGTTACCGGATTGAGACCGATCCGACCGGCCGCGCCTTTGTGGCGCGGGACAACGGTGAGCCGCTGACGGCGACCGCCGAAGTAGCGCAGCCCTTGCATGCGGCGGAGGGGGCGACGGAGTTATCGCGGGCCGCGCAGGTGGAGCGGGCGCTGAGCCCGGCGGAGTTTGCGCGCCAGATCCGGGCGGTGAAGCCGGTCAACCCGATCAGTCAAGACCGTGAGCAGCTCAAGTAAACGGGGCGCCGTCGGCCTGTGGCTGGGTCTGGTGGTCGCGGCGGTTGCGCCGGCCTACGTCTTCATCACCGATGAAAGCGGCATCTATGTGGTGACCTGGCCGCGGGGTGAGGTGCCGATGGTCAACAACCTGGACGACACCACGGTGCTGGCTGATGGCACGACTCAGCATGGCAGCGCCGAAGCGGCCCTGGCGGAGTGGAACACGCTGCTGGGCAACGTGCAGTTCAGCTCGACGAGTGGCGCGGTCGGATCATTTCAATCGGGCAATGGCGTCAACGAGATCGTCGAGGCGGGGGAGATCGATGTTTATGTGTTTGGTCCGGGCACGCTGGCGGTGACCCTGTCGTATCGGGATGGCAACTACCGCACGGAATCGGACGTGGTGTTCAACAGCGCGTTTACGTGGGACGCCTACCGGGGCCCCCTGCAAAGCGGGCGCAGCGACCTGTTGCGGGTGGCGCTGCATGAGTTTGGCCACGTGCTGGGCTTGGATCACCCGGATCAGGCGTCGCCGGTGCAGGCCGTGACAGCCCTGATGAACAGCACGGTGAGCAATGTGGACGCGTTGCAGACCGACGACATCGACGGCGGGCGTTACCTTTACGGCGCGGTCGATTCGCCGCCGGTGAACGACGATTTTGCGAATGCGATCAGGGTGACGCTCGACGAGAATGGCACCGCGAGTGTGACCGGCACAACGGTGCAGGCGGGGGCCGAGCCCGGGGAGCCGTTGCTGGATCCCGATTATCCCAGCGGTCGCTCGGCGTGGTGGACCTGGACGGCGCCGACGAGCGGGCTGTTGCATGCGAACACGCTCGGCAGCCGCTTCGACACCTTCATGGGCGCGTTCACGGGGGACCGGGTGGACGCGCTGGAGCTCGTGGCGAAGAACGACGATGTCGATCCCGGCGTCATCCGCACGAGCACGCTCTCGTTCCGGGTCGAACCCGGGACCGCCTATCACTTTTTGGTCGATGGCTGGGACGGCTACGAAGGTGGTGTGCAATTCAACCTGGAGTTGCTGGCCGACTCCGGTCCCACGATCGAAGTGGCGACTCCGCGTATCGTCGGCGAGCGCGGTGAACCGGTGACGCTGGCGGTGAACGCGACGGCGGAGTTTGGCGGCGCGCTGAGTTACCAGTGGAGTCGGAACAACCGCCTGATCGGAGGTGCGACATCCGCCGAGCTGATCCTGCCGAATTTTCGCAACGCCGACGCGGGGGCCTATGCGGTGACCGTGACCGAAGCGGGCGGTGGCACCGGCACCGGGCTCGTGTATGTGCTGCCCGACTACGACGGGACGGACGTGGTGACGTGGGGTGGCGCGCCGACGGACGGCAAGCGGGCGTTGCCGACCTTTGCCCAAGCGGTGCTGCAGGTGGAGCTGGGCGGAGCGCATGGTCTCGCCCTGCAGCGCGACGGCACGGTGCTGGGCTGGGGCAGCCCGGCGGGTTTGGAGGCCTTTGGCCAAGAGACGCCGCCGGAAGGTTTGACCGACGTGGTGGCGATCGCGGCGGGTGAGCGACACTCGTTGGCGCTGCGGGCGGACGGCACGGTGGTGGCGTGGGGTTCAAATGAATACAACCAGTTGTTGGTGCCGTGGGATCTGCGTGACGTGATTGCGATCGGCGCCGGGGCGTTCTATTCGGTCGCGTTGCGGGCGGATGGCGAGGTGGTGATTTGGGGATACGCGACCGAGTCGGGGCAGGAGTTGGCGGTGCCGGAGGCGGTGAGCAACGTGGTGCGCCTGGCGAGTGGATCCTACTTTGTGCTGGCGGAGTTGGCGGATGGGACCGTCACGGCGTGGGGTGACCCGAACGATTTGAAGCTCGTGGTGCCGGCGTTGTCGGATGTGCGGGATCTGAGTGCCGGCACCAACCACGCGTTGGCGGTGTCGACCGGCGGGGTGGTGAGTGGTTGGGGCGACAACAGTGGCGGGCAGCTCGACGCGCCGGGCGATCTCGGGACAGTGGTGGCGGTGATGGCGGGCGCGGATTTTTCGGTGGCCTTGCTCGACGATGCGACGGTGCGGGCGTGGGGCAGTTCCGCCGACGATGAGACCGCGGTGCCGTTGGGACTCGATCGGGTGGTGCAGATCGAGACTGGGCGCGCGACGAGTGTCGCGTTACGGGACCTGTCGGCGCCGGTGATCTTCGCTAGTCCGGTCGCGACCGGCGGCAGTGAAGGCGCGCCGATCGCGTTGACGGTCGACGTCGCAGGCACGCCGCCGCTGATGTATCAATGGTGGCATGACGGCACCGAAATCGCCGAAGCGGACGCGGCGACGTTGACGCTGAGCGGTGCGCTCGCCGATGCCGGCGACTATTACGTGACGGTCAGCAACGGCATGGACAGCGTGAGCACGGTTCCGGTCGAGGTGGTGGTGTTGCCCACGGGCGTGAATGAGCGGGCACAACACGGTGTCACGCAGATGATCGGGGAGGGTGTGGCCAACGACTCCTGGTTGCTGGCGGGCCGGGCCGAGTGGTTGGACGGTGTGACGGCGGTGCAGTGGCAGACGCTGGTGCCGGCGGGGTGGACCGTCACCGGTGATGTCACGCAAAGCGCGGCGGCCGCGGTGGCGCCGACCGTCGGCGAAGATGCCTTGGCGGAGTGGAGCTGGACCGAGGCCCCGGCGGTCGCCGTGACAGTGGCGATGCGGTTGAGCGCGACGGAGCCCTTTGCCGGCACGGTGGAGCTCGCGAGTCTGGTGTCAGTCACGCGAACGGGCCAGCCGGTGCAAGTGCTGGCCGAGCCCGATCCGCTGTTGCTGCGCTCGAGCCGCCACAGTGCCGACCGCGATGGTGATCGCACGATCGATCTCAGCGAATTGTTGCGGGTGATCGAACTCTACAACACGCGGGCGGGCACGGAGCGAACGGGCGTGTATCACCGAAACGTGGAAACGGAGGACGGTTATGCGCCCGGCACCAGCGAAGCAACGAACCCGGCCGGATTCCACAGTGCCGACATCGACCGCGACGGTGCGCTGAGCCTCAGCGAGCTGCTGCGGGTGATCGAACTCTACAACACCCGTAGTGGCACGACGCGCACGGGGGCGTATCATATCGATGCGGCGACGGAGGACGGGTTTACACCCGATAACTGACGCGGCCGGCGGGAATGCAATCGGGCTCGCCGCGGGTGAGGTGGGGTTGGCAGACTGCACGCTCTATGAAACCCCTTCGCTCCGTTCTGTCGTTTTTCGCGCTATCGATTCTCGCTGTGTCACTTTCCGCCACGCCCAAGCTGGGGCTGCAGACGTGGACGTGTCGGCACATGAGTTTTGAGGAGGCGGTGGTTTTCGCGGCGGAGCATGGCATCACGCAGTTGGAACTGTTTCGGGCGCACCTCGACCCCTCCGCGCCGCGCGAGAAGCTGCTCGAGCAGAAAGCGTTTTTGGCCGAGCACGGCGTCACCGCCTACTCGATCGGTGTGAGCGGCACCTCCATGGACAAGGAGGAGAATAGGCAGCTCTTCGAACTCGCCAAGCTCTTCGACATGAAGGTCATCGTGGTCGAGCCGCGCGAACCCGCGCAGTGGGACGTGCTCGAGGAACTGGTCAAGGAATACGACATCAAGCTCGCCGTGCACAACCACGGCACCGGCACCGTCTACGGCAATCCCGCCACGGTGAAGCATGTGCTCGCCGAGCGTGACCACCGGATCGGCGTGTGCATGGACATCGGTTGGGTGACCGCCGCGGGCTTTGATGCGGAGACGATCTTCCGCAACTATGGCGACCGGGTTTACGACATGCACCTCAAGGACAAGCGGCTCGATATGGAGGATGCGCCGGGTCGCCCGAAGGACACCTTCATCGGCCTCGGCAACGCCAACTACGCCGGTCTCATCGACGCGATCAAAGAGAAGAACTGGTCGGGCGTGATGGCGATCGAGACCGACAGCCCGGAGTTTCACAACGATCCGACCGAATTCGTGAAGGCCGCAAAGGCCTTCTTCGACGCGCATTTCGCGGAGTAAGTGGCAGCGTGCGTGGTGGATGCTGGTGCCGGGCTCGCTGAGCCCGGTTCAGCGGAGAGGGGGTAGCACGGGCGATGCGTGCGAAGAGGCAGCCGGACCGGGGTCACCGACCCCGGCTACAGCGGTGAGGGTGGCGAGCCGACCCAGCGAAGTGTCAGAGGCGTTTCACCATTTGGGTTTGCGAGAGGTCGCCGGGCGTGAAGCCCGCGTCGAGGAAACAGGGTGACCAGGTTTCCGGGAACAGCGCGGGGACGCGCCAGCGGTGTTGGGGCCACATTGAAAGCACCTGTCGCAGGGCGGTGGATGCGCCTTCGCGGTCGGCGCCGACGAGACCGCGCACGGCGTTGAGGTCTTCACCGACATGAGCGACCAGCACCGACAGGCCGTCGACCTGGACGACACTGTGCCGGGCGGGGTCGACGTTGGTGAGTGTCGCAGCAGAGATTTGCCACGGGAGATCGCTTGCCTCTTCCGCCCGGGCGGCCGCAGTGAAGTCGTTGAGGTCCACGTTGGTCGTCGGACCAGGATCGCTGTCGTGGGTCGCGCCGCGCTCGAAACTGAGGAGCTGGCGAATGGGTTCGAACCCGGCGCTTCGGTAGAGTTTTTGCGCGGTTTCGTTTTGGTTGATGACCTCGAGGACCATCGTGGTGTCGCCGCGCTTGTGGGCATCGACGAGGGTTTGCTCGAGCAGGGCGCGGCCTAGTCCGTGACCGCGCGCTTCCGGTGTCAGAGCCATGCCGGCGAGGCGGCAGGTGGAGCCACGCCGGGCGATGAGGGCGACACCTGCGGCCTGGTCGCCGTCGTGGATCACGCGGCTGGCCGCGAAGTCGATCTGGTCGGACCGGGCCATCGCCGACAGGGAATCGGCGGTGAACTGCAGCGGCACCAAGTAGTCGGCGAAACCGCGGTTGAGCAGCGCGGCGGTTTCGGGGAGTCCGATTTCCTGAGCCGATCGAAAGTTGGCGGGCATGCGCGTGAAAATGAAAAAGCGCCGCGGGTTGGGCGGCGCTTGGGGATGGTGGCTGTGGGTGGGCTTATTCGGCGCGGAAGCCTTTGCCGGTGGCGGCCCAGTAGATGCCGCCGTAGACGTGGTGGAGGAAGCGGTCCTCGTTCCAGGTGGCGGGCAGGTGGCCGAAGGCGCTGTAGAAGACGCGGCCGCCGTCGTATTCATGGAACCAGGACAGCGGGTGGAGGTCGCCCATGCCCTTGGACTGCTTGGCGCCCCAGTTGGCGCGGATGTCGTAGGTGTCCTCGTCGACGGCGAGCAGGTATTGCAGGGCGTCGCTGCGAGGGGCGTCGAATTCATACCATTCCTCGGTGAAGAGGAAGCGCTTGGCGAAGCGGTCCATGCCGGGGAAGTTGGGCTCGAGCACTTCGACGGTGGCAGTCTGCACGGCGGGGTGGATGTGGAACATGTGGCCGAAGGCCTTCGTCCACCATTCCCACTCATACTCGGTGTCGGCGCCGCCGGCGTGAATGCCCACGATGCCGCCGCCGTTCTGGACGAATTTCTCGACGGCGGCCTGCTGCTCGTCGGTGAGGATGTCACCGGTGGTGAGGGCGAAGATGATGACCTTGACGTCGGCGAGGTAACGGTCGTTGAGGACCATGCCGAGCATGTTGGGCCAGACCAACTCGAAGTCGTGGAGCTTGGCGAGGTCCTGCATGGCCGGCACGGCGGCGCCGATGGAGTCGTGATGCCAGCCGTCGGTGTTGGTGATGAGCAGGGCCTTGAACTGGGCGGCGCCGGCGGAGACCGCGAGCGCAGTGGAAAGGGTGAGGGCGGAAAGCAGGGAGCGGAGTTTCATGGAGGATTCAGGCTTAGCGGATTCGGCGGTCATGCCCAGCCGAGAACGCGGCGGGCGGCATTATACGTTAGGCAGGTGGCTCAACGGAAAAAATCGGCGAGGTTGATCGTGGTGGTGCCGATGACGGGCTCGCCGTCGCGCAGGGCGGGCAGGAAGACCAGCTCGCGCAGAGCGGCGATGAGCAGGGGGGGCAGTTCGTCCGCCGACTCAGAGACATCGGGGGCAACCGGGATCGGCTGTCCCGGCTGGGCGCCGCCGGATTTTGTGCGCAGATCCGCCGCCGCGGGAATCGACTTGAGGAGCGCCTGCGCATCGGTCTCCGAGCGATGGATACTGAGCAGGTGGCCGTCGGCATCCACGTTGACCGCGAGGGTCTGATCGAAAATTTCCGGGGTGACGGAGGAGAAGAGGCTGGCGGGAGCCAGCGACCAAACCGGCTGGGGCGGGAGTTGGCCGTGGGGATGATCGGCGATGTGAGCGAGCAGGAGAAAGCGGTGGGCCTCGTCGGCGGTGAAGAAGGACGTGCGCTCGGAGAGGTTGGTGGGCAGCTCCTGGCCGTGGGCAAAGAGGTGGAGTTTCAGCGCGGTGAGCTCGAACCCGGGACGGAATCCGGTCTGGCGCACCTTGATGCGGCGGGGTTCGGCGTCGATGGGACCGATGGCCTGGTGGAACACCGCGACGCCCGGTTCGCCAGCGGTCTTCAGGTGCGCCATCACGATGAGGTGGGCGTCGGTGACGGGTCGCGGCGCGACCAGGTCGAAGCTAAAAGTCAGCACATCGTTGTCGGCGGCATCGGCGGGCTCGAGCACGTTCTCGGCGGTCAGGAAGGGGCCGTGGTGCACGCGAGCCGCGGGCGCGGACAGGGCGGAGTCGAACTCGGCGTGGGCCGCATGGGTGAGTTGGCGCTGGCGGTCGAGATCGTCCTCGCTGGGGGGGGCGAAGAGGTTGACGCCGGATTGCATGGAGCGGCCGGCGCGTTCGGCGGCGTATTCAAAAACCTGATTCATCTCGCGCAGGCGACGCTGGGTGGCGTCGGCCTGCACGGTGCTCTCGTAGCGCGTTTCCAGGTCGCGAATGATCACCGGCAGTCGTCCCACCTTGGGGCGGTGCGTCCAGCCGAAGGCCGGGATCTTGGCGATATCGCGGTAGTCTGGGGGCGAACCGGCGAGACGAGCGCGATCGCCCTCGAAACCGAGCACCGGCAGGGGGCCGTCCGCCGTGGGGACGAAGAGATCGATGCCGACAAAGACGCGATGATTGCTGACCTGCTGCGCGGGCAGCGATGCGGTCGCCGTCGTGAGGGCCAGGAGCGTCGGAATCAGGGGGCGAATCCGCGCGATCAAGGCCGAGCCGGGAAAGGGGCAGCGCATCAGCGGAAGAAGTCCGCGAGGTTGATGCGGGCGATGCCGGGCACCGGGGTGCCCAGGTCGAGCGCGGGTAGGAAAATCAATTCGCGCATCGCCGCGACGACCGGCGCGGGCAGGCGCCCGGTTTGGTCGAGGCGAACGCCGGCGTCCTGGTCGACGATGCGCACGGAGTTGGACAGGGAGTTGCCGGATTTGGCGGTCGGCGTCGATTTGGAGCGCAGATCGGCGGCGTCCTGAATTTCGGCCAGAAAGGCGCGGGCGTCGGCCTCGGATTGGTGGATGCTGATGACCGAGCCATCGGCGTCGACGCTTACGACCACCGGGTGGTCAAAGGTGGCGGGGTTGGTGGCGGCGAGCAGGTTGGAGGGGGCGAGTTCCCAAACCGGGGTGGGGCTGAGGCTGTCGATGGCGTGCTGGGAGATATGGGAAAGCAGGAGAAACTCGCGGGCTTCATCGCGAGTGAGCGCGACGCTCTTCTCGGAGAGGTTGGTGCCGAGCTCGCGGCCGTGGGTGAAGACGTGCACAACGACGTTGCGGATCTTGAACCCGGGTTCGAAACCCACTTTGCGGATCTTGATGCGGCGGGTTTCGGGGCCGATGGCGCCGATGTTTTGGTGGAAGACGACGGTGCCCTCGCCTTCGGCGGAGGGTTGTTCGACCAAGCCCATGATGACCACATAGGCGTCGGCCACCGGCTCGGCGGAGGTGAGGTCGAAGGCGAGTTCGAGGACGGTGGCCTGGCCGTCCTCGGCGGTGGCGCCCTGAATTTTGTGGGCGAAGACGGTGTTGTCGAGCGCGGCGTCCAGACCGTCGGTGTTGGCGTTGAATGCGGCCCAAGCTTCATCGGCTTCGGCGGAGGTGGCGAGCTGGGTGATGCCCGCCTGCCCCTGGCCCTGGGGGCCGGAGGCGTTGCCGGAGAGTTGGCGGCCGGCGAGGCGCTCGTTGGCGGCGTAGATCTGGTTGTTGCGTCCGGTGACGGCGCTGGTGCGTTCGGCGACGGCGGCTTCCATCTGCAGGTAGGCGTGTCGTTCCTGCGCGTAGGCGGTCATGTTGTTCTGCGAGGCCATCCACTGCATCGCCGGATCATTTTGGATGGTGTGGGTGCGCTCGGACTCGAGGTTGCTGATGGTGATGGGCGCGCGGCTGACTTTGGGCGTGCGTTCCCAGCTGAAGGTCGGCACCTCGCGCAGCGGCAGCACGGAGTGGGTCGCGTCATCGAGCACGACCGCGTGCGGTCGCAGCGAAGCGACGGGTCGGGGGGCAAGCGGCTTGGCCCCGGCTTGTTCCGGCACCAGCAGGTCGACGCCGACAAACAGGCGGTATGACTTGGTGTCGGTTTGAGCGCAGAGGGTGGACGCGGCTGCAAGCAGCAACGAGGTGAGCAGCACGCGGGACGAAGCCGGGCGTGAAACGGGGCGGGGCATGGCCGCAGAAAAGCAAAAGCGGCGGCCGGTCCGCGAGGCTTAACTTGGCAAGTGCGTCCGCCGCGTGGCGAGTGGCCAACCGCGCTGCGCTTAGCGGAAGAAGTCGGCGAGGTTGACGCGGATCGTGCCGGGCGCGGGCGTGCCGACATCGAGGGCGGGCAGGAAAACCATCTCGCGCATCGCGGTGACGACGGGCGCCGGAATGCGACCGGTTTGGTCCAGTTGCATGGCATGGTCGTCGGTCGCGATGCGGACGGAGGAAGCGAGGGACTTGCCGGGGGTGGCCTTGGACCGCAGGTCGGCGGCATCGTGAATCTGGGCGAGGTAGGCGCGGGCGTCGGCCTCGGTTTCGTGCAGGCTGATCACGCTGCCGTCGGCGTCGATGTTCGCGACCACGGGGTAGTCGAAGCTTTGGGCCGACTTGGCGGCGAGCAGGGCGGGCGGGACGAGCGTCCACACGGGCGTGGGTTCGACGGAATCGACCGCATGGTCGGCGATGTGGGAAAGGAGCAGGAACTCGCGGGCTTCGTCACGCGAGAGGGGCACGGCGCGTTCGGAGAGATTGGTGGCGAGCTCCTTGCCGTGGGCGTAGACGTGGAGTTTCACCTCTTCGATGGTGAAGCCGGGCTGAAAACCAGTCTGGCGAATCTTGATGCGGCGGGGTTCCGGGCCGATCGCGCCGATGGCTTGGTGGAAGGTGATGACGCCCTTCTCTTCACCCTGAGTGACGGCGCCCATGACGACGACGTAGGCGTTGGCGATGGGTTCGGCGGAAGAGAGGGTGAAGGCGAGGGCGAGGATGTCTTCGCCGCCCTCGCTGGTCGCGTCGAGGGCTTCGTCCAGCATGGCGGTGTTGCCGATCATGGCGCTGGACGCTTCCTGTTGCTCGATCATGGCATCGAAGGCTTCTTCGTAGACGGCGTTGGCGTCCGCGACCCAGGCATCGGCGGCGTCGATGGTGAGTTGAGTGACGAGGACACCGTTGGCGATGGCGACATCAACCCCGTGGCGATTGGCCGCGGCATGGGCGACCATGCGGGAAGCTTCGCCGGCCTCCATGCGCTGGTAGTCGGCGCGCTCCTGGGCGTAGATGGCCATGTTGTTCTGCGTGGCCATGTATTGAATGGCCTTGTCGTTGCGCAGGGAGAAGACCTTGTGCTGTTCGAAATCGGTGATGGTAAGGGGGGCGCGGCTCACCTTGGTGCGATGTTCCCAGCTGAACGGACCGGCGTCGCGGAGGCGGACGGTCGGCAGGTCCGGTTCGGCGAGGATGACTTCGTTGGCCTTCAGGCTGTCGACCGGGCGGTAGCGGTTTTCGCCGTCCTTGATCTTCAGGTCCACGCCGATGAAGAGGCGGTAGGGTTTGGCGGGCGCCTGAGCCAAGGTCGCGGAGGCGACGGCGAGCAGGCAGGCGAGCAGAGCGAGGGGGCGGCGGGAAGCGGTCATAGGGGGCAACCGGGGTGACTGGAAAAGCGTGCGCGCAGCTCAAACGACGATGGGCCGCGCGGCAACCTTCCTCGCGGGGCAATGACTCCGACGGGCCGGGCCGGGTTCCCTGTTTGTGTCCGCCTGATGGCTCAGGGGGCGGGAAATCAGTGAAAAAAGTCGGCCAGGTTGATGCGGGTGGTGGCCGCAACGGGGGTGCCGACGTCGAGCGCGGGCAGAAAGACCATGTCGCGCAGCGCGTCGATCACGCGTTCGGGCAGGTGGTCGGCGTGGTTGAAGGTGATCTCTTGGCCGTCGGTGCTGACGCGCACCGATGCGGAAAGGGACTGGCCGGGCGTGGCCTTGGCGCGCAGGTCGCCGGCGTTGTGGATGTCGGCCAGGTAGGCGCGCGCCGCAGTGTCCGAATTGTGGATACTGATGATGCTGCCGTCGGCGTCGATGTTGGCGACGACGGGATAGTCGAAGTCCTGAGCGGACTTGGCGGCCAGCAAGGCTGTCGGGGCGAGCGTCCAGACCGGGGAGGGCGGCAGGGACTCGACCGCGTGGTCGGCGATATGGGAGAGAAGCAGAAATTCCCGCGCCTCTTCACGGGTCATGCCGACCGCGCGTTCCGAGAGGTTGGTGGCGAGTTCCTTGCCGTAGGCGTAGAGGTGGAGTTTCACCTCTTTGATGACGAAGCCGGGCTGGAAGCCGGTTTTGCGCACCTTGATTTTACGCGGTTGGGGACCGATCGCCCCGATGGGTTGGTGGAAGGCGACGACACCCTCTTCCTCGCCCTGAGCGATGGCGCCCATGATCACAACGTAGGCGTTGGCAATGGGGTCGGGGGAGGAAACGTTGAACGACAGTTCCATGACATCGGCCCCGGCCGCCGAGTCCACGCCCTGGGCGCGATCGAGGAAGGTGGGGTCGTTGGTCGACATCTGGGTCTCAAGGAACTGGTCGGCCATTGCGGCCTCGGCTTCGGGCACGTTGCTGGCCACGTTGGCGAAATCCAGACCATCGCGGCCACCGGCCTGGTAGCCCTCGGGCGGTCCCCCTTCGAGGCCGGCACGGGATTGTTTGTCCCGTTCCGCGGCCACGTAGCTGGCCCGGGCGATTTGTTCGGTGAAACGGGCCTGGGCGGCGGCAAGGCGCGCCGCGTCGGTCTTTTCCTGCTGGTAGATCGCCATGTTGTTCTGCGTGGCCAGGTATTGCAGCTTCTGATCGTTGCGCAGGGTGAAGGTGCGATGCTGCTGGAAGTCGGTGATGGCGATGGGGGCGCGGCTCACCTTGGTCTTGTGCTCCCAGCTGAAGGGAGGCGCTTCGCGCAGCGACAGGGTGGGGCGCTCGGGCTCGGCGAGGACGATGTGGCTGGGCTCGATGGTGCGGACGGGGCGGCGGGTGCCGTCGTCGGTTTTGACGGAGAGGTCGACCCCGACAAAGAGACGGTAGGGTTTGGCGGGGTTCGTTGCTTCGGCGGTGAGCCAAGCAGAGGTCAACAGGACGGCTGACAGCAGAGAAGGCAGGCGAAGTGTCATGGATTCAGGGATCGGTGGTCTGCTGCGCGCAAAACCACCCCCCGCGCCGCGTCCGGAACCGGGCCGCACGGGGGATGGCGGTTTGCGTTGGTGTGCGGTGACAGGGAGGCCCAGGCGGGTGGGCCGCTCAGGAGGAGGGTGGGTTGGGCACCGGCGTGAGGGTGGCGTTGAGCGGGAGCTTGAGGGTGAAGTCGAAGGGTTGGCGCACGTGGGTGAGCACGGGTTGGCCGTAGCGGGTGGGTGGAGCGAAGCGCCACTGTGCGAGGGCGTTGAGGGCGAGATCGGCGAGTTCGGGGTGATCGGCCGAGGCGATGGCGGGCAGACGCACGCGACCGGCTTCATCGATGTAGAAATCCACGACCACCCGGCCGGTGACCCCGCGACTGGCGAGTTCGGTGGCGTAGGGCGGCATGGGGGCTTCGATCGCTTGCGGCAGGTGATCGAGCTCCCGCGGCGAAGCCATCCGCACAGGCTCCGCGCGGTCCAGCCGGCCGTGGAGGTAGAGTTCGGCGATGGCTTGGAAGTCGTCGACGATGAACAAGCCGTTGTTCCGGAAGGCGATGTTGACCTCGGTTCGCAGGGCGAGGGGGCGACCGTCTTCCCGCGGCGGAGAAATGCGGGCGGTGCGCACAAGCTGATCGGCTTCCTTGGCGAAGGCCCGGTCCGACGCGGCGATCACGAGGTGTTCGAGCAGGCGGCCGTCGGCGTCGATGGCCACGGCGACGCGGGCCCAGCCTTCGGTGAGGCCACGGTTTTGCGCGTCGCGGGGGAAAATCTGGCGCGTGGGTTGGATTTCGAGGGTCACGCCGGAGGGGGCGGCCGACAGCGTGGCCGCGGTGCCCAGCGCGACGAGGAGGAGATATTTTGCCAGCGTGTTCATGGGGAGAACGGGGTTGAGGGTGAAGGGCAGGCGAAGGGGTATGACCCCGGGCGGCCGGGCATCCCTTCGGAAAAGCGCCGCGGGTCCCCGGCGGAGAAACTTTGAACTTTTTGAAACCCCGCACCGGTTCGTCGGGTGATGGGGGTGCATGCCAGTTCCGACCTTTCACCCGATTGTCGCCGCGCGCGCTTGTCGCGCCGCGGGGGCGTCGCCATGTCTCAAGCCGTGAGCGAGCCGATCATCGAAACCTCCGGGCTGACCAAGCTCTACGGCTCCCACCGGGCGCTCGACGATGTCACGGTGAGCGTGCCGCCTGGCACCATCGGCCTGCTCGGGCCCAATGGCGCGGGCAAAACGACCTTTCTCAAGTGTCTGCTCAACCTCGAGACACCGTCAGCCGGCTCGGCGCGGGTGTTGGGCGTCAGCATCACCGCGCAGAACCGCGAATCGCGGGAGCGCGTCGGTTACGGGCCGGAGCGCGACTGCCACATTCCCGGCATGGCGGGTTGCGAATACGTGACCTATTGCGGGCAACTCTCCGGCATGTCCTTCCAGGCGGCGCGCCAGCGGGCGCATGAGATGCTCGACCTCGTCGGCATGGGCCAGGAGCGCTACCGCTCGGTCGACACCTATTCCACTGGCATGCGCCAACGGGCGAAACTGGCGCAGGCGCTGGTGCACGACCCGAAGCTCATCATCCTGGACGAGCCGACCAACGGGCTCGATCCGAGCGGGCGTGAGCACATCCTGCGGTTGATCGGCACGTTGTGGAAGGAGCACGGCATCAGCGTCATCGTATCCTCTCACTTGTTACACGACGTGGAGCGCATCTGCGACCGCGTGCTCATCATCGCCGGCGGCCGCATCGTCGAGCATGCCTCGATGGCCGAGCTGCAGGCCAAGCGCAAACGGGTCATCGAACTCTCGCCGGCCGCGGCGGTGGATCGCTACGAGACGGCGCTGCGCGCGGCGGGTCACGCGGTCGAGCACCTGTCCAACGGCCGGCTGCGCGTCGAGACGACGGCCGAGGACATCGCTTGGTTGCTGCAACTCATGCAGGAGCACGGGCTGCCGCCGGCGGATATCTTTGCGAGTCCGGATTCATTGCACGGCTTGTTCCTGCAGGCCCTGGCCAAATCGAACCCCAACCAGCAGCCGGAGGTCGTCGATGCCGGAGCTTGAGCCGAAGTTGGACTTCAATCGCTGGACCGGCCCGCGGCGCGGCGTAAACGCGCGGCGCTGGGTGATCCTGTCGACCGGGCTGCGCCAGTTGACGAAGATGCGTTTCTTCAAGCTGCTGCTGTTCTTCGCTTGGACGGCGGGCGTGCTGGTGGCGGTGGCAGGTTTTGCCTTTACGCAGACGCTCTCGGAAACCGGCTGGTTGGCGAGCCTCGCCGCGAAAGGTGGCCCGCGGCCGCAGGCGATCATGTCGGCGGTGAGCGCGCTGTTGTTGCTCTACCCGGACATCCTGGTGGCGGGCATGTTCAAGAGCATCTTCTGGGCGCATTCGCAGGTCGGGCTGTTGCTGAGTCTGGTGGCGCTCACCTTGCTCGTGCCGGGACTCATCACGCGCGACCGGTCGAGTCAGGCGCTGACCATTTACCTGGCGCGACCGCTGACGTCGCGCGACTACCTGCTGGGCAAGTTTGGCATCATCGTGGGCACGCTGCTCATGTTGTGGACCGGGCCGCTGCTGGCGGGCTGGTTGCTGAGCGTGCTCTTCGCGCCCGACATGGTCTTTGCGCGTTACTCGTTTGGCGCGCTGGGCAATGCGCTGTTGTTCAACCTGGTGGGGCTGGTCGTGATCTCGGCGATTGCGTTTGCGGTTTCGTCGCTCGGTAAGACTGCAGCGATGGCGCGGCTGTGGTGGATCGGCTTGTGGATCGTGGTCGGCGGGCTGGCGGGGAATCCGTTCATGCCGGGTTGGGTGCGCCACGCCAGCTTCACCTACGACCTCAAGATGTTGCGCGATGAGATCTTCAACATCGGCGGCGTGCTGCAGGAGGCAGCCGGCGTGTTGCCCTTGCTCAGTCCCGAGATGGCGGCCGAGATGCAACGTGCCTCGAACTTCGTCGGCACCGACGAGCTCACCGGCGTGATCACCGGCCTCGTGGTGCTGGTCGGCGTGTCCCTGGCCTTTTTCATGCGGAGGGTGAAACCGGAATGAGTCACGCGATCGTCGAAGCCACCAACCTGAGCCGGTTCTACGGCATCGTGCTCGGGCTCAACAATGTGTCCTTCCGCATCGGCCCCGGCATCACCGGCGTCGTCGGACCCAACGGGGCGGGCAAGACCACGCTCTTTCGTCTGCTCACCGGCCAGATCAAGCCCAGCTCGGGCGAGCTGCGGGTGTTTGGCGATCTGCCGTGGAGCAGCTCCAACGTGCGCGCGCAGCTGGCGTATTGCCCGGAAGACGAAGCGGTTCCCGCCAACATCAAACCGCGCGACTGGCTCACGGCGCTGGCCATGATCTCCGGATTGTCGGCGCGCGAGGCCAAGGACCGCGCGACGGCCGCACTCGAACGCGTGAAGCTACCGGCGGTGCATTGGAACAAGCCCGTGACGGCTTACTCCAAGGGCATGAAGCAGCGCGTGAAGCTCGCGCAATGTCTGTTGCACGAGCCCCGCCTCATCATCCTCGACGAGCCGATGAACGGTCTCGATCCGATGGGCCGCGAGGAGCTGGCCAACGTGTTGCGGCAACTCGCCGCCGAAGGCACGAGCGTCGTGATCTCGAGTCACATCCTCGAGGACCTCGAGGCGTTGTGCCGCTCGTTCATCCTGCTGCGTTGGGGTCGCATGCCCAGCTCCAGCAACGCTGCGGCGAACGCCCGTTCCACCCCGGCGATGCCGAACACGGAGGCCGCGATCGATGCGCAGGTGCCGACCGCTCCGCCGCCGCGCCGCTGGCCGGCGGAAACCCAGTTCCGCTGCGACGACCCGGCCAAGCTCGCCCGTTTCCTTTTCGCCCGCGAGCTGTTGCGCGGCTGTGACCTCGATGAGGAGAAATCCACCCTCGTCGCCCGCTGGCGCGATCCGGCGGCGTTTTATGAGAACTTCCACGCCATCCTGCTCGAGAGCGGGGTGGTGATCCAAGAGGCCAACGCCAAGGGATCCGCCCTCGAGCGCGCGATCGAACCGCCGCCCCTGCCATGACGACCTCCACTGCTGCTGCTTCCCCTGTCTCTGGTCCCCGCGTGGCGCCCCGACTCCTGCCGGCGCTCGGCGGTGTATGGCGCCTGACCTGGCGCCGCGTGTTCGCGCCGTCGCGCGCGGTGATGTCGCTGGTGATGCTGGCCCTGCTGGGCGTGTTGACCTTCCGCATCGCGATGCGGTCCGACGGGGCGCAGTTCGCCGATTGGACCGACGTTTTTGTGTTCAGCACGATCGTGCCGCTGTTCGCCTTCATGGGCGGAGCCGGTGCGGTGCGCGAGATCCTGAAACCGGGCACGGTCGATTACCTCAGCCCACGGTCGGTGCCGCGTTCGATGTTGGTGGTGTTCAATTACCTCGCCCAGACGGCCTGCGGGCTCATCGCCGGAACGTTTCTGGTGGGTTTCGTCGTCGCCGTCGGCGCCATGGGTGACCAGGCGGAGTTGCTCGCGCAGTTGCCGCGCAAGTTCGCCATCATGGCCGCGGCGGTCATGGCCTTCACCGCGCTGGGCTTTGGCATGGGTGCGCTGACCCGGCGCTACATGCTGCTGGGGCTCGCTTACGCCGGGCTCATCGAGGCGGGCGTGGGCAACATCCCGATTCAAATCAACAAGTTCTCCATCAGCCGCCACCTGCACGTTTTGCAGCCGAGGGGTGATCTCCAACCGCTGGCCTGGAACGCCGAGACCTTCGGCGCGCTCGGTCTCATGCTGGCGATCAGCGTGGGGCTCGTGGGCGTCGCGGTCGCGGTCTTCGCCCGCATGGAGTTCCTCGGCGCCCGCGAAAAAGAGAGCTGACCGCGATTTTTTCGAAACCACCCCGATTTCGGCGGTGAATAGAGGGCAACAACAACCTTCCACCCATTTCCAACCTCCTTTCCCAAACCTCATGAAACGACGCACCCTTCTTACTCTTGCCGCCCTCACCGCGGGTTCCTGGCTGACCCCGGCGGCGCACGCCGAGCTCAACCCGGCTCTGGTGCCCGCCGACGCCAAGTGGGTGGTCTACGCCGACCTCGCCGCCCTGCGCGAATCCACGCTCGGCCAGCAAATCATCGATCGCCTGCCCATCGCCGAGAGCATGGCGGAGGCCAGCCCGCTCCAGCCGAACATCGGCAAGATCCTCGACGCTGTTGGCAGCATCACCGGTTTCGGCAACCTCCAGCTCTCCACCGACAACGCCGACATGACCGGCGCCCTCATCATCGAAGGCACGACCGACCTGCGCAAAATCGCCGAGGGCCTCGTCGCCCACGCCACGGTCTCGGCGCCCGACCAGTTCGTCGAGGTCGAGGGCTTGCCGATCGAAACCTACCGCATGGAGAATGAGATCTTCATCGGTTTCCCATCCGAGCCCATCGTGCTCGTGAGCCGCTCGCAGGACATGCTCCTGCAATCGCTGGACCTCTACCGCGGGAAAGGCGCTTCGCTCGCCGCTGGCCGGCACGCCCTCACCAGCCTGCTCCCGGCGCAAGGAAAGTATTACCTCTACGCCGCGTCCCAGGTTCCGTCCGAGGCCATCGGCGGCGGTGAAAACACCCCGCAGGCCCGTGTGCTGCAGATGACCCAGGCCGCCTCTGTCGTGCTCGGCGAGCAGGGAGAGAACCTCATCGCCTCCGCCACGCTCGAGTCCAAAGACAACGCGCTCGCTGAGAAACTGGTCCGCATCCTCAACGGCCTCACCGCCATGCTCTCCCTCGCTGAGTCCAGCGACGCCGACCTGATGGCCTTCATCCAGTCGGTGAGCATCCGCCGCGATGACCGCCGGGTGGCGGTGCAGATGGCCTATCCGACCGAGCGCCTGGCCGCGATGTTGCAGGAGCAAATGCACAACATGGAGGAACATGCTCAGCAGGCTGAAGCGGCCCGCAGCGAGGCTCCCGTCGACGATACCCGCGCCCACATCGGCAACGTCGATGGCGAAGCGATTGCCGATTGGCACGCCGACGCGGACCTGGGATCCGACGCTATCTCGGCTGAGAACTTCGCCCTCTTCACGTCGGAACCGGTGGCACTCAGCGCCGGATCGATCGTGGTCCTCTCCAGCATCGCCCACAATGGCGAGCACGCCCGCGTCGATTACATCGATCTGATCCCGGCCACCGGTGGCGAAAGCACCCGCTACGAAGCCGAATTCATGCGCCTCGCCAACTACCGCATTGAAGAAAGTGAACACGCTTCCGGCGGTGAACTGATCTCCAGCCACGGCGGTCCGGCGAAAGCCCAACTGCGTTTCCATGGCCCGGCCGGCAGCTACCGCCTGCGCGTGCGCTACGTCGACGAAACCGACGGCGTTTCGGCCTTCGCCCTCAGCCACCTCGCGCCGGCCAACTGACCATGACGTCCGCCGCATCCAGTTCGGTTGCCCGCGGTATGGAAGAAACCGATACAGCGTCCCCCGCCGAGGCGGAACTCGTGCGCGAAGCCCAGGCCGGCAGCGAGTCGGCCGCCCGCGAACTCGTGCGCCTCTTCCACCGGCCGATCTACAACTACGTCGTGCGCATGACCGGCCAGTCCCAGGACGCCGAGGACATCACGCAGGACACCTTTGTGAAAGCCTTCCGCGCGCTGCACAAGGTCGACGCCGATCGGCCGCTCATCAACTGGCTCTTTACCATCGCGCGCCGCACGGCGCTCAACCACTTCCGCGGCCGCAAGCAGTTCGTCGAGCTGCCCGAGGAAACCCTCGGCGACGGCAGCCACGGACCGCGCCGCGAGGCCGATCTGCGCGAGCGGGTCGACGACCTCTGGGCCAAGGCCCGCCGCGTCCTCACCGGCCGCGAATACGAAGCGCTCTGGCTGCGCTTCGGCGAAGAAATGTCCACCGCCGAGACCGCGGCCGCCACTGGCCAGAGTGTGCCCGGCATCAAAACCCTCATCTTTAGAGCCCGTCAGCGTTTGCTGTCGGCGAAGGAATCGTTCCTATGAATCAACCCGCCATGAAAACCACCGCCCCCGCCCAACCCCGTCTCACCTGCCGGCTCGCGCGAGCGTGGAGCGCTTGGCGCGAGGATGACGCCACCCGGCCCGCGCCCGGTCTCGCCGCCCGCCACGCCGCGGGTTGCCCCGACTGCGCTCGACACTTTGCCGCGCTCTCCGCGCTTGAGAACGAACTGCGCCAGGAGGCCCGCGCCTTTGCCGGAGGGGCCGAACCGGAGCTGCCGCTCGGCCTGGAGGACCGCATTTTCGCCGCCGTGCGGCCCGTGCTCCGTGAGCAGGCGCAGGTCCGCCGCGCGCCGGCCTGGCAGCGCTGGTTGCCCGTCGCCCTCGGCACCGCCGCCGCGCTGGCGGTGACCGCGGCGCTGTGGAACGGCGCGCCGGGCAAGTCGACCATCCCGAGCGACGACATCGCCTTCACCCAGCAGGACCTGCAGCAACTCAGCGCGAGCATTGAATCGTTTTCGCAAAAGGTGCTCAGCGCGCCCGCCGCCAATACCGCCGCCACCGCGCAACCCGATGCCTTGAGCGCGGAGCTTGAGGCGCTGCGCTCCGATGGCCGTGCCGCCCTGCGCTTTCTCGAACGCAGCTTCCTGCCCAGCAACGTGAGCCTGGGCGGTCAGTCCGACGCGACCGAGATCAACGGCTGAGCACCGTTTCGGCCGAGGCGCGGATGGCCTGCATCGTGCGCAGGCGGGAGTAGGCTGTATCGATAAAGGCCTTACAAACGGCCTCGTCCGTTTCGTAGTCGCCCGACAGCTCCCCGAGCTGCGGATTGACCGACAGCCGGAACTTCCGGCCGTGGTGGACCGAGATGCTGAGCAACCACCTGTCGTCACGCCAAAGCTTGGTCGGCGGGGTGTGGCAAAAGCAGGTGGAACGCGGCCGAAACACGGCGTCGGTGAGCAGGTCGTCAACCTCCTCGCGCCAACGGGCGTCCGCCCGCAGTTCGATTTCGAACCTGCGGCGGGTCTGCGCATCCCAGTCGCTGACCGATACGCGGTTGGCGTGCGCAAAGGCCCAACGGATGGCCGCGGCCGGCTCTGCCGGGGCCAGGGGAACCTCGGCGAGTCCGGGAGTCGCGAGGATGCCGAGGCAGATGCAGCCGAGTTTGAACATGTGAGTTCAAACGAACGGCGGGGGCCTTTCTTAGAGACCGGTATAGTCCACAACGCCGAGCAGCTCATAATTGAGCGCCGGTCCGCGCCGGAAGCGGAAGTCGGTGGCAAAGGCCCAGTCCCAGGCCGCGTTGCCGACGCGTCCCGGGGTGGCCTGGATAATGACCTGCGTGCCGGGGGCGTGGGGGGGGAGGTAGGCTTCGCCGCGTTGGAAACCGCGATCGCTCGGGTCGTTCACCGGGTCGAGCAGGTCTTCCCAGATCGGCACCTGCCACTCGCCGTCGACGAGCAGGCGCACGAGGAAATTCACTCCGTCCGTCTGGTCGGCGCGTTGGTAACAACGCGGGTCCATGCCGTAGTCGAAGATGAGGGTGCGCTCATCGCCGCTGAGCTGCAGGATGCCATGTGCCGGGGTCTCCAGCATGCTGACTTCGCGCCCTTCAATCACCCAGCGGGGGCGTTCCGGCAGAAAATATTCATGGACGGCGGGAATGGGATTTTCGTTCAACGGCGGCTGCTGCCGCGCGGCCTCGACCAAGGCGGTGCGAACGGCGTCCAGATCCATGGCGCGGTCTTTGCGCAGGTAGAGGCGCCAAGGACGAAAGTCGCCGATGTAAACGTAGCGCTCCGCGATCTCCGCCTTGAGTTCCGGCATGGTTTCATGGGCTTGGGTGGTGCGGTCCCAAAATTGCGAGCCATTGGGTCCAACCGCGTCGACGAAGAAGGCCGGACGGCTGGTCCGAAACTCCTCCAGGTAGCGTTTGCGATAGTAGGAATCGCGCAGCTCGCTTTCACGCACCTGCCGTTCGGTGTTGGTCTCGCGGGTGGCCGTCGGCAGGGCGGTGCGCACCGAAAGGTCGGGGTCCCATCCCCACAGGCCGAGGATGTCGCCGGGTTGCTTCAAGCGGGTGATCACCTGGGCAATCTCGTTGCGCGGGAATCGCCAGACGTGCTCGAGCTGACCGAGCATCGTGGGGTAGGAGCCACCGGCGCGCACGAGCAGTTGCGGCGTCACAATCAGCACCATGAGGGCGGCGAAGCGCCAACGCGCGGGGGGCGGCGTGCGCGAGCGTTCCAACCAGCCCTTCAACGCCACGGCGGTCAGCCAGCTGACTGGCAGGAATAGGAACATGGTGTAGTGGAGGAACCCGCGTCCCGAAGCGGTGATGGCGTAGCAGGCGGCCGCGATGCTCAGCACGCCGAGCCAGCAGCCGGGTTCCCGGTGCAAGCGCGGAGACCAGGAAAGCCCAACCGCGAGCAACAGGCTCGGCGCGATGAAGAACCCGTGTAGGGCGTAGGTGTAGCTCGCCATCTGCAGGATCTTTTCCACGCCGAGTGATTCCGGGATGCCGCGCGCGTAAATAAGGTTGTCGATGATGAACGAGGTCCACCAGTGGTCGAGTTGGCCTCCGAACACGTAGCAAGAAAGCAGCAGGATCGTCGGCGCAACCGCGGTGCCAACCAAGACGGCGGCGCGGTGCCAGCGCTGGGTCCAACTCAGGCTCGATTGCAGCAGCACCCAGCCGAGCGCCCAGACACCGATAGCCATCCCGATCGGCACGGACTGCAATTTGGCCCACGGCAATAAGCCGAGGAAAATGCCGGCCCCAACCCACGCCCGGCCGGTGAAGTGCCGGGCTTGTGCCTCGGTGATCAACCACACGCCGATGCTCATGAGCGCAAGCGGGAGACCTTCGGAGTTATAGTGCAGGATGTCCCAGTCGACCGTGACCGCGAAGAAGACGAGGGCCGACAACACCCCGGCGACGGCGGCCCGCGGACCGGCGAGTCGACGCGTCGCCAACAAACTCGCCGCGAGCGCGATACCGTTGAGGAGGATCGCGGCCAGTCGCGCGGTGAAGTAGTCCGCTGGCAAGCCGAGCAGTCGCATTGCGACCAGCGGAAAGCTCGCGAGGGGACCGGAGGTGGTGTTGTCAATGGACCGCCAGAAAAACGGATCGTGCTCGAGACGGATGGCGCTCGCCACGAACGAAGCCTCGTCGGGATTGAGCGGTTTGGGGTCGAGCAGGTGCGGCCAGCGCCAGGCGAAGAGCATGAGCGCAAATATACCGGCCCAGGCCAGCCACGCGCGCACCGGTCGGCGCGGCCACTGGTCGACTGGCCGCCGGCTGGTGTCCAGCAAGAGGCCCATCACCGCGAGCAACGCGGCGATGGCCACCACGGCGTAGAACCCCGGGTGCTGATCGAGCCAGTGAAAGACGGACTTCATCGATGGGAACGGTGAGGAACGGGCTGGCGAGTGCCCAAGCGGACCTCAACGGATTACTCACTCACCCGGGCAAGTGAATCCGAAATTCGCGCGCTCCGACCGCGCTAAGGTCCTTACCCGAGCCTCCCTTGCCATTTGTCCAAGGGGTGGCTTGTTGGGGTGTGGTGAAATGGTGGCGTCCTCTCTGCCTTTTGATGCTGGTCTTCTTGGGCGCCGGTTGCGAGACGCCGGCGTGGCGCTTGGAGGAGGCCCCGCAGCCCGTCGTCGCGGCGCAGGCGAGCGTGAGCTGGGACGGGTTCGATGACGAACTGCTCTCGGCGGCGATCTTTGCCGAGACCAACCGGGTGCGCCGCGAATTTGGGTTGCGGGCGCTGCGGGCTTATCCGCGTCTGCACGGGGCGGCGGATATCCACGCGTTCACCAACGCGATTACCGGCAACGTGTCGCACCACAATCCGCTCGCCCGACGCGACCGGGCCTGGGACCGGGTGCGGGCGGAGGGCATCGAATCGGCGATGGTGTTGGAAAACGTTGCGATCACCCTGGCGCGGGTTCCGCCCTCCGGTGGTGCCGTGCGCATCGTGGTGTCGGCCGAAGGGGCGCGCCTGCGCCGCGATGACGTCACGGGCCAGGACCTGCCGTGGCCGACTTATGCGGAACTCGCCGCCCGCATCGTGCAGCAGTGGATGGATTCGCCGGCGCACCGGGTGAACCTGCTCCACCCGGAAGTGCGTTATCTGGCTTGCGGCACCGCCCTCGCTCGGAGTCCTCTGGGCGGCGAGGTCGTGCATGCCGTGCAGGTGTTCATGGCCCGTCCCGAACGCCGATGAACTCCCCCACCAACCCCTCCTCGTCCCCGCTGCTGCGCTGGGGCATTGTTTCAACCGGTCACATCGCCGGCGTATTCGCTCGCGGACTACGCACCGCCCAGGCCGGCCGCCTGGTTGCCGTCGCCAGCCGCGGTCAGGCCTCGGCCGAGCGCTTCGCCGCCGCCCATGGCATCGATCCCGCCCACACGCATGGTGACTACGCCGGGCTCTGGGCCGATGCGGAGGTCGAAGCCGTTTATGTCGCGACGCCGCATCCGTTTCACCACGACGTGGTGGTGGCCGCCCTCGCCGCCGGTAAACACGTGCTGTGCGAGAAACCCATCGGCATGAGCCTGGCGCAGGTCGACTCGATGCAGGCCGCCGCGCGCGAGCACGGTCGCACCCTCATGGAGGCGTGGATGTATCGGTGTCATCCGCAGACGATCAAACTTGTTGAGCTCATCCGCGCGGGCACGATCGGCGAGGTGCGGCACGTGCAGGCCGCGTTCAGTTTTAACGCGCCGTTCGATGCCGCGGGACGCCTGTGGAACAAGGCGCTGGGGGGCGGCGGCATTTTGGACGTGGGAGGGTATCCCTTGTCCTACGCGCGGCTCTTGGCCGGCGCGGCCACGGGCGCGGGCTTTGCCGAACCAACCGAGTTGCGGGGTGTCGGCATCATGCACCCCGAAGCGGGGACCGACGTGCGGGCCAGCGCAGTGGCGCGTTTCCCGGGTGGCATGACCGCCGAGCTGTCGTGTGGGACCGATGTGGGGCAGCAGAACGTGGTGCGGGTTTACGGCAGCGCCGGACATATCGTGGTGCCTTCGCCCTTCGTGATCACGCGCGACCTGGAGGCGACCGGGCTCGAGATCCGGCGCGATGGCGCGACGGAGCCCGAGGTGGTCACCATCACCCCCGATCGCGACCTCTATGCCTACGAGGCCGACGCCTTCGCGGCGGCGGTGCGGGCGGGCGAGCATGAGGTGCCGGCCTGCACCTGGGCCGATACCCGTGGAAACCTTGCCGGTATGCTCGATTGGTGCGCGCAGGTTGGCGTGAACTACGCCTGAATGGGCCTGCCTGACGCGTGCTTTCCGCGCCTTCCACGCAGGTAACTTTTCGGCTGCAATATCGGGCTGCTTGCCTCCTGATTTCGGCAACCCGATTGCATCCCCGCTTCCCGACTATGAAACGCTTCGCTCCGTCCGTCGTCCTGCTGTTGATCCTGTCCGTTGTGATTTCGCCGCTTTGGGCGGCGACGGAGGCGGAGGAAGTGGCGGTGAACGACCGGTCGCCGGCGGCGTCGGTGGCCGGGGCGATCACGGCCGTGACCGGGATTGCGATTTCGCCGCTGCTGGGCACGGGCGTTTACGGCGCCTATTTGTATTTCCAAACCGATGAGGCCGGGCGCGCCAACCTGCCGTGGTTTGCGCAGATGTCCTTCTGGCTGCCAGCCCTGGGCCTGGTCGGCGCGGTGGCGCTCAAAGACGCAGCGGGCGCGGCGCTGCCCCCGGGCTGGAAGAAGCCGCTCGATGTGCTGGAGACGATTGAGAACAAAGCGACCGGCCTCGTCGCGGCGGGCGCGGTGGTGCCGTTTTCGATGCACATGTTGTCCAAGATGATCACGGGTGGCGGCGACACCGCGGTGGCGGCGGCTTCGGCCGATTTTGGCGGCGTGGGCATGCTGCACTTCGCGGTGATTGATTGGTCGTGGTTGCTCAGCGTGCTGACCGTGCCGCTTGGCATCGCGGTCTACGCCGTCGTCTGGATGGGTTCGCATGCCATCAACGGCCTCATTCTGCTGAGCCCGTGGGGTGCGATCGACGCGGCGCTCAAGGCCGCGCGCACGGCGCTGCTGGGTTTGGTCGTGTTGACGGCGCAGCTTGATCCGAAAATCGGCGCGGCGCTGTCGCTGGTGGTGATTGTCATCTCCTACTTCATCGCCGGCTGGTCGTTCCGACTGACGGTGTTCAGCAGCGTGTTCTGCTGGGACTTCTTCACGGGTCGGAAGGGACGCTTTCGCGTGGCGCCGGATGCCAACAAGGTCTTCGCCGGCACGGGGCTGGGCACCGCGCCGCAACGCACCTATGGTCGTCTGGTGAAGCTTGAGAACGGCAGCTTGGAACTGGCCTACAAACCGTGGCTCGTTTTCCCCGAGCGCCGGGTGGCGGTGCCGGCGGCGGCGGGTCTGGCGGTCGGTCGCGGCGCATTTTTCTCCAATGTCACCGATGGTCGCGGCGAAGTGTTGGTGCTGCCCCCGCGCTACCGCACCCATGAGGAGGAAATGGCGGCGGCCTACGGCTGCGGCCGCGGCGTGCAGCCGATCGGGCTCAACAAGGCCTGGAGCTGGTTGCGGGGTGAGACGGTGGTTAGTCCTTCAGCCCCGGCGGTTTGAGGCCGATGGAGAAAAGCCCATGTTTACCACCAGCCTAAGATGGGAAGACGGGTGTTGGATCGGTCCCGAAACCGCCCTTGATCGCGCCCAACTGGTTTTTGTGTTTGGCGCGGGCGCTTGTTTGCTCGATCCGGCGGTGCGCAGCGGGCTGCGACGACGGGTCCCGCAGGCGGCGATCGTGGGCTGCAGCACGGCGGGTGAAATATGTGGCACCACCGTGTCCGACGACGGTGCGGTGGCGGTGGCGGTGGAGTTTGCGTCCACCCGAGTGCGAACGGTGGAGCATGCCATTGAGACGGCGGAGTCGAGCCATCAGATCGGGGTCGACCTGGCCGAGGCCCTGTTGGCCGAAGACCTGTGCCATGTGCTGGTGTTCAGCGAGGGATTGCACGTAAACGGCGCGGCGCTGGCCGATGGTTTGCGGGCGGGATTGCCCAACCACGTGAGTGCGACCGGTGGCTTGGCGGGTGATGGTTCGCGCTTTGAGCAGACAGTCGTCTTGCACGGTGACGAGGTGGGCGGCGATCGCATGATCGCGGTGGGTCTCTACGGGAAAGATTTGGAAGTGAACTGGGGCTCGGCCGGCGGCTGGGAGGCCTTTGGTCCGCGTCGGCTGGTGACCAAAGCGACGGGCAACGTGCTCTTCGAACTCGATGGGCAGCCCGCCCTCACGCTCTACAAAAACTACCTCGGCGATCGGGCTCAGGGGCTGCCGGCGACGGGGCTGTTGTTTCCCTTGGAGCTGCTGCCGGAGGATGATGGTGAACCGAGCCTCGTGCGCACGATCCTCGCCGTCGACGAAGCGCAGCAGTCGCTCACCTTTGCCGGCGACGTGCCGGCCGGTCGCCATGTGCGCCTGATGAAGTCGACCATCGACAAGCTGATCTGGGGCGCGGAGCAGGCGGGGCAGGCGGCGAGTCCCGCGGCCCGGCCGGAGCTGGCGCTGCTGGTCAGTTGTGTCGGTCGTCGCCTCCTCCTCGACCAACGGGTGGAGGAGGAAGTCGAGGCGGTGCTCACGGAGTTGGGTCATCCGCCGGGCGCGGTCGGTTTCTATTCCTACGGCGAAATCGGTCCCGGCGGTCTCGCGCATGGCTGTGAACTTCACAACCAAACGATGACCCTCACGACCTTTCGCGAGCGGGCGAACTGACCTCCGCAGTTCCGACCCCAGTCGCTCCCCGCCAACATGCACCCACTCCTCGTTCGCCAAATTCGCAAGAAGCTCGCCGGCGTCGACATCACGGCGGGGCCGCTGGCAGACTTCATCGCGGCGATCGACGCGGCCTACGTGCAGGCCGATCAGGAACGTGAATTCGTGGAGCGCACGCTCGACGTCGTCTCCGAGGAACTCACCCAGGCCAACGAAAAGATTCGCCGCGACGCGGAGCACCGCCTGCAGGACCTCACCCGCTACTACGAGCAGACCCTCGAGCTGCAACAAGGCATGATCGTGTGCTTCCGGCGCGAAGGGCTGCAGTTCGTGCACACCCTGTGTCGCGGGGCCCTCGCCAACCGCTTGGGCTGGACGGCCGAGAAGGTTGAAAACCACGCGTTGAACGAGTTCCTCCCGGAGGACCGCGCCGCCGAACTCGAGCGGGTTTACGCCCAGGCTTGGGAGGGCAAGGCCGTGGCTTGGGAGGGCTGCGATACCGAAAAGGATCTCTGGTATCTCGCGCAGTTGCAGCCGCGTTATGCGGAAGGGGAGGTGTCCGAAGTGATTCTCTCGGCGGTCGAAGTCTCGGAGTTGAAACGCTCCGAAGCCGCCCTGCGCCAGGCGAAGGAAAAGGCCGAGAGCGCGGACCGGGCGAAGAGTGATTTCCTCGCCGTCATGAGTCACGAGATCCGCACGCCGATGAACGCGGTCATCGGCTTCACGAGCTTGTTGCGCGAAACCCAACTCGATGCCGACCAGTCCCGCTACGTGCGCATGATCGAGAGTTCGGGTGAGGGACTTTTGGAGGTGATCAACGACGTGCTCGACATCTCCAAGATCGAAGCCGGTCGCCTGGAGCTTTCGATCGAACCCGTCGACCCCATGCAGGTCGCCAACGACGTCGTCGACATGATGCGTTCACGGGTCGTCGACAAAAATCTCGTCTTGGAGGCCCGGGCGGTGGGGCCGGTGCCGGGTTTTGTGCGCTGTGACCGCGCGCGACTGCGGCAGATCCTGGTCAACCTCGTGGGCAACGCCGTGAAATTCACCGCCGCGGGCTCGATCACGGTCGAGCTTGATTATCGCGCGCCCGACGTGCTCATCGGCCGCGTTATCGACACCGGCATCGGCATTGCCTCCGAGGCGATGGAGCGGCTCTTCAAGCCCTTCAGCCAAGTCGACTCATCGACGACGCGAAACTACGGTGGCACCGGCCTCGGTCTCGCCATCTGCCGGCGGCTTTGCGAGGCCCTCGGCGGGGGTATCTCGGTGCAGAGTGAAGTCCGGCGCGGTTCGACCTTCACCTTCGAGATTCATGCGGTGGAAACCGGCGACCCCATGGGCGAGATCGCGGCGCTCCCGGTGGAGACCGAGCCGGTCGAGGAGCCACCCGCGTCCACCGCGCCCCGACCCTCCGTCCTGGTGGTGGATGACAACCCGACCAATCGCCGTGTCGTGGGCCTCATGCTCGAAATGAGCGGCTACGACCGGGTGGGTTTTGCCAGCACCGGCGACGAAGCCTGCGAGGTGTTGGAGCGGGATATGTATGACGTCATCTACATGGACGTCGAGATGCCCGGTCGCGACGGCATCGAGGTCACCCGCTGGCTGCGCGAGCGCGAGGACACCACCGCGACGCATCCCTGGATCATCGGCCTGAGCGCCAATGTCTTCAAAGAAACCCGACAACGGGCCGAGGCCGCCGGCATGAACCTCTTTTTGGCCAAACCCGTGCGCCGCGAAAACGTCCTCGAAGCCCTGCGCCAACGCGACGAGGCCTGAGTAGGCGTGCGCTCAAGCCGGTGAACTTGGCATGATGACGGCCTTGATGACGCCGTCGCGCTGTTGGTGGACGAGTTCGAAGGCGGCGGCGGTTTCCTCCAATTTGAAGTGGTGGGTGATGAATCCCTCCAACAGCGCGCCATAATCAGGTCGGCTCGCGAGCGCGATGGCGCGCGGGTAGGTGTGCTTCATGCGCCGGGCGAAACGGACTGTGAGGCCTTTGCGCCGGGGCACCGAGTGGCCGAACTCGCTGCGGTCGTGCGCCGGGATGCCGACCAGCACGACCCGTCCGCCGGGCCGCGCGGCCGCGAAAGTGAGGTCGATCGAGCGGTCGGCGTTGGCGACTTCGAAGGCCACGTCGACGCCACGGTCGGATGTCGCCCGGTTGAAATCGGCGAGGATCGAATCGGTGGTGCCCTCGGTCGGCACGTCCCACACGTGGTCGGCGCCGAGCGCGGCGGCCTTGGCCCGCCGCTCGGGCACCGGCTCGAAGACATGGATGGGTGCGGCACCGGCGAGACGCGCGAGGCTGAGGATGAGCAGGCCGACCGGGCCCGCGCCCAAGATCGCCACGCTGCGCGCCACCTGGAGTTTGCCGAGATCGACGGCGTGAATCGCGACGCCGAGGGTTTCCAGCAAGGAGCCGACGGCGGCCGAGGTGCGGTCGGGCAAGGTGAAGCAGTTGACCGCGGGGACCACGAGGTGCTCGCACAGCGCGCCGTGATCCGGAGGCACGCCGAAGAAACGGTGATGCGGGCACAGGTTGGGATCGCCCTCGCGGCAGTTTTCGCAGTGACCGCAGGGCACGGCGGGGTCGACCGCCACCCGGGTGCCGACGGTGAGGGGGAGGCCGGCTTCGTCGCAGGCCTCGGGTCCGACCGCCTCGATTACGCCGGCGAACTCGTGGCCGAGGGTGCAGGGTTGATCGGCATAACGACCGCCGATGCCGCCGGTTTCATACATGTGCAGGTCGGAACCGCAGACTCCGACGGCTTCGACGCGCACTTGCACTTCACCGGCCGAAGGCGGAGGCGGAGGGTTGACGTTCTCACAACGCAGGTCGAAAGGGCCGTGCAGACGAATGGCGCGCATGGTCGCTAACTGAATCGACCTCGCGCACCGGAGCGACTTAAACCGTGGGCATGAAGCGATTCCTCTTTCTTCTCGGCCTGGTCGGACTCATGGGCGGCGGACTGCGGGCCGGGGTCACGACGGTGCTTTCGACGGATATCGCGGGCGACATCGATGACACCTGGGCGCTGGCGCATCTGCTGCGCTCGCCGGAGCTCGATCTGCGGATGGTGCTCACCGAAACGGGGGAAGCCCGCTACCGGGCGGCGGTGGCGGCCAAGTTTTTGGAAGTCGCCGATCGCACCGACGTGACGGTGGCGCTGGGGCTCGATTTTGGCGTGATGGGCGACGAGCACCGCCACCAGGGACCGTGGGTCGCCGATTACGATCTCGGCGCCTACCCGGGTGAACTGGTCGAGGACGGCGTGCAGGCCTTCATCGATCTGGTGCGGGCGGCGGAGGGCGAAGTTGTGGTGATCGCGATCGGGCCGGCACCGAGCCTGGCGGCGGCGGTCGAGCGCGCGCCGGACATCGCGCGCAAATGCCGACTCTACGGCATGCATGGCAGCTTCGACGTGGGCTACGGCGGGGCGGCGAATCCAGATGCTGAATACAACGTGAAGGCCGACGTCGCCTCCTTCCGCACGCTCATGGCGGCACCGTGGCAACGCATCGCGCTCACGCCGCTCGACACCTGCGGACTGGTGATTCTGGCCGGCGAAAACTATCAGCGGGTGTGGCGCGCGACCGACGACCCCATCGCCAACGCGGTGATTGAGAACTACTGCATCTGGGCGCCGCGCGTGCCGTGGATGACCTGCGATTTCTTCACCCAGAAATCCTCCACTTTATTCGACAACGTCGCGGTCTACATGGCTTACGACGATGATTTGCTGGAGTATGAGACCATCCGTTTTTCGGTGACCAACGACGGCTTCACCGTGCGGGACGATGACGGACCCCATGTCGCCGAGGTCGCGATCCGTTGGCGCGACCTGCCGGGCTTCTACGACCACTTGACAGACCGACTGGTGAATGCGCGTTGAAGCGGGAAAAATGGCATTGAGGATCCGCAGGTCATGAGCCGTTCTCCGCGCTTTCCTTCGTCGGCGAGCCCGGGCACACCGCCGCCGTCGCGACGGCTGTCCTTTCCGTGGTTGGTCTTGGTCGTGGGGGTGAGTTTGAGCGGGCTGACGGCCGGTTGGTCCTGGCGCGAGCATCGGGCGGATGCGCGCGCCGCGTTGGAGCGCCGCGGCCAGGATATGGCGATCGCGGTGCAACGGACAATCGAGGGACGCGAGCAGGTGTTGCGGGGCATGCGAGTTCTCCTGGACCATTCCGAAGAGTTGCTGGAGCAGGAGTTTTCCGACGCAGCCCGCGACTACCGGGAGCGGTTCCCGGATATCGCCGCGCTGGAATGGGTGCCCCGGGTGGCGGCAGCGGATCGCGCCGCATTTGAGGCCGAACTCAGCCTCCGAACGGACGTTGCCTCGATCATGGAAATGACCTCCTTCGAGGATCTCACGCTGCGGCCGGCCCGAGCGCGGGCGGAGTATTTTCCCGTGACGTTCATCGAGCCGTTGGCGCCCAACCGGCCGGCGCTCGGGTTTGACATCAGCTCGGCGGCGTCCTGGCCGTCCCGCTTGTGGAGCATGCGCAATGGGGAGCCGGGGGGGTCGGGAATCACGCCCCTGTATCGTGAAGCGGACCTCGGGCCGAGTTTGGGTTGGATCATGCACCTGCCGGTCTACGTCGATCCGAGCAATCGGGCGAGTGGCGTGGACCGCACCGACCGGCTGCTGGGGTTTCTGCTCGGGGTGTTCCGCTTGGAGGACTTGCTCGCGGTGACACGAGAGTCGCAGGTGGCGTCACAGCTGGACCTCTGGCTGTTTGAGTCCGAGGGATCGGCCGGGCCGCAGCTCCATCTGCCCGTGAACGGCGAGAGCATCGTGGACGCGGCACGCATTCCCCCCTTTCAGCGGGACGATCGTTGGGCGGTGCTGCAGATCGTGCGGGCCGGCGACCGCACGTGGGAACTGGGTTTGGCCGCGACCAGGGATTGGCGGGCACAGAGCTACTCCGCCGTGCCGTTCTTGCTGTTGGTCCTGGGACTCGCGGTCACCGGCCTCGTCGTTTCGTTGATCTCCGCCGTGAGCCGCCGGCATGAGGCGGTGCGGCGTGAAGTGGAGATGCGAACCGCCCAGCTGCGGGCGAGTCGCGAGGAACTGGCCGGGGTGCTGGAGAACAGTCCCAACATGATCTTTCTGAAGGATCTGGAGGGGCGCTACCTTTCGGTGAACCCGCGGTTTTGTCAGGTGTTGGGCCAAAAGCGGGAAGACGTTCTGGGCCGCACCGACGAGGAACTGAACTTCCCGCCCGAAGAGGTCGCCGCCTATCGCGAGATCGACGAACGCGTGATCCGGGAAGGGCGTGCGTTCACCTGCGAAAATACGTCCGTGGCCGGCCCGGTGACCGTCAGCAGCCTCGTGCACAAGTTTCCGTTGTTTGACGAACACGGTGCGATTCGGGGGGTCTGCGGTATCGCCACGGATATCACGGATCTCAAACGGCTCGAAACCGAGCAACGGGCGGTGGAGCGGAAAATGTTGGAGGCCCAGCGGCTGGAGAGTCTGGGCGTGCTGGCGGGCGGGGTGGCGCACGATTTCAACAACCTGCTGACCGGTGTGCTCGGCAACACCAGCTTGGCCTTGGCGGATGTGGAGCCGGGTTCGCCGTTGGAGGAATTGCTCAAGGATGTCCGCTCCGCCGGATTGCGGGCGGCGGAGCTTTGTTCGCAGTTGCTCGATTATACCGGCAAGAACCGGCGGGAAGCGCAGGCGGCCGATCTGAACCGTTTGATCGAGGAACTGCTGCCGTTGCTGCGGCACACGGTGAGCAAGAACACGCGGCTGAGACTGGACCAGGCCGCGAATCTGCCGGCGATCCGCGTCGATCCCTCGCAGCTGCGGCAGGTCATTATGAATCTGGTGATCAACGGTTCGGAGGCCCTGGGGGAACGAGCCGGAGACGTGGTCATTGCGACGAGCACGAGCAGCCAGGACTTGGTCTGGGAACATGAAGCCTTGATTCGCGCCGAGGTGCTGACGCCGCCCTTCGTGCTGATGCGGGTCACTGACAACGGCCAAGGCATGGACGAAGCGACGCGGCAACGGGTGCTTGATCCGTTTTTCACCACCAAGTTCACCGGGCGGGGCCTCGGCTTGGCGGCGGTGGGCGGAATCGTGCGCGCACACGGCGGTGCGATGCGACTGCTGAGTCAGCCCGGGGTGGGCACCACCTTTGAGCTGGCCCTGCCGGCGACGGCCGACATCGCGATGGAGACAACCTCCGCCGCCCCGGCGGCGGATTGGACCGGCACCGGCCGCGTGCTGGTGATCGACGATGAGGAAACCTTGCGGAGGGTGGCCAGCCGCGCCCTCGAGCATCTGGGATTCGAAGTGGACCAGGCGGCGGATGGACAGACGGGCTGGGAGATGGTGGTCGCCCAACCGCAACGCTATGCCGCTGTGCTGCTGGACATGACCATGCCGGGTTGGGGCGGGCGGCAAGTATGGGGGCTCCTGCACGAGTTACGACCGGAGCTACCGGTCATTCTGATGAGCGGCTACAGCAGCATGCTCGAAGTCGGCAATTGGACCGGGGAACGGCCGGCCGGAGTGCTCGCGAAACCTTTCACGCTGGAGCAGCTGCGACAGGTCTTTCGCACCGTGCTGGACTGAGCGGGCGCCGCGGCCGCTCAGGACGGATCCGGGCGATCGTCGTCGATGAGATGGCGGAAACGCTGGTAGGAAAAGCCCACCCAGATCAACAGGCCGCCGAGCGCGATGAACGCGATGATGCGGTGCTGCACGTCGTTGATATCATGGACGAAGATGCGCCCGATACAGAGCGCGAGCACCGCCAGACCGACCACGCGATGCAGGCGGGAGCGCAGGCCCAGACCCAACGCAAAGAGCCCCAGTCCCCCCAGCGCCCACCAGGCGCTGGCATAGGTCTGCCACGGGCCGCCGGGGTTGAGCGCGGCGGCCGAAATGACCGTCGTGCCAAGAATCACGTGGAGCATCGTCCAAACGCCTCGGTCGCGGGCGTCGCGTTGCTGACGCCACCACAAGGGCGCCGCGACCGTGGCCAGACCCATCGCCGTGCCGCCGAGCAATCGCAGTCCCAGACCGCCGGTGGAAGCCGCATCGGCGCGGATCAGAAACGCGATCGCGCCCAAGCCGGCCAGTGCGCCCGCGACGAAGCGGATCGTCGGCCGATCGAGTCGGCGGGCGAATACGGTGAGGCCAATCACCACGGCTGCGGTGGCCAGGCTCAACGCCGGTCGCGGCGTGAGGTTGGTCAACGCGGCCCAGATGAGGAGCGAGCCCGCGACGGCGGCACCCCACCAGGCGGCGCGACGCATCTTGTCGTTGTCCGCGTCCTGGCCGGGCACGAGCCACCAGAGGGCAGGCAGGGCGAGGGCGGAGAAGATCAGCCACGTGTCGGCGCCGTTTTGCTGCCAGGTGGTGAGGAGGTGCCAGAAGCCCAGCAGGCTGCCGCTGAAGACGGCAAAAATCGCCGCCGTCACGATGGTTTCCTGCCGAAGCCGGCGTCCCACCGCGGCCATGGCGACCGCCGAGACGAGGGTGATGGCGAGGGCGGGGTGCGAGGGCAGGGATTGCAGGCACGCGCCGGACCAGGCGGCGTGCACGAGCACCCAGCCAAAGGTTGCCGCGCCCGGCCAACGGCCGTCGCGCGTCAGGATCCAGGTGGCGGCGGCGGTCGCTGGGATGAGCAGCGCGCTGCCAATCCAGAGCCAGGTCACGCCGTGCGCGTGCTCGGCGAAACCTTGGAGCGCGACATGGGCGTTGAGCATCGCCACCACGATCGCGACAACCGGGACGGTGGATGCCAAGCGGCGACGCATCGCTTCCAGCGCGAGCCCGAGAACGAGCGCGGCCACGATGAACCAGGCCTCTTCACCGGCAACCGCGGCGGCTACTTGCACCGGAACGGCGGCGGCGATGGCAACGATGCGACGAAACACCACGGCGGTCGTCGGCTCGAAGGTCCGCCACAGGCGGTCGGCCCAGCTCAGCAGCGCGACGCCGCCGAGCAGAAACAACGCGACCGCACCGCCGGCAGGCGAGACCAAGCGTCCCGCCAAGCCGTCGATGTCGTTGAGGAAGAAGCCCAGTGCCACGGCCCAGGTGCCGACTGCGGTGACGAAAAGTCCCGCTCGGCGGGTGCGATGGGCACCGGCGAGCAGCACGGCCGCCTCGACCAACAGTGCCACCCAGCGCGTGCGCGCATCCCAGTGCGCGATGATGCCGAGCGCGATGAGCGCCGACGCCTTCACCGCGAAGAGGGCAAGAATCGGATCTTCGGACCGAGCGCGCCAGACCAGCACGGTCACCACGCTCAACGCGGCGCCGGCGGCGAAGCACCAAGCCTCGATCGCGTCGGTGCCGTGCGCGTTTAGCGTCAAGGCGAGTCCCGCGAGGACGTGCAACGCCGTCTGCATCGCCTGCAGCATGCGCATGCGCGAATCGGTGCCGGTGGCGTCGGGACCGTGCAGCGCGCGCCCGAGTGGGACAAGATGCACGAGAAAACCGAGGGCGATGAAACCGTAGGGCAGGGCGCTATCCCAGCCGCCCGCCGGATGGGCCCAGATTTGGAACGCCAGCACGAGCTGAAGCGCCGGGGCGAGCAGTCCGCTGGCAAAGAGCGGCCCCATCCAGCCGCGGTGGCGGTGGAGCAGCATGGCGGCGAGGCTGAGCCCCAGACCGGCGAGGGCGGCGAATCCGGCCAGATCGGTTTCGAGCGATACAAAGGCCGACAAATAACCGAAACCGATCGCCATGAGCGCGATGGTGCGGGAATCGCGCCGCAGCGCCCGCCCGCCGATGTAGAGCACGGCGGCGATCTGGAGCACGGCGGCCAGCGGCGTCGCGTCGATCACTTTGACCGCGGGCACCGCATACGCGGCGAAGGCGGTGAAGTAGGTGAGTGCGAGACCGGCGCCTGTCACCACGGGACCAATACGCAGACCACGGCGCTCGAAGAAGGCGCCGGCCGCGCTGATGCCCGCCACGATGGTGGCGAGCTCGAGCCAACGCACGAGCGGCGTCGTGTGGGCGGATATATAGAGGCCAAAAAACACCACTCCGATCACCGCCAGCAGGGCGCCGATGCGGGTCGCCCACCAGGCGCCGAGTTGGGCTTCGCCTCCGGTGTCGGCGCGCGGGGGGAGGAGTTGCAGCGTGGCCAGGACCTCGTGCACGGCCGACGGTTTGACCGGAACGTTGGGGGCCGGAGCATGGCGCGGAGGGAGGGGGGGTGGCGTGGGGCGCGCCGCGGGCGTCGGCTCAGGGGCGGGTTTTGAGGGCGCGGGCGTGGGCGCAGGCGCAGCGGCTTGCGGGATGCCTTCGAGGCGATCGAGGCGGCGACGCAGGCGGCCGATTTCGCGTTCCAAAACCGCGACGCGGTCGGCCAAGGGAGCAGGGGCGGTTTCCATGGGAGGGGGCGCTGGGGGGGTTATTCGAGGCCGTTGGCCTCGGCCTCGAGGGTGGCGAGACTGCGCAGCGTGGTTGTGAGTGCGGCGGCGGTGAGTGGCGCGGCGAGTTGATGGGCGGCCGCGGCGTAGACCGGATGCACGGTTTGCCAGAGCTTGCGTCCGGCGGGCGTGAGCACGATGCGGTAGGCGCGGCGATCCTCGGGCACGGGCGCGCGGCGCACCCAGGCGGCCTTTTCCATGCGATCGATGAGGCCGGTGACATTGGAGCGGTCCACGACCAGAATTTCGCTGAGTTCGCGCTGGGTAAGGGCGTCGCCGGCATCGTGCAGCACGTGGAGCACGTTGAACTGGGCTTCGGACAGGCCGTAGGGGCGGAAGAGACGACGGCTGGCCCGCAGCAGCGCGTTGTGGGTGCGGAGGGTTTGCACGACGAGTTCGATGGACGGCGGGGTGGGCATGAAATATGGTTGATACAACAATAGTTGATATGTCAACAAACGATCACGCGGATCCCGCACAACGGTGTGCTCAGCTCACCGCGCGGCGGCGGCTTCGGCCGGGGGCGTGCTGCGTCGGGCCAACAGGTTGGCGAGAGTCGTGGCGAAGTTCTCGAGCTCGTAGGGCTTCGGAATCAGGTCGTCGAAGCCGAGCTCCTGGTGGGCGGCGATGGCTTGGTCGGACGAGTAACCACTCGATACGATGGCGCGCAGGTCGGGTTGTTGCAGCCGCAGTTGTTTCAAGGTGTCGGCGCCGCCCATGCCCCCGCGAATGGTGAGATCGAGGATGACGGCGGCGAAGGGGTGGCCGTTGGCCTGAGCGGCCGTGAAGGTTTCGATGGCGGCGTCGCCGTCGGGCACGGCGACGGGCTCGTAGTTGAGCTGCAGGAGCATCTTGGTCGCGAGGGCGCGGATACTGGCTTCGTCGTCCATGACGAGGATGCGTTGGCCGTGGCCACGGGGGGGAAGCTTTTTGGCGGCGAAGGGCGTGCCGGATTGACTGGTGCCGCGGGCGGCGGGCAACCAAACCGTGAAGGTCGTGCCGCGTCCGGGTTGCGAGGTGACCGCGATGTCGCCGTGGTGTTTGCGCACGATGGAGTAGACGGTCGCGAGGCCGAGACCGTGGCCGTCGTGTTTGGTCGAGAAGTAGGGGTCGAAGATGCGCTTGATCTTGTCCTCCGGGATGCCGCAGCCGGTGTCGCGCACCTCGAGCCGCACGAAGCGTCCCTCCGGAAGCGTGGGCGGCAACTCGGCGAAGTCGCTGACGTTGGTGAGACGAAGGTCGAGTCGGCCCTCGCCGCCCATGGCTTGTTGGGCGTTGATGACGAGGTTCTGCACGACTTGGGAGATTTGGCCCTTGTCGACATGCGCCGCCCACAGGTCGGGCGCGACGCGGGTGTCGCAACACACTCCGCTGCCGTGCAGGGCAAACTCGGTCACTTCGTTGACGATGCCGGGAAGATCCTCGGCGTTGCACACGGGCGAGCCGCCCTTGGAGAAGGTGAGCAGTTGCAGCGTGAGTTGCTGGGCGCGGCGCACGGCTTTCTCGGCGTCGGCGACGCTTTCCTCGCATTCGTGACCGGTTGGCAGGTCGAGGCGCAGCAACGAGAGGTTGCCCAGCACGACGGTGAGGAGGTTGTTGAAATCGTGGGCGATGCCGCCGGCGAGCAGGCCGAGGGATTCCAGGCGCGTGGCGTCCTGCAGTTGTTCGGAGAGGCGGGCTTCGCGTGCCATCTGGCGTTTGAGCAGGGCGGTTTGGTGGCGCACGCGGCGGCGCAGCACCCGCACCCAGATGATGCCGAGGCTGAGGACGAGCACCAGCAGAAGGGCGGCTTGGGTGAGGCGGCGCGAGGTCCACCAGGGGGCGTCGTGCAACAGGGCGACGTCGGCGGGCTCGGCCAGTTGCAGCACATAGCCGGCGGCACTCGATCGGGTCCCCTCGGAGGTCGGCACCAGCACCCCGGTGAGGCGCAGCGTGGAACCGTTGGAGGGGTGGGCGAAGGCGTCGTTTGGAAAGTCGTGGTGATCGTGGGCCAACTCGGCCTCCATCACGAGGGAGCCTTGTTGCACGGTGTAGCGGATGCGGTCCTTGGTCTCCAGCAGGTTGATCAGGGTGCCGGTGAAGGTCGCAAGATGACCGGCCAAACCGGACAGGTCGGTGGAGTCAGGTGCGATTTCGACACTGGCCGGCAGGGGGGCCTCTCCCCGGGAGCGCAGCAGGGCTTCCCGGAGCACGATTTCGCCCTGATCGCGACCCAGTCGTCCCGCCACCTCAAGGTGACGTCCCCGGGGCAACCGCTTGGTTTCGCGGGTGTGAACGCGAATCACCTCCTCCCCATCGGCGAGGTAGAGCCAGCGCCCCGGTTGATGGTAGAGGACGGTGCCGGCGATGTTGACGAAGTTGAGAACGTTGGCGCCGGGATTGAAGCGTCCGAGGCGCGACACGGGGAGCTCAGCGAGGGCAAAGGGATCGGCCGGCGGGCTGTCGATGCTGTTCAAGAGGGTTTCATCGGGAACCAGCAGGTCGATGGTTTCGAGCTGGCGCTGGGAGTTGGCCCGCGCCCGACAAACGCCGACGACCTCGACCACCGAGTGCAGCAGGTCACGACGGTTGCGTCGAGACGACACCTCGACGGCAAAGTCGCCTTCCGTGGTGGAGAGCTGGAGGGTGCAGGTGCCGTCGTTGCGGGACACGTCGAAAACGTAGCCGCGCATGGTGACCCATTGCGCGTCTTCCGAACCGGTCAGGGCGCGCTCGAGGCTCACTTCCCGACCGAGTGGATAGGACAGGGTGCCGATGGCGGTCAGACGGTTGGCGTGGATGATGGGCGCAAAATCGCCGGCACGGACGACGCCGCGCACTTCAACAAAGGACCCGGGATCAACGTGTGGCATCGCGGGAGTGCGGTCGATTTCGATGCCGCCACTCGCATCCGCGACGAAGAACGTGGTGGAATCGGGGTCGCTCCAAGTAACGACACCGCGAAGCGTGGCTTGGTGCTCGCGGGTGAGTTCAGCTTCGGGCAGTTCGCGCACCCGGGCCGCGAGGTTGAGGAAGTAGCGGTTGGCGGTGGGGCTGGCGCGGTCGGCGGACACCGGTGGGATGGCGCGAAAGGCCACGCGGCGTAGCGTCGCCAAGGCTTTGGTGTGATCCACTTCGCCGACCACTTCCACGGTTTCGCCGGCATTCACGTAGCGAACCTGTTCGGTGGTCAGGGTGAGTTGGCTGGACTCATCGCGAATGGTGAGGGTGCGGCCAACGTTTTGATCCACCACCCGGCCGCGGAGGAGGACGGCTTGTCCGGAAGGCAGGTTGGCCAGTGAATCGATGCTGACCCGCGCCGCCGTAAAGGCGGGGTCGGTTGCGACGTCTCCAAGCACCTCGATGGACTCGACGCCGGGAACCATGAGCTGCAGCTCCGTGATCTGCCCGGCGGGATCTTGGCGGGGGGCGAACACGCCCTCAATCCGCACGCGCCGGTCGACCAAGCCATCGGTCAGGCCGTTGGCTTTCCAAGTGACGTTGGCGGTCATCGTCCGGCCTTGGCGCGAAAGCGTCAGCCGGATGAAGTCCTGGTCGATGATGTCCTGCTTGTCGACCCACGCGTCCACGGTCACCAAGCTGTTGCGCAAGGCGTCGAAGCCCGACTCGGTTTCGGGCAGTGGATGTGCGGTGGGGTGGCCGCGTCCAACCACGGTGGCCGTGGCGTGGGCAAAGGTAAGGGCAGTGACCGGGGCGGGGATGACGCCGGTGAACCGGACCCGGTCGCCCGACTGGTAGGGGCGCGGTCCCGGTCCGGGATCGGCGTATTCACCCTTCGCGCCGGAATCGATCCACATGATCGTCCAGAACGGATTGTAGTAGAGCACGTCGCACTCGATGTCGTAGGCGAGGTCGGTGTCGGGGTTTTCGGTGGCGAGATTCCAGAACTCCGTGGTGGTGCGGGCCAACCGCGATGCCGCTTCGCTGGTCGCGGTGGCGGTGACCGGCTCGGCCGCCCATGCCGTGACGGTAGCCGCCAGGGTTCCGCCGAGCATGCACGCCCGGCGAACGCACCGGTCGAAAAGAGGCGGTTCGAGAGTCATGGAGGAAAGAAAAGGTGTGGCCACGGATCGGCGCCATTGTGCACAGCACCAGGCCAGTAGATCCGGGCCACGAGGGGGAACTGTATGCGTGCACACGCATTTTCTAAGCGAAGAAACTACGCAGGGCGGTGGGGTGATTTACGCAGGATTTGCCGGAAACACGCCAAGCGTTTGCACGGCGGGCGGGGGCGATCATGCTGCCGGCATGGAAACTCAACCTGCTTTCTCCCCGCTGTCGCGTCGTCGTTTTCTGGGCCAATCCGTGATGGGTATGGCTGGACTCGGACTGGGGCTGAGTTGGTCGGCGAAGGCGCAGGATTTGCTCGGCGGGCGCCGCAAACTCGGTGTGGCGCTGGTGGGATTGGGCGGCTACTCCACCGGCCAACTCGGCCCGGCGCTGCGCGAGACGAGCTTGTGCGAATTGCGCGGGGTGGTGACCGGTGATCCGCAGGGCAAAGGTCGGCGCTGGGCGCGTGAGTATGGGTTCAGCGAGAGCAGTATCTACGATTATGACACGATGCCACGCCTCGCCGAGGATCCGGCGATCGACATCGTTTACGTGGTGACGCCGCCGGGACTGCACCGGCGCGATGTGTTGGCGGCCGCGGCGGCGGGCAAGCAGGTGGTGTGCGAAAAACCGATGGCGGTGAGTGTGGCGGAGTGCGACGACATGATCGCCGCCTGTCGGGACGCCGGGGTGCGACTCTCGATGGGCTATCGCCTGCATTTCCATCCCTACCACCAACGGGTGAAGGCGCTCGCGGCGGAACAGGCTTGGGGCGGGCCGGTGGCGATGAACGGCGGCTTTGGTTATCGTATGGGAACGGGTGACGACTGGCGGGTGGACAAAGAGCTCGCCGGCGGCGGGCAGTTGCCCAACACGGGCATCTACGTGATCCAATCCGCGCTGATGGCCAAAGGCGGCGAGATGCCCGTGCGGGTGACGGCCAGCGAGCCGCCGAAGACGCGTCCCGACTATTTCAGCGAGGTGGAGGAAACGATCAACTGGACCTTCGAATGGGCCGACGGCTCCAAACTTGATGGCACCTCCAGCGGTGTCGAAGGCTCCAACCATTTTGCGGCCCGCGCCGCCGACCACACCCTTCGCCTGCAACCGGCGTTTTCCTACGACCGGCTGCGCATGACGCTCGATGGCGATGCGCTGACACCGCTCGACGGTTTCAACCAACAGGCGCACCAGATGGACGCCTTTGCGGCCGTGGTGCTGGGCCACGGCGAAGACATCGTGCCGGGCGAAATGGGCCGCCGCGACATGGTGCTCATCGACGCCATCTACCGCGCCTCGGCCTCGGGCGAGGCGGTGGAACTCGGCTGATCGGCACGACCTAGGGCGCCGGCATTTCCTTCACCGGCGTCGTCACCATCCACTCGATCCCGAAGCGATCGGTGAGCATGCCGAAGCTCTCGGACCAGAAGGTCTTGCCCAGTGGCATCGAAACCGCGCCGCCCTCGCTGAGGGCGGTGAACGCCGCCTCGGCCGCGGGGGCATCGGCCACGGTCAGCGACAGGGTGAAGCCGCCGCGGCTGCGGTCGTCTTCCTTGCAGCCGTCGGAGGCCATGAGGTGGGACTCCCCGACGAAGAAGGACGCGTGCATGATCTTGCTGGCAAAGCCCTCCGCCAGCATGCCCTCGGGCGGGCCATCCGGGCTCTGGTCGTAGCGCATCATAAACTCGACGCGCGCCCCGACGGCGGTCTGGTAAAATTCAAGGGCCTCGGCGCAACGACCGCCGAAGAAGAGGTAGGGTTCAACGAAGGGAGGATTCATATGGGGTGAAGTTCGAGAACCCTACGTCTGAACCTGGAACGGACGGACACCCTTTGCCGCTTTTTTGAAAAAATCATTCTCCGGGCGAAAATCCGTCCGTCGTGCCCGCCTCCGGGCGGTAAGCTCCGGTGCGGGTGGTGCCGGCGCGCGTGTTGTAGAGTTCGATCACGCGCAGCAACTCGGAGAGATTGAGTCGGCCATCGGCGTCGGTATCCGCATTGTGGTGACGAGCGAGCCAGATCGATTCGGTGGGGGCGGTGAAGGTATCGGTGCCGAAACCATCGTCCGTGAAGTCATCCTGGCGATAGGCGCCCGTGCGCTGGCTACCGTGACGAGTGTTGTAGAGTTCGATCACGCGCAGCAGCTCGCTCAATGAAATGCGTCGGTCGCCGTCCACGTCGGCGCTGTGCAGCACGCCGCGCCGAATCCGCAACGGATCCGGTCGGGCCATGATTTCGATCGATTCGCCGTTGATGGTGGCGGCGGCCATTGCGGCGAAGGCGAAACTCCCGACGGAGGCGGGCGGGGTGAGGGTGTAGTCGAAATTGATCTCAGTGTCCGTGGTGCCCGACCAGGTCCATTCCGCGAGACTTGTGCTGGTCGCGGCGGGACTCGTGGTCGCGGTGCTGGGACCGGGTGTCAGGGTCCAACCTTCCGGCAGGAGAACGGACCAGCTCAGGCCTGAGGTCGCCCGAGTGAGGCTCAGTCGATTCGCCACGGTGTAGCTGTCGGGTTGGTCGTCGGGACCGGTTGAGGCGATGACGCGGTGATTGCCCGTGTAAATGGACTCGCCGTCGGTCGGCACCAGCAGCGTGCCTGGGGTAGCCCAAGTGACGCCAAGCGGATTGGTTGCTCTGACCTGATAGGTGCCGACGTTGGCGGCTTCGATGTCGGAGAGCGTGAGCGAGGCGCCGGTCTCGCCCGGCAGTGCGACGCCGTCCTTGAACCACTGGTAGGTCAGGAGACGACCCGCGATACCGGCGTCGAGCACCACGGTCTGGCCGATCGAGCTCACAACGGTAGTCGCGCCGCCGTTAGAATCAGGCAGCGGCGATCGCAGACTGATCGCCCGTTGCAGCGCCCCGGAGACTCCGAGGATCAGACTGCCGTCGGCGCGGGCGGTTGCGGCGGTCACCTCTTGGTCGAGACCGAGGATCGTGAAGTCCGAGTCCTCGAAACCGTCCGCCCCGAATTTGGTGATCGGCTGCAAGGCCGCTGGGTCGCCGATGATCCGGGTTCGGCGACCACCTGCCACCAGCACGTCGCCGGACGCGAGTGGCAAGAGATCGAAGTCTGCCTCGGCGAGATGGAACGGCGACGATTCGGCGCGGCCCACGTCGAAGAAGCCCTCGGCGGGAGAGCCGTCCGGGTTCAAATGATGCAAACCGAAGTCATCCATGACCCACAGGCTCTCGTCATGGCCCAGCGCCAGGGCGCGGATGGTGGTCAACTCGTCGAACTGGGTCGCGTAGTCGACGAGGATGACGCCGTTGGAGGAGAGTCTCAACAGCACCGGGCTGTGGTCGGTGAGGTGATTGCCTCCCACCACGATGTCGCCGTCGCGGGTCTCCCATGCGTTCACGATTTCCAGCGCGGCGGAAGCAAAGGGCGGAACGAAGGTGTCCACCACGCCACCGGTGGCGGTCAGATGGAGCAGGTGCAAATCCGGATCGAGGACCGAGGTCGGGCCAAAGGAGCCGCCGATGAGCACCTGTCCGCTCGGCAAGGCCCGCACGAAAGCGGTGGTGGCGAAGTCGCCCAAGCCGGTCCAGCCGGGCGGCGGAGCAAACGTGAGATCGAGCGTGCCGTCGCGGTTGAGGCGGGCCAGTCCGTCGCGGGGGGTGCTGCCAATCCAGTTAAAGTCGCCGGTGATCAGCATCTTCCCGTCGACCTGTGGTTCGATGTTGCGGATGCGTCCGTCCACGGAGGGAGCGTTAAAGGTGTAGTCAATCGAGCCGTCGGTCTGCAGGCGGACGATGTAGGGGCTCCAGGCGTTCTGCACGTGAGTGAAATCGCCCACGATCACCGGACGTCCGTCCGGCTGGAGCCACAGGTCGTAAGCCCGACGTCGATGGGTCGGCAAAAGGGACATGGTCGGGTCGACCGCAAAGTTGGTCGTGAGCCGTGTGATCGCTTCGCTTGCGCTGGTGTCGTTGCTGCGAGCGGCGGCGACCAACGGCCGACCGGCGAAGTCGAGCGCCACATCGGTCACGGTGTTCAGCGTGTTCCAGACGGGGAGGTTCTTCATCCGGCCGTCCGTGAAGGTGTGATAAAGGCGCGTGCTGCCGATGAGCAGGGACCCATCCCGCACCACCGCGGTGCGAATGCGGTCGTTGGCGGGCGCGCCTTCCCCGGCGAAGCCACCGTCCATGACGCCGTTGGCTGCAAAGTAGCGGCGCCAACGGGCCCGCTCGGGCGAGCCCCCGAGACCGGTGACGTAGATCGTGTAGTTCGAGCCCCAGCGCAGGTCTCGCAATTCGGAGAAGGCGGAGAGGTCGGGATTAAATTCGTTGTCGAGGGTGCCGTCGGGGAGGACCCGGATGAGTCGAAGCGCGTAGCGGGACTCGGCTTCGATCCACGTTTGGTGGCCCACGAAGATGGATCGATCCCAACTTACGGCGAGGGTGGGGATGGAGGCGTCTGTGGTCGGCAGCTCGGCCGTGAAGGTCGCGTCCAACCGGCCGTCGGCGCCGAAGCGGAACAGGTGTCGCACGGGACCGGAGGGTGATTCGAGCAGCGAACCCGCGCCGTAGATGATTCCCCCGGAATCGACGACGAAGCGGGTGAGGGAGACGTCCCCCTGGAAGCGTTGGAAGGTGGAATCGAGCGAGCCGTCGCGATTGAAACGCAGCAGCGGGGTGAACATGGCTCCGGCCTCAAACCGCCCCCCCACCAACACCTTCCCGTCGTCGAGTTCGAGAATCTCGACGATGTCGCCCTCGATGGTCGTGTCGGAGGTGAAGGTGGTGTCGACGGTGCCGTCGGCGTGCACGCGCGCGACTTGGGACGTGTTATGCCCGCCCAGGGTATCGAAGGACCCTGCGATCACGAAGCCACCGTCCGCCGTTGAGGCGACCGCGTTCACCACCGTGATGCCGCCGCTAAGCGGCACCACCCAGGCGGGATCGATTTCCATGAGGTCGGGTTCCGCCGCAGGATAAACGGTGAGGCGGCCGCGCGGACTCGTGATCGTCAGGCTGCCGTCGCCCACGGTCACGTCGTAAAGACCGCTGTCATGGAGATCCGCCGCCGGGATGACCAGGTTGCGTTCGGTGGCGCCTGCGATCGGGAAACCGTGTTTGCGCCACTGGTAGGTGAGGTTGTCGCCCTCGACGTCGGGGCTGAGCGTCACGGTTTCGCCCGCGCGAGCGGTGGTGTCGGCTGGTCCGTCGCGAAAGACGAATGGTTGGGTCAGGGTGAGCGTGAGCGGACCGCCCCCGGTTGAGCCCGGGTCCCCGGTGGCGACGATGCGGTAAGTGGTGCCGGCGGTGACGTTGAACGATGCCGGGAGGGAACTTTCGGTGAAACCGACCAAGGTGAGGTCGCCGAGATCATCGCCCGTGTAGATGAAGACCTTGGGGAAAAATGAGTCGCCGCTGGATTCGATTTCCGCCCGTCCGTCGGCTGGCGCGGTCCAGGTAAACCACACCGAACGATCGGTGGTGAGGCCGCCGTGTTGCGGTTCGTCGGTCTCCCGAGTGGCGAAAACGTTGTTGGTGCTGATCGAACCTCCGCCGGCTGGGAAGGCTTGCGGCGTGGCAAAGGCGTCGTTGCTCAGGTCCAAGGGGCGCATGCGGACCAGGGCGGTTTCGGGTTCACCGGGCACCCGGAGGTTGCGACCGCCGACGAAGAGCTGGTTGTTGTGCCAAGGGAGAAAGTAGTTGATGCGACCTTCGCTCGAATATTCCGCCTCGACCGCCGCGAAGGTGTTGTCCCTGACGCCGCTGGTTTCGAGGCGTTGGGCGTGTCCCCGGTAGCCGCCGATGATCCACTTTTCGTCGGGTTGGACCCAAAAGGCCGTAGCTTGAGTAGGCGTGCCGGTGCCGGCGAAATTGAGATCCACTTCACCCTCGGCGGTGAGCCGAAGGTAGCCATTGCGGGTGCCAAACTCGGTGTTGAGTTGAGTGCCGCCGAGCAGCGCCAGTTTCGAATCCGGCAGGACAGCGACTTTCGAGACCCCGGAAAAGGCCGTGCTGCCGCCACTGAAGCTTTCATCCAGACCGCCGTCGCGGTGCAGGCGCGCTAGACCAGCGAAGGGTTTGTCGTTCACGCTGGTAAAGTTTCCGCCGACCAGGATGGAGCCGTCGGCCTGCAGGGCCAGCGATTCGACCGCCGCCGCAACATTGGTGTTGAAGCCGTCGAAGGTGGCGGAGGAATCGAAGGTCGGATCCAATGTCCCGTTCGCGAGCACGCGCCAGACGGCGTGGCCCTGCAGAGAACTCCAGCCGCAGACCAACATCCGTCCGTCGGGCAGCAGCAGACCGTCCTGCAGGTCCCAGGTCGCCGAAGTGGCGTTGACCAGTGACAAATCAAAGGTGCCGTCGGCGAAGGTTCGCGCGATGCCCCGGCGCGCCTGTCCGGCGAAGGTGTGAAATCCACCGATAAACACCATGCGTCCGTCGTCTTGGCGGAGCATCCGGTGCACCAGCCCGATGGCGGTGGTCGCGGCGGGCACGGCCGGGTCGAGTGAACCGTCGGACAGCAGGTGGGCCACGTTTTGGCGGACCACGCCGTTCACTTTGTCGAATGAACCGGACACCCACATGGAACCATCCTGATCCATTACTTGGTCGACGACTTCCCCGCCGTTCCCGAGATTGACCTGAAAGGTGGCATCGGCTTGCCCGCTGAGGTCGTAGCGAACTACGGCCGGTCCGTCGATGCCGCCCGTGGATCCGCCGGTGACAAGGCGATTGTTGCCGGCCGGGAAAAGGAAGAACGGCTGGTCTGGTGCGGTGACGCCGGAGGGATAAAAGGAGGTGTCCAGCGAACCGTTGAGATTGAGACGAATGAGCGGCGGCAGCGGATAGGCGGCACCGGCGACGATCAGCTTGCCGTCGGCCTGCTGCCAGAACCGCGGATCGTAGACGGGGACGGCAGTGCCGGGTGTGAAGCTGGTGTCGACCGCGCCGGTGCTGGTGAGGCGGTGAAGGTGGGGCGCTTCGGAATTCGTTCGAATGCCAACCACCACCTTTTGGTCGGATTGACCGAAAACCGCAATCGGCTCGCCGGGCAGGGCCTCCGCGAGTTGGAAAGCGGTATCGAGTGCCCCGTCGGGCAGCAGCCGCGCCACGCCGGGGCACGCGAAGCCTTGGTAAGTGGTGAAGCGTCCAACGACGAGAATGGAGCCATCCGTCTGCCGGGTCATGTCGAGCACATCCCCGTCGAATCCCCAGCCCCGGGTGAAGGTGTTGTCGATGCTGCCGTCCGGGTTGAGGCGGATGAGGCCGTTCAACGGTGCGTAAGCGTATCCGGCCACCAGCAGTTTGCCGTCCGGCAACACCACCATCCTTCTGATCGCCGAAAGTTGTGGTCGCTGCTCATACCAGTCGGTGTCGACTTGGCCATCGGCTTCGAAACGAACCAAGCCCTGGTAGGCGCGGTTGCCAACGTGGACGGTGAAGGCACCGGCCACGATGATCTTTCCGTCGGGCTGCGCCGCCACGCCACTGGCAATACCGTCGACCGCGAGGCCCGGGTTGAAGGAATCGTCCAGGACACCTTCCGGCGTAATGCGAGCTGCGAGCGTGTGAGGCGTGCCGCCGACGTTGTCGAACGAGCCGGCGATGATGACCGATCCGTCGGCCATCCCGACTCCGTCGTAGGCGGTCCCTTGACGATATGAAAACCTCGGTGCAAAGGACGAGTCCACTTCCATGATGTTGGGGAGCTCGGCCGGAGCCACAGCCACCCACACGGGATCGGACGCCAGTTCGCTCTCTCCCGCGGTCACCGTGACGGTGTAGTGGCCCTGATCCTGTGCGTTCGCTTCCGCGATCGTCAGCGTCGAAGTCGTGGCGCCCGGGATGGCGTAGCCGTTGTGGTGCCATTGGTAGCTGAGTTCACCGTCGCCCTCGGCGGCAACGCTCAGCGTCAAGGTTTCACCGGGCGCGACAGTGGTGGACTGGGGGGGCTCCAGCAGCTTGAGCGGCGTTTGTGCCGAGGTGGCGCAGGTTGCGATTGCCACCAGAAGGAGGCGCAGGATCGTGAGGAAACACTGCGATGGGCCGGCAATAAGCTCACCGCGGTGAGCAAAGGGAGTGATCATGGACGAGAAGGGTTTTTCACTCCAGCAGGCCAGTTCCGGAGGGCAGGGGAACACGTGAATTACCGGAGCGAGCGGATAGAGAGCAAGGGGCAAAGCCTTCAAGGTATTGTCAGACTTCTCTCTTCCTCGAAATGCCGCGCTTCCGAGGCGACGGGGCCGGGGAAGGGGATGCCCCAGAGGGTGGGGTTTTCGCAGGGGGTGCGGTCGGCGTGGCTGGCGAGGAGGTCGAAGATGTGGTCGAAGCGCAGGCTGCACTGCAGGCGTCGCTGGCCGTGGGGGCCGGCGCCGATTTTGGGGTTCAGGACGATGAGCGACTCGCTGAAGGGCGGGGCGCGTTTCATGGCCTGGGCGCGGCGGCGCACTTCGCGGTAGTCGAGGTCCCGGTTCTTGATCAGTTCGTCGAGGCGCTCGAGGTCGGCGCGCGTCACCGGACCCCACATCATGCGCCAGGTTTCCGGATGAATCGTCACCGGCGTGATGTTGACGAAGCGTTTCACGTCCCCGTCCTGCTCCCAGAAACCGAGCAGCAGGATGAAGGGCTGGTCGATGTCGTATTGGCGCAGGGCGTCGCCGAGACCGACGGCGCTGCGGTATTTGGTGGCCTTGGGGTTCACCGGCAGACCGCCGTGGCGCCGGTTGGCGTCGGCCGGAATGTCCCACTTCTGGGTGTAGCTCGCCGGCTCATAACCCTCGAAAAAGGTGTCGCGTATCCATTTTTCAAACACGACACCGTGCTGCTGCACCTCCTGCGCCGGCAGGAAGACCGCGAGGAACAGCCCAAGGATGATTGCGCGCGTCACGACGGCCGGCATCGAAGGGGGGGCCGGCGCCGACGGCAAGACAGGCCCTAGCCGCGGCCGCGCCGGGCGAGCTGCAAGTGCGCGATGAGCGCAGACAAGGAGTCGGCCGTGCGCGCGTGGATGCGGTCAAGCGTGGTCGTGTAGCCTGGCACCGCCTGACCCCCCGCCAGGATGTCGATATCGTCGGGCAGGCCGTCGCGCAGCGCGTGCAGCTGCTGCGGGAGCTGCGGGTCGTCGGCGGGGTGAATGATGCTGAGTGCGACGAGGGTCGCGCCGGAGGCGCGGGCGGCGGCGGCGATCTCCTCGGCGGGCAGGTTGGCGCCGAGGTAAAGCACCCGCCAGCCCTGGTTCTTGGCGGCGGCGGCGGCGAGCACGGCGCCCATTTCGTGCAGTTGGCCGGCGGGCGTGGTGGCGATGAGTGTGGGTGCACCCGGCTCGGGGGCAAAGGTGTGCGCGCCTTCCAACAGCACCGTGCGCAGGGTGGCGGTGGCAAAGTGTTCGTGGTGCGAGCGCAGGTCACCGGCCGACCACTTTTCGCCGATGCGCGCCAGCAGTGGAGCGATGAACCGTTGCAGCATGCCTTGGTGGCCGTGGGTGGCCTGCTCCTCGGCGACCAGCTGGCGCAGGGCCTCCTCGTCGAGTTGTTGAATGGCGTCCAACGCTCGCGCAATGGCGCCGTCGGACCCGGGCGCGGTGGCCCGGGCCGGTGCAGCCGGGTCGGCGATGAGTCGTCGCAACTCGGTCGCGGGGAGATCCGCGATATCGCCAATGCGATGTCCCGCTTCGGTGGCCTCGCGCAGCAGCCCCAGATGCTCCACCTCGCTGGCCGAGAACTGGCGCCGGTTGGTGGGCCCGCGCGTGCCGGTCAGAATGCCGTGTCGCTTCTCCCACATGCGGATGCGCTGCGGGGAGAGGCCACTGCGTTGGGCGGCGATTTTGATGGGAACGCGCATGGTCGGACTCTGTAAAAACCTAACAAAAAATAAACAAAAAAGTGCAGCGCCTTTGGCTGATGAATCAAGATAAGCCACTCGAAATGAGCGGGAAGTGAGGCGAGCTGCCGGGATTCGGGGACGTTGAAGCGCACAAAAATGAAACAAAAACGTCCCTCCGAGTATCTTTTGTGTAGCTTTTGTTTATCTTCGAACCACCTCAGCTATGAAATCCACAACTACCCTCCTCGCCTGTGGAGCGCTGCTTTCAGCCTCCCTCCTTTCCGCCCAATCCACGGTCAAAGTCGCCAACGTTGCGACGCGCGGCCTCGCCGGCACCGGTGACGATACGATGATCGCCGGGGTGGTCGTCGAAGGTCCGTCCACGGATTATGTTCAGGTGCTCTTCCGCGGCATCGGCCCGACCCTCGCCGACTACGATGTGGCCAATGTGCTCAGCGACCCCGCGCTCACGGTGTTCACCGGCACGACCGAGTTGGCCGCCAACGACAATTGGAGCGAAGGCGGGCAATCCTACGCGATTCGCGCCACCGGTTTTGCGCCGGCTTACGAGAACGAGAGTGCGGTGATCGCCAATCTCGTGCCGGGGCTCTACTCAGCGCACCTGCACGGTGAAGCCGTCGCGGCCAATGGTTTGGTCGAAGCCTACTTCCTCGAAGAAAAGAGCATTCCGGCCAACCTCGTCGCGTCCGGTGGATTCTCCACCTTGCTCGCCGCCGTGACCGCGACCGGACTGGATGCGGTGCTCTCCGGGCCCGGTCCGTTCACACTCTTCGCGCCGACCGATGAAGCCTTTGCCAAGTTGCCCGAAGGCACGGTCGAAAGTCTGCTTGGTGATCTCCCGACGCTGACCAACATCCTGCTTTACCACGTGGTGTCCGGCACCGAGGTCCCGGCTTCGGCGGTGGCCGATGGCCCGCTCATGATGGCCAATGGTCTGCCTGCCAGCCTCTCGGTGGAGAACGGCGCCATGATCGACAACGCCAACATCATCGAGGTCGACTGGATGGGCACCAACGGCACGATCCATGTCATCGACACGGTGATCCTGCCGGGCGATGCGCCGGAGGGTCAGACAATCGTTGAGAACCTCGTCGCGCAGGGCGACTTCACCACGCTCGTCGCGGCGGTGCAGGCCGCGGGTCTCGTCGACACGCTCAACAGCGCCGGACCGTTCACGCTCTTCGCGCCGACCGACGCGGCCTTTGCCAAACTGCCGGCGGGCACGGTGGAGAATCTGCTGTTGGACGAGAACATCCCGACGTTGCGCGACATCCTGCTCTACCACGTCATCCAAGGCGCCAAGGTCGAGTCGTCCGCGGTCACCGCCGGCGAAGTCACCATGGCCAACGGCGACATGGCGACCCTCAGCACCGAGGGCGGCGTCATGATCGAGAACGCGACCGTGACCGGCGTCGACTGGCAGAGCTCCAACGGCGTCATCCACTTCATCGACACTGTGATTCTGCCGCCGATGTGAGCGGTCCCACCACTTTCCCCGTTGGGTTGGGGGAATCTCATAGTAAGTTATAGGTTATTGTCGCACCGCCGCCGGCTCGTTCCCGGCGGCGGTTTTTTTTTGCGGTGGAGGCGGGCGGTTTCTTGCGCCGGCCGCGGCACCGGCGCAGCTTGCGGCGCATGCACGTGAAACGTTTCGCCCTGACGCTGACCGCCTTGTCGAGCGGTGCTTTGCTCGCCACCGAACCACCGGCCCAGGACCTGCAGCCCATCATCGAGGCGCACCGGACATTTCTGGCGGACGATTTGTTGGAGGGGCGCGCGGCCGGCACGCGGGGCTTTGACATCGCGGCGCGCTACGTGGCGGCGCAGTTTCAACGTCTCGGCCTGCGGTCGATGGGCGAGGGCGAGGCTTACTTTCAAACCGTGCCGCTGCTCTCGGCGCAGGTGAACCTTGAGGCCAGTCGCCTGGTCGTGCACGGGGCCGATGGTGCGGAGGTCGCGCTCGAAGCGCTCAACGACATGACGGCGCGGCCGGCTTATGACTCGACGAGCGAGACGGTGCGGGCGCCGGCGGTTTTCATCGGCTTCGGTGTGCGGGCCGGGGAGTTTGGCCATGATGACCTCGAGGGGGTCGACCTGACCGGCAAGATCGCGGTGGTGTTGGCGGGGGCGCCCGAGCACTTGCCGGTGACGGCCCGGGCCCATTTCTCGCGGCGCAAGTATGACGCGATCGAAGCCGCGGGGGCGATCGGCATGGTCTATCTCAACAAGCCCGACGACGCGCAGCGCACGCCGTGGGCGGTGAGCTTGGCCCGCCAGCGCTTTGCCCGCATGCGTCTGATCGATCCAGACGGTGGCGTGGTGGACGGTTTGTCCGGCATCCGGGTTTCGGCCACGGTGCGCAGCGGCGGTGGCGCCGCGCTGTTTGAGGGCGCGCCGATGAGTCTCGATGAGGCCCATACGGCGGCGGAGCGCGGCGAGGTGATGCACTTCCCCTTGGCTTGCGAAGTCACCTTGCACGGCGAGGCGACCTTTGAGCGCACCTCGTCCTCGAATGTGCTCGGCTTGTTGCCGGGCAGCGATCCGGCGCTTGCAGACCGGCCGATCGTGATCACCTCGCACCTTGATCACCTCGGCATCGGTCCGGAGATCGACGGCGACAACATTTACAACGGCGCCTATGACAACGCGACCGGCACGGCGATCATGTTGGCCGCGGCGGAGGCGCTCGTGAACGGACCGCAGCGCGCGCGACCGGTGTTGTTCGCCGCGGTGACGGCCGAGGAGAAGGGCCTGCTCGGCAGCCTGCATCTCGCGCGCAATCCGCCGGCTGGCCTGAGTGGCTACGCCGCCAACCTCAATGTCGATATGACTCAATTGCATGTGCCCAACCGCGAAGTGCTGGGGCGCGGCGACCAACACTCCACGCTCGGCGCGATCTTCAGCGAGGTGGCGGCGGCGCAGGGTTGGACGGTGGTGGAAGACCCGATTCCGGAGGAAGTGATCTTCGTGCGCAGCGACCAGTATTCCTTCGTGCGCCAAGGCGTGCCGGCGCTTTACCTGAGCGCGGGCAACACCGAGGGCGAAGCGGCGGAGCATGAACGCGATTTCCGCCGCAACCACTACCACCGCCCCTCGGACGACCTCTCGCTCCCGATCGATTGGGACAGCGCCGTCGCCTTCACGCGCCTGCTGGAAAACCTTCTCGGCGCGGTGGCCGACGAGACGGCCGATCCGGTGTGGTTGAAAGGCGATTTCTTCGGCCGCATCTACCACGGCCCGATGCAGGAGTGAGGCGAACCGACCCCGGCTACAGTGGGGCGCGACTTCGATCTACGCTACGTCTCGCGCACCACCACGGTGCCGGCGATGCGGTCTTGGATGGCTTGGCGGTTGGGATCCCAGAGCAGGCGGGCGAAACCGATCAAGCCGGTGGCGAGGCCGGCGGCGTAACCGCCGTTGCGAATGAAGGCATCCATCGCAGTGAGGCGGCGGCCGTCGAGCCGCACGGTGCGGGTGCGAAGGATGAGTTTGCCCAGCGTGCGGCCGCGCAGCAGCACGGTGAGCAGGGTGAAATACACGCCGGCCCAACCGAAGGTGAAGCCCATCGTGCGCGTTGAGTCGGCGGCGAGGCGCAGCCAGGAGTTGCCGCGAATCTCATCGCGCAGCGCGGCGTTCTGGTCCTGCAGGTAGTCGACCTGAGCATCGAGTTTGGCCACGGCGGCGCGCAACTCGTCGCGGCTTGGCGTCGGGCTGATGACGACCGGCGAGAGATCGGGCGCCTCCTTTTCCGCGGCGAGGTTGAAGGCGCCGGTGCGGACCAAGGGCTGGCCGGCAAGCGCGGCGCCGGAGAGCAGGATCACCACGGCGCCGAGCGCGATCAGAGCCCAGCGCACGACCGTCCAGGTTTTGGCATCACTTTCGCGACGCGTGCCGAGGGCGGCGAGTGTCGCGCCGGTGAGCAGACCGAGCACCGGGTGGGCGAGCAGGGACAATGCGCCGATCGCCACCAAGTCGACCGCCATCGCGGCTGCCCGCTGAATAGGCGAGGCGAGCCGACGCCCGACGAGATCGGGCGCGACGCGCAGGCGCTCGGGGTCGACCACGCCGCGCCGGCGCTTGGACGGCGGTTCAGTGGTGCCATCCAAGGCGGCGGCAGCGGCGGCTTCGAGGGACGGTTCTTCGGCCATGGCGGTGAGACCCGGCCAGCATTTGCGTCCCGGCGAAGAAGGCGAGGCGGGAGTCGGGGGCGTGTTGAATCGAGATCGGCATCGACCGGATGGGGGGCGTTGAATCACAGTGGGGTCATGAGTCGTGGTCCCGCTTTGTCGCTTGGTTATGTTTTGCTCTACGTGCGTGATGTCGGTGCGACGCTTTCGTTCTACGAGGCGGCGTTCGGGTTGCGTCGGCGCATGTTTCACCAAGATGGAGACAAAGGCTACGGGGAGCTGGAGACGGGGGCGACGAGGCTGGGGTTTGTCAGTGAGGCCCAGGCGACCGAGGTGCTGGGGATTGAGCCGATGTTGCCGACCCGTGGAGCCGCCCCGGCGGTGGCGGAGATCGCGTTTGTCACGGCCGACGTGTCGGGCGCATTTCAAGTCGCGGTGGCGAACGGAGCCGAGCCTTTCGCTACTCCCGTATCCAAACCATGGGGACAGGTGGTGGCCTACGTGCGCGATCCGGATGGTCACCTGGTGGAACTGTGCAGTCCGATGGGCTGAAGCGAAACGGCGAATGGACGCTGAGCGCGCAACGCGGTGGCTTTTGCCGATCATTTACCTGGGCTTCATCAGCCTGGGGCTGCCGGATGGCACGCTGGGGGTGGCGTGGCCGCGGATGCATGGCGACCTCGGTTTGGCCTTGGGCTTGGCCGGTCCGCTGATGCTTTGGGTGACGCTGTTTTCGGCAGGGTCGAGTTTTGGCAGCGGGCGGGTGATCCGGCGCTTTGGCGAAGGGCCGGTGGTGATGATGAGCTGCGTGATGACGGGCGGGGCGTTGCTGCTGATCGCGCAGGCGACGCATGTCGGCTGGCTCTTGGTGGCGGCGCTGCCGCTGGGGCTGGGGGCGGGGGCGGTTGATGCCGGGCTCAACGGGTATGTGGCGCGGCACTACAGCGGGCGACACATGAACTGGTTGCACGCGTGCTGGGGCATTGGGGCAACGGCGGGGCCGTTGATCATGGCGCAAGTCATCGGACGCGAGGCGGGATGGCGACTCGGCTACGGAATCATCGGCGGAATGCAGTTGGGCTTGGCGACCCTGTTTTTGGTGACGCTGTCGTGGTGGCGGGCGGTGCCGGAGCGCAGCGCCGAGACAGCGGCGGAGCAGCCGGGCGGTCGCGTGCCCACGATGGGAGCGAACAGCCTGGCGGGTTGGTTGTCGGCGTTGATTTTTGCGGTGTATGTGGCGATCGAACTGAGCGCCGGTTTATGGCTGGCGACTTACCTGGTGGTGGCGCGGGAGGTGGCGCTCGGGACCGCGGGGTTGGCGGTGTCGCTGTATTTTGGGGCGATCACGGTGGGGCGGATCGGGACCGGTTTTGTGGTGGATCGTTGGGGCAACCGGCGGATGTTGGTCGGCGGCACGATGCTGGCGGTCGGTGGCGGGGCGGTGCTGTGCCTGCCGCTGGACTCGGCGGCCGCGCTGGCCGCGGTGGTGACTTTGGGCCTGGGGTTTGCGCCGGTCTACCCGAGCATGATGCATGAGGTGCCAAAACGGTTTGCGCCCGCCGCGGTGCAGGTGGTGATCGGCCGGCAAATTGGCGCGGCTTACGTGGGCGGGGCGCTGATGCCGGCGGCGATGGGCTGGGTGGTGGAGGTGAGCGACCCGACCACGGTGATGGTGATCGTGGCGGTTGGCGCCGCGCTGTTGGCCGGACTCGTGCGCTGGCTGAACCGCCTGACCTAGCAGGCGCAGTCGGGGATGTTCCGGGCGCCGGCGTCGTAGGCGGGCCAGTGGAACCAGGCGTAGTAACTGCTCTGATACAGGCGGGCGCCGAGGTAGCCTTCGTCCACGGCCTCGCGGGGCGTAAGTCCGCAGCTGGCCGCCACGAAGTCGGCGCAATTGCTCAGGCCGATGCCCTGGCCGCCGCGGGTGTGGCCGCCGGCGAAGAGCGGGCGCAGGTCTTCGGCGAAACGTGTGGTAAGCCACCGGGCTTGGTCGTCGTTGATCTGGTTGCTGACCGCCCAGCGGATGAGGGTCGGATTGATGGCGGTGATGATGAGGTCGATGTGGCCATCGACCGAGAAACGGGTGGCGTTGTTGAGAAAGTTGTAGAGCACGCGGTCGATGGCCGAGGTTTCTAGGCAGCGGTTGGTGATGCTGCCGTGAAAGTCGCAGTGCACGGTGACCTGAGCGGAGTGGTCGCCGTGACGCATGCGGGCGCCGGACCATTTGGTCGCGAAGTCGTCGATGTAGTGCACCTTGAGCCCTTCATCGGCCTCGCGCACAAGGGGGTCGATGTCGGGAATCGCGTTGCGCATGAGTTTGGCGTGGTCACGGGTCATGTAGGACGCGATCTCAACCCACTGGGCGAGTTCGGTGGGACTGGGCGCGACGTCGGCGATGAGGTCGGCGTAGCCGGCGATGCCGACAAGGGCACCACCCCGCACATCGTGCAGCACCTTGCGCAGCATGGGCGGCGTGTCAGGCGCGCTCTCCCGGGTCGCGTATCCAAGTTGGCTGACAACCTCGTTAAATGCGGGACCGGTGAACTGCTTGACCAGGTGACGCGCCATGAGGTCATGGTTGGGTGCTTCGCGCATGTAGCGCCAGAGCTCGAAGCACTCTTTGACCGCGGCGTAGAGCCGGCGGAGGAGATTCTGGTCGGTGGGGTGAAAGTGGTCCAACGTGATGTCAAACCCGCCGCCGTCGTAGCGCTCGGGTCGGCTGGACCGGAGGTGGGTGGCGGCCAGTTCACGCACACGGGCCAGGAGCTGCGGGTCGATGGGGGCGTTTGCGGACACGAGTCTGAGCGTGTTGGTCCTGACACCGACTTCAAAGGGAAAGCGTTTCCGCGGATGCGTGGAGTTTGGCAGGAAACGCGGTATACGATGGCTCGACGCCCGGGCCGGTGCGGTTAGGTTGAAGCCGTCTCAAAAACGCCGAAGCTGGCCGCCGCCCTTCGTCGACTGCCAGTGGAGGCATAACCCCATACCTCCCATGCACTGGCATATTGAAATCAAAGAGCCGCACAGCGGCGAACTGGGCGAAGCGATCGAACACGAGGACCACGTCCTGGTCGCGGCGGAATACCACTACGAGCCGGGCCAAAAGCTTGAGGTCGCGGTGCACAAAACCGATGACCCGCACTGGCACATTTTCACCGATCTGGATTCCGGGCACCGCTTCAAGATTCCGGCGGAGAAATACGCGCGCCTCGATTGAGGCGATGCTGTAGTTGAAGAATCGATACGCGCGACCGGGAATGATCCCCTGGTCGCGTGCGGGGCATAATTGCATCGCTTTGGCGGGAGGGACGGTGCACGTTGGGGGCATGACTTTCGTGCCACTGTTTCGTCGCCTGTTCTGTCTGCTGGTTCTGGGGTGGGGAGGATCGGTCCTGCGAGCGCAGGGGCCGGGAGATGAAGCCCTCGTGGCTCACCTGCAGAGCCGGAGCCGGGAGCTGCAGATGGAGATTCTGCAGGAGACCGATCCCGCGCGCACGGCGGAGCTGCAGCAGGAGCTGATGGAGTTGATGGATGAGACCCTCGCCAAGGTGACGCCGCCGACCCGCGTGATGTTGGAACTCGGCATGAAGGTCGGGCGGCCGATCATGGAGCAGGGCAACGCCTACATGCGGCAGGCAGCGGGCTTCATGGACGGCGCCTTCGATCCCGTAAACTGGCGAAAGGAGGGTCGGCTGGCCGAGATCCGCGCGGCGCTCCTTGAGCTGAAGACCCTCAACGAAGCCTTGTTGACGAGCATCGACGGGGTGGAGGAACACGCGAAGAGCATCATTGCGGAGTCGGACTTTCCGGAGAAACAGAAGGAGGAGTTTCTCGCCGGGTTCATGGAGCCGCTCAATCGCCAGATCGGCCCGATGCGCGCCATGCGTTCCCTGGAATCCAAGACCTACGAGGAGATGGACAAGCTTTACCGGCTGCTCGCCGAGCGCTTCGACGAATGGCAGGTGGAGCCGGAAACGGGCAATGTCGAGTGGCTGAATGAAGACGCGCAGGCGCGCTTCGACGAGATTGCGGCGAAGATCCAGACCTATTCCGAGCGCCAGCAACAGGCGGCGCAGGTGATGCAGCAGCGGTTGTAGGTGCGGCGGAACCGGCGTGATTCAACGCGGGGACAGGGACGCCAGTCGAGCGGCGAGGATCCGGCGCTCGGCGGGGAGCGGCGCGAGTTCGATCGCCCGCTGGCAGGCGGCCCGGGCGGCGGCGCGATCGTGATCCTGCAACAGGTGGGCGCGCACGGCGTGAAAGCGATGGTGGCCATCGAGCGTGGTCGGGTCGATGCGGTGGTCGAGCAGCTGCCGGGCAGCGTCGGATTGGCCGTGTTCAAACAAGGCGACGGCGTGGTTCAACGTAGCCAGCGGCGAGGGCGCGATGCGGTGCAGTTTTTCGTAAAGCGCGATGATGCGCGCCCAATCGGTGGCGGCGTAGGTCGGCGCCAGACAGTGACAGGCCGCAATACCGGCCTCGCAATGGTAGCGGGTCAGTTCTTCGCCGCGGCCGGAACGTTGCAGGTGGGCAAAACCGGTTTGGATGAGCCGCCGGTCCCAGGTTGAGCGGTCCTGCTCGACCAGCAGCAAGGTATTGCCGTCGAGATCGACCCGGGCGGCGAGACGAGCGCGGTGAAAGCACATGAGCGCCGCCAGCGCCGAGGCGGCCGGGGTTTGTCCAACCGGCGATGCTTGCAGCGCCGCGAGCAGGCGATGAGCTTCGGCGCAAAGATCGGCGCGGATGGTCTGGTCGCCCCCGGAGGCGCAGTAGCCCTCGTTGAAGAGCAGGTAGAGGGCATGCAGCACCGCCGCAGTGCGCGACGTGAGTTCGTCTGGCGGCGGCAACTCCAGCGGCGGTTGGGCGTCGCGCAGGAAACGGCGGGCGCGCACGAGTCGTTTGGCGATGGTGTTGCGGGGCAGGAGAAAGGCGGCGGCGATCTCGCGCTCGCCGAAACCGGCGAGGGTTTTGAGGATGAGGGCAACCTGGGACGAACCGGCCAAACCGGGGTGACAACACACGAACATCATGCGCAGGGTGGCGTCCTGTATCTCATCGTTGAATACAGCGGTGGGGGCGGCGGCGAGGTGATCGCGGAGTTGGTCGAGGTGGGTGACGACGGCGGCTTCCTGGGTGCGCCAACGTTGGTCGCGGCGACAGCGGTCGATGGCGCGGTGGCGGGCGGTGGTGAGGAGCCAGGCGAGGGGCTGCGGCGGCACGCCATGGTAGGGCCAGACCTGGGCGGCGCGCAGCAGGGCGTCCTGCACGACGTCCTCGACGAGCCCAAGGCGGTCGGCACCGAACTGGCGGGTGAGGATGGCGACGAGCCGGCCGTAGTGCCGGCGAAAAGTGTGCGCGAGCACCTGCGCGGCCGGCTCCGCCGTGATGGCGGAGTCGGCTGGAGGAGTCGGCGATTCAGGGGGCGGGTTCAATGCGCCATGACGGGTCGCACTTCGACGGACATGCCGTTGGCCAGTCCGGGGCAATCGCGGGCGATGCGCAGGGCGTCGTCCATATCGATGGCGCTGATGTGGAAGTAGCCACAGAGCACCTCCTTGGACTCCATGAAGGGACCGTCGGTCATGGTTTCTCCGTGCTCGCCGCGGAGGACTTTGCCGGTTTCCTCGAGCGGATTGCCGCCGTGGTATTTGCCCTCGGCGCCGACCTTTTCGGACCAGGCCGTCCAGACCGCGAAGATGGCCTGCATCTCCTCGGGCGAGGGCTCGGGGCCGTCATCGGGCGGGGCGCGGAAGAGGAGGAGGTATTGCGGTAATTTTTCGTTTTGATCTGTCATGATGAGGATGGGTTGGCAGGTTCACCTCTTACACGAACCGGGCGGACGACTGAGGACACGGTGGAGGGATTTTTTGGGTCTGTCGCGGAAAAGACAGTGATTGTGCGGTCGACAGAGCCGGGGTGCTGGCCGTTCGTGAAGGCATGAGCGAAACAAGCATGCGCGTGATCTTGGCCGATTTGAACGATGTCGCGCAGGCGGCCGACGTGCTGACGATGGTCGACACGTATTCCCAGGACCCGATGGGGGATGGTGCGCCGCTGCGGCGGGAAACGCGGGCGAACTTGATCGAGAGTCTGCGGACGTTTCCGACCACCCGGGTGTTCCTCGCCTACGAGGAGGCGGCGGCGGTCGGCGTGGCGGTCTGTTTTCTTGGTTTCTCGACCTTCGCGGCCAAGCCGCTGCTCAACCTGCACGACGTGTGCGTGGCGCCGTCGCATCGCGGGCGCGGGGTGGGGCGGGCCTTGCTGGCGGCGGTCGAGGCGCAGGCGCGGGCGGAGGGCTGCTGCAAGCTCACTCTCGAAGTGCTCGATCAAAATCACAAAGCCCTGCGCACCTACCTCGCCGCCGGCTTCCAGCGCTACGCGCTGCAGGATGGCGCGGGGGAGGCGATCTTTCTGACGAAGCCCGTGAACAACGGGGACTGAATCAATCGGCCGCTGCGCGCAGCATTTCACCGACCTCGTCAATCGTGGGATAACCGGGTCGCAGCTGCGCCGTGCCGGCGTTGGTGCGTTGGATTGCGAGGGCCACCGGATTGGGGCCGGCGGGCAGCAATTCGTCGACCCGCAGCAGCACGCCGGCCAGGGTGCGATTGCGGCCGGCCTGATAGAGCAGCACACCATAATCGACGTAGCTGGACAACAGCTGAGGGGAGGTGGGGGCCTCTGCTTCGAGCCCGCCGATCGCCTCCCGGAAGAGGGCGGCGGCCTGCGCCTCGTGGTGATCGAGTTGCGCAAAGGCTGCCGCAATGTGGAGGGTATCAAAGAGGCGGATACGGGTGGTGGTTTGGAGATCCGTGCGATTGAGCTGGTCCCGGGCCAGTTCGGCGGCCCGGCTGGCGGCCTGCCGGGATTCGGCCGCGCGGTTTTCGGTTGCCAGCAGACTGGCGAGGCGTCCGCGGGCGATGGCATTCCAAGGGCACGTCGGTGCCTGCTCCCGCAGCACACGTTCGGCGTTGCGCACCTCCTCCAGCGTCGGGGCAGTCTCGTCGCGAGACGGGTCGATTCCGATGGCGTCGCGCTCGGCGGCGCGGAGTAGATCGACCGCGGCCTCGGCCGGGCCCGTCGTGAGCTCGCGCAGCATCCAACCTAGATCGCAATCATGCACGGTGAGGCCTTGGGTGGGAAATCCGGGGTGGGCCGTTTCCGCCGCCCGGGTCGCAGGCGCGAAGGTCGCAGCCAAGGCCAGTGCGAACAAGAAAGGGCGGGAACGCGGGAGGGATTGTTTCCCGCGCGAATTCGGACCATCGGTCATCTGTGTTCAACCGGAATAGGGATGAATGGGTGGAGCAACCATGGAATACCTTGAAATTGTGATGATGGCATAGGAGGTCACCCTACACGGCGGTTTGATCCGGCATTTTGCACGAAAAGGGTCCGTCGATTTCGCGGTCTGGACGTGCTCGGTGGGGTCGGCTTTGTTATCGGCCATGTCTGATCAACCCCTCGGATTCGCCATCGTCGGCACCGGCATGATTGCCGGGGTGCATGCCCAAGCCATCAACGCCGTCGACGGCGCGCGCCTTGTGGGCGTCGTGAGCCGATCGGCGGAGAAAGGGCCGGCCTTTGCGGCCAAGCATGGTGCGGTCGCGCTGACCGGCTCGGTCGAGGAAATGGTGGCCCGTCCGGACGTGGATGCGATCTGCGTGACCACCCCAAGTGGTGCGCACCTCGAGCCGGCGCTCGTGGCGGTTCGCGCGGGCAAGCATGTCGTGGTGGAGAAGCCGCTCGAAGCCACCACGGCGCGGGCGGACAAAATCATCGCCGAGGCACGCATGGCGGGCGTGAAGCTCGCACCGATTTTTCAGAACCGCTTCAGCGACGGCGCGCGCAAGATCAAGGCGGCGCTGGATGCGGGACGTTTCGGTCGGTTGGCCACGGCGGGTTGCTACGTGAAGTGGTTTCGCACGGAGGAGTATTACAAAGGTTCGCCGTGGAAGGGGACGCTCAAGCTCGACGGCGGGGGGGCGGTGATGAACCAGGCGATTCACGGGGTGGACCTCCTGCAATGGTTTGCCGGCCTGCCGGAGGAAGTGAGCGCGCTCAAAACGCGCCGGGTGCACACGGGTATCGAAGCGGAGGATACGGCGGTGGCGGTGATGCGTTTCCCGAGCGGAGCGCTCGGCACGATCGAGGCGACCACGGCGGCGTGGCCGGGCTGGTCGCTGCGCATCGAGCTCTGCGGCGAGAACGGTTCGGTCCGTTACGAGGACGGCTTGATCACCGAGTGGACGTTTCGCGAGGAGCAGCCCGAGGACGCGGCGATTCGGGCAGCGGCTTCCGGCGAGTTGGGCTCGGGAGCCTCGAATCCGGCGGGTATTTCCATCGAGGGCCACCGTCGACAGATCGAGGATCTGGTCGTGGCGGTGCGGGATAAACGCCCGCCGATGATTGATGGTCCCGAGGCGCGCAAGGCCGTGGCGCTGATCACCGCGCTCTACAAGTCTGGCGAGACCGGCCGCCCGGTGCGGGTGGAATGAGCCGACCGCTTATTTGGCCGGGTAGCGCTGCAGGGGGGCGGGCAGGCGTTCGGTGGTGACGATGAGGTCGTGGCTGTCGGGGGCGAAGCAGAGGGCTTCGGCCTGGGGCAGACCGGTCACCGGGATGCGGGCCGGGGGGCGGGTGAAGACCGTGGTCCAGGGCTCGTTGCCACGTTTCTGATACAACCAGATGTTGCCGTAAGTGAGCACGGCCGCGCAGTCGCCGCCGTCGCAGAGGTCAAAGGCGGTGACTTGGGCGCGGAATTGGCCGAGGCGGCCCGGGATGGCGCGTTCGGCGGCGGTCGGGGGCTCGATGCCAGGCAGCGGCGTGACGGGGTGGGCGATGTGGATGGTCGCGGTGGTGGCGGGGCCCTGGGCAAAGGGCAGGGTGTAGAGCACGGGCGGCTCGGTGCGTTTGGAAATGAGCAGAATCTCGGCGGTTTCTTCCGAGACGGTCACCCCTTCGCAGTCGCGGGCCCCATCGACATAGGCGACCTGCCAGGTGTGGGCGGGGGTGATGGTGAGCGGGCGCTCGGGCGACAGCTCGGCAGGGTCGGGTTCGGGGAAGAACTGGAAACGCAGGTCGTCGCGCACGGCATCGTTGTCGCCGACGTCGGCCAACAGGATCCAATTGCGGCCACCGATACGGAAGGTGTCGATGTCCTCGCAGTCGCGCGCCGCGATACCGGCGAGATGCACCTCACCAAGCAGGCGCCCTTGCGAGTTGATGGCGAAGATGCGCGCGGTGTCGCCGCTGTCGTTGTGCACCCAGTAAACGCCGGGCTGGGTGAGGGAGCGGGCAATGCCGCTGATCTCGGCCAGATCCGGCTGACTGATGCGCGCGAGTTCCTCGGCCGGACCGTAGCCCATGGTGCGCGGGGGCAGGGTGGTGCAGCCGGCGAAGACGGTGAGGAATGCGATTGAAAGCACGAGTGCGCGCATGCGGAAGAGGTGTCCGGCGCAGGGGCAGCGCCAAGCCTAAAGAACGGGCTACTGCACGGGAATCGCAGGAGAATGGCATCTCGACTTGCGGGATGAGCGTGGGGCTGCTGGCTTAGCGAGCGTTTTCCGGTCTCGATTTCCACCATGCGTCCCTTTTCCCATTTCCGTTCGCGCGCCGGGTTTACCCTGTTGGAGGTGGCGTTGGGCGTGGTGATCCTTGGTTTGGTCTTTGCCGGCGTGATGACGGCGGCGGTGCGCATTCGTGAGGTGGCGGTGGTCGCCGAAGCGACGGCGCGGGCCAACACGGTGCTGAGCACGACCTTGGAGGAGTATCGGGCGATGGATTTCGCGGTGTTGGAGCAGCGTCTGGCAGACCCCGCCCAACTTACCGGCATCGTGCAGGCGCCAAGCGTGTCCGGGGTGTATCCGGTGCGGTGGACGGTGCAGCCCCAGACCGTGGAACCGGACTACATCCGGGTGCGCGTTCGCGTGGCGTGGGCCGTGGACAAACACACCGGCGAGCTGGACGCGGTGACGGACTTTTTCCGGGAAGGAGTCGGCGCCTTATGAAGCCCGTGCGGTCGGTTTCCGGCATGACCCTCGCGGAGGTTTTGTTGGCCACGGCGCTGGCGTCCTTTGCGATGGTCGGAATCTTGACCTCGTTCATTTCCCTCCAGCGCAGCTTCACGGCAGCCCAAGAGGACATGGTGGAGGTCAACCGCTTCATCCAAGTGCAATCGCGGCTCGCGCTGGATCTGCGCAATGTGGTCGCAATCACCCAGATGTCGCCCAGCCGCCTGGAGCTCCGGGTGCGGTATTACGACGATGCGGACACCGCGGATCGGCAGGTCGAGTATCAGGTGGATGGGGCGGCCGGCACCTTGGTGCGGATGGAAAACGGTCAGTCGCAAGTGCTGATGCGCCGGCTGGTCGACGGCAGTTTTGAGTATTTTCGGCGCAGCCCCAATGGCGCGGAGGTGCCGGCGATTTCGGCTGCGGAGGTGAACGCGGTGCGAATATCGCTCGTGCCGGACCACCATTCGCCGGGTGGGGGAATCGACCGACGCGCGGCGGTGTTCACCTCCAGTCTTTTCCAACTGCGCAGGGTGGTTTTGCCATGAACATGCGTTCGGAACGAGGTTCGGTTTTGCTGGTGGCCCTCATTTTGGCGGCGGTGCTCGTCACGGTGACGGCTCGGCTCTACAAGACCGCATTTGATGAGTTGAACACGGCGCACCGCGCGCATCTCGAGAACGCGGCCTACTACCTCGCCGAAGCCGGACTGGAAGAGGCGGCGCGACGTATCCGCGCGGGCGAGTGGAGTCCCGATCCGAATGCGGGCCTCGAGCATCAGGACTTTGCCACGGTGCTGCGGCTGCCGGACACGGATCTGGGGCGGGGGAACGTCGGCGCGCAACGCATCCTGTTGTCGCGGCCGGCCAATTCGCAGGTGTATCTCGTCAAATCGATCGGCCACGCGAAGCACCGGGAAGACTTGGTCGAGCTGCGGGCGATCCAGGCGACGGTCGAGCTGTTGGAGGGACCATTGACGGGCCCTGGTTATGTGATCGCAGTGCGGGAGGATCTCACCCTGCAAAATGCCGGCGGCGAAGGCGTGCGGGTCTCGAGTTACGACAGCGACCTGAACTTTGGCCGTCCGGATTGGCAGCACAACTTTGGCTACGACGCCGCGCTCGGCTCAGCCTCGGCGCGGGATGGTGCGATCAATCTGGGCCATGGTTTTATTCGCGGCACGGTGCGGACCGGCGGCGGGACGCCCCAATACCGACCGCCCGCCGGGATCGCGATGAATGGCACCCGTTTGCAGGGCCCGCATACCCCGGCCGACGTGTTGTTCGATCCGAATCGGGTGACGCACGACTTTGCCGGCAACTTCTGCCCGACGGTGCCGCCGCAAGTGGACCACACCTGGGTCGAACAGGAGGGTTGGTTGCGCCAGCCCAAGGCGACGGCGACAGGAGCCGTTGGCGGGCAGACGCTGTCGACCACGACCACCGTGGGCTCACCGGGTGGCACCGCTGATCCCCACCAAGCCGGGCAAACCGGCAATCCGCACCAGCCAGGCCAAACCGGCAATCCGCACCGCCAGACGACTACCACCGTGGTGGTATTGCCCACCCCTGCCGTTCCGGCGACCGGCGCGGGGGGCGGCAATCCCATTTACGATCTCGGTGGTCCCGCCTCGAAAACGCGGGTGCACTTCAAGGATGACATGGTGCTGCCGCCCGGACAGGTCATGCAAGTGGAGGGCGACGTGGTCGTCGTGGTGGACAAAGGCGTCGAACTGCGCGGGGAGCTGCGCCTCCTGGGCGACGCCACGCTCACGATCTACGTGCAGAACCTCGCGGTGCTGGCGCTACAGTGCGGCGATTGGGCGCCGTCGCAGTTTGTGCTGCACACCATGGGCTCGGATGCCGTCCAGATGGAGGGCTTCAGCGTATTTTCCGGTTTGATACACGCGCCGGATTCGGTGGTGACGGTCAGGGGTTCGCCTGGTCTGCCGCGCACCGAGGTGCGCGGTTCGATCGCAGCGAAGGCGGTCCGCACGGTGAACGAGGTGGACTTTTATTACGACGTTCGTTCCGGCGATGCCTTGTGCGATGCACGCTCGGTCATCGGCGGCCAGGCGGGTCGCACCGGCGCTGCCAAGGACTTCCATGTGCAGTTGCGCGACTGGAAGCAGATCGTGGCCGCCGAAGTCGCCGCGCTGCTACCGCCTGGGGCCGAGTTTTAGGATCCCATCTTTGCGTTTGGCTTCGAGCAGGGTTTGCGCGACGTTTCCCGCCATGCCTTCCGGAGCTGCCGCTTTCCGTCGTTTGTGGAGTGAAATTGGGACCGTTGACGCGGTCGGGGTGGAGGAGCGCGTGGCCAAATACGCAACCCGTTCCATCAAGACCGGCTCGAAGATCGCCGGTCTCAAGCTGGCCACCACGATGGTCGATCTGACGACGCTGGAGGGCAAGGACACGCCCGGCAAGGTGCACGCCCTGTGTGCCAAGGCGCTGCACCCCCACGACGACGCCGACATCCCGCAGGTCGCGGCCGTGTGCGTGTATCCCTCGATGGTGAAACACGCCCGCGCGGCGCTGGGCGAAAAGGCGAGTGTGCGCATCGCCTCGGTGGCGACCGCCTTCCCCAGCGGCCAGGCGCCGATCAAGACACGCCTCGCCGAAGTGAAAGCGGCGGTGGCCGACGGCGCGGATGAGATCGACATGGTCATCAATCGCGGCGCCTTTCTCGCCGGTGAGTTCGGGCGCATGCAGGACGAAATCAGCGCAGTGGTGGAGGCCTGCGGGGACGCGACCCTCAAGGTCATCCTCGAGACCAGCGAATTGGAGACCTATGACAACATCCGCGCGGCATCGTTTCTGGCCATGCGGGTGATCCGACCGAACGACTTCATCAAGACCTCCACCGGCAAGACCTCGGCCAACGCCACACTGGGCAACAACCAGGTGATGCTCGATGCCATCCGTGACCATTATCTGGATACGGGGGTGCCCATCGCGATGAAGCCCGCCGGCGGGATCAAGTCCGCCAAACAGGCCCTCACCTTCCTCATCGCGGTGAAAGAAACCCTCGGCGACGAGTGGTTGAACAACCGCTGCTACCGTTTTGGTGCCTCCTCCCTGCTCAACGACTTGCTGCGTCAGCTCGTGAAAATGAAGACCGGCGCCTACCGGGCGTCCTACGAATTCAGTGAAGCCGCCGGCTCCTATTGACCGCATTTTTTCTACCACGGATGAACACAGATAAACACAGATGCGACGGCGCCATGCCATCTTCCCACCGCTCTCAGAACCTGTGTCCATCCGTGTTCATCCGTGGTTAAAATCCCCCTTCCCATGCCTGTTGCTGCTCCGAAAAAATCCCGTTCCCGTCGCGCTGAGCCTGAGCTGATCTTTGGTGATCTGTGGGCGTTTGATCCCGCCCCGGAGTCGGCCGATCCGAAGCTCCAGCAGCGCTACAAGCTCTTCATCGGCGGTAAATTTGTCGCGCCCAGCGGGCGCAAATACTTCGCGTCGATCAACCCGGCGAACGAACAGGTTTTGGCCGAGATCCCGCACGCGACGGCCAAGGACGTTGATGCCGCCTACGCGGCCGCGGCCCAGGCCGCCCCTGCATGGGCGACCCTGTCCGGCGCCGAGCGCGGCAAATACCTCTATCGGCTCGCCCGCCTGCTGCAGGACCGCGCCCGCGAATTTGCAGTGGCTGAGACGCTCGATGGCGGCAAGCCGATCAAAGAGTCGCGCGACTTTGATGTGCCGATGGCCGCCGCGCATTTCTTTTATCACGCCGGCTGGGCCGACAAACTCGCTTACGCCTTCCCCGGCGCGACGCCGGTGCCGCACGGGGTGGTCGGACAAGTGATCCCGTGGAACTTCCCGCTGCTCATGTTGGCCTGGAAACTCGCGCCGGCCCTGGCGACCGGCAACACGGTCGTGCTCAAACCGGCCGAGACGACGTCGATCACCGCGCTCAAATTTGCCGAGATCGTGGCTGAGGCCGGACTGCCGCCCGGCGTGGTCAACATCGTGACCGGAGCTGGTGAAGTGGGGGCGGCCGTCATCAATCACCCGACCGCGGCGAAGGTCGCCTTCACCGGCTCGACCGAAGTGGGCAAGGTCATCATGCGCGCCACCGCGGGCACCGGCAAAAAGCTGACGCTCGAGCTCGGCGGCAAGGCCGCCAACATCGTCTTCGACGACGCGCCGCTCGATCAGGCGGTGGAGGGCATCGTCAACGGCATCTTCTTCAATCAGGGCCACGTGTGTTGCGCCGGCTCCCGCCTCTTGGTGCAGGAGAGTGTGGCCGACGCGGTCTTCACGCGGTTGCGGAATCGTGTGCGGACCCTGCGGGTGGGCGACCCGATGGACAAGAACACCGACATCGGCGCGATCAATTCCAAGACGCAGTTGGACAAGATCACGGAGCTGGTGAAAAGCGGCGTCGACGAGGGCGCGGACTTGTTCCAGCCGAGCTGCTCGCTGCCGAAAAAGGGCTGGTTCTTTCGCCCCTCGCTCTTCCGCGGCGTCGAGCTTAGTCACCGCATTGCGCGCGAGGAAATCTTTGGCCCGGTCTTGTCGATCATCACCTTCCGCACCGTCGAGGAGGCGATCGAAAAGGCCAACAACACCGCCTACGGCCTGAGTGCCGGCGTCTGGACCGACAAAGGCTCGCGCATCCTCAAAATGAGCACGGCGCTCAAGGCCGGGGTCGTCTGGGCCAACACCTACAACAAGTTTGACCCCGCGTCACCGTTTGGTGGATACAAGGAATCCGGTTTCGGCCGCGAAGGCGGCCTCCAGGGCCTCGGCGACTACGTCAAACTGACCTGAGCCGGGCTGGACGCGTTTGTTACCACGGATGAACACGGATAGACACGGATTGGATCTGGAGGCGGGTGAGATCACCCACGAGATCATCGGTGCCGCGTTTGAGATCGTGAACAAGCTGGGGCATGGGCTGAAGGAGAAGCCCTACGAGAACGCCTTGGTGGTGGAATGTGGACTGCGCGACCTCGCCTACTCGCAACAGAGTGTCTTTGATATCGACTACAAGGGTGTCACGGTCGGCACCTACATCCCTGACCTCATCATCGAGAATACGGTCATCGTGGATACCAAGGTCATTGATCGGATCACTGATCACGAACGTGGTCAGATGATGAACTACCTTCGCATCTCGGGCCTGCGGGTGGGCCTGATCTTAAATTTCAAGCACGCCAAACTGCAGTGGGACCGAGTTATCGTATGAAATCCTATCTGTGTTTATCCGTGTCCATCCGTGGTTAAAAACAAAACACCGTCCCTCTTCTGCCATGTCTCGTCTGACTGTGACCAAAACGCCCAAGTGTTATGTCGGGGGTAAGTTCATTCGCTCGGAGAGCGGGCGGACCTTTCCGCTGAACGATGCCGCGGGGAACTTCTTTGCCCACATTCCGCAGTGCACCCGCAAGGATGTGCGCAACGCGGTCGAAGTGGCGGCGAAGGCCGGCGCCGGCTGGGCGGGGCGCTCGGGTTACAACCGCGGGCAGATCCTTTACCGGCTGGCCGAGATGATCGAGCCGCGCGCGGCCGAACTCGAAGCCGCGTTGATGCTCACCAAGGGCGTGTCCGCCGCCGCCGCCAAGGCCGAGGTCGTCGCCACGATTGATCGCATCGTGCACTTCGCGGGTTGGACCGACAAATACGAGCAGCTGCTCGGCAGCGTGAATGCCGTGGCCTCGCCGCACTTCAATTTCACCGTCACCGAGCCCATGGGCGTGGTCGCCGTCGTGGCGCCGGACGAAGCGCCGTTGCTCGGATTGCTCACCCTCATCCTGCCGGCCATCGTTTCGGGCAACAGCGTTGTCGCCCTTGCTTCGGAGACCGCTCCCTACGCGTCCATCGTGTTGGGCGAGATGCTGGCGGTGAGCGACCTGCCGGGAGGCGTGGTCAATCTGCTCACCGGTTTCCGGGCGGAGATGGTGCCGACCATGGCAACCCATGTGGGCATCCGCGCGCTCAGTGGCGTGCTGGGAGCAGAGGACCGGGCGATGGTGGAGAAGAAGTCGGCCGACAGCGTGAAGCGCACCCGCCTGCTGAAGGCCGAAGAACCGGTCGACTGGCTCGCCGGCAACGGACCGGTGCCGTCGCTTTACGCCATCCGCGATCTGCTCGAGTTCAAGACGACCTGGCACCCAGTGGGGGCCTGATCGGTGGCGCGCCCCGCGAGGCGGAAGCCGAGTCTCAGGGGCCGATGCGTGAGGGGCTCACCACGGTTTCGGCAACCGTAACCGGAGTGACCTCCACCGGGAACAGCACATCCAAGGATTGGGGCGGGCTTTCCGTCGCAGTGGACTGGCCGAAGATGGCGAGCTGGCCCGAGCCGGCGTCGGCGAAGGCGGTGGGGCTGGCCGCGGCGCCGGCGGCGAAGTCGGGGGAGCTCGCTTCGAGGACATCGCCGGCCTGCGGAGGGGCATCCGGATCAGACTCGGACTCTGCCGCGGGAGGCTCCGCCTCCTCGTCCTCCGCCGGGTCGCTGCTCCCGGTGGGTTCGACGGACGCGGTGGCCGAAGGAGGAGTCGCTGGCAACGGCTTGGTTTCGAAATAGACGGATCGCCGCGCGTTCTGCGAACTTTGCGCCAAGTCGTTCACAAAGTTGGCGGCGACGGTGGAAATCGGCTGAGTGACGAGGCGGGTGCCGGTGGCCGTATGCCGCGCGACAACTTGCTCGCCGGCGCCGATGCGGCGGTTACCGGACTTCGGTGAATCACCGACCACCGTGGCGGCGCCTTCGACGACGGTGACCCGGGTTTCGCCCGCATCCACCTCGATAACGATGGTGCCGCCATGCACGGAGACCACGCCGTGGGGGGTGACATAGACCATGGTGGAGCCCGGCGAGAGGGTCGGCGTGCTGATGGCCACAGCGCCGCGTGGCACCATCACTTCGGTCGAGGAAATGGATGGCTCCTCTTCCAGATTGGTGCGTTCGGGCAGAAAGCCGGATTGGCGAAAGGTCACGATGTCGATGCGGGTGTCGCCGGAGAAATACAGCGCGGTGCCATTGGACAGCACCAAGCTGTTGGAGGCGTCTTCCCCGGTGATGATCGTGGTGCCCTGGGCGTTGTGCAGCGACTTTGGCTGCAGCTGCTCAATGCGATCCGGGGAGACCAGCTCGGTGTTCCCTTCGAGGCCCAGGACGTAGAACTTGCTGGTGGGGTCGGGGCGGGCGGCTTCGCTGGCACCGACGGTCATCCAGACCAGCACCAGCATCCCCAAATAAAACGGTCGGTGCTTGGCGCGGGGAAGACGCGGGCTTCGTCGGTCGGTGGTATCCGGACCTGAGGCTAAGCAAAGGGACTGGCGAGAAGGCGACATGGCGCGGAAGCCGATGGAGCGGGGCTCCGGGTTGAGCAGCGCGGTTGGGGTCGCGCAGCCAGTCGCAGGGCGTTTCGTTTACAAGGAGGTGTTGCAAGTAATTGGCTAAATTAAGGTGAATTCCCCTCATACTCTCGGTATGAATGCCCGGGGTGATACGGACCCTAACCGCGATTGAGCCACCAGATGCTGGCGTTGAGTGCGGTGGCGAAGCTGACCCACGCGAGGTAGGGCAACCACATCCAGCCGGCGGAGCGGTCGTGGCGGAAGAGCCTCACCTGGAGAAGCGCGAGAAAGACCCACAACGCGCCGATCTCGACCAGTGCGAGATCGGCGCGGCGGAGGCCAAAGAACAAGATCGACCACAGCGCGTTCAGGACGAGTTGCACGCCGTGCAATCGGAGGGTGGCCGTGGCGCCCGGGAGCTCGGCGCGGCGCTCCCACACCCGCCACATCGCGACGCTCATGAGCACGTAGAGGGTGGTCCAGGCCGGCCCGAACACCCAGCTCGGCGGGGTCCACGCGGGTTTGGCGAGGGTCGGATACCATTCCCGCACACTGCCGGCCGTGGCGCCACCGCCGATGGCGCCGGCGGCGAAGGCCGCGAGCAGGAAGCCAGCAAGGCTCAGCCAAGGTTTCCAAGTCATGCGGCACGAAACGGTGGGTCGCCGGATTCGCAACCGGTGAATCGCTCCGATTTCTCGCCTTGTTACTCGCCAATGCCAGTGGCTTGCGCTACCCGTGCCGATCCTTCAAGTTCCGCCGCGGTCGCGCTGAACACACACCCCAACAACCTGTTGTGATAAATCGGCTTCTCAACCTCAGTCCCCGTGCGCTGGGCGCCGTGGTATTTCTGTTGGTTCTGGGTAACAGCACCGGGGCACTGGTCTATTTCTACCGTCACGCGCTTGAGGATCATGCGGAGATGCTCCGCCACCATGTGGCCGATTTGGCGACAGTGGTGGCGGCCTATGTGGACGTCGATGAACACGAGCAGTTGGTGAGTCCGGACCAACAAAGCTCCCCGCGCTACGCGACCCTGTTGGCGCCTCTCGTTGCGTTTCACCTGCGCCACGAGAACGTGATCTACGCCTACACCATGCGGGTCGATGAGGCCGGCGATGAGTGGGTGATTCTGGATACGACCAACGACCCGACGGTGATCGCACACGAGCAGGCGAATGGGCTCGATCCGGTTCCCTCGCCCTTGCTCGAGCGCTACCACACGCCGCCGGGCAACGAGGCCGCCGATGCCACCCTGCGAAAGGGTGAAGCCTACGTTTTCCGGATTCCCTACACCGATGACTTCGGGTCGTTCATCAATGCGCGATACCCCCTCTTTGATGCGAAGGGTAACTACGTGGGCTACGCCGGGGTGCATTTTTCGCTGCAACGCTTTCATACCCGCCTCAACGAGATCCGTTACTTCGGCCTGGTCGCCTTCGGGATCGCCGTCCTTGTGAGTCTGCTTCTAGCGCGGATCGCAGTGGTCGGGCGTCGTCAGGACCTCGAGCACCTGCACCGCATCGAGGCGGCGGAAGCGGACATGCGGGCGCAGCGGGACCGAGCTGACCAAGCCAAGGCGGCCAAGGGCGAACTGCTGGCCGTCGCCACGCACGACCTGAAGAATCCGCTGGCGGCCATCGCGGGCATCGCGGGCCTGCTCCTACGCCGCAAACGCAAGCTCCCGCCCGATGATCGCACCGCGGCGGAGATCGAGTCGCTGGAGAGCATCCAGAGCTCGGCTGAACACATGTCGGAAATTGTGCGCGGCATCCTGCTCAACGAGGGCATGGAGGCTGGTCGGATGGAGTTGAAGGCCGAGCCGACCGACCTGCGCGAGATCGCAGTCGAGGTGATCCGCTTCAGCAGCCCGGCCGCGACGCGCAAGCAGATCAACCTACGCCTGGCCGACGGCGAGCCGGTGGTGGCCGCGGTGGATCGTCAGCTCGCGCGCGAAGCGTTCGACAATTACGTGAGCAACGCGGTCAAGTATTCATCATCCGGTGACGCCGTGACGGTCGAGGTGCGGCTCGATGCGGCGACCGGCGAGGCCGAGTTCTCTGTCCGGGACCAGGGTCCGGGCCTGAGCGCGGAGGACCAAGCGAAGCTCTTCGGGAAGTTCCAAAAACTCACCGCCCGGCCGACCGGCGGCGAGACCTCCACCGGACTCGGATTGTCCATCGTTAAAACCATCGCCGAACGCCACGGCGGCAGCGTAGGCTGCGAGAGTCAGCTCGGCCACGGCGCCCGGTTTTGGCTCCGGTTGCCGGCCCAACCTGCCCAGCCTTCCGGTTAACCCCTTTGCCTTATGCCATTCCCCCAGCACTGCCTCATCGTCGATGACGAACCACACGTGCAACGGTTCCTGAGCATGTTGCTCGAAGACCTTTGCGAAGACGCCACCATTGCCACCGCGTCCAGCGGCCAGGAAGGGCTCGACGCCTACGCGGCGCAACGCGCCGACCTCGTCCTGCTCGACATCAACATGGTGGGCATGGACGGGCTCGAAACCCTGCATGCGCTGCGCGAACGCGATCCGTCAGCCAACGTGGTCATGGTCACCTCGGTCGACGTGCGGCGGGCGGTGGAGCAGGCTCTCATCGACGGCGCGCGCGGTTACATCCTCAAGGATACCCCGCTGGACGAGATCTCCGCCACGCTGGGCGAGATCATTCAGACCATCACCCCCCAATCCTGATTCCCATGAGCGACGAAACGCCCGCGCCGCAAACCCCGTTGCACGCCTCTTGGTCGATGGCTGAGGAGCGCTATTCGATGGCCGAAATTCTCAAGGAAGTGACCCACGAGCGGCTCACCGGCGCGGCCGGCATGCAGAAGCTCAAGCAGGATGAAATCCGTCGTCTCTTCAAAGCCGCCACCCCCAGCCCCGACTCCGATGGCCAAGATTGATCCCGAGTTTCTCAAGGCCATCCGCGGCCTGCGCACCTTTTCCCGCACGATCGATCTCAACGCCCTCGCTCTGACCGCTGAGAGCGAGCTGGACCTGGTCGAGCAACTCATCCGCTCTGGTCACGTCAACAAGACCGAGATCTGCCGCCTCTGGGCCGGGCAGGTGAATTTCTCCTATGTCGACCCGCTCACGTCCATCGTGACCGCCGAGGCGCTCGCGGCCATTCCGGCGGAGATCGCGACCAAGGCGGTCGCGCTCCCGGTTTACATCCTCAACGGCGTGTTGACCGTCGTGATGGCCCATCCCGAGGACGAAGCCCTCGTGCGTCGTCTCGGCATGGTCGCGCAGATGGAAGTGAGCCCGGCCTTTTCCCCCCCGAGCGAGGTGGCGGATCTCATTCGCATCCACTACGCAACCGAAGAGTCCCTCGCCGAGGCGTGTAACCTCGCCGAGGCGCAAGCGCTGCTGGCGGAGGGCGTCGAACTGGCCGAGGGCGGCGAACAGATCCGCGAGTTGGCCGACTCCGAGCAGGTCGTGACCTTCGTCGACGCGCTCATCTATTTCGCGATCAGCAAGGACGCCAGCGACATCCACATCGAGCCGATGGAGTCGGAGGTGACGGTGCGCTATCGCATCGATGGATCGTTGCGGCCGCTGCTCACCTACGCGCGCTCGCTGCACCCGGCGGTGACCATCCGCCTCAAGATCCTGGCCGGGTGCGATATCACCGAAGCCCGCTTCCCGGCGGACGGACGTTTTTCGATCTCGGTCGGATCCAGCAACGCGGACTTCCGTTACTCCTCCATCCCGTCGCAATACGGCGAGAAGTCGGTCATCCGCCTGCTCGGCAACATGAGCCTGCGCAAGATGCTCACGCTCGATAAGATGATGATCTCGCAGTCGATCCTGGAGCCCTATCGACGTGTGATGAAGAGCCCGTCGGGCATCATCTTCGTGACGGGTCCCACCGGCTCGGGCAAAACCACCACGTTATACTCGACCTTGGCCGAGTTGAACCAGCCCGACGTCAACATCTCGACCATTGAGGACCCGATTGAGCTCAAGCTCGAGCACGTCAACCAGACGCAGGTGCATCACGGCATCGAACTGTCGTTTGCGAAGATGCTCCGCGCGCTGTTGCGCCAGGACCCGGACATCCTGTTGGTCGGTGAAATCCGCGACGCGGAGACCGCCAAGATCGCCACCGAAGCCGCGCTCACCGGTCACTTGGTGCTCACCACCTTGCACGTGAAGAGTGCGCCGGAAGTCTTTGTCCGCCTGCAGGAAATCGGCGTCGATAACTACCTCATCGCACCCTCCGTCGTGGCGGTGATGGGGCAGCGCCTGGTCCCGCGCATTTGCGAAAAATGCAAGGAATCCTACGAGCCGAGCGAGGAGGTGCTGCGGCGTTACTTCTCCGACGAGGCCTTCCCGGAGAAGGTGCTCTTCCACCGCGGTGTCGGCTGCAAACACTGCGATCACACCGGTTTCCACGGCCGGATCTCCTTCCACGAGTTGTTGGTGGTCAACCGCGAGATCCGCGGGCTCATCGCCAACCGGGCCAATCTCGAAGAGGTCACCGACGCTGCCCGCAAGGTCGGTTATCGACCGCTGCGCTACGACGGCCTCAAGAAAGTGCTGCTCGGCCTGACGACGATCGAAGAAGTCGAAGCCGCCACGCCGATCGAATACGTGTCCTGAATCACGCTTCGCTGTCGCCGGGGTCGGTGACCCCGGAGGGAATGGCGGAGGGGGCAACGCAGCGCCGGCTTTCGTTGGATCAGACCCGGGCTCACCGAGCCCGGCTACAGCGATCGTGTCTCCGGCGCGGCGTTTAGGGCGCGACTGGCACGGTTTTGCGGCGGCGTTTCCAGCGTTCTTCGACGCCGGTGAGGGCGCCGTGTTCGTCCTCCAGGAACTCGATCGTCATCTTGCCGTCCTCAATCACGAGGAGGTTGGGGCCCGCCGGGTGGAAGACCATCGGGTCCTGCTCCTTATAAGTCCAATGGAAGGCGCCGTCTTCGGTGATGCGGAAGCGGTGGGTGACCTCGTCGGCGTCGGTGTCCTGATAGTCGCCGACAAAACGTGCGTAGCCGGCGCGGTCGAAGTCGGCGAGGCGTTCGGGCGAGATGAACGGGTCCTTGGCGTATTCAGCGTTTTTCACCTTTTGCTCCTCGATCGCTTCCATCGCCCGGGCGTGGGTGGCGTTGCGTCCGTCGTTGAACTTGAAGTCGGGCATGATCGAGTTGATGTAGGCCTCGGTGAGGCCATCGATGTCATCCTCCGACCACTCACTGCGGGTGGTGAGGATGCTGCGGAAGAGCAGGCCCTTGCGCACGCCTTCGACGGCTTTGCGTATCGTGGGTTTGAATACCACCAGGGCGCCCCGCACGGCCGCGCGGGTGAAGAACCCCATTTCCTCCTTGGCCATGACGTTGGGCAACACGACATCGATCACGCGGTCGAAGGCATTCTTGGGCGGCAGGAAATAGACCCAGTGGAAGCGGGCGAGGCGGTTGTTCTCGAGGTCGGCGGCGGTGAGGTCGTGGAAGGCGAACTCCACCTGCTCGACGTCGAACTCGTGGATCCACGCCACTTGGTAAATGGCGGTGCCGAGCCCTTCGAGGGGGAAGGGCAGCGCGGGCACAACGAGGTCGAAGGTGAGGCCAATGTCGCTCTCTTCGCTGCCCAGGTCGATCTTCTCCTCCCATTTGGCGAGGGTGGCCTGGAGCTCCGTTGCGCGGGCGGCGACGGCGGGCTGGAGCTGGCCGGCCTCGGCCATGGCGAGGAATTTACGGAAGATCCAGAGCGGATGCGGTTCGCCCTCGTCGCCCACGATGATGAGTCCGCGACCCGGTGAGCTGGTGCCTTCGAGGGTATCGTAGGCGACACGCAGGACTTCGTCGGAAAACTTCTCGGCGTAGCGGCGGTCGCCGCTGTTGCGGGCGTGGATGGTGACGGCAAGGGCGTCGCCGTTGACCACAAAGGGCGCGAGCTGGAGCGGCAGTTCGTCCTCGGGCGGCGAGACAGGTTCGGCCACGCTGGTGGCGGCGAGCGCTGCGGCGGTGAGGAGGCAGGAAAGGAGGGTGCGAGGATGCATGGTGAGTTCTAGCCGCGCTGAGGGGGCGCGACACCCCTTTCACCCGCCGCGCCGCCGCTTGGTTTCAAAAGATTTCGCCTTTCTCAGCCTTCCAGCACCCAGGCCAGGGCAGCGGATTCCTGACGGAATATCTGACTTTCGTAGCTCAATTTTCCTTCGGTGAAGCTCAGCCACATGCGGCCCAGGCCGAAGTCGATCGCTTCGTGCATCAGCACAGCGAGCCGGCCGTCGGAGAGGATGGGGTTGAGGTAGACGCAGGTGTCGGCGACGAAACGGATTTCGTCGTTGTTCAGTTCGCGGACGGTGGCGTGGGCGTGGTTGACGAGCACGCGACGGCAATCGTGGGCGCGGGCGGCTTCGCCGGTTTCGGCGATCATGGTGACGAACTCGGCGGCCTGCAGGGCGCCGGCGGTGGCGACAGTGATCAAATTGCGTGCAGGGTCGAACGATAGGGTATGGCTCATGGCTTTCCTTCGGCGGGTCGGCTCAGGGGCGGGGTCGAACTCCGGTCGGGGGGGAGTTCGTGGTTCGGCTTAGCGGCCGTCGAATCAGGGTAGATCGCCGGCGATGGTCTGGGCGGCGGCGGTCAAGGCGTCGCTCAGGCCCCGAGCAAGGTCGGCGGGGGTGCCGTCCCAGGTCGAGGCGGGATGAGTGTAGTTACCGTTTCGATACAGTGTTCCACTCGGGGCGGACAGCGTGTAGCTGAGGGTAAAACGCAGGGTGCCGGCGGCGGTGGGCGCGGCGTCGACGATGCGCACCTGCAGGTCGTAGGCGCGTTCGGGTTGCAGGGGAAAGGGCGGGGCGAGCACGCGGGCAATCGGGGCCTGGTTGGCCAGGGCGCCGCGCAGGACGCGGGTCATGCCCTTGTCGAGCGGCTCGGCCCAGCGATCGAAATCACGGTAGGTGACCTGATTGCGGTTATCGAGCACGGCCATGGCCGGGCTGTCGGCCAGGTAGACGGGGACCTCGATGGGCAGGAGGCCGATGGTCACGGCGTCGGTGGCCGGAGCGCTGGCGACCGGGGCCGGTTCGTCGAGGAGGAAGAAGCGGGTCGGGTCGGGCTGGGCTTCGGGCAAAATCTGGCAGCCGGTGAGGAAGGTGAGCGCGAAGGTGCCGAGCAGGGCGAGGACGGGGAGGCGAATGGGACGGGTCATCGGTCGGCGGGGAGAAAGAGAAAGATAAAAGGAAAGAGAAAGATGCTCAGGGCGTGGGCGCGCGGCCGGTGAGGAGGGCGTTGGGGTTGCGCTCCAGGAAGTCGGCGAGGCGGGCGATGGCGCGGGAGGCTTCGCCGAGTTGGCGCAGGGCGATGGTGGCTTCGGCGCCGAGGCCGGATTGGGCGGCGATGAACTGGTTGGCGGTGGCGGACACCTCGTCGAGCGCGGCGAGGGAGGCGCGGGCCTGTTGCAGGGTTTCGGCAAGTTCGGCGGCGGTGGGATCGATGTTGCTCTCCACACGCTGCAGGGTGGTGCGCAGGTCGGCGAGGGCGCCGTCGAGGTTGTCGAGGATGGAGGGAATGCGCGGATTTTCGGCGAGCGAGCGGACGGACTTGGCGGTGGCGGTGAGCTCGGTGTTGAGCGCGGCCACATCGAGGGCGTTGATCTGGCGCCGGCTGTCGGCGAGCAGACCGTGGAGTTCGGTGGCCATGCCGGCGAAGTCGATGTCCTTCACCTTGGCGAGGATTTCGCTGAAGGTGGCCTGGAATTCCGAGATGGCGGAGGGCACGGCGGGGACGACCGCGTAGTCGACCGGCACCCGGTCGAGGGCGTCGGCGGGGTATTCGGTGGGATCGCGGAAATCGAGTTCGACGTAGAGCAGGCCGGTGGCGAGGCCGATGACGCCGAGTTGGGCGCGCAGACCGTGGTCGATGAGGTTTTCAATTTCGCCGCGGTCGGTGAAGTCGATGAGGTCGCCGGCGGTGTCCTTCATGACGGCGCGGTTGAGTTCGCAGAGCACGGCGACGACGGAGGATTTGGTGGATTCGTCGTAGGTGAGGTTGACCTGCGTCACGCGGCCCACGCGCACACCGCGCAACTTGACCGGTGAGCCTTCGTCGAGGCCGGAAACGGATTCATCGAAGTAGACGACGAAGCGCTGCGGTTTGCGCAGGAAACTGAGGCTGCCGAAGGAGAAGAGCCCGATCATGCCGATGAGCATGGCCCCGAGCACAAAAAAACCGACAACGGTGGGGCTGACCTTGGTCTTCATGAAACGTGAGAGTGAAAGGGAGTGAGCGGAAAGGGGAAGTCAGGAAGGGCGGTCAGCCCAGTCCCATGACGAAAGCGAGGGTGCGGTTGAGACGAACAAGCGTGGTTGAATCGAGCGATCCGATTGTGCGATCGATTCGTTCGCGGGAAACCGCAAGGACCTTGTCGGTCATGATATCGGAGGGTTTGCGCAGGCCGTTTGCGTCCGCGGGTTCGAGTCGAATGCGAAACAGGGGTGCATCGGTGAGATGGCTGGTGATGAGGCAGATGAGGATGCTGCTGATGCCGGCATCGGTGAGGGCATCGGCCTGCACCACGACGGCGGGTCGGGGTTTGCCGAAGTCACCGGGCGCGGCGACAAGCACGATTTCACCGCGCTTCACGCGTCCTCCGCGACGTGTTCGATAAATGCGAGGGCGGTGCGCTCGTCGGTCGCGTTGAGGTGACCAACCTGCGCTGCGAGTGATTGGGCAAAGCCGGCGGCTTCGGTGTCGGGCACCCAGATTTGGACCGGCCGTAAACCCTGGCGCCGCAGACGCTCGCGATAGGCGGTCATCTTGTCGGTCGGACCGGAGGTCGGGCGCTTGCGTGCGGACATGTCGGTAACATGTTACTGGGTTTTGCCGGGTCAAGTGCGCTTACAAGCGGTCCCCGCGGTGGAGGAAGGTTAACACGCGCGGGTCGGTGCTGTGGGCGGCGAGCTCCTTGGGCGGGCCTTCGGCGATGATGGTGCGGGCCTGCTTGTCGAGGAGGATGACGCGGTCGGCGATGGCGAAGATGGAAGCGAGTTCGTGGGACACGATCACACAGGTGGTCCCGTGGTCGGCGCGGATGCGCAGGATGAGTTCGTCGAGTTCGCGCGAGGTGATGGGATCGAGGCCGGCGCTGGGTTCGTCGAAGAACACGATGGCCGGATCGAGGGCGAGGGCGCGGGCGAGGCCGGCCCGCTTTTTCATGCCGCCGGAGATTTCACTCGGGTAGTAGTCGCCGTAGCCGCAGAGCCCGACCTGGCCGAGTTTGAGGCGGGCGATCTGCTGGCGGTCGCGTTTGGAGAGCGCGGTGTATTCCTCGAGCGGCAACATGATGTTCTCCGCGAGGGTGAGCGACGACCAGAGCGCCGAACCCTGGTAGAGCACGCCGAAGGACTTGAGCATCTCGCGGCGCTGTTCGGCGGAGGTCTTGACGAAGGACTGGCCGAAGATCTGCACGTCGCCGTGGATGGGCGGGAGCAATCCGATCAGGTGGCGCAGCAGGGTGCTCTTGCCGCAACCGGAGCCGCCGATGACGAAGAAGATTTCGCCGGGGGTGATGGCAAAGTTGAGGTGCTCCATGAGCGCCTTGCCGTCGTAGCCGATGGCGAGGTCTTCGGCAACGATCAGGGGGGCGGTGGTGGTGGTGGCTTCGGACATGGGTTTCACCAACCGAGGATGTTGAACACGACGGCGTAGATCGCGTCGAAGACGATGATGAGGGTGATGGCGGTGACCACGGCAGAGGTTGTGGCCTGGCCGACGCCGGAGGCGGAGCGATCGGCCTGCAGACCGCGCAGACAGCCGGACATGCCGATGATGAGACCGAAGGTCGCGGCCTTGATCAGGCCGGTCATGAAGTCGGAGGTGTCGACGATGGTGAGGAGCTCGACCCAGTAGGCGGGCGGTGGAATGTCGAGCAGCCCCCAGGCGATGACTGCGCCGCCGATGATGCCGAGCGCATTGGCGTAGACGGCCAGCAGGGGCATCATCACGGCCAGCGCGACGATGCGCGGGATGACCAGAAAATCGACCGGGCGGATGCCAAGCGTGATGAGGGCGTCGACCTCTTCGTTGGCGCGCATGTTACCAATTTCGGCGGCAAAGGAGGCGCCGGTGCGTCCGGCGATCACGATGGCGGTCATCATGGCGCCCATCTCGCGGGTCATGGTGACGCCGACGAGATCGGCCACCCAGATGTCGCCGCCGAAGGGACGCAGGATGAGCGCCCCGGAGTAGGCGAGGATGACGCCGACGAGGAAGGCGATGAGGCCGGTGATCGGCAGGGCCATCGCGCCGCAGCGTTGCATTTCGGTCACGGTGTCGCGCCAGCGGAACTTGGCGGGATGCTTGGCGAGAAAAACCCCGCTGATGACGCATTGACCGACGAAGTTGGAATACTCCTTGGTCTTGGCCCAGACATCGAGCGTGGCGCTGCCGACCAGCGTGAGAAAGTCCGGCATGCGACCGGGTGGCAGCGGATGGACGGTTTGGTCGTCGAACTGGCCGACCAGATTTTGCAGCGCGGGAGGCAGGCTCTGGAGGTTGCAATGGGTGCCGTGCACGCGGCACCAGGTCGTGGCGGCGGTGACGAAGAGCACGAGTGAACTGTCCCAGTTGCCGAGTTGGCTGAGGTCGAAATCGACGCGCGCGGGGGATTGGCGTTTCACCAACTCATCCCAGTCGGGGGTCGGTCGAGTCATGCGCCAGTCGCCAACGAGGGTCACGAGCAGGCCGGAGTCGGTCGGGGAGAGCTCGGCGGAAGGCGTCGGGTCGTCGGCGGTGGGGGCGGACATCGGCGGTGGAGAGGGTTGGGAAAATTGCGGCGGGGAGAAAGATAAAGATACGCGTTGAATAGAAAGATTGTCGCGATGCGGTTTGCCGGGCGACGGTGGGGGCGCATGCGTTTTCGCACGGTATTATTCGATTTGGACGGCACGTTGATTGAGCACTTGCCCGCGATTCATCGGGCCTATTGCCACACCTTGCCGCAGCTCGGGTATCCGGCTCCCACCTACGAGGAGGTGAAGCGAGCGATCGGTGGTGGCTTGGCGCGGGCGATGGCGAAGTTTGTGCCGGCGGAGCGGGTGGAGGAGGCGCTGGCGATCTACCGGCCGTTCTGGGATGCGACGATGTTGGAGGGTGTCGAGCTCATGCCCGGGGCGGAGGCCTTGCTGCGGGCGCTGCGCGAGCGCGGGGTGCAATGCGGGGTCTTCACCAACAAGCACGGTCCGTCCGCGCGCAAAGTGTGCGCGCACCTGGGGGTGGATGACCTGCTCGATGACGTGGTGGGGGCCGGGGATACGGCGTGGTTGAAACCGGAGGTAAGGTTCTCGCGGTGGACGCTGGCGAAGTTCGGCGCGGAGGCGGATGCAAGCTGTCTGGTGGGCGATTCGCCGTTTGATGTGGAGGCGGCGGCGCGCGCAGGCATGGGCTTCGTCGGAGTCACCACGGGCACCCATAGCGCGGCCCAATTACGCGAAGCGGGAGCGGAGATCGTGCTGGCGGATCTGCCGGAGTTGGCGGCGCGGTGGAGGTTGGGTTAGGCAACGATCGGGTGAGCCGCCGGCATCGCCATTGCCCCTGTGAATAACTTGTGAGGTTTGGTGATCTACTGGCCCCGATGACGACGGATTGGGTTAGCTAATGCTTTGTAAGATCCTTTAAATCAGACGGATACCTGTGGTTGCAGCGCTATTGCAACTTTTGCGGGATGAATCTGACCCCATCTCGGGCCTTGTGAATAGTTCGGCAAGATGCGGGGCCGGACCGATTTGGCATCTGGTTGGCCCGCCGTGGTGGCTCAGCTGCGGACCGGATTCGACAGCGTGCCGATGCCCTCGATTTCGACCTCGATGGTGTCGCCGTCTGCGAGCCAGACGGGTGGCTGGCGGGCGTAGCCGACGCCGGACGGTGTGCCAGTGAGGATGACGGTGCCAGTTGGCAAGGTGCGGCCGGTGCTGAGGAAGCTGATGAGGGTGCGCACGTCGAACACCATGTCGGCCGTGGTCGAGTCCTGGCGGATCTCGCCGTTGACGCGGGTGGTGAGGCGCAGGTTGTCGGGATCGGTGAGTTCATCCGGGGTGACGAGCATCGGGCCGAGGGGGCAGAAGGTGTCGAAGCTCTTGGCATGGTTGAACTGGCCGCCGCCGAGTTCGAACTGCCAGTCGCGGGCCGAGACATCGATGGCGATGGTGTAACCGAGCACGTGATCAATGGCGTTGTCGGTGGTGGCGTTGAGGGTATCGCGGCCGAGCACGATCGCGAGCTCACCCTCGTAATCGACTTTGCTGGACGAGGCGGGCAGTTGGATCGGATCGCCCGGGTGGGCGAGGGAGCCCGTGGTCTTCATGAACCACATCGGGCGTTGCGGCACGGCTTTGCCGCCTTCCTCGGCGTGTTTGCGGTAGTTGAGGCCGATGCCGATGATGTTGGTTGGTGCAACCGGGGCCAGAATCTTGGTCGGGACGACGGGCGTTTCGGTGGCGTGGTAGTCGTCGAAGAGGTCGCCATGCACAGCGCGGGTCGCGCCATCGGCGGTGAGGGTCGCCCAAGCCGGGCCGTTGTGAGTGAGGTGACGGATGAAGCGCATGGGTCAGGGAAGGGGACGGGGTAGACGGGACCACTCGCTCACGCTCGCGGCCACAGCTGTTTGAAATGTAGCCGCGAGTGTTAGCGAGTGGTGATCTGGAAGTTCAGCAAGTGGGCGTGAATTCGCCAAAACAAATCCCAATAGTCGGGCTGCGTTGGAGAGAGGTCCGGATACCCGGGCGCGATGCAGCCGAGATACGGCCATGCGGCAGGGTCGGCGCAGAGGTTCTTTCGCACGGGATTCGCTGCGATGTAGTGACACGTCTTGCTGAACGCTTCCTGCAGACGCTCCTCTTTGCGCAGGATGTGATCGTGGGCCTGCCGTTGCCATTTGTGCGGCGCGAGTGCGCCGGCGGTGTGTTTACGGATGAAGGCGATGGCGGTGCGCTGATCGGACAGAATCTCGTTCAGTCCGATCAGCATAAGGTGCGCGTGGTCCGGCATGAGGACGTAAGCCGGGCAAAGCAGTTCATATCGGGCACAGGCATGAAGCAGGATCTCGCGCCACGTGGAGTGGAACGCGGGCGTAAGCCAACCCGTCGCGCGGCGAGAGACAGTGAACGTCCAGTGGACCATCGCCTCCCCTCGGTAGTGGTTTACCGCGAGGCGTGGAAGGTGGCGTCTTTTGGCGGGATCAAAGACCACTCGCTCACGCTCGCGGCCACGGTCGGTAGGAGCGTCGTTCATGTGGCCGCGAGTGTGAGCGAGTGGCGGCCTGGATGCGAGCCTGCGTCACCCCTCCGCGAAGGCTTCCATGCCGACGCAGGAGCAGACGAGGTTGCGGTCGCCGTAGACGTTGTCGACGCGGCCGACCGCGGGCCAGAACTTGCTCGCGCGCGTCCACGGGGCGGGGAAGGCCGCGAGGTCGCGCGAGTAGGGGCGTTCCCAGGTGTCACCGGCGATGACTTGCGCGGTATGCGGGGCGTTGACCAAGGGGTTGTTGGCGGCGTCGGACTCGCCGTGCACCACCGCCTGCATCTCACCGTGGATGGCGATCATGGCGTCGCAGAAGCGATCGAGCTCGGCCAAGGATTCGCTCTCGGTCGGCTCGATCATGAAGGTGCCGGCGACGGGCCAGCTCATGGTCGGCGCGTGAAATCCGTAATCCATCAGTCGCTTCGCGGCGTCCTCGACTTCGAGGCCGTGCGGCTTCCACGCGCGCAGGTCGATGATGCACTCGTGGGCGACGAGGTTCTGGTTACCGCGGTAGAGCACGGGGAAGAAGGCCTCGAGGCGCTTGGCCATGTAGTTGGCGTTGAGGATGGCGAGCTTGGTCGCGGCGGTGAGGCCTTCCGCCCCCATCATGCGGATATACATCCAGGAGATGACGAGGATGCTGGCGGAGCCGTAGGGCGCGGCGCTGACCGCGCCGACGCGGCCCTCGGTTGAGCCCCACTGCACATGGCCGGGCAGGTGGGGCGCGAGGTGGGCGGCGACCGCGATCGGGCCGACGCCGGGACCGCCGCCACCGTGCGGGATGCAGAAGGTTTTGTGCAGGTTGAGGTGGCAGACATCGGCGCCGATGTGGCCGGGCGAGGTGAGACCGACCTGGGCGTTCATGTTGGCGCCATCCATGTAGACCTGGCCGCCGGCGGCGTGCACGAGCTCGCAGATCTCGCGTATCGTGGATTCGAATACGCCGTGGGTGGACGGGTAGGTGATCATGAGCGCGCCGAGTTTGGCAGCGTGTTGCTCGATCTTGGCGCGGAGGTCGGTCAGGTCGATGTTGCCGGCGTCGTCGCAGGCGACGGGCACGACCGACATGCCGCCCATCACGGCGCTGGCGGGATTGGTGCCGTGGGCGCTGGTGGGGATGAGGCAGACGGTGCGGTCGGTGTCACCGCGGGCGAGGTGGTAGGCGCGGATGGCGAGCAGGCCGGCGTATTCACCCTGCGAACCGGCGTTGGGCTGGAGTGACACGGCGGCGAAGCCGGTGATCTCGGCGAGCCATTTTTCGAGGTCGGCGACAAGGCGGGCGTAACCGCGGGTCTGCTCGGCGGGCGCGAAGGGGTGCAGTTGGCCGAACTCGGGCCAGGAGACGGGGAACATCTCGCTGGCGGCGTTGAGTTTCATGGTGCACGAACCGAGCGAGATCATCGAGTGGCACAGGGACAGGTCCTTGGCCTCGAGTTGTTTGATGTAGCGCAGCAGCTCGTGCTCGGTGTGGTGCTGGTTGAAGACCGGGTGAGCGAGGAAGTCGCTGGTGCGGGCGAAGGGCGCGGGGAAATCGATGACTGTAGCCGGGGTCGTTGACCCCGGACCGGGCTCACCGAGCCCGGCTACAGCGGCGATATCGGGCACGGTCACCGATTCGTTGAAGCAGCGGAGGATGGAGTGGAGGTCCTCGAGGGTGGTGGTCTCGTCGAGCGAGACGGCGACGGTGTGGGTGTCGATGGCGCGCAGGTTGAGGCGTTGGGCCGTGGCGGCGGCGTGCACGCGGGCGGCGGCGACGTTGCCGATGGTGAGCGTATCGAAGACGGGCGCGGTATTGACGGTGGCGCCGGCACTGCGGAGGCCGGCGGCGAGCAGCTCGGTGAGCAGCTTGGTGCGGCGGGCGATGGTGCGCAGTCCGGTGGGGCCATGATAGACGGCATACATGGAGGCCATGACGCCGAGCAGCACCTGGGCGGTGCAGATGTTGGACGTGGCCTTGTCGCGGCGGATGTGTTGTTCGCGGGTGCCGAGGGCGAGGCGCAGGGCGGGGTTGCCTTGGGCGTCCTTGGAGACGCCGACGAGGCGGCCGGGCATCTGGCGCTTGAAGTCGTCCTTGGTGGCGAGGAAACCGGCGTGAGGTCCGCCGAAGCCCATCGGCACGCCGAAGCGTTGGGCGGAACCGACGGCGATGTCGGCGCCGAATTCGCCGGGCGGGCGCAGCAGGGTGAGGGCGAGCAGATCGGTGGCGACGACCGTGTAGGCCTTCACGGCGTGGGCGGCGGCGAAGAACGATTCGAAGTCGAGGATGTCGCCGGTGGTATCCGGGTATTGCACGAGCACGCCGACCGTTTCGGCGTCGGGGGCGAAGGTGGCGTGGTCGCCGACCACGACGCTGAGCCCCAGCGGCTCGGCGCGGGTGCGCACGATGTCGATCGTCTGCGGGTGGCACTTTTCCGAGACGAAGAAGGTGCTGCCTTTGCCGCGGCGGAGTCGGTGGGCCATCATCATGGCCTCGGCGGCGGCGGTGCCCTCGTCGAGCATGGAGGCGTTGGCGATCTCGAGGCCGGTGAGGTCGGTGACGAGGGTTTGGAAATTCAGCAAGGCTTCGAGACGACCCTGGGAAATCTCGGCCTGGTAGGGCGTGTAGGCGGTATACCAACCCGGGTTTTCGAGGATGGTGCGCTGGATGACGGCGGGCGTGTGGGTGCCGTAGTAACCCTGGCCGATGAAGGAGCGGAAGACCTGGTTCTCGCGGGCGATGCTGCGAAGCTCGGCGAGCGCGGCGGTTTCACCGAGGGCGGGCGGCAGGTCGAGGCCATCGCGACGAATATCGGCCGGCACGGCGGCGTCGACGAGCGCGTCGAGGGACGGTTGGCCCAGGGTGGACAGCATGTGTGCCTGTTCGGCGGCATCGGGCCCGTTGTGGCGGCGGGCAAAGCTGTCGGTGGGCGGGAGAAGGGCGGTGAGCGACGCCAGGTCGTTCGCAGAGTCGGACATGAAAACGGACGGTAGGCGGGGCCTACCGTCCGGCAAATTGAAAGAAGAGCTGCGGTGAGGAATTAGGCAGCGAGCGTGGTGGCATTACGGTTGCGACGGCGAAAGGCGGCGAGGCCGAGCGCGGCGACGCCGGCGAGAGCGGCGTAGGTGGACGGCTCGGGCACGGCGGAGATGGAGCCTTCGATGACAAGGTCTGCAACCCGGAATGAACCCCCGGAAGCCGTTGCTCCGTCCCCGTCGGCCTGGGTGTCACCGATCTCAAATATTCTGAACAATACGATGCCCGTAAGACTTCCCATTGAGCTTAGGTCGATGGTGTGATCAATCGACGATGTCTCCGACTGATTGAACGTGTAGAGCGTTGAAGCGTAGTCATCGGTTGATGAGTAGAGCCCCAGGGTCCCTGGACCGGTGTTCGATGTGGAGGTTGTGATGGTAAAGTTGCCAAGGTTGGCGGCGACGCCGCTATCCACCGTGAAGCCGAATTGAACGTAGTCGTCGGCATCGGTCCCTGAGAAGCCGCTTGATGAAAAGACGCCGGTTCCACTGACAACCGATAATCCGGAGCCTCTGACTAAATCGGATCCGCTAAAGTTGGTTTCGCTCTCCGTGGCGGTTATCGAAACCGTTGACCCAGAAGCCGCGCTAGTATCCCAAGTTATCAATGTCTGCGCACTGCCGCTTTGTGCTACAGCACTTCCTACAACAAACGAGAGTGCAACCATTGAAGCTTTCATGCCGGACTGGAGTTTCGACGGTTGCTTTAGCTAGCAATACCTACGCCGTGGGACCAGCTTTTCTTCCGTAAAGCGTAGGTTACAATGGGCCTATTTGGCATAGGTAAAATGCAACGCTCTCATGGGAAGTTGGTTGCGTCTTCGCGCATGCCGGCGCCCCGAGGGTTTAGACTGGGTGATGTTTGGATATATTGATGGAGAGGGATTCGACTTTGGGGGGCGTTGGTTTGGCCCGCTGGCTAGTATTAACCGCCTAAAAGACATGTTGCTGCGCCGAACTCGCGCGCGTTTCGAAACTCCCGGTTAGATGGGTGGTGGTGCCCCGGCCCTATAGGATTGAGCCGGGCTGCGGGTGGTCGCGGCTCGACAATTTGCCGGATGACGGGGCAGAAGAAGGACAATGGCCGATCGCAAACCTACCCGCCAAGAACGAGCTGCTTACGTTGCCCAACGGTTGGAGGAGTTGTATCCGGAGACGCCGGTTCCGCTCGATCATACCGATGCTTACACGCTTCTCATCGCGGTGCTGCTGTCGGCCCAGTGCACGGACAAGCGGGTAAATATGGTCACGCCACATTTGTTTGCGCGGGCCGACTCGCCGATGGCCATGGTGCTGATGTCGGTGGAGGAAATTGATTCCTACGTGCGTTCCTGCGGACTGGCGCCGCGCAAGGCGCAGGCGATTTGGAAACTCTCGGAGATCCTGATGACCGACTTCGACGGTCAGGTGCCGGCCTCGTTTGAGGCGCTCGAATCATTGCCGGGTGTCGGACACAAGACGGCGTCGGTGGTCATGGCGCAGGCTTTTGGCGTGCCGGCCTTTCCGGTCGACACCCACATTCATCGGCTGGCGCAGCGGTGGCGACTCACGCCGCAGGGCGCCACGGTGCAGCGCGTGGAGAAGGACTTGAAGCGGCTTTTCCCGGAGACCTCATGGAACAAGCTGCACCTGCAGATCATTTTTTACGGCCGCGAACATTGCTCGGCGCGCGGCTGTGACGGACACACCTGCGAGATCTGCGCGCACTTGAACGGGCCGGCGCCGGCCGCGAAACGGAAGCGGGTGGCGAAGCGGACGAAGTAGGCGACCAATCGCTCGCGCTCGCGGGACCACTCGCTCACGCTCGCGGCTACACCTCGCTCGGGCTCAGCTTTCCGCGGACTCCAGTTCGACGAGTTGTTCGGCGGCGCTTTCCCAGGCGGTGTTGGCGGCGGTGAGCTGGTCGGTCACGGCGGTCAATTCGCGGTTGAGGTGCTGGGGTTTGCCGGGGTCGTCGTAGGTGGCGGGGTCTTCCAGCTCGGCGGTGAGTTCGGCCTGCTGGGTTTCGAGTTCGACGACGCGTTTTTCCAGTTGGCTGACTTCGGTGCGCAGCTCGCGCAGGCGTCTTTCGCGCTCCTTTTTGGCGGCGCGGTCGTCGCTGGAAGATTGGGATTTGCCCGGTTGGGATTTGGGATTTCCGACGCCCTGCGTCGGCCGTGCTTCGGTGAAGCCGGCGGTGAGCGCTTCGCGGGCGCCGGTGGCCTGGGACTTGTCGAGGTAGTAGTCGTAGTTGCCGGCGTAGCGGGTGAGGCGGCCGCTGTGGACGTGCAGCACGGTCTCGGCGAGTTGCCGGATGAAATACACATCGTGGCTGATGAAGATGAGCGTGCCGGTGAACTCTTTGAGCGCGTTGATGAGCGCGTCGATCGACGGGATGTCGAGGTGGGTCGTGGGCTCGTCCATCAACAGCAGGTTGGGCGGGTTGATGAGCAGGCGGGCGAGGGCGAGGCGGGACTTTTCGCCACCGGAGAGCACGCTGACCTTTTTGAATACGTCGTCCTTGCGGAAGAGGAAGGCGCCGAGGAGGGCGCGGGCCTGTTGTTCGGTGAGGTCGTTCTCAGCCGTGCGCAGGTCCATCATGTTGTCGAGCACGGTGGCCTCGAGGCGCAGGTTGTCGGCGCGGTTCTGGGCGAAGTAGCCGGCGGTGACGTTGGCGCCGAGTTCGCGCGTGCCGCCGCGGATCGGGATGACGTCGCCGAGGATTTTCAGCAGGGTCGATTTGCCGGCGCCGTTGGGGCCGACGAGCACGATCTTTTCGCCGCGCTCGGAGGTGAAGTTGAGATCCCGATACACGACGTGGTCGCCGTAGGCCTGCTCGACGTGTTCGAGTTCGACGACCTTGAGGCCGGAGCGGGCGGGTTGCGGAAAGCGGAAGTTGATGCGGCGCAGCTCGTCTTCGGGCGCTTCCACGGCCTCGGCCTTGAGGCGGGCGATGTGTTTTTCCTTGGCTTTGGCGCGGGTGGCCATGGAGGCCTTGGCGCCGAAGCGATCGACGAACTTCTGCTGGTGGGCGATCTCGCGCTGCTGGTTTTTGTAGAGCGCGGCCTGCTGTTCGTGGCGGGCGTCCTTCTGCTCAAGGTAGTCGTCGTAGTTGCCCGTGTATTTGTGGAGCGTGCCGCCGCGCAGCTCGAGGATGCCGTTGCACAGCGCGTTGAGGAAGGCGCGGTCGTGGGAGATCACGAGCAGGCCGCCCGGGTAGCGGGTCAGGTAATCCTGCAACCAGAGCAGGGCTTCGAGATCGAGGTGATTGGTCGGCTCGTCGAGCAGGAGGAGCGTCGGCTCGGAGACGAGGAGGCGACCGAGGTGGGCGCGCATGATCCAGCCGCCGGAGAAGGATTTGGCCGGCAGGTCCATGTCGGCGTCCTTGAACCCGAGGCCGGCGAGGATTTTGCGGGCGCGCGGTTCGAGGGTCCAATCGATGTCGTAGTCCTCGTCGTCGTCGCCCTCGAGGTCGAGTTTGGCGCCGCCGGTGGCGATGCCGATGATGGTCTCTTCGCCGACGGGGGCGCTTTCCTGTGGCAGGAAGCCGAAGTCGGCGCCGCGTTCCCATTCGATGGTGCCCTCATCGGGCGACTCCCGCCCCAGGATGAGGTTGAAGAGGGTGGACTTGCCCGCGCCATTGGCGCCGACAAGGCCGAAGCGATCGCTGCGCGCGACGAAAAGCGACACCTCGGAAAACAGTTCCCGGGTGCCGTAGGACTTGGCGGCATTGGCGATCGTGAGCATGGAGCCCGGCACGCAAAGGGTCCGCACCCGACATTGCAACAGCGACCATGGACGGATTGGCGCCGCCACGGCGCGAGGGGCTACGTAAAATTCCGCCTCGATTTCGTCCTGTGGCTGGAATCGGGCTGTGACGATTTAGATCGGTCATTCCCCTTGCTCATGTCCTTCACGCTGCGCTCGAAACTCACCGCCATGCTCGCCGTTCTGCTTTTGCTGGGCGCGAGTCTGACCCTCATCGCGACGTGGGGTATGCATCGCACGCGGGAGGGTTTGCGCACCGTTTATGAGGACCGGGTCGTGCCGCTGGAGCAGCTCAAGTCTATCGCCGATGCCTATGCGGTGAACATCATCGACGTGGTCAACAAGGCCAATGCCGGTCGCCTTTCGCTGGCCGACGCGCGGCGTGAAATCGTCGCGGCGCAGGCGCTCATCGACGAGAAATGGCAGGCCTACCTGGCCACCCAGTTGACCCCGGCTGAGACCGAGCTGGCCGCGAACTGCGAAGTGCTTTTTGCGGCGGCAAATCAGGATATCGCGAGACTTCAGGCTCACCTTGAGTCGCTCAAGACCCTGCAGCCTGGCGACCTGAGCGCCTTTGACGGAGCCCTCTACAGCTCGATCGATCCGGTCAGCGAGGGCGTCACGGCTTTGGTGAATCTGCAATTGGAGGTGGCTGGCGCGGAATACGCCGCGGCTTCCGCCCGGTATTCGATCGTCAATGGCATCACCGTCACCGGAGGCGTGGTGGCTTTGGTTTTGGCGGTGTTCGGCGGCCTGTGGTTGATCCGTTCAATCACGCGACCCGTGGGTGCCTCCGTGCAGCAATTGCGCGTCGGTTCCCGCGAGATCGTGCAGGCCTCATCCCAGGTTTCCGGCGCCAGTTCGGACCTTGCCCAAGGTGCGTCGGAACAGGCTTCGTCGATCGAGCAGATCAGCGCCGCGCTCGAGGAGCTCCGGGGCATGACCCGTCAAAACGCCGACAATGCCGCCGCCGGCAAACAACTCGCCGCGCAGGCCCGCCAACGCGTTGAAGCCAGCCACGCCGAGATCGACGCCATGCAAGGTGCGATGAGCTCGATCCGCGCCTCTTCGGATGAGATCGGCCATATCATCAAGAGCATCGACGAGATCGCCTTTCAGACCAACCTGCTCGCGCTCAACGCCGCGGTGGAGGCCGCTCGCGCCGGTGAAGCCGGGGCCGGGTTTGCCGTCGTCGCCGAGGAGGTGCGAGCGCTCGCCCAGCGTTCGGCCGTGGCCGCGCGCGAGTCCAACGACAAGATTGCCGAAGCGGTCGCACGCGCCGCCCAAGGTGAGGAGATTTCCAACCGCGTGGCCAGCGCCCTCCAGCATATCCTGCAGGAGGTGCGCGAGGTGGACGATCGCGTCATGAGCATGGCCGCCGCGGCGGAACAACAGCGCGGCGGACTCGATAGCATTCATGGCGCGGTCAACGACATGGATCACGTCACGCAATCCAACGCGTCCAGCTCCGAAGAGACGGCGGCGGCGGCGGAAGAATTGAGCGCCCAATCCCACACCCTGCAGCAGGTGGCCGAACGGTTGGCCGACATTGTGGGGGTCGACGCCGGCAACGCCTTCCCGCCAAGCCGCTCGAGTTCGCCCCCCGCGAGCGCGAACGGACGGCGGCTGCGCTCAGGCCCGGTGGCCCGCTCGCGCAGGTTGGTCAGCGCACGAGGGTGAGCGCGACCACGCCCGCCACGGCGATGACGCCGCCCAGGACCGAGCGGCGCGTGGGTCGGTCGCCTTCCAGCCAGGCGGTGAGCGGGATGATGACCAGCGGCGTCGTGGCCACGATCGGCAACACGATGCCGGAGGGCGTCGTCGCCAGCGCCCATTGGTAACAACTCACGCCGAGGGTCGGGCCGCACAGGGCATTGGCCAAAACGAACCACCACCCGCGGCCCCTGCGCTGGGTGGTCGGGGCGGCGGGGACCGAGCGCCGTTGCGCCAGCCAACGCAGCACGAAGTAGGCGCCGGTGATGAGCAGGCCGCCGGCAATGCGTTGGTAGGCGGCGCTGATGCCGTCGATCGACATGCCGGCGGCGGTCGTGACCTCGTAGGCGTGCCGGCTCACCACCGCGCCGAGCCCTTGGCCGACCGCGGCGAGAAAACCAAACAACAAGCCGAGGCGCGTGACCGGCACCTTGGGCGGGTCGCGACGTGAGGGCATGAGGGCCACCGCGACGCCGACCAGGATGATGAAGGCCCACAGGATTTGCGGTCCGGTGAGCCGGGTGCTCATCCACATCCATTCGGCCTGCATGGCGATGGGCACGGCGAGGCATTGGCACATGAGCACGGTGAGCCGCGACCCGAGACGGGGCAGGGCGGCGAAGAGCGCAAGGTCGCCCAACCCCATGCCGATCACGCCGCTGAGCAGGAACCAGTTGAGCCCGGCACCGCCCAGCCCGACGCCGACCGTGTGGGCGTAGAGGCCGAGGAAAACCAGGGCGAGGCCGAGCCGCCCCAGGTTGGCCGTCGTTGAGCCCACCGCCTTGATCGATCGCGTGGCGAAGATGGCCGAAAGCGAAAAGAAGACAGTGGTGAGCAGGGAGGCGAACATCGCGGTGGCAACAGGCGTGGGGTGAACGGCAACTGCGGGCAAGCCGGCAAGCAGGCAGGTCGAGGCCTCCGGAGGGATTCAGTTTGGGCGGGTTTGGCCGATGTAGGCTTTGAACCTTCATGTCTTTGGATCCCGCGCACGCCTTCGGCAGCCAGCCGCCGTTTGGGTCCGACGCTTCGCCGTCGGCGGATTCGGCACAGCCGAGCTGGGCGGTGGTGGCGGGCATCGCGGCGGGAGTCTGGGGACTGAGCGAACTCGGCTTGCTGGTGAGCACCCTGAGCGGGCAGGCCTCACCGGTGTGGCCGGCGGCGGGTCTGGGGGTGTGGGCGGCGCTGCGTTTTGGTCCGCGCGCCTTGTGGGGCGTGTTGGTCGGGGCCCTGCTGAGCAAGGTTCTTGCAGACCTGCCGTGGTCTGCGGCGATTTCCGCCTTGGGGCCGGTGTTGGAGGCGTGGTTGGGGGCGGCCGTGATCCACCGCATGCGGGAAACGCGTTTACAGGGGTCGCGCCGTGCCGGCGAAGTGTTGGCGTGGTTGTTGGCTGGAGCAGTGGGGCCGCAGCCCTCGGTGCTGCTCGGCGTGGGTCCCTTGTGGGCCTCCGGAGTCGTGCCGACGCCCGAGTTGGGTGTCGTGGCCCTCACCTGGTGGGTGGGAGACCTGTTTGGCATCGTGCTCTTGGTGCCGTTGCTAGAAACGTGGCGGGTCGGCCAAGCCGAGGTCGGCCGTCTGTGGAAGCAGCCGTGGCGCCCCATGGTCGTGGTGGTGGCGACGTTGACCGCCTGTCTCCTGGGCCTCGGGCTGCGTGAATCGGGCGGTCTCATTTTCCTGCTCTTCCCGCCCTTGTTGCTCGGCAAACTATGGGGCGGGCGGCTGGGCACCCAAATGGTGGCGGTGCTCATTGCGACGGCCGCCGTGATTGCGACCGCCACGGGTCACGGTCCTTTCGACAGCGAGCAGCTCAACGACGGGCTGTTACGCATGGAGGTTTTTCTGGTTGGGGTGGTGATCACGGCGCTGGCACTGCCGTTGTTTCGGGATCGCGGTAGTTTTCGGCTGGGGGCCACGGTGCTATTGGCGGGCTGGACCATGGGGGCGGTCGTTTACCACCTGCATCGACGCACTGAATCGTTGGCCGAGGCCTCCCATCTCCGCGGTGAGGTCGAGAGCGCGATGGATGCGTTGCAGGATCGCATGACGATTTACACCGAAGCGCTGCGGGGAGGGGTGGCGCTGTTCAACACCGCGGGCGAGGTGAACCATGCCCAGTGGCGACGTTTTGCGGATTCGCTGCGGATGCATGAATCGTATCCGGGCATCAACGGCATCGGGGTCATCTGGCCGGCGGCGGCGGCGGATCTACCGAGCTTTGTGAGCGGCCTGGGGCGGGATCGCGGCGCCCCCTTTGCCATGCACGAGGTGCCGGGGGTGGAGCGGCCGACCGTCGCGCCCGGTGACCCGGAGCATTTTGTGATCGGCTTCATCGAACCAGAGCCGACCAACTGGCAGGCGATCGGCCTCGATGTGGGTTCGGAAGCCAATCGTCGTCAGGCGGCCCTCGAGGCGCGGGACTCCGGCGAGGCGCGCATGACCAAACGCATCGTCCTGGTGCAGGACGGTGAGAAGCGGGCCGGTTTTCTGCTCTACCTGCCGGTGTATGCCAACGATCTGCCGTTGCGCACGGTGGCGGAGCGGCGGGCGGCCTTTCGCCATTGGGTGTATGCCCCGTTTGTGACCGCTCACTTCGTCCAAGGCGTGCTGCCCAACGTGACCCAGGAGTTGCGACTGGATCTGTTTGAAGGTCGGTCGACGGCGGAGCGGGATTTGTTGTTCGATAGCGCCGGGGCGGACGATGGCCGCGAAGCGGGCGCGGTGACGCCACCGCGCTACGATGCGGTCACGGAACTGACCCTCGCCGGCGAGCCCTTCACGCTCGGCTGGACGGTCACCGATCGCTTCGCGCGGCCCTATGCGATCGTCTCGTCCTGGATCGGCACCGGGCTCGCCTTGGCGTCGCTCGCGGCAGCCGGTTTGGTGACGCTCCTGCAGGTTTCCGAAAAGCGGGCGCAGTCTCTGGTGGCCGATCGCACCGCCGAGTTGGAATCGGCTCAGGCGCGGATGGCCGAGTTGATCGCGTTGCAGCGCGGCGTGCTGGACAGCCACAACTTCGCCTTCATCAGCGTCGATCTCGAGGGCATCATTCGCAGCTTCAATCGTGGCGCCGAGCGGCTGCTGGGCTACACCGCCGCCGAGGTGATCGGGCAAATCACGCCGGCGCAGTTTCACCTGCCCTCCGAGATGGAGAATCAGGCAAAGCTGCTGAGCGGCCGCCTGGGGGAGACCGTGGCGCCGACGATGGAGGTGTTCGTTGCGTTGAGTCTGCGGGGTTTGAAGGACGAGGGGGAGTGGACCTACGTGCGCAAGGACGGCGCGCATGTGCCGGTGAAACTTTCGATCAGCACGATCACGAACGAGGCGGGGCAGCCCATGGGGTTTCTGGGCGTGGCACAGGATCTCACGGCCCATCGGCGCGCCGAGGCGAGTCGCCGCGCCGCCATGGTGGAGCTCTCCGTGCTCAAGCAGGCGCTCGACCAACACGTGGAAATTTCCGTGGCCGACGTGGACGGCTCGATCGTTTACGCGAACCAACGGTTCTGCGAAAACTCCGGCTACAGCCACGACGAACTGATGGGGCACGATCACCGTCTGCTCAAATCCGGTGAGCACCCGCGGGAGTTCTTTGCGGAGCTCTGGCAAACCCTGCTGCGCGGCGAGAACTGGCGCGGTGACATCCGCAACCGGGCCAAGGATGGGCGGCTTTATTGGGTGGATACCTTGATCGTGCCCGAGCTCAACGAGCAGGGTGTGCCACGCCGCTTCGTTTCGGTGCGCATCGATGTCACGCGCAACCGTGACTACGAGCAGGGACTCGCGCAGGCGCGCGACGAGGCGCTGCACCTGTCGCGGTTGAAGACGGAGTTTCTCGCCAACATCAGCCACGAGCTGCGCACGCCGATGAATGGCATCATCGGCATGGCGACCCTGTTGACCGATTCCGGCCTGGCGAAGGACAGCCTGCGCATGGCCGAGGTCATCCGCCAGAGTGGCGAAAACCTGCTCACCATCATCAACGACATCCTCGACCTCTCCAAAATGGAGGCGGGCAAGATGCGGCTCACGACGGGCGATTTCGACCTCGCCTCCATGCTGCGCGATGCGATCGAGCTGCTGGTGCCGCGGGTCGACGGGCGACCTGTTTCGCTGCGTTGCGAGATTCCGCCGGGCAGCGATTGGTCGGTGCATGGCGATGAGGGGCGCCTGCGCCAGGTCGTGATCAACCTCTTGGGCAACGCCATCAAGTTCACCGAGGCGGGCACCGTCGCGTTGCGGCTCGTCGAGCACCCCTCGCTCAGTCGCAACCGCGAGTTTCGCATCGAGGTGGAGGACACCGGCCCAGGCATTCCGCTCGAGGTGCAGGATCGATTGTTTCAGGCCTTTGTGCAGGCCGATGGGTCCGACACGCGGGTGCACGGGGGCACGGGGCTGGGTCTTTCCATTTCGCGCCAGATCATCGAGATCATGGGCGGGCGCATCGGGCTGCACAGCGAGCCGGGTCTCGGCTCGACCTTCTGGGTGGAGTTTGCGCTGCCGCGTGGCGCCAAAGTCGCACCACCGGTCGCGCCGGCCAGTGCGGACCCCGTTTCGGCTAATCGTATGGCTGGCGCGCCGTCACGGGCGGCCCGCAGCAACGGCCCGAAGCTCCGGCTGCTTTTGGTGGAGGACAACCAGGCCAACCAGGAGGTTGCCCGCATCATGCTCGGCCGGATGGGCCATGAGGTGACCGTGGCCAACCACGGCGAGGAGGGCCTTGCTTGCCTGGCGAAGGCGCGCTTCGACGTGGTGCTGATGGATTGCCAGATGCCGGTGATGGACGGTTTTCAAGCCACGCGTCTGCTGCGCGCGGGCGGCGTGCCCGGGGCCGACGCCAGAGTGCCCGTCGTCGCGCTCACCGCCTACGCGATGCCGGGCGACCGCGAGCGTTGCCGGGACGCGGGCATGGACGACTACCTGACGAAGCCGCTGCGGGCGCGTGAAGTGACCGACCTATTGCAGCGCTTCGGCGCGGCGCACGCGGGAGAGCCGGAGGCGCCGGACCCCGCCGCCGCCGAATCCGCCGAGCCGGTCCTCGACAATGACGTCGTGAGCGAGCTGCTCGAGTTGCACACCGACGGCGGCGAAACCGTCTTCGTCTTCATCGCCCGCCAGTTCCTGAATGAATGGTCCGACGAGTTGGCGGATCTGGAGCAGCGGGCCGCCGCCGGTGACTGGTCGGAGTTTGTCATGCGCGTGCATCGTTTTGGCGGTGGGGCGGCTCTGTTTGGCGGCATGGCCGTCCGCCGGCTGTCGCTGGAGCTGGAAAAGTTGGCCAAACAGGGCGAAACCACCGCGGCGCAGGCCGGATTGCCCAAGCTGCGATCGGCCTGCGAAAAACTGGCCGCCGCCGTCATGGCGCGACTGGCCGAGGTTGAGGCCGGCGACTCGTCGGCCGTGTGATTTTAAGTTTTTGTGCTTCTGCGCGATCCGGGGGCCGCTACGGTGGTCCCTGAATTTATGAAAGCAAAACGCCAGAAGCAGCGCCCCGAAGACCTCAACGCCAAGCGCGCCTCCCGCAAGGGACCCATTTCCAAGTTCATTGCCCGCAACTACCGGCACTTCAACTCCGCCGCCCTCCTCGATGCGGCCAAGGGTTACGAGGAACACCTCAAGGCCGGCGGCAAGATGCTGGTCACCCTCGCCGGCGCGATGTCCACCGCCGAGCTCGGCATCTCGCTGGCCGAGATGATCCGCAAAAACAAGGTGCACGCCATCGTCTGCACCGGCGCCAACCTCGAGGAGGATGTATTCAATTTGGTGGCACACGACTACTACGAGCGCGTGCCCAACTACCGCGACCTCACCTCGGCCGACGAGCAGGAGCTGCTCGACCGTCACATGAACCGCGTGACCGACACCTGCATCCCCGAGATGGAGGCCATGCGCCGCATCGAGAAGGCCGTGCTCGAGGAGTGGATGGCCGCCGACGCCGCCGGCGAGCGCTACTTCCCGCACGAGTTCATGTATCGCATCCTGCGCAGCGGGAAGCTGAAGAAGTTTTACCAGATTGACCCCAAGAACTCCTGGCTCATGGCCGCGGCGGAAAAGAACCTGCCGATCATCGTGCCGGGTTGGGAAGACGCGACCCTCGGCAACATGTTCGCCGCCGCCGTCATTCGCGGCGATGTGAAGAACGTGCACACGGTGCGCACCGGCATCGAATACATGACGACCCTGGCGGAGTATTACACCAAGACCGCCAAGACGCTCAAAAACGGCGAAGGCTCGATCGGCTTCTTCCAGATCGGTGGCGGCATTGCCGGCGACTTCCCCATTTGTGTGGTGCCCATGCTGCACCAGGACCTCGAGCGCACCGGCGTGCCGCTCTGGGGCTATTTCTGCCAGATCAGCGACTCGACCACCAGTTACGGCAGCTACTCCGGCGCGGTCCCCAACGAGAAGATCACCTGGGGCAAACTCGCCGCCTCGACGCCGAAATACATCGTCGAGAGTGACGCCACCATCGTGGCCCCGCTCATCTTCAGCTGGGTGCTGGGCGAATAAAACCGAGCACTGCTTTGCCCTTTCTCCGGCGGCGCCACTCGGCGCCGCCTTTTTTGTTTCAGTCGGTTGAGGCTAAACTTCGGTCGTTTCGCGCCGATGGCGGAGACGTGCCCGTGTCTGTCATCGTCATCGCATGCTTATGAGTGGCCTCACGATCCGCTTGCTCATGGTGGAGGACGATCCCTTGCAGGCGCGTTGGGTCGGGGACCGCTTGGCGGCCGATGGCATTGAGTGCCTCACTGTGGTGGTCGACCGCGAAGCGCCGCTGCAGCGGGCCCTCGCCGAGGACGCTTACGATCTCGCGATCTGTGACTACCGCCTGCCCGATTACGACGGACTCGCCGCGCTGAAGCTTATTCGCGAGCGCCGTCCGGGCCTGCCCATCATTTTCATGTCCTCCGAGGGCAGCGAAGACCTCGTGGCGGAATGCTTCCGTGCTGGCGCGACCGATTATGTGCTCAAATCCCGTCCGGCCCGCTTTGCGCCCACGGTGCGCCGCGCGCTGCAAACCGCTCGCGAGCACAGTGAGCGGGAGGAGCTCATGGCCCGCCTGGCCAAACTCGGTTCGCAGGTGCCGGGCATCCTGTTTCAGGCCCGCCTGCGGCCCGATGGCACGCTCAGCTTTCCCTTCGCCGGCGAGCGCATGCACGATTTGTTCAAGCTCAACCCGAGTGAGCTGCGCGGGGACATGACGCCGTTTTTGGACAAACTCGTCCCCGAGGACGCGACCGGGTTCTGCGACTCGTTGCGCGATTCCGCCACCCAACTCCAGCCGTGGAAATACGAGTGCCGCTGGCGCCATGCCGATGGCTCGGTGCACTGGCTGGAAGGCACCGCGACCCCCGAGCCCGAACCGGGCGGTGGCGTGCTGTGGCACGGCTTTCTGACCGACATCACCGCGCGCAAGGAACTCGAGGCCAACCTCGCCGACATGCGCGACCGCGCCCTCGAGTCGTCGCGCCTCAAGTCGGAGTTCCTGGCCAACATGAGTCACGAGATCCGCACCCCGATGAACGGGATCATCGGCATGACCAACCTGCTCCTCAAAGGTGAGCTCATCGAACCGCAGCGCGAGATGGGCGAGGTGATCCGGCGCAGCGGCGAGTCCTTGCTCGGCATCATCAACGAGATCCTGGACTTTTCGAAAATCGAGGCCGGCCGCTTCAAGGTCGACCGCGAGCCCTTTGGCCTGGGGCAGATGATCGAGGACACCTGTGCGCTGCTCGACGCGACCGCCCGCCAGAAGGGCCTCCAGCTCACCTGCGAGCTCGACCCGCAGGTGCGCGGCGAATTCATCGGCGACGGCCCGCGTATCCGTCAGGTCCTTACAAACCTGGTCGGCAACGCCATCAAGTTCACCGAGGCCGGCGAGGTGTTGGTGAGCGCGGGCGTGGTGTGCAGCGACAGCGGTTGCGACACGGTGCGCATCGAGGTGATGGACTCCGGGGTCGGCATCCCGCGCGACGCGCAGGCGAAACTGTTTCAACCCTTCACCCAGGCCGACGGCAGCACGACGCGTCGCTTCGGCGGCACCGGTCTCGGCCTCGCCATCTCGCTGCGGCTGGTCGAGCTCATGGGCGGGGTGATCGACTTCGACAGTCAGGAAGGCGAAGGCTCGACCTTCTGGTGCGAAATTCCGCTGGTGCGCCGCTCGCTCGATCGCGCTCGGGGCGACGCGGCCGGTCTCGCCGGCGTGCGCACGCTGGTCGTGGCCCGCGACGGGGACCGACGGCGCTCCTTGCTCGCGCGCCTGATGGAACTCGGCGTGCGCGGCGAAGAAGCCACCGGTGCCGAGGGCGCCGTGCATCGGCTCACGGCCGCGCGCGAGGGTCTCGATGATGGCGTCTTTCAGTGCGTGCTCGTCCTCGATGATCTCGAGGGCGTGTCCGCCACCGAGCTTGCCGCGCTCATTCGCGCCGATGCGGCCTATCAGACGGTGCGACTGGGTTTGGTCGGAGCCGATCCGATGCCGGAGAATCCGGGGCACTTCAACTGGGCGTGGCCCGAGGCGGTCGAACGCGAAGCCTTGCGGGCCGCCTTGTCGTCGCTGCTGCCCGCTCCCGAATCGCGCGCCGCCGAACGCGCGCGCTCCGGTCGCAATTTGCTGACCGCGCCCGCGCGCCCGCCGATGCCGGCCCGCGTGCTGCGGCTGTTGGTGGTGGAGGACAACCACGAGAACCAAATCGTCGCGCGCATGCTGTTGGACTGGCTCGGCCACGAGTCTGAGTTGGCGGAAAACGGCGAGCGCGCGCTGGAGCTGCTGCGCCGGGAGAAATTTGATGCGGTCCTGATGGATTGCCACATGCCGGTGCTCGACGGCTTCAGCACCACGCGCCGCATCCGTTCCGGCGCGGAAGCGGGCATCGATCCGGCGCTGCCGGTCATCGCGCTCACCGCCAACGCGCTCAAGACCGACCGCGAGCGGTGCCTCGAGGCCGGCATGAGTGACTACATCGCCAAACCGATCGACCCCGAGGAACTCAACGCCGCCTTCGTGCGCTGCGGCCTGGCCGAGGCCGGCGAGGGCACTGGCCCGGGAGCGGGCGAGGGTGGGGCGGGCGACCGCCTGCGGCGCACGTCCGACTGGGATCCGCAGCCGGTGCGCATGTTTGAGGAGATGTCGACGCGCGACGGCGAGTGCCTGGCGCTCACCATGGTGAACCTCTTCCGCACCGAGACCGCCGGCCGCCTCGCCGAGGTCGAGCGTTGCTACGAAGCACGCGATGCCGACGAACTCGAAATGGTCGCGCACAAGCTCGCCGGCAGCGCCGCCAACATCGGTGCCTTCGTCATGCGCGACGCCCTGCGCGAGGTCGAAAACCTCGCCGCCGATCATGGTTGGGCGGGCATCCCCGACGAAATCGCTCGCGCCCGGGATTCTTGGCTAAGGTTGGAGCCGGTGTTGGCCGATTACGTAGTTACCCGCAGTCCAGCGGTGTAGCTCCCCATGAAAGTCCTTATAGCCGACGACGAATACGTGACGCGTCTCATGCTCGATGCCGCCCTGCGCGAACAGGGCTGTGAAACCATCGAAGCCGTGGACGGGCGTTCGGCGTGGGATGCCATCGAGCGCGAGCAACCGCAGATCGTGATCAGCGACTGGGTCATGCCGGAGGAAACCGGTCTCGATCTGTGTCAACGGGTGCGCGAACGCGCCGGTTACTACACCTATTTCATCCTGCTCACCAACCGCGCGCCCACCCGGGCCAACCGCGAGATGGCGATCCAGGCGGGCGTGGACGATTTCCTGAGCAAGCCCATCAACCCCGAGGAACTCGCCATGCGTCTGCAAGTGGCGCGCCGTCTCATCGGCTTTGCCGACCGTGCCGGGAAAATTGATACACCGCTGGCGAGCTGCCGCCGCTGTCGCCGCGTGGCGAATACAGACGGCGAATGGTGCGCCATGGAAGTGGTCGTGCCGGAAGGCCAACCGGTGGCGTTTGCCTACACCGATTGCCCCGAGTGTGCGGCGGAGCGCGCCCGTGTGCGTCACCGCGCGAGCGCGTCGCCGTTCCCGCCGCACTGAGCAACGCGGTCGAGGACGTCCGCGTCCACCCCCAAGGGGCGAAGGTGGACGCCGACCTCCGGACGGCGTGATGACGGTGTCGCGCCCGGTATCCAAACGCTGGATTCGCCCCCACCGGCCGCTCCGAACCCCTCAGAATTTAGGTCCAGGGATTCGGATTTCGCCCTTGGGATTTGGGATTTCAAACCATTGGGATTTCCGCGACGCCAGCCGCGGCTTGAGGCCGTCTCCCCAGCCCGTTTGCACCCCTTTGTGAAGGCGCGATCGGCGCCATCGGCACATCAAGCGAAAAACTTAGAAATTTTCGCGTTTTTTTGCGGACAAACCAGTTGACGGATTTTTGCACTGGGCCCATCCCTTGTGGCCTGTCCGGCGGGCAACCACAACCCCTTGTGGTCAACAACCTGCGAACAACTCTGAACAACTTTTGTTCGCGAGTTTGCGCGCAGACGCAAAAACGACCGGTTTCTCGTCACCAAATCCGCTTCTTTTCGCCCCTCCTTCGTCAACCTTTTCGGCCACCTCCCGCGCCCACCCGTCATCGCCATGCAGAAGTCCTTCACCGTCGGTTCCAAAACGTTCCTCCTCGACCAGGCCAAAGCCGAAGCCGCCTTCGCCGCCAAGAAGGTGATCAATGGCCGCGAGACGATGACGTTCAACCTGCTGCCGCTCAAATACCAGTGGGCCTACGACCTCTACCGGAAGATGAAGGCCAATCACTGGGAGCCGGAGGACATCCCGATGGGCAAGGACATCGAGCAGTGGCGCGACGACAACGTCGTCTCCGACCAGGAACGCTGGATCATCCGCATGGGCATCGGTTATTTCTCGGCCGCCGAGGGCATCGTCGGGGACAACATCCAGCACGTCACCCGCGAGCTGGTCACCGCCCCCGAGCTCAAGCTCGTGCTCGGTCGCCACGCCCACGAGGAGAACATCCACGCCGACTCGCTCCTCTACATGATCTCCTCGCTCGGCATCAATCCGCACGAGTGCGAGGCCATGTTCGAGGATATCCCGACCATTGTGCGCAAGAACGAGTTCGTCACCAAGAACTCCAAGGACCTGCGCCGCGACATCGATCTGACCGAACCGGAAAACAAGAAGTTGCTGGCCCGCAACATGTTCCTCTTCGGCCAGTGCATGGAGGGCACCCAGTTCTACGGCCTCTTTGGCATGGTCCTCTCCCTCTACCGCCAGAACAAGTTCCCGGGCATCGGCCAGATGTTCCGCTACACCCTGCGCGACGAGTCCAACCACATCGAGGTCTTCCGCAACCTGTTCATGGACCTCGTCGAAGAGAACCGCGAGATCTGGACCGCCGAGTTCAAGGAAGAGCTCCGCCAGACCATGGCCGAGGCCGTCGCGCTCGAGAAGGAGTTCATTCGCGACTGCCTGCCGGCCAACGCCGTCGGTCTCGTGATCGATGACTTCCTCACCTACATCGACTACATCGCCGACCGCCGCCTCGAGGGCTGCGGCCTCACGCCCCTCAACCCCGGCATCAAGAACCCCCTGCCGTGGCTAGCCGAGATGATGGACATCAAGAAGGAGCAAAACTTCTTCGAGGGTCGCGTCACCGAATACCAAAAGTCCTCGGCCCTCGAAGTGGCCGACGACGACGATCTTTAAACCCCGCGGCCGCGCGCCGGTCGGCCGGGTGGTGCTCCCCCTCATCACCCGAAACCCTCCGCCCGGCGCCACTCCCGCCGCGCTTTCGCCCCCAAAATCACAACCCTCAACTACCCCTCCAGTCTCCCCAGCTTCGTTCCTTCTGCTGTCCGTCGTCTGACCCGATTCCCGCCCGGCCGACCATCGCCCCTGCGTCGCCCGGGCTCTCGCGTTCCCATCCGTCCACTTCACTGCACCTCCCGCGTAGCGGACCTTCCCACCTTCCCACCTTTTACAACACAACATGAATCCTTCGCTCGCCCACGACCTAGCCCTCAAAGCCGCCAACCAAAACACCGCCGACCGCCCCAACTTTGCTTGGCGCGAGTGCGTGCCCACCGACACGCCCCTCCTGCCCACCATCAAACTCATCGCGCCGCAGGGTGAGACCGAATTCGACCTCGCCGAGGTGGCCGAGACCCTCGGCAACGCCGTCACCAATGTCCACCTGGCCCGCGGCGAGAAGGGCAACATCTTCACCCCCGAGACCCGCGGTTTCGTCGGCAACATCGTGAAGGAGGTCGCCGCCAACCTCGCCGCCCAAGCCCTCAAGCAGTCGCCCCTCAAGATTTCCCTCAACGACCTCTACGAGCTCATCGAGAAGACCCTCGTCGACAACAACGCCTACGACGTCGCCAAGTCCCTCCTGCTCAACCGCTCCCGCAAGCTCGTCCCCGGCTCCCGCCACGCCACCGCCGGCGTCCGCGTCATCCGCCGCTCCAACCAGGTCGTCCCCTACATCGCCCAAAAGGTCGAGATCGCCGTCCGCAAGTCCTTCCTCTCCCTCCAGCAGGACTCCACCGCCGCCGTCGCGGTGACCGAAGCCGTGTCCGCCCGCGTGCTCGGTTCCAAGCAGAGCTTCGTCCACATCGAGGAGATTCAGGACATCGTCCAGGAGGAGCTCATGAAGGCCGGCCACTTCAAGGTCGCCGAGGCCTACATCCTCTACCGCGCCCTCCGCAACGAGCACCGCGACGCCTCCAACGACAACGACGAGGGCGATGCCGCCGCCCTCCGCCAGGTCGCCGCCTCCGCCCAGCCCGCCATGATCATGGTCAAGCAGCCCGACGGCTCCAACAAGCTCTGGGACCGCGCCGACCTCAAGAAGCGCATCGAGTTCGCCTCCATCGGCCTCGACCTCTGCCTCACCGCCGAGGAGATCGAGGTTGAGCTGCTCCGCTCCGTCTTCGACGAGATCTCCCAAAAGGACCTCGACCAGACCATCATCCTCAACTCGAAGACCCTCATCGAGAAGGACGCCGATTTCTCCAAGTTCGCCGGCCGCATCCAGCTCACCTTCATCTATCAGGAAGTCCTCGGCTGGGACATCGTCACCGACGGCATCGGCAAGCTGAAGGAGTTCCACAAGGACGCGCTCGCCAAGCACCTCAAGCACGGCGCCGACATCAAGCGCATCAACGGCAAGCTCCTCGACTACGACCTCGAGCGCCTCGCCGACGCCCTCGATCCCTCCGCCGACCTCGATCTCGACTTCCTCGGCGTCCAGACCCTCTACGATCGTTACCTCATCATCGACAAGACGGTGAAGCCTGCCCGCCGCCTAGAGACCCCGCAGCTCTTCTGGATGCGCGTCTCGATGGGCCTCTTCCATGCCGAGGAAGGCGACCGCGAGGCCCGCGTGCTCTCGCTCTACAACCTCTACAAGAGCCGCCGCTTCTGCAGCTCCACGCCGACCCTCTTCAACTCCGGCACGCTGCACTCCCAGCTCTCCTCCTGCTACCTCTACTACGTCGACGACTCCCTTGAGGGCATCATGTATCGCGGCATCGCCGAGAACGCCCAGCTCTCCAAGTGGGCCGGCGGCCTCGGTGGCTCCTGGTCCGCCGTGCGCGGCACCGGCGCGCACATTGCCGGCACCAACGGCGAGTCGCAGGGCGTCATCCCCTTCCTCAAGCTCCACAACGACCAGCTCGTCGCCGTCAACCAGGGCGGCAAGCGCAAGGGCTCCGGCTGCGCCTACCTCGAGTCGTGGCACAACGACATCTTCGAGTTCCTCGAGCTCCGCAAGAACACCGGTGACGACCGTCGTCGCACCCACGACATGAACACGGCCAACTGGATTCCCGACCTGTTCATGAAGCGCATGGAAGCCCGTGAGGACTGGACCCTCTTCCGCGCCAACGAGGTGAAGGACCTCCACGACCTCTACGGCAAGGCCTTCGAGGAAGCCTACCTGCGCTACGAGCAGATGGCCGAGGAAGGCAAAATCCACGGCCAGAAGGTCAAGGCCCTCGAGCTCTGGAAGAAGATGCTCTCCATGCTCTTCGAGACCGGCCACCCCTGGATCACCTTCAAGGACGCCTGCAACATCCGCTCGCCGCAGGACCACGTCGGCGTGGTGCACTCCTCCAACCTCTGCACGGAGATCACGCTCAACACCTCCAACGACGAGACCGCCGTCTGCAACCTCGGCTCGGTCATCATCGAGAACCACCTCACACCCGACGGCCAGATCGACCACGAGAAGCTGCGCGAGACGATCCGCACCGCCATCCGTGCCCTCGACAACGTCATCGACATCAACTTCTACCCGACCAAGGCGGCCGAGACCTCCAACCGTCGCCACCGCCCCATCGGCATGGGTGTCATGGGTCTGGCCAACGCCCTCTACCGCAAGGGCATCGCCTTCGCGTCCGAGGCCGCCGTCGACTTCAACGACGAGATGATGGAGGCCATCGCCTACTACGCCTACGAAGCCTCCTCCGACCTCGCCGCCGAGCGCGGCACCTACTCGAGCTACAAAGGCTCCAAGTGGGACCGCGGACTCCTCCCGCCCGACACCGTCGACCTGCTCGAGCAGGAGCGCGGCGTCCCGGTCGAAGTCCCGCGCGGTGGCAAGATGGACTGGACTCCCTTGCGCGAGAAGATCGCCAAGCAAGGCATGCGGAACAGCAACGTGTTGGCCATCGCCCCGACTGCGACCATCTCCAACATCACCGGCACCAGCCCCTGCATAGAGCCCGCCTACAAGAACCTCTTTGTGAAGAGCAACCTGTCCGGTGACTTCACGGTGTTGAACCACTACCTCGTCCGCGACCTCAAGGCCCGTGGCCTGTGGGACCAGGATATGATCGACAACCTCAAGTATTTCGACGGCGAGCTGAAGGACATCGATCGGATCCCCGAGGACATCAAGGTGAAGTATCTCACCGCCTTCGGCATCGACCACAAGTGGGTGGTCGACGCGGCGGCCCGCCGCCAGAAGTGGATCGACCAAGCCCAGTCGGTGAACCTCTGGTTGGCCACGCCCGACCTCAAGACCCTGAGCCACATGTATCGCCACGCCTGGCACACCGGCCTCAAGACCACGTATTACCTCCGCACCCTCGGCGCCTCCAACATCGAGAAAGCGACCGTCGCGGTGAAAAAGGAAATGCGCGGCGAAACCGGCAAGAAGGTCTTCACCGAAGCGGAGAAGAAAGCCTGCAGCATCGAAGCCATGCGCAACGGCGAGGAATGTGAAGCGTGTCAGTAAGAACTTGAAATTAGCATTTCTTTAATATTAGCCCTAGCTCCTCCAGCTAGGGCTTTATTATGAGCAGTTACAATTTCCAGTTGCTGAATGATAAGGAGTTTCAGGATCTATTTGCCGACGTTATTGGTGAACTGGAATCCAAACATGTTGAACGATTTAAGGCAGGAAAGGATCAGGGTATCGACGGTCGGTTTTATTCTCCCGATGGTGGGGTGACCATATTGCAGTCTAAGCATTGGGGTAAGTCAGGTCTCGCTCAGATGCTTCGTGAGTTGGCTAAGAACGAGTTTCTTAAGGTAGAGAAGCTGAAACCCGAAAGATACGTATTTGGAACTTCGCTGTCTTTATCGGCGAAGAATAAGCAAAAGATTAGGGGCATATTCCATCCCTATATTGAGAGGGATGACGATGTCTATGGTTACGACGATATCTGTGCCCTGCTTTCTAAATTTAGAGGTATTGAGAGGAAATACTACAAGCTGTGGCTAGCTAGCTTCGAGAATCTGAGATTAATTCACTCATCGGCAATTGTCATGAGGAGCGGATCGACAATTGAAGAAATCAATGAGTCGTTAACTAAATATGTGCAGACGTCGAGCTACGTCGACGGATCAAAGATTCTGGAGAAGGAGCGGGTCTTAATCGTCACAGGCGAGCCTGGTGTCGGGAAAACTACATTGGCTAAGCAGCTCGCGTTGGCGTGTGTTGTGTCGGGATATGAATTTTTTGAAGCCAGTAATAGTATAGTGGAACTCGAAGGCTGCTGGGACGAGGATCAAAAACAGGTGTATTACTTTGATGACTTCCTTGGTCGAAATTATTTGGAGATAATATCAGGTAAGGAGGATAGTCAGATAGCAGCATTCATTCGCCGAATTCGAAAGAATAAGAACAAAAGGTTTATTTTAACGACTAGAACAGTTATACTAAATCGAGCAGGCCAATTGACGGATCGTTTTAAAATTGAGAATCTGGACCGAAATGAGTTTGAGTTGGTCGTAGATGACTTATCAATTATTGAAAAATCCTACATGCTCTATAATCATATCTGGTTTGGGGATCTCTCCAGGGGGTATGTCGATGAAATTTATAAGGATCGGCGTTATCGGGAAGTTGTGCGCCATCCGAACTTTAATCCGCGGTTGATCGAATTTATTACTGACTCACATAAAGCGAGTGTTGTTCAGGCAGATGGGTATTGGGAATATATCAAGCAGACGCTTGAAAATCCTCAGGATGTGTGGGCTAACGTATTTGAAAGGCAGCTCTCAGAGGATGCTCGTTGGTTGGTCATAGCGGTTGTTCTCAACGGAGGCACAATACAAGAGTTTAGTTTAAGAGAGGCATTTGAAAGAAAACTGCTAGAGGTTTCTGGGTTTGAATCCGGAAAGATGCAGCGTTGGGTCGACTCATTAAGACTGTGCATTGGGTCTGTGTTAAATCGAACTTGTCGAATTGATGCTGGGGGAGAAAAGGCGGAGATCGGCCTATTTAATCCGGCTGTCGGGGACTTTATATTAAGAAAATACAAATCAACACCAAGTGTTATTAGTGAGGTCATTGAGTTTTTGCGGACAGAAAGGCCACTTGTTGAGCTGTCAAGTATGCGGCAGTCTGGAGTCTTAAGTCGGTCCTCTCTGAGCAAAATACTTAAAAGGCTTTGTGAAAGATGTCCGCCGGTCGTCGATGGGGGCAACGATTTTGGTATCGCATTGGCGGTTTTGGTCGCTCAGGAGAAATGTTCCGTAGGCGATGGATATTGGAACAGCTGGGCGTTGTGTATCGCGGATGAGAATTTCGCCTATTACAGCGTTCGGCGAATGGCGCGTTTTCTGAGTGTGCTAGTTGCTGTCGAATCCGTGAAGCTGGATAGTCGATTAATAGTGGAATATTGGGAAGGTTTGTTGGATGACGCGGATACCTATGAAGAATATCTTGTCTTGTCTCCCCTTTTTACGTTAGTGAAAGAATATCTCAAGCCGGAGTCCGAAGAGGAGTTCCATTCTCGTGCGGTGGCGCTTTTTAAAGACAACGTAGATAATTGGGTCAGGGAGCAGGGTATACTCGATGATTATTACGCAACGGACGAGGGTTTGGATGATGCACGTGATGCATTGGAGAATGCTATAGATTCATGGGCGGAGGAGTTAGGTTTTAGTTTTGATTCGAGTGAAGCTTGGGATATTGCATCTGAAGTGGATGTAGATGATATTGTAGGGGAAAACGGAAATGAAGATTGGGATAGTTCAGTAAGTTATGGTTCTGGTCGTAGTGAGGGCCGTGCAGAAGACGAGAACACTATTATTGATGATATTTTCGAGAGGGAGTAGGGAACGCATGGGCAGGCAAAAGAGCAGGCAGGCAAAAGGAGCAGGCGAAAGGGGGCATGTCGTAACTTATCAACAATTGACCCAGTGGGGAGAGCAGGCAAAAGGGGTCATGTCGTCACATTGTCAGCACTTGAGTTGAGAGGCCAAGCGCTGTAAGGCATCGGACAGGCGCACGGGGTCAGGCCGTCACATACAGACATGGGGGTATAACGAGCGACATTACGCTTGACGTTAGTAACGTGGCGCGTATCTATATCGTGCGATGATTCTTTCGTTTGCCGACGACGACACCGAAGCCGTCTTCAACGACATCGCCTGCCCCGCTTTTCCACCTTCCATCCTCAGCACCGCCCGTCGTAAACTTATCCAAATCCACGTCTCCCACCATCTCAACGATTTGCGGATTCCGCCTGGAAATCAGCTTGAAGCGCTGAAGGGCAAGCACTCGATCCGCATCAATCGGCAGTGGCGAATCTGCTTCCGCTGGAAAGGAACAGATGCCCACGAGGTGGAGATCGTTGATTACCACTGAAACCATGAAAACGCTCCCGCCGATCACTTCCGGTGAAATCCTTAACGAGGACTTTCTCAAACCGATGGAAATCACGGCCTACCGTTTGGCCAAAGACATCCATGTCCCGTTGACGCGGATCACCGCCATTCTCCAAGGCAAGCGTGCGATCACGGCCGACACCGGTCTCCGGTTGGATCGTTATTTTGGCATGTCCGACGGCTATTGGCTTCGAATCCAAGCCGAATGCGATCTACGGGAGGCGAAGCAGCGGTTGGGGAAGGACCTTGCCGAAATCAAACCACGCTCCTTGGCGGTTGCATAGCAGGTAGACGGGGTCATGTCGTCACATTGTCAGCACTTGCCCTAGTCGGTTTGAACGGCTAAGGGTTGGGGATGGCGCGGCAGCCACGCATTGAATACCCCGGAGCGATCTACCACGTCATCAACCGGGGGAACTACCGGCGGGATGTGTTTGGAACGGTCGGGGCGGCGAAGGCGTTCGTCGATACGCTGGCGGAAACAGTGAAACGTTATGAGTGGGAGCTAGGTGCTTACGTGGTGATGCGTAACCACTTCCATCTGGCTGTGCGCACACCACAACCAAATCTCTCGGCGGGCATGCAATGGCTGCAGGTGACGTTTGCGTCGCGGTTCAACCGGCTGCGTAGCGAACAGGGGCACTTGTTCCAGGGTAGGTTTAAGTCGATCCTACTGGAGCATGAGGAGGTTTGGGCGCGAGTCGCCGACTACATCCACCTGAATCCCTTGCGGGCGGGAATCGTGGACGCACCCATGCTCCCCTCGTTTCGCTGGAGCAGCTTGGGCGCGTTTCTCAAGGGTGATCGGTTTCCGGGCCTTGATGCGACAGCGTGGCTCTCGACCCTGGGTTTCGCGGATTCAGTCGCGGATTGGGCGCGTTACGTTTCCTACTTGTCGGAGGTGCATGCTCTCGAGCAGGGCTTGCCGGTGGACCAGCGCGAGTCCTATTCGGAAGGCTGGGCTATTGGAGACCAGTCGTGGAAACAACAGTTGCAGTCGGATCTGGCCGCAAAGCCCGCAGCCGGACCGAAGTCGGAGTATCAGGAGCCCAAACAGGTTCAAGAGGCACGCTGGTCGGCGCGCCTCAAAGAGCTCCTGAGCGAGCAAGGCTTAGCGGAGGCGGATTTGTTGACTCGAAAGCTCTCGGCCAAGCGCAAGGCCGCGCTGGCCGAGCAACTGCGGGAGGAAATGGGCGTGCCAGTCGTGTGGTTGGCGGAGGCGATGCATTGGGGGAAGCCTGCAGCCGTCCGGACCAGCTTGTGGCGTCATCGTCAATATGTTGACAATGTGACGACATGACCCCTTAGGATCAGGTGATCCGTGGGTTGCCGTAGGCCTTCTGCTTGGCGACGAAGATCTGGCGGATGCGCTGCACCAGCTCGCAGTCCCGCCGCTGGAGAGTCGAGGGGTGGTCACGTCGACGCAACCAGTCATAGTAGCCACTGCGAGAGACCTGCAGCGCCTCACAGAGCCATGCCACCTTGCTGCCGCTCATTCGTGCGATTTGGGCATACCTCTCGGTGGCGGTTCGCAGAGGATGCCAAGCGATACAGCAGCAGGACCCGGATGCCCAACTCGGCTGCTACCCTGGCCGCGCTGCGACCACTGCTACGCCATAGCTGCAGCGCTTCGCGCTTAAACTCGGCATCATACTGGTTCTTCATGACGGGGACCTTTCGTTTGGTCCCCATCTCCGTGTACGTCAAACCGGGGCAACTTCAACACGCCCCCGTTTGCTTCCCCGAGGCGTCTCATCAATCCTGAAGCGGTGTTTCCCGCGACTAGGTTGGCCGCAATCGTCCGCGCAGTGCCAACAACGGCTTTTCAAGCAGATAGTAGGACGCCCAGGCAACCGCCAAGACCGCGATCAAGTTGAAAGGCCAACGCAACGCCCACGCGCCCTCCACTCCGTAGACTTGCGGGTGGGAGAGAAACAACTGCTGCCAAACATACAGGCTGTAGGAAAGGGTGCCGAGATGGACCATGAACGGAAGGTTCAGCACCCGGAAAGAGACACCCTGCGTCCGGTAGGCGAGAGAAAGGATCAAATACGTGATCGCCAAAGCTTGGAGCAACGGCCCCACCGTGACGGTAAGCCATCCAAGCATAAGATGACGATTTAACCACACGGGGAGCGCGATGAGACCGCAGGCCAGCGCTCGGCCTGCCGTTGGCCGATGAGACAACCAGCGCAACACGGTCCCGCGCCGTTGATCGACTAGGATTGAAGCGAGGCAGCCCAGCATCAAAGCGTCGCTGTTGGACGTCAGCCAGAAGAACGCCCTCCCGCCCAGATGGTATTCCGCCGCGCGAGAAAAGGGTGCCAGCAGGATCGCCCCGAGTGCGACCAGCACGGCTCCCCGACGAGGCATCCGGCAGAGCAAGAACGGCCACAGCAAATAGAATTGTTCTTCGACCGCAAGACTCCACAGGTGACCGTCAACCCAAGCCCCGCACCAGTAATTTTTGGTATAGGTCAACGCGGATAAGAACTGGCAGGCACTCATTTCGAGGCCCGTGAGCACCGTTAGGACAAACAACACCGCAATATAGGCATAGTTGACCGGCATGATCCTCAAGGCGCGGCGTAAATAGAACTTACGCAGCGACACCCGGCCGTGCTGCTGCTGTTCGACTAGCAACAGGTGGGTGATGAGGAACCCGCTGATACAAAAAAAGAACCGCACCCCGAGCGCGCCGTCCAGATAGCCGAGCACACCGGCCATGGCCTCCGGCACATCTACGACCATCAGCAGGTGGGAGGCGATGACCATTACCACGCTCACCGCCCGCAATCCGTTCAGGGAGGGGATGACAAGCATCAACTAAGGTGATTCAGGACCGGTTTTGGCCGATTCCGCCGTAATCGCATGAATTCGTGGGGTAATCTCCGCCTCCCACGCCTGGTAACCCGCCGACGTCAGGTGAATGCCATCGGATGTGAACGCATCGGGTAAAAATCCGTCGGGCGCGATGGCCGCATTCAGATCCACGTAAGGCGTGCCCAACTCAGCACAAAGCGAGCGGAGCTCCGTGTTCAGTTCACTCACCCATGCCCGTCGGTCATCCGCCTCGTTTCGCCCCGGAAGGATCACCGACTGGACAATCACATCCGTCCCCGCCGCTTTCGCCGACTTGATCAACCCTGCTATGCGCTCCGCAACGGCATTGACCGGTTCCCCCCTAAGATAGTCGTTGAATCCGATCAGCAGAAAGATTGCCGCCGGATGGCGGTTTAACACCTCGTCCAAGCGCAGCAACAAGCCCCGCGAGGTTTCGCCATCAATGCCTCGATTGATGATGGCGACTTCCGGAAACCACTCGTGCCACTCGTTCCACCGAGTGAGGGAATCGCCGAGCATCACAACGGTCGGTTCAGCGGGGGACGCCTCAAAGCGCCTGACCGCTTCACGCCATCCCGCCGTCTCGTAATTTGGCGTAAGGGCGCTCACGTCGAAGGGAAACAGCCGCAGCTTCAGTGTCTGGATCGTTCGAAATGGAAAGGCCTCATAACGCCCCATTGCAAATCCCCACGCCAAGGTCATACCACAGAGCACGATCGTAAGGACGAGTTTCCGTTTGTTCGCAGGCGTTAAAGGCATTTCAGAACGATGCTGGGGACTCAAACCACCTGAGCTTGAATCATTCGGCCGCGGCCGGCTACGCAGAAATCGAAGGCATCGCCGGCGAACAGGCCCGTTGAATCCAAGGGGTCATGTTGAGGTTGCCCCGGTTTGACGGACACGGGGATGGGGATTAAACGAAAGGTCCCGGTCATGAAGAACCAGTATGTTGCCGAGTTTAAGCGCGAAGCGCTGCAGCTGTGGCGTAGCAGTGGTCGCAGCGCGGCCAGGGTAGCAGCCGAGTTGGGCATCCGGGTCCCGCTGCTGTATCGCTTGGCATCCTCTGCGAACCGCCACCGAGAGGTATGCCCAAATCGCACGCATGAGCGACTCCAAGGTGGCATGGCTGTCTGAGGTGCTGCAGGTCATCTGCAGTGGTTACTACGACTGGCTGTGTCGGCGTCAGCGGCCCTCTGTTCGTCAGCAACGCGACACCGCTCTGCTGCGGCGCATCCGCGAGATATTCGCCGCCAAGCAGAAGGCCTACGGTGGTCCGCGGATTATCCGCGAGCGCGGCTCATGCGACAGGCCACCTCGTGGCTCGGCGGCGCTCCAAATACCACCCGTAAGGCACCGACAGCCGCCATGGGTGTCCCGTGGGCTCCAAATACCACAGGAGCTGCTGGTGGAACATATCGACCAAGCTTAGGCGATGGACGCGACCTATGTGCTCACCGTGCCGGGCTGGCTCTACGTCCCCGCCGCGATCGACGAACGCTCCCGCCGCATCGTCGGCTGAAGCATGTCAAAAAACCTCGACACTCCGGCGGCCAGCACCGCATTGCGCATGGCTTGCCAACGATGACGGCCGGCTGGCCTCGTCATGGTCCACTCGGATCGCAGGACCCAGTTTGCCAACCATGCCTTCAGACCTGAACTGAAACGCTACGGCTTCGTCGCCTCCACGAGTCGCAAGGGTGACTGCTACTATAGCGCCTATATTGAGTCGTTTTGGAGCAGCACGAAACTCGGACTGATCAAAGGTGGCCGCTTCCGCACCCGCTGACGCAGCGCGCACCGCAATCTTCCACTTTATCGAAAGCTTCTGGAATCGCGACTGGCTCTACTTCAGCTTTGGCTATCGTAGCCCCGTCGCCTTCGAATCCCTCCACACACCATAACTACTCCGTCTTCGTGTCGGTTTTACCCGGGCAAGCCAGACATGACCCCTTAGGAGCGGGCGGCGTCGGAGATGGCGTCGCCGGCGTCTTCGATGTCTTCGCCGGCACCTTCGATGGTCTGACAGCCGGTGAAGGCCAGGGCGGCGCCGGTGAGGGTGAGGATTGCGAGGATGAGTTTGCGGGTAGTTTTCATGTCGGCGTCCGCTGTCGCAGTCGAGATGCCAGCCTTAGGGTCCGGATACCTAAGAATCTATATTATAGAGGGATATGATATTTCGGTGCAGGATGGCGCACCCCCTGGCCAACCCCGGAGTTGCGATATGCAAAGCCGGCATGGCGACGCATCGGGCATGCTGCATGGCGGATCGGCGCCTTGCTATTCCTGTTCGGCGGCGGGCAGCTCAAACCAGAACGCCGCGCCTTCGCCGGGCGTGCTTTTCACCCCACAGGCTCCATCGAGTTTGGTGATGATTTGCTGCACGATCGACAGGCCCAAGCCGTGACCTTTGCCGCGATTCTGGGGAATCTTGGAAAATGGAGTGAGGGTGCCGGCGGCTTTTTGGGGGTCGACGCCCGGACCGTGATCGCGAACCACAAAACGCACGACTCGCCGCTCGGGATATGGGGTGGCGCTCAGCTCGATCCGCGGTGGAGCGCCGCCGTATTTGGCCGCGTTGGTGAGCAGGTTAAACCAGACATGGACGATCCACGGACCATACCCGGTCACCCGTGGCCACGACTCCGGTTGCTGCACCTGAGCGAGGGAGTCGCGCAGGTGGGCATCGGCGCGGTGCAGGGCTTCCCCCACGATCTGGGCCATATCCAAAGGCACCATTTGCACGGTCGCCTTGCGCACACTCGCCAGCAACAGCATCTCGTCGACGATGGCATTGAGCCGCCGCAGCGCGTCCCGCGCATCTTCCAAGCTCTCATGCACGCACCCGAGTTCCTTGCTCTGCAGGCGAATCTCGGCCAAGTCGATGCGCCCCATCGCCATCGCAATCGGTGAGCGCAAGTCGTGCGCCACGGTGTGGGCAAAGGCGTCGAGCTCCTCAATGAGCGCCCGTTTCTCCAGGCGCGCATTCACCGACCGCAGCAGGTCGTTGGCGTTGACGGGTTTGGTGATGTAGTCGTCGGCTCCGCAGTTCATTGCCGCCCGGGTCTCGGCCGGGGTAGACATCGCCGTGAGCACGATGATTGGGGTGGTGGAAAACCGCGTGTCAGCCCGCAACTTTGTGATCAACTCCACGCCGGTGAGGCCGGGCATGCGGCCATCGGTCAGGATGAGTTCGGGCAAATGCTCCTGTGCGAGCGCCAGCCCTTGGTTGCCGTCGGCCGCCGCGATGACGCGGTGCCCGGCGTCCTCCAACACCTCCTGCACCATCGTGCGGTAGGCAGGATGGTCTTCGACGACAAGGATGAGCCGCGATTCAGGCATGTTGGGGCGTTTGCAACGGGCGATTTAGTGAAAGTTCCTCATGCGCTAAGGCCAATGTCTGGCGCTTGCAATGACCGGCTGCCAGTCGCGGGGTTTTTCCGTTTTGCCGGGACGAGGGTTGCGCGCTTGACGAGTTGCACCCGGCGCGTCGGCCTCGGCGGCATGAGCAGCTCATCGAACGACCCCCGTTTCGAAGATTACAAAGCGACCGAGCGAAAGGCGCTCGAGATCCTCGCCGCCATGAAGGCCACTTCGCCGAAGACGGCCGACATCGAGCTCGCGCTCATCGTGGCGATCTTCGAGCTGCACAAGGGCACCTTGCCGGCCTCGGCCATCCAAAAGATCATCCACGGCCACCTCGCCGTCATCGTGCCGCACTACACGTCGAAGGCGCCGCCGCCCGACGCCAACTGAGCGCGGTCGCGCGCCGTTGCCCACGCTCAGCCGAGGGTGCGTTGCACGAGCGCGGCGAGGTAGGCGCGCCGCTCCGGTTTCAGGCCGGCGCCGAACTTGAGCTTCTTGTCGTCGGCGAGCTCGAGCACGACTTCCTGCCGCTGCTGCCGATCGCCGTCGCTATCGGTCCAACGTTCATCACTCAGGCCGACATGCCGCACGTCGCTGGTGCGGAACTTGCGCCGCCACCCCAGCGGGCCCACGCCGATGAATACACTGCCGACGTTGGGATCGATCCGCACTTCGGTGCGCCCGGCGAGTGCCATGAAGAACGCGCCAATCATCGCCGCGCCGATGAGCAGGAACGGGGTGAGAAACAACCACAGGAAGATCGTCATGCCCCAGCCCATGGGGTCTGCTTCAACCAGCGCCACCGGCAACCACGCCGGCTGGTCGATACCGAGCAAACGAAGGGTGTTGGCAAGGTTGAGCAACATGAACACCGACACGATCCCGTTCCAAAAAAGGGAGATGCCGAGTGCCCCGAGTGCGCCCCACAGCGACCGGTGCGAAGCACCGAAGGCGACCCCGCGGGGTGTCGTGCGCTCCCACACGCCGGCCGGTCGTTGGTCCAGGTTGACGTTGGCGCTGATCTCTTGCCGTCGCAGCAGGTGCGAAAAGGGGTGGGCGACATGGCAGCGCCGACACAACGCGAGGTCGGTCGACACGTTCACATCCTCGGTGGGAATCGCCTGCTGACAGCCCGGACAGACCAGCTTGAGCATGGGCCGAGCAAAGTGATCGCCGCCTCGCCCGCCATCCCGAAATCCGGGCAACGGTTCAGCAAACCCGGCGCCGGCGCGCGCGCTTCGCGATTGAGTTTCGCGCGCTTCCGGTGCGCTCTGGCGCGGTGCCCAGCTATCTTGAGCTCCTGAGTCTGATCGTGCCCGTCTTCGCGTTGATCGCGATCGGTTCCGGTGCGCGCGTCGCGGGTTGGCTCACGCCGGCGGCGGACACGAGCCTGATGAAACTCGTCGTCAATGTGCTCTACCCGGCGCTCATCTTCGACGCGGTGCTGGGCAATCCCGCGCTGGCCGATCCGCGCAACGTCTTTTGGCCGCCCTTCGTCGGTTTCGGCACGATGGTCTTCGGCATCTTCGCCGCACTCGCCATCGGTCGCGCGCTTGGATTCAGCAAAGGGCACGGCCTGCGCACCTTCGCCTTTGCTTCGGGCATCTACAACTACGGCTACATCCCGATTCCGCTCATGCGCGAACTCTTCGGCCCGGAGAGCATCGGCGTCCTGTTGGTGCACAACGTCGGCTGCGAAGTCGCCGTCTGGACGGTCGGCGTGATTGTCGTATCCGGCGTTCCCCTACGCGAAGCCTGGCGTAAGCTCATCAGCGGTCCGGTGATCGCCCTGTTGCTCGCCTCGCTCGGCAACGTCGTGGGGCTCGATGCCGTGATGCCCCAGATGGCGAAGACCGTGATCACTTCGGCCGGCGTGTGCGCGATTCCGATGGGCCTCATCGCGATCGGCGCCACGCTCACGGAGTATCTGAGCAAACCCGCTCAGCTCTTCTCTGCGCGCGTGACGCCGATGGCCTGCGGGCTGCGGCTACTGCTCTTTCCGGCGGTCTTCATGGTGCTCGCCAAGGTCCTGCCGATCAGCCCCGAGCTGAAGCACGTGATGCTGGTCGAGGCCTCGATGCCGGCGGGCATCGTGCCGATTCTGATCGCGAAGCACTACGGCGGCCAGCCGCTGACCGCGGTGCAGGTGGTGCTCGGCACGACCGCGGTCGGCCTGCTGGCAATCCCGCTCTGGTTGCAGTTCGGGATGGCGTGGGTGCTGTGACGGCCCCTGCCGGCACAACTCTTTCTCTTTCCTCTTTATCTTTATCTTTATCCCCCCAGGCCGGAACGCGGCCGCCGAGACAGCTCCAATCGGCGGCGCTCCGCGCCGTCAGATAAAGAGAAAGATAAAGAAGAAAGAGAAAGAAGGTGTGGCGCCGGATTGGAGTATGCCACTTGATCCTCGCGCCATGGAGTGGATTGCTGACCCGCAGATTTGGATTTCGCTGCTCACCCTGACTGCGCTCGAGGTGGTGCTGGGGATCGACAACATCATCTTCATTTCGATCCTCGCGGGAAAGTTGCCCGAGGCGCAGCAAGACAAGGCGCGCAAGGTCGGACTCATGCTGGCGATGGTGACGCGCATTCTGCTGCTCATGAGCATCTCCTGGCTGCTGGGTCTCACCAAGCCGCTCTTTGAGCTGCCGATTCTGCATCATCCGATCTCGGGCAAGGACATCATCCTGCTCGTCGGTGGCCTCTTCCTGATCGGGAAGAGCGTCTTTGAGATTCACGAAAAACTGGAAGGCGAGGATGGCCACGCCACGGCTTCGCTGGGCAAGGTGACCTTCCAGAGCGTGGTCATACAGATCCTGCTCCTCGACATCGTGTTCTCCCTCGACTCGGTCATCACGGCGGTGGGCATGGCGGAGCACCTGTGGGTGATGATCGTGGCGGTGGTCATCGCGGTGGGCATCATGCTGCTGGCGGCGAAGTCGATCAGCGACTTCGTGAATCGTCACCCGACACTCAAAATGTTGGCGCTGAGTTTCCTCATCCTCATCGGCGTGATGTTGGTGGGTGAGTCGCTCGGTCACCACATCCCGAAGGGCTACATCTACTTCGCCATGGCCTTCTCGTTTGGCGTCGAGATGTTGAACCTGCGCCTGCGGGCCAAGAAGACCGCCGCCCAACCGGTCGAGCTCAACCAGCCATATCGCTGAGCTGATTTTACGGGAGGGAACGGAGGGCAACGGAGCCGTCAGCCTGCTTTTTTTCACAGAAGGTAACGAAGAGAACAAAGGGGCCTGCTTCGTTCCCTTTGTTGCCTTCTGAAAGACTGCTCCAGTTGAGTGGCTCTGTTGCCCTCCGTTCCCTCCTGTGAAAACAGACCGGTCCCTCACGCGCCGCGGCGGGCTTTTATGGCCCATTCGTAGGCGTCGACGTAGCGGCGGGCGTTGGCCGTCCAACTGAAGTCGCGGGCCATGCCCTGGCGGCGGAGCTGGCGGTATTGGTCCGGGCGATCGTAGTAGGTCGCATTGGCCCAGCCGATGGTGTTGTAGAGCGCGGGCGCGGTGGCGTCGTTGAACTTGAAGCCCGTGCCGGCACCGGTGGTTTCGTCGAACTGGTCCACCGTGTCGACCAGGCCGCCGGTTGCGCGCACGATCGGCGGGGTGCCGTAGCGCATGGCGTAAAGTTGGGTGAGGCCGCAGGGTTCGCTGCGGCTGGGCATGACAAAAAAGTCGCTGCCGGCTTGAATGAGACGGGCGAGCTTGGCGTTGAAGCCCACGTGCACACCCACGCGGCCCGGGAACTTCTGCGCCGCGTCGCGGAAGACGGCCTCGATGCCGGCATCGCCGCTGCCGAGAATGGCGAACTGCACGTGCATGCGGCCGAGGATGTGCGGCAACGCTTCGGCGAGCAGGTCGAGGCCCTTCTGGGTGGCGAAGCGCGAGACCACGCCGTAGAGCGCGATGTGCGGATCGATTTCGAGGCCGAGCTGCTTTTGCAGGGCCGCCTTGCAGACACTTTTGCCGCCGAAGTTTTGTGCGCTGTAGCGGCTGGGAATGGCTTGGTCGGTCGCCGGATCCCAGGCCGCGGCGTCGATGCCGTTGACGATGCCGAGCAGGTCGGCGGCGCGGAAGCGCAACACGTGATCGAGGCCGAAACCGCCGTCGCCCGTCTTGATTTCCTCGGCGTAAGTCGGGCTCACGGTGGTGATCTTGGTGGCGTGGTAGAGGCCCGCCTTCATCATGTTCACCTTGCCGTGCGACTCGGTGCTGTCGGAGCGGAACTCGGCCACCGGCACGTGCGCAAAATCGAGCGCGCGACGGTCGCAATAGCCCTGATGTTCGAGGTTGTGGATGGTGAACACCGACGCCGTCTTGCCGAGCGGGCTGTTGCGCAGCGTGGTGTTGAGCAAGAGCGGCACGAAGCCGGTCGTCCAATCGTGGCAATGCACGACATCGGGAATCCAATCGAGCTGCAGGCAGAGGTTGAGCGCTCCGCGACAGAGGAAGATGAAGCGCAGGTCGTTGTCGGGGTGGTCGCCCCAGGGACCGGCGTAGACCTCGGGCCGACCGAAGAGGTGCTCGTGCTCGAGGCAGTAGATCGGCACTTCGGAGCCGGGCAGGTGCGAGGTCCAGGTGCGCGCCCAGTGCGAGGCGACGCCCACGTCGACGCCGAGCGGTTGCTCGCGGGCCTTCCAGTCGTCGCTCAGTTTGATCGAGCCGTAGGCCGGGCAAACCACCCGCACATCGTGCCCCATCGCGGCGAGCGCCTTGGGCAGGGAGCCGACCATGTCGGCGAGCCCGCCAACTTTGACGAAGGGCTCAACTTCGGGCGAAACGAAGAGGATTTTGAGAGCAGCGGAAGCGGGCATGGAAGGGGGGCGGAGAGGCAGTGCGTTTTCTTTCACCACAGAGATCACAGAAGGGCACAGAACCAGAAGGATTAAATCTACGTTATCAGCGTCATCTGCGGTTTAAATTCGAGTTCCCAGACAAAGGTAAAGGGACCGCAGATCACGCGGATAGGCGCAGATGAAGGTCATGGTTTGGCTCTGCGGTCGCTGGGTAATCTGTGGTTAAGCTCCTGCGTTGTTAAGACGATCGAGCAGCGCGGGCAGATCCGAGATGGTCGCAAGCTGGTGGAAGCGGTCGCCGCCCGGTTCGCGGTCGGCGCGGTCGAGCACCCAGGTGTGGGGGTAGGGCACGTGAGCAGCATGCGCGCCGAGATCGAGCACGGGCAGGATGTCGCTCTTGATGGAGTTACCGACCATGAGGAAGGCGTCGCGGTCGATGCCGTGGCGACGCAGGATGCGGTCGTAGGTGGCCGGGTCCTTTTCGGTCACGACCTCGAGGTCGGTGAAGTGCGGGTCGAGCTGCGACAGGCTGAATTTGCGGCTTTGGTCGCGCAGGTCGCCCTTGGTGATGATGAGCATGCGGTAGCGGCCGGTGGCGGCGAGCGTGGCGACGGTCTCCGGCACGCCGTCGAGGATCTCGACCGGGTGGTCGAGCATGTCGTGGGCGAGGGCGATGATCTCGCGAATCTCGGTCGCCGGAATCTGGCCGTCGCTCAGCTCGATGGCGGTTTCGATGGCCGAAAGGGTGAAGCTTTTGATGCCGTAGCCGTAGCGCCCCAGGTTGCGGCGTTCCGTCGTGTTCAGCGTGTCATCGACCTTGGTGGCATCGTGGTAGTGCGAGAGGAGTTCGCACAATTTGCCGTGGGTGGCGACGAAGAGTGTTTCGTTGTGCCACAGCGTGTCGTCGGCATCGAACCCGATGGTTTTGATCATTGGCGCAGCACCTTTGCCAGCGGCGTGCGAGGACGGAAGCGAAAAGAAGATGCCGGGCGCGGCCCCTACGAAAAACCCCCGCACCGGCGAACCGATGCAGGGGCGTTTTGCTTCTTATCATCATCGGCCCGGCGCGGGCCGCGGGGCGACTATGGCGCCGGGGAAAGGGGTGTGGTCGGGCGAGCCGGCCAGGGCGTCGCGGTGCGCGCACGGGGGCGGCTGTCTGCGGTCGCGGTGCGTTTGCGGAGGGCCCTGTCGAGTCGTGCGGTGACTTGGTTGACGGCGAGGTAGGGATCGGCGGCCGACGCGAGGCGCTGCAGGGCCGAACCGGCGGACTCAACGCGTGCGCTCACGACAACAACATCGGGCGCGGCCTGGCGGAGCTCGAGGTGCACGGCATCGATGCGCGGCGCGTGGCGCAGCAGGCGGCCGGCCTTCAGCACGATGTGATGGCGCAGGGCGTCGGTAAGGTTGAGGTGGATACCCGCCGCCGTCAGCCGGTCGCCGAAGCGATGGAAGGTGCGCGGGTCGTGAGTCGAGGTCATGCCCTATAAGACTCCTGAGGGCGGACTTGGATTCCTTACAAATATGAAATGTTTGGCGCGATCCCGGCGGAAGGGCTGCGCCCGCGGGCATAAAAAAACCGGCCGCGCGAGGGCGGCCGGTGGAGAGGAAAGGGGGCGGAGCGGGAAGCGCTCAGTCGACCTTGGGCAGGTTGGCGTCGAGCTCGACCGGACTCGGATGGTTGCGCTTGCTCAGGCGGTCGGTGGAGCGCTTGCGGATGAGGCGGTCGAGTTCCTTCACGGTTTTGTCGATGGCGGCGTAGGCGTCGTCGCCGCTCTCGCCGGCGATGAGGTCGGGGCCTTGGATTTCGATGCGTCCCTTGGCGGTGAACTGGCCGTGGTGGGACTTGGTTTCGTGATACTCGATGTCGATGCGGATACGGACGATTTGCGGCTCGTGGCGGAGGAGTTTGGTCACCTTCTCCCGGACGTGCGCTTTGATGCCGTCGGTGAGGTCAAGGTGGATGCCGCTGATGATGAGTTTCTCGTCAATAACTTCGGGGGGGATTTCTTGGATCATGGGAAAAAGGTTCACATGCGAGGGGTTCGCAATCGGGAGGGGCAACCGTAGCCCGTGAAGCGGGGGTTGCAAGGGCGGGTTACACGTAGGTTACGGGCGTTTGGGAGATCGGCTTAAGGCCAAAGGCGAACCGACGCCGTCCGGAGGTCGGCGTCCACCTTTGGCTTGCGGGGTGGACGCGGACGTCCCCGACCGCGTTGGCCGGCGCCTTACTTCTTCTTGTTCAACGCGGCGGTGAACCAGTCGCCGCCGAGGCTGGTGCCAAAGCTGCCGCCGCCGCGGTTGCCACCACCACCACCGCCGCCGAAGGAGCGGTTGCCGCCGTCGCGACGTGGGCCGCCGGGGCTGCGACGGTCGTTGCCGCGGTCGCGATTGCCACCGCCGTTGCCGCCGCCGGATTTGGCGCCGAGCTCGGGGTTGCTGCGCATGCTCAGGGCGATGCGGTTGCGGGGCAGGTCGATGTCGGTGACCGTGACGGTGACCTTCTGGCCGGGCTTCACGTGCTCGGACGGGTCCTTCACAAAGGTGTCGGCGAGTTGGCTCACATGCACGAGGCCGTCCTGGTGCACGCCCACGTCGACGAAGGCCCCGAAGGCGGTGACGTTGGTCACGATGCCGGGCAGCTTCATGCCTTGTTTGAGGTCCTCCGGTTTGTTGACGCCCTCGGCAAAGGAGAAGGCTTCGAACTGCTGGCGCGGGTCGCGGCCCGGTTTGGCGAGTTCGGCCACGATGTCCTTCAAGGTCGGCAGGCCGACGTCGTCCGACACGTAGTTCTCGAGTTTGATGCGGGCGCGCGCTTTGCCGTCGGCGATGAGGTCGGCGACGGTGACACCGAGGTCGGCCGCCATGCGTTCGACGAGGGCGTAGCGCTCGGGGTGCACGGCCGAAGCGTCGAGCGGGTGGGCGCTGTCGCGGATGCGCAGGAAGCCGGCCGCCTGTTCAAAGGCCTTCGGCCCGAGCCGAGGCACTTCGAGCAACTCGGCGCGCGATTTGAAGGGGCCGGCGGCGTCGCGGCGCGCCACGATGGCGGCGGCGGTGCTGCTGTTGAGGCCGGAGACGTAGGAGAGCAGTTGTTTCGAGGCGGTGTTGAGCTCGACGCCGACGCCGTTCACGGACGAGACCACGGTGTCGTCGAGCGAGCGCTTGAGGGCGTGCTGGTCGACGTCGTGCTGGTATTGGCCGACACCGATGGACTTGGGGTCGAGTTTCACGAGTTCGGCGAGCGGATCCATCAGTCTCCGGCCAATGGATACAGCGCCGCGCACGGTGATGTCGTGGTCGGGGAACTCCTCGCGGGCGACCTCGGAGGCGGAGTAGATGGAGGCGCCGGATTCGTTGACGAGGACAACGGGGATGGACGGCGGCAGTTTGAGTCCGCGGATGAAGGCCTCGGTTTCGCGGCCGGCGGTGCCGTTGCCGATGGCGATGGCCTGGACTTTGAAGAAGTCGATGAAACCGCGGACCTTTTCCTCGGCTTCGACGGCGTGGCGGTCGGGGTAGATGACGTCGTGGTGGAGGAGTTTGCCCTGGGCGTCGAGGAGCACAGTCTTGCAGCCGGTGCGGAAACCCGGGTCGATGGCCATGACGGCGCGTTGGCCGAGGGGCGAGGCGAGCAGGAGCTCGCGGAGGTTGTCGGCGAAGACCTTGATGGCGTCGGCGTCGGCACGCTTTTTGGAATCGAGACGCATCTCCGTTTCCATGGCGGGGAAGAGCAGGCGTTTGCCGGCGTCCTCGACGGCGAGACGGACCTGTTGGGCGGCCGGGTTGGAGGCATCGCCGGTGACGTAGAGGCGCGAGAGTTCGGCGAAGGCGATCTCCTCGTCGGCGAGTTGCACGCGCATCATGAGGAAGCCCTCCTTCTCGCCGCGGCGCATGGCGAGGACGCGGTGGGACGGGGCCTTGGCGAGGGGCTCGGACCAGTCGAAGTAGTCCTTAAATTTCGCGCCCTCGGTTTCTTTGCCGTAGAGGACTTTGCTGGAAACGGTGGCCTGCTCGGCGTAGAGGGTGCGGAGTTTGGCGCGGGCGTTGGCGTCGTCGGACACGCGCTCGGCCAGGATGTCGCGGGCGCCGGCGAGCACGTCGGCGATGGTTTCGAGCGTGTTGGTCTTGGTTTCGTGCGTGACCGAGTTGCCCACGTAGGTCGCGGCGGCGGCTGCGGGATCGAAGGACGGGTCCTGCGCCCAGAGCTGCTCGGCGAGGGGTTCGAGTCCGAGCTCCTTGGCAATGGTGGCGCGGGTGCGCTTTTTCGGGCGGAACGGCAAGTAAATGTCCTCAAGCCGGGTGAGGCTGGTGGCGGCGAGCAGTGCCTTTTCGAGCTCGGCGGTGAGGAGGCCGCGTTCCTTGAGGCCGGAGAGGATGGCGGTGCGGCGTTCGTCGATGGCGCGGAGGGATTCCAGGCGGTCGCGGATGGTGGTGATGACGACTTCGTCGAGGGAGCCGGTGACCTCCTTGCGGTAGCGGGCGATGAACGGAACGGTGGCGCCCTCGGCGAGGAGTTGCGCGGTGGCCGCGATCTGGGCAACGGGCAGGGAAAGCTCGTCGGCGAGTTGGAGAACGTGTTCGGGGTTCGGGGTGTTGGCGGCGGCCGCAGAGGTGGACATAAACGGGGAAAAAGGGTCCGAGAACATGCCCTGCGCGGCAGGCCGCAAGGGCGAAATGGCGGCGGAGAGGCAGGTCTTATTTTTACCACGGATGGACACGGATAAACACGGATGCGCTCCACTACCGTTTCGCCTCTCAACACCTTTCTCGTTTCTTTGACCTCTGTGGTGAATGCCTACTTTGCCCGGAGTTTCAGTGCGTAGCCGGTAGGCGAAGCCATCCGTGTGTATCCGTGGTAAAAAAACCCGGTGCGTCAGCCCTCCGAATTCCTTTGTTTCCTTCTGTAAAAACCCCGCCCTGCAGGCATCCTGTTCGGCATGTTTCCACAGCATGTGATCGCTCGTAAGCGGGATGGGAAGGTGTTGGCGCCGGAGGAGATCGCGGCCTTCGTGCGCGGTGCGACCGACGGGTCGTGGGCGGACTACCAACTCACCGCCATGCTGATGGCGATTTTCCTCAACGGCATGACCGCCGAGGAGACCGCGGCCTACACCCGGGCGATGATGAACTCCGGCGTTGTGGCCGACCTTTCGCACGTCAAGGGGATCAAGGTCGACAAACACTCCACCGGCGGTGTGGGTGACAAGGTTTCCCTGCCCCTCGCCGCCATGGTCGTCGCCTGCGGCGTGCCTGTGCCGATGATCAGCGGTCGCGGCCTCGGCCACAGCGGCGGGACGCTCGATAAGCTGGAATCGATCCCGGGCTTCAACGTGAACCTCTCGCTCGACGCCTACCGCGAGCAGGTCGCGCGCATCGGTTGCGCGCTGATCGGCCAGACCGCCGACCTCGCGCCATCGGACAAAAAACTCTACGCCCTGCGCGATGTGACCGCGACGGTTGAGTGCGTGCCGCTCATCTGCGGTTCGATCATGTGCAAGAAACTCGCCGAGGGCATCGACGGCCTGGTGCTCGATGTGAAATACGGCCGTGGCGCCTTCATGAAAGACCTCGACCGCGCCCGCGAACTGGCCGGTGCCATGGTCGAGATCGGTCAGGCCATGGGCAAAGACGTGCGCGCGCTGATCACCGCCATGCACGAACCGCTCGGTCGGGCGGTGGGCAACGCCGTCGAAGTCGCCGAGTCCATTGCCTGCCTCAAAGGCAAGGGTCCGGCCGACCTCATGGAGGTCACCACCGCGCTCGGCGTGGAGATGCTGCTCATCGGCAAGGCCGCCAAGGACTCCGCCGAAGCGCAGGCCATGCTCGAAGGCGTCGTGCAAAGCGGCGCGGCGCTGAATGTGTTCCGCTCCGTCATTGAAGCGCAGGGCGGCAACCCCGAGGTTTGTGACGACCCCGACGGCCTGCTCCCGCGCGCTGCGCAACGCGTGCCCCTGCAAGCCGCCCGCGCCGGCGTGGTGCAGGACGTCGACGCGATGGCCGTGGCGCTTGCCGCGCTCAAACTCGGCGCCGGCCGGGCGCGGGCCGAGGATGACGTCGACCACGCCGTCGGCATCACCGATCTCGTGAAGATCGGCGAATCCGTTGAGCACGGCCAACCGCTCTGCGTGGTCCACGCCAACGACGACGACACCTGGGCCGCCGCCGAGGTGATGTTGCGCGACGCCATCGTCATCGGCGACGGCCCGGCGAAAGCGCCACCGTTGATCGCCGATCGGATCGGGTAGACGAGCGGTGCCCAAACCACGCGGTCGGGGACGTCCGCGTCCACCCACGGATCGGAAGGTGGACGACGACCTCCGGACAGCGTGAGTGCGGCTCGCCCGGCAGTGCAAGGCGGCCTCACACGAGGTGAGGCCCGACGAGGTGGGGTGCTTTGGCGGTTACCCGTAAGGCTCGATCTTGCGTCGAGCGGCGTCGGATCGGTTCCGTCCCTACCGCGACACTGCCCGGCGCAAGATCGAGCCCTACGGGATTCGCAGCTCAGGCGGCCTCGAGGAAATGTTCGGGGCCGCGCGAATTGGTCGCGACGAAGGAGGCGGCGGCCGGGGCGGGCGATTCTTCACCCGGCTCAGCCGCCGACGCGGACGCTCCCACGCCGCCCATGATCTGCAGGATGCGGGCGTGGGCGGACAGGCTGTAGCTCTTGGCCGCGAGTTCCTGGGCGCCGGCGGCGCCGGTTTCGGACACTGCGGTGATCTGGTGGATGGCGGTGGCGTTCTCGCGGGCGCGCAGTGATTCCTGGCGCAGGATCTCGACCTGCTGGGTGCAGGCCTCGGCCTGGTTGAGGGCCAATTCCGTCAGGCCGCGCGCGTGGTCATCGATCGTGGTGAAAGCATCCCGGATCCTTTGGCCGATCGCTTCGCAACGGCGGGTGGTTTCAATCGAGTGATGGATGCGGTCGGCGGATTCCGACGCGGCGTTGGCGCTGCGTTTGGCGAGCTGGCGCACCTCGTCGGCCACCACCGAAAACCCGGCGCCCGCTTCGCCGGCCCGGGCCGCCTCGATGGCGGCGTTGAGGGCGAGGATGTTGGTCTGGAAAGCGATTTCGTCGACGGTGGCGAGGATGCGCTGGATGTCGTCGGATGCGGTGGCGAGTTCGCCGATGCCGGTCACCAGATCCCGCACATCCGCCTGCGCGGCTTCGGTGCGCAGGTGCGTGGTCTCGGCGGACTGGGTGATCTCAAGCGTGCGGCGGTGGTAGGCTTCGGCGCCGCGGCCGACCTCGTTGAGCGCGTTGGTGTTGGCCTCGACGGCGGCGCTGAGTTCGGTCGCACACGCGGCGAGTTCGTTGGCGCTGTGGGTGGCGGCGTCGGCGTTGCGGCGCACCTCGTCGGCGTCGCGGCCGAGGTCCGCGGCGATCACGCGCAACGGGCTGACCACGCGGCGCTGGATCACCACGCCGGCGACCAGGCACAGGGTGCAGCCGAGTCCGGCGGCCGACCAGAGCAGGGTGGTGACGCGGGCGAGTTTGGCGTTGGCCTGGGTTTCGAAAAGTGCGACGGCGGCGTTGGAGGCCTTGAGCAGGTCGACGTTGCCAGCCAGCAGGGTTTGTAACGCGGCATCGCGGTCGGTCGACGTGGCGTCGGTGGCGCGCAGGACGTCGATGGCGGCGGCAAACGGCGTCCAGAGCTCGCGCACGGCGTCGAGTTGGGCGACGACGGCGGGTGCGGTGGTGGCCGGCAGGCCAAGCTCGGCGTCCCCGTCGCGCAGCCCGTGCAGACTGCGGTCAAACAGGGCGCGGTTGGCGGCGAGGGAATCGGCGACGGCGGGATTGGTGTATCCGCCGTGGGCATACTGCAGGGCCTCTTTGCTCATGCGTTGGCTGAGCATGCGTTGACGGCCCGCGATGTTGATCACGGTGGCGTCGGTGCGGTTGGCGCGCAGGGCGACCTCCACGACGCCGGCGCAGATCAGGAAGCCGGCAGCGAGGAGGGCGAGTTGAGGGAACAGGCGGCGTGAGACAGACGTGGTTTTCACGGCGGTGAGGGACAAAGGCAGGGTTGAGGGCTGTGGCCAGCGACCGCGCTTACGTCACGAGCCGGGAGGCGGTTGAATGGGCGCAGAAATTCCGGGTGAAAATGTGGGTTCCTTCCGATCGGAAGCGGGGTGCAGCCCTCAGGTGATATTAATCGTTTTGCTGGGCTGATTGCAAAATGACCGAGGCTAAACACCGGGGTCTCGGCCGCGGCTACTCCGAGGGTTTTTGGCGGGCCTGCCGAGTGCGGGCGGGCGGGCCGGGGTCGGAAGGGAACGGAGCCTTCGCCGGCAACGTTTCCGGGCTGAAAAAGTGGGCTTGATTAACGCGGAGCAGGTGTTCACGTTGCCCGACCCTCGCAAGAGGCTGGAGACGGGCGCATAGTCTCAGTTGGTTAGAGCGCTTCCTTCACACGGAAGAGGTCACAGGTTCGAGTCCTGTTGCGCCCACCACCGATTTGAATCAAATCGGTGCCCGCCTTGGTGAGTGACCCATAAAAGTGTCAGGTGGCCACGAATAGGGCCATTTTTCTGAGGACACTAATTGGGTCATTATTTTGAAATCACTCCAAATTAGGAACTTAGGAAGTCGGAACTAATGTTTTGCACTTGGCCGTTTTGAAGGGTTTTGTCCTCGAAACCGGGCCATGGACCAACAGACACGCGACGATTTGGCGGTGGTGCGCACTGCCCTGCGAAGGGCCTCTGAGCCCTGGCAAAAGTCGCGACTGCGGATTTTGGAGAGCATGCTCCGGAGCGAGCAAACGACCGATGAAATCGCCAAGTTGCATGGTGTCAGCCGTCGAACGGCCTTCAACTACTGGCGGACGTTCCGGGAGGATGGTTTGGAGGGTATTCTGAAACGCGGAAAGTCGACCGGCCGCCCTCCGACCCTGAAAGGCACCCGGAAGCAGGAGTTCGAAGCCAAGGTCCGCCGCGGGACCTTCGAGAGCACGGTTCACGCCCAAGAGTGGGTTGAAAAGCGAACAGGTAAGTTGTTAACAACGAGGGCAATCAGGAAGATTCGTGATCGAGTTCACAATCCGGGAAATCAGCGAGAGAAGGAATTCTGAGGGTAGTGTTATGTGTTCTCCGAGTTGCGTTTGATAACGCTATAACCAACGCGATCCCTAATTAATTTCGCCCCTCCTTCGATTTCTTCGCAAAGCGCGACACGGAGTTTTAATACACACTCTCCATGTTTCACTGTGAAGTTGTCGCACAGGGTGGCAGTGTGCTCGACCTTTTCGGAAAGCAGGTCGTTCATTAGATTCCAGAGCTCGGGTAGCTTCGATTTGGGGATCGAGGAGTTGTTAAGCTTCACACTCCAAATGATAAATCCGTGTTCATCTCGAAAATTAAGATCACAAAATTCTGATTCTTCGTCTATTTCATGAAGCAGAAGGTCCATCAGCTCCAATACAGCGGGAGAAAGCTTATCAAAAGCTTCAGCAATCGCCGCGGATTCCTCCCTAAGTTCTGGACTCAGCTTGAGCACGTGGGAGTGAGAGTAATTGGTTCGGTTTGAATTGCTTTTCGCAGCGACGCTTAAGTATGCCAGCAGCCCAGAACCGAGAAATTTGGCAACGGTGGACGTATCCGAATCCTCTTCGCTGCCGTCCGTTATAGGGCCAACAAACGCTTCATGTATGTCTCCGTCGATATCTCTATAGACGTCCGTGGAGCCGTCAGCAGCTAGCACTATGCTCATTAGGCCGAACACAAGTCTTAGGGATTTTAGGGTATTTGATATCGTAGGTTTCATTGTGACCAGTCTTCGGCCAGGGCTTCGGCTTGTTCGAGGACGCGGGCTACGGCGGCTTCCTGGCCCTCGGGTGGGTATTTAAACTTCTTCAACAGGCGCTTGATTAGGATGCGCATTTTGGCGCGGACACTTTCCCGCACCTGCCAGTCGACCGTTGTGCTGGAGCGGAGTTGCTCGGTCAGTGCAGTCGCTAGCTGTTTGAGGGTCTGGTCCCCCATCTCCTGCAACACTTCCGGCCTCTCCGCCAACGCGTCGTAGAAGGCGATCTCGTCTTTGTTGAGGCCGAGTTGTTCGTGGCGATCCATCGCGTCGCGGAAGTCCCGCGCCATCGCGATCAACTCTTCGATCACCTGGGCGGTTTCGATGGCGCGGTTGTGGTAGCGCCGTAGCGACTCCAGCAGGCGATCGCTGAACTTCTTTTGCAGCACCACGTTGGTCCGCGTGTGGGCTTTGATGTCGTCACGAAGCAGCTTCTCCAACAGCTCCACCGCGAGGTTCTTGGTGGGCATGTTGCGCACTTCTTCGAGGAAGGCGTCAGAGAGTAGACCGATGTTGGGTTTCTCGATGCCGGCCAGCGCGAACACGTCCATCACGCCTTCCGAGATCACCGCGTTGTCGAGGATGCGGCGGAGGGCGGAGTGCTTCTCCGCTTCGGACAGCTTTCGGTCGACCGTCGTGTATTTGACGATCGCGGCCTTCACCGCGCTGAAGAAGGCGATCTCGGTGCGGACCTTCGCCGCTTCATCCAAGGTGCCGCACAACGCGAAGGCGCGCGTGATGGCCGTTACGAGATCAAGGAAGCGTTTCTTCCCATCCTTCAAACCGAGGATGTGATTTGCCGCCGGCACGAGCAGCGCGGCCGCCTGCTTCTCATACTTGGAGTAGTCGAAACCACCGCCCTCGCGGAAGAGGCCGCGGCAAGCGTCCAGCTTTTCGTTGAGGACGACGAGGAACTCCTCGGCTTTGCGGTTCGGTTGACCGCGACCGTTCGCGTCGGTGTAGGTCTTGAGCGCCGCTTTCAGGTCGTTGGCGATGCCGATGTAGTCCACCACCAGGCCGCCCGGCTTGTCTTTGAAAACGCGGTTCACGCGGGCGATGGCCTGCATGAGGTTGTGCCCCTTCATCGGCTTATCGACATACATGGTGTGGCAGCACGGGGCGTCGAAGCCCGTCAGCCACATGTCGCGCACGATGACCAAGCGCAGAGGATCGCCCGGATTTTTGAACCGCTTCTCCAGCCGCTTCTTTTGCCGCTTGGTTGTCACGTGCGGTTGGAGCAGCGGGATGTCAGAGGCGCTGCCGGTCATCACCACCTTGATGGCTCCCTTTTCGATGTCCGGGTCATGCCATTCCGGTTTCAAGGCAACGATCGCTTCGTAAAGCCGGGCGCAGATCTCGCGACTCATGCCGACGATCATGGCCTTGCCTTCCACCACCGCAATGCGGGCTTCGAAGTGCGAAACTAGGTCCGCTGCGATTTCGTCGATACGATCCTTCGCGCCGACGAGCTTCTCCAATGTCGCCCACATGCCCTTGGTGCGCTCGCGCTGGGTTTCTTCCTCGTCTTCGACGACCTCGTCCACCTCGGCGCTGAGCTTTTCGATTTCTGCCCGGTTCACATCGAGCTTGGCCAGACGGCTTTCGTAGAAGATCTCCACAGTCGCGCCGTCGTCGACCGCGTCCTGGATGTCGTAAATGCTGATGTAGTCGCCAAACACTGATCGGGTGTCGCGATCTTCATTCGCGATTGGGGTGCCGGTGAAACCGATGAACGACGCCATCGGGAGCGCGTCGCGCATGTGCTTGGCGAAGCCGTAGGAGTAGAGACCGGTCTTGGTGTTCAGCTTCGCCTTGAGGCCGTATTGGCTGCGGTGCGCTTCGTCGGAGATGACCACGACGTTGGAGCGCTCGCAGAGTGGTGGGTGTTTCGCCTCGCCCTCGACCAACGAGAACTTTTGGACCGTCGTGAAGATAATGCCGCCGGCCTGGCGCGACATGAGTTTGTCGCGCAGCTCCTCACGGCTTTCGGCCTGCTCCGGAGTTTGGCGGAGCAGCTCATCGGCGGCGCAGAACGTTTCGTAGAGCTGACCGTCCAAGTCATTGCGGTCCGTGACAACGACCAAGGTCGGGTTTCGCATTTCCGGCTGCTGAATGAGTTTCCCGGCATAGCAGACCATCGAGATGCTTTTGCCCGATCCCTGCGTGTGCCAGACGACACCCGCCTTGCGTGAACCGGGTTCGACTTGTTGGCCGTAGGGCGCGCGCGGTTCTTCTGCCCGGTCGCTGACCGTCTCCGCGGCGGCAATCACCGTCACCCGCACGGCTTCGCGCACCGCGTGAAACTGGTGGTAGCCGGCGATCTTTTTGACGATGCGGTCGCCGTCCTGCTCGAACAGCACGAAGTGCTTCAGGTAATCGAGGAAAAGTTCTCGGTCGAAGAAGCCGCGCACGACTTTCTCGATCTCGAATTCAAGCGCAGGCTTGTCGTCCTCATTCTTTAGCGTGCGCCACGGCATGAAGCGCTCCTGGTCGGCAGTGAGCGAGCCGATGCGGGCGGTAAACCCATCGCTGATCACCAACGCTTCGTTGAAGTTAAAGATATCCGGGATTTCGTCCTTGTAGGTCTGGAGCTGTTGGTAGGCCTTCCAAATGTCGGCGTGTTCGTCGGCCGGATTCTTGAGTTCCAGAATGGCCAAGGGCAGTCCGTTGATGAACACCACGATATCTGGCCGACGCGTTTTCTGCGGACCGCGGATGGCGAACTGGTTCACCACCAGGAACTCGTTGGTCTCGACCGTGCCGAAGTCGATGAGACGCAGATCGTGGTGTTTCACAGAATCCCCTTCGCGCCACTCCACGCGCAGTCCGGCGAGCATCAGCTTGTGGAAGTCTCGGTTGCGCTGCTCTGCGACCGGATGATCGAGTTTGAGGAGTCGTTGCACCGATTCTTCGATCACCGCGGCCGGCACCTGCGGATTCAGTCTCTCCAGCGCACGTTGTAGCCGCTGCACCAACACGACCTCCCGGTAGCTCGCACGTTCCGGCGAAGACCCATCATGAGCGATGTCAGGACCGAAGACCGTTTCCCAGCCGCCTTCGCGGAACCAGCCGAGGCACTGTTGTTCGAGTTGGTCTTCGGTGATCATGGCGGAGTCGCTTTGCTATCGCCCGGCGAGGTGCTTCCGAAGGGAAGCTCGGAGGGTTTTGAGCTCCGGGTCCTTAATGCGGAAGAGGGTGGCCTGGTTCATCCTGCCCCGAATGGACTTCGCGAGTGTTTCGGCCTTCTCGTCCCACCATGGATCCATTTTGAGGTGGTTGGTGGGGGCTGCAGGGAGAAAGTAAAGTGACTGGCTATCGACGTTGTGCCGTTCCAGCACGGCCCAGCCGTAGAAGCCGGGGTCGGCGCATTTGGTTGGTGCGTAAAAGAACACGACCGTGTCACCGGTTTCAGGCAGGGACTTGTCCTGCTTGCGACCGTAGCCCCAATGCCACGGTTTCCCTTCCCAGATTTCGTAGCGGAAGGTTTCAGGGGACCAGTCTTGGGCGTTCAGTTGATATAGCCAAGTGCTCATAGTTTGATTGATTCGTAGGTCAGTGTGTCGGGCGCACTAGGGGTTCATCCGTTCATCTTCAGGGCTCTCGCCTTCTTCCGCACGGTTTTGATCCGCTTTTGCGTGTTCCCAGTAAATGTAGTTCAAGAAGTGGTCTGCCTCACCGAGATCACTGAATCCGGCACGCATTCTTAGCCGATCCATGCAACTACAGAATCGGGCGTAGTCCTCTGGCTTGAATGCGTCCGGCTTAGGGAAATCCTCAATACCCAGCCAACGCAGGCTATCCACGGGGTTGTTGTTCAGTGGCGATAGGCGTCGGGGAGAAAGCGTGTGGCAAAACTCGGTGAGGATGTTGGGGCCGACTCCGCGAATTCGTTCAATCCAATGCAGTCCGACTGCGTAGACCGCAGCCGGGCTTTGCTCGAATACTTCTCCGATCGCGCAGAACATTTTCAGCACCTCTGGCCATTGCTCCATCACTTGGGTTCGTTGTCGGTAGAGGCCGTTGGAATGCCATAGTTTCTGCCCGCCTTGGCTACCGACTAGATTGTCGAACGCGGCTCTGAAATCCTCTTCCGATATTGAATGCGATCTATCGAGTAGTTCCTTAACTAGGCGATTCGCTTCGAGGTAGTTCGCCCTGCGACTAACCAAGTCGGCCTGTTGATTGGAATCAGCGAGGTATGCTTCCAGTTTACTCGTTAGCAGTTCACTTTCGAGTTTTGCCGCCAGTTCCGTTTCCGTCTCAACGAGTTCTTCGGCTTTCTTGGCGAGGCGCTTGGTCCGCGAATGCTGCGCGGCGTAACGACCAATCATTTCTTCGTTGGGAGCCAGGCTCCGAGGGTGGTTCCAAAGCGCGGCCTCGGTCTTTTCGCATTCTTGAAAGAACCGACTTTCGACCGAGTCTTCGAGCATCACGGAGGTCTCGATATTTTGGCTCAAGCCGCCGGCGGTGAGGTTGGCCGAACCGGTCATGACCCACACGGCGCTGTCGGCGCGGCAGCGATAGTATTTGGGGTGGTAGGTCGAACCGGCGGATGCCTCGACCATGCGCCATTCCAGCTTCGGATGCTGTTGGGATAACGCGTGAAGTCGTCGCAGTGCCGCAGGGTCCGTCAGGTGAAAGTCGGTTCCGACGAGCAGTCGGATTGCCCCGCCTCTTTCCAGGAATTTTCGCACCTCTTCTTCGATGATTCGCCAGCCCGTTTGCTTGAGAAATGCGACGGCCACGAACGCATCTGTGCTACCCGAAAACCAGTTCTTTAGAACTTGGCCGTGGTTCCTGCGTTCGTCGTTGAGAAGGATGCGAGTCATTTCGGGAACCATGCTTCAGTTATAACCTAGCACCTTGCCGGTTTCGTTGCCGGACTCGGTGCCGTCGGACTTGGTGTGGATGTAGTCGTAGACGTCCTCGAACTTGACGGTGAGTTTCCGGCCGACGCGGAAGCTTTCTTCGAAGCTGGAATCGTTCATCAGGATACCGTCCATGGTTTCTTCGCCCCAACCCACGACCTCGACCCACATGTATTCGGTTTGGCCATCGAAGGTGAAGGGGACTTTGACAGTTAACCGTTCGTTGGGGTGAAAACCTTTTCTGAACGTGTCGACCTGGGCGAAGAAATCGGCGCGCGCCTTATTGCTCGCGGCCTTGAGCGCTTGGTCGCTGGCCCAACGATTGACGATGACTTCCTTTGCGCCATAGAGCGCGGCCAGGGCCGTCGCCTGGCGTTCGAGGTCATCCCGGCCTTTGGCTTCGGGAAAGCTGATCGCGAGCAGTCGGTTCTCCGGATCGCCTTCGTCGCGCGCACACTCGGCGAGTTGCATCGCCACCTTCCCCGTGGCGCCCTCCAAGGGGTTTTCGAGGGCGTTGGCTCGCATGGCGTCGTGACGGATGTCGGCCAGGACCAACTTGAACCGCTCTCCATCGAAGGGCTGGCCTTCGAGCATGCGTTGGGCACAGGCGTTGACTACGTTGCCGGCCACTTGGGTTTTGCCGGAGGGGGTGGCCTCCACGACAAGATCCGGCAGGCCGAACTTCCGCATGCCGAGGGTGATGATTCGCACGAGGTCCGGGTTCCGGTAGGCGTGCATGTTCACGTGGCCGCGCACGTCGGGCACGTCGCCTTGCCAGTTCTCGACTCGTTTCCGCTGCCATGCCTCCCGCGAATACAGCAGCCGGCACTCTTCGTCCCAGGGCAGGCCCTCGGAGGCTTCGGCCAGCGTCAGGGTGAGTGTATTGGCTTCACGGTGGGCGCGAAGCAGGTCGGCTGGGTGGGCGGCGAAGCCGAGCACGAAGACGCGTTCTGACTCCGCGATCGCGGCCCCTTGGCTCACGTCCAGTTCAACCGCCGTGTAGCGGAACGCTTGCGGGGTTGGCGGCGCGTAGTCGGCGAGGTCATACCACTCGTGGGTAACGAAGAGAAATGCACTGACGTGCTGGAATTCGTCCGCCAGCAGGCGCGTCAGAATCGCTTCAGGGTCCTCCTTGGGTGCCGGCGCGAAATAGAGCGCGAATTCGAAATGCACCGGCTCAGGTTCAGTCTGAGCTTTCGATGGGTTTGAAGCCGAAACACCCGCAATACCGAGGAGAGTGAGGAGGCGACTGCGGATGCTCATGACTTTTTCCGAATCAGTTTTGGGGATAGATCTCCGCCAGCATGCCGGTGATGACGGCGGCGGCTTCGCCGGTGAGGGGTTTATCCTTTTGCAGGTGCTCGATGGTCGGGTGGGCTTGGGTCACGACTTCGGGGTGCACCTCCTTCAGGCGGCGGAGGGCTTCGATCAGGAGGAGACGGGCGGTGACGTCGGTCGGGGCGGCGAGGCAATATTGGACCATGCCGTCGATGATGTCGCGTTCGCCGTGGAGGAAGCGGTGTTTCCGAGGCAGCGTTTGTGCGGCGCGGATCGAGAGCAGTTGCTCCAGGCGAACGATGTAAGTGGCCAGATTGGCGTCTGTCGCCGGTTGGTAGACGGCCGGGGGCTCGGCTGGCGTTACCTCGGCGTGGGTGGCCAATGCGGACAAAAGGTCGGTGGCGAGGCGGTTGAGGGCCGCGCCGGGGTCGTGTATCGGAAACTCAGCGGAGAGCGTGGCGAGTTCACGGGCGTCGATGGTGCGCACGAGGTCGAGTTGCACCCGCCATTGCGGCTGGGAAGCGTCGAGGTGTTGGATGACCACGTAGTCGGCGGGATGGTCGCCGCGACGGGCTTGTTCGGCGGCGGTTTCGGCGCTCCAGGGGCCACCGGAGAGCACGAAGCTCGGGGTGTCGCCTTCCAGCCATGGCACGAGACTCGTGACGGTGGCACGGGCGCCGAACTGGGTGCGTTCGGCGAGGTAGAGGGGCAGGCCGCGGGCGACCCGGCCCATGTTGTCGGCGAGCTGGAGTTTGGCCCGCTCACCGGTTTGGGGCTGAGTTGCGCTGCTGCCGATGAAGGCGATGCGAGGCAGGTTTTCGTCCGGCGGGGTGGCGGAACCATACAGCTCGGCGGCGGGCGAGCCCTGGGCCAGCCAGACCGGGCCATCGGACGAGCGGATCGAGATCGACACCTTGGGTTCACCCGTCGGGGACGAGGAGGCGGCGTGGGTATCGGCGGCGGTGATACGAGCTTGGGCGATTTCGTTGTCCCAGAACGTGAGGGTCGGTTTCCAGTCCGGGCGCTGCTGGGTGTAGAGCGACTCCACCAGAGCTTGGGCGGCGTCGATCTGGCCGAGATCGAGTCGGGCCTTGATGAGGTTGTTGCCGACGGTGATGCCGTGGACGGTGACATCGAAGTGCGGCGTGGTGAGCTCCAGCAGCTCGGGCAGGTGGGCGTGATTGCCCAGGTCACCGGAGAGCTGCATGAGCAAGTCGGTGGGCACAGGACGTGGGGCGCGTTCCAGGGCTTCGTGGTAGAGGGTCAGTGCCTCGTCGAGGGCGCGGCGGTCGAGAGCATCCCGGGCCAGCCACATTTGGGGACGCCAGGCCCCGGGCACGGCGGCGACACGGCGATAGGCGTCGAAGTAGGCGGCTTCCCCGTCGCGGTCGCGGCAGCGGAGCGCATACCATTGCAGGCCATTGTCCTGATTGGGATCAATTTCGAGCGCGCTCCAGAGGGTTTTGAGCGAGGTTTCCTCGGCCCCAAGGGCCGACTGGGCCTTGGCGAGATTGGTGAGCGCAACACCAGAGGGACCGTGTGTCTTGATAAAGGACTGAATGACCTTGGCGGCGTCGGTGGGCCGCTTCTGGTCGAGGTAGGTGACCGCGAGCAGGACGGCACCGCGCTCGGCGTTGGGATCGATTTTGGCCAGCTGCTCGGCTGGCTTCACCATGTCGGCCCCGAACCCGTCTTGGAGCGACTGAGTGATGACGGCGGCCAGTTCGTCAGGATCGTTCCAGACCTTCTGGATGTGGCCCAGCAGCACACTGTCCCGCCACTCCTGCTTGGTGATGAACATCTCCCGCCCGTAGGCATCATGCACCCGAATCATGTTCGGATCCTTGGCCGGGTCGCTGACCGCAGCGGGCGGAGCCGCGACAGTCGAAGGCGTCGCCACCGGCTGCGCCGCAGCCACCGACGCCACCGACCCCACCCCGAGCAGTTTCTTGAGCCATTTCATTTTATAAACACGCGACCGGCGTTGGCTGCACTAGCGTAATGATATAGTGAGTTGGAGTGGAGCCGGGCGTCGTCCATTGGTGCATTTCTCAAGATTCAAGACCTGACGTTTTAGGGGCTCCTTTAAAAGCGTGTGAGTCCTTTGCTTGATAGCCAGTTACCAAGTTGCATGGGATCCCTTGGTTTCGGGAACCCCGCTTCTTTTGCTAGATCCTCAACCTGGCGAGTGCGTTTCTTCGGAACTTTAGAGAGCGTTTTGGGGGTGTGATGGATCGTCTTCCACTTGGTGATGAATGGGGGTTCGGAATCTTTAGACCGGCATAATTCGGCGTCCAACGTCGTGATTATTTTTAGGACTATGTCAGTTAGGCCTACAACGCCACGTAGGCTGATCTTGATTGGCTTTGCTATGAGCGGAGCGGTGTGGATCGGAACCTCGGCTACGCCAAGCGATGCCGGTGAGGCGACTAGTGAAAATTGGTTATATGCATCAATTAGTTTCTGGTCGGCGACTCCTCCTCTGTGTATTTCGCAATTACGCTGCTCTTTAAAGAATCTGTAGCAAAGCAGCATGGCATCCAGGTTTGCCCAGTCGTATTTTTCGGCATTCGCGAGCGCGGGATGTAGGCTGATCTTCAACGCAGTAGATTCTGATGCAGTTAAAGTAGAAACCGCCGATTTAATGCCGCGGTTGGCACCCGTTGTAGGAAACTGAAGTGCTTTACCGAGCGCCGGTGTGTTTTTGCCCAATACGTCCAAGACTTCCTCGATCCAGCCTTCATAAATGGCGATTGAGTTTGTGAGCAGGATCTTCGCGAAGACCTCTTTTTGTTCTTCCCAAGTATGTGTTACGCACGCGCGCTTGAGGTTGGCGCCGTGAATGTCGGCACCTTGGGAGAACCGAGCATGAAGATCGGGCACTGTTGCTGTAGGCATGGCTCGAAGGAAACCATCCACTTGCCACCTTAGATTCCACATGGCCGTCGCGGTGGGCCAAACGAAGTCAAAGAGGCTCGTTATTTGTTCGTGGGCACTCTTGGTTGCGCTGAAGAAATATCGAGGCATGGCGAATTGTATATTCAAGGTTGGGGCTCAACTGCTATTGGATCGCCGCGAATAAGGAGGCGGGGAAGATCCGGAAATTCAGCTTCCGCTACGACTCCGACATCACGTGAAGAGCACTTCACCCCGTCGTTTCTAAATCCCATGAAACTCATATGAGGTTTGATGCTCTCAAACTCGGGTGAAAATGGTTTATTGAATGACCAAGCGCGGAGCTCCCCGCTTATCCAATCGGATAGCCAAAGGCATGGTTCCGCTTGGGAGTCGGTCACGCGAAAGCTGGCTGATGGCGCGGTGCTGATGCCGAAGTGAGCTTCGGCAAGTTTCTTGGCGGTTTCCAGCCCTCGGCTGAATCCAAGACTGAGCGCATTATTCATCCATTCCCGATACTTTCGGTCGTGAGTGAAAACTGCAGCCGTGCCGCTTGTTAGAAAATCTAAAGCGAGGTGCGAAACGACAAGTTCGACAGTCGTTGCGAGGGTGTTGGCCTGAAGAAAATAGGAGCGGTCGTTGATGAGTTCGTTCCAAGTTAGGTCCAACGGGTTCTCCTCGGATCGACGAGCCGACGCATGACAGCGGAAGAGGTGCTTTATGAATGACTCTTTTTCGACCATGCAGCCTAAGATCGTGATTTCGTTTTCTCGAACGATACGGGCGAAATCCTCTCTGATTGCCGCGCGCTTGGCATCAGGAACCTGCACCATGTGGATTTCTGACGGTGCGTTTGATCCCCAATGCTTTGCTCGCAGTGCATCCAGCAACGAATTCACACGCTGGAGCTTACCCTCGGGGACGATGACCGGCGCGAATACGTAGACGTCTTGGAGTCTTTGGAACCCGACATCACCGGATTCGTCGATGAACACTTGGACCATCTTAGTTGGCACTTTGAGAAGATGCCGGCGTTGCATTTGCGCGATCGCGACTGCGCGCTGCTTGGCCTCAAGCTTTGCTCGTTCCTCGGCCATTATCCGGGGAATGCGCTCGGGGGACGTTTTGGCACCTGGATGATCAAGGTAAAACTGCTTTAGTTGGTCGAAGATATGCGTATTCGCAAAATTCACCAAGGGGGCGAACCAGACACCGTCTTCGAAATTTTCAAACTCAGCCCGGATATATGTCTTGCCGATTTTGGGGTCATCAAGACCGCCTTCGGCTACGACTTTGGTTTCTACTTCAACGAACTTCTTCAGCCACATCCAATCGTGTAGCGCAAACAGAGCTAGCGGCCAGCAGCCGCGACTAAAAGTCGGATGCTTCTTAATCCAAGCGGCAGTCGGTTCATCTGCCCAAATATAGACGCGGATTCGCTTCAACATCCGCTGAGTTGGGACGTGAGTGAATGTAATCTCCATCAAGTCATCGAGAACATCGGGCCGCATTGTCCGCCTGATCTGCTGGCAACCCTCGTAGATATCCAGCGGCTCGCTCACGTGTTCACCTCCATGGATGCAACAGGTAGGTTTCCGCCCAGCAGCTTGGGCAGGAGCGTGTCGCGCAGGGTGGCGAGGGTGCGGGATTGGTGGAGGTTGGCGTGCATCCGGCCAACCATCGGCTGAATCTGATCGTTGAACGCTTTTGCGATAGATGGAGGCGGAAGAGCGATTTTGAACGAGCTCAGGTCGGTCCAGTTCGTGCGTGGCATCTTGGTGCCGGTGGAGTGCTTGTCGGCGAACTGAACGGCAGCGTCGCTGCTGGCGTGACCGAGCATAAATCCGAACCATTCGGGTTTGGATGGGGCGAGGACTAGGATGTCGGTGGAGCAAACGCCGGAGACAGGTGCGACCCCGACCTTATGGAAGTAGGGACGCAATTTTCCGAAGAGGATTTCGCCTTTCTGAAATGCCGTTTTTCCACTCTTGACCTCGGCTGACGGCTCCCAATCGCCGAGGGCGATCGAATGACGAGGCATGTGCTCCAAGGCGATATAAGGCGTGTTTGGGGCGATCTCGTTTGGGTGAACGGAACGACGGGGATTGGTCGCGACATCACTAAGCGTTCCGGCGGTCCAGCCGGTGGGGATCTCGCCGAGGGCGGATTCATGGAATCCGGAGGGGAAGAGGGCGGCAGTTTGTTCGTCCGTGCCGACGGGTGGGCGGTCGGCGGCTGCTTTGGCGTGGACGGGGTCGAAATCCACGAACCAGCTCTGGAATAGCGCCCGCGCCATCGCCTCCAGCGTCGCGTTCATCCGCCGGTTTAACTCGATCTTGTCGTCCAGCGTCCCAAGGATTCGCGCGATGGCTTTTTGTTCGGGGAGGGGCGGGACGATTGCAGACAGTGCCCGCTGCGAAGTGATCGGGACTTGGTTGCGTGTGGTTTGGCTCATCACCGCCGCCAACTGATTTTGGAAATCGCGTCCCGTGAAATACGCCGCGAGATAGCGAGGATCTAGCTTCGAAGGGTCAGTGCGAAAATAGGTGAGGGACGTGCCAATCAGGATTCGTCCCTCGAATTCAGGCATAACCGCAACTCGACCGATGGTCGCATTGTGCGAAAGCAAGACGTCTTTAGGTCTCACAAAGCCAATACGCAGCGCATCGGCCTTTTCGTCCGCGAGACGTGGCGCACCTTCGATGTCTACGTTTCCCGCGCTTAGGTTTTTCGCTGTTAGAAAAGGGACACCCTGGGAACCGAATTTTTCGACGCGAGGATACATCGAGCCGTGGTTGCCATCCTTGTGGCCGACAATGGCACCTGCGTCGATCAAGGCCTGAATGGTAATTCGTGGCCACTCAGTCGCCATAACCGACCCCCTCCAGATTCGCTTTGACGGCCTGGTCCATCCCACGGTCGCGGGACGACTCGGACTGCCTTGTGAGTGATTGCGTCATTCGAAACCGAGGGACTTCAGGTTGGCTCGGATGGCGATTTCCAGTTCGGACGATTTCTCGAACTGGGCGTCTAGCTCGGTAATGAGCTTCTGCATCTTTTCGTCGAAGGGTTCGCTGTCGTCCGCGACATCCTCGGCTCCGACGTAGCGACCCGGAGTGAGCACGTGGCCGTGGGCGGCGATTTCGTCGAGGGTGGCAGATTTGCAGAAGCCTTTGACGTCGGCGTAGTCCTTGCCTCGTTTCCAAGCCCGGAAGGTGCCGGTAATTTTCTCCATGTCCTCGGCGGTGAAGTCGCGGAGGACGCGGTCCTTCATGTAACCGAGTTGGCGGGCGTCGATGAAGAGGACTTCGCCAGAGCGATCGCGGGTAGGCGGTTTGCCGGACGACACGGAGGTAGTCCCTCCCTTATGCTTGGTCAGGAACCAGACGCAGGCGGGGATCTGGGTGTTGGTGAAGAGTTGGCCCGGGAGGGCGAGCATACACTCGACGAGGTCGTCTTCGACGAGGGCTTTGCGGATTTCGCCTTCGCCTTTGGTATTGGACGACATGGAGCCGTTGGCCAGCAGCAGGGCCATGGAGCCGTGCGGGGCGAGGTGATACAGCATGTGCTGCACCCAGGCGAAGTTGGCGTTGCTTTTGGGCGGCGTGCCGTAGACCCAGCGCGGGTCGCCTTCCAGCCGGCCGTCCCACCATTCGCTGATGTTGAAGGGCGGGTTGGCCATCACGTAGTCGGCTCGGAGGTCGCGATGCTGATCAAAGAGGAAGGTGTCGGCGGGTTGTTTGCCGAAATTGAAGTCAATGCCGCGGATGGCCATGTTCATCGCGGCGAGGCGCCAGGTGGTGGGGTTGCTCTCCTGGCCGTAAACGGAGATCGCGCCGAGTTTGCCGCCGTGGGCCTCGATAAAGGCTTCGCTCTGGACGAAGAAGCCGCCGGAGCCCATGGCGGGGTCGTAGACTTTGCCCGAGTAGGGCTCGAGCATGGAGACGATGACGGAGACGATGCTCTTGGGCGTGTAGTATTGGCCGCCTTTCTTGCCCTCGGCCAAGGCGAACTGGCCGAGGAAGTATTCGTAAACGTGGCCGAGGATGTCCTTGGCGTTAAGGCTGGCGTGGCGGAAGGGGATGGCCGAGACGACTTCGCTGATGAGGCCGATGAGCTTGGACGGCTCCAGTTGGAGCTGCATGTAACGGTTCTTCTCGATGACACCTTTGAGGCGGGGGTTGTCCTTTTCGACGGCTTCGAGGGCGTCGTCGATGAGGCGGGCGACGGAGCGGAAGGTGTAGGGTGTGCCGTCGGCGAGCGTGAGGGGCGTGTCGGGCGCGAGCGGGGCGCTGTCCTGGATGAACTGCCAACGGGCGAGTGGCGGGACCCAAAAGACGTTTTGCTCGGTGAAGTAGTCACGGTCCTCCAACTCGGCCTGGATGCCGGCCTCGTAGGCGGCGTCGGAGTCGAAGTCATCGCGATCGAGGGTGTAGATGCTGTCCGGGTCGCGGAAGGCGGTGTCCAGCTCCTCGCGGCGCAGGTCGAAGGCGTCGGAGACGTATTTGAGGAAGATGAGGCCGAGGACGGCGTGTTTGTAGACGGCGGCGTCGAGGTTGGAGCGGAGCCGGTCAGCGGCGTTCCAGAGCTTCTTGTCGAGGTCTTCGAGAAAGGCTTGTTCGTCAGAAGTGGACATGGGCAAGGGTCACAGCGAGGCACGGAGGTGCGCTGAAGCGTGGGGCCGTGCGAGAGCACGGGTGCGAAGGCTGGCGCCGCGGAGTCGAAGATGAGGTCCGGTCATTCCTGAGGAGGGGTGCAGGACCAACGTGCGGGCCAGTTACAACGTTGATCGCCTAGACCAAGGCAGGTGGGAACCGAGGCGACAAGCCTGAGCGGCGGGTGAGTGAAAAATACTGGGGACGAATGGTGCTCGGACCGGGAAATTATCGATCGTGGTGGTCGAAGAGCGCGGTCGCGCTCCAGAGGACCGGTCCATTCGTCAATTGTTGAAGTGATATTTCGTTGATGACGACTTGAGCCGTTGCCTGTTCAGCTCGTGAATGAGCTGCGGGGGGGCGGGATACACGGTAACTAAAACGAACGTGTGGCGAATTCTGTCGAAACCTAGGACGTAGATAACGTCGCCGTAGAGGTAAGGACATGATGGCGTATGGGATTGCGGGTCCATTGACAGATGGACGCGAAGTTGGGGCTTCAAGGAGGTGATTGAGTTCCCCCGAGCCAACGCGATCTTCGTCATTCGAACAGTCGCCTCTCGGCTCCAACCCAATCTCTCTTTCGATCTCTTTGCCGCATGATCAGAGACATAGATTTCAGACGAAGACGGGAGGCTGAAAGTGGAAGGTAATGTTTTCATTTCGATGGTCATTGGAGGGAAGTCGTAAGGTCGATCAGTTGGCCGCTGATTACTCCGACCCGCGAAGTTTTGACTCATAGTCATGCTCGGGGAGTAGTTCCCAGTTCCCGCCTTTGACTTCACGAAGGATGACCGTGTCGCCCTCTTTAATGCGGTGGTCTCTGTAGAATTTTCCTATCTGGCTCCGTTCCCTCAGCTTGTTTCCGGGAAGGCAAACATCAGTCGAAAACGAATCCCCGTTGGGGAGTGTGATGTGAAAGTTCTCGCCCACTCGGACTTGGCCTAGCTTTCGGGCCCTGGTCAGCGTCAGCAGATTTTGGTTGAGCATGCCGGCTGTAACGCGAATCCGAAGCACGCGAAGCCCGTAGCCAACAACCTTACCGTCCTCGACGTCCTCCAGCATCAGGCGGGCTTCGCAGATCTCCAACGCGCCGTTCTCGATAGAATCGATCTGTTTGAGGAACGACCGGATTTCGTTAATACTTTTAACAAAGTGTAACGTTATTTCAGTTTCACCTTCTCTGATGAAGGATGCTGCTTCGTCCTTCAGGCGCTCTTCGATGTGCTGCATTTCCTCGCGAAGAAGGTCGCATGCCTTTCGGATGTTCTTTCTGGTTTTGTCATTCTTCTGGTTCATGTCGACCAGCGTTACGAGCTGAATCGGGCGAGTCAAGTTAGAAATATAAAAAATAACATACGGGGCAAATGGGCGTTGTTCGGCAGGGCTTTGAGGGCGCTGGTTGACACCGCGGCGGTGTCGATGAGCCGCAAACAAAAGAATCGTTCGAGCAAGTCACGGAAACCTACCACGACGCAGAAGCGACGACCGAAAGCGCAACCGTCACCCGAGCAGGTGGACTGGTTGGTCGTGATTGATCGCGCTTTGACGCTACTGCGGATCGTGTGGAACTTGATGCGTGTGTTTGGCTGGTGTCCCAACGAATGAGCACGCTATCGGTATGGGTTCGCGGCTCGGATTGCGGAGGGGAAGGTGACGACTTTGGGCCAGTGGTGTTCGCCGGCGATCAGGACTTCGGCGAAGGCTCGGCGGGCGTGGGGACGAGCGAAGAGGCCGGGGCGGCGCAGGACGTCGGCGATCGTGCGTTGGGTGATGGGCACGCCGTTGTGGTGGCAGGTTTGGATGGCGATGGAGATGTCGGCTTTGAGCTGGTGCTGACGGTTCTGGGCTTCGTAGGTGCGGCGTTGGCGAGACTTGCTGCCGATGATGCCACAGAGGGTGGGTTCACGTCTCCGCAGGGAGCGAACGTCGATGTGGAACTCGCGGGCGATTTCGCTGAGGCGGGTTGCCTGCGGTATGGGTCGTTTGCTCTCGGTGCGCAGGCGGCGGCGGATCGCGTTCCAATCGTGTTCGGTGGGTTGCCGGGATTCGCGGAGATTGAAGGAGAGTTGTTGGGGTTGGTCGGCGGGATTCTCTGCGAGTGACGGGTCTCGTGCCATGGCGGCGTAGAGATCGAACTGTAACAGCCGGGCGAGCCGTAGGCCCTGCGGAAATGGCGGGGCGTGGTTTCCGTGCCACCAACCCCAGGCGGTCGATTTCGGGGTTTCGGTGGCTTTGGTCAGGGCATTGAGATGAGGCAAGCCGAGGCCGGAGCATAGGTCCTTCAGGTGCTGGCCGCATAGCGGATGAAGTGGTGCCTGATGTGTGAGGTGTTGGCGGATGAAGGCGTCGGCTTGGCTGGAGGCGATGAACTCGGGTGACGCGGGATCAACCCGGGGCGGGATCGTCTTGGCCGAGATCAAGGAGTGATCGCAGTGATGGCAGCGAAGCACCTGCGACCGCGGGTGAAGGGTGGTCGGTGTTCGGCCGCACCGGGGGCACTGGCTTTGCAGGCGCGTGTGGTGGACTGGGCAGACCGTCGTCGGTTGCAGCGTCCAGGAGAGTCGATGGTAGGGCTCGGAGTCTTGGGCGAGGCAGAGCGGGCACCATCTGAGCTTCGGCGAGAAGAGACCTTGGGGCGGAAAGTGTTCGTCCCATGGCGTTGTGGTGAGAGGGGCGAGATCGATGTCCGGCACGCACTTGGCGAGGGCCTTCAGCCACGCGGTGGCGTGGCTGTGGCCGTTGATGTTGCGCGTGAAATACAGCTTGGCGGTGGCTTTGCGCCAACGGCCCGTGAATCGCGGGTCGTTGGCTGAAGCGTGCGCGAGCAGGCGATGCAAGAGTTGACCGGGAACCGTATCGATCGACGCAGCGAGGCGTTGAACATAGCTGCTCAAGGCCTCGGGTTGCCCTGCTTCAATCCCGAGCGGTTGGAGCGGCGATTTCATCACGCCGCCTTTCCTTTCGGCGCGGCGTCACGGGTCGCTTTCCGATTGCCAGGTTGGGGGCGCTTGGCCCTCCCGCCCTTCGCCTTGTCCTTCTCCTTGGGTGGAGCCGGCGGAGGCGGCGAGGCTTCTTGGGCTGTTGCCGGCGTCTGGAAGACCGAGCGCGCAGGGCTTAGCCAGTCGCGGTAAAGATCCAGTTCCTCCTCGGCCGAACGCACCTCACTCATCTTCGGGGTCGTGCGCTCGATGTTGGCTCGGGAGAGGGAGCCTGACCCGCGTTGGTAGGCGTCGATCATGGCTTGGCGTAGCCAGCGCGATACCCGCGAGACATCTCCGCCTACCGCTAGTGCCATGTTTATGGACGAAATAGCCTGAATCGTCGCGTCCTGTAGCGCGACCTTGCGCAACAGCATTTTGATGATTCTTGCCCAGTCCTTCATGTCGCTGACCGCGTTCGGATCATAGAGCCGCTGATTCACCCAGCGTGCTTCTGGGATACGGTCGTGTGCGATCGCTACTCGCATTTTGAGGAGCGACTTTCGATGTCCAAGGAGGACGAAGGTAGTCTGGGAGTCGCGCGCGATATCCCGCAGGAACTCGCAGATACGTGGGCCAGATTTGCGCGCTTCATTCGACGCAAAGAGCTGATCCGCCTGCGTTATAAAAACGACAGAGACGTTGCGCCGAACGAGGACAGTCAATGCCTTCAGGTGGGGCTCCTGTGGCAAGTTGGCCGCCTCCACTATCTCCAGCTCGAATGGAGCGGAAGACGTTGTCACTTGAGTGCCGAAACTGCGGGTATGTTCAAGGCAGCAACGTCGGCGGGTGGCCGCTTCGATGCGATCCACCAAAAGGCCGCGTTGCTCCGCGAATTTGCCGCCTGCCGGGGGGAGCGCAATTGTTACAGATTGCCGCGGGGAAAGCGAAGCGGGTAGCCCGTCTTTGCTCAGTTCTGCCACGTGGCGCCGCAAGTGATCGATGATCTCGGGCGCATCCACGGCTGGTGAGTGGCCAACAATGACGACCCCGCCGCGACCGACATCGGAGATAGCGCCGGCGATGTCGCGCATGAACTCGCGGCGACTTTCGGCCGCATCGATCCGATTGGCGAGGTCGGCCAAGACTTCCGGGGCTCCTGCCGAAAGGTCCGTCTCGGGAAACAGATAAAGCTGCTGATCAAACATAAAAATTCCTCCAATTAATCCAATTCGATGTCCGTGGCGTTCACGAGGGAGTCGTCGAAGACAGGACCCGGAAAGGCGGTCGCATTCTCCACGACCGGTTCGGCTGCTTGGGCTCGCCGCGCCGAGGACGCGGCCTCCGTTGCAACCGCTCTAGCCTGAAAGCCTTTACGACTGTGCTCGGCCTTCTTTTTTCGTGCCTGCGTGTTGTTGCGCCGGCGGGTGGCGATCTCCACTGCACGCGCGAGACTGGGCGCATATTTCAGTTCCGAGTCGACCACCTTGCCGCGAATGCGCTCGTGGTGGGGGCCCGCTTCGACTTTGACCTCTAGCGGGTTCGATTCGTCAACAAACACGCTCACCTCTTCGCCCGCATAGTTGGCGAGACCCGGCGCACTGTAGTCGAGGCACTGGAATCGAATCGTCCCCTTTTTCGAGACCACTCGGGTGTTATCGGTGTCGGCAACGAACCGCATCTGATCCAACAGTTGAGGCGAGATGCGATGCATGTGGTGCACCCCATACGTGCCAATGAACTCCGCATACATCTCGTCGGGCGAGGGCTTGTGCTCTCTCGGGGCCCGGTTTTCCGTGGCGATGAAATCATCAACCAGTTTGATGAACTCTTCTAGCTCCAGCAGGGCGTATCGGCGGGGGGCGTGGGAACGCGACGTGTTGCGAGGCTTTTTCAGGGCCTTGGTGTTCCCCGTCGCGTTGTGGATCCATACCTTATCCATCGCGCTGAACGAGCCTTCCACCGGTGAGCCGTCGCGCGGCTCACCTTTCTTGCGAAACGAGAGCGCGACGCCGACCTCACTGAGCGTTTTGGCCACGCTCGTGCTCCGGAATTCAGCGCCCCAATCGCACCGTATCCGCATAGGAATGACACCATGTCGCTCGACGCAGTTTTTGATGATGTCGATCACCACCTGCTTGTTGGCGTTCCCAAACCACACGTGGCGAGCCAGTCGGCGGCCGTCGAAAGCATCGACCATGGCGCTGATCCAGGGACGCTCATAGGCGCCGGTGTCCGGGTTGAGGACCAAGACGTCGAGCTCGGTGTGATCGATGTGGCCGACTGCCCATGGTCCCTGCCCATTCGGGGAGCCCAAAAGAGCGCGGGAGTCGTGGGGCGGGCGAAAACCCAGGGCAGCGCGCTTCCCTTCGCGGGCGAGCGTCTTGGTGTGCTCCGGAATCTTTTTCAGGCGCCGAAGCAAAGACTCGTAGCCCATGATGTTTTTCTCCCCGACGCCGGCTGCTTCAGCACGGTTGACGTATTCGCGGTAAACCCAGCGTCCGCTCACTTTGCCGGGCTTCAAATAGACATCGCGAATGACGTCCTCCAGAATCGCCAGGGATTCTTTGGATATGACGGACTGACGGTTGCCGCGGTGCTTGACCCGGGAGATCAGTCCCAACTCTCCGAAGCCGACGGAGGCATCCTTGAGTCGGAACGCTTGGAGCTTGCGCCGAAGCGTGCGGTCGGCGGGCGCTTTGCCGAATTTCTTGCCGCCGGGTAAGTAGGGCGTGAGCTGACGACGAGTGCGCAGCAAATCCTTGAGCTCGCGATCGTTGAGCTCGCCGATGATCGCGTGGGTGGTGTGGCGCGATTCGACTGGGTTCACGGTGACATCAAGGTCGTGAAGCAAAGCCAGTGAGAAGGAGCGTTTCTCGCCGGACTGAACTTCAACGGAGTCCACTTTGTTTGAGCGAAGGCGGATGACGCGGAAGGTGGATCCTCCTGTGCTGAACGTGGCGCCCTCCGTGAGGAGGGTCGTGATCTGACCTTTCAGCGGGATCTGTTGACGCGTTTTGCCGAGGAAGAGGGCTGCAACATCGCGTTGGACCGGGGACAAAAACAGTTGGACGGCGCGTTGGTCGCGGAGATCCACGCGGTCCAGGTGGGCGAAGATCTTACGCTCTGCGAGGAGCGCATGGACCACGTCGGCACGACGAGCGACCGAAGCGAATTGATCGGCGGGAATGTCGGCGAGGGACGTTCCCGGTTGGTCGGCGACGGTGCCGAACACAGTCTCCCACTCCTTTTGAGAGACGGGCTCGCGGAGCTCCGCCCGGTAATACGGTTGGAGGAACAGCAGGTTCTGGAGGAACTTGCCCGAATAGTTCCGCTCGGTGTTGATGCGGTATCGGAGGCCGAGCTCGGCTGCGGCGCGTTCGATGGGGCCAGACCGATAATCGCCGTTGTCCTCCTGTTTGTAGAGGCGGGGAGATTTGACGACCTTGCGCGCCATGCCGGTCGCGGTGCGACATTCTAGCAGCATCGGGCCTGAACGGAGAAACAGGACAATGTCCGGAAGGGTCTTGGTCTGAAGCGAAACCTCGCTGATGCGGATTATGCCGGGCTCTTCCTCAAAGTAGAGCACATCTGGGGTGTAATCCGCCATGAGGGTGGCGGGGAGCTCAGCAGAGTCGCTGCCGGCGGTGCGGGTCTCGCCGGTTTTGAGGGAAGGCCACCGGGTGATGTTAGACATCGTGCCATTGTTGGAGCGGCAGGGCGCGATCGCGGAGCGGCGCAGGTAGTCGCGACCGGCTTCGGTGATCTCCGGGAAAAGGCGGAGATATTTCTCAAGATCCCATTTATCAGCGAGTTGAGAAAAAATCGCGTCGGCCTCCTTGGTCGTCGCGGGGTGAACTTGAGCGGCCGGAGCCGCCGAGATCGCAGTGGTCGATGATGTTTTCACGTCCTCAAGTTGGGAGCGTGTTTTGGAGGAGAATTTTGGGGCGAATGTGGGCCGGTGTGGCCGAGTTACTGAAGCCGTTGGCCGTCAAGTGAGGTGTGCTGTGGCGAGTCTGTGCACCCCGTAAAGGTTTGGGGTTTCCTAGCTAGCACTATACTTGACGTTTTGAGGGGTGGCCTGGACTGTGTTTTATGGACGGTCTCTTGGACTCTGGAAGCAATCAGGGGTTGCGAACGGCGGAGCTGATCGAGGTTTGCGATCAAGTCATCGAAAGGCGCAAGGAGTTGGCGTTTTGGGATGTATGCCGGGCTTATGTGATGCGGTCCTTCCGAATGGGTGACGTTAAGGGTTCGAATGCGTGGGCGAGGCGATTAGACGTAAGTAGGCAGGTGGTTAAACTTTGGAGAAACACGGAGGATCAGGTCTGGGAGACTAAGATGAAACTCCTCTTGGATCGAACGACCGTTGCCGTGTTGCCGGTCGCATTCAGGTCGAATCTCAGTAATGAGGATTGGAGATGGATCGCGGAGCAGCTCTACGCGCCAAACGAGATCAATCGAAGAAGGAAGGGACGTTTCCTTGGTCCTTGCGTATGGCAGAGTATTATTGAGCGAATTGCAGTTAAGACTCCGGGGAGAAAGCACTTAGCGCTCGTCGGGCGCATGACCTATCAAAGGCACAAAGCTAGACTGGAGAGCTCTTTTAGATCGATGAGGGACGAGGGGCTGCCGGCGGATGATAACGCTGCATGGGTTCCACCGGAGAGAAAGAGGGTTAAGGCCGCGCGGACCTCGAAAAAGCGGATCGATGTGGATCCCTTCTAGCGTTTGCTAATGAAAGAAGGTCTGGGTTCCGGGTGTCAACTCAAATGACAACTATAGTTGGTCGTTCTTTAGTTGGCATTTTGGTAGGATGCGGGAGTGCCGCGGCCGACCAGCCCTTCCCCTGCTTCAAATGCCACTCCGGAGAAAAAGCTCGGGTTGGCCATCCGTCGGCTGCGCACGGAGGCAGGATGGAGCCAGGAGGCCTTGGCGGAACGGGCAGACGTTTCGCGCTACTACATCTACATCTTGGAAACTGGAGCCAAGGCGCCGACTTTGACGACGCTGGTGGCAGTGGCTCGGTGTTTCGGCCTGAAGCCTTCAGAGCTACTGGGCGAATCTGGGCTTTAGATAACCACCGGAAGGATTACTTCCATTGGCGGACTCCGACGTGTGAGGCGGCTCCGCGGGTAGATCGCAGGTATGGAAAACGACTTTTGAAGGCTTTGCGTTTGAGGGATCCGGGTAGCGCGAGCTCTTCCGGGAGGTGAACGGCTGGTTGCCTCTTCGGTCGCTTTCCATCACCGTTCACGGAATCATGACACCGGTCCAACAGCTCGTGGATGCCCTCGATTCAGAGATCAAGCGGCTGTCTCATGGGCGCGATCTGGTTGGCGACGTCGATGACGAGATTGCCGCAAAGTCGGTCCATGTTTTTGGAGATGCGTTGGCGGCGGCCCGGTGGTTGATCACTCCTAGCAAGTTGTTCGATGGCCGTGCTCCGGCTGCGCACGGGCGCACAGATGTTGGAAAGGCCGAGGTCCTGCGGGTGCTCGGGCGCATCGAGGACGGCAATCCGCTTTGATGGAGCGGTGAAATAGAAGTCTGTCGGGGCAAAAATTGTTATGGCTAAACCGAAGTCCGCGAGCGCCACGACCACGGTTCATCTCGACGCAATTCTCGTTAGAGCTGCGCGCACCACCGCGAAGTTGATGAAGGGATCGACGGCCGACCAAGTTGAGCGGTGGGTTCGCTTAGGCCAGATCGCGGGATCGGTGTTTAGTGAATCGGTTATCAAGGCGATTCAGGCCATGGGGCGCGTGAACGATGTTCAGGGTCCTACTCAGCGATAGGAGCCCCGGCGCGACGGTTTCATACGAGCATCCCCTTCGGCCAAAAACCGCTCCACCTCCTGTCGGGTGAAGATTTTGGTGCGGATGTATGGAAGGGGCCTCAAGAGCCCGCGAGTGGTGAGCCGGTAGATCGTCGCCTTCGACATCCCCAGTTCTTCACCTAGTTCGGCCAGCGTATAGCCGAGCTTACTCGCCTTCGGCGTTGGAGCCTCTCGGGGTGCGATGGGAGGCGCTGGTGCCGGTGCAGGCTCGGGCCGCTTCCCTAGTCGTTCGGCCATGAGGACTAGGATTCGTTCGGCAATAGCATTAACGTCTTCGTCAGTCAGAGTGCGGGTCATAAGCGGCCGATTCCCTTGCCGAACTCGTGCGAGTGAAGCAAGGGACCGCGCGACCTGCCTAGATTATCCCGACACAAATCTCGTGAGCGTCGCGCGCACCTCGCGAACCTGATGACGCATTCACCGGCTGCGCAAGTTCAGTGCTGGGCTCGGGTCATCGAATTGGCGAAATCGAAAATTGTCATGCACCATGTGGCAAGGCCACCGGCGAGAGTGAAATTGGTTTCCGCCTAAGCCCAACGGTCAAAGGAGCGCTTGGAGTGATGGTCGATGGGGTCTCTCGAATCCGGAGTCTCAGCCTGAGGTCGAAGATAGCGAAGGGCATGGTGATTCAAGGATTTGTGGCTCGCCAGCTGTCACTTAGTCCGACAAGTTCTGACGTACTGCGCTACTGGCCTGGCTGCGGTCGAACTTTCCGGAGAATGTGCACGAGTTTATCCCCATCATGACCGAGCATGCTTCCAGCCTCCCTCAATCGCAGGCTCGCTTCTGCCTCGGCATTTCATTCGGTATGTTCGCATTTGGCTATATGGCATGAAAACCCAACTTGGCTGACTTCTAAATTTTTTATTAACCGGCGCGGTTGGGTGGCTTCTATTGTTATTATAATTTTGAAGTATTGATTGTTTAGTATCTCATATTATGCAAGACAAGCAACTGGGTATTTCCTCGGATAATAGTATTCATCCTCAGCGATTCAAGAATGACGAGACGATCGCTGAGTTCCTGAATCGAATTGGTGTCTCGGAACTTGTGCCTCTTTTTGAGTCGCATCGTATCCGGTTGGATATGTTGCCCTCGATCTCGGATTCGGAGTTAAAGGAGATCGGCGTTAGATCACTTGGTCATCGGAAGTTGATCCTCGATGCGGCGTCTCAGGAGGTTTTTACTTTTGAAGCTAGCAAGGCGAAGGTGATGGAAGATCTATATTGTCGAAGAACTTTGGTTACATCGTTGATTTTGAGTCTTATATTATTTCTTCCGGCTGCGGTGTATAGCCCGGGTGATGTTCCGATGTTTTTGGGTATAGTGGTTTTTCTTTGGGTTTATATGTTACCGTCAATCGTTGCTTGGAGTAAGATGCATGTGCATCGTTGGGCAATACTGTTGGTAAATATTTTCTTTGGGTTAAGCCTGTTCGGTTGGGTTGTATGTGTCGTTCTGGCGTTTAAGAAATTTGACGCGACAACTGCTATCACTTTGGGTGCGCTTAAAAGAGCAGGAGTGAGGTAGCCTAGGAAAAGCGGTTGCTCGGCGTTTTGATTCTAGTTGAGCGCGGGCGCACCGACTTTTGTAAGTCGGAGATACTACAGGCGCCAGTACGGATTGATGACGTGGTGAGAAGCCTCCGTTCCGCGTCATATTTGGGCAGCGACCTCGATTATTGGCCGGAGGTCGGGTTGCGGAACGCCTACGAACACTTGCGCTCCTTGGTCACCATGAGTCGCGCGGCACAACCGGCGTCTGGGCAAATGTCATCGAGTCAATCCCTCACCGCTGCAGTCGGCACCCAGGCATGGATTCGCCGCCGCTGGCACCAGCAACGACTACTCCGCCACCCCCGTCGCGCCAACGCCACCCCCGATCGCGGCGTTCCAGCAGGCTCGTCGTCGATGTGAGCGTCCCTGAAAATTCGGCAAAGAGAACTCGTTCAGTTGCACCATTTCCTGCTTTTTAGTTGCACCCTCATGGATCCTGCGCCCCTCCACGTATTCTTCTTCTACGACCGCGAGGACAGTGAATACCCGTTCGATGAAGTGGGTCGGAGACTTTGTTGAGTGCTCCATATTGTTCATACCTTTGACTTCGTTCTTCTCGCCATGTCCGCCCCTCCTTCACCTCGTCGCGACTCTTGGGATGTGTTTGTCAGCTATTCGCGCCGGGACATTGCCTGGGTGAGAGCCGCGCTGGCGGAGTTGCAGGCTCGGCACCGCAGTTTCATGGGCGGGGAAGAGCTGACGTTGTTTTTTGATGAACAGGCGATCGAAGTGGGCGAATCGTGGCGGGACCGGCTGCAACAGGGGTTGCGGGGCTCGCATTTCATGATCGCGTTCTTGTCGGGCAACTACACCGAAAGCCCGAATTGCACTTGGGAGTGGGACCATTTTGAGCGACACGAACGGCGGCGTGGACTTTACGGTGAAGCCATTGGTCCAGTGTTCTTTGTGACCGCGCCAGATGGGGCGGGTCGGAAATCCGAGGAGCAAAAAATTCGGGCATGGTTGGACGCACGTCGCTGGCGGAACGATCTGAAACTTGTGGCCGGCGACGAGATTATCCCACTGGACCCGACCGGTGAGGAGGTGCTGCAGCTGGCTCAAGTGAGACAGCGACTGGAAGCACTCGACAACGCGATCATCCGCAAGCGGGAGCTCGCCGCCACGGCTGGGGATTCACCCAGCACGATTCCGTCGCATAACCCCAATTTCTGTGGGCGCGACGAACAGTTGCGCCTGCTCCGTCAGGAACTGCAAGCCCGTCCGGCGGTCGTGACCTGCGGCTTGGGAGGCATGGGTAAAACAGCCCTAGCCTTCGAGTATGCTCAAGTGTTTGCCCACGCCTACCCTGGCGGGCGTTTTTGGGTGCCTTGCGAAGGAAAGTCTACGCTCGTCGAAGCCCTAGTGGCGCTAGGCGGTTCGAAGCTCACGCCACTCGGAGCCTTCGGCCTACTATGGGAGCCGACGGCTACAGCAGACGAACAACTTGCGGCACTCCGACAGTGGCTTCACCAGCCCGTGCCCCGACCGGGTGCAAAATTGCTCGTCCTCGACAATATCGACGTCGATGCCTCCGGCTTTCTTGTTCCATCTCACGGCCAGCCCAATCTGCTACCCAATGCCTCGCGGGCAGGGGGGCAGATCGTGCACCTACTGGCAACAAGCCGAGGGGAGGTGCGTCAGGCCGTGCGTTGCCCACTTGATGAACTGGCGACAGACGATGCCGTCGAGGTGATGCGCCGTCATTGCGCGGCTGATGGCGATGAGCCTGGGATCGCCCCCAAGCGGGCTTTGACGAAGGCGGATCTTGATGTGATGCGGGAGATTGCGGAATTGCTCGGTGGCTTCACCCTCGCCGTCGAGGCCGTAGCCGTGCACCTCGCAGAACAGCCCACGGTGAGCCTCGCGGGGTATCGCGACCTGCTGCAACAACGTGGGGTCGCCCAGCTTGATACCACAGCGGCCAAGGATCATGTGAATCTGCAGCTGCACCGGGAGAAACTCCTGACTCTCACACTCAGTCCGACCTTGCAGAACCTTGCCGACGACGAGCAGCTGGCACTCAACTACGCCGCCGTGCTACCGCCAGATTGCGTGCCACTCGAATGGATTCGGGCCGGTGTGGCAAAAACGTATCCCACTGTGGCCGCCGATCCCGTCGCAGGCGCTGAGGATGAGCACCGCTGGACCCAAATCTGGCGACGCCTCGCCGCTCTGCGCTTACTGGTGCCAGACTTCTCAGGCCTACGTCCCGACCAAACGCCGCACACCGCCCGCGTCCACCGGTTGGTCGGCGAGATCGTTAAGAGCCACGCGAACTTCTCGGATGACACGTTGGCTGAGATACGTCAAATCGCCCTAAAGCTCTCTGATGAATTACATGAGCGATTCTTCGAGCCACAGGTGGCCGCGTGGCTACCGGCACTTCGGGTAGTCGCAGCGCTGTGGCAACAGGTTGATCCGCCCGAAACCGACAGTGCGGTGCTATCAAACATTCTAGCGTTGGTGGAGAGCAGCCTCGGAAATCTGCCCCGGGCTAAGGAACTGCTGGAGCGCGCCATCGCAATCGAGGAGCAGGTCGACGCCAGCGACCCCCCGTCGCTGGCGGCCAGCTACTCAAATCTGGCAACAGTGGAATATCACCTAGGAAACCTTCCGAAGGCCAAGGAACTGTTGGAGCGCGCCATCGCAGTTCAGGAGCAGGCCTACGACAGCGACCATCCGACGCTGGCGATCAGCCACTCACTTATGGCAACAGTGGAACATGACCTAGGAAACCTTCCGAAGGCCAAGGAACTGCTGGAGCGCGCCATCGCAATTGAGGAGCAGTTCTACCCTAGCAACCACCCGCGGCTGGCGCTTCGATACTCACGTCTGGCGATGGTGGAACGGAGTTTTGGAAATATTTCGAAGTCCAGGGAACTGCTGGAGCGCGCCATTGCAATCGGGGAAGATACCTACACTGGCGACCACCCGACGCAGGCGAGCCGATACTCAAATCTAGCGTTGCTGGAAAAGGATAGTGGGAATTTCACAAGGGCCAAGGAATTGCTGAGGCAGACGATTGCGATGCAGGAAAATGCCTATGCCAGCGACCACCCGGAGCTAGCTAACAGCTACTCAATTCTCGCGTCCGTGGAACAGGATCTTGGAAATTTCCCGGAGGCCAAGGAACTGGGGAAGCGTGCCATTACAATTCAGGAGCAGTTCTACCCCAGTGACCACCCCACGCTGGCGACCAGCTACTCAAATATGGCGTTGATCGAGCGGGCCCTCGAAAATCTGCCCCGGGCCAAGGAACTGCTGGAGCGCGCCATCGCAATTCTGGAGCGCGTCTACGCCTGCAACCACCCGACGCTCGCAACCGTCTATTCAAATCTGGCGGTAGTGGAAGCGGATCTTGGAAATCTTCCGGCGGCCAAGAAACTGTGGGAGCGCGTGATTGCAACTCAGGAGCAGGCCTACGACGGCAACCATCCGACGCTGGCGACCAGCTACACAGAAATGGCGTTGATCGAGCGGGCCCTCGAAAATCTGCCCCGGGCCAAGGAACTGCTGGAGCGCGCCATCGCAATCGAGGAGCAGTTCAACGCGAATAACCACAATGTGCTTGGGATCCGTTACGTGGGACTGGCGCGAGTGGAACGGGAACTTGGAAATCTACACCGGGCCAAGGAGATACTGGAGCGTGCCATCGTAATTTATGAGAAGGCCTACGACAGCGACGCCCTGGAGTTGGCGAACAGCTACTCATTTCTGGCGGATGAGGAAGCGGATCTTGGAAATCTTCCGGCGGTCAAGAAACTGTGGGAGCGCGTGATTGCAATTCAGGAGCAGGCCTACGACGGCAACCATCCGACGCTGGCGACCAGCTACTGGAATCTGGCGTTGGTGGAACAGAAGCTCGATAATCTGCTCCGGGCTAAGGAACTGCTGGAGCGCGCCATCGCAATCGAGGAGCAGGTCAACGCGAAAAACCACAATGTGCTTGGGATCCGTTACGTGAGACTGGCGCGAGTGGAACGGGATCTTGGAAATCGACCCCGAGCCCAAGAGATACTGGAGCGTGCCATCGTAATTTATGAGAAGGCCTACGACAGCGACGCCTTGGCGTTGGCGAACAGCTACTCATTTCTCGCGGATGAGGAAGAGGCCCTTGGGAATCTTCCGGCGGCCAAAGACCTGCTGGAACGGGCGATTGCAATTGAGGAGAAAGCCTACGCCAGAGACGATCCGGAGCTGGTGTACAACTACTTCCAGCTGGCTTTAGTGGAACGGGCTCTGGGAAATCTTCCAGTGGCCAAGGAACTGTTGGAGCGCGCCATCGCAATTCAGGAGCAAGTTTACGACAACAACCACCCGGCGCTGGCGACCAGTTATTGGAATATCGGCACGCTCGTTGAAGAAAGCGACGACCGCTTTGCGGCCAGAGGCTGGATCGAGAAGGCGTATCGAATCTACTCAGAGCGGCAGGGCGAAAATCACCCTGACACGGTGGCGGCGGCAAAATGGCTTCGGGATCATCCATAGACCCAGCAATCCACCCATGAATCGCTCATTAACCCCCTGCTGTTGATCATGACATCTGCGAAATCTCGTCAAACCGCGGCACCTAGTCGACCACGTCTCACTCTCCGGGTCGCGTTTGCCGGAAACCGGCAGTTACCCCGGGGGGGGGTGAGTTTTCAGTTATTACTCGAACAAATCGTGCAGCGGGTTTCAGAACGGTTGTTGAAACACGGTCAGGCAGTGGTGGATCTCGACAGTGCGTTTCCGTTGCGTCGGTTTTATGCGGATGAGGCTCCCTGTTTAAGACTCATCACGGGTTTGGCTGAGGGGGCGGATGCGCTGGCGGGGGAGGTGCTGTTGGGTTCGATGATCGAGGGCGTGGATTTGCGGCTGGCGGCGGTGTTGCCGGGATCGATCGAGTCCTACCGATCGAGCAGGGCAAAGGACTTTTTGCCTGAGTTTGATCGGCAGCTTGCGGCGTGTGAATACGTGCTGTGTGGCGATGGACGCTACGAACGGGCCGCGGAAGATGCCGCGCCGGAGACCAAGGCTTTTGCAGACTTGTGTCGGGCTCGGGGATATCGTTTGCAATCACGGCTGCTGCTGAGACAGGCGGATATGCTGCTAGCGGTTTTTGATCCGCTGGCCAAAGGCGCGATTGGAGGGACGGCGGAAACGGTTGAAGCGGCGCTGGCGTTCGAGCTTCCGGTGCTAGTCATCAATCCTACGAATGGCGCTGCTGCGCTTCGGTTGCCCAGTGATGGGGCGCCGCCGAATTGGGCTGCGATCTTATCCAACCCTTTGGCGAATGACCCGATATGGGAGCGTTTGAATCTGACGGTGGATTCCCTGTTAGGCGGCCCTCGTGCCGACGAGGGACAGATCGATGCGAAAGTGTTGGAGAAGTTCTTTGCAGTTGATCAGGCGCAATCGGATTGGGGGCGAAAGTTCCAGGCGCGGGCAAACAAGGCGTGGAAGCGCCTGCAGAATCGGTTCGAACTGCACCTGCCGGGTAAGCCCAAGTTGAGTACTACGGCGGAGTCCGAGGGCCAGGTGTGTAATTGGCGGGAGCGCGCGAAGAAGTTGAACTACGTCTACAGCGACTGTTACCGGGGTGGATTTTGGATGAACATCCGGCGGGCGTTCTTGGCGGTGCTGTTGGCGACCTCGGCCTTGGTGGTTTCGTTGTATGCCAAAGGAACTTGGTCTTACGCGATCCTGCTAGGGCTGGCGGCGGCTGAGTTCTATGTCGTCTATCAAATGGCGCAGACAATTCATCGCGCGAATTCGAAGCGCTGGTCGGAACGGGCGGTGGATTTTCGGTATCTGGCGGAACGGTTTCGATCCCTCTATTTCCTGCCGGCAGTCGGATCGTATCAACCGGTTGTTTCGGCTCACCCGCACAGTGATGCACGACTGTCTCGGCAAGGGCCAGCGGATTGGTTTTTCAACGCGTGCCTGCGCTCCCTTTCGCCGGCGGAGTCGGCAATGGAGCACTACGATGTGGGTAATGGCAAACGTGTGCCGATCATTAGGACCAACGCGGAAGCGGCGTTGCGCGCGGTGGGCGACGATTGGTTGGGTTGCGTCGCGGATGGCGCGACGGCCGGCCGGGGCCAGATTGGCTACCACGAGCAGAATGCCGACCGCATGCACGCGATGCATCACGTGCTGAATAACGCGACCAAGCGTTTGGGCCATTGGGTCGTATGGGCCGTCGGAGCCGACGTGGTGCTGCTCTTCGGCTTCCTATTCCACCTCTGGCCGGACGCCATCTACAACCACGTTTCGATTGTGAAGACCTCCATGGTCGTGGTGGCCGTGCTCATCCCTGCGGCCTTGGCGGGGCTCAACGGGCTGCGGTTTCAGTCGGAGTGTCAGCGACTGCACGAGCGATCACTTGTGATGATGGACATGCTGCAGGCCCGGCGAAAACAGATCGAAGCGACCTTGGCCGAGCTACAGGTCATGCGTGCCAATCCGGCGTCGGATTGCGGCAGCGCAACCCTGGAGGCGTTGCAGGTGGTGGAGGCCATTACCGACGACATGATCTCCGAAGTCACGGAGTGGCGGATGCTCTACACCAAAGAATTGCCCGAAGTATGAGTGCTCGATCCGCCCATCAGCCGGAGTCAAAAATTCAGCCAGTGCGATTGAGCCCGGTTTGGGTGGTCAGCGTGATCGTGACGGATGCGGAATCTGCGGCGTTGCTGGTTTGTGCCCAGAAGTTGGAGACAGAGCTGGGCAAGCTGCAGCGGCAGGTGGCGAGGTTGAACGGGCGATTGCATCTTGAGTGGGCGGGCTGCGAGCGCAGCGTGAGCGATATGCGAGCGCTCGTGCGCTTACCCGAAGCTTCCGTTTCGGAGCAAGCGAAGCCGGTGGGCGCGAGTGCTGCTCAAAACGATGACTTCAGTGAGTATGACGATGCGTTTCGGGCGGTCGATGTGGCGGATGTGGTTGTGTTTGTTCGATCGGCACCAACCGAACGTGGGGAACAGTTGTTGGAGCAGGCGAAACATCGCTCTTTGCCGTGGGTAGTGGTATCGGGCAAGCCAGGCGAGGCAGTCATCCGCGGTGGTTTTGACCAGGAATGGCTGGGCCTCGATGAGACTTGGAAGCTGCTCGTGGAGAAAGGCGTCCTTTCGGACGCCGCGCTGGAGCAGTCGCCAATCGATGCTGCGGCTCAGCTCAAGACCAACTTGTCCGAACTGGCTAAGACCGATGCCACAACCTTTCGGGATATCGCGGTTTGGACGATGGGACTGGCTTCAGTGTCAGCCCTTGTCGTGACCCTGACGCAGTTGATGGAAGGGCTCTACGGCGGTGCGGACTGGCTGCCGAGTTTTGCCATCGTGGTGGCGATGCTGGAGTTTGGTTTCGTGATCGTGGTGCTGGGCGGAAAGGTTTGGGAGCGGCACAAAAAGTCGCGGGATGTCTGGACCGAGTCGCGCTATGCAGTGCAGGTGGCGAAGTGCGCGGAGTTTGGTCAGCCGGTGTTGGATCCATTGCGTTCTGCCTTGGCGCGAAAGCGCCCGGAGTGGCGTCGCTTCGCTGTGACGGTGGGGGTATTGCGGCACGAAATTGAGAAACCCGTTTTCGACCGAGCTAGGTATCAGCAGCGATATTTGGAGAAGCGCTTGCTGAACCAACGCGACTATTTCGCGAAGAACGGCGAAAAGTCGGTCAAACGGGTCCGCGGGGGAGCGGGCACTGCGCTGACCCTGCTCGGCTCTCTTCCGCTCGTTTTGCTGGTGGTGTTTTACAACAACATCTGGGGTTGGGGCATGGAAACGGCGTGTTGGGTGAGCGCGGCGGTGGTGTGCATGTTTCCCGTCGCGGTGCCGATGGTGGCGGCGTGGATTCAGTCCTCGTCGCGTCTTCTGGACCATGATCGCCGCGCGGTCCGCTATCCGGACATGGTGGCTAAACTGGATCGATTAGCGGCCGAAACTCCGATCGGTGGAAGCGAGCGCCTATTGCAAGAGTGGGTCGCCCGCACTGAAGACCTTTTTGCCGACGAAACCATGGAGTGGTATCACGCTACACGTGTGGTGGATCTGTGGTAAGCTTATCCCAAAAGCTCATGAAAAAATACTGGGCCTTCCTGTCCTATTCTTCCGCCGACTCCGAGCAGGCTAACTGGCTACAAAAGAGCTTGGAGCACTTTCCCATCCCAGCACCAATTCGCGGTTCCAAGCTGAATGACGGAACCACAGTCGGTCGGCATTTGCGCCCCATCTTCCGTGACCGGACCGAATTGCCGGCTGCCGGGCAATTGAATGACAGCCTGCGGAACGCACTCGATGACTCACGCTATTTGATCGTGCTGTGTTCTCCTCATTCGGCGAATTCCCATTGGGTTAATCACGAGGTCGATTACTTCATCGAGAAGCACGGAATCGACCGGGTGCTGGCCGTCATCGTGGACGGCAAGCGGAATACGAATGAAACGGACGCCAACGGGGTACCGTTGGAGTGTTTCCCAAAGAGCCTTCGTCACCCCGCGCACCCGCTGGCGGCCGACCTGCGGCCACAGGGCGATGGCCGAAAGAACAGTTTGCTCAAGGTGCTCGCCGGTGCGCTCGAAGTGGGCTTTGACGATCTAGCCCGGCGACACCGGGTGGCTGAACAACGGCGCAGGGTCCTCTGGGCAAGCGCGGCGGTGGTATTCTTGGCGGCGGGCTCTGTCGCAGGCTGGCGTATTATGGATGCGGAGCGCCGGGTCGAGGACGCCTCGCGGGTGATTGAAGTGCGAGAGCGGGAGGCCGAACGGGCGCAGCGCGAGGCGGAGGACGCGAGCCAGCGGGCGGAGGAGGCGGAGGTGGAGCGCGCCCAGCAGGTCAAGATTGCCGGTGATCTGGCCAACAAGTGGTTCCCGGGTGATCAGGATGTTCCGTTGGTCGCGAAACTCATTTTGTCGGGAACGCTCGCTGAGGTTCAGGCCGCGCTTTCCGCCGACGAGATCAACACCATGGTGCTTGGCGATGAAGGGATGACTCCGTTCATGTTGGCGGCGGCATCCGGCAACGAAGACGTTGCCCGTTGGATGATCGAACAGGGAGCCGAGGTTGACCGTCGAAATGCCGCCGGTGAAACGGCGCTGACTTGGGCGGCATTTTATGGCCAAACCGACATGATCGACCTCTACGTCGAACACGGTCTCTCCCTCGATACGCCGAACGGCGATGGACAGCGCCCCATCGATATGGCTGTGATGTTGCGCAACTACCGCTTCGTGGAAAAACTTGTCGAATCCGGGGTGAGTATTGAGCGCGACGACTGGGAAGAAATAGGAGCGCTCATGCCGAGTCCCATTTTTCTGGCGGCGGATAACCGCGCCGCCTTGAAGCTGCTGCTGGACCTCGGAGCCGACCCCAACGTCGTGATGGCCGGCTTGTCGTTTAGATCGATCGTCAGGCTCTCTGAGAATGAGATGGCGGCAGCGTTATTGGCGGACAGTCCAACGCCAGTCGCTCCGGCGGTGGCCACGGAATCATTGTCTCGGGATATTCGCACCCGGGTAATGATGGGGGAGCGTGTCGACGAAGACTTCCTCGCGGAGGTCGAGGCCTGGATTGAACAAGGTGGCGACGTGAATCATCGCCCGGTGCCGACGGCAGGGGTGACCTTCACGGGTATCGGGGCCATTCTGCTGCAGTTCAACGAAAGTGAATCCAAGGACGCGATGATCCGCCTGGCTGACATTCTGGTTCGAGCGGGAGCCGACGTTACGTTGAGCCCCGAAGCGGGGGCAACGATGCCGCCGATGATGGCACCATTGCCTCAGTTTGTGGCCACCACGGACGAAACCACAGACGCCGTGCGTCTGCTGCAGGTTCTCAGCCCAGGCGTCAAGGATCGGCAGCAAGGGAATGCCGCATTGGGGGTGGCGGCGGTGGCGGGCAAATTTGCCTTTGCGGAGGCGTTGGTGGAGGCCGGGCTCGGCACCGATTTGGTGTTCGATAACGGCAACTCCTTCTTGGGCGCTCTCATTCAAGAGTTGCCACAGAAACCGCAGCTACGAGGCATGGTGGATACGCTGATAGCGAACGGTGCGGATGTGAAGCAAACCAACCGAACGGGTGACGCGATCATTCACATTGCGGCGGCATTCGGTGATGGTGATTTGGTTGATGACTTGGTTGCCGCCGGGGCGGACCCCGATGCGAGACATCCTAAAGGGGCAAACGCCCTCGTGGTAGGAATCCGTTTTGGCAATCCACAGACGGTGCGGGCACTGCTCCGACACGGAGGTGAAATCAGCTACGAAATCGGCCAGGGTGCGGCCCGCCAAGAGATCGACGCTTTCAAGGTCGCCGTTGCCAGTCGACAGATCGACTGCCTCCGGGAACTCTACGAATTTAAGCGGGAAGAGTATGCCGAGACCGTGGCGTCTTTTGCCGCCCACGCGGAGGAAGACCCGGATTCCCCGTGGTCATGGCGCATTCTCGGCTCCCTTTATTTCGAAATTGGGAATTGGATGCGTCCCGAGTTGCTGAATGAAGAGGCGCTTTTGATTGAGCACATGTCCGGGGCGGAGCGCAGTTTCCGAAGGCTGCTGGAGTTGGAGTCTGGGAAGAGTGACGTCGACAATGAAATGATCACGGAGGTGAAGAAAGCCCTGCGCGAGTGTGAGCAACTGCTCGCTCCTCACCGTTGAAACAGGGTCCTAAGTATACCGCGAAACCGACCGATTTTTTGTCGCCACTCCATGTCAAAAGGAGAAACCGAACACGCATGAACACCGATCGCTGGGAAATCACCCGAGCTGAGCCTGACCTGCTGCTGCCGTTGCCGGGTGGGTTGGCGATGGCGTTTCGGCGGATTCCGGCGGGGCTGGGGTGGATCGGGTCGCGGGGGGGGTGTTTGGACGTGGGGAGCGAAAGATGAGGAGCCGCGGCATCGGGTGTAGTTCGTGGATGATTTCTATCTCGGCAAGTTTGCGGTGACGCAGGCGGAGTGGCGGGCGCTTGACCTGCCCCCCCAGTGCTGGAGCGCCAATTTTAGAGTCCCGGGGTAGGTCAGTCGGACTCTTGGTTCCTGTGATTTCGCCGATCCAGCTTCATAAAGCAGGTCAACTGGCTAACCACGTTCAAGCTGACTACGCCTTAGCGAAATGGCGAAATTGAAAAATGACACTCCCGAAGGTCTCCGCGAACTTTTGGTTCTTCGGAAATGCAGATCAGTGAGCTCGTAAACAGCGGAAATACAATTAATAGCAAATTTTGCGGTGGAGATCTTTATGTCTGAAACTGCATTAGGGTTCCATTGCGGCGAGATCGGCCTGCGCGTTAAAATCCAGGTAGGGACACTAATCGAGCCATTCACACGGCGATTCGCTTTCCGACCTCCCTTTTCTCGGACGAGAATTGAGCCATTCCGCTGAAAATTAATGAGTCACTCACCACGCCTGGTGAGTGACCCATAAAAGTGTCAGATGGCCACGAATAGGGGCATTTTCCTGAGGACACTAATCGGTTCATTTTGCTGAAACAACGCTGGATCTGTAACTTAGGAAAGCGGAACTAATGTTTTGCACTTGGCCGTTCTGAAGGGTTTTGTCTTCGAAACTGGGCCATGGACCAAAGGACACGTGACGATTTGGCGGTGGTGCGCACGGCGCTGCGAAGGGCCTCTGAGCCCTGGCAAAAGTCGCGACTGCGGATTTTGGAGAGCATGCTCCGGAGCGAGCAAACGACCGACGAAATCGCCAAGGTGCATGGAGTCAGCCGTCGAACGGCCTTCAATTACTGGCGGACGTTCCGGGAGGATGGCTTGGAGGGTATTCTGAAACGCGGTAAGTCGACCGGCCGCCCTCCGACCCTAAAAGGCACCCGGAAGCAGGAATTCGAAGCCAAGGTCCGCCGGGGGAACTTCGAGAGCACCGCGCACGCTCAGTTGTGGATCGAACAACGAACCGGGAGGCTCTTGTCTCAACGGGGGGTAGCAGAGATCATCCATAGGGCGCTGAGCCTTGGAAGATCGTGAGCCGCGCGCCACTTTTAGCGGATTACGCGAATGCCTTCCTAGCGCTTGATTCGAGCGACGGCATCCCGCACAGCCGGCATCCTAAGCAGGACGGGCAGGCAGACGGGGTCATGTCGTCACATTGTCAGCATGAGGGCCACGTCGGCGGTCTTGCCGGGGAGGCATGGGCAGGCAGACGGGGCAGGCAGACGGGGTCATGTCGTCACATTGTCAGCATGAGGGCCACGTCGGCGGTCTTGCCGGGGAGGCATGGGTTTGGCTTAGCGACTTCCGATCAGGCGATCAGTTCGGCGTCCGGGATCCCGCGGTCGAGGGTGGCTAGTCGCGCGCCATGTCGCTCAGCGAGTGCAAGTAAGTGACCGTCGGTGATCTGTTTAGGGCCCTTCACGTATTTCGGTAGCTTGGCCACTCCGACGTCGTCCGGCAGCAAGTTGAAGCGTTTTGAGGAGAGAAGCGCGCCAAGCGTCCGACGAGCGGTGGGGAGATCGGGAAACACTCCCACTTGGAGGCCCACCCGCATGGCACCAATTTCGGTAATAGAACAGGTCGCGAATCGGGTGGTGGCCGACAACCCGCCGAGCCAACGATGGGCTCGAGAAAAGTCCGTGTGCCGTTCGCTAAGCAGAGCAAGAAGGACGTTTACATCGAGCAGGTAGGTCACGGTAGCTCGTCGAGCAGAGTTGCCACCCGATCGGCCGCAATTGGTTTCTGCCCTGGTTGGCTGGGAATGTAGGGAAGGCCTGACACCGGGTGAATTCTCATCCCGGACGGGGCAAACCTGCGTTTTTGCGCGGTCTTCTTCGCAGTCGCCTTCTTGGAAGCCGCCTTCTTAAGGGTTCCTTTGTTGCCCGGGAGCTTCTTGGTCGCCGCCTGCTCGGACGCGGTCTTCTTGGTGGCGATGCTCATCGGGTCGACGCTTGGCGACGTTCATACGATTTTCAACAGGCTTTCTCCGGTCGGCTCCAAGTGAAATATTATCGCGATCCTAACTCAGTTTAGCGGCGGCCGTCATACCACGGGGAGACGGCGTCGCGGTGGCGGAGGGTTTGGCGGGGGCGGCGGAGGTAGCGCAGGGCGACGGTGAGGAGCTCGCGGGTGGTGTAGAGCGTCACTTTGCGGCTGGAGGTGTCGAGGGGATGGGCCGCGAGGATGGTGATCGTCTGACGGGGCTGGCGACGGTGGCCGAGGCGCTTGAGGCGGCGGGAAAGGTCTAGTTCTTCGCCGGCGTAGAACTCGGCCGAGAAGCCGTCGACTTCGCGGAAGGCATCGGCCTCCACCGCAACGAAGGCGCCGGCCATGTGGCGGACCGTGCGGCTCCAGAGGCGCCAGGTTGTCGCGAGGAAACGGAGGAGCAGGCTGCGATGGTGGAAGCGCAGGGTCGCGCCGCAGGCGAGGTGGCGACCGGTTTGGATGGCGGCGGCGAGGTCGGCGAAGAGGCCGGCGCTGGGCGCGGAATCGGCGTCGATGAAGAGCAGCCAGTCGCCCTGCGCGATGCTGGCGCCGCGGTTGCGGGCGCGGGCGATTTGATTGATCGGTTCAAAGACCACGTGAGCCCCGTGCTCTGTCGCGATGGCGGCGGTGCGGTCGGTCGAGTTGTTGTCGCAGACTATCAACTCGTGCTCCCAGCCGAGGTCCGTCCAGGCGCGCGTCGCCGCCTTGATCGCGGTTAGCGAGGCGCCGAGGAGTTTTTCCTCGTTGAAGGCGGGGACGATGATGGAGACGCGCACGGTCAGGCAAGGTGGGCGGGGTGCGGGTTCGTGCAAGGTGAGGGTCTTGTTGCTACGATTGGGACAGGGCGGAGAGGCAGGTGAGAGACGTGGTCGGGGACGTCCGCGTCCACCCAGAGCTGAATGCGGAGGGGCAGACCAACCACGCGGTCGAGGACGTCCGCGTCCACCTGGTCGGCGGCGGGGCACTTTGCTGCAAGATTGGGGCGGTTGGCTGCGTTACAGGGGGTATGAAGACCTCGGCTGTTTCTGGTGCTTTGTGGTGGCGGGTCTTGGTGTGCGCGACGCTCGTTGGGTGGGGCGCGAGCGCGGCGATGGCGGCGGAAGAGGAGCTGCTGAATCGGATCGCGGCTCTGCGCAGCGAGATCGCGCATCACGACGACCTGTATTTTCGGCAGGCGGCGCCGGAGATCACGGACTACGAATACGACCTGCTGAAGCTGGAACTGCGCCGGCTCGAGGAGGAAGCAGGGGTATCGTCCTCGGCCTCGGTGGGGGACGATCTCAGCGGCGACGCGGTCCGCGTTGTTCACGGCCAGCCGATGCTGAGCCTCGACAAGGCTTACTCGGAAGACGAGGTGGCGGCTTTTTTTGACCGGGTGGCGGCCGTGTCACCGGGGAAATCGGCGCAGTATGCAATCGAACCCAAGTTTGACGGTGTCGCGGTCAACGTGGTGTTGCGCCGCGGGGCCTTGGTCTCGGCGTCCACGCGCGGTGACGGGTCGGCCGGGGAGGATGTCACAGTGCAGATTCGGGCGGTGCGTGGGCTCGATTACGAGTGGGCCTTTGATCTGCAGCGGCCACGGATCGAAGAGATCGAATTGCGGGGCGAGGTGTTCCTGAGTCATGCGGTCTTTGCCCGGCTCAATGAGGAACGGGAGACCGCGGGACTGGAGCCGTTCCGGCATCCGCGCAGTGTGGCGGCGGGATCGATCAAATTGGACGACGTGACCGAGGTCGCCGCGCGCGGCCTGTCCATCGTGTTCCATGGTTGGGGCGCGGTGAAGCCGGTCGAGGCGGCGCCGCCGTCGGTGAAGGCGTTTCAGCAATGGCTGCGAGACGTGGGATTGCCGGCGGTGGAGGACGCGAGTTTTGTGACGCCGCGCACGGCCGCCGAACTCAACGCCGCGATCGCGGTCGTGCGCTCGCGCGATTGGCCGTATCCCACCGACGGCGTGGTGCTCAAGGTCGACGACGCGGCCCGGCAAACGGCGTTGGGCAACGGTCCTACCGCGCCCCGCTGGGCGCTGGCGCGCAAATTCTCCCCGCCACGGGCGGAAACCCGTCTGCGGCAGGTGGTGTGGCAGGTGGGTCGCACCGGCGCGCTGACGCCGGTGGCGGAGTTTGATCCGGTGGTGATCGGTGGCGCCACGATCACCCGGGCGTCGTTGCACAACGCGGCGGAGTTTGTCCGGCGTGAGCTGCATCGCGATGATACGATCTGGATCGAAAAGGCCGGGCAGATCATTCCGCAGGTGGCCGGCGTGGTGGTCGAACAACGGGCGGCGGGAGCGGAGCCGCTGGCGTTGCCGCAACGTTGTCCGAGTTGCGGAGAGCCCCTGCGTATTGACAAACCGGTTACGCAGGTGGCGTGCCCGAACTGGACGTGTGCGGCGCAGTTGGAGCAACGCGTGCTGCACTATGCGTCCAGGCAGGCACTGGGCATTCGCGGACTGGGGCCGGGCATGGTGAAGAAGCTGGTCGAGGCCGGATTGGTGCAGGCCATCCCGGACCTGTATGGACTCACCATCGAGCAGCTGGTGGAGTTGCCGGGCGTCGGCATGCGCACGGCCGAACAACTGGTGGCGGCAATCGCGGAGAGCCGCGACGCTCCGCTGGCGCGGGTGCTGGTGGGACTGGGTTTGCCCGGACTCGGGCCGTCTGGCGCGCGCGAACTGGCGGCGAAGATCGCGCGGCTCAGTGACCTGCTGGAGGATCCCGACTTGGAGGAGACGTTGAAAGAGCCCGGCCGCCGGGACGTCGTCCGGCGACTGGCGGCCATTCTGGACTCACGCTGAGTTCAGGCTCGCGAGGGGGGCGTCCAGGCGGGGCGGGTTCACTGCAACCAGATGGCGGTCCAGTCGATGTATTGCACCGCGTTGGGGTGCCAGCCTTGCACCGAGGGGTGGACCAGCCGGTTGGCGATGTCGTGATACGCTGGGGCGTAGGGCACTTGGTCCGCAATGATCTGTTCGCACGCGAGGATGGCGGCGGCGCGCTCGGCTTCGTTGGTCGCGAGCTCGATTTGGGCGAAGGCCGCGTCGTAGTCCTCGTTGCGCCAGTCGGCTGAATTGTTGGGGTCGCCGGTCACCCCCAGCGCCAGCACTTCCACGGGGTCATCGACGGACAAAAACCAAGAGTCGTAGGACAGGCGGAGGGTTTTGCTGCGGACCATGTCGATCCACACCTTGAATTCCATGGGCGCCAACTGCAGATCCACGCCCAGCGTTTCGCGCCACGCCTGTTGCAGCGCTTGGCCGAAGTTCAACATGTCGGAGTCGCGACTGGGCAGGGTGAATTCCTCCGCCGGAAACCCTGCTCCACCCGGGTAGCCCGCCTCGGCCAACAGCCGTTGGGCTTCGGCGGGATCATACTGGGACAAGGCCGGCAGGTCATAGCCGCCGGATTGGGGAGGGGCGTAGGTCCACGCGGGCTCGCCCATGCCCGGCAGCACGGCGGCCGCGATGCGCTCACGATCGATGGCCAGAGAAAAGGCGCGTCGCACCCGGGGATCGTCCCACGGAGGTTGCTGCGTGCCGAAGGTGATGAACCGCGTGCTCAGGATGGGAATCGAAACGAGACGCGGATCCTGGCGCTCCCGATACCCGCGCAGTCGGCTGGCCGGCACGGAAACGGTGACATGTATCTGACCGGCGCGAAAGGCGTGCTCCTCGGCCACCTTGTTTTCGATGGGGTGAAAGTGGATCGCCTGCAATTTCACGGCGTCGGCATTCCAGTAGTGCGAATTGCGATCCACCGCGACGAACTCGTTGGGTTGCCAATCGTGCAGGAAGAACGGGCCGTTGGAGACAAGATTGCCCGGTTGGGTCCAGACCCCGCCCCGTTGGGCCCACGCATCGAACGCATCCATCGAAGGCCGATGGGCAGGAGAAAATTGACCCTTGGTGAGGGAGGAAAGGAAGTAGGGCGTCCGGTGCCGGAGGCGAATCACCAAGGTGTGGTCGTCCGGAGCGGTCACGCCGACGGAGGAGAAGTCATCGTTGCGACCCTCGGCGTAGTCGCGGGCGCCCACGATCGGGAAGCAGACGTTGACCGCTTCGCAGCCGAGTGCCGGCGTCATGAAGCGCCTCATCCCCGCCACGAAGTCATGGGCGGTCAGCGGGTCGCCGTTCGACCAGCGGCCTTCCGGACGCAGCGCAAAGGTGTAGCGGCGGCCGTCCGCGGAGATCTCCCAGGACTCGGCCGCCCCCGGGAGCACGGTGGCGCCGTCCGGGGCGAGGCGCACCAACCCCTCGAACAGGGCTTGGTGAATGAATCCCACCACCAGGCTGTTGTTGGTGTGGGGGTCCAGGTTCGGAGGTTCAGCGCCATTGCCGATGTGCAGGGTTTTGGTGCGATTGCCGACCTCGACGGCTGATTCGCGCGGGGCACAGGCGGTGAGGAGCAGTCCCACGGTGCCGACGAGCAGACCGGTGGTGAGAAGCGTGCAGCGTTGAGCCGATTTGATCATGGCGACGGGGAGAGATGAAGGGAGGCGACGAGTCGCTCGGGGTGGGGTGAAAACAGCGACTTCGCTTCGATCGCGCAGAACTGCTGGCGCTGTCGGGTCCTCGGTCGTGGATGGGGGGGCGCGGAACCTGAGCGAAGCAGGAAGGGGATGGGGGCGAGGCTCAATGCCCAAGGTCGTCGACCGCCCGAAACAGTAGCGCAGGTGATCGCCCGTCGTTTTCAGGTGCACGCAGCTGTTGTGGCGGGCGCGGACCTCTCACCCCGATGAGCCCGGCTGCAGGGAGGCGGTGCCGGAGATCACCCGCTGCCCAGCCGGGCGAGGGGGTCCGTCCAGGCGGGCGGTGGAGGCGCGGTGATGGCGAGTGCCGCGGCGGTGCCAGGATGGGTGAAGCGGAGTTCGCGGGCGTGGAGCCCGAACCAGCCGTCGGGGTTTTCCCGGCCGTAGAGCGGATCGCCGAGGACCGGGCAGCCGCCGTGCAGGCAGTGCAGGCGGGCCTGATGGGTGCGGCCGGTTTTGAGCAACAGACCCAGCCAGGTGGAGGTCGGTGTGCGACCGAGCACGCGCACGGTCGTGGTCGCCGGTTTGCCGCCGCTGGCGGCGTTGGCGAAGCGGCCGGGTCCGGCCGGCACGATGTGCGTGTCGATTTTCTGGATACGGCCGTCCCACGCGCCGTCGACAAGGGCCCAATACAGTTTGCGCGTGCGGTGCGCCTCGAAGATTTGCGCGAGGGCGGCGTTGAGGCGGGCGGTTTTGCGCAGAAGCACGACGCCGCTGGTGAGGCGGTCGAGGCGGTGGCAGGCGTGCACGGGGCGGCCGCAGTGCTCGGAGGCCCATTGTTCGAGATCAGACTCGCGGTCGCCGCCGCCCTCCGTGAGCAGACCGGACGGTTTGTTGAGCGCGAGCAGGTCGGCGTCTTCGAAGAGGATGGCGGGGGCGGCGGACGAGGTCACGGCAGGGCAGTGCGTAGGGATGCCGGCGGCGGGGGTCGAGTGCGACGTGTGATCCTTGCAACTTGCGGCCGGATTTGAGTGTTCAAGGAGAACCATGTTCGACCTCGACGCCTATTTTCGCCGCATCGGTTACGCCGGTGAGCGCGCGCCCACGCTCGCGACCCTGCGGGGTATCTTGTGGGCGCACGTGACGGCGATTCCGTTTGAAAACCTGTCGCCGTATCTGGGCCAGCCCGTGCCGGTGACCTTACCGGAACTGGAGCAGAAGATCGTGCGGGAAGGGCGGGGTGGGTATTGCTACGAGCTCAACACCCTGCTGGGCGCGGCGCTGGAGGCGCTGGGGTTCAATTTGGTGCGGATGTTGGCGCGGGTGCGTTGGCAAGTGCCGGCGGAGGTGGTGACCGGGCGTTCGCATCTATGCCTGCGGGTGGCGATCGACGGAGAGGAGTGGCTCGTCGATGGTGGGTTTGGCGGCGTGGGACCGACCGCGCCGCTGCGCCTGGCTGAGACGGCGGTGCAGGACACGCCGCACGAGCGGCGCCGGCTCACCCGACGCGAGGATGGCACGGTGCGGCACGAAGTAGAGCTCGCACCGGGGGAGTGGCAGGATGTGTTTCATCTCGAACTGACGCCGATCCATCCGGTCGACGTGATGGGCGCGAACTGGTTCACCAGCACCCACCCGGACTCGCTCTTTCGGCGCTCGCTGATTGTCACGTTGGTGCAGCCGGATCATCGCCGGGTGCTGCGTGACCGCGAATATTTGCGGCGCTACACCGACGGACGGGTCGAGCGCCGGATGGTGGGCGATCTGGCGGAGCTGAAGGCGGTGTTGCGGAATGAGTTCGGCCTGCCCGGCGAGCACCCGGTCATGGCGACATTGTCGTTGCCACCGGCGGCGACGGCTTAGCCGACACAATCTGCGGTCGGCCGTTGCACCCCGCCGCGAGCCTGTTCTGGTGCCTCGTATGGCTCCATCGGCAAGTCAGTTTGAGAACGCGCCCATTTCGAAACTCGTCGGCTTCCAGGTCGCACCGGAAGTCGACGGCGTGACCACGGTCACGCTCGAGGCCGGGCCGCAGCATGCGAATCCGATGGGGCGCGTGCACGGCGGGGTGATTGCGGCGCTGACCGACGCGGCCATGGGCACGGCCTATGGGCGGCAACTGCACGACGACGATGATTTTTCGACGATCGAGCTGAAGGTGAACTTCATGCGCCCGGTGAAACTGGGGCGGCTGACCTGCACGGCCAAGGTGGTGCAGCGCGGTTTGCGGATCGGGTTCCTTGATTGCGAGGTGCACGACGCGCGCGGCAAGTTGGTGGCGACGGCGACCTGCACTTGCATGACGATCAGCGACTGAGGCGGGTGCGGCCACGGTTTTGGCTCATCATGGCGGCCGAGGCGGTGCAAGCTGCGGCCATGTTACCCCGTCTCATCACCGCCTCCGCCCTTGTGCTTGGTCTCTGTGCCGCGCCCTTGGCCGCCCACGAACATGGTCATGCCGATGCTGACAGTCGCACCATTCAGGAGCGGCTGGGTTACCCGGCGGATGCGAAGTTGTTGGTCATCCACGGTGACGACATCGGGGTGTCGCATTCGCAGAACGCCGCGACCTTTAAAGCGATGGAGGAGGGTGTGGTCACGTCTGCGAGCGTGATGATGCCCACGCCCTGGGTGGCCGAGGTGGTGCAATACCAGCAGGCGAATCCGGCGGCCGACATCGGCGTGCACATCACGCTCACGGCGGAGTGGGACACCTACAAGTGGGGGCCGTTGTTGGGCAAAGATCAGGTCCCGAGCCTGGTGACCGCGGCGGGCGTGTTTCATGACAACGTGCCGGCCTACGCGGCGGCGGCGAAGGTGGAGGAAGTGGAGCGCGAAGTGCGGGCGCAGATCGATCATGCCTTGGCGCAAGGCATCGATGTAACGCACCTCGATGGCCACATGGGCGTGATGATGGCGAGCGAGGAAATCATGCAGCTCTACCTGCGGCTCGGCGAGGAATACGGTCTGCCGCTGCGGCTACACGAACACACGGGGCAGCGGGTGAAGTCGCCGGAATTGAAGGCGGCCTTTGATGGCTATCGCGCCGCTTACACCAGCATTGGCGGCGCGCCGCCGAACACCTATCCGGACGGCATGATCGCGCACTACAACCAGTTGTTGCGCGACCTGCAGCCGGGTCTTAACCAGATCGTGCTGCACGTCGCCTACGACGATGAGGAGATGCGCGCAGTGACGGTGAACCACCCGCTGTGGGGCGCGAAGTGGCGGCAGCTGGACTTTGATTGGGCGACCGCGCCGGAGACCCGTCGCATCATCGAGGAGGAGGGCATTATCCTCATCAACTCGCGCGAGATCCGGGATAAGTTGTTTCCGAGGGAGGAGTGAGCGGCCGCGCAGCGGCTATCTTGCTCGTTATTCTTTCTCGTTCTCTTTCCTCTGACGACGCGAAGCGTCGCCCGGTTGAAGGTGTGATGCGGCCGAATTCCGGCCAGTGGGGATAAAGAGAAAGATAAAGAGGAAAGAGAAGAATAGGGTGGTCGACGGTCAGCGGGTTTTCGTCACCAGATACGACCAGCTTTCCAGGTCGCCGGCGGCCTGATAAGTCTGGGTGTCGACGATCCTGCCGCCCTCGGATTCGAGGATCGCGATGACTTCGGGCTTGGGCAGGGCGTTCATGTCCATTTCGGCATCCACCGCGGTGACTTTGCGGAACCAGCGTTTGATGCGCATCCAGGTCGTCGGCGGATACCAGGAGAAGCGCCAGCGCTTGGACGGTGCCTCGGCGGGCAGTTGGAAAAACACCGCGCCGCCCGGGCGGCAGATGCGCATGAACTCGCGCAGGTAGCGGCGGATGAGCGCAGGCGGGATGTGCTGCAGCGTGATCACGCTGTAGACGAAATCGAAGCTGGCGGCGGGAAAGCGGCGCAGATCGCTGGCCGGATTGTGCACGTAGGTGACGCGCTCGCCGTGGCGGTTGTGCTGGGCGGCGAGTTCGATCATCGGCGCGGCGATGTCGACGCCGATGACGCGTTCGAAGTGGTGGGCGAGAGCTTGGCTGAGGCGGCCGACGCCGCAGCCGAAGTCGAGGGCGTCGCCTTTGCGCAGCTCCGGCAGGTGGCGGTCGAGGTAGGCAATATCGGTATCCACGGTTTCACGACCGGTGGCGAAAAATTCATCGATCTGCCAACGGTTGCCCGCGGTGTCGGGCAAGGTGAGCACGGCCCAATACGGGTCCTGCTTCGCGAGTTTTTCCCAGACTGTCTTGTTGTGCCAGAGCCGCATGGTGAAGGGGAGGCTTCGAGCGTTCATCGATCGGGGCGCAAGACAAGTCCCGCGTGCGATCTCCGGGTTTGCGCGCAGGGCGGAGTTGCGTCGTAAACGTGCCATGCAAAAACGACGCGTGTTCGGGGGTCTGGCGGCGATGGCGATGCTTGGGGTGGTGGTGGGGTCGAGTGGTTGTGGCCGCAGCGAGCGGCCGGTCGACCGCGGGGTGCGGGAGGGCGTGTTGTTGTTGGGCAACGGGGCGGAGCCGCAGACCCTCGATCCGCATATTGCGACGGGCGTGCCGGAGTTTCACATCATGGACGCGCTGTTCGAGGGCCTGTTGGACATCGATCCGGAAAGCCGGGAGTTGGCGCCGGGGTTGGCGGAGAGCTGGGAACGATCGGCGGACGGGCGCACCTACACCTTCCACCTGCGGCCGGGCTTGAAGTGGTCGAACGGAACTCCGTTGGAGGCTGCGGAAATCATTCGCGGTTACGAACGCATCCTGCATCCCGAACTCGCGGCGGAATACGCCTACTTGTTCGAGATCGTGGACGGGGCGGCGGCCTACAATCGTGGCGAAACGACGGACTTTTCCACGGTCGGCTTTGCGGCGCCCGATCCGGCCACACTGGTGGTGCGACTGGCCCATCCAGTGCCCTACTTCCTCGACCTGATGACCTACCCGGCCTGGTATCCGGTCCCCGCGAATGTAATCGAGGCCGCGGGGGGATTGCGCCGGCGGGGTTCGGGTTGGACGAAGCCGGAGAACCTGGCGACCAGCGGACCGTTCCGGCTCAAGTCCTGGCAACCCAATCGCGTGGTCGAGCTCGAGCGCAATCCGCACTACTGGGATGTGGCGACGGTGGGGTTGAACGAAATCCATTTCCTTCCGGTCGACAGCCTCGACACCGAGGAGCGCATGTTCCGCAGCGGCCAGTTGCACAAGACCAACGACGTGCCGGTGTCCAAGATCGCCGGATACGCGGCGCAGGTCGATTCGCCGCTGCGGCTCGATCCGCAGTGGGGCACCTACGTGTATCGGATCAATGTCACGCGACCGCCGTTTGATGATCCGCGCGTGCGCCGCGCGCTGGCGTTGGCGATCGATCGGGAGGCCATCGTATCGAAGATCACGCTGGGTGGTGAAGCACCGGCGGGCAGTTTTACGCCGCCGGGTATCGGCGGTTTTGAAGCGCGCGTGAAGGTGGGTTATGACGTCGAGGCGGCACGGGCCTTGTTGGCCGAGGCGGGGTATCCGGGCGGCGCGGGGATTCCGCCGGTGGAGTTGCTCTACAACACCTCGGAAACCCACCGCGCGGTGGCCGAGGCGATTCAGCAGATGTGGAAGCGCGAGCTCGGCATCGACGCGCAGCTCATGAACCAGGAGTGGAAGGTCTACCTCGATTCGATGACGCAGTTGGATTACGGCGTGGCGCGGTCGGGTTGGATCGCGGTTTACGCCGACGCCAATCTCTACGTGGAGATCATGACGACCGGAAACCCGAACAACCGCACCGGTTGGGGCAATCCCGTCTACGATGAACTGCATGCGCGTTCGATGGCCGAGCTGGATCCGGTGAAACGCATGGACATGCTGCAGGAGTTGGACGCGATGTTGGTCGAGGAGATGCCCTTGATCCCGATCTACCACTACACGCAGGGTTACCTGATCGACCCGCGGGTGAAGGGCTGGTGGCCCAACCCGCTCGACAAGCATCCCTACAAATACCTGCGCTTGGAGGAGTGAGCTTGGTGAGACGGACCACAGGGTCACCGACCCCGGCCACAGCTTGACGCCGTGCTACGGCGCCGCGGCGGAGCGGTGGCGATCCTACCCGTTCAGAGCGCGGTAGCGTTTTTCCAGGACGACGATGGTCACGAGATAGAAGGCGACCACCACCGCCGGGATGGCGGTGAAGCGGTATTCAGGAAGCAGATACCACACGGCCACGATGCCGAGGGCGCGGCCGATGCCGTGAAAGAGTCCGACCCAATGCCGGGCGAGGATGGAGAAGGGGATCCACATGAGACCGGTGAGAATGCCGACCGTCATGGGCAGCGAACTCTTTTCCACGAGGTAGAAGGGGATCGCGATCGAGTAGGTCATGAAGGCCATGATGATCGTCGAGAGGAAGATGCGGTCGAAGAAGTTGCCGGGCTTTGTTTTGCCCAGAAGGTCCTCGCCGGTGAGCTTGGACAGACCGAGGGCGAGGTAGAAGATCGAGCCGGTGCAGATGAAGATGGTGAGCTCGGCGACGGGGCCGGGCTTGAGGGCGCCAACGATGCCGATGACGATCCACATGATCGTGCCGGCCAGGGGCATGGTGAGGAAGCGGGCGGCGGCGAATTGGCGCCATTGCTCGTCGAGGGAAAGGGGAGAGCGGGGATTGAACATCGAAGTAAGGGAGCGTGCAGCGAGGACGTTGCTTCCCGCGAAAAGGACAACGGCTTCAGGATCAGCGGTCCGCCGACCGCACGAGTGGCTGCGGGGCGTCAGAGGGCGGCGCGTTCGGCGACGGCGGTCTGGTAGGCGGTGCTCGCTTCCTGCTGCGAAGCGGCGTTGATGTGCATGTCGCGCAGCAGGCCGTCCTTGAGGCTGTAGATCAGGCCGTGGACGATGAGTTTTTGGCCGCGGTCCCAAGCGTCCTGCACGATGGTGGTCTGGCACACGTTGGCGACCTGTTCGATGACGTTGAGCTCACAGAGTTTATCGTGGCGGTCTTCATCGTTCTCGACCTGGCAGAGGCAGTTGCGGTGTTTGTCGTTCACGTCCTGCACGTGCCGCAGCCAGTTGTCGGCGAGGCCGACGCGTTGGCAGGTCATGGCGGCTTTCACACCACCGCAACCGTAGTGGCCGACGACCATGATGTGTTTCACTTTGAGCACATCGACGGCGAACTGGATGACCGAAAGGCAATTGAGGTCGGTGTGGACGACCACGTTGGCGATGTTGCGGTGGACGAAGACCTCGCCGGGGAGGAGGCCGATGATCTCGTTGGCGGGCACGCGGCTGTCGGCGCAACCGATCCAGAGGAATTCCGGCGTCTGCTGTTGGGAGAGGGTTTTGAAGAACTCGGGATCTTCCCGCGTGATGGATTCGGCCCATTCGCGGTTTTGCTGGAAGAGACGTCGGAAGGTTTCCATGGGCCGCGGAGTGTCCGCCAGCCATGGAGCTTCGCAAGGAAAAGCGGTCTGTTACGCGGGGACCGGCCGACCGATGAATTGGCGGTGGAGCTCGGCGTAGATCACCTCGGTGTCGGCGTCGTAGAGGAAGCTGAAGTCCCGGGCGATGCCGAGGAGCTCGGACTCGAAGAGCGCGGTCTCGGTTTCTTCCGGGGCTTGTGCGGAGCGGGTGGGCGGCGAGGCCGGGGCACAAAAAAACCTGCCGTTGAGGTGGCAGGTCCGGGCGTTTTGCAGGGCTTCGGCGATGATCTCGGAGAGCAGCGGCGTGGCGGTCTCCGGGGACGGATGCGATGAACTGAAGTAGACCATGGCGAGGAACGGTTGAAGGTTGCGGTTTGAAACCAAGACCCGCCGGAGCCGAAAAGGTTCGGTTGGTCGCGCCATGATTAAGCAGGCGTGAGACCACCCGGCGGCGAGGGCGCAACAATCGGGTGAAGTTTGAGGCCGGGTTCTGCGCGGGGGCCGCAGGATCAGATCGGCTTCCAAGTGTCGGGCGGGGTCTCGGGCAGGCAGGAGACGGGAATCCAGCCCTCGTGCAATCCGTCATCGGTCACGACCAGGTGCCAGCCGGAGACGGTCTCGATCACGTGCACGAGGTCACCCTCCGCAACGTTGAGCTCGGTGGCGGCATAGTCCCGCTGGGCGGTGCCGCGCTTCTGGAGTTCGTCGATGCGAAACCATTCCGCCGGAAAGTAGCCCGGCACGCCGCGGGCATCGCTGCCGCTGAACCAGCCGGGGTTGTTCTCGTCCATTTGGCGCACGGTCACCTGTTCTTCGGCGGCGACCACCGGCGTGACGGCGAACGAGGCCTCGTGTTCCTGCAGCACGGCGGTGGCGGGGCCGGTGGCGGGGGGGCCAACGGTGAGGCGCTTGCGCATCTTGAAGCGGGTAAACATCTCGCCGAAGCGTTCCACCCGCTCGATCTCCGTCACGCGGTAACCAAAGCGGTTGAAGGCCGGGCGGCTCAGGTAGCTCGCCTCGGTGCGCAGCCACGGCGCGCCGTTTTCGTTGGCGATGGCCTCGAGCCGCCGGTGGAGCTTGGTCGCGAGGCCCCGGCGGGCGTAGTCGCCGCGGGTGTAGAGGAAATCAAGGTGGTCGGGGGGGGTGTAGGCCGCGAAGGCGGCGACGACGCCGTCGACCTCGGCCACCCATGGGTGGCCGGCCAGGATGCGTTGGCGAAACTCCTCCGGCTCCGCGCTTGGCCAGGTGGCCCAGGCGGCTACCTGCGCGGCGGAGTAAGCCTCGGGCCCGATCGAGCGCACCGCGTCGATGTAGATCTCGGCGAGCACCGGCAGGTCGGCCGCGGTGGCCGGGCGCAGGAGAGGGACGGGGAGGGTGGAGGTGCTCAAAGCGGCTTGAGAAAGGAGACCGTGCGTTCGACTTCGCGGAAGCCGAGGCGCTGGTGGGCGGTCTGGCTGGCGACGTTGTCCAGTTCCGCGTCGCTGGCGAGTTCGCGATATCCGGCTTGTCGGGCCCAGTCGGCGGCGGCGTCGATGAGGGCGCGACCCACCCCGCGACCGCGCCAACCCGGCTCGACATACCAGCCCTCGAGATAGGGCGTGGTGGCGGTGCTGCTGGCGACGACGTGGTCGCGGCGCCGACTGACTTCGGCGAAACCGATGGCGGTGTCGGTCGCATCGACGGCGAACAACACGACGCCGGGCGAGCGCAGGTAGATCTCCTTCTCCACGGCGTGACGTTCAACCGGGCAGTCGGGCCAAAGGGCCTGCCGCAAGCGCGCCCAGGCGACATCGTCGGCCGGGGCGTCAGTGAGCGGGCGTATTGAAAAGGTGGATGCGGTCGGCATCGGCGGCGGTCAGGTGTCGAACAGGCGGTCGCCGAAGTCACCGAGGCCGGGCAGGATGTAACTGCGGTCGTTGAGCTCGCGGTCGATGGCGGCGGTGATGACCGGCACGTCGGGGTGGGCCGATTCGAAGGTTTCGATGCCCTCGGGCGCGCTCACGATGGAGACCATGCGCAGGTCGGTCGCGCCGTAGTCCTTGAGGATCTGCACGGCCTGCACGGCCGAACCGCCGGTGGCGAGCATGGGGTCGACGCAGAGCACGCGGCAGCCCTCGACGGGAGGGAGTTTGCAGTAGTAGCTGCGGGCGATCGCGGTGTCGTGGTCGCGTTCCAAGCCCACGTAGCCGACGCTCACGTTGGGAAAAAGATCGGTGTAGGGCTGGAGCATGCCGAGGCCGGCACGCAGGATGGGCACGACCACCAAGGTTTCCTCGAGCACGGTGCCGTCCATTTGCTCGAGGGGCGTCTCGATGGTTTTCACGCCGGTGGGCAGGTCGCGGGTGGCCTCGAGGGCGAGCAGGAGACCGATCTGGTGGCTGAGGGTGCGGAAGGTGGCGGGCTTGGTGGTCTTGTCGCGCAGGTGGGTGAGGATGTGCGACGCGAGGGGGTGGTGCAGCAGGTGGGCCATGGGATTGTCGATTTCGGATTGTGGATTTTCGATTCTGCTGAGGTCAGAGCAGGCCGCGAAGGACTTTGCGCTCAAGCAGCTTGGCGAGGTGGCCGTGCAGCTCCTTTTTTTTGCCCTTGAGACCGGGCATGAGGGCGAGCCAGGCGTAGACGTCGGGCCGGGATTTGGCCGGCATGACGGGTGGGGTTTTGAGAACCTTGTTGAGCGCCCGCACGACCTGAGTGGCGACGCGGTCGCAGATGATGGAGGCGGTGGCGGAGGCGTGCTGGCCGGCGAGGCGGGTGATGTCGTCGGGCGCCTTGCGCAGACGAGATTTTTGCAGAACGCGGTAATCGATGAGGCTGGCGGCGCGCACGACCTCGGTGCGCGGGTAGAAGCTGGCCATGAGGTTCCACGGGTCGTGGCGGGCGCTGCCCTGGTCGCCAGCGGCGCGCAGGTCGGTGCGCAGGATGACGGTCGGGATGTCGGCGAACTTGGCCAACATGAACTCGACCACGGTGCCGCTATCGAGTTCGGTGCCGTCAAAGTTGAAGATGGCGAGGTCGGCCTCAAAGAGGGCGAGGATGTCCTGATCGCGGATGACGTGCGGATTGAGCCCGCGCAGCTCAAAGTCCTGCGGCAGGTGGCAGAGGTATTTGCCGTGCGATTTCTCGTAAATGGCCTCGGCCAGGTAGGCGTTGCCCACGAGGTGTTTGATGTCGAAGAGCTCCCCGGCGAAGTAGACCGAGTAGCTCTTGGCGGCAGGCTTGAGTTTGCTTTTCACGCGGGGAGAGGACGTCGGTGGCGGCGCCAGTGAGATGCAACAAAAACCGCGCTGCCGGGGCAACGCGGTTTTGCGGGGAAAGGGGGCGAGTTGAACCGCAGACTTTTCGCAGGTAGCCGTAGATCCACTCCACAGTCCTCACGCCGTCCGGAGGTCGGCGTCCACCTTGGCGGACTATGGAATGAGCGTCAGCGTGTGCTCAGGCTCGCCGGGCAGGAGCGGCGTCGGGCGGGCGTTGAACCAGTCTTCGTGGCCGGCGCGGTAGAAGGGCGAGAGGGGGTTGCCGCTCTGGCCACCCGGCAGGTGGAAAATGCCGTCGGCTTCGTGGCCGGGGGCCACGACCATGCGCAGGGAGGCGCCGAAGCGCGGGCGGGCGACGTGCGGCATGCGGTTGTCACCGGACTGGGGGCGCGATGGGAGATTGATCCAGGAGGCGAAGGGATCGGGCAGGAAATCACCGAAGGGGTGGTGCAGGGCCAGGGTGTTGGCCTCGCCCCAGGTCGCGGCCGCGAGCTCGGTGCCGGCCTCATCGAGGCGGGCGATGACGCGGTCGACGGCGGCGAGGCGCAGGGCGTCCCAATCGGCGTAGGTGGCGGCGAGCAGGTGGATCGGTTCGTCGCGGTGCAGGGCCCAGAGTCCGGCCTCGTAGCGGAGTTTCCAATACGGGAAGGCGGGGTCGGCGCGATAGGCGCGGTCGAGGATCGGACGCAGGGTCAGCGGCACCAATTGGCTGCGCCAGTCGCGGAGCAGGCGGTAGCCCACGGAGTCGGCGGCGGCGCGGCCATCCCATGCGGTGATGAGGCGGCGGAAATCGGCGCGAGCGGGCGTGGCGATGGCGGCATCGCCGGCGCGGTCGAAGGTTTGCACGAGGAGTTCGCGCCAGCGCAGCGCCCACTCGGCGTGTTCGTCGACCTGAATGGCGAGCAGGTCGGCGGGCTCGGCGGGACGGGCGAGGGCGGCAAGGGCGCGCTCGATTTGGGCGGCACGCTCGGGATCGTCGTAACCGGCATCGCCGAGTCGTTCGAGGGCGTCGCCGCCGACTTGGCGTTGGTTGCCGGACCAGACGGAGCCATTGGCGGGGGCGCGGACGACGGGGCGTTGGTCGGCGGGTAGCCAACCGTCCCAGCCGCGATCGCCGTAGGTCCAGTCGGTCGGGAAGCGCCCATCAAAACCGAAGCGGTGGGGCAGGCGGCCAATGAGGGTCCAGGCGGCGTGCCCGGCGCGGTCGACGACGAAGAAGTTTTGGTTGGGCATGCCAACCTCGCTGGCGAGCGCGATGGCGTCGTCGACAGTGGTGGTGTTCACCAGCTCGAGGAGGGCAAAATTTACGGCGCTCGGATCGTGAAAGGTCCATTTGTGGGCGTAATTGCGCCCGCGGTCGTTGGCGCCGACGAGGGGACCGTAGATGGTCCACGTGGTTTCCACGGTCTGGGTATCGCCGCCTTTGACCGGGATCTCGTCGGTATGGAAATCGAACTCCAGAAACTCGCCCTTGCCGCGGTAGAGGAGCTCCGGGGCTACCGGGTTGAGGTCGACGAGGACGAGGTCGCCGGTGTCGACCGTGGCGTTGGTGAAGGACCAGGCGACGCGGCCATTGGAGCCGATGACGACGCCGGGCATGCCGGGAATGGTCGCGCCGTTGGCTTGGCGGGGGGCGCCGTTTGGATCGGTCCAATTGAGTTGGGCCCGATACCAAACATTGGGTAGGAGCAGGTTGAGATGTGGGTCGCTGGCAAGCAGGCCGGCGCCGGAGGCGGAGCGTGGTCCGGGGAGGGCGATGGCGTTGGAGCCAAAGCGTGGGGCTTCGCGGAACGCGGTTTCGTCGGCGGGGGTGCTCGGCAGGGCCTGTTGGCGGAGGTTGACGAGGTCGGCGGACGGCGGCGCGGGGAGGTCGGCGACGGTGTGGTCGAGGGCGCTGTCGTGCGGCCCGATGAGCGGGTTGAAAAAGTCGACGGTGCGCGTGCCCATGGTGTCGCGCAGGGTGGAGAGGGTCTGTTCGTAAGCGCCGGTCGAATCCTGGAGGTCGAGGGTCATGGCATAGAACACGAGCACGGTGTCGACGGTGGTCCAGGGGCGGGGGGCGGTGCGGGTGATGGAGTATTCCCAAGGGTCGGATTCGAGGGATTGCAGGCCGGCGTTCACGCCCTCGGCGTAGGCTTCGAGCCAGGCGCGACGGTCGGCGGGTTCATTGGCGATGACCGTGGCGGCGAGTTCCGGGAAACGGTGCACGACGTTGGCACGATCGAGCGGGACGGCGTCTTCGCCGAACAGTTCGGCAAGGCGACCGCTGGCGCGGCGGCGCATGAGGTCCATTTGGAAGAACCGGTCCTGGCCATGCGCGAAGCCGAGGGTGCGGAGGGCGTCGGCGAAGGTCTGGGCCTCGATCACCGCGATGCCGCGCTCGTCGCGCGAGAGGGAAGCGGCGGCGGAGAGACCGGGCAAGGGGCGTTCGCCGTCGAGGGGCGGCAGGCTGCCCTGCACGCGCGACCAGATCCATGCGAAGGCCGCAAGGAGAACGAGAAAGACGGTGCAAAGGCCGAGGCCGATCCAGCGGAGGAGACGGGAAACTTTCATGGGGCGCGGCGAAGACGGAGGTGTTGGAGCACGTTTTGCACGATGGTGGCCGGGGACTCAACGACGTCGCACCACAGGGCCGCATCCGGCGACGGCGGCTCGAGGGTGGCGAGTTGGGAGTCGAGCAGCGTGGGCGGCATGTAGTGGTCCGTGCGAGCGTGCAGGCGATCGGCCAACAGGTCGCGTTCGCCGTGGAGGAAGACCCAGGCGGGGGCGTGCTCGGGTGGAGCGAGGCGCTGGCGATAGGCGGCTTTCAGGGCGGAGCAGGCGAGCACCACCCCGGCGCCGCGATCGGCGTGCTCACTGAGCAGGGCGCGCAGCCGATCGAGCCACGGGGCGCGATCGTCGTCGTTGAGGGGGGTGCCGGTCCGCATCTTGGCGACGTTGGCGGCCGGGTGGTGGTCGTCGGCGTCGACGTAGATCCAGCCGAGCGCGGCCGCGACCTGCCGGCCGATGGTGGACTTGCCGGTGCCGCACACGCCCATCACGACGACGGCGCCGGGGGGAGGGGGCGACTCAGGCATCGGCGCCGCCAATCGCTCGACCTTCGTCGATCTCGATCAGGTCAAAAAAGGTTTCCACGCCGCGTCCTTCGAAGCCGTCCTCGGCCACGCGTTGGCGCAGGAAGTCGGAGCGTTCGTCGCGCCAGCCGAGTTTGCGCACGAAATGGTTCCAGGTGTGGCAATCGCTGTCGCTGCGATCGGTGCCGGTGGTGAAGAGCCACGCCTCGAGCTCGGCGTCGGTGCCGCCCTGCAGCACGCGCTCGCAGACCGCGGCGTAGTCCACCCCGGCGAAGGTGCACAGGCGTTGGTCGAGCCCCTTGCCGAGGCTGCCGTGGTAGTCGGCCGGCAATTCGCCCCGGGCGTGCAGGCGAATCTTATCAAACATGCGGCCGACGTAACACAGGCGTGTGACGACGGCGTAGGGGCTGCGGAGTCCGGTAACGGCGGGCATAGCGGGCGACTGTGCGCGCCGGAGCGCCCGGGTCAATTGCGGCGCCAGTAGACCCAGGTGCACAAGGCCGCGGCGGCGAGGGTGGGCAGCACGATCCACCACGGGTTGAACGGCATCTGGTAGTGCTTCACGACCCAAAAGGTGCCCCAGCACTTGAGCGCGATGAGGATCCATCCGACGAGGATCAGCAGCTCGGAACGTCGGCTGCGTCGGACCGGCCGCTTGACCGTGACCTCCTTCACGAAGGCGCGTTCGTGATCGTCGGAGTCGGACGGGTTACGGAACGGCAGGAGGTTGGCGAACATGGTGGCGGAGGGGGCGGTCGGGCACGGTAGGTGTTTCCGCCAAAAAGGAAAGTGGGCGCGGCGAAGAATCTTTTGACGTGATTTTTAGCCTGTCGTGAAGGGCTCGACGCCAACGACTTGGCCGTGTCGCGCGCGGGCCTACGCAATGACCGCAGCGCGAATTTTGAAACATTCCCGGCGGCGCTTTGGTCGGAAGGGGCAACAACGTTTGAACCATGAAAACCACCATCATTCTCGCAACTCTCGGGCTTCTCGCCGGCGTCGCGTCGGCGGAATCGGTCGGTGCGGTGAAGGTGAACTTCGTCGATACCGACAACTTCACCGACTTCACCGACTCCTACTCGTTCCCCGATCGGGGGCGTGAAGCCTACGTCAAGGAACTCGCGCAATTCATCGAGCAGCGGGCGGAGTCCCGCCTCGGCGGTGACCTGCAGCTCGAAGTCGTGATCACCGACGTCGACATGGCCGGCGAATTCGAGCCGTGGCACGGCGCGCGCGCCCAGGATGTGCGCATCGTCAAGGACCTGTATCCGCCGCGCATCAACCTGAGTTTCCGCCTCACCCGCTCCGACGGCACGGTCGTCGCCGAGGGCAATCGCCGCCTGCGCGACCTCGGCTTCATGTTCGCCGCCCGCCCTGGTGACAGTGACCCCCTGCGCTACGAAAAGCAGCTCATCGACAGTTGGATGCGCAAAGAATTTCGAGGCATGGCGGCCTGACGAGCGCCGTTCACCGCCTTTGATTTGAACCCGGCCGCCGGCATTGTTTTGCTGGCGGCCGTTTTATTTTGAGTTCGTCGTCAGTCCCACCCCCCGCCGTCAGCCCGGACGCCACCTGTCGCATCGACCGTTGGTTGTGGTCGGTGCGAATCTTCAAGACCCGCAGCCTTGCCGTCGGTGCCTGCCGCGGAGGTCATGTGAGCGTCGGCGAAACGGTGGTGAAACCCGCGCGCGACGTGCGTATCGGCGAAACGGTGACGGTGCGCGACGGCCTCCTGCAACGGGTCTTCGTGGTGCGGGACCTGCCGGCCTCCCGCGTGGGGGCGAAGCTGGTGCCGGACTTTTGTGAAGACCGCACGCCCCCGGAGGAAATCGAGCGGGTGAAAAATGCCCGCGTGCAGCAGATCCTCGCGCGCGACCGCGGCGCCGGCCGTCCCACCAAGCGCGATCGGCGCCAGCTCGACGAGTTGTTTGGCGCCTCCTGAGGCACACTTTCCATGGACGTGTTCTCCAAATTCGAAACCGAACTCGATGTGCGCCCCGACGACATCGACCTCTATCAGCACGTGCACAGCACCCGCTACCTCGACTACGTGCTGGCGGCGCGCTTCATCCAGATGGAGCGGCACTACGGCATGTCGATGAGTGACTTCGCCGCGCGGGGTCTGGGTTGGTATATGACCTCGACCACGGTGAACTATAAACGCCCGCTCGGCCTGGGTGATCGCATGATCGTGCGGTGTTGGATCACCGAGTTCACCCGCTTCGGCTGCAAACTGAGCTTCGAGATCGATCGCCTGCCGGATCGCAAACGATCCTGCGACGGCAGTTGTGACTACGCCCTCATTGATCTGCCCACAAACCGCGCCGTGCCGTTGCCGGATGACGTGCGGGAGAAATATTCCATCTAATGAATTTGTTCGACTCCTCCTGCCGGCGCCTTGGGGCGCTGGGTCTCGCCACCTTGGTGGCGCTTTTGGGTTTCGGTTGCGCCCAGCAGCACACCGGTGACGCCAAGGGCAACATCCTGCACATGGCCAACGCCACCGAGCCATCTGACCTCGATCCGCAGACGGTGACTGGGCGGCCGGAGAGCACCATCATCCGCGCGCTCATGGAGGGCCTCGTGATTCCCGACCCGAAGACGCTCAAACCGATGCCGGGGCAGGCGGAGTCGTGGGAGATTTCGGACGACGGTCTGGTCTACACCTTCCACTTGCGGCCCACCGCCCAGTGGTCCAACGGCGACCCGGTCACCGCGCAGGACTTTGTGACCTCATGGCAACGCATCCTCACGCCGTCCCTGGGTTCCGAATACGCCTACATGCTCTACCCGGTGGTGGGCGCCGAGGCCTTCAACTCGGGTGAACTCACCGACTTTGCCCAGACCGGGTTCAAGGCCCTGGATGAGCGCACCATCCAGCTCACGTTGGATCACCCGACGAGCTACCTGCTGGATATCCTGCACCACTACAGTTGGTATCCGATTCACCCGGCCACGGTGGCCAAGTTCGACGGCATGGAGCGCAAGGGCTCGAAGTGGACCCGGCCGGAAAACTATGTGGGCAACGGGCCCTTCGTGCTCACCGAGTGGATACCCAATCAGCACGTGCAGGTGAAGCGCAGCGAGACCTACTGGGACGCGGCCAACACCCGGCTCGACGGCGTGCGGTTTTACCCGATCGACAGTGTCGATGCCGAGGAGCGCATGTTCCGCACCGGGCAGCTCGACCTGACCTATTCCTTGCCGCTGTCGAAGATCGACCACTACCGCGATGAGCGGCAGGACGTGTTTCGCATCGATGACTTTCTGGCGGCGGCCTACTTCCGCGTGAATGTGAATCGGCCGCAGTTGCAGGACCCGCGGGTGCGTCGCGCCTTGGGCCTGGCGATCGACCGGCAGGGCCTCGCCTACGAAGTGCAGCGCGGCGCCAAGTTCCCGGCCTTCAGCTTTTGTCCGGCGATGCCGGACTACCCGGCGCACAACACTTTCGTCGACGATGTGGCGGAGGCGAAACGCTTGCTGGCCGAGGCGGGTTATCCCGACGGCAAGGGCCTGCCCAAGATCGAGATCCTTTACCCAACCTCCGACACCGGACGCATCGTCTGCGAGGCCCTGCAGTCGATGTGGCGCGGCAACCTCGGCATTGACGTGCAGCTCTACAACCAGGAGTGGAAGGTCTACCTCAACACCATGCAGGAGCAGGACTATGACGTGGCGTGGAGCGCGTGGATCGCCGACTACGTCGACCCGCTGTCCTTCTTCGACATGATGGTGACCGACGGGGGCAACAACCGCACCGGCTGGTCGAGTCCGCGTTTCGATGAACTGGTCGAGGAAGCGCTGGCGACGCGTGACCTCGCGCGGCGCCAGGCGATCTTCGCGGAGATGGAGGAAATCTTCGGCCGCGAAGTGCCGGTCATCCCGCTCTACACCTACACCAAATACTTCGCCATCGATCCGGCGGTGAAGGGCGTGTATCCAACCCTCTTGGACATCCACCCGCTGCAGGCGGTTTGGTTGGAGCGGTGAGACCGAAGGACTGAACCGGGGTCACCGACCCCGGCTACAGTTTGGGCTGGTTGCAGCCGGGGTCGTTGACCCCGGTCCGCGTTACTCCCGCGGTTGTTTGTCGGTGCGGAAGGGCGCCGTCGGCAGGCCCTCGCCGTTGACGAGATTGACTGGAGTGTGACCGGTCCAGGCGTAGCGCACGTAGCGCGGCAAGGGAACGGCTTTGCTGGTGAGGCGCACCGACTGCGGGCCCTCGATCTTGGCGTTGGCGGGATGAAACGCCAGGTCATCGCCCGCGATCTCAAAGGCGAGGGGCGCGCCGCCGTCGGTTGTGTGCAGGCCGGCGGCGTGATCGAAAACGACCCGCGCGCTGCCGTCTTCGTAGAAGGCGGCGGTGAAGGTGGGGCCGGAGTCGATGAGGTCGCGGCCTTCGAGACGGCGCAGCGCGAGGCGGGCGAGACGTTCGCCGACCGCGGTTTTGTTGCGTGGGTGAATGTCATTGGGATCACCGACGTCGAGGATCACGACCTGGCCGGTGTGCGGGAGTTCGAGGGTCTGGGTCTGGGTTTCGCGCAGGTAGGCCCAGTCGACGTTGCCCGGCGCCCAGTTGGCCAATTGCACCCAGTAGAAGGGCAGCTCGGGCTGCTCAAACTGCGCGCGCCAGGACTCGATGACGGCGCCGAAGAGCGTGCGGTAGGTCTCGGGCTGATCGGCGTTGGCCTCGCCCTGATACCAGATGACACCTTTGAGAGCGAAGGGGGCGAGCGGCGCGATCATGCCGTTGTTGAGCACGAGCGAGGCATTCTCGGCGCCGGGGCGCCACGGGGCGTTAGGCTTCGGCGTCCGCTGGCGATCTGCTTTCCAGTCAGCAAGTTTTTCCCGGTAGCGGACGACGGCGTCATGGATTCCCTGATACGAAACCGCCTGGTGGGAGGTGCTGGCTTCGAGCACGTCGAGGTCCTCCAGCGCCGCCGGCGGGAGCCAGGCTTCGGCGGGGGTGCCACCCCAATTGCTGTTGAGGAGGCCGATCGGCACGCCGAGTTCGGCCTGCAGGCGGCGGGCGAAATAAAAACCGACGCCAGTGAAATGGGGCGCGGTTTCGGGCGTGCAAACCGTCCAGGTGCCGCGCGCTTCGGTGATCGGATCGCGGGCGATGCGGCGCTCGATCTTGATATGCCGGATGAGCGGGAGGTCAGCCGCGGGCACGGCGGTGGCGGCGTCGGTTGTCAGGCGCAGGGGCCACTCCATGTTGGACTGGCCGCCGCAGAGCCAGACGTCGCCGATGAGGATGTCGGTGAGGATGAGGGTGTTGTCGCCGCTGACCGTGAGGGTTTGACCGGTGGCGTTGGCCGGCAAGGCAGCCAAGTGCACCGACCAAGCGCCGTCCTCATCGGCGGTCGTGCGGAGCGTCTGCCCGGCGAAGGCCACGGTGACCTCTTCACCCGGATCGGCCGAACCCCACACCGGCAAGGCCTTGTCGCGTTGCAGGACGGCGTGGTCGGTGAAGACCGGGGCGAGGGTGACATCGGCCGAAACGGAGACGGCGGAAAACGAGAGCGCGAACAGCAGCGCGGACAGGGGTTTCATCGCCCGCCAGCAGAACGATCTGCGGCGGACGATGCAAGGGAGGGCGCGGAGCTTATTTGAGCGCCGCGAGGTCCGCGCCGTGGTTCAGGTGCACGACCCGGCCGTCGATGACCAGCGCGGGCACCGACGCAACCCCGGCGGCTTCGGCCTCGGGGAGGCGATTGCGAGATTCGCCGAGGTGGACGACTTGGAGTTCGGTTTTGCCGCGGTCGAGGTAGGACTCGACGACGGTTTGGGCTTCGACGCAGACCGGGCAACCGGCGTGATAGAAGATGGCGGATGATTTCATGGTGTAGTGGTGGTTTCGGATTATTGGGCCCACCAGACTGGCGGGCCGATGTCGTCACCTTAGCCGACCTCGCCGTGGGTGAGAATTGGGCACAAAACGGTGCGTGCCCCCTCACCAAAAAGTAAGGACTAGGCAGCTGGCGGAGGATGGCCTACGCTCCCGGGTTCATGCCCGCGAAACACCTGAGCCTGAAAGAGCGCATCGCCTACCGGAGCCTGGAAGACGTGGTCGGTTGCAAATGGTCGGCGGCGGTCGTCGGGGCGATCAAACGCGGGGTTAACCGACCGGGTCGCTTGGAGCGTTATATTCCGGGCATATCGACCAAGATTCTGAACGAACGGCTGCGTCGCCTGAGTGAATACGGGCTGGTGGTGCGGCAGGACCTGTCGCAGGCGACAACGCTGCACGTCGAATACCAGCTCACGGCCGCCGGCGAGCGGCTGGCGGACATCATCGAGCAGTTGCATGCCCTGCAAACGGAGCATGACGCGCGGAGGTAACGCGTTGTAGCCGGGGTCGGTGACCCCGGTTCGTAACGCTCCCGACCGGGGTCAACGTCCCCGGCTACAGCGGCCAGCAGATGCTACTTGAGCGTCTGCAGGTAGGCGAGCACGTCGCGCAGCTCGCGGCGGCTCATGATCGTGCCCATGGGGGGCATCGAGGAGGTGAGCGGCGACCGGGCGGTTATCTCCGAGGTCGGCACCGACCGTTCGGTGGCGTCGGGCAGCTTCATCCGCACGGAATCGGCATCTTCCTTCATCAGCGTGCCGGCCACGACCTCGCCAGAGTTGAGCGTGAGGGCGGTGAAGCCGAACCCGGGCGCAACGTCGGCGCCGGGCATGACGAGCGCGCGGAGGAGATATGCGGGATCCTTGTTGCCGATGCGGTTTAGGCGCGGTCCGACGTTGCTGCCGGGGCCGTCCACGCGGTGGCAGAGGGTGCATTGCGCGGTGACCGAGGTGCGGAAGATCGATTCGCCTCGGGCGGGGTCGCCGCCGTAAAGGGTCTCACGGTAGGGCGCTAGGGGATCGGAGGCATCCTTGGATTGTTGATACGCGGCGAGGGTGGCCGTAACGGTGTGGTCCTTTGTGGTTGCGGCGGCGTCGATTACGTCGAGCGCCAGGGCCAGCGGCAGGCTGCCGTTCTGCAGAGCATGGAGCGCGTCCCGCAGGGCTTGATGGGCAATTGCATCGTCTGACGCGGCCACAACGTGCAGCGCGGCGCGAGCGAGCGGGATGTCGGCGGAAGTGATGTGGGCGCGGGCCTCGGTGAGCGCACCGGCGGGGTCGGCGGTGGCGAGGGCACGCAAGGCAGCGGAGCGCACCGCAGCGTGAGCGGATTTAAGGGCCGGTCGAGCGACCTCGGCCAAACCAGTCGGTTGGGACTGCTCCAGCGTGCGCAGGGCGTCGGCGGCGAGCGGAGTGTCCTGCGCGACGATGGCCATCAGATCGGCAGTGTCGGGCTCAATGGAGAACGTGGCCGCCGCGTCCCAGGCCGCGCGGGCGAGTTGAGGATCGGCGTCCTTCGCCAAGGCGTTCAAGGCGGGCTTCACCGCACTGGCCAGGGAGGCAGGGTCGATCGGTGGGAGGGCGCGGAAGGCGCCTTGCACCGGATCGAGTTTTGGCGGCTCGGGCCAGGTGCGCAGCAGATCGAGGGCATGCAGGCGCAGGGCGGTATCGTGGTCGTCATCTTTGGCAAAGGCAGCCACGCGGCCGGCGTTGGTGCCATCGCGCAGACGCTGGGCGGCGGCGAGGGCGCGGCGGGTGGTGCGTTGCCGTTGCGGTGTGGGGTGATCGAGCAATGCGGCGAGGGCGGGCAGGGCGGCGGGAATCGACTCGTCGTCGTAGATGGCGAGCGCGGCTTCGGCCACAACGAGCGGATCGGTGTCCTGCAGGAATTGGGCGACGAGGGGAGAGCGGTGGCGCCGGAGTGCGACGACGGCGGCGAGGCGATCCGAGCTGGCAGGGGCGGAGGTGAGTTCGGCGAGTTGCTCGGGCGTCGCGCAGCCCGCGAGGCCCATCACGACGGCGTGGCGATGGTAGGGGTCGGTGCCATCGCGGCGCAGGTAGTCGAGCAGCGCGGGCACGGCCTCCGCGTGCCGGAGGCGCCCGAGCGCGATGGCGGCGAAGAAGCGCGGGCGATCGGCTTCGTCGGCGAGCAGGCCGATGAGGGCGTCCGTCGTCGCGGAAACAGCCGGTCGCGCCTCGCCGATGATTTTGGCGGTTTGCGCGCGGAGCTCGGCGTCGGGGTCGGTCAGCAGCGCGAGTAACGAATCGGTGGATACGGCTTGGCCGTGGCGCAGGCGCTGGCCGAGGCCCCAGATGGCATGGGCGCGGGCAAGGCGGTCGGCGGCAGCGTCGGTGGCGACCGCGGTAAGAACGTCGCCGGCATCGCGGCGCACGAGTTCGAACTGGGCCTTCATGCGCACGCGCTGGTCCGGATGGGCGAGATGGGTCGGCAGGTCGGCGAGTGCGACGCTGCTCCAGTCCTGAGCAATGAGACCGGCGGTTTCGCGCCGGAGCTCGGAGTTCGCAAAGGCCGGGTCGTCGAGGGTCCAGACGGCGCCCTGTTCATTCATGGCGTAGCCGTCGGAGGACCAGTCGGCGGCGTAGAGCTTGCCGTCGGGGCCGAAGGCGAGGCCGACCATCAGCACGCCGGAGGCGGCGGTGTGGGAGTTCACCATGCGGAAGGCGGCGCCATCGGGTTCGGCTTGAAAGGCGTAGAGCTGGCGGGAGGGGAAGGCGGAGAGGAAAAAGTAGTCGCGATAGGCGGGGGACAGGGCGGTGCCAGGATTGAAGGCAAAACCGGCGGGTCCGTCGTAATAGAGGTCGAGGGCAGGGAAGAGGTAGGCGGGCTGGTCGGCGTGCGGCGTCACATCAAGGCCCTCGTCCTGCCAGGGATTGTATTGGCCTTGTCGATACTGCCAGTAGGTGCGCCAGCCGGTCTCGGAACCCTCGGCGAGGTAGACGAAGCGTTCGCGCTCGCCGGGCATGTCACCGTCGTTGTCGACGCCGAGCAGGTTGCCCCAGGCATCGAAGGCGGGTTCCTGCACGTTGCGGATGCCGGTGGCGTAGATCTCGAAGTTGGAGCCGTCGAGTTCGGCGCGCACGACGGCGCCACTGTGGGGGTTCCAATGGCGGGAGCCGTCAAAGGCGGCGACGTTCATCCCGCGGTCGGCGACGGCGGCGTAAATGCGACCGTCGGGGCCGATGGTGGAGCCGGAAAAGTTGTGACCGCCGTAGCCGATGTGGTGGGAGAAGCCATGGGCGAGGACGGTGCGCTCGTCGGGAATGCCGTTGCCGGTGGTGTCGGTGAGGCGGACGAGGTCGGGTTCGACCGCGACGTAGAGTGAGTGATCCCACGCGGCGAGACCGGCGGCGATGCCGGTGATGTGGGTGTTCTCGGTGGCGTTGAATTTGACGAAGGTGTCGGCCACACCGTCACCGTCGGTGTCGGTGAGGCGGGTGATCTGGTCGGCGAGCAGGTTGAGGTCCGCGAAGTCGAAGGAACCGTCGCCGTTGGTGTCCTCGAAACGACCGGCGAATTGGGCGGAGTTTTCGGGCGTGAGCTGACTTCGGAAGAAATCGCGTTTGGCGTCGACCGAGGTGAGGCTGAGGTCGGTCTCGATCCACTCGGTGAAGCGGCGGATGTCGAGGTCGGCGGCTTGGCGGCGCACGACGGAGGTCGCGTAAACGTCACCCTGTTCATCGACGGTGACGGCGACGACGTTGCGCACCATGGGCTCGCGGGCGAACTCGGTGAACTTGAGCGAAGACGGGTCGGGCGGCGCGGCCGAGACGGTGACGGCGGCGGCAGTGGCGGCGAGGAGGATGGGCAGGCGGCGAGTGAACACAGGGGGTGGGATAGAGCAGGGAAAATGAACCACAGATTTCACAGAAGGGCACAGATGACGGCTCTGTGTTTTCTGTGAAATCTGTGGTTGGAACGGGTTGGCTTTCAGGCGGTGGTGAGGCCGGCGAGGACACCGCGCAGGTAGGCGATGGAGCGGAGCATGCCGGGCACGGGGTTTTCGGCGTCGATCTCGTATTCGAGGTTGGCGCAGCCGGTGTAGCCCTGACGTTGGAGTTGGCGCAGGAGCGCGGGGATGGGGAGCAGGCCTTCGCCGACAACACACTGGCTGTCACGATCGGTCTTGTCCTTGAGATCCTTCAGGTGCAGGTCGAAGAGGCGCGGTCCGGCGAGGGCGGCCTCCTCCACGATGTCGGCGCCGGCGCGGGTGGCGTGGCCGATGTCGAGGCAGACGCCCATGCGGGGGTCCATGCCCTCGAGGTATTTCAGGGCGTCGCGGGCGGCGGGGTATTCCTTGTCCTCCGGACCGTGGTTGTGGATGGCGATCCTGATGTCGTATTCCTGCACGAACTTTTCGATGCGGGGCAGGGCGGCGATGAGCGGCGAGCACACCATGACCGGCATGCCGGCGGCTTTGGCGTATTCGAAATACATGCGGATGTCGTCATCGTCGTCCTTGCGCAGGGCGATGTTGCCGCCACCGACGATGGTCAGTCCGGCCGCCTCGTAGCGGGTGCGGGCGACTTTGATTTCCGCGGTGCTCAGCTCGTAGGGCAGGTGAAAGGACTTCAGGCACAGCCACGGGGTCTGCAGCGCGTGCATCGCGTCGATGACGCCTTCGACCGGGAGTTTGCGCAGCGAGTAGGACGCGACGCCGATGCGAAACGGAACGTTGGCTGCGGTGGTGCCGTCGGGGATGGGCGCGGTGGCGGAAACGGTCGAGCGGCCGAGGGCGAGCGAAGCGGCGGCCAGTCCGGCGGTTTTGAAAAACGCGCGCCGAGACGGGGCGGGGTGGGGCGTTTGGGGCATGGGTAACGGCTATGCCGATCGGGCCGGTTTGCCAGCGGATTTCCGGGTGACGGTCCGAACGCCGGTCGACGAAACGGTCACTGTTCAACGGTGGTGGCGGGATTGTTTCCCTTCTGATGCAGGAAGGCGTGCAGCTCTCTCGCGAACTTGTCGCCGATGCCTTCGACGTCGCAGAGTTCGGCGGCGCTGGCGGCCTTCAATTTTTCGATGGTGCCGAAGTGTTCCAGCAACGCGGCGCGACGGCGCGGGCCGAGGCCGGGGAAATCATCGAGGATCGACTCGCGGATCTTTTGGCTACGCAGGTCGGCGTTGAAGGTGTTGGCAAAGCGGTGGGCTTCGTCGCGTAGGCGTTGGAGGAGTTGCAGACCTGGGTCGGTGAGGCCGAGGTTCAGCGGGTCGCGTTCGTCGGGGAAGATGATCGTCTCGTGTTTCTTCGCCAGGCCGATCATGGGCGGTGGCTCGAGGTCGAGGGCGATGAATGACTTCAAGGCAGCGCCGATCTGACCGCGGCCGCCGTCGATCACCACAAGCTCGGGCAAGGGGCGACCTTCGTCGCGGAGGCGGCGGTAGCGGCGGCCAACCACTTCCTCCATGGCGCGGAAATCGTCGTTGCCGATGAAGCTCTTGATTTTGAAGCGGCGATACTGGGCTTTGTCGGGTCGGCCGTGGGTAAAGTGCACCATGGAGGCCACGACGTAGGTGCCGCTGATGTGGGAGATGTCGAAGCACTCCATGTGCTCCGGCAGGCCGGGCAGGGCGAGGGCGTCGCGCAGGCGCTCGAGGGCTTCGTCGTCGGTGCGGATGACCGGGTGGTCGCGTTCGAAGCGGCGGGTTTTTTTGATGGTGCGTTCGAGAGCGAAGACGATGTCGCGCAGCTCGGCGGCCTTTTCGTAGGCCTGCTTGCCGGCGGCCTCCTGCATTTCCTCGCGGAGGGTGGCGAGCCACTCGCGGGACTTGCCGTCGAGAAAGTCGCAGGCGGCCTCGACGCGGGCGCGGTATTCGTCGGTCGTGATCTCGTTGAGGTGGCCGTAAATTTCCTGGCGCACGTCGTCGTAAAGGCGCCAGCGGCCGTCGGGCAGTTGCTGCGGCGTCGAGTCGGCGAGCAGGATGCCGAACTGGCGGCGCATCTGGGAAAGGGTTTTGCGCAACAAGCCGCTGTGGGCGAAGGGCCCGAAGTAGCGCGAGCGTTGGTCCTTGCGGAGGCGGGTGAGGCGGAAGCGCGGCAGGGTTTCACCGAGGTCGACGCGCACGAGGAGGAAGCGTTTGTCGTCGACGAAGTCGGTGTTGTATTTCGGCTTCCACTGCTTGATGAGCCGCCCTTCGAGGAGCAGGGCTTCGGGTTCCGATTTAACCTCGATGGTCTCGAAGTCGGCAATCATCTCGACCAGCGCGCGGATCTTGGGCGAGTGGACGTGGGCGCGCGACGGGGTGAAGTAGGAACCGACGCGCTTCTTCAGGGCCTTGGCCTTGCCGACGTAGAGGATGCGCCCGAGCCGATCCTTCATGAGATAGACGCCCGGCTTCTCGGGAAGCTGGCGGACTTTCTCTTTGAGGTTGGATTGGATGCTCATGGCTGGATGTTGGGAGCTGGAACCTGGGCGCTGGGAGCCGCGATGCGGCCGACAGTGATTTGCGGTAGAGGTGGCGGCGAGGTGGTGCGATAAATCGAATTGGATCGGGCGCTGGAAAATCCGGGAGTTTAGCCTAGTTTCTCAGCCTGCAAATGGTTTCTCCTCATCCGGCCGACGATAATACCGCGACATCGCCCGCTTCGCGCGGCGCGGCGATCGAATTGATCACGCTCGGAGACGAGTTGTTGCTCGGGCTCACGGCGAATGGCCACCTGACCTTTATCGGGCAGGAGATCGGCAAGCGCGGCGGGCGCTTGTTGCGCAACGTCACGATCGGCGACGACGCGACGGCGATTGCGGCGCAATTTGCCGAGAGTTGGGCACGCGCGCAGGTCGTCATCACGACCGGCGGACTGGGGCCCACCTGCGATGACCGCACCCGCGAGGAAGTGGCGAAGGCCTTGGGGCAACAGCTGGTGTTCGACGAGACCATCGAGGCGGCGATTCGGGAGCGTTTCCGTCATTTCGCGCGGCGTATGACCGACAACAACCTCAAGCAGGCCTACCGCTTCCGCGACGGCGAGGTGTTGCCCAATGCCAACGGCACCGCGCCGGGCTTGTGGTATGAGGCGGATGGCAAGGTCTTGGTGATGCTGCCGGGACCGCCCAACGAACTGCAGCCCATGTTCACCGAGCAGGTCGTGCCGCGCTTGACCGAGCGCGGCCTGCTGACCGAGGGCGAAGCCTACGTGCAAATCCGCACGGCCGGCGTGGGCGAGTCGGCGTTGGAGGCGAAGCTGCAACCGATCTTTGACGCGCACCCCGGTGAGCTGGAGATCGCGTTTTGTGCGCACCAAGGGCAGGTCGACTGCCGTTTGAGCGCGGCGCGCTCGGATGTCACCCGGGCGCAATTGGAGGCCGTGGCCGAGGAATGTGCGGCGGTGCTGGGCGACGATTTTATGGGCTTCGGCCATGATTCGTTGGCGAAGATCTGTGCCGATCTGCTGCGCGCGCAGGACGCGACCCTGGCGGTGGCGGAGACGGCGACCGGCGGCATGCTGGCGAGCTCGTTCACTGACCTTTCGGGGGCGACGAAGTTTTTTGCGGGCGGTTCGGTGTGCTACTCCAACGAATCCAAGATGCAGCTCCTTGATGTGCCGGAGGAGATCCTCATGCAGCACGGCGCGGTGAGTGCGGAGAACGCGATCGCGATGGCGGCGGGGGCGGCCGAAAAACTCGGCGCGCACTACGGCCTCGCCATCACCGGTTTCGCCGGCCCCTGCGGCGGCACCAACGAGAACCCAGTCGGCACCATGTTCATCGCGCTCTACACGCAGGAAGGCGTTTGGTCCAAGCGCATCCGCTACCCGGGGCCCCGCCAGGCGGTGAAGCGCCGGGCAGTGAACTTTGCCCTCGATTGGCTCCGCCGTGAACTGTTGCGGGCCCAGGATGACCCGGCGGGTGGGCTGCCTTCGATCGAACTTCACCATAATTGAGCGGACCTCCTGCGACGGCGTGGCTCAATCTCGCAGCTTGCTGACCGAGCGGGATTTCCACTATTCCCGGTAAAGGTCGGCTGGTCCGGTCCGAAAGGAGTAACCTTGGCTTCACTTAACGTCACCTCCGAGATGCTGCTCGCTGCGGCAAAGCGCCTGCCGTCGTCCCCGCGTGTTTTTGGGGCCTTGGAAGCGGCGTTGCGCAATCCCGATGTGGCCATCGATGCCGTGGTCGAGATTGTGCGCGTGGACCCGAGTCTGGCGGTGCGGGTCATTCGGGTGGCCAATAGTCCGGTCTTTCGGCGCGGCGACGCGGTGGAGAGCCTCGACATGGCGATCAGTCGCATCGGTCTGCGCGAGATTCACCGGCTCGTGGGCGCGGCGGTGGCGGATCAACTCTTCGCCGTGGGTCTGCCGCTCTATCGCATTTCGGGCGACGACCTCTGGCTCAACGCCTTGGTGACGGCGCTGGCGGCCGAGCAGTTTGCGTCGACCAGCGGTCGCGAGTCGCGCGAGGCCTACACGCTGGGCTTGTTGCGCAGTTCGGGCCGGATGCTGTTGCAGCGTATCGGTCAGGAAGCGGCGCTGCCGCCGACCTCGGGAGCCAAGACTTCCGGTGCCGCGACCCGTGAATGGGAAATCGCGACTTTCGGCATGGCGGCCGACGAAGCCGGCGCGCGGTTGTTGGAGCTGTGGGAGTTTTCCAAAGCGACGGTGGAAGGCCTGCGTTACGCGTGGTCGCCCGTGGAAGACCCTTACAAGCGAGCCGAACCGGCGCTCTTGCACCTCGCGTGCTGGGGCGCGGACAGCCTCGACCAGGGCCTGGGGGTGGAACGCGATTTCTGGTCGCTGCACGAGACGACCCTCAAGCAACTGGGCATCGATCGGGATCGCGCGCTGGAAACGATCACCCCGACCCGCAAGGCGGTGAACCGCACGCTCGATATGCTCAAGCCGGGCGAGAAGGTGTGAAGCGGGAGGCGACGGCCTCACCTGACACGGGCTGACACGAGCCCTTACCCCACCAAGTTGCGCACGGCGGCGAGGTATTTCTCCTGCGTGCGGGCGATGGTCTCGGCCGGCAGCACGGGTGCGGGCGGCGTCTTGTTCCAGGCAACCGCCTCGAGGTGGTCGCGCACGAACTGCTTGTCGTAGCTGGGGGGAGAGCAATCGACGCGGTATTCGTCGGCCGGCCAGTAGCGGGAAGAGTCGGGCGTGAGGACCTCATCGATGAGCACGAGTTGACCGGCGGAGTCGGTGCCGAACTCAAACTTGGTGTCGGCGAGGATCATGCCGGCGGCGGCGGCGAGATCGTGACCCCGTTGGTAGAGGGCGAGGCTGGTGGCCTTGACCTGCTCGTAGAGGGCGGCACCGACAGCGGCAGCGCCCTGAGCGTCGTTGATCGGCTCATCGTGTTCGCCCTTCGGGGCTTTGGTCGTCGGGGTGAAAAGTGGGGCGGGCAGCTTGTCGGCTTGGCGCAGCCCGGCCGGCAGGGTGTGACCGCAGACCTGACCGGATTTTTGGTAGGACGCCCAACCGCTGCCCACGAGGTAGCCGCGCACGACGCACTCGATGGTGAGGGGCTGGAGTTTGCGCACGATCATGGAGCGCAGTTGCAGGTCACGGTCGCTGATGCCACGGCGGGTGAATTCCCCGGCTTGGTCGGGCAGCAGGTGGTTGCCGATGAGATCGGTGGTGCGATCGAACCACCACAGGCTCAACTGGTTGAGCAGGATACCCTTGCCCGGAATGCCGTCGGGCAGGATCACATCAAAGGCGGACAGCCGATCGGTCGCGACGAGGAGCAGGGCGTCCCCGAGGTCGAAGATCTCGCGGACCTTGCCGGAGGCGAGCAGGGGGAAGGGCAAGCCGGTGATGGTTGTGCGGGCGATGGCGGGGAGGGAGGCGGCGATCTCGGCGGAAGTCATGGCGGAACGGTCTTGGACCGATGGGAGCAGAGGGGAGCGGGCCGGGGAGCGAAAGCAGGAAATCTTTATGAGGGTGGTGGAAAAATGCGAAATTTCGCCTTGCGCGGCGGGAAGTCGTTTCTAGTTTCCGCCCTCCCGTGCTTACGTCCCTATCGTCTAGCCCGGTCCAGGACACCACCCTTTCACGGTGAGAACCGGGGTTCGAATCCCCGTGGGGACGCCACTTTAAAAAGCCCTCTGATGTTAAAACGTCGGGGGGCTTTTCGTTTCTGCGGAGCGGGGATGAGAACCCTCGGGTTCGACGAAAGGAGCGAAGCGACTGGAGAAGGGACGATGCGTAGCGTCGGTCGCGCAGCGATCCCGCGGCAGCGGGACCAATCCCCGTGGGGACGCCACTTTAAAAAGCCCTCTGATGTTAAAACGTCGGGGGGCTTTTCGTTTCTGCGGAGCGGGGATGAGAACCCTCGGGTTCGACGAAAGGAGCGAAGCGACTGGAGAAGGGACGATGCGTAGCGTCGGTCGCGCAGCGATCCCGCGGCAGCGGGACCAATCCCCGTGGGGACGCCGTCCTCTCGCCGGCATGGGGATTAATTTAATTCGATCCGCTCCCAGTCCGTCAGCACGTCGCCTTGCCAGTAGAGGTGGTATTCGGCGATGACGCGAATGTCGCGGTCTTCGAAGGTAGGCACCGTGACGGTGTCCTTGCCGTTGGGGAGGCGGATGTCGTGCTCGCCGGTCATCTTGTTGCGCGTGCCAATGATCTCAGGGCGCGAGTAGATCCATTTGCTGTCGAAGGTGTCTTCCGGGCTGGGCGCAATGCGTTCGCGTGGCTCGCCCAACATGGTGAGGAGCTGGGCTTGGGTGAGACCTGGTTCGAGGGCCTTGAGCGCGGCGTTCCACTCGCGTTCGGTTTTGCCCACGCCCACGGTCACGCAACCGGTGAGGAGCAGGGCCAGGCCGGTGAGCAAAACAGTCAGGGGAGTCGCGCGCATAAATCTCTTGGACCGCGGCGAATGTCGCATGTTCACCGATGATGGAAATGTGCGCTGAGCTTTTGCCAAGATCCGGTGAGCCGACGGGGCGCGGATGCGGTAATCCTAGTGGCGTCAGGTCACCCTCAACCCCGTCGTAAGATGGCCGTCAAAGTGCTCATCGTCCGTCGAGGCACCCCGCGGTGCTTCGAGGAGCTCAAGCCGCTCGTGCAGCGCTTGCGGGCGCTCGCCTTGGCTCAGCCCGGCTATGTTTCGGGCGAAACCTTCCTGAACATCGACGTCCCCGGGGAATACCTCGTCATCAGCACCTGGGCTTCCCTTGAAAAGTGGACCGATTGGCTCAACAACCCGGAACGCGTCGCCGTCCAGTCCGATATCGATGCGCTGCTGGGCGAGCCCACACTGTATCAAGTTTATCAACACGTCTGAATCGCCGTTCTACCCCGCGTGGCATCATGCCATCGTCTCTCCAGCGTCTGCAGGAACTGGCCGAGTTGAAGCAAACGGCCCGACTCGGTGGCGGGGCTGAACGTATCGCCAAGCACAAGGCCAAGGGTCGCCTCACGGCCCGCGAGCGCTTGGCGGTGTTGCTCGACGAGGGCAGCTTTGAGGAGTTCGATCTCTTCAAGACGCATCGCTGCACCGATTTCGGCATGGCCGGGAAATCCTTTCCCGGCGACGGCGTGATCACCGGCTACGGCACGGTAGAGGGGCGGCTGGTATACGTGTTCTCGCAGGATTTCACGGTGTTCGGCGGGTCCCTGTCGGAGACCTTCGCGGAAAAAATCTGCAAGGTCATGGATCTCGCGCTGCAGAACGGCGCGCCGGTCGTCGGGCTCAACGACAGCGGAGGGGCGCGCATTCAGGAGGGCATTGAAAGCCTCGCCGGCTACACCGACATCTTCCTGCGCAACGTGCTGACCTCCGGCGTGGTGCCTCAGATCTCCGCCATCTTCGGTCCTTGCGCGGGGGGGGCGGTGTATTCGCCCGCGCTCACCGATTTCACCTTCATGGTGGAGGGCCAGAGCAACATGTTCCTGACCGGCCCCAAGGTCGTGAAAGCCGTGACGCATGAGGACGTGACGACCGAGGACCTCGGCGGCGCCGGCGTGCACACCACTCGCAGCGGCGTGGCCCACTTTGCCTGTCCGGATGAGTTGGAAACGCTGGCGCAGATCAAGCGGCTGCTCGGTTTCCTGCCGTCGAATCACCTCGAGATGCCGCCGCGCCGTTCCACCCAGGATCCGCTCGATCGTTATGATGAAGGCCTCGATGCCATCGTGCCTGACAATCCCAATCAACCCTACGACATCACCGCGGTGATCGCTGCGGTTGTGGACAACGGTGACTTCATGGAAACGCAGGCGGGTTTCGGTCCCAGTCTCGTCACCGGTTTTGCCCGGCTTGGCGGGTGCCCCGTCGGCATCGTGGCCAATCAACCGTTGCACTTGGCCGGCGTGCTCGATTGCGACTCTTCGATCAAAGGCGCACGCTTCGTGCGCTTTTGTGATTGTTTCAACCTTCCGCTGGTCACGCTGGTGGATGTGCCCGGCTTTCTGCCCGGCACGGCGCAGGAACACCGGGGCATCATCCGCGAAGGGGCGAAGATGCTCTATGCCTATGCCGAGGCCACGGTGCCCAAAGTGACCGTCATCACCCGCAAAGCCTACGGCGGCGCCTACTGCGTGATGAGCTCCAAGCACCTCCGTGGTGACATCAACTACGCATGGCCGACGGCTGAGATCGCGGTGATGGGCGCGCGCGGTGCGGTGGAGATTCTCCATGCGCGGGAAGCCGCCGTCGCCGAAGATCCGACGGCGCTGCTCGCGGCCAAGGAACGCGACTACAACGAGCGCTTCACCACCCCGCTGGTGGCGGCCCGCCGCGGCTACATCGACGACATCATCACCCCCGGCCGCACCCGTCTTCGGCTGATCAAGGCGCTGACGATGTTGGAAAACAAACAGGACACCAACCCGCGCAAGAAACACGGCAACATGCCGTTGTGAGGATGGCTGTCATGACCCCACTCCTGTTTGCGTTCAATTGGCAAAACATCGTCGATGGTGACGGCGTTCCCCTGGCCCTCACCGGCATCACGATCGTCTTTGGCGGTCTGTTGCTGATCGCGAGCTACATCGCGGTCCTGCCGCGCGTGTTGGCGCGCTGGGATACCTGGCGCCAGCCCGCGGGGAATCCGGCCGATGCACCCCCGGCCGAACTGCCCTCGCCCGAGGTGCGCGCCGCGCTGGCGTGGGTGGCGCTGCGTGAACTCGAAGTCTTCCAGCTCGGCGATCAGACCCGCCTTACCTTCCGCTCCACCCGGTCGCCGGGCCTCTGGTCCATTCTCTACTCATCGCGCCATCCCGACTCCGATTCGCCATGCGCCGATACCAACTCGTCATCAACGACCATCCCCTGACGGTCACGGTCCAATCACACCACCCCAACGAGAGCCTGATTGAGGTCGATGGGGAGGTGTTCGCGGTGAAACTCACGCGGCAGGATGTGCTGCCGGGTGAGGGTGCCGCCGCCGCGACCCGGTCATCGGGCGCGGCGGCGGCTCGCCCGATGGCCCCGGTGCCGGCGATGAAAGGCCAGGATGCGCCCGGGGTGGTGCGCGCTCCCATTCCGGGGGCGGTGCTCGATGTCTTTGTGCGCATGGGTGACGCGGTGAAGGCGGGTCAGGCGCTGCTCAAGATGGAAGCGATGAAAATGGAAAACACCATCTCCGCGCCGATCGCCGGCAAGGTCACCAAGGTCGCCGTGGCCAAGGGCGCGGTGGTCGAGCAGGGCGGCGAGCTGCTCACCATCGAATAGCTCCTTTATCGCCCATCTGCCACCGTTTCATGGATACGTTCTTCCAGTTTGGCCCGACGACCGGTTTTGCGAGTTTGGACTTGGGCCACGCGGTCATGATCGTGGTCGGGCTGGTCTTCATCACCCTGGCGATCACCAAGGACTACGAGCCGCTGTTGCTGGTTCCGATCGGCTTTGGCATCGTGGTGGGGAACATCCCGTATCCCGCAGGCATGCCGCTGGGCGTCTACGACGAGGGCAGCGTTTTGTCCTACCTCTACTTTGGGGTGAAACAGGGCATCTTCCCGCCGCTCATTTTCATGGGCATCGGGGCGATGACCGATTTCTCGACCATGTTGTCGAACCCGAAGCTCATCCTGTTGGGCGGGGCGGCGCAGATGGGCATCTTCCTCACTTTCATCGGCGCGCTCGGCTTGGGGTTCACGCCGCTGGAGGCGGGCGCCATTGGCATCATCGGCGGGGCCGACGGACCGACGGCGATCTTCCTTGCGGCCAAGCTCGCGCCGCACCTGCTGGGGGCGATCGCGGTGGCGGCCTACTCCTACATGGCGTTGGTGCCGGTGATCCAGCCGCCGATCATGAAACTGCTTACCACTCCGGGCGAACGGCGCATCCGCATGGCCGCGCCACGCAAGGTTTCGAAGCGCGAGCGTATCCTGTTTCCGGTGACGGCGTTTCTGATCTGCGCGCTCATCGCACCGGGTTCCATCGCCCTGTTAGGGATGCTTTTCCTCGGCAACCTGCTCAAGGAGAGTGGAGTGACCGAGCGGCTGGCGAACTCCGCCCGCAACGCCATGATCGACATCGTCACGATCCTGCTCGGGATCTCGGTCGGCGCCAGCACGCAGGCCGACACCTTTCTTACGCCGCAGTCACTGCTTATTTTCGGTCTCGGCGCCTTATCCTTCATGATCGCCACGGCGTGCGGGGTGCTCTTCGCGAAGTTCATGAACCTGTTCCTCAAGGAGAAGATCAACCCGCTGGTGGGAGCAGCGGGGGTGTCGGCCGTGCCGGACTCGGCCCGGGTGGTGCAGATGATCGGGCGGACCGCCGACCCGGAGAACCACCTCCTCATGCAGGCGATGGCGCCCAATGTGGCGGGCGTGATCGGGTCCGCCATCGCCGCCGGGGTGCTGTGGTCGGTGCTGGCGCTGTAAACGCTTCGTAAGGCCGCGTCCGCACGAATTCCGGGCATTGCCAGCCGCGGCGGGGTGGGTTTGTTTGCGGTGTCACCCGTTTGGATACCCCCATGTTATCCCCTTTGTCAGTCGGACGTTTGCTGCTGCGTGGCCTCGTTTTGGTCCTCGGCGCGGAATCGTCGGTGTTCGCACAGGGCGATCGGTTGCAGAACCTGTCGTCGAGTGCCTGGGTGGGGCAGGGCGACGAAGTCCTGATCGCGGGGTTCTCCATCGCTCCAGGGCCGGCCAAACGCGTGCTGGTGCGCGCGATCGGGCCGGCGCTCACGGGTTACGGCGTCGGCAATGCCATGGCCGACCCCGAGCTCGAGATTGTGGATGTCGACGGCAACGTGGTGGCCAACAACGCGTCTTGGCCGGCCGTGTTGGCATCGACCTTCGACGAGCTCGGTGCGTTTGCGCTCCCACTGGACAGCGCCGATGCCGCGTTGGTGGCGGAACTGGCGCCGGGCAATTACTCCGCCGTCGTGCACGCAACCGGCGGCTTCGGTTTCGGGCAGGGCGTCGTGGAAGTCTACGATCTCGCGGGACCGACGCGCCTCACCAACCTCTCAACCCGCGCCCGGGTGGACAGCGACCGTTCACTGGTGATCGCCGGCCTCGTGGTCGGGGCCGATGGGGGGGATCGTCGCCTTCTGTTTCGGGCGGTTGGCCCGTCGCTGGCGGCCTACGGGGTGAACGCGCCCTTGGGTGATCCGGCCATCACCATCGTGCGGCAGGCGGATGGCGTGCATCTGGATGGCAACGACAACTGGGGCGACTCGCCCGACGCGGCGGTGCTGAACGACACCTTCGCGGCCGCCGGCGCGTTTCCTTTGCTCGAAGGCAGCGCCGACGCCGCGCTGCTCGCCGAGTTGCCGGCGGGCGGCTACACGCTGCTGGTGAGCGGCGTGAATGGCGCGGCCGGTCCGGCGCTCGTCGAGGTTTACGATCTTACGCCGACCGAGAGCGCGACCGTGAGTGTCACGGCGCTCAACGCCTCGACCGACACCGCGCCCGGTTCGGCCCCGGCGACCTTTCGCGTGCATCGCGTGGGCAGCACCGCTGACGCGTTGACCGTGAACCTGGACTACGGTGGCACGGCGGCGATGGGCGCCGACTACGTGAATGCGCCGCGCACGATCACCCTCGCGCCGGGAGAGGCGTCGGCGACCATTGCGATCACGCCTTACCCGAACACCGATGTGCAGACCTTCAACAAATCGGTGACGCTCTCCGTCGCGCCCGGTTCCGGTTATGGGGCGGGGCTGCAAACGACGGCCGAAGCGACGATCTTCTACAGCGCGGGCACGCTCTACGTGATCAACCTGCTGCCGACCTCGCCCGGTTCCAATGCCTATGGCACGGTCACGATCCAGCTGGCGTCCGACGAAAGTGCACTGATCGTGAGCAGTCGCGTGGCCAACCTGAGTTCGCCCGAGACCTCCGCCTACCTGCGACTCGGCGCGCCGGGCGAGGACGGCGACTACCTCTTCGCCTTACCGAGCGGCCAGGCGACCAACGTGCAATGGGACCTGCAGGCGGTCGGCGCGCACAGCCCGGCGGACATTCTCGCGGCGCTGCGTGAAGGACGCATTCAGGCGACAATTGGATCGACCCAGTTCCCGAGCGGCGAACTCAGCGGCGCGGCGGTGCGCTACGCAGGTTCGCGCACCTTTACGGCGCCGTCCGCCGCGCCGGCTGCGCCGACGGCACCAACCACGCGCGCCGAGGCGGCGCGCTTCCTCACGCAGGCGACTTTTGGACCGACGCCGGATGAAGTCACCGCGTTGCTTAGCCAGACCTATGCGCAATGGATCGATGCGCAGATGGCGTTGCCCGCCTCGAACCATCTCGCGGAAACCCGCGCCGAATTGGACCGTTGGGGTGAACCCAATTTTGCCGATCGCCCCGACCAGCAACATCGCATCGGTGCGTGGTGGAACATCACCCTGCGCGGTGAGGATCAGTTGCGGCAGCGCGTGGCTTTTGCGCTCAGCGAGATCCTCGTGATCTCCGATGAGAACGGCACGATCTACAACTGGCAGGAGGGCGCTGCGCACTACCTCGACATCCTCGCGGCCAACGCGTTTGGCAACTTCCGCGACCTGCTCGAAGACGTGACCCTGAGCCCGGTGATGGGCACCTACCTGAGTCACCTGCGCAACGCCAAAGCCGACCCGGAGACAGGCTCGGTGCCGGACGAAAACTTTGCCCGCGAGATCATGCAGTTGTTCTCCATCGGCCTCGTCGAGCTGCACCCCGACGGCACCTTGCGACTCGATGGCAACGGCCTGCCGATCCCGACCTACGACCAGACGACGATCACCGAGATGGCCAAGGTCTTCACCGGTTGGTCCTTCTATCACGCCGACCCGCAACCCTGGCGTTTCCGTTGGACGGAACCGGAGTTCCTGCGGCCGATGATCAACTACCCCGATTACCACGAGGACGGTGCCAAGCGCATCGTGACCGGACGCGAACTTCCCGCCGGGCAGGGCGCGCTGAAGGACCTGCGCGACACGCTCGACACCCTCTTCCTTCACGAGAACACGGGGCCGTTCATCGCGCGGCGTTTGATCCAGCGCCTCGTCACCAGCAACCCGAGTCCCGGCTACGTGTATCGCGTCGCACAGGTTTTCGCCAACAATGGCGCGGGCGTGCGCGGCGATCTCGGCGCGGTCGTGCGGGCCATCCTGCTCGACCACGAGGCGCGCTCGGCGGACGCCGCCTCCGCGCCGAATTTTGGCAAGCTCAAGGAACCGCTGCTGCGCGTGACCAATCTGCTGCGCGCCTTCGACGGCGCCTCGGCCAGTGGACGGATTTACTACTTCTGGTCGCAGGGCGAACTCTCACAAGCGCCGCTGCGTTCGCCCTCTGTGTTCAATTTCTTCACCCCGGATTACGTGCCGCCGGGCAACCTCGCCGCGGCCGGTCTGTTCGCGCCGGAAATGCAGATTCACACCGACACCACGGCACTTGGCGTGCCCAATCGCCTGGCGGTCTATTCCTTTTCGAACTGGGGCGACCCGGCCAACCGCGAGGCCGATGATGTCATCCTCGATATCGCCGACCTGTTGCCGCTCTACGCCACGCCCGGTGCGCTGCTCGATGAGCTGAACGCACGCCTCTGTGCCGGATCCATGGATACGGCCACACGCGAACGCATCCTGCAGGCCCACGCCGAGCTGCCGGGTTGGGTGAGTGCGCGGCAGGGGGTGAGCTCCTTGATCTACCTGACTGTCACGTCGCCCGCCGCCGCGGTGCAGAACTGAACCCGCCATTCCGCCATGTCCTTCGATCCCCACTTCTCCACCCGCCGCCGTTTCCTCGGGCAATGCTGTGCGGCCGTGGGCGCGACGGGGGTGCTGTCGACGCTCGCGCAGCTGCGGCTCTTCGGTGCGACAGCCAGCCCCGGCACGGTGCTGGATGCGACCGGGATCGAGGCGCCGGACTACCGCGCCCTGGTCTGTCTCTATCTCAACGGTGGCAACGACGCCAACAACCTCATCATTCCGAACGACAGCTCCGGCCATGCCGCCTATGCGCGAGCCCGGGGCAATCTCGCGGTGTCGCGCGGAGACTTGCTCGGTATCCAACCGACCACGACAGATGGTCGTGCTTGGGGGCTGCATCCGGCGATGACCGGCCTGCGTGACCTGTTTGTGGGCGGGCAGGTCGCTCTGTTGGCCAACGTGGGCACGCTCCTGCACCCGACAACCAAGGCGCAATATCGTGCGGGTTCGGTGCCGTTGCCGCCGCAGTTGTTCTCGCACAGCGATCAATCGGTGCAGTGGCAGAGCAGCCTGCCGGACCGGGCCTTCGAAACCGGCTGGGGCGGGCGCCTCGCTGAACTCACCAACGCCTTCAACGAGAACAACCGCATCTCGATGACGATCACCCTGGACGGAAAGAACTCCTTCCAGGTAGGTCGCGAGGTGGTGCAGTTCGCGGTGCGGCCGGAAGGCGCGCCAACGTTGTGGTGGCATGAAAACGCCAATGATGGCGACGGTGCGGCGGCGGCGCGACTTGCGGCGATGGAGGACGTGATGGCGCAGAACGACGCCAACCTGTTCCGATCGGCCTTTGGCCACTCGACCGGACAGGCGCTGGAGAACAGTGCGTTGCTGGGTGAAATCCTGGAGAACGCGACCCCGCTCGAGACGCCGTTTCCCGACACCGATCTGGGCGGGCAGTTGCGGATGATTGCGCAGTTGATTGGCGTGCGGCAACAGCTCGGTCTGCGGCGGCAGATCTTCTTTGCGCGACTCGGCGGTTGGGACCTGCACGACAGTCAGGTCGACGCTCATGCCACGCTGCTGACGGAGTTGTCCGACGCGATGAAGGCCTTCTACACGGCGACGGAAAGTCTCGGCGTGGCGAACGACGTGACCACCTTCACCGCCTCCGATTTCGGCCGCACCTTCGTGGCCAACGGCGATGGGTCCGATCACGGCTGGGGCAGTCATCACCTCATCATGGGCGGGGCGGTGCGCGGCGGTGATTTCTACGGACGGGTGCCGGACCTCACGGTCGACGGTCCCGATGACACCGAGCAGGGGCGTTGGATTCCGACGGTGAGTGTCGACGAATACAACGCGACGCTCGCGCGGTGGTTTGGGGTGAGTGACAGCGACCTTCCGCTGGTGCTGCCCAACATCGGCCGCTTTGCCTCGCGCGACCTCGGCTTCATGAACGGCATCGCATGAAGACCGCGCAGGCCGGGCTGGCATTGTTGTTTGCGGTGGTGGTGCTGGTGGTCGGGCTGCTGTTGTATCCGCGACGTGGTGACGGACCGTTATTGCCCGCGCCGGGCGATCCGGCGCTCGATTCCGCCGAGCGGAGGGAGGGCGCGGTGGCGGAGTGGTCTGATCCGCTGGAGGGTCGATTGGGGGCAGGGTTAAACGCGCCGGGTGGCAGCGCCGAGCGCGATCTTTTGATTCTGCACGAACTTTTGGCGGCCTGGCGCAGCAACGCGCAGGGCGATGGCAATCCCGTCGGCACCAACCGCGAGATCACCGCGACGCTCACCGGCCGCAACCCGTGGAAATTCGAAGTGATCCCGCCGGACCACCCGGCGATTAACGCACGGGGTGAGTTGTGCGACCGTTGGGGCACACCCTTGTTCTTCCATCAACTGAGTGCCGAGCGCATGGAGCTGCGCTCCAGCGGTCCCGACGGCGAGCGCTACACTCCCGACGACGTGGTGCTTACCCCGTAGGTCACCGCGCCCGTCGCCACCGCGGTGGCTGCTCCGTTCGTGCGGGAGTTTGTCACGTAGGACGTGACAGTCGGTTTGGGCGGACGGTTGGTGGGCTTGACCTGGGGGGCGGGTGCTGGCGGTGGTTGGGGGGTGATCACGGTGCCGCGAGATGCGATTGAGGCGCGGGACTCGGCCATTCATGGGCGGGGCGTGGTGGCGCGGATGCCGATCGGGGAAGGCGATGTGATTTTGGAATACACCGGCGAACGCATTCCGATCGCCGAGGCGGTGCGGCGAGAGCAGGCGCGCCAGGCCCGGGTGGCGGCGGGTGGGACGGGCGACGGGATTTGCGACTACCTCTACATCTTCGATGATGCGTGGGCGATCGATGGGCGCGATTCGGGGAATGTGGCGCGGTTGATCAACCACCACTGTGAACCCAACTGTGCGTCGGATATTTGGGACGATTCCGTTTGGATCGTGGCGACGCGGGATATCGCACCAGGTGAGGAACTGAGCTTCGACTACGGCTACACGTTCAGGGATGGCTTGGGGCATCCTTGTCGGTGCGGGGCGGAGCGTTGCACGGGTTACATTGTGGCGCGGCACCAACGCTGGCGCGTGCGGCGGTGGTTGCGCGAGCGAGGGTCGGACGAAGGCCTGTGAGGCAACGCAGCGCCCGCGAGCGGGCAGCCTACTTTTCGGGCGGCGATCCCGCAGCGCTTACTGCCCGGCGAGGGCGTTGATGCGGGCGATCTGGGCGCGCACGGCCGACGAGGGTTCCAGGCGGTCGGCGCGGTTCAGCATTTCGATAGCGCGGTGGAAACGGCGGTCGACCAGGGCGATGTTGGCCAGCTCAAGGCAGGCGCGGGCTTCGGCTTCGGGAACTTGCAGGGCGTGCTCAAAGGTGAATTCGGCGCGGGCGGTGTCACCGGCTTCGGCGAGGGCGCCGCCCAAGCCGAGCAGGGCGAAGGGGTTCATCGGTTCGGTTTGGATGATACCCTCGTAGGCTTCCTGCGCGGCGGTCCAGTCCTGCTCGGCGACGGCGAGTTCGGCGGTGGCGAAGAGGCGCGGGCGGGCGATTTCCCAATCCGGTTCGGTGGCGGGGACTTTGGCGAGAATGTCGTGGGCGATCTCGAGTTTGCCGTCGCTGATCATGGCGCGGGCGTAGGCGAGCAGGCGGGTGGCGGCGAGGTTGTCGGCGTCGCCGGGGATCGCCTGGTAGGCGGCAATGGCTTCGGGGATAAGGCCGAGGCCGACGTAGAGGTCGCCGAGGAGGCCGAGGGAGTCCTTGTTGACCGCGCCGAGTTGGCGGGCGATTTCGAGCTGGGTGGCGGCCTGCAAGGGGCGGTCGAGTTCGACGAGAAGGGAGGCGTAGAGCATCCAGTTCTCGGCTTTGCCGGGTTCAAGGCGGACGAGTTCGCGGACGAGGGATTCGGACTGCGCGTGGCGACCGTTGATGAAGTAGAGTTCCAGCAGACCGCCGATCCAGTTGGTATCCTCGGGGTTGGCGGTCATGGCCTGCTGGAAGGCCATCTCGGCGGCGAGGGTGTTGCCGGTCATGCGCATGGAGAAGGCGAGCAGGCCGAAGGTCTGGGCATCGCGATCGCCGAGGTTGACGGCCTTGGCAAAGGCCTTGGCGGCCTCGGGCCAGTTTTCGCGCTGGTAGTGGATCATGCCGATGTTGGTCCAGGCGCGGAGGAACTCGGGGTATTTTTCGACGGCGCTGTTGTAGCGCGCGAGGGCTTCATCGATCCGTTCTTCGGCGAAGTAGAGGTTGCCGAGGGCGAGGTCGAACGCCGCGCTGTCCTCCTGGTCGTCACCGAGCATGGTCTCGAGGAGTTGCAGGGCGAAGGTGGGGTTGGTTTCCACCATGCTGGAGATGCGTTCGTAGAGGGCGAACTCGGCGGCGGTCATATCGGGCTCCCGCTCTTTGCGGAAGTTCATCGACTCGTTGATGACGCTATACGGGTCGACGTCGGGCTGGCCGGCGCCTTCACCAAGAATCTGGGCGAGCTGTTCCTGCGGGGTGAGTTCGGGCGTGGCGTCGGTGCCGGAGCTGAGGGGTTGGGCAACGACGGCGAGCGGAGCGAGGCAGGTGGCGAGGAGGGGGAGCAGCAAGCGGGTGCGCATGGGAAAAATCAGAGACTGAAGGGGGAACCGCCGCGGGACGGTTTGATGACGATGGATTGGATGACCATGCAGTTGACGGCGTTGCCGTTCTTGATGGCGGGGCGGAAGCGCCATTCGGAGAGGGCTTCCATGACGAGCTTGTCCAATTCGCGATTGTTGGAGGACTGCACCGGGCTGATGTTGCGCACGGAGCCGGCCCGGGTGACGACCATGCTCACGACCACCCGCGGGTCCTTGACGGTGCGTAGCAGTTCGTTGGATACGTCGGGTTTCTTGCGGTGAATGACCACGGGGCGCTGGTCGACGTCGCGAAACTGGAAAATGTGATTGGGGTCGTTCTCGCCGGACTTCAGGTCGGGCTTAAAGTCGGCCAGATTGAACTCAAGGATGGGCGTGGCCTCGGGCAGCGGCACCTCGTAGGTGAGGGCGGCGACCTGGATTTTCACCACGTTGTCGGAAGGCACCGGATCGAGGTCGAGAACGGTGGGAGGCGGTGGTTCGCGGGTGGCGATCTCGGGCGGCGGGGGCGGCGGATCCTCCAGCACGATCGTTTGCAGATCGGCGATGGGGGCGGGCGGCAGTTCGACCTCGGTGCGTTGCACGTGGGCGAGGATGACCAGGATCGCCAGACTCATGCCAAAGCCGGCGCCCCACTTGAGCACCTGTCGTCCGAAGCCGGAGGACGGCTCGAGGTCGATGACAGAAGGGGCGGAGGAGGGCATGGGGGAAACGCTGAAAGGCTGAGATACTTAAATTGAGTGGCTCAGGGTTGGCTGGCGCCGAGGCGGGCGGTGGCGAATTGCACGTGGGCGAGGCCGGCGCGTTTGGCTTCGGAGTAGACGCCGGCGAAGACGCCGTGGCTGGCGTGGCGATCGGCGCGGATGATGACGGTGGCGTCGTCCGAGAAGGAGGCTTGGCGCAGCGTGGGGCCGACTTGATCGAGGCGGATTTGCTGGCCGTCGAAGTAGATGCCATCCTCCGCCGAGATGGCGATGAGCAGGGCGTTGCGATCGGTCACATTCTCGCCGCGGGTGTCGGGGCGCTCGACCTCGATGCCGGGGTCCTCGACGAAGACGGAGGTGACGATGAAGAAGATGAGCAGGATGAACACGCAGTCGATCATCGGCGCGAGATCGATGGCGACGGCCTGGTAGCGTGAATCGGAGCGAGTGGACTTGAGCATGATCGGGGTGGGCGGGGCTCAGGCGGTTTCCATCAGGGCGCTCTCGCGTTTTACGAGGGATTGTTCGCCGTGTTGGAGATGGCGGTGGGCAAAGTGCAGGAGGATCACCGCGGGGATGGCGATCGCCAGACCGGTCTCGGTGGTGATGAGCGCGACCGAGATGCCGTCGGCGAGGCCTTCGAAGGATTTTTGCCCGGCGCGGTTCACGAGACTTTGAAAGGTGCTGATCATGCCGGTCACGGTGCCGAGCAGGCCCATGAGCGGCGCGGCGGCGATGAGCGTGGTGATGATGAAGCGATGCTGTTGGAAGGTATCCTGGAGCTCGAGGCGCAGCATGCGCACGGCGGTGAGCGAATCGAGGCCGGCGGCCTCGTCGTTGGTGAGGAGGCGGGCGGCGCGGCGCACGGTGAAGTAGAGGCCGAAGCAGCGTTCGTAGAGCACGATCGACAGCAGGACGAGCGGCACCATGACGGGGCCACCCTGCTGCAGTAGTTCGCGGAGCGCTTCCATTATTGGGCGGTGGGGCGGCTGACTTTGTGGTCTTCGGAGGCGGTGATGAACTCCACGCCGTAACGTTCGAGCAGCGAGAGGTTCTTCTGCGTGCGGTAGGAGAGCAGGCCGTGCAGCACGAGGGTCGGGATGGCGACGGTGAGGCCGAGCTCGGTGGTGACGAGGGCTTCGGAAATACCGCTGGAGAGTTTGGCGGCGTTGCCGGTGCCGAAGACAGTGATAAGGGTGAAGGTCTTCACCATGCCGACGACGGTGCCGAGCAGACCGAGCAGCGGGGAGGCGGCGGCGATGACGGCGAGCATGGGCAGCCAGCGTTCGTGGTGCAGGCGCTCGCGCAGGATGTAGGCGTGAAGGTGCTCCTCGATGACTTCCTTGGGCTTGGCGATGTGGCGCAGGCCGGTGGCGAAGAGCTCGCGGCTGGTTTTGCGCAGGCCGGTGAGCTTGCCGTCCGCGTCGGCGGCGCCGGTCTCGGCGATGGCATTGAGGAAGGGCAGCGTCGCGACGGGTTTATCGACGGAGAGTTTGCCGAGATCGATGAACTTCACGATGGCGGTGAGCAGCGCAAAGAGACCGAGGCCGATGATGGAGTAGCCGACCACGCCGCCCTTGTTGATGTGGTCGATCCAGGTGCCTTGGTTTTCGGCGAGCTGGAGCGCTTTGCCGCCGGAGACATCGGCGGGGAATTCGGCCGGCTGGCCGGCGGCGAGGGCGGCGGCGGCGGCGGCGTCCCAACCGCCGATCGGATAAACCATCGGCGCGGCGCCTTCGTCGCGGGCACGAACGGTGCCGGCGAGTCCGTTGTTGCCGACGAAGAGGGTTTCGGGGCCGAAGAACACGAAGGTGCCTTCAACGAGTTCGTGTTCCTCGGCGGAGACGGCCATGCCGGAGCGGGTATCGCCGCCGATGAGCGTTTCGACGCGGGAGAACAGGAGGTCGGCGGTTTCGACGGCGGCGTCGATATCGGGAATGCCGCCGACAGGGTCGAGGCGGTTGCGCAGCGCGCCGATTTGTTCCTCCCAGTGCTCGACCTCCACGTTGCCGAGGGAGCTGGTGAGGGTGGAGAGGCCTTCGGCGGCCGCGCCGGCGAAGTAGGAGATGTTGAGACGTTGGGCTTCGGCCTCCTGTTGGCGGCGGGCCTTGTCGTTGGCAAAGGTTGCGCTCTCGGTTTGGAGGCGGGAGACCTCGGCACGGAGGTTGAGGATGCGGTTTTCGATGTCGCGCTGCTGATTGAGCAGCGGAATCTTTTCCTCGCCGATGCGGGTGCGGGTGGCGTTGAGCGTCTGCGTGGCGGTCTCGATGCGGGTGGTGTAGTCGAGCGCGACCTTGCGGAGCTGAGCGTCGTATTGGGCGGTCTTTTGGGCCGTGGTCTGGGCGATGGCACCGACACTGACGGTGAAGGCCAGGGCGGCGGTGGCGACGGTGCGGCGGTTCATCGGGCACCTCCCATGACTTGAGCGGGGATGGTGACGAACACCGGCGAGGTTTCATCACGGTGAATGTCGATGAGATCGGCGATGCGCCCGACGAGATCGGGTTGCGGTTGCCAGGTCCAGGTGCCGTTGACGGCGCGGCCGACGAAGGCTTCGCCGGCGGAGCGATCGAGGGCGCAGCCTTGGGCGAGGCCCCAATAGATCACCTCGAGGAGGCGGGGTTCACCGCCGGGGGTGACGGGCAGGATTTCCTCGGAGAGCACGAAGCTCTGGTTGAACTGATTGCAGCGGTTGAGAATCGCCATCGAGTGTCGCATGAGCTCGGCGGGAGCGATCTCGGGGGTGCCGATGCTGCGGTAGGGCAGGTCGAGGGCAGTGGAGAGACGCGGGGGCAGGGCCGGCCGCAGCGCGATGAGTTTGGCGGCGAGCTCGGTGATGCGTTCGCCGGCGTGGGTGATACGCTCAGCCGTTGCGAGGTTGGCGTCGGTGAGGGCTTGGATCTCGTCGCGGGCGGTGGCGGTGCGGGCGGCGAGGGTGTCGTGCTCGGCCGCCAGTTGGGTGGCCTGAACGCCGAGGCCGCTGATCGAGGCGTCGAGCAACTCCTTTTCGGAGTCCCATTCCTTTTCGAGTCGCGACGTCTCGGACCGCAGGCGGGCCCATTCAGAGGCGGCTTTTTGAACGTCGTTGAGGGGAGTGTCGGCGAAGGAGGTGGAGAGCAACCATGAGGTCGCCAGACCAACCCACGCGAAACCGACAAAGCGTCGCGGTCGGGGGGAAGCAGACATGTAGGGGGTAGGTGGAGTAAGAGCCGAAGCGGTGGAAATGAATCTGGAAGGCGGCGCGGATGTCAAATGTCGCGCGGTTCAATCCGCCGTCGCCGACTTGATGGCGCACGATTTAACCGCAAGTGATTGCGCGCGGCGAAGGGCGCAGCGGGCACAGCGGGGGCAGAGTTGAAGCGACGGGACGGAAACAAACCGGAAAGGGTGAGGGGGAGGAACCCCGCGCGGCGGAGCACCCCTTCCGATTTTTCCAGCATATCTCGGACCGGCGAGCTCCTGGCTCAGAGGGTCTTGTAGCGGAGGCGGCGATACTCCATCTGACCGCGGTCACCTTCGACGCCGATGGGGCCGATGGCAGGGAGCGTCAGGTCATGGTCGAGCGGGTCGCCGTTGCAGGTGGCGGTCATCGTCGTGCCGCGGACCGTGATGATGAGTTCGTTCCAATCGCCGGGGCGGTAGTGGGGCAGGTCTTTCCAAGGACCGGCGAGGTCGTAGTCGCGGCACTGGAGTTGCGGTCCACGCACGTAGACGCCGCTGTCGGCGTTGGGGGTGGCGCGAAACTCGAGGCGCAGTTCGAAGTCGGTGCCGAGTTCCTGTTGGGTGAAGAGCTTCTGGATCTTGCGCCCCTCGGGCGGCGTGGTGACGACGAGGCGGCCGTTGATGGCGCGGAAACGTCCATCGGGCGTGGCGCGCAGTCCGTCGAAGTTCACGGCTTCGTCGACGAAGGGGTAGGTCACGTTCGGGTCACCGGCCATCCAGCGACGGGCGCCCTCGCGCTCGGGTTCGGGGGTTGGCCGATAACCCCAGCCGGTGAGGTCGGTGCCGTTGAAGAGTGCGGTGTAGCCGGGTTCGGGTTGCCAACCCAGATCGGTCTCGGTCTCGACCAAACCGAGGGTGGCGAAGAGGGGCCAGAGGGCGTTGCGCCATTTGGCGTAGCCCAGCTCGTTGGGATGCAGGAGGTCGGGCATCTCCTCGAGTTTGGCGTTGCCCTCGGCGTCGGCGAAGAGGGTCCAAGTGTCGAGGATGATGACCTGCGGGTCTCCTTTGAAGGCGGCGCGGTAGCGGTCGTTGAGATCGCTGATGTAGGTGCGGGGGCGCTCCTTTTGCGGGGAGCTGGGGAAGACGAGGTTGAGGATGATGGGCACGGCGCGGCTGTGGTCCTGAATGCGCTCGACCAGCAGCTCGACGTTGCGGGTGATGGTGTCGTTGCGCGCGCCCTCCTCGATGTCGTTGGTGCCGATCAGCAGGACGATGGCGGAGGGGTTGAGGGCGAGCACGTCGTGTTCAAGGCGCAGGAGCAGGCCGCGGGTGGTGTCGCCGGCGATGCCGCGATTGGCCCATTTCAAGCCGGGGAAGGCGGCGTCCATGTCCTTTTCCCAGTAGTGGGTGATGGAGTCGCCGAAGAAGACCACGGCCCCCTGATCAGCGGCGACGCTGCGCGACCATTGGCCGCGACGCTCCTGCCACAGGTTTTGAAACCACGTGTGGCGGCGCAGTGGACCGCGGCCGGGCAGGCCGTTGTCGTAGCTGGGCAGGGCCAGTTCATAGGCCGGCACGGCAGGGGCGGGGGCGTCCTCGGCGTGAAGGGGGGTGAGAGTGAGGGCGGTCAGCGCCAGCGGCAGAAGCCAGCGCCGGCGGTGGCGGACAGGGGTGAGGCGGGGCATGGCGATGAGGGTGTGAGGCCGGAGAACCGACGCGAGGAGAAGTTTGCTGAACAGCGTTGGCGCTTGTCGTGATCCCGTGCGCGCAGCTATAGCGTTGGAACCCTTCTTTGCCTCCCCCATGAACGTTACCAAGTTAGCTTGTCGTGCTGTTGTTATTTTGTGCCTGAGCGCGGTCGCGCTCGCCGAGACCGAGGTGCCCGCGATGCGGATGGAGCCGGTGCCGGCGGACCAACCGATCCCCGCGGCGGACTTTTTCCGCAAGGAATTCATGGGGCTTCCGGCGCTCAACGGTGCGGGCACGCATGTGGCCGCGTTGATGAACACGGGGGATGAGCGCTGGCAGCTGGGCATCATAGAGTTGGGCTCGGGCAAACTGAGCGGATTCAGCGGGCTGGAAGGCGGCCAGGTGTTGGGTTACCGGTGGCTCGACGACAACACCTTGCTCGTGCCGCTCGACATCATGAACGGGCGTTACGTCGGCCTGTTTGCGGTCGACGTGCGCAGTGTGGAGAAGGCCTATCCGGTCCTGCAGTTCACCGACCGTGGAATCGTCGGGGTGCCGCAGGACGAGCCGCTGAAGCCCCTGGTGCAGGTGCAGGGCTGGGGAGCGCCGGAGGACGGCGCGGTGGTTAAGATCGACGCGACTTCGCGGGCCGGCCGTTGGGTGGAGCTGGGCAAGAACTGGTGGCGGATCGCGCCGGATCGACTGCAGGCCATCGAATACCTCAACCGCAGTCATATTTTGGAAACGTATCCGGCGCCTGGTGACGGCGGGCGGACGCGGCGCTACTGGGCCGACGGGGCGGGCCGGCTTACCTTTGCGGAAGTCGTGAAGGACGGGAAGGCGAGTCTCTTGCACTGGGACGGGCAGGGCTGGGAGCCGGCGGGGCTGGATTTGTCCCGCTACGACATCCAGGCGGTGGAGGACGGCCCGCAGGCGGTAATCGCCCGCGAGCACGGTCCGCGGGAGCAGCCGGGCGGTTTGGTGCTGGTGGACGGCCTCAGCGGGGAGGAGCAGCAGGTGCTGTATCGGGATGATAACTACGATGCTGTCGGGGATGTTTTTATTCACCGTGCGACGGGCAAGGTGGTGGGTCTCACGACCCAGCAACAGCAGCGACAGCACGTGTGGTTTGATGAAGGGTTCAAGGCGGTGCAGGATCTGTTGAACGCTGGTTTCAAGGGCCGCGTGGTCGACATTCTGGACAGTTCCAAGGATGGCCGGGTGTTGCTCTTCCGCACCATTTCGGACCGGGACCCGGAGACCTACTACACCTTCGATGCGAAGACCAAAAAGGTTGCCCTCCTTAAGTCTTCCCGCCCGTGGCTGGGGGCGGACCGGATGGGGCGCACGCATCACTTCCAATATCGCAGCGATCTCGGATATAAACTGGACGCATATCTCACGCTGCCGGCGACGGCGAAACCGCAGGAGAAGCTGCCGCTGGTCGTCTTCTCGGCCGGTCCGGGCGGGAACTTTGACGCGCTTTACAACGACTACGCCCAGTTTTGGGCGAGCCGCGGGTATGCGGTGCTTCGGGCTCTCGACCGGGGTTCCGAGGGGCAACGCTGGCGGGCCGGCCGCGCAGCGGCCGGGGATCATGCCGGCATGGCGTCCGATCTGAACGCGGCGGTGCGGACGGCGATCAAGACCGGGGTGATCGACGGCGCTCGCGTGGCGATCTACGGCCTGCAGGAGGGTGGATACATTGCGCTGCTGGCGGCTGCGCGCGAGGACAGCCTTTATCAGGCCGTGATGCTGGGCGGCACGCAATTTGACCGTTCAAAGCAGCGACCCCAGTTCGGCCCGCCCGAGGCTTCGGCTTCGACGACGTCGCGGTCACCGGTGGAGCTTGCCCCGCAACTGCGTGCGCCGGTGTTGGTGGCCAATTCGGATTTTCCCTGGGAGGGCGGGCTCGAGGCGCCCCGGGATTTCATCGCTGCCCTGAAATCGGCCGGGGTGGTCCATGAGTCGCTCATGTTGGAGAAGGGCCGCGCCTTCACGCGCGACCTTTCCGCCATGCTGGAGTTTGTGGAGCGTCAGGAAGCCTTTTTGAAAAAGCACCTCTGAGCCCTTTCTCCCCGTCTATGCCGGGTTAAAATTCGGCGTGCGCTCCGGGGCGGGGTTTGTTTCGGTGTTCGTTCTTTTGACGCAAACCCGTCGCCGGATTCCGTGTCTGGTGATCGTGGCCCGCCTCTCCCCCGACCTTTAAACCCCGTAAGTCTGTCTCTGCGTTTCCCTATGAACTTCCAACCTCTTCGTCGTTGGTCCTGCTTGTTGTTGCTCCTGCCTTTGCTGGCGCCGGTCGTCCGGCTGTCGGCCCAGGAGGACGTGGCCTTTGTCTCGGCCGATCCGATCGACGCCTCCGCCTTCCTGCGCTCGCCGCTCATCCAGACGCCCGACCTGAACCAGGCCGGCACCCATGTCGCCGCCTTGTATTCGGGTGGTGGCGAGACCTATCAACTCATGATCAAGGAAGTCGGTTCCCCAAAGGAGCCGGTGATCGTGGGTGGCTCCGGTCAGGTGCAGGTTTCGTCCTTCCGGTGGTTGGACGATCAGCATGTCGCCTACACGCTCAACGTGATCGGCGGGTCGCAACTTGGCCTCATGGTGGTGGATATCAACAACCCGGCCGGGGCGTATCCCGTCTACCAATACGGCGCCTCGCAGATCATCGGCGTGCCGTCCGGTTCCCCGATGAAGCCCCTCGTGTGGGTGTCCGTGGCCGGTGCCGAAGGCACCCCTGCGGTGGTCGAGATCGATGCCTCCCTCAACACCGGTGGCTTCATCGATGTGCGCGGTGACGACGCCGACGCGGCCTGGGCCAAAGTGGCCGAGCACAACAACGATCACATCCTTCGCGTGGTGCCCGTGCCGGCCGGTCGCACCCAACTGGGTTACCTGGCCGACGCCGAGGGCAACCTGGGCTTCGCCTACACGGCGACCGATGAGCGCGTCGTGCTGCATGTTTGGGATGGAGCCAACTGGATCGCATCCGGACTCAACCTCGCCGGCATGAGCGTGGTCGATGTCGGCCGCCAGGTCGGCGAGCTCCTCGTCCGCCTCCCGCCGCAGGATGGCGAAACGGCGGGATTGTTCTTCATCGACGCGCTGACGGGCGAGGTCGGCGATCTCGTGCTGCGCGACAAGGATTATGACTTCGAGGGCACCACCTATCGCGACCCGGCCAGCAAGGCGATCGTGGGCGCGTTCTATGATCGGGCGGGCCCGACCAACCACTGGTTCGACGAGGCCTATCGCAAACTGCAGGAGGTGCTGAACGACTTCTTCCCCGGCCGGGCTGTGCGCATGATCGACGCCAGCGTGAAGGGTGACGTGCAACTGGTGGCCGTCTCCTCCGATCGTCATCCGGTCGAGTTCTACACGGTCAACCTTACGGAACGCACGGTCGGCTTGCTCGCCAGCGTGCGCCCCTGGCTCGACCCCGAACTCATGCGCCCGACCAGCGTGGTCAAATACACCACGGCTGACGGCAAGAAATTGGATGCCTATGTGACGCTGCCGACCGGCGCGTCGAAGGATTCGCCGGTGCCGCTCGTCGTGCTGCCGCACGGTGGCCCCTGGGCGCGCAACACCTGGGGCTTCGACCCGGAGGTGCAGGCGCTCGCCAGCCGCGGCTTCGCGGTGCTGCAGCCCAACTACCGGGGTTCCACCGGCTACGACTGGATGTTCACCGAGGCTGAGCGCAATGACTTCCTGATGATGCGCGTCGACATCAGCCGCGCGGTGAAGACCGTGCTGCGCACTGGCATGATCGACGAGAAACGCGTGGCGATCTCCGGCGGTGGATTCGGAGGTTACCTCGCGGTGTCCAGTTTGGTTGAAGATCCGAACCTTTATGCGGCGGGCGTGACCTTTGCCGGCATCTATGACTGGGCGCGGGCGGCCAACACCCTGGGCGTCGATCGCGAGCGGGATCCGAATTACGGCGAACATTTCGCGGTCCTGGGCGATCCGGGTCGTGAAGCCGCCAAATACGGCGCGGTCTCGCCGTCGAAGCGGGTCGACCGGATCAAGGCTCCCCTGCTGGTGATCGAGCAATTGGGCGCCGACACGGTCGAGCAGGACGAAGCCAGTCGCCTGATCGCCGAGCTCAAGTCTGCCGGCGCGCCCTACGAGACCCTTTCCCTGCAGGACGGTGCCGGTTCCCTGGCGAACCGCGTGAAGCTGTTCGAAGGCATCGAGGCGTTTCTGCAGAAACACCTCTGAGCGCCGCGAAAAAGTGTCCTGAATTTCAGCGCCGCGTCCCGATGAGGGCGCGGCGCTTTTTTATTGTGAGGAATTGTCGACGGAATTGGGTTACGGTCGTTTTCGGACACCCCGTCCTGTGATGCCTGCCCCGACCTATCGCCCGTCCCGTTTTCTGCACCTCAGTGCGGCATTCACAGTTTTGGGGGCGCTGCAGGTCTTGCTGATGCCGTGGGTGTATACTGATTTCGGCGGCGAATGGACGATCGCATGGTGTTCTCCGCGATCGGAGCTGTGGGAGTGGGCTTGGCTGTTTGCGTGGACCTTCAGCGCCGCGCCGATCCTGTTTTTCACGGTCCGCTCACGAGTGTGGGAGGCTCACGTTTCCACGATCTTGGCCTGCGGGCTGTTCTGGCTGTTGGCGTTTGGGGTGCGGGGTTTTGACCGGCTGCAAGGCGGGGACGTGCTGGTTCCGGCGGCTGTGCTGGCGTTCATGATCTGGCGCGTGCAGCGCGGGTGCGATGGGGCGAGGTCCACTCGCTCCCGCTCGCGGCCACGGGCGATGATTTGAGCAGCGGGTGCGCCCGCTCGCGTGGGACGGGCCGAGCCGCAAAAAGCGCCGGCCGCTTTTGCGGACGGCGCTTCTGGATGATGCGGAGAAAGGCGGAGCGAGCTCAGTTGCCGTCGAGGCCACCCCAGGGGGTGATGGCTTCGAGGGCGGGGAGGAGCAGGCGGCGCAGTTCGAGGAAGTCGACCGGGCCGGTTTGGCGGAAGATCACTTCGCCCTTTTCATTGACCACGAGGGTGTGGGGCAGGGCGCCGTTCCACTCCGGGTCGATGGCCTCGATGTTGGCGTATTTGTCGGTGTCGCCGAAAATGTAGTTCTTCATCGAGGCGTGCTGGCCTTGCAGGAACTTGAGGGCCTTGGCCTCCATCTTGGGATATTCGGCGGCGATGGTGACGAGCTCGAAGTCGCGGCCGCGGAAGGTGACGTTGAGATCCACCAGATCGGGGAACTCCGCGACGCAGGGGCCGCACCAGGTGGCCCAGACGTTGATGACGCGGATCTTGCCGGAGTCGGCGTTTTCGCGCAGGGCGACGAAGTCGGCGGCGGTGGCGTGCTCGAGGGTGACGGGTTCCTCCTTCAGTCGCTGCGCCCAGACCTTGTTGTAGCCTTCGGCTTTTTCGGCCCACTTGACCGAGCAACCGAAGACGCGGGTGGTCTGGACCTCGGGGGTCTTGCCGGCGAGCAGGGCATCGAGCGCGTCGCGGGTGTCGTGGTGCTTGATGTATTGCGGGAGCTCGGCGTCGTCGATGCGGCCCTGAAAGGCGAGTTTGCGATCCTGGTCGTAGATAAAGACGTGCGGCGTGGCGACCGGACCGAAAACGCGGGAGATCTCCTGGGTGGGCCCATCGTCGAGGTAGGGGAAGTTGAAGGCCTTGTGGGCATGGCGGACCTGCATGTCTTCGAAGGTGTCCCCGACATCGGTCCACGCCATTTCGTCGAGGCGCACGGCGTCGGCGTTGTTGGGGTTGATGGCGACGACGGCCACGCCCTTGGGGCCGTATTCGGACGTGAGCTCTTTGATGCGCTCCTCGTAGCGTTGGGCGGTGGGGCAGTGGTTGCAGGTGAAAACCAGGCACAGGAGCTTGGCGTCGGCGAAATCCGCGGGCGTGTAGGTGCGCACCTCGCCTTCGGCGGAAATGCCCGGCAACTCGAAGTGCGGGAGGGCCGAGCCGATGGCCTGCGGTTCGGGGTATTTCTCATCGGCAGCCGACGCAGTGGCCGCGGAGAGGAGAAAAGCGGAAAGGAGAGTCGGGATAATCCGGGGCTTCATGAGTCGCACGGTGGACAGCGGTCGGTAAGGGGGCAAGCGGACCCAGAGGCGGGCTTGGTGGAAGTTCAGCAGATTGGCGTCGAAGTCGGAATAGGCCGGTTTGGCTGGGTATAAAAGGGTGGAAAATTTTCCGGCAGCCAACCAAGTTGCAGACCTTCGGGCTTCCTTAGCATGTCTATCCCTTCTTCCGAAAAGTCGGTGTCACTGGTCTGGCAGACTTCTCCGGGGGGACCTCCCTGTGTGGTCGGGGCGGTCGCCTTGAGTGCGGACGGCGACACGGTGGTCGCGGGGACTTGCTTGGCAGCATCGGCGGGGAGCGGGGAAGGCGAGGCGGTGGTGTTGGGGGTGTATTGTTATGGCGGCGATGGCGTCTTGCGATGGTCGGATCCGATCACCGGCTGGGGTGGGGTGCGACGGGTGGCGGTTTCGGCGGATGGGGGATTCGCGGCGGCGGCAGGCGATTACGAGGCCGTGCCGGCCACGGGTTTTGTGCGCGCTTACGACGTTGCAACGGGGCAAGTGCTGCTGGACGTGCGGACGGCGGGCCCGGCGTGCGGGGTGGCGATCTCCGACGACGGCACCTGGTTGGTCGCCGGCGCGGACGGGCTTGAACTTTATTGCCGGGTGCAGGGCACCGAGGGCTACACCCGCGTGGCGACGGCTTGCGCCGGCGAAGCCGACGGCCGGCGGACCGTCGGGGTGGACATATCGGGGGACGGATCCGTGATTGTTTTTCGCGATGATGCGGGTCGCATCGGCCTGTTGCACAACTCCGGCGGTGCACTGGTGGTCATGAAGACCGCGTATCTACCCGAGGCTACGCCGTCGGCGGGGATTCACTTGGAGTCGAACGGCGAGGGATTTGCCGTGCCGGTGGGGGAGGGGAACGTGTGGTGGTATGACCGGTCGACCTTTTTGTCTGAGGGCTTGCCCAGTGAGGTCATCCCCCAAGTGACCGGTGCGCCGGCGGTGGACTCTGCTGGCGAGGGGGTGTCGGCTCGCGGTGGCGACGCAATGGCCAGTGGTGGCCGGGATTACCGGCTGTATTATTACTCAAAATCAGGCGACGGCTTCCGATAGACTTGGAAGGCGGCCGATTTTCGATCATCGCTCCGCTACCCCCGTCATGCCTGCGGCAAAACCTATCCGTCACCTGATTTTGTGCGGGGCCTACTTCGTCCTGCACTTGGTGGCGCATTATTCGGCGGCGTGGTTCGAGGTGGCGCCGGGAGGAGTGGCCATTTCGATCTGGTATGCTCCGGCGGGACTCGCGCTCTCGTTGTTGCTGTTGCTGGGTCCGCGCTACGCGCCGGTTGTCCTGTTGGCGAACGTGACAGGGACGTGGTTGATCGGGGGCGTTGGCAGCTGGGGATCGCTCGTCTGGTTTCCGCTGTTGATGACGGCCAACTACGCGGCGACGGCGTGGCTGGTGCGGCGCACAATCGGGATCCGCTTGTTGCCCGGGCAGCATCGCCAGACGCTGGTCTTCTTCAGCACGATTGTCTTGTCGCCCTTGGTCTATGCCCTTGTCGCGACCTTGGTGGCGATGGACGGGGCGCCGCCGTCGGGACAGGCGTTTTGGCAAACCGTGTTTCAATGGTGGATCGGCGACGCCAGCGGTCTGCTCACGGTGGTGCCAGTGGTGGCGGTTTTTGTCGCGCCCTACATCGATGAGCGCCGAGCGGTGCCCCGCCCCCGCCCGCGATCGTTGCGGGGTGATTTTCTCACGATCGCGGCGAGCGTGGCGCTGCTGGGTTCGGTCTGGTTTATGGTCGCCGCGCCGGTGTTGCCGGCGCAGCCCGCGCTATACCTGAGTTTCTTGCCCTTGGTGTGGATTTGCATGAACCACGGCATGCGGGGCGCGGTGCTGGCCACGCTTCTGGTCACCATGACCGGATTGGTGGGCATGAGGCTGATGGAAAGCACGGCCGACTTCGCCTATGTTTTCCTGCTCTTCGAAGTGGCGGTGGCTGGGGTGGGACTGGGGCTGGGGTCGCTGGTGTCGCGCCAGCAGGTCGCGGAGTATGCCCTTTCGCAGAGCCGGGCGCAGCTCGACCGCGTGATCGCGGGCGCCCAGACGGGGCTGTGGGACTGGCACGTGGGCGGGGAGGACGTCGCCACCAACGATCACCTGGCGGCCATGCTTGGTTATGAATCCGCCGAAATCGAACCGTTGCGCGAGCGTTGGATCGACCTGGTGCACCCGCACGATTTGCCGGCGGAGCAGGCGGCGTGGGCGGATCATTTGGCGGGGAAGACGGATCTTTACGAAGCGCAGTTCCGGCTGCGGACCAAGCGGGGCTCCTGGCATTGGGTGCTGTCGCGGGGGTCCGTGGTGCAGCGGGATGCCGCCGGGGCGCCGCTGCGCATGTCGGGCATTGTGGTCGACATCAACGCACGGAAGCGGGCGGAGGCGGAGATTGGTCGTTTGTTGCGCATCATCGAGGCCACGCCGGATTGGGTCTTCACCAGCGAGGCGAATGGCACGGTGCTTTATGTGAACACCGCCATGTTGGAAGGCTGGGGCATACCCGGGGAGGTCGCTGCATGGAGTGGACGTTCGATCGAGGAGTTCCTGACCCCAACCAATGCGCGGCGCTTGCGCGACGAGGCCGTTCCCGCCGCCTTGCGTGACGGCATCTGGCAGGGGGAGGTCGCGCTGACCATGCCAACGGGCCAGGAGCGGCCGACCGCATTGGTGGTGCTGGCCCATCGTGATGAAGAATTGGATACGGCCATTCTTTCCTTCATTCTGCGCGACCTCTCGATGCAGAAGCAGGCGGAGGAGAAACGCATGCTGCACGAGCGTCAGATCATGCAGGTGCAGAAGGACGAGAGTCTCAGTGTGCTGGCCGGGGGCATCGCGCACGATTTCAACAACCTCATGATGTCAGTGGTCGGCAGCGCCAACCTCGCCCGGCTGGACATCCCGGCCGGATCCGAGGCGAGCGACTGCCTCGACACCATGGAGCGGGCGGCGGTGCGCGCTTCGGCCCTGTGTCAGCAGATGCTCGCCTACGCCGGCCGCAGCCCGGTTGAGTTTGCGGAGATCGATCTCAATGAATTGATCGCGGAGACGCTGCGATTGGTGGAACCGAGTCTGGCGCGCAGCGTCACGCTGCGGTTCTCCCCCCAGGAGCCCCTGCCGCGGGTGCTGGCGGCGATGACGCAGACGCAACAGGTGGTGATGAATCTCGTGCTCAATGCCGCCCACGCGATCGGTGAACGGGCCGGCACCGTCGAGGTGTCAACGCACTGCCGGCACCTGACGGCCGCCGACCTCCGCAGCTTCCACCGCGGTGACGAACGGCTGTTGCCCGGCGATTACCTGTTGCTGGAGGTGGCCGATGACGGACCAGGCATGACGGCGGAAGTGAAGCAGCGCATCTTCGAGCCGTTCTATTCAACCAAGTTCACGGGCAGCGGGCTCGGCCTGGCGGTGGTGATGGGTTTCCTGCGCACACACCGCGGAGGCATTGAGGTGCAGAGTGAACCCGGTGCGGGCGCGCGGTTTCGCGTGTTGCTGCCGCTCAAACCACCGACGACCGAACCGGTGGAATCCGACAAAGGGGACGAAGCCGACGCCACACCGAGCAAGCGAACGGTGCTGTTGGTCGACGATGACGCCACTCTGCGCCGCGTCATTGAGCGGATGCTGCGCAATCTGGGTTTCGAGGTGGTGTCGGCGCGCGATGGCGTGGAAGGCGTCGAGGTGTTCCGGCAAAACGCCGATCGCCTTGCCTGCGTGTTGCTCGACATCACCATGCCGCGCATGGATGGCTTCGAGGCCCATACGGCGATGGATGCGATCGCCGCCGACGTGCCGGTGATCCTGATGAGTGGATATTCCCAGAAGCTCGCCAACCTGCCGCCGGAGGCGATCCATCCGGCGGCGGTATTGGCCAAGCCCTTCGATCTTCCCACCTTGCGCGCCCGTTTGGCGGCGGTGCAGGTGGGTGGCTGAGCGCCTGTTCAATCGAAGTGCTGCGTCGCTTTCCAGGCGGTGCGGTCGGTGAAGGTCGGCGTGGCCGCGCTCGCTTCGTGATTCGGGCTGTCGAGCAACACGATGAGAGATTCGGCGGTGGCCGGATCAATGGCGCGGCGGAACAACGCGACGGTTGCTTCGCGGGTGAGTTGATCGAGCGCGGCGAGGGTGTCGGCCTGGCGTTCCCAGTCGCCGTCGTGGTCGTAGGCGCGGGAGAAGAGCACGGCGGCCTTTTCCGCAATGGACTTGGGTTTCTCGCCGAGGGTCGCGCGGGCGCCGGCGAGCAGGGTTTGCCAGGCGTCCGCGGGCAGCTGCGCCAACATGTCGGGCAGGGTGGCGATCATGGTCTCGGCGCGTTGGCGCAGGTCGTCGGCGTCATGGGTGCTCGATTGGATGACGAAGAGCAGCAGCTGCTGATCCAGCGACGAGCCGAAGCCGCTGCCGACGATGTATCCAAGTTGTTGATTCGTGCGCAGCTCCGTGAAGAAGGGCTCGCGCATGAAGGTGCCGATGACCTCACCGGCGGCGCGCATCCGGGGCGAGTCGGACGGGAGGAGGTAGTTGGCGCGGTAAGCGGAGTTGGCGCCTTCCACGACGCCGGTGTCGATCACGGGCGTGCCGGCGGTCAGCTCGACATGGCGGCGGCGCAGGAGCTCGGCGGCGGGGGCGGGCTCGGCGCCGATGGCGGCCGCGATGGCGCGGGCGGAGGTCTTGGCCTGTTCCGGCGTGAGGTGGCCGTGCACGAGTGCTTCCACTTTGCCGTGCGCGAAGTAGCGGTGGGCGAGGTCGCGGACGGCGGCCCAGGTCACGCCGGGCCCCTGCTCGAGGGAGTGGTTGGGCAGGAAGTAAAATTCGCGCAAGGCGGCCGAGGACCGGTGGCTGGCGAGCTGATAGGCCTCGGTTTGATCGTAGCTGCGCAGGCCGCGCATCACACGTTCGTGAATCGCGGCGAAGCGAGTCGGGTCGACGTTGAAGCTGAGCAGTTGTTCGGCCACATATTGGGCAAAGCGAGTCGGCGAGTCGGCGAAGCCCGTTACGGTGAGCTCGAAGCCCTCGAGCCCGGCGTCGATGGAGAAGTCGAGGCCCGCGATGGCGGCGTCGCCGGCGGCGGCTTCGAGCGTGTCGTAGAGGCAGGCTTCATAGAAGCGCAGCAGCAGGTCGGTCTCGGCGGTGCCCATCGCGCGGGTGGGCACGAAGCGGATTTTGATGGTGGCCTGCGGGCGCTCGAACTCGACGTCCTGCGCGTAGGTGAGCTCAAGGCCGGGTTCATCGATGAGGGTGAGCGGGCGCTCGGCCAGCACCTTGGTCTCGCCGGGCAGGAAGGGGTTGGCGGCAGGCAGGGCGAAGCCGGCGACGGCGGGCGGATTTTGGAGTTTGGCGAAATCGGTGCCGGTGGTCTCGGTGTAAGCGTAGGCGGTGCCGTAGATTTCCTCCTGCCGGTCGGTGGGCACGCCCTTGGCCTGGAAGGTCACGAGCATGTTGTCGGGCGTGATGACCTCGAGAAAGCTGCGGTAGGCGGCTTCATCGGCGGCGCCCCACGCCAGGTCGGCGCGATCGGCGACGGCCAACGGGAAGAAGAGGGCGTTGTTGGCGAGACGGGTGGCGAGGGCGGACCCTTCGCCGCGGTCGTCGTAGGTTTCCTTGAGGTTGGCGATGCGGGCCTGGTCGGCGTAGAAATCGGCCGGGAACGGGGCGGCGCGCAGGTGCTCGATGTAGGCGAAGAAGATCTCCATCACGCGCTGGATGTTCTCAGCCCCCTGCGGCGTGAGATCGGCGGAGATGAAGAGCGACTCGTAGCCGGTGGTGCGGGTCCAGGTGAAGCCGCCGACGCTGGTGGCGAGGTCGGCGTCCTTGAGGGTTTGGACGAGGCCGCCGTCGCCGGCGTAGTTGAGCAGGGACAGCAGCAGCGAGTCGGGTTTGGAGACGAAGTGGGGGCGGGTGGAGGGTATCACAAACTCCATCCAAAGTTGGCGGAGTTCGCGCACGGGCTCGATGGTGGCGAGGCGAATGGCCTCGGCGGGCGGCAGGAAGGTTGGTTCGCGTTCGATGGCCGGCACATCGCGCACGGGAATGGGGGCGAAGTAGCTGCGGGCCATGCGTTCGAGTTCGTCGAGGGGCGCGGTGCCAGCGATGGCGAGTGCCATGTGGTCGGCCGAGTAATGTTGCTCGTAGAAGGCGCGGACGATTTCGGGCGTGGCGTGGGCGAGGGTGTCTTTGTTGCCGGTGGAAAACTTGGATTCGCCGGCGGTCGGATCGTAGATCTCGCGGCGCACATTCAGCATGCGGCGCAGGTCGTTTTGCACGTGACGCATGGCCTCGTTGTGCACGGCGTTGACCTCACGCTCGGTGTAGCCCGGCGTGAAAAGCGGGGCGATGAAGAACTGGGCGAAACGGTCGAGCGCGCCTTCGAGCGCTTCGTGACGGACCTCGAACTGGTAGTTGGTGTGGTCGGTCGAGGTGTAGGCGTTGTTGTAACCACCGTTGGCCGTGATGTAGGCGCTGTATTCGGAAACGTCGGGAAACTTCTCGGTGCCCAGGAAGAGCATGTGCTCAAGGAAGTGGGCGAGGCCGGCGTGCTCGAAGGGATCGTCGATCTGGCCCACGCCGACGACGAGTGAGGCGGCGGATTTGTTGAAGTTGGGGTCGGAGACGAGGATGACCTTGAGGCCGTTATCGAGGACGAAGTGGCGGAAGGCCGCCTTGTCGGTCGGGGCCACGACCCGGGGCGGCAGGTCGGCGGCGGAATCGGTTGCGGCGGACGCCCAAAACGGCGCGGCGAGGAGCGCAAGCAGGCACAGGAAACGTTTCAGCATGCTCGCAGGTTGAGGGCTTCGCGCGCGAGCGCCAGTCGGCGTGGATGAATGGTCGCAGGCGTGGGTTGAGCGGCGCCGAGCGGCCGCGACGAAAAACCGGTTTCACCCGCTTTCCCGCCCAAGTGCTCTCGCCGATGGGACCCCCTTCGTCGTGTTGGTAGTCCGGCCAGAAATGTAACCTATTGGGTTACACTTTTGGTGGAGTTTCAGGGGGACCCACCATGCTAAGCACCGGGAAAATTTGTCACCTCATAGGTGACGAATTTCCGGAAAGGGTGCGGGCCGGAGACGGGGTGCTGGGGCGCTTAGGGGAGGAGGAGCTCGTAGATTTCGAGCAAGGCGACGCCGCTGGCGGAGTCGGCGGAGGTGACGTGCACGCTGTAGACGCCGGGATCGAGTTCGAGGACGAGTGAGGCGTCGGCGCTGGCTGCGGGGAGATCGAAGGCGCCGGCGGTTTGGGCGGCGGCGGCGATGGCGGCGGCGTCGGGGGCACCGGCGGTGGTCGGCGTGTCCCAGCGCACGTTGGTGGCGACCACGTTTTGGTTGGCATCGTAGACGGTGAGCACCGGGTTTTGCAGGACGCCGCTCACCCCGTGGTTGGCGAGGGTGGGGCCCACGCCGCGAATGAGGACGGACTGCGGACCATTGCCATCAACGACGAGTCCGCCGATGAGCGGAGTGCCGGCCTCGACGAAGCCGCGGGTGGAGACGTTGACGAGGTTGTTGCCGACCTGGCTACGCGCGGTGTCGCCGTCGTAAATCTCGGCGATGACCGCGCCGGTTCCGCCGGTGACGTGCAGGGAGTAGGCGCCGGCGGCGAGGTCGACGACCAGGGCGGCGTCGCGGGAATCGGTTTCGAGCGGGAAGGCGCCGAGGGTTTGGGCGAGATTGGCGACGGCGGCGGCGTTGTCCCAATTGTCGTTGGACGCGATGCGGTCGCCATTGGCGTCGAACAACTCGATGGCGGGATCGGCGAGCACGCCAGACACGCCGAAGCCGGTGAGGCCAGGGCCGACGGCGCGCAGGAGCACGGGTTGCGGGGTGGCGTGGCTCAGCACGAAGCCGAAGATCAGGCGTTGGTCGCTGGCGGTGGAGCCGATGGCGCGGGAGCTCGAGGAGAGGTTGGCGATGCGCGGCAGGGTCTGCGGGTCAACGGCGAAGGTGAGGGTGGTCTCGGTGGCGGCGGTGTAGGCGTTGCCGGCCTGTTGTGCCAGCACGGTGATGTCGCCGACTCCGGTGATGGTGAGGGTGTCGCCGTCGAGGGAGGCCGGCCCGGATAGGAGTTGGAAGGTCACCGGTAGGCCGGACGAGGCGGTGGCGGCGAGGGTGATGGGGGTGTTGAGCGGACGTTCGGTCGGGGTCGGAAACGTGATGCTCTGGCTCACCGCGGTAATCTGCAGCGTGGCGGTGGCCGCGCCGGAGTAGCTCACGGTGTCGACCGGCGTCGCGACCACGGTGTAGGAGCCGACGGCGGAGGGCGCGGTGGTGCCGCCGTTGTAGGTGAGCACGACCGCGACGCCGGTCGGATTGGTGGTGACGGTCGGCGCTTTGGCGGTGCCGTCCCAGGTTTGAACCAGGTTGGTCAGCGTGATGGTGACGTCGGTGACGGATACACGGGCGTGCACCGTCGATAAAAGCCCGGCCAGCAACACGAGGAGCAGGCAGGCGCGGGAGAATGAACGGGCGTGAGCAGCAGAGATTCGAGGCATACGTCTCTTGTATGCGCGAATGCAGCGATAACTGGCTCACACGGTCGGGCGATCGGGGCCCGATTTTAACGCGGCTTTAGAGCTGTTTCTTTAGAAAACGGGTTACCGCGGTGCGGGTGGGCATCGACGGGGCGGTGCCCGGTTTGGTGACCGATAGGGCGGCGACGGCGCAACCGTGGCGGGCGGCGGCGGCGAGATCGCCTTCGTGTTCGAGCAGGCCGGCGGCGAACCCGCCGACGAAAGCGTCGCCGGCTCCCGTGGTGTCGACGGCCTCGACCGGGAAGGCGGGCACCTCGAGGTAGCCATCGGCGCGGGAGATGAAGCAGCCGCGTGAGCCGAGGGTGACGATCACGACCGGCACGCCGAGCTTGCCGCAGAGGACATGGAGTTTGGCGGGGCTCAGCTTGAGCAGCGCTTTGACGGTGAGGGGCTTTTTGCCGGGGGCGTGGCCGAGGCGGTTGATCAGTTCGACGAACTCGCTCTCATTCGGAATGAGGATATCGACGTGTTGGAGCATCGCCGGTTTGAAGTCGGCGCGGAGTGGCGCCGGGTTGAGCACGGTGAGGGCGCCGGCGGCGCGGCCGAGCTTCAGCGCGTGGTTGGTCGCGGTGAGGTTGGACTCGAGTTGCGCGATGACGATGCGGGCGCCGTCGATGGCGTCGATGGGCAGGTCGGCCTTGCTGAGATGAAGGTTGGCGGCGAGGGCGACGATGATCTGGTTCTGCCCCTCGGCGTTGACGAGGATGGCAGCCGAGCCGGTGGGATGTTTGGGTTTGATGGCCCAGTGGGCGGCGATGCCTTCGGCCTCGTAAAAGGCCTGGGCATCACGCCCGAAGGCGTCGTGGCCGATCGCGCCGACGTAGAGGGTGGGGGCGCCGGCACGGGCGGCGGCGACCGCCTGGTTGGAGCCTTTGCCGCCGGGGCCGGTGCGTGAGGTGCCGGCGAGGGTTTCGCCGGGCCGGGGGAAGTGCGTGCAGTTGAAGCAGAGATCGATGACGTAGCTGCCGACGACGACGACTTGGGGTGCAGTCATGGGCGTTGACGGTAGGGAAGAACGGACCGGGTTGAAGAACGAAGTGCAGGCCGATCGGGAGCCGGGGCTCCGTTCGTCACGGGCTGTGCACCGTTTGTCCAAAGATTGCCCCGATGCGGTCCGATTGGTGTAGGTTGGCGCTGTGACCGACTCCGCTGCTCCTTTCACCGACCTCCAAGCCGACGCAAAACGCGAGCGTGCGAAGGAGCGGTTGTATGTCATTTGCCAGACGCTGTGCTGGGGCTGCTTCCTGGTGGTGCAGCTGGCTGTCTACATGGTGGTCGCCAGCGCGCGGGACAAAGGGCTCGACCTCAGTGACTACATGCACCTGGTGCACACGATCCTGCTGGGATGGCTGATCTCGCATTTTGCGCGCATTTACATCGAGCGTTGGAAGCTGAAGCAGATGCCGTGGATCAAGCTGCTGCCGCGCGGTCTGGGCCTCGCGGCCGTGATGGCGCTCATCTGGAGCATCGTGGGCTACGGCTGGGTCTACGGCGTCCTCCGCGAGGATTGGCCGGAGGGCATCAATCCCTTCCTGCTGCCGGCGATGGCGGCGATCAACGGCACCATCATTTACTCGGCTTGGTTGAGTGCCTACTTCATCTACCACGTCTACTATCGGTTTAACCTGTCCGAGATTGAGCGCCTGCGCCTCACGGCGGTGGTCAAGGACGCCGAGCTGCGCGCGCTCAAGTCACAGGTGAACCCGCACTTCATGTTCAACTCGCTCAACAGTGTGCGGGCGCTCATCGACGAAGATCCGCAGCGGGCCCGCGAGGCCGTCACGCAACTCGCCAACATGCTGCGCTACTCCCTGCAAGCAGGGCGCAAGCAGACCGTGTCGTTCGAGGAGGAACTCACGGTGGTGAATGACTACCTCGCGCTGGAGCAGGTGCGCCACGAGGAACGCCTGCGCCTCAAGCTCGACGTCGCGCCGGAAACACTGCGGCGGGAGGTGCCGCCGATGTTGCTGCAGACCTTGGTGGAGAACGCGGTGAAATACGGCATTGCCGAACAGCCTCAGGGGGGAGAGATCTTGATCTCGGCCCGCGTGGTTGAGGGGGAGCTGCACATCGCGGTGCGCAATCCCGGCAACCTTCGCCACAGCGCCACTGGAAATCGCACGGCGGAGCGCTCGACCGGCGTCGGCCTGCGCAATGCCTCGGATCGGTTGCAACTGCTCTTCGGCGACGCCGCCCGCCTTTCGGTCGAACAGACCGCGCCCAATGTGGTGACTGCCGCGGTGATCGTGCCCATGGGCGAGGACCGCGCGGAAATGCCGCGCGAACGTCGCAAACCACTGGGTCACGCTCAAACCACCCCTGATTCCGTTTCCGCATGAAAGCTCTTTTGATCGACGACGAACGCCTCGCCCGGGGCGAACTGCGCCGCCTGCTCGATGGCGTCAAAGGCATTGAGATTGTGGGCGAAGCCGCCAATGCCGAACAGGCCCGGGAGAAGCTCGCCGAGCTGAAACCCGACCTCCTGTTCCTCGATGTGCAGATGCCCGGTGAGACCGGTCTCGAGTTTCTCGAGTCCCTCGAGCCGCCCGTGCCGCAGGTGATCTTCACGACCGCCTACGACGAATTTGCAGTGAAGGCCTTTGAGCTCAACGCGCTCGATTACCTGCTCAAGCCGGTCGACCCCGCCCGCCTCGACGCCGCCATCGAGCGTTTGCGCGAACGCAGTGTTGGCACCGCGCCCGGCGCGGAACGCGCCGAGGTGCTCAATCCCGACGACAAGGTCTTTGTGCGCGAGGGCGACCACTGCTGGTTTGTCGAGGTGAAGCGCATCCGGCTGCTGGAGAGCGAGGGCAACTACACCCGCGTGCACTTCGACGACGCCCAGCCGCAGCTCTTCCGCTCGCTCAACGCCATGGAGTCGCGCCTCGATCCCAAGACCTTCTTCCGCGCCAACCGCCGCCAGATGATCAACCTGCAGTGGATCGACAAGATCGAGCCGTGGTTCAGCGGCGGCCTGCTGGTCGAGCTCAAGGGCGGCGCCAAAGTCGAACTCAGCCGCCGCCAAGCCCAGGCTTTTCGCGAGCGCATGAGCCTTTGATCCGTCAACCCACTGTCCCCCACGCCTGACCATGAAATCTCGTATTTGCCGTTTCCTTCGCCAGGGCATTTCGCCCCAGGCCACCGGCCTTGCCGCCATCCTGCTCGCCGCGCTGATGATCTTCACCGCCGCCGATCAGACCACCTGCTTTGTCGCACTCGCCCTTTTGATGTCCGTCACTCGCAAAGGCGGCGAATGTCGCCTTTTTGGCCGCAACCGTTCCTGAACCCTCACCAGCCGTCCACCATGATCGAAACCGCCAACCTCACCAAGACCTTCAAGGACAAGAAGCGCGGCGTCGTGCGCGCTGTGGACGATGTGTCCTTTCGCTGCGAACCCGGTCGGATCTATGGTCTGCTCGGCGCCAACGGGGCGGGCAAGACCACCACGCTGCGCATGATCGCCACGCTGCTCAAACCCACCGAGGGCAGCGCCGTGGTGGCCGGGCACGACGTGGTGCGCGACGCCAACGCGGTGCGCCAGCAAGTGGGCTTCCTCGCCGCCAGCACCGCGCTCTACGGCCGCCTCACGGCGCGGGAGATGATCACCTACTTCGGCGAGCTCAACGGCATGGAGCCGCGTGCGATCAAAGCGCGCATCAAACAGCTCGCCGACGAGCTCGACATGCACGAGTTCCTCGACCGCCGCTGCGACAAGTTCTCCACCGGGATGAAGCAAAAGACCTCGATCGCCCGCACGCTCGTGCACGACCCCGAGGTGATGATCTTCGACGAGCCGACGCTCGGTCTCGACGTGATGACCGCGCGCGCCATCGTGCGCTTCGTGCGCCAGTGCCGCGACCGCGGCAAGACCGTCATCTACTCGTCGCACGTGATGAGTGAGATCGAAAAACTATGCGACAAGATCGGCATCATCCATGACGGCAAACTCGTCGCCGAGGGCAGCCTGCCGGAGCTGCAGCAGCGCTTTGCCGAGACCGATATGGAGGAGATTTTTGTCAAGGCCGTCGGCGGCGAAGCCGCCCTGCAGGCCGCCCTCGATGCCGCCGAAAAGAACGCCTGAACCCACCGTCCGCTCAACCCACTTCGAACCGACCCGCCATGAACTGGAACGCCATTGCCACCGTTTATTTCAAGGAGCTGCGTGACACCGTGCGCGACAAGCGCACCCTCATTTCCACCATCGTCGTGCCGACCGTGGTGATCCCGCTCATCTTCTTTGGCGCCGGTTTCGTGATGAAGAAGGTCATCACGAAGGCCCAGGCCGAGCTCTCCGCGGTGATGATCGTGGGCGGCGAGGATTCCCCCGAGCTCGTCGCCGCGCTCAAGGCGCACGACGAGTTTCGCGTCGTGCCGACGACCGACGACTACAAGCAGGCGGTATCCGATAAGAAGATACGCGTCGCGATCGACATCCCGCCGGGTTTTGACGCGGCGCTGGCCAGTGGGGCCGAGGTGCCGACGGTGAAGATCTACCACTATCAGGGGGAGATAAAGTCGAACATGGGTCGCAGCCAGGCCCGTGATTTTCTCAACGGTTACCGCGAGGACAAAGTCCAGACGGCGCTCACTGCGCGCGGTCTGCCGCAGAGCGTGGTGGAGCCCTTCAAGGTGGAGACCGAAAACGTGGCTCCGCCCGAGAAAGTGGGCGGCAACGCCATCGGCGGTTTCGTGCCCTACATGATCGTGATCCTGTGCTTCACCGGTGCGATGTATCCGGCCATGGACCTGACGGCGGGTGAAAAGGAACGGGGCACGATGGAGACCCTGCTCTGCGCGCCGGTGGCCCGCATCAACATCGTGCTCGGCAAGTTCCTCATGGTGCTCACGGCCTCGGCGGCAACGGTGGCGCTCACCGTCGTCATGATGGCGGCGAGTGCCTTTGTGGCGCCCATGGTCTTCGGCAGTCCCGGCGGCGGCGCGGCGGCCGCGGGCGGTGGCGGCGGCATGCCGATGCTGATCGACCCGGTGGGCCTCATCGGCGTGTTTGCGATGGTGGTGCCGGTGGCGGTGTTGTTTGCGGCTTTGGAGCTGACGATCGCGCTTTTTGCCAAGAGCTTCAAAGAGGCGCAGAGCTACGTGTCGCCCATGATGATTCTGGTGATCATTCCGACCGCCATGGGCATGTTGCCCGGCATCGAGCTGAGCGCAAAGACCGCGCTCATCCCGATCATGAACCTGAGCCTGGTGTGTAAGGAGATGCTCTCCGGCACCTGGAACTGGGGTTATATCTCTCTGATCTTCGGCTCCTCCGCCGTCTACGCCGGCATCGCCTTGTGGTTGTGTGTGAAGATGTTCAACCGCGAGGACGTGATCTTCCGGGCCTGAGGTCGCCGCGCGCGGGAGCTGGAATTGTAAAAAACCGGCTAACGTAAATGCTGGGTAAATGCTTGGAGATCAGGAGGTTTACCGTGGAAAAACGGAACCGGTGACGTATCGCTGGTGACTGGTTGATCCCCAGTCACCATGAACACGACATCTCCACACATTCTCATCATCCATGCCGATGCCCATCACCGCCGGGTCTTGGCGATGCTGCTGGTTGAGGCGGGACTGAAGGTGCGAGCCATTGAACCGACCGCCGAAGCGGCGGCGGTTGCGGCGGCGGAGACCTTCGACCTCATTTTGGTGGGTTACCAAGGGATGGGCGAAGAGGCGTTTGCCTTGGCGGGAGACATTCGCGAGCGCGTCGGCGACGTGCCGCCGGTGGTGATGCTCCTGCCGGAGCTGCAGCTGCCCTTGGTGGTGCAGGGGATTCGGGAAGGCCTCTCCGATGTTTGGCCGCTCAACGAGGATCTCGGGCCGGTGGTGCGCCGGGTCCTGGCGATGGTCGAGCCGGAGCGAGTCGAGGGGCTCACCACCGTGCCTTCGATTGAGGTCAGTGAAGTCGACCGGACCCTGCGCGAATTGGAGCCCGTTTTCCAGTCGCTGCAGGCGGACAAGGATGCGGTCGAGATGCGCGATCGTTTTAAGCAGGCGTTGCTCGAGCTCGAAGGAGAGCGCGACATGATGCAGGCCGCGCAGACCGCGATGGACGAGCGAGCGCGCATGATGGCCGACGAACGCGCGGCTTTGAATCAGCAGCGACAGGCCCTCGCCATGGATCGCGCCCGCGTGGACCGGGCGCGCGAAGAACTGCGCGAGGAGCGGGTGATGTGGGAGGAAACCTTGAGCGACCTGCAGTCGCGGGAAGCCAACCTGCGCGACTACGAGCTGCGCCTGCGCGAGCGCGAAGAAGCGCTGGAATCAAAACATGGTCGCATGGCCCGCGACGGCACTCGGCTGCCTTGGGGCTCCGATCAGGACTATGGTCGCGGTTGGGAGGCACTGGAAAAAGCCCGCGAAGTTTTTGCCGCCGAGAAGGCGATGTTCCGCGACGAGCGCATGGCCCTCGTCGATCTCGACAACCAAATCCGCAAGCGGGAGGAGCGCCTGCGCGAACTCGAGACCCTGCTGGCGGAGAAGGACCGGGTGCGTCGCGGCCTGCCAGCACCGCCTAAGGAGACGTTTGATTCGCCCAAGCGCAGCGGCTCCGCGGCGCCGTTCAAAGCGACTTCGCGTATCCGTGGGATCTTCGGCCGCAAAGCCCCGCCGCCGCCGAGCCCGAAAGCGGTTTGAATCGGAGCGCCGGTCGCCGCAGGCTGGAGGCCGCGGTCGTCTTTCGACTTGATCGGCGCGGCCCGGCGAAGCATCACCCAGCGCAATGAACGGTTGTTCCACCACCGAATCGCAATGCCCGGCACAAGTCTCTCCGACTGGTGGCGCATGGGCGTGGTGGCGTTCCCCGGCTTGGCGATGGTGAGGTCGATCTGATCTCACGACGAGGCCCTCGTGCCCGTCACTTGAATACCGCCAAGCCCGACTCCCTAGCACGAGTCGGGCTTTTTGTTTTCCGCCCCCCACCGCTCTACCCACCGAAGCTGTCCCTGCCTCCCCGCAGGCTGCAGTAATTTGTAACCTATTAGGTGACAAAATTTCTTAAAATTTTGATTATGAGAACCTCCGAGATTCAAGAAACACCGGTCTTTGACCGGCCTGCCGTGGCCTTCTTTGGCCGCACCCTGGCCGAATATGGCCAATTTTTTGACCTGCAACCGGCGATGTTGAAGGGGCGCGCCGTGCTCGATGTCGCCGCCGGACCGGCGTCCTTCACCGCCGAAGCGCGGCGAGCCGGCATCGAGGCCGTTGCGGTCGATCCACTCTACGGGCGCACGCCCGACGCGCTCCGCGCACAGGTGCAGCTCGATTACGACCACATGTTCAAGCGCATGCGGGCGCCGGAGAGCGCGGCGCGCTTTGTGTATCGGAGCTTCGGATCGATCGATGCAGCGGAACGCGATCGGCGCGCGGCGGCGGAGCGGTTCTTGCGCGACTACGAAGCGCACTTCGCGCACGGGCGCTATTTCGGCGCTGCGCTGCCGGAGTTGCCCTTTCTGGATGGGGCCTTCGACCTCGTGCTCTGCGCCCATCTGCTGTTCATCTATCCGGCCTTGTTCGACTTTGCCTTCCACGTTGCGGCCTGCCGCGAGTTGGTGCGGGTGGCGCGGGACGAAGTGCGCATCCACCCGGTGTGCGGCGCGGACGGGAAACCCTATGCTCAGCTCGCGGACCTGGTGGCGGCTTTGGCCGAACATGGGATCGTGGGGCGGGAGCAGCCGGTGGACTACGGCTTCTTCGCTGGCGCCCACTCGATGTTGGTTCTAACCCGGAGAGATTCATGAACCCGCTTGACCGTTTTGCCGCCACCCCGGAACCGCCCTACTACGCGGTGATCTTCACCTCTTTGCGCAACGATGTGGTGGAAGGCTACGACGACATGGGCTCGCGCATGATGGAGCTCGCGCGCGAACAGGACGGATTTCTGGGCGTGGAGTCGGCGCGCGATGCGGCCGGTTTCGGCTTCACCGTGAGTTACTGGCGCGATGCCGAATCCATCCGTGCTTGGAAAATGAATACGGAGCACCGCGCCGCCCAAGCCCAAGGCCAGGCCCGATGGTATGAGGCCTACGCGACCCGCGTGGCAAAGGTCGAGCGGGCGTATGACTTTGGGTTGGGTTGAGTCGAGTCACCCGGCCGCCGCGATCTTTTGTTTCAGGTGGGTGCTGCGGACCTTGGCCTCGTGGTTGCGCACGGCCATGCCGTAGGCGGCGGGTTCGCCGACGAGGTAGACCTTCTTTTTTCCGCGGGTGATGGCGGTGTAGAGGAGGTTGCGCTGCAGCATCATGAAGTGGGCCTTGAGCAGCGGGATGACGACGATGGGGTATTCAGATCCCTGTGACTTGTGGATGCTGATGGCGTAGGCGAGGGCGAGGTCGCCGAACTCCCCGCGTTCGAAGGTGTGTTCGGTGTCGTCGAAGCGGGCGGTGAGGGTGCCGTTGATGCCGTCGGTCGCCACGACGGTGCCGATGTCGCCGTTGAATAGGTTCTTGTCGTAGTTGTTGCGCAGTTGGATGATCTTGTCGCCGGTGCGGAACTCACCGGCGGCGAACTTGATGCCTTGCCGGGTCGGATTGAGCGCCGACTGCAGGGCAGTATTCAGATTCCCCACACCGGCAGTGCCGCGGTGCATCGGCGCGAGGACCTGAATGTCCTGGATGGGTTTGATCCAAGGGTGCAGGCGCGGGAGCGTTTCGCGGCAGAGACGCAGGACCTTGTTGACGCAGTCCTGTTGGTCGGCGGCGGGAATGAAGTTGAGGTCGCTCCAGGCCTGCAGCGCGTCGAGTTCGGGAATCGTCACAGGGAGGGATGGATCGCCGTCGTTGATGGCGTGGGCGGTGGTGACGATCCCGCTCTGGCCCTTCTGGCGGTGGATGACGTCGAGGCGGGTGACGGCGATGCGCTGGGTGGCAATGAGATCCTGCAACACGTTGCCGGCGCCGACGGAGGGCAACTGATCGGTGTCGCCGACGAGCAACAGGTGGGCGGCCGAGGGCACGGCTTGGAACAGGGCGGAGGCGAGACGGGTGTCCAACATCGAGGCCTCGTCGACCACGAGAAAATCGGTCGCGAGCGGGTGGTCTTCGTTGGTGGTGAAGTGGCCTTTGGCCGGATCGAACTTGAGCAGCCGGTGGATGGTCGATGCGAAGCCACCGGTGGTTTCGGCGAGGCGTTGGGCGGCACGACCGGTGGGGGCGGCAAGGTGCAGGCGCACCTTCTTGGCGCGCAGGATGTCGACGAGGGCGCGCAGGATGGTCGTCTTCCCGGTGCCGGGTCCGCCGGTGAGGATGCTGGCTTTGTTGGCCAGGGCGGTGCGGATGGCTTCGGCCTGTTTGGCGGCGAACTGAATTTCGGCCTTCTGCTGCGCCCAGTCGACGGCGGCGTCGATCTTGATGGGGGGCAGGCCGGAGGGGACGGCGTCGAGGCGGGCAATGACGGCGGCGATCTTTTGCTCGGCGCGGTCGAGGACCGGGAGTTGGATGAAGCCGGAACCGGGCAGCGGATCCGGCGTATCCGCCGGCCAATGACGGCTGAGCGCGCGTTGTTCGATGAGCGCGGCGACGCGGGTTTCGAGGCGGTCCGTGGTGGTTTCAAGCAACTCGGCGGCGTGAGCGATGAGGTCGGCTTCGCGCAGCGCGGTGTGGCCCTCCTCCTGCAGGGTTTCGAGGGCGTAGATGAGACCGGCGTCGAGGCGGGGAGGGGCGTCGTTGGCGAAGCCGAGGTTGATGGCGATGCGGTCGGCGGTCTTAAAGCCGATACCGTCGATCTCGCGGGCGACACGGTAGGGTTCGGTCTGGATGATGGTCTGGGCCTGCGCACCGTAGGCCTTGTTGAGCTTTACGCACTGGCTGGTGGTGACGCCGTAGGTTTGGAGGAAGATGTAGAGCTCGCGGAAGGCGCGCTGATCGTCCCAGGCGGCCTTGATGGCGATGGCGCGCTTTTTGCCGATGCCGGGCACGGTGCGCAGGCGGGCGCTTTCCTCGGAGAGCACGCGAAAGGTGTCGGTGCCGAAGGCGTCGACGATCTTGTTGGCGTAGACCTTGCCGATGCCGGGCACGAGGCCGCTGCCGAGGTATTTGCGAATCCCATACACGGTGGACGGCAGGGTGGAGCGGAAGCTGGCGATCTTGAATTGCAGGCCATGTTGACTGTGGCGGGTCCACTCGCCCTCGAGGTGCAGGGTCTCCCCGCATTGCACGCCGGGCAGGGTGCCGGTGATGGTGACCTTCTCGTTGTATTCACCGTGCCGAAACTCGGCGATGGTGTAGTGGTTCTCTTCGTTGGAGAAGATGATGCGCTCGAGGACGCCGGTGAGTTGTTCGGCGCTCATGAGGCGGGGCTCTGCCAATCGACGACCTTGAGTTTGGGCACGCGTTTGAACTCGGCGAGGTTGTGGGTGACGACGGTGGCGCCGAGGCGCAGGGCTTGGGCGGCAATGAGGGTGTCGATGGGGCCGATCATCTGCCCCTTGCGTTCGAGATGCGAACGGAGACGAGCGTAGTTGAGGGTGTCTTCGCGGCGAAAAGGTTCGAAGGGAAGGGTGGAGGTGAGCTCCGTGACACGTCGTTGCTGCTTGGCACTACCAGATTTGACCGCTCCGTATTCCAGCTCCGCGACGACGAGGGCGGAAAGCCGAATACTAGGCGCGTGCCTGATCCACCGTTCGATCAAAACGGGGTGCCCGCGCATGAAGTGGGAACAGGCGTTCGTATCGGGCAGATAGAGCATGGCCTACCAATCGAGATCGCGCGGGATGTCGGGAGCCGTGTGCTTGGGAATGTCGGGGAAATCCGGACATGAACCGGCCAGTTTGCGCATGGCTTCCCGCAGTTTTTCCTTTTCGTCGTCGATTGGCGTGATGGAGATGCCGTTCTTGGTCTTGCGAATACGCACCTCTTTGCCTGGAAAACGAAACTCCTTCGGCAGGCGGATGGCTTGGGAGCCTCCGTTGGTGAAGAGTTTGGCCGTCTTGGTCATGATGTATATACGGGATGTATATACAGCGAGCGTGTCAATCCCGGTGCTCACACGAGCACCAGCCCGATGGCCAGCAACATCAGCGCGGCACCCCAGAGGCGGGTGCGGAGCACCGCGGCACCAAGCTTTTGTTCCTCGTTGTGGAACCAGTGGCCGATCCACCACACGGCGAGCACGGCCCAGAGTCCGCGGGCGCTGTAGACCACATTGACCGCGGTGGCGTCGCCGAAGATGGCGATGGTGCCGCCCATGCCGACGGCCTGGATGGACAACAACAAGGCACCGCCGATCAGCCACGGGCGGGCGGGGCGGACGACTTGTCGCAGGGGCGCACTGAATGCTGGGACGAGGGTGAAGGAGAGTCCGGCCAGGCACAAAAACATCAGCGGCAGGAAGCGTCCCGCGCCCCAGAGTGGAGCCCATTTCTGCACGAGCACATCGCAGGCGGCAAAGGCGGTGGCGGCGCTCAGGGCGGCGATGATCGTGGGCGCGAGGGAAGCATCGCCAGCGGCATGACTGCGCGGACGGCGATTGAGCAGAGCGATGGCGGTCGTGCTGAGGGCGGCGGCGATCCACCATTTCAGCGGCACGGGATCGGGCAGGAGCAGCGCGCTGATGAGCGCGACGAGCACAATCTTGGTGCCGAGCACGGGAGTGGCCACGGAGACGTCGCCGCGTTCGATGGCGATGAAGGTGGCCACTTGGCCGACGAAGAACAGGCTGCCGGTCACGAGCGGTTGCCACCACGAACCTGTGCCGGCGCCGGGTCCCAGCAACCACAACGGGGCGAAGCAAACGGCGTGTAGCAGATTGGTGAGAAAGGTCGAACGCCAGACCCCGACACCGAATGCGGCGCTGCGTTTGAGCAGCAGCACGCCGGCGACGTAACCGAAGCTGCTCGCCAATGGCAGCAGGAGATGGAGCGAGTCGAACATGCGGGCAGAGCGTCGGCGCTAGAGTCGCACTTTCGAATCGAGGGGGCGTTTGCGCGTCTGGGGGTAGTCGGTGATGGCGTGCAGACCGCGGCTTTCGCGGCGCTGAAGGGCGCAGGCGACAATGAGGCGGGCGACCGTGGTGAGGTTGCGCAGCTCGAGTAGCTCGGGATCGACGGAGAAGTTCCAGTAGTAGTCCTGGATCTCGCGTTCGAGGTTGGTGATGCGGGTGCGGGCGCGCTCCAGACGTTTGGTCGTGCGCATAATGCCGACGTAGTCCCACATGGTGCGGCGCAACTCGTCCCAGTTGTGGCTGATCACCACGCGCTCGTCGGCGTCGTGACCGCCGAGATCGATCCACTCCGGAATGGGCGCGCGGCGGGTCTTCGGCAGTCGGGCGAGGTAGCGCTCGACCGAGGCGGCGGCGCGGTGGGCGACGACGACTGCTTCGAGCAGCGAGTTGGAGGCAAGCCGGTTGGCGCCGTGCAGACCGGTGCAGGCGACCTCGCCGCAGGCGTAGAGTCCGGGCAGTTCGGTTTCGCCGGCGAGGTTGGTGGCGACGCCGCCGCAGGTGTAGTGGGCGGCGGGCACGACCGGCAGGTAGTCGGTGGCGAGGTCGAAGCCGAGTTCCTTGCAGGTTTTGTAGATCTTCGGGAAACGGCGGCGCAGGTAGGCGGCGTTGCGGTGAGTGATGTCGAGCCAGACATGCGGCGTGCCGCTCGCCTTCATTTCGCTGTCGATGGCGCGGGCCACGATGTCGCGGGGCGCGAGGTCGGCCTGGTGGTGGTAGCGCGACATGAAGGCCTCGCCCTTCAGGTTGCGCAGCACGGCACCCTCGCCACGCACGGCTTCGCTGATGAGGAACCGTTTGCCGTCGGCCGTGAAGAGCGTGGTGGGGTGGAACTGGATGAACTCCAGGTTGCGAATCTCCACGCCGGCGCGGTAGGCCATGGCGATGCCGTCACCGGTGGCGATCTCGGGGTTGGTGGAGAACTGATACACCCGACCGGCGCCGCCGGTGGAGAGCATGACGACCGGCGCGCGGAAGGTGATGACGCGGCCGTCGTGCACGTCGAGGGCGTAGAGGCCCTGCACGCGGCGCTGTTTGCCTTTGCCGGTAGTGATAAGGTCGATACCGAAGAGGTGTTCGTAGAGCGCGACCCGCGGCTCGCGGGAGATGGCGCGCAGCAACGCGTCTTCGATCGCCTTGCCGGTCATGTCCTTCACGTGGAGGATGCGGCGCTCGCTGTGGCCGCCCTCGCGGCCGAGGTCGTAGCCGCCCCCGGCGTCGCGGGAGAACTTGAGTCCGAGCTCAACCAGTTCCTGCACGCGGGCCGGGCCATCGCGGATGATCTCGCGCACGGCCGCTTCCCGGCAGAGACCGTCGCCCGCGATGAGCGTGTCCTGCACGTGTTTTTCGACCTCGTCGTCAGGTGAGGTGACGGCGGCGATACCGCCCTGGGCCCAGTTGGTGTTGGAGTCGGCCTTGGTCTTCTTGGTGAGGATGGCGACGGACTGGCCGGATTGGGCGGCTTTGAGGGCGAAGCTCAGACCGGCGATGCCGCTGCCGAGCACGAGGACGTCAAAGGACTGGGACATGGATTTCCGGGAGTGCGGGATCAGTCGTCGCCGAGTGGGCGCTGCATGATGACCACGTCGAGCCAGCGGTCGAACTTGTGGCCGACGTCGCGCATGGTGCCCGTCGTCGCGAATCCGGCGGCGGCGTGCAGGCGGATGGAGGCGCGGTTGTCGGAGTCACCGATGACCGCGATCATCTGTTTGAAGCCGGCGGCGGTGGCGATGCGGATGAGCTCGGCGAGCAGGAGTCGGCCGATGCCTTGGCCGCGGCGATCGGGGTGCAGGTAGATCGAATCCTCGACGGTGAATTGGTAGGCGTGCCGGTCGCGGAAGGGGCCCGCGTAGCCGAAACCGATGACCTCGCCGTCGAGTTCCGCGACGAGGTAGGGATAACCGCGGGCGGTGAGGGTTTGGAAGCGGCTGCGGATGCCTTCGACGGTGGGTGGCTCGGTGTCGAAGGTGCCGGTGCCGTGGAGCACGTGATGGGCGTAGATAAGCTGGATCGCCGCGATGTCGGCGACGGTGGCGGGACGCAGGGTGGAGCTCATGGCTTCAGAGAAGGATGTTGTCGATGAGCCGGGTTTCGTCGACCCAGGCGGCGATGGCCATGAGGGTGTTGCCGGGTTCGATTTCCCGCTGCGGTTGCATGGTGGCGGGATCGACGGTGGCCACGTAGATGACGCGGATCTGGCGGTGATCGGCGAGCAGGTGGGTGGCTTCGGCCACGAGGCGTTCGGCGCGACGTTCGCCCTTTTCGACCATCGCCTTGATCGTCTGCAAGGTGCGCGGAATCGCGAGGGCGGCTTGGCGCTGGGTCGGCGTGAGGTAGGCGTTGCGGGAGCTGAGCGCGAGGCCATCGACGTCGCGGGTGGTGGGGCAGGTCACAATGTCGACCGGCAGGTGGAGATCGGCCACAAGCTTGCGAATGACGGCGACCTGTTGGGCGTCCTTTTGGCCGAAGATCGCGCAGGTGGGCTGCACGATGTTGAAGAGTTTGGTGACGATGGTGGTGACGCCGCGGAAGTGCACGGGGCGCGAAACCCCTTCGAGGGGTTTGGCCACGGACTCTTCGGTCACGTAGGTAGAGTAACCGGCCGGGTAGAGTTCGTCCTTGGTCGGCGTGAAAATGTAGTGGGCGCCGGCCGCCTCGCACTTGGCCGCGTCGCCCTCAAGATCGCGCGGGTAGCGGGTGTAGTCCTCGTTGGGGCCAAATTGGGTGGGGTTGACGAAAATCGACACCACCACCACGTCGGCCTGTTTGGCGCCCAGTCGCACGAGATCGAGGTGGCCCTCGTGCAGGGCCCCCATGGTCGGCACAAAGGCGACGGTGCGGTCGGCGGCGCGAAGCTCGCGGGCCACGGTTTGCATCTCGGTGATGGTGCGGAGGGTCTGCATGGAAGGAGGAGGGGGGAGGGTCGCGTCCGAAGCGGGCTTGATCAAATTCGTGCGGACTCACTTATTCAAGTTTTTGCCCGGCTCAACGTCGGCTCCGTTCCCGTCGGCCCTTTCCTTTCCCATCATGATCCGCATCAACGAAAATTACCTGAAGCTCAAAGCTTCCTACCTCTTTGCTGACATCGCCAAGCGCGTGAACGCCTACACGGCGGCCAACCCCGACAAGCCGCTCATTCGCCTCGGTATCGGCGACGTCACCGAACCCCTGCCGGAAGTCTGCGTGAAGGCCCTGCATGAAGGCGCCGACGAGTTGTCCAAGCGCGAGACCTTCCGCGGCTACGGTCCGGAGCAGGGTTACGCGTTCCTGCGCGAGGCCATCGCCAAGGGTGACTACGCCAGCCGCGGCTGCGCCATCTCGCCGGATGAGATCTTCGTCTCCGACGGGGCGAAGTGCGACAGTGCGAACATCCAGGAAATCTTCGCGGAGGACGGTCTGAAGCTCGCGATTCCAGATCCGGTTTACCCCGTCTACATCGACACCAACGTGATGGCCGGCCGCACCGGCACCAATGTCGATGGTCGCTACCAGGGTGTCACCTACCTCGATTGCACGCCCGAGAACAACTACGTGCCGGCGATCCCGAACGAGGCGACCGACCTGATTTACCTCTGCTTCCCCAACAACCCGACCGGCGCCGTCGCGACGCGCGAGCAACTTGAAGCGTGGGTCGCCTACGCGAAGGCCAACCAGGCCATCATTCTCTACGATGTCGCCTACGTGGCCTTCATCCGCGACGAGTCGATCCCGCACTCGATCTACGAGATCCCGGGCGCCGAAGAGGTCGCGATCGAGTTGCGCAGCTTCTCCAAGACGGCCGGCTTCACCGGCACGCGTTGCGCCTACACGGTCGTGCCGAAGAAGCTCATGGCCTACGACTCCACCGGCAAGGCGCACTCGGTGCATGGCATGTGGAACCGCCGCCACACCACCAAGTTCAATGGGGTCTCCTATCCGGTGCAGAAGGCGGCCGCGGCGATTTACACGCCGGAAGGCCAGGCGCAGGTGAAGGAGAAGACGGATTTTTACCTCGAGAACGCCGCCCTCATCCGCACCGCGATGCTCGACCTTGGCTTCAGCTGTGTGGGCGGCGACAACGCGCCCTACATCTGGATCAACACTGGTCGCGATTCCTGGGAATTCTTCGACCTCCTGCTCAACAAAGCGGGGGTCGTTTGCACGCCGGGCGCCGGTTTCGGCAAGTGCGGCGAGGGGCATGTGCGCATCAGCGCCTTCAATTCCCGCGCCAACGTGGAAAATGCGCTCAAACGTATTGCAGAGGCGCTTGCGTGATTGATTCCTGACCGGCGGGGGCGCAGCTTGTGAACGTGCGCGCCCCTGCTGAGCCGTCCACCCCCGGGGCCGATTCTGAACAGAGTCGGCGCGTTCCCCGCCGTTTTCGGCGGCTTTATGTGATCGCCTTGGGCACGGTCGCGGCCCTCGCCATCGTCGGCCAGGTGGTCGTGCAGTATGCCTTGGTCGAACAACGCGCCAGCGGGCACGTGGTGAATCAGGCGGGGCGGCAACGCATGCTGAGTCAACGGCTGACCTTGAAGGCCCTGCTGCTGGAGGAAGCCGCGTCCGAGGAACGTTTAGCGGTCATCAACGAGATGCGGCTTTTAAACGAGCTTTGGCTGACGTCTCACAGCGATTTGATTGAAGCAGCACGGAGGTTGGCGGCGGACGACGCGGCTCGGGATTCCCTGCTCGGTCTGCTGGCGGAACTTGAGCGGCCCATGTTGGCGGTCTCCGGGGTGGTGGCGAAACTGGTTGAAGGCGGCAGTCTGGACCCGGTGCAACGCCGGCTTCTGCTGCGCAACCAAGAGATCTTTCTTCCGCTCATGGATGCGGCCGTGCGGCAGCTCGAACAGAGCGCGACGGCGCGCGTCACGGCGCTGCAACGGGTCGAGTTGGGGCTGTTGTTCTTCACGTTGGTGGTGTTGGCGATCGAGGCCCTGCTGGTGTTTCGCCCGGCGGTGGATCGCCTCGCCCGCACCTTGGCGGAACTCGAACAGAAGCGTCGCACCTCGGCCGGCCGGCTGGAAAGCCTGCGCCATCTGGCGGGAGGCATTGCGCATCATTTCAACAACATCCTGACCTCGATCCTGGGCAACGCGGAGTTGATCCGGTTGGACGCCGAACCGCACGGACGCGTCGCGGGTTATGCCGAGGCGCAGGTGCGGCAATGTGAGCGCGCGGCCGGGATGATATCCCAATTGGTGCTCTACGGCGGTGATCGCAAGATCGACCCGCGCCCGACGGCGCTCGGGCCGTGGTTGCGTGGGGTGATCCGGGACCTGCCAAGCTCCGCCCGCGGCGGGACCGTCGAATTCGAAGTGGTGGAGGATGCGGTCGCTGAGATCGACGGCGCGCTCCTGCATCAAGCGATTGAGGGACTGATGGCCAACGCCGCGGAAGCAATGGCCGACCGCTCCGGCTCGGTGTGCCTGGAGTTGGATCAGGAGATACTTTCGGCGCCAAAATCCATGGCTGGCCCCTACGACTTGCAGCTTCCCCCGGGGCTGTATGCGCGCATCCGGGTGATTGACCAGGGTGTCGGCATCCAGCGCACGGAAATCGACCAGATCTTCGACCCGTTTTACACGCACAAGTCTTTTGGTCGCGGCATGGGGCTCGCGTCGATCTTGGGGGTAGCGCACGCTCACCAAGGCGCCATCGAAGTCGAGTCCGTTCCCGAGCAAGGGACAACGGTCTCACTTTACCTGCCCATCAGCGTGGAGACGCCCAGACCTGAACCCGGTCGACGGTCCGAGCGGGTCACTCCGCCCGCAAGGCGACCAGAGGATTGATTCGAGTGGCGCGCAGGGCGGGCAGCAGGCAAGCCACCACGCCTACGAGACCCAGCCCCAGCGCCACGGAGCCGAGAGCGATCGGATCGATGCTGGCCAGCCGAGGCATGGTGCTTTGCAGGAACCGACCCAATACCGCGGCCCCCAGCAGGCCGAATACGATGCCGACCAGGCTCAGGGTCACGCCCTGGCGCAACACCAGCTGCAACACGTCGGCCGGCTGCGCGCCGAGGGCGAGACGGATGCCGAATTCACCGGTGCGTTGCGCCACCGCGTTGCTCATCACCGCGTAGATCCCGAGCGCGGCGAGGAGCAGGCCCAGCGCGCCGAAGGCGGAGAGGGTGTGGCCGACCAAGCGCAGGTTATGCTGACTGTATGCGATTTGTTCCGGACCGGTTGAGATCGTCGTCGGCAACAGTTCCGGATCGATCGCCAGCACGGCGCGACGCAGGGCCTCGCGTTGGGTGGCTGGAGCAGTGCTGCGCATGATCAGGTAGGTCCAGCCCCAGGCCTCTTGGGCGGTGGGTTTGTAAACCACGAAGCGCGTGGCCGGCGGTCCCAGCGCGGCGGCGGCCTCGACGTTCTCGACCACGCCCACCACCTCGGCCCAGAACGGGATGCCGCTGTCCATGCTGCACAGGCGTTGACCAATGGGATTCTGGTCGGGCCACAGTTGTTCGGCGAGAGCGCGGTTTACGATGATGACATCGGGGTCACTCGGTTTGACGTCTTCGCGGAACGTTTCCCCGGCCAACAGCGGAATGCCCATGGCGCGGAAGTAGTCGTGCGTGACCATGACGTGGAACGCACGCGGCAGCGTGGCGGCGTCGATACCTTCCTGTCCTTCCAGCAAGACCTGACGGTCGGCGCCGTAGCCGAAGATCGGGAGCGAGGTGGCGAGGGCGGCGGATTCCACGCCTGGCAAGTCGCGGAGGTTGCGCTCGATGGTGCGGAACAACTCGACCCGTTGTTCATATTTGGGGTAGCGCGTGCCGGGCACCGCGAGTTCGGCTGTGACGATCTGGTCGACATCCCAGCCGGGATTACGTTGGAGGAAACGGTCAAAGCCCCGGTGCATGATCGCGGCCCCGCCGAGCAGCACCAACGCGAGGGTGAACTCAGCCACGATGAGCGCGGCGCGCAGGCGATGGGAACCGCGGCCAGCGGTGGTGCCGCGACTCTGGGTCTTAAGGACGGCGTTGAGGTTGACGTGCGAACTCAACCACGCCGGCACGATGCCGAAAAGCACGCCGGTGGCGACCGCGAGGCCGAACGTGAGAGTGACAACGGGGCCGTTGAGTTGCAGGTCGAGCGCGCCGGAGCCGCCGCCGAGCGTGAGCCGAGCTTCCAACACGCGATTGATCGCCCAGGCGAGGGCGAGTCCCAGAATGCCACCACCGAGCGAAACCACCACAGACTCCACCAGTTGCTGGCCAATGAGCCGCCGCCGGGTGGCGCCGAGCGCGCTGCGGATGGCCAGCTCGCGGGTGCGGGACGCCGCGCGCGCGAGTTGGAGATTGGCGAGGTTGGCGCAGGCGATGAGCAGGACAAAACCGGCGAGGCTCATCAGCAGCCAGGAGATGCGACGGTTCAGGTCGCTGTTGAGCGCGTCGACCAGGGGAAGCGTTTCGTATCGAAGTCCCGAATACAGATCGGGAAATGCCGTGGTCTGGTTTGCCGCGACCGCGGTCAGTGTGGTGTTGATCTGCACCGCGGACGCCGCCGGATCCAGCCGGCCGGCGAAGCGGAAGATACGGTAGTCGCGCCATTGCAGCTGTTCCTCGTTGTAGGCCAGTGGTCGCCAGAAAGAGGTGCCTTGCCAGAGCTTCCGGTAGTCAAAGGCCGACGGCATGACGCCAATGATCGTGACGCTCTCGCCGTTGAGCCGGAGGGTGCGGCCGAGCACCCCGGGGTCGCCGCCGTAGCGTTGTTGCCAGAATTGGTGGCTGAGCACGATGACCTGATTCTGCCCGCGCGCGGCTTCCTCGGCCGTGAATGCCCGGCCCAGCATGGGCTGCATGCCGAACGTCGACCAGATCTCAGGTGAGGCATCGACGGCGCCGAGACGTTCCGGCGGACGCCCGGGCTCTGACAGCAGATAACTCACAAAGGCAAAGGTGGTGAGCGAAGCGAAGTCCGGCTGGGCCTCACGGATCTCGCGATCCTCCAGGGCGGAGTGTTCAAACCGGGGACCGGCCGGCGTGCGACTCACCAGCATCGTGATACGATCGGGCGCGGGAAACGGGGCGTCGCGAAAGAGCAGCGCCTCGAGCAAACTGAACATCGCGGTGTTCACGCCGATGCCGAGGGCGAGGATGAGCAGCGCGACCACGGTGTAGGCCGGCGACTGCAACAACTGGCGGATGGCCGAGCGCAGGGGAGTCATGGGGCGAGGGGGAGTGTGAGCCGCGGCACCGGTTTGGCGAATCGAACCGACGGGGCCGGGCTACGCTCCTCGCGAGCGGTTGGGGGAGGACGGAACGGGGCTTGCCGGAGCAAGTATGTCGCCGGAGATTGGCTGCTCTTTCATGGAGTTTCCGATCTGGGTTTCGTTGGTATATTTCGGCACGGCGGCGGTCTCGCTGTTGCTCTCGGCGGTCCTGTATCGGGCGAACCCCGGGCGTGGAATCAATCAGGCGGCGGCGTTTTTCGTCGGGTTGTGCGCGGTTTGGCAATTTGCGACCGGCTTAATGTTTTTCCACCCGGTGACTGCGGGGTTCTACATTAAGATGGTCATCGCGATGCGCGGTGCCGGGGTGAGTGCGATCGTGCTCATGTTGGCGGCGCTCAGGTTTCCGGAAGAGAAGGGGAGGGCCTTGTTGTGGCGGACCCGCTGGTGGTGGGTCTTTGCCTTGGTTTACGCGGCGCCGGTTTTTAGTCCCTGGATGATTCCACGTGAGTCGACGTTTGAGGTGCCCCGGCGCGGGGTGTTGTGGGTGCCTTACGGGGTTTCTCAAGTGGTGATGGGTTTTGTTGTGCTGGTGCTGGCGGTGCGTGCGGCCAAATCTTTGAAGGGGAATGCTCGGTTCACCGCGCAGATCATATGCGGGGTCTTTGGGCTTTTGTTTGTTTTGATCGGTCTACGATTCTTGCTGCGACCTTGGCTGCCGCCGTCGGGTCTGGTGCTGGCACATGCGATCGTGGGGCTAGTGGTGGTCGCTACGTTTGCGTTTGCGGTGCTCACGCGGCGGGTCTTTCGCGCGCGGCTCGTTTTGGTGGAGACCCTGGTGCATGCGGTCGGACTCACTCTGGCGCTGGCGGCGGCTTTTGTGGTGTTGCACTTCGGTGAAGGAATTCGGGCAGCGTCGTATTTGGCGGTCGGTGTGGCCATGATGATCTGGACCCTGAACTACGGGGCGCAACGCCGCCGAGTGCAGGGGCAAACCGCCGAGCTCACGGCACGAGTCATCCAGCAGTTTGAGGCGATTCGGGGGCGCGGTCGCCACGCAGATGGTGGGGTAAGAGAGGCCTTGGATGTTTTGTTGGAGTGGACCGGTGCGCGGGAGGGCAAACTTCTGCTCAACGACGGGGAAAAATGGGCCGGTGACGGGGTCAGTCTCCGGGTCGATGATCCCTTGGCCGTGCGACTGGCGCATCAACGGTGGGCGACCGCTGAGTCGTTTGCACAGAGCGGGTCGGATCCCAACGCGGTGTTGGCGGGACTCAGCCTGCAGCGGTTGGGAGGCGTGGTGGCGGTGATGTCGGCTCGCCAGCGGGCAGGGCAACGCGCGCTGCTGGTGCTGGGAGAAAAAGCGAACGGTGATTATTTCACGTATCCGGAGATCATGGCCCTGCAGGTGCTGGTGGACGAAGTGTGCACCTTGGTGGATTCACGGGTCGCCGGACAACGGGGACGGGCGCTTGGTCGAATTGAGGCGCTGGAGATGTTGGGGGCGTCGATCGGGCACGATTTTAAGCAGCATGTGGCGGCGGTGCGTTTGCTGGCCCATCGCATCGGCGATCGTCGTCTGACGCAGGCCGAAACCGTTTCCAGTTTGGGAAAGCTGGAAGGGGAACTCCGCAAGTTGGGTGAGTTTTCCCGGCGATTGACCAAGTTGGGGCGCCCCGCTCCGGGTGGGCGAAGTCGGTTGAAGGTCGAGGAGGCATTCGCGGCCGTGGTCGGTTTCTTGGGAGAAACGGCGAATGCGCGCGGGGTGCGTTTACGGAGCGTGGTCGACGACGACGGCATCACGGTTTGGGTGAACCGGGAGCGCCTGAATCAAGCGCTCGTGAATCTCGCGATGAACGCGATTGAGGCCTTTGATCACTCGGGTGATCTTGGGCGCGAGCGGTGGCTGGCTCTGCGAGCCTGGCGAGAGTCGAACGTGGTTGTCATCGAAGTTGCGGATAACGGACCAGGATTGTCCGCGGAGGTGCTGGCGCATCTCTTCGATCCATTTGTGTCCGAGGGAAAAACCGACGGTGACGGTCTGGGTCTTTATCTGACGTGGGACGCCGTCACGCGCGAGGGTGGGGAGATTCGACACGAAGCCAATGTGCCGCACGGCACGCGGTTTGTGATGACCTTCCCGGACTGAGCCACAAGATCTGCCCGCACCTCGAGGGAGTTGGTGTTCGGTGACTTGGTGAGGACCGTTTGAGCTCGGTGCCTGGTCGTGACTGGCGCCGGCGAACGGCCGAGCCGGTTTGGCGAATCACATGAACCGGAAACGTGACCTTGGTGCCGTGGCCTGGGCGGCGCCTGGCGGTAACGAGACTTGCGCACGGCGGATTTGGCCGGGAGGTTTCGTCTGGTCGATGGATTTTCCGCTCTGGATCACCTTAGTCTACCTGGGCACCGCGGCCGTGTCGTTCGTTCTTGCGGGTGTGTTGTATCGGGCGAATCCGCGACGGGGTATCAATCAAGCGGCGACGTTCTTCGCGCTGATGTGTGGTGTGTGGCAATTCGCCACGGCGTGGGTCTATTTCAACGCGGACACGGCGGTGATCTATATTAGGGTGCTCATGTCCATATATTTCATGGGGATGGCTTGCGTTGCCCTGATGCTGGCGGCGTTGCGGTATCCTGACGAGACGTGGGCTCCATTGGTGCGGCGGACGCGCTGGTTCTGGGTTGGTGCGGTGGTTTATGCTGCGCCGGTTTTCAGCCCGTGGCTCATCCCGTATGATTCGACGGCGGAAAATCCGTCGCGGGGTGTGCTTTGGTATCCGTATGGTGTCCTGCAGATCCTAGGTGGACTGTTGGTGCTGGGAATGACCTTGCGGGCAGCATTGATATTGAAAGGAGCTGCCCGGTTTACGGGGCAGATTATTTGCGGTGCCAGTGGTTTCATGTTCGTGCTGCTGGGCCTGCGTTACTTACTGCGACCGTGGTTGCCTCCGACGGGACTGCCCTTACTCAATGCCGTCGTCGCGATGGCCATTGTCGGTGCTTTTGCTTTCGCGGTGCTCACGCGGCGCGTGTTTCAGGCACGGGTTGTTTTGGTGGAGGTGTTGGTGCAGGCTGCGGGAATCGGGCTCGCGATGGGCGCGGTTCACTTGGTGTTGAAGTTGGGTGACGCGATTGGCGGGCCAAGCAACCCGTCACGCTACGTTGCGGTTTTGGTCGGGTTTATGGTGTGGATGGCGGTCTACCTCGGCCGTCGGCGTCAGATGGAGCGACAGGCGTGGGAGATGGGAGGGCGGTTGGTGGAACAATTCGAAGAGATCAGCCGTCGCGGTCGCCACACGGACGGAGGTGTGAGCGAGGCGTTGGATGTTTTGCTGGAGTGGACTGGTGCGCGACACGGGAGTATCCTCGTTCGCGACGGCGGTCGGTGGGTCGGGGATAAGTTGACGATGCGGGTCGATGACCCTTTGGCGGTGATGTTGGAACGCCATCGATGGGTCACGGCAGAGTCGATCGCTCGAACTTGGAGGGAGAACAACGCGGTGCTGGCAGGGTTGAGCCTGGATCGACTGGGCGGGACGGTTGCGGTGGTCTCCACTCGCAACCAGGCCGGTGTGCGGGTCTTGCTCGTTTTGGGGGAGAAGGCGAACGGCGACTATTACTCCCATCAGGATGTGGCGAATCTGCAGTTACTCGTCGACGCGTTGTGCTCGATGGTCGAGTCGCGCGAGGCGGGGCAACGAGGCCGCGCCTTGGGTCGCATTGAGGCCTTGGAGCGGTTGGGCGCCTCCATCGGCCACGATTTCAAGCAGCACCTCGTGGCGGTGAGGTTGCTGGCGCACCGGATCGGGGATCGAAATCTGGGCGAGGGAGAGGTCGGTCCCTATTTGCGGAAATTGGAAACCGAACTCGGCAAGTTGGGCGAGTTCTCCCGCCGCCTGACCAAACTGGGGCAACCGGCGCCGGGGCCGCGGGAGCATCTGGCGATAAGCGAGATGTTTGCGGCGGTGCGGTCGTTTCTGGAAGAGTCTGCCGCCAAGCAGGGGGTGAGGTTGGCGTGCGTCACGGAGGATGAGTCGCTCGCAGTTTGGGTGAACCGCAATCGGCTCTATCAGGCGCTCGTCAACCTCGGCATGAACGCAATCGAAGCGATGGCTCAGGTTGGGGGAGGGCAAGACGATCGTGCTTTGGCCTTTCGTGCGCGCCGGGAGCAGGCTGCGGTGACCATTGAGGTTTCGGACACGGGCCCAGGGTTGCCGGCAGCGGTGTTGGATCGATTGTTCGATCCGTTTGTGACTCAAGGTAAACCCGATGGAGACGGACTGGGTCTTTATCTGACCTGGGACGCCGTCACGCGAGAGGGTGGGGAGATCCGCTACGAGGCCAATGTGCCGCACGGCACGCGGTTTGTGATGACCTTCCCGGTTTGAGCCGCTCAACCTGCCCGCACCATGACAAAGCCGGATTTGATGGCGTAGTTCATGAGGTCGAGGGAGGAGTGGAGGCCGAGCTTTGCCATGATGTTGCGGCGATGGGTCTGCACCGTCGCGGCGCTGAGTCCACGTTGGCGAGCGATCACTTCATTGTGCAGTCCCTGGCCGAACAAGGGCATCAACGTGACTTCGGTCTGGCTGAGCACTTTGACGAAGGAATCACTGGCGCTCAATTGCCGCCGGCTGGCTTCGGTCACGAATTCGCTGAAGTAGGGTTCCCCGCCGGCAACGGTCTCGATCGCTTTGCGCAGGATTTGGGGTTCGGAGTCCTTGTCCACGAAGCCATGGATGCGCGCTTCGATGGCCTGGTGAAGCATGTAGGGTGTGGTCTCGCCGGAGACCGCAATGATGCGCGCTTGCGGCATCAGAGGCTGAACCTCGCGGGCCAACTCGATGCCGTTCGCATCGGGCAGGTTGAGGTCCAGCAAAATCACCTCGACCTGCGGATTGGGCAGGACCGCAAGAAGCTCAGCGCGTGAAGATGCGGTGATGACCACCTTGTGGCCAAAAGATCGTTCACAGAGGTCGCGCAGCAGCGACAAAAGCAGGGATTGGTCTTCGACGATCGCAAGTCGGGCCATAAGGAGAAGCGGGGAGCGCTTATAGAGCCTCTCAACCCCTTGTTGTTCCGGCAAAAAAAAAAGCGCCGCAGCGCGCGGCGCTCCTCTGAAAAATGATCAGTTCTTACCAGTCGGAAAAGGTGGCCTAAACCAACACGGCGGCTTCGCGATCGTGCACCCAAAACCGTTCCACGACCAAACCCTCGCGACGGATGTCGTAGCCCCATTCGGTGTCGATGAAGCGCAGGATACCGGCCTTGCCGTCGGGCGTGCGCAGCATGCGGGTGTAGGTTTGCAGGGCGGCGAGGCGGGCGGAGTTGAAGGCGTCGACAATCTCGTCGAAGCGGCCGAGGTCGCGGCGGTCTTGGGCGGGATTGCCGGCGGCGTCGCGTTGCAGGGTGAACTGAAGAACCCGGAAGGCCGGCGTAGATTTACCCATTTCGCTCATCGCCTCTAAAGTTAGCGTTTTTTGTGCCGATGCAATCCGGTTTCGCCAAAAATATGGGGGATTTACCCTGTGGCGCCCGTCCCCTGTCACGTCGTGAATTGTTGTTGCGTTTGCAAAAAGCAGGTCTGTGCTCGGCGCGTTCGTTGGAAAGACGTTAGGCAACAGGAACTGGTGGATCGTCAAGTGGAGACAGGCTCTGGTGATGATTTGAAACCCGATGGTCGGGAACGGACTGCAGGCAGACGGGGTATCGACGAAAATCATCAACATCATGAGCTCTTCCAAACTCTACGTGGGCAACATGTCCTTCAAGACCACCGAGGATGAACTGCGCGACGCGTTCTCCGAATTCGGTTCCGTGACCGACGTGTATGTCGCCCTCGACAAAATGACCGGCCGTCCGCGCGGCTTCGCCTTCGTGACCATGGCTACCGACGAGGAGGCCGCCAAGGCCGCCGAAGGTATGAATGGTCGTGACTTCGGCGGTCGCGCGCTGACCGTGAACGAGGCCCGTCCGAAGGAAGACCGTCCGCGTGGCGGTGGCTTCGGTGGCGGCGGCGGTGGTCGCGGCGGTTTCGGTGGCGGTGGTCGTGGCGGCTTCGGCGGCGGCGACCGTCGTGGTGGCGGTGGCTACGGCGACCGTCGTGGCGGTGGCGGCTATCGCGGCGACCGTCGCGACAGCGAGAGCCGCTACTAAGCGTCAACTGCCTCTCGGCAACCTTTCCAACGGAGCCCCGTAACGGGCTCCGTTTTTTTGTGCGCTCGCCTCGGCCTCGTTTGAGGCAAGTAGTGGTTTGATGGATAGCCGTATTTCCCATGCGCCGGTTGCGTCCGCCGCGGAGGTGGCCCGCCATCTGGCGAAAGTGCGGGCCTGCACGCGATGTCCCGCCATGCATCGTCCGGCCGTCGTCGGGCGGGCGACCACCAGCCGGGTGCTGTTGGTGGGGCAGGCACCGGGCGACAAGGAGCCCCAGTTGCAACGTCCCTTCGCTTGGACGGCCGGCAAGACGCTTTTCAAGTGGTTGCATGCCGCGCTGGGCTGGAGTGAGGAGCAGGTGCGGGATCGGGTCTACTTTGCCGCCGTCTGCCGCTGCTTTCCCGGCAAGCGTCCCAAGGGCGGCGACCGCGTGCCCGACCCGGACGAGATCGAGCGGTGCTCCGCCTGGCTGGCGGCTGAGTTTGCGCTGCTGCGGCCGACCCTCGTGCTGCCGGTGGGCAAACTGGCAATCCAACAGTTCCTGCCGGCGACTGCGTTGGCTGAGGTGGTGGGGCGGACCCATGTGCTCCGCTACCGCGGGCATCAGGCGGACTTCATTCCGCTGCCTCATCCGTCCGGAGCCTCGACCTGGCATCGCACCGAACCTGGGCAAACCCTGCTGCAAAAGGCCCTGGACCTGATGGCGGCCCACCCGGCGATCGCCGCGGCGGAGGCGCGGTCGGTTGGTGAAGAGCTGTAAATGGGACTTCCGCCGGTCACCGGAACTGTCCTAGCTTCGCGGCATGCGTCGAATCCTGTTTCTGATCGTGACCTCGGTTCTCCTCGTTTCCGCCGCGCATGCGCAGCGCGAGAAGCTGCCGCCGCGCGACCTGATGATTGTTGAAGAGAAGTTCCCCCAAGCCGAGCGGACCTCGACCGGCTTGTGGACCGAGTTGCTGCGGCAAGGCACGGGGCGGCAACCGGAGCGGGGCGAACATGTCGCGGTGCTCTACCGGGGCATGCTGCTCGATGGCACCGTTTTCGACGAGCGCCAGAATCCGGCAGAGCCTTTCAAGTTTCAACTCGATCGTGGCCAGGTCATCGACGGTTGGGAATACGGGCTGCTCATGATGCGTGAGGGCGAAAAACGCCTGCTCATTGTGCCCTACGAGTTGGGTTATGGCACCCGGGGTCGCTCGCCGGATATTCCGCGCATGGCGACTCTCGTCTTCGAAGTGGAGTTGCTCAAGATCACTCCGCGCCAGGTGCCGCAGTGACCGCGACCGCGGCCGGTCGCATTCGGCGCGCGCGCCACGAATCGAAGCTGTAGCACGCCAGGCCACTCCAGATGAGCGCGAAGGCGCCGGCCTGCGATGCGCTGAAGGGTTCGCGATAAACCAGCCAGCCGATCAGGAACTGGCAGGTTGGGGCAATGTATTGGAGGAGGCCGAGCGTGGTGAGACGCAGGCGGCGGGCGCCGACGCCGAAGAGCACGAGTGGCACCATGCTGATCAGCCCGGTGCCGATGTAGAGCACGGTCGTTACCGTATCGGCCCGACCGAAGCCGGTATCCTCGTGTTGCGCCAACCAGATCATGCAGCCGATTGCAAGGGGCGCGGCGAAACTGGTTTCGAGCACGAGTCCGTTGAGGGCGCTGGCGTGGGATCGCTTTCGCACCAAACCATAACCCGCCCAGGTTCCCGCGAGTCCGAGCGCAATCCACGGGACCACGCCAACCTGGAGGATCATTACGCCGACCCCGGCAGCGGCCAGAGTGACCGCGATTTTTTGCAATCGCGAAAGGGTTTCGCCGAAGACCACGCGGCCGAGCGTCACATTGAACAAGGGCACTAAAAAGTAGCCGAGACTCGCCTCGATGATGCGGTCGTGGCCGATTGCCCACACGTAGAAGCCCCAGTTGCCCGAGAGCAGGCATGCGTTGATCGCGTGAGCCCGGCGGTTGGCGGGATCGCGCCAGGTCTCGAGCAACGCCCGACCGTGCCCACGCAGCACTTGAAAGCCGACCACCCACGCCAGCGTCCACGCCATGCGATGAGCGGTGAGCTCCAGCGCAGACTGGTCGCCGAGCTGTTTCCAGTAGATCGGCAGCACGCCCCAGAGCAGGTAGCTGGTAAATGCGGCCAGACCGCCGACCGTCGGGGGCGTGGTCGGCGCGGGGGCGGCGGCGGGCGATGGGGAGCGGTTCAAGGCGGGCGAGCGTTCGTGGACGGATGATAACGGTCAATGACTCCGCCGGCTGAACCGTAGCCGCGAAGGTAGCGCTGTGTGGGCCGTCGATGCGTAAAAAATTAATCGCAACCGAGCGGCAGTCTCCCTCAGATGGGCCCTCATGAGCGACGAGCCTGAGCCGCCAGCCTTGCGTCTGCGCCCTCGGAAAAAGCCCGCTGCCGAATCTCCTCCCGCGGAGTCGGCCGGCAGCGCGCCCGCGCCCGCTCAAACCGGTGACAAGAACGGCGAGACTGCGGCGGAAACACCCAAGCTCTCCCTGCGCCCGAAGTCTGCGCCGGCCGAGCCGACGCCTCCGCCTCCGGCGAAAGAAACGTCCGCGCCCGCCTCCGCGCCGGCGGCCGACGAAGCGAAGGCCCGCAGCAAACCCCGGCTTTCGCTCAAGCTGGATAACAAGGAGGAGCCTGCGCCCCAGCCAGCGCCGAGCGCCCCACCGCCGGCGGAACCCAAGGCAGAGGCGCCCAAAGCCAAACCCAAGCTTAACCTCAAGGCAGATGGTGACCCCGAACCGTCGGCGCCCGCCGGCACCCCGGCTCCACCAACAGACGCACCCGCGGCGCCCGCTGAAGGTTCGTCGATGCCGCCGATTGATCTCCCGCCGGCGAAGCCCGAGAAACCCAAACTGAAGCTCTCCTGGGCCAACAAGCCCGCCGAGAACGCCCCCGAGGGCGGCGAAGCGTCCGACGATGCGGCGCCATCGCCGGCTTCGGCCGCACCGCGACCGATCAGCATGTCGCGGCCGCCGATACCTGCCCCCGAGGTGACCGCCATCGAGTCCAATCTCAGTGAGGCTTCCTCCACGATGCCGCCCTTCATGCAAATGCAGGGTGCCAGCGCGAGTCCGCCTCCCCCGCCGCCGCCGGGCGCCGCAGGCGGGAGCGACTTCCCTCCGCCCCCCGGTATGGGCGCGCCGCTGCCTCCCCCGGTGCCCGGCGCGGCTTTGGATGATGACGATGACGACGCGCCGGCGGCCAAACGTCTCGAGCACAGCCTGAAGTTCAAACTCGCGGTCATTTTCATCGTCTTGCTCGTGTTGGGCGGCGTCGGTTACGGCGGTTGGATTGGCTACCAGATGTTCTTTGGGGCGGGTGACGAACCCACCCCGGTGGCGGAAACCCCGGCTGCTCCCACGCCGGCACCGGCCGCCGCCGCTTCCGCCGCCGGCCCGCAATCCACGGCCGGACAACTCGTGGACCGCGCCCGGCAGGCAGCCGAGGCGCACGACGAAACCGCGGCGGCGGTCGTTGAAGCAGCCGACGCTTCGGCCCAAGCTGCCGCTCCGTCGCAAAACACGCCGAAGGTGATGATCGCCGAGACCCCGGTGCCGACGGCGCCGGCCGCGATCGATCCGACCCCCGAGTTCATGACCTGGGTGAGCGAGGCGCGAATTTCCGGAGTGCGCGAAGGCGACAGCCCCCGCGCGTTCATCAACGGCATTCTGGTGCGCAAGGGTGACACCATCGACGCCCAGCTAGGGATCGTGTTCGATGGGGTTGATCCGGTGCGTAACCTGTTGATTTTCAGGGATGATACTGGGGCCGTGGTCGGCAAGAAGTATTAGTTTTTCTCCTGTTTGGCCGTCTGGGGAGTTCGCCCTATATAGGCGGTGATGCTCCCCTCAGGTGCGTAGATTTCGTTAAAGAAATGTGATCGCGCAAATGGGCATTACAGAACCAAATAGGGCGTATGAGCGATTTCCCACGCCCTCAGCATGGTTCCGGAGCACCATTGTCGCCGGGTGGCCAATCGCCGCGTATACTCCAGGGGCCAGGGGGGTATTTACCCCCGTCGGTGTCCACTTCGGTTACCTCCGCCCCCTTTGCCTTCGGTGCAGCCGATGATGAAGCGCCGACGGAAGCCTCTTCTTCTTCCAGTCCTGATTCCGGGGCGCCCTTTGCGGAAGGACCGATCGCCTACACCACGCGACCGCCTTGGATGGTTTCCGAGCCTGCGCCGGGGGCGAGCTTGGACTCGGGTCCCTGCTACGTGCAGGGGCACGACGCCTTCACCCCTTTTGCTCCGTCGGAAATGCCTTCGACCGTCGGATTCACCCAAGCGCCTTTTGGCACCGGGCAATCGAATCCGCCGATGGGGCAATCGGCTTCTCCCTTTGGCACGACACCGCCGATGGGCCAGACTGCGGCTCCATTTGGCGCGGCTGCGGCGCAATCCCCCACCGCGACTGACGACGACAAGGACGCTTGGTATAACAAGGCGCCCTCCTACTCGAGTGGACGCCGTCGCGACCGTGGTCCGATTCTCAAGATCATCATGCTGCTGGTGAAACTCATGCCGGCCGCGATGGTGCTCTACGGTGGCTACTACGGTTACAAGCAGTTCTTCGGCGAAATGTCGGCGGAAGAGTTGGCTGCCTATTATGGTCCGAGCGGCGCTCCGGGATCTTCGGGTGGCGCGGCCGGGGCAAATGGTGCTGCCGGACTGGCGGGCGGTGACGCAGTCGATGGTCCCAAATCTCGTGTGGGCATCATGCTCCAACAGGCCAAGGACTCGATCGCGGCCCACGACCAGAACGTGCACATGGCCAATGCCATCGCCGACAACCCGAGCAATCTCGACGACATCCAGGCCTCCTTGGACAATATCGAAGCGCAGATGGCCGCCCAAGCCGCGCCGGCCGCGGCCAAGCCCGAGCCCAAGGTCAAACTGGCATTTTCCGATGGTCCCGTCGGGGGCACGGCTGTGCCGGGGGCGACCGACAACCGCAGCCAAGCCGAGCAGGCCCTCACCAATTTTACCGGACCGATGTCGACTGTTGGCCGCGAGAACGGGTCGTCCGCGCAGGGCACGGTGAGCGTGGCGATCGCCGCTCCGGAGCTCTCCAACAAGCAGGCCTCGCCTGAGTTTCGGGCCTGGGTCAGTCGCATTTCCGTGAGCGGAGTGCGGGTGGGCAGCGATCCGCGTGCTTTCGTGGGCGGGCGCCTGGTGCGTCCGGGCATGACGGTCGACCACCGCCTTGGCATCCATTTCAGCCACATCGGTGAGACCGACCGCCTCCTCTATTTCGAGGATTCCAGCGGGGCGGTTCTGGCCAAGCGTTACTGAAACGCTGGCGCAAAAAAAGGGGCGGACTCGTAGTCCGCCCCTTTTTTGTTTTCCAAGTCAGGCCGCGGCGCGGAGCAACGCCTCGATGCGCTCGGGCGTGAGGTCACCGTGTTCGCCGATGCCGGTGAGGCCACGGGCGGCGAGACGTTGGGCGACTTTGGGTGCGACCTCGGCGTCGACGTCGTAAGCCGAAAGTCGAGTAGCGATGCCGATCGACTCATAAAACTCGCGGGTTTTCGCGATGGCCGCGGCGGCGCGGTCATCGTCGGAGCCGGTGGTGATGCCCCAAACGCGTTCGGCGTATTGCACGAGTTTCGCCAGCTTGGTCGGCTGCTGGGCGGCCAGGAGGGAGGGGAGCACGATCGCGAGGGTGCGGGCATGGTCGATGCCGTGCAGCGCGGTGAGTTCGTGACCGATCGTGTGCGTCGCCCAATCCTGCGGCACGCCGGCGCCGATGAAGCCGTTGAGCGCGCAGGTGGCCGCCCAGACGAGGTTGGCGCGGGCGTCGGTGTCGGTCGGGTTGTCGTAGGATTTTTTACCCTCGGTGATGAGGACGCGCAGCACACTCTCGGCAAACTGGTCCTGCACGGCGGCGTTGGCCGGGTAGGTGAGGTATTGCTCGAGCACGTGACAGAGGGCGTCGCCGATGCCGTTGGCCACTTGTCGCTGGGGCAGGCTCAACGTCGTCTCCGGATCGAGCACCGAAAAGACCGGGAAGACGTGCGGAGAGAGGAAGTGCAGTTTCTCTTGGATCGCGCGGCGACTGATGACCGAGGCCATGTTGGCCTCGGAACCGGTGGCCGGCAGGGTGAGGACGGTGCCGAGCGGGAGGGCGCTCTGCACCGAGGCGCCGGCGTCGACGAGGATCTGCCAAGGGTCGTCGCCCGCGTAGGGCACGGCCGCGCAGATGAATTTGGCGCCGTCGAGGACCGAACCTCCGCCGACCGCGAGGACCCAGTTGACGCCCTCTTTTTGGCAGAGTTCGACGGCGGGCATGAGGGTGTCGAAATCGGGGTTGGCCTCGACGCCCCAGTGCTCGTGCACGGTGCGGTTGCCGAGGGCGGCTTTGACTTGGTCGTAGACTCCGTTGGCCTTGATGGAACCACCGCCGGCCAGGAGCAAAACCTTGGCGTCTGCGGGCAGTTCGTCGGCGATGCGGGCGATTTGGCCGGCGCCGAAATGGATGCGAGTCGGGTTGTGGAAGGTGAAGTTATCCATGGTGAGAAAGGAAACGGAACACGCGGGCCGTCCCGCTGCAAATGGCGCTGGGATTTCCGTTCAATAGCCGGACTACAATTCGATTTGGCGCCGACCGCACGGATGCCTTTGCTCGCGCCATGCAAAAACCCACTTCCGTCAAAGACGCCCTGGCCGCGACCGGTCCAGCCGAGACGATTCTCGTGCAGGGCTGGGTCCGCACGCGTCGTGACGCCAAGACGTTCTCCTTCATCGAACTCAACGACGGCTCCTGCCTGAAGAACCTGCAGGTGATCGCCGATGCGTCCATCCCGGGCTATGCCGAGGTGGTGCCGAAGATCGCCACCGGCGCGTCGGTGAGCGTGGTGGGCGAATTGGTGGAATCCAAAGGCGCCGGCCAAGCCTGGGAGGTGAAGGCGAGGGAAGTGACGCTGGTCGGCACGGCGGGCGAAAACTATCCGCTGCAAAAGAAGGGGCACTCGATGGAGTTTCTGCGCGAGATCGCTCACCTGCGGCCGCGGGCCAATCTATTTGGCGCCGTCTTCCGAGTGCGCAGCCGTCTGGCGTATGCGGTGCACCAATACTTCCAGGAGCGCGGCTACGTCTATGTGCACACGCCCATTATCACCGGCAGCGACTGCGAGGGCGCCGGCGAACTGTTTCGCGTGAGCACGCTCGATCCGGTGAATCCGCCGAAGACCGAGGAGGGGGGCGTAGATTACGAGCAGGACTTTTTCGCCCGGCCGACCTACCTCACGGTGTCGGGCCAGCTCGAGGCTGAGGTTTTCGCCTGCGCCTTGGGCAAGGTCTACACCTTCGGCCCGACCTTCCGTGCTGAAAATTCAAATACATCGCGCCACGCCAGCGAGTTTTGGATGATCGAGCCCGAGATGGCCTTCGTCGACCTGGTCGGGAACATGGATGTCGCCGAGGATTTTGTGAAATATCTCATCCGCGACATTCGCGAGCATTGCGCGGGTGACCTCGAGATCTTCGGCAAGTTCGTCGACAAAGGGCTGCTTGAGCGGCTCGACTTCGTGTTGGAGCGACCGTTCCAGCGCGTGAGCTACACCGAGGCGATGGACATCCTCACCGCCAGCGGCAAAGAGTGGGAGCACCCGGTGGTATGGGGCGACAACCTGCAGTCGGAGCACGAACGCTACCTCGCCGAGGAACACTTCAAGTGCCCGGTTACGGTCTACAATTACCCGAAGGAAATTAAACCCTTCTACATGCGCCTGAACGATGACGGCAAAACCGTCACGGCCATGGACGTGCTTGTGCCGGGCATCGGTGAGATCGTCGGCGGCAGTCAGCGCGAGGAACGTCTCGATGTGCTGACGGCCAACATGGATCACCACGGCCTGAACAAGGACGACTACAGCTGGTATCTCGACCTTCGCCGCCACGGCACCGTGCCGCACAGCGGTTTTGGCCTGGGCTTCGAGCGCATGCTCATGTTCGTCACCGGCATGGCCAACATTCGTGACGTCATCCCCTTCGCCCGCACTCCCGGCAACGCGGCATTCTGACCCTGACCCGCTCCTTTCACCTCAGCGCTCTCCGTCCGCCACGAAAACCTCCACCTCAGTGACGGCTCCCTCATGCCGCAATGTTCGTAATACGAACATTGGAGATTTGGGAGGTTGATCATCAGAGGGTTGAGTATGCAAAGTTCGTATTACGAACCTTGCGGGAAGGCCTTCGGGTCGAGGGCGGGCGGGGGCTTGGCTTCAGTTGGCGCGAGGTGAGCCGATGAGGGGTGAGTGGTAGAAGACAAGCCGACGGTTTGCATCAGCTTCGAGCCGCGCGACGAGGCGGCGGCCTTGCGCGTGGCCGCGGCCTTGCGCGAAGCCGGCATCGAGGTGGTGCTGAGCTCCGAGGGCGGTGCTGCCGCGGTCGATGGCTGCGACCTGTTTTTGCCCATCGTTTCGGACAACACCCAGACGCAGGCCGCGGGTCGCTTTCGCAACGAGTGGCAACGGGCCGCACAACGCGCCGAAGCGATGGCCGACGACACCACGTTTCTCCTGCCAGTGGTGGTCGACAATACCGCCAATCGTGAGGCGCGGGTGCCGCCGATCTTTCGCGGGCGGCCGTGGTTGCGATTTGAAGTGTGGGGCTCGACCAGTCCGCTCGTTGCGCGGGTGGAGGCGATGCTGGAACGCCGGACGGCCGCGCAAGCAGCGGCGCAGGCGGAGCAACAGGCGCAGGCCGAGGCGCTGGCCCGATCCGTCGTGCGAGCCTGGATCAAGCGCCTGCCGCCGTGGGTTCGACGACTGCGGGTCGTATGGATTCTGACTGTCGTGGTAACGGCTGGAGGGGCGGTCGTGTATCAGGTGCGACGAAGCCCCGCGACGGCGACAGTGTCCGAGTCCACGGCAGACCTGGCGGTGCCGGTCGTGCCGGTGGAGCGGCTCCCCGGGAAACCGCGGTCGCCGGCGGCTTCGGCGGGGACGGCACCCTCATCGAACGCCGTGCCGGTGGCCGCCGCATCCTCGGGGCGAGAAGCGGCTGCGGACGCGACATCAGCGTATTCAATATACCATGACACGAACTCCACCAGGGCACTTGGCGCGGTGGGGTCGGCGCCGCCTCCGCCGGTCGCCGGTGGGCGTGCGTCGGACTGGCTCCCGCAGCCGCCGGTGATGCGAGCGAGTCAGATGGCGCGGCGATTGCCGGATGATGTGGCCGAGGAACTTTGGGCGGATTCGGCGCCGGGTGCGCCGATGGTTGTGGGCGCGGTGGCTTCATCTGGTGCCCCTGGGCCCGAGACGTTGCCGGACAATCCGCCTGCCGCGGTGGTGCGCGAGGTTTTGACGGCCTTGTGGTCAGGCCAGCCGGCAGTTGCTCGCGCGGAGTTGGATTCTACGGTCGAGGGGTGGATCGAGTCCGAAGAATTCACCGGTCCCACCGCATTGTTGTTGGGGCTTTGTTGGGCGGCCGAGGCGGGAGACAAGGGGCTGGAGGGCACGGCTGGGCGATCGCGGGCGGAGGTGTTGTGGTTGCGTGCCTTGGATGAGGTGCTGGCGCGGCGAAAGGCGCAGCCGGATGATCCGCGCCTGGCGTTGGTCGAGGCGCAGGTGCGCGTATTATTGGGCCAGGAGGTGGGCGCGTTGGCGGCCTTGCAGGAGTTTGATGATTCCGTGATCGGGCGGAAGCTGGGGCCGCAGCGTGAGCACCTGATCGTCTGGGCGACCTTGGGCGACTATGCGGCGGTGATGAACGAAGTCGTTGCGCGTTTCCGCGAGGGCAAGGAGCGCTGGACGGGCGTGCGCGATTGGCTGCGCTACGACCGACGTTTTGCGGCGTGGCGGGAGGCGATGGCGGCGCGGGAACGTGGGCGTGAGCGGGCTGGGGGCGGGGCTCAATGAAGGTGCGGTGGCGGGTGCGGGTGGCGGTCTTCCCAGCGTGCTTCCCACGCGGCGGTGTCGATGCGCAGGAGACAGTAAAGTGGGCAGAAACTGAGTCCGCCGGTCAGCCATAGCAGGAACCCGAGCAGGCCCCACCAGCCGATGGATTGCACGCCGAGGAACAGCACGACGCAGCCAAGGACGAACCGGGCCCCGGCATCAAATGATCCTACGTTCTTCTTCATGATTGGGGAGGGGGTTGAACCACAATATACAGCCGTCCGGGATTTGCCGCCGCGCAGCGCTTGGCCTTCGTTGCGTGGAAATTGAAAGCAGTGCCGCCGTGCGAAAGGGTTGCAGCCGGGCGGAGCGCGGTGCAGAGGCTTGCGTGTGACTTTTCCCGACACCCCTCCGGGCGGCGCGGCGACGCGTCTGTTGATGATCGATGACGATCGCAAGATGTGTCGGTTGGTCGGGGATTACCTCGCTCCGCTGGGTTTCGCGGTCACGGCGGTGCACGATGGACCCAGCGGCGTGGAGCGCGCGATCGAATCGGGTGCGGCCTGGGATGCCGTGCTGCTCGACGTGATGTTACCGGGTATGGACGGGTTCGAAGTGCTCAAACGCATTCGTCAACGCAGCCAGGTGCCGGTGCTGATGCTCACGGCGCGCGGAGACGAGATGGACCGCATCGTCGGTTTGGAGGTCGGGGCGGACGACTACGTGCCGAAGACCTTTTCGACTCGCGAACTGTTGGCGCGCTTGCGGGCCGTATTGCGCCGGGCGGTCGCGGCGGAGGAGGCGACCATCGCGCCGGCGAAGGAAGTCGTGGTCGGTGACCTGCGGGTGCGACCGGAGGCACGCAAGGCCGTGCGCGGCGACGCCGTGCTCGAACTCACGCCGGTGGAGTTTGATCTGCTGCTCAGTCTGGCTCGCGCCAAGGGCCGGGTGAAGAGTCGGGAGGCTTTGCTCGATGAAGTGCGCGAGCGGAACTACGACGTGTTTGATCGCTCGATCGACGTGCACATCTCATCCTTACGCAAAAAACTGGGCGACGACGCGAAAGCGCCACGCTACATCCGCACGCTGCGTTCGGCGGGTTACATGATGATCGATCCGGCGGACGCCACCTGATCTATGGCGGCGAAAGTGTTAAGCCGGGGTAAAGTGACGCGCGCCACGGCGGAGATTTCGTCAAACTGTCTTTTCTCGTGAAGCTACGTCTCACCCTTGCGGCCAAAATCGGTCTCTGGTTGATCCTCAACCTGGTGTTGTTGGGGGGGGTGGCGCTCGGCGTTTTGATTTCGACCGGCGGACTCAATGGCTGGATCGAGCGGACGGCGGGAGACCGCTTTCGTGGCGTAGCCGATGTGCTGATGGCGGAGCTCAATCAGGAGGACGCGGCGGGACGTGAGCGTTTGCTCGAAGGTTACGCGGCGGACTATGGCCTCACGTTTGCGGTGTATTACAACGACGGCACGCAGGTGGCGGGACCGACGCGTGAGTTGCCGGAAATCGTCGCCCGGCAGATGCGGCCGCCGCCGGCCGAGAACCGTCCTCCTCGCCGCGACGGCAATCCGCCCCCACCCCGGCAGGGCGATGGCCTGCGGCCGCCACCACCGCAGGCGGCGCCGCCACCGCGACCAGCCGCCAATCGCGGTGAGGTGTTGGGACGCGACGGTCGCATTCTCGTGCGCACGGATGATCCCGCGGAATGGTGGATGGGTGCCCGGGTGCCGGTGACCGTGAGGCCGGGCGGGCCGCCGCGACCGGGCACTTTGTTTGCGTCATCGGAGTCGGCGTTGAGCTTCGGCGCCTTGTTCGACCTGCGGCCTATTTTGTGGGCGGTGGGCATTGTGGTGATCGTTTCAGTCGTGTTTTGGCTGCCTCTGGTGGTCGGGATCACGCGAGCCTTGCGGGCGCTGCAGGTGGCCACCGGGCGAATCGCCGAAGGCAAGTTCGACACCCGGGTGCCGGCAACCCGCGGCGACGAGATTGGGCGGTTGGGTGAAAGTGTGAATGTCATGGCGGCGCGACTACAGATGCTGGTCGATGGTCAGAAAAAGTTCCTGGCCGATGTGGCGCATGAGTTGGGTTCGCCGATTGGACGGCTGCAGCTCGGCACGCATATTCTGGAAGAGCGGGTGCCGGCAGAAATGCGGTCACAGGTCGAAGACGTGCGCGAGGAGGTCGAGCAGATGGGCGCGCTGGTGGGCGAGTTGTTGGACTTCACCCAGGCCGATCTCGGCGGCGAAGCGGTGGCGATGGAGGCCGTGCGCTTGGCGGAGGTGGTGCGTTGTGTGGTGGCGCGGGAAGCGCGCGAGATGGACGTGCGGGTTGCGGTGGCGGAGGATCTCGATGTGTGCGCCAACCTGCGCTTGTTGGAGCGGGCGCTCGCCAACCTCGTGCGCAACGCGAAACGCCACGGTGGTCCGGACGTGCGGCTGGAGATCACGGCGCAACTTGCGGCCGACCATGGCGTGGAGTTGATCCTCGCCGATGACGGACCCGGCGTGCCGCCGGCCGCGTTGGAGCACTTGGGGGAACCCTTTTACCGGCCCGATGCGGCGCGCCAGCGGGAGACGGGGGGCACGGGTCTCGGTCTGTCCATCGTGCGCACGGTCATCGCGGCAATGGGCGGGAACGTGCGGTTCCGCAATCGCAGCCCGCACGGCTTCGAAGTTGTGATCGAGTTGCGCACGGAAGCGGCCGATTTTACGCGGCCTTAATAAAAGCGCCCGCCCGCGTTCACACGGGGCTTACGCGGCTCCGTCATGATGGGCGGCGTGATGAATGAACATATCCTTTGTAAGCGTGCGATGACCGCCCTGTGGATGGCCTTTGGTCTCTTGGCTGGTCTCTATTTGACTGCAGCGATGGCGCGGGCCGAACCGCCGATGCCGCCGCCGGATGGACCCGGTGCAATGGAGCGTCAACCGGGCGAGCGCGGTGAGCGTCCTGACCGCGGAGATCACCCGCCGCACCCGCTCCTGCTGGTGTTTGATACCAATCGTGACGGTCAACTCGCCGCGACCGAGATTGCGGCGGCGAGCGCGGTGCTGCGGGCCTTGGATGCCAACGCCGACGGGCAAATCTCCGGTGACGAGTTGATGCGGGCATTGCCGCCGCCCCGCCGCGACGGACCGCCGCCGCGCGACGCGCGTCAGCACGGCGAATAAGGTCGGACAATCCGGGCATCTGCTTTCAAGGTGATTCCATGGACAGTGCGTCGATGGAACCCCTGGAGTGGAAGCGGCGGTCGGATGCTGAACTGGCGGCCGGCGCGGTGGCGTGCCTCGCGAGGTTGCGCACCCGCCGCACGGTGCGGGCCTTTGCGGCCGACCCGGTGCCACGCGCGGTGATCGAGACGTGTATTCGCGCGGCGGGCACGGCGCCGAGCGGTGGCAACCAGCAACCCTGGCATTTCGCAGCCGTCGGCGACCTGACGGTGAAGCGCCGGATTCGCGAAGCCGCCGAGGCGGAGGAGCGGGAGTTTTACGCGCACCGCGCGCCCGAGGAATGGAAGCGCACGCTCGCCCCGCTCGGCACCAATGCGGAGAAACCGTTCCTCGAAACGGCCCCGTGGTTGATCGCGATCTTTGCGGTGAATGCGATGGTCGATCCGATGACAGGGGAGCGTCGGCAGACCTACTACCCGAAGGAGTCGGTGGGCATTGCAACCGGGTTGCTCATCGCGGCACTGCACGAAGCGGGCCTGGCGACCCTCACGCACACCCCGAGTCCGATGGGATTCCTCAACCAAATCCTCGAGCGACCCGCGACGGAAAAGCCCTTCCTTCTGCTGGTCGTCGGTCACCCGGCGGTAGACGCACGGGTGCCGGTGATCGGAAAAAAGGCCTTGGAGGAGATCGTGACGTTTCGTTGAGCCAAGCTCCACAGACGGGGGCAGGTGATCTTTTGAGCCGCTCTACGCTCTAATTGGGATTGAGCCGGGACCGGGTTTTCGATCCGGTGTTTCTTCCCGCCTGGCCTCGGGATCGACCACCTTCCCTTTGTGGGAAGGCTGATTTTCAATCCCTCACTGAGTCATGCTTGCTGCCCCTTCGGCGTTTCGCGCCGTTTTCGACCGCTCCTTTGTCTTGTGTGCCGTTTGGTTGGCGGCACTTTCCGCGAGAGCGGTTTCGCCGCCGGTCACGGGTCCGCTGCAAACTGATCCAAGCTGGACCGTGGCGGTGGAGCGCGAGGCAACCAACATCAGTGATATTTGGCCGACGGCAGAGGGTGGTTTTTGGGCGGTGGGGGCGTTCCTGCAGGTCGACGACGTGCGGACGCAGGGTTTGGTTAAATTTAATGCCGATGGGTCGATCGACACCGATGTCTCGATTGCCTTTGAGCACTTTAGCAATCTTGCGTGCATCGCGATTCAGCCCGACGGCAAAATCCTCCTGGGCGGCGGGTTTGAAATATCGGCAGAGTCCTTCACGTGGAACGGTTTGGTGCGGTTGAATCCAGACCTCTCGGTGGACACGGCCTTCAAGGGTGGACGGAGCGATGTGTTGGCCCCGGTGAGTGTGCGCAAGTTGGCGGTCGCGGCCAATGGAGACATCTACGTGGCAGGAAGTTTGCAGGTGGGGCTGAGCCGGTCCTATTCGGTGGGGCGATTGAACTCGGCGGGTGAGATTGATCCTTCGTTTTCGCCGAGCTTTGCCAGCGCAGGTGAAAGCGGATTCATCTATGACATGGTGCTACTCGGCGACGATCGGCTGGTGGTTGCTGGCAGATTCGATCGGGTGGATGGTCAGCGGTATCCCTTGGTAGTGGCCTTGGATTTCGCAGGTCAAGTGGTGGAGGGGCAGCAGCTTGGGTTGAGTGACCTTAGCAGCGGCTCGACCGGCTGGCGTTTGAGCCGCGATTCGACGGGTGACGTCTTCGCTGGCGTGACGGGTCTCCAACCTGCGGGCGGCAATCAATATCATGCCTTGGCGAAATTTTTCGCCGATGGAACCGCACCCTTGTTCCAACCGACCCTCGGGGTGGGCGTGAGGGAAATTGCGGCCGATGGAGCGGGAGGGGTTTGGGTTGGTTCGGATGGAAGTCCGACCAACTCGACGATCCATCACTTCGACGCGACGTTGATGGCGACCGAAACCACGATTATATTTCCGCCGACCTACCCGCTCGTGATGTCGGGCTTGAGTGACGGCGGTTTGGTCGTCACGGGCAGCTCATCAGATTCTGATGGCCGGTTATTGAGTGGGCTGAAGGTGGTCGATAACGTGCAGGAGGACCGCCCCGAATTTGATGCGGTTTTTCGCACCTTCGGCGAGGTGAATGACCTCGCGGTTCTATCGCTTGATCGCGTCCTGCTGGCGGGGGACTTCAGATGGATCAACGGCGTCGAACGCCCCTATCTCGCGATGATTGGAGCCGATGGTGAGCTGGTGTCCGGATTCCCGGCTGGCGGCGTGACAACGAACGCTCACGTGGAACACGTCGCGGTGCGGGACGATGAAGAGCTTTACCTGTCGGGCGCCTTCAGTGCTTACGGCGAGCAGCAGGTCGCACCGGTTTTGCGCCTGAATGCGGATGGCGCGCTCGATACCGATTTTGTGCTCAATACCGGCGCGTCGATTGGTGGCGCCCAGACTATGCTGACAGTGGCCCCGGATGGCGGAGTCTTTGTTGGGGGCTGGTTTTGGGATCTCGCTTTGGGAGGTGGACCTGGCGTAGTAAAAGTGCTGCCGAGTGGAACTCAGGACCCTGATTTTCTGTTGCGCACGAATGGGCAATTCCGGCACCAGGCCGCGGTTTACGTGGTCTCGGCGGTGCCGGATGGCGGTTACTACCTCGGTCAATTTGGAGAGTTTAAGCGGGTGACTGCAGCAGGGCACGTGGATACGACCTATCGCGCAGACATGGATGCTATCAGCAACACGGCAGACATCGTGTTGTTCGACGACCACGTGGTGGTCACGCACAGCCAGGGAATGGATTTCTTGGACGCGGCCGGCTCCTCCGATCCGGTGCGGCAGGTGCGTGATCTGTCGTTTAACTGGGGCGCGAATGCTCCCTTGGGGCGCGTCTACCCCGACTCGGATGGCGGCGTGCTGGTGGCGGGCAATCTTCGAATGGGGTCAGGAAACAATCGGATATTTCGCTCGCTGGTGCGCTACCGCAGTGATGGCTCCCTTGATGATTCGGTGAAGCTGGTTGGGGGCGAATTGCTGTCGCCACTTGCCGTGGGACAATTGTCGGATGGGAATCTGGTGCTGGCGAGTTATGGTGTGGTGCGCCGCACGGGCACCTATACGCCGGCGGCACCGGAGGTGGTGGAGCTCTCGTCGGCCGCATTTGTGGACGAAGGTGATGACGTCACGTTGACCGTGGCGGCGGTCGGCGCGGGCGAGCTGAGCTACCAATGGCGCAAGGACGGCGTGGACCTCAGCGACGCGACCTCGGCGACGCTCGTATTGGGCGCAGTGACGGCGGCGGATGCGGCACGGTATTCGGTCGTCGTGACCAACGACCTGGGCTCCGCGGTCAGCGCGCCGGTGCTGGTGGCGGTTGAGCCTTATGTGCCGGCGGAGCGCGCTCTCTTGGCGAGCTCGGCTTTCATCACCTTGGCGCGCGGCGCAACGGCCTACGCGCCGTTCCGTATACAAGGATCGGATACAAAGACGGTGTTGCTGCGGGTGGTGGGCCCGCGTTTGGCCTCGTTCGGTTTTGATGACGCGATGGCGAACCCACGCCTGCGCTTGCTGGATGCGGCCGGAGCAGAGATCGGCATCAACGATGATTGGGGCGAGGAAACGGAAAACCTGGCGGCGGTCGCGTCGGCCTCGACCGCGGTTGGAGCGCTGGCGCTTGAGGCGTCGAGTCAGGATGCGGCGCTGTTCGCCTCCCTCCCGGCTGGAAACTATATTCTGGAGGTCAGCGGTTCGACCGCGGGGACGATTCTGATCGAAGTCTATGATGCCGACGCGCTTTCTTCCACGACACGACTCGTGCATGTGGGATTGGGAACGCATGTTTCGGCGACGGATCCGGTCGCGATGGGCTTGGTGCTGGCTGGGAGCGGCGCGACCACGCGGGATCTGATTTTACGGGCGGTCGCATCCGACCTGACGGTGCCTGGCGCGATTGCGCGTGCCCGGCTGACCTTGTCCCAGGGCGGGACCGTTTTCGCGACGAACGATCGCTGGCTGGTTGGTCGCGATCTGTCGCCGGATTTTGCGGCGGTGGGTGCTCCGCTGTTTGACCAACTCAGTTACGATGCCGCGACCAAGCAGGATTTGTTGGGTGGCGTCTTTTCGGTGGAGTTTGCAGCTCCGGATGCGCAATCCGGCTTCGGGTTGTTGGAGGTCTATGACACCGCGGAGATTTCTCCGCCCACCGCGCCGTTTCTGATTCTCCCGGCTGCTGATGAGAGCGTTGTCGAAGGTGAATCGATCCAGCTCGGTTTGTATGCCGGGGGCACGGAACCACTGTCTTATCAGTGGCAACGGGATGGTGTGGACATTTCCGGCGCTACCTCCGCTGTCCTGACGCTCACCTCCGCGGAGCTCAGTGATGCGGGAAGCTACCAAGTGGTGATCTCCAATGAAGCTGGTGAGCTGACGACGGCAGGTGTGGCCGTCTCGGTGGTTGCCGCTGCGACGCGCCATTCGGCCGACACGGATGCGGACGGTTTCCTGAGTCTGCCTGAGCTCCTGAGGGTGATCGAACTCTACAACACCCGATCCGGAACGCAGCGCACCGGCCGATACCAAGTGGCGGAAGGCACCGCGGATGGTTTCGCCCCGCACACTGAGGTTGCGAATGATGCGCCGCTCTCCCGTTTCCACTCGGCCGATTTCGACCGCGATGGAGCGGTTTCGCTGAGCGAACTCCTCCGCGTGATCGAACTCTACAACACCCGCAACGGCACTCAGCGCACCGGAGCCTACCGGGCGGCGGAGGGGACGGACGATGGATTTGAGCCGGGTCCGGGTTGAGTCTTGCGAGACTTGGAGGGACTGGGTTTTATCTCCGTCCTTCCGGTGCGACCTGGCCATCGTCTCCGGGGTTGAATCTATCTCCCTCATCGATTCCCCGTCATGAAACTCCGTTTTGGCCTGGGCCTTTGGCTCTCCCTCGTTCTCGTTCTTTCGCTCCACGCTCAATCCTTCAGCCCCGCGCAGACGCGGCTGGAAGTCGTGAGCAATCCGATCGCAAGTCCGCTCCCGGTGCGGATCGCGGTCACGACCAGCGGCGGCTTTGATTTGGCCAACCTGTCGGCGAGCGCGGATGTGAATTGGGTCAGCGTTGAGGTGATTCCGGCAGCCGGTGCGGTGGAGTTGACGTTTGCTACGCAGGGGTTGGTGGCCAGGACCAGCGCCGGCACGGTCACCTTAAGCGGTGGCGGCCAGGAGGCGAACATTGCGGTGGAGGTGATCACCTCACTGCTGGACTTGGTGGTATTGCAGGCTGATCCGGTGCGGCCGGTGGTTTACGGGCTGCAGCAGGACGAGGAGGACACGGGAGGTCTCCTGATCTATGATCCGGTGGCGGAGGCGGGAATTGGTTTTCTGACGGTGGGTGAAAAGCCGACCGACATGGCCATCTCGGCGGACGCGGCCGAAGCGATCGTTTTGTGCAGCGCCAGCCAGCAAATCTACGTGATCGATCTGGTGAGTCGATCGGTCGCCGATGTGATCAATCTGCCGAGTTACTCGGAGTGGGGGATCGAAGACAGTGCGGGCAGCGTGTTTTATGGGCCGGGGAATCTGATCTATTACTCGGACGGCGCATGGGAGTCCAACCTGCACGTCCTCGATCGCACGACCGGAGGGGTCTTGCAAACCAAGGCCGTAGGCGTGGGCGATGCGGCGATGTTGCCGGATGGTTCGGCTGTGGTCGGTTGGCATCAGTATGGTTGGACAGCGGGATTGAGCGTCTCCCACGCGTTCTCGGTGCCGGTAAATGCGCAGGGATTGCTGGGAGAAGTGGTGAACACTTCGAACAACATGTCGCGCGATCCCCAGAACACGCCGGCAATACTGACTCGCGATGGCAGCACCGTCTTTCTCAAACAACATGCATACGCGGTCGACGACCTGAGTGTGCCGATCGCCACCTTCGCCGGACCGATTTATGCCGCCAGTGCCAACGGCGAGGTGGTGGCCACCTCCAGTGGGGTGTTTGATACCGCGACCGGGAACGAATTGGTCTCCTTGCCGACGGAGAGTTCGGTTCAAGCCATCACGGCCGACTATACGCGGTTGGTGCTGTTCGACAGTCAGCGGGAGTTGCGGGTGGTGGAGTTGTTGGATGCGCTTTGGACGGTGGATCTCGAGGGCCAGGAGATCTCACCGGCGGATCGCTCGGCGGTCACGCCTCCGGCGGCGTTGACCTGGATCGGGTTGCCCGGAGTGGATCAGTATCAGGTTTATTTGGGCACGAGTGCTGCCGAGGTGGACGCGGGGACGCCGGAGGATGCGGTGTTCGTCGGGACCGCTACGGAGGGGCGTCTGGAGCTCGGTGAAACCCTGGCCTCCAATCAGACTTATTATTGGCGCGTGGATGCGGTGGTGGGCGACGAAATCATTCGGGGCATACAGCGTAGTTTCTTGGTTTCTTTGGTGGCACCGACCGTGCGGCGGATTGATGCGGCGACGGTGCAGGCGCATTCGGACTACGTCGTGGTGATCGACTTGGAGGGGGAGAGCGATGGGTTGGCGTGGAGTGCATCCAGTGCCGATGATTGGGTCAGCTTCACGGCGACCAATGGGGTGACCCCGGGAGCGCTCGAAGTGCATTTGGACGCTTCGCAACTGGCCGCTGGCGCGCATGAATCGGCGATCTTGTTGACGCATGACGATGGAGAAGTGTCCCTGCCGATTTATTTTACGGTGGATGAGATGGTGGTCACACACCTGCGTTCTGATCCGGCCACCGCGCTATCTTATGCGATCAGTGAAGACAGCTCCCAAACAGTGCCGCGGGCCTATCTTTTGGAAATCGATTCGGAGGCGGAGACGATCTTGCGCGCGGTGCGGGTGGGGCAGTCGGTGACGGACTTCGAGCTGCATAATTTGGAAGGACGAATTTATGTTACCAACTGGGGTCCGGGCTTCATTGTCGCCGTGGACAAAGCGACCATGCGGCAGGTGCGGTCTTACGGTTTCGCTCCTGGATCGAGCTACACTTACGGTGATGGCGACCCTTACCGGGTGGCCGCCGGTGGTGCCGGACGAATCATCGTTGAAGCTGAAGATCAGTGGGTGGACATGTTCCTGGTCGACACCCTTACGGGGGAAACCTTGGTCGAGAGAAATGTGCGTGAGGGAGGCGGCGTGAGCACGGCCGGGGGACGCTACTATTACCACGGCGACAGCAACAGCAGTGGCGCGACCCTGCAGCGCTATGATCTTTTGGGCGACAAATTCACCCAGTTGGCGAGCAAGCGAGTGGACTACGTGAGTTACTACGGTTCTCGCAACGTGGTCGGCTCCGACGACGGGTCCCGCATCTTCTGGAACGGGGCCGTGTTTACGGCGAGTTTGGAAGAGGAGTGGGCCTTGGACGCCCAGGTCTATTCGACCAACGCCGACGGCAGTTTGGCCTTTGGTCGCGACATGGTATTTGACGTCGAAAACAAAACCGTCGCCTACGCGATGCCGACTTCAACGACGGTCAGCACCTTCAACAATACCAGTGGCAAGTTGATCGTGCCGCAGAACGGTTCTCTGGCCTTTTATGACCTTTCTGTCGGGGTGCCGTTGGTGGCGCCAGAACTCAGTGCCGTCGCGTTGTCGAATACACAGGTGCAGCTGACGTGGACGGATCACTCGCTCGAGACCTCCTTGACCTTGCAGACAAGGCAGGCGGGTCAGGACGAATGGACGGTGCTGCAAACGCTGGATGGCAATGTGGTCACCTTCACTCATTCCGGGTTGAGCGCGGAGACGAGCTACGACTATCGTATCCGGGCCAACACCAGTTCGGAGGCTAGTGACTGGAGTAACGTCGCCAGCGTCACGACTCCGCCTGCCCCGCCGTCGCGACCCTCCATTACGGAGCTTTCGCGGATCGCCGATAACAACGTCCTGCTTCGTTGGAATGCGTATGGAGAGGTGGATCAAGTGGTGGTCGAACGCCGTGGGCCTAACGAGAGTGAATTCGGAGTGATTGCGACGCTGGACGCGCCCGCGGAGGCGCAATTCACCGATACGGACCCCAAGATGAACGATGCCTACTACTACTACCGGATCCAAACGATCCGGGCAGGGCAGGTCTCGAGCTACAGCTGGGAGTCCTATGTCAATATCCCCAGTCTGAGCGCACCCAGTGGTGGAAGCCTTTATGAAAGCTTCTACGTCAACGAGGGCGCTTCCAACACCTGGTGGGTGTCGATCTATGGCAACCCCTACCCGACCATTCGTTGGTATCACAATGGCATACTCCTGCCCGAGCAGACGGAAGCACGTTTGGAGCTGACCAACATCGATATTCTACAGGCCGGCACCTATCACTACGAGTTGAGTAACTCCACCGGTAGCTTCCGCAGCAATGACATGGTGCTCACCGTGAACGCGGCGGCCGATCCTCTGACGGGTAGCCACAATTACCTGCGCCATGGTTTCGAGGCGGGCGGATTGATGCGGATTCGCAGCACCTTCTCCTACGTTGGCGCGGTTTCGAGCCTCGGCTGGCAAGTGCTCCTGCCCGACGGTTGGTCCTACGTGTCGACTGATCCCGGCGCGGGGGCGGATGTGAGCCCGCAGGTGGGACAGACCGGCTATCTGGAATGGGCGTGGTTTGAAGCCCCCCCGAGTGGAGATTCCTTCACCTACACGCTCGCCGTGCCGGACGACGCTGCGGTGGCGGCGGAGTTTGCGGGGTTGGTGCTCGGCACCAAGAACAACAGCGCGTTGCAGTCGCTCTTGCGGCCCGATCCGCTTACGGCTCCTGAGGTCCCGTGGCATCACAGTGCGGATACCAATCGCGACGGCGCCATCGGCTTGAGTGAACTGCTGCGGGTGATCGAGCTCTACAATACTCGCTATGGCTCCACGCGGACCGGTCGCTATCAGACCAGTGAAGTCACTTTGGATCGATATGCCACCGCGCCGGAAACACCGGCCGATGTTGCAGTCAACCTGCCTGATTTCCACTCCGCCGACTCCGACCACGATGCATCGATCTCGCTGTCGGAACTGCTCCGCGTGATCGAACTCTACAATACCCGCAGCGGCACCCAAAGGACGGGCGCCTATCGCGCAGCAGTCGGAACGGACGATGGGTTTGAGCCGGGCGGGGAGTAATCTCAACAAATCCGGCTGTGGAATCGCTATCATTGATCCGGGCGACGCTCGCTTGCCGGCATTGGCGCTTGCGGGGGTTGCTGCTGGGTCGTCAGGATGCACCTTACGCTCCGCGTCTGGCCGGCCGAGTGACGTCACCAACCTTGATTTGATAGAATGACCAGTTGCTTTACCGGCGATCGGCCCGGATTGACGGGCGGTAGCGCATTGCGCAGTTTATACGGCAGTTTCGTAATCCTGTTTGCTTTTGGATTTGTTCCGGTTCGGACCGCCCTCGCGGTCGAAGTGAGGCCGCCTGAGTTTGCGGAACTTGTCCAAGTGTCTGACTACATCATTCGGGCAAAAGTCGCGGCCAAGGAATGCGTCTGGGAGGGGACGGAACCGCACCGACAGATTTTCACGTTGTTTACGATTGATGTTCTGGAGACTCTCGCCGGGCAGGCACCCGAGCCGTTGGTGCTAAAAACTCTGGGGGGAGAAATCGGCAACGAAAGCATGCGGATCGAAGGCGTGACCGAGTTGGCGGTGGGAAGCGAATACGTGCTGTTTGTGCGCGGCAATGGGCGTCAGTTTTTTCCCTTGGTCGCGATGATGCACGGCATGTATCCGGTTGTTCGTTACGATGATTCTGATGGTGCCGTAGTTGCTCGGGCGAACGGAGATTTGCTTCGCAGCACCGCGGAAGTCGCCGCGCCACTCTCGCATGCCGAAGCGGAAGCCGATGCAGCTGAGGCAGCGTTGCCGCCACTTACGGTGGAGCAATTTGCTCAGCAAATTCGCGCGGCGGCAGAGGAGGGTGCCCAATGAACCGCTTGTGGCGCGCTACGATTCGTTGGTTGGCTTTGGCGGTGGGGATGCCTTGGGCCGTGTCGGCCTACGATGTGGTGACCGGCTCCCGGGAGGATTATGTAGTAACGTGGGAGCTTGGGGAAATCCGCATGGATGTATTGTTGCCGACTGACCAGACCTTCAGTGACGGCACCAATCATCGCACCAGTATCGTCGCGGCGATGGAGGTTTGGAACGCGCAGGTGGGATTGGTGCAATTTGCGCCCAACGTGGGGGCGCCAGGGGACTACGGGGTTTGGAACGGAAATAACGAAGTCGTGATGGACTCCACGATCGATGGCTACGAATTCGATCAATATACCTTGGCCGTGGCGGTTTCACGCAATCGGGGGGATCGCCGGGTTGAATCGGATGTGATTTTTAACTCCGCCTGGATCTGGGACTCCTACCGGGGGGCGTTGCTCGAGACGGCTCAGGACATTCGTCGAGTTGCGATTCACGAACTGGGTCACGTGCTCGGTTTGCTGCACCCCGATCAGGCGAACCCGCCGCAACAAGTGACGGCGATCATGAACGCAGTGGTCTCCGACCTCGATGGATTGCAGGAAGATGACATCGCCGGCGCGCAGTGGTTGTATGGTCCACCGGACTTTCGGCCATCGAACGACGATTTTGCGGATGCAGAGCAGATCGCCGCTGGAACAGGTGGCGCGACAGTCACGGGAACGAACATCGGCGCTACGCGGGAATCTGGCGAACCGGACCACGCTGGAATAACAGCCGGTCGGACGGTCTGGTGGAATTGGACCGCGGGTGAAACCGGCACGGTTACACTGACCACCGAGGGCAGTAATTTTGATACAGTGATGGCGGTCTACACCGGACCGACAGTCGATAGTCTGGTTTGGGTGGCCTCCAATGACGACGTCGTCATTGGCGATGTTCGCACCAGCGCGGTCACTTTCAACGTCGTGACCGGCACGACCTATCACATTGCGGTGGCGGGATGGGAGGGGTTGACCGGCCGCATTCGACTCAACGTCCTCGGCACGATCAATGCCGGTTTCCCGCGCATTGTGCTGCAGCCGCGCAACGTGACGGTGGGCGCTGGCGGGACCGCTCGGTTTTTCACCGAAGCTGCCGGTGACGGTCCTTTGTCCTACCAATGGCAAAAGTCCTCCGGAGGCGGTTGGTTGAACTTGGACGACGGCGATCGTTACAGTGGCACCCAAACCACCGCCTTGGCCGTTTTTGGCACCGAGACCTTGGTGGGCACTGAATACTTCCGGGTGTTGGTCTCCAATGCTCACGGCTCGGTGGCCAGTGAATCGGCCCTTATGACCGTGGAGGAAACCCTGCCTGTCATCACCGCTCTTTCCGACGACACCACCGTGCAGCAGGGCGCCACGCTGCAGCTGCGCGTGACCGCGGAGGGTTCTCGCTCACTGGATTATCAATGGTATCTCAACGGGGCCGCGGTGCCGGGGAGCGAAGGGAAGTTCGCCAACTATTTTCGATCCAATGCCCAACCTAGGCACGCTGGGTTCTACCGGGTGAAAGTCTCCTCCGACCTGGGCTTTGCCTGGTCGGATCCGATCGAGGTCACGGTGGATTCTGGTCCAGGGATCGTGCGGGCTTCCGGGACATATTTTGTCCGCTCGAACGGGCAGTTGATGTTCATGACCGGCGGAGGACCAAACCGCGACAGCAACCGTGGAACGGTGGTGTTTCTGGATCGTTCGGCTTCGACCCTGCACACGATTGATGTGAACAACGATCTGACGTTCTACGACCCGGTCCAAGGCCAGTTGGTGGTGTTGGCCGGAAACGCGGCGCTTTCGGCCTCGGCCGCGATCATCGACCGCGATGGTTCGGTGTTCCGGAAGAACTCAACCTCCAACAACAACCTCTCGCTCGTCGCTGATTTGGTTCAGGACTACGCGGGGGGCTACAATGCGTCATACTTGGACGGATACGGTCAGGTTTGGCGTCTCAATCGGTTTGTCCCGGAAGGGCGCGAGCTGGTCGTCGACGGGGTCGTGAAAATGGCGCATCACAATGCCTCCATACTCCTGCTGAAGGCGGATGGCACCGTGTTGATTTGGGGGAATAATGGCGCGGCAGATTTTAATGATCCGACTGATTCCGGACTCACCGATGTCATCGACATTGCCACGGGGGACTACCACACCCTGTTCCTCAAGGCCGACGGGACACTGTGGGGATTTGGAAAGAATGCTTATGGTGAGATCGGTAATGGAACCAAGGATACCGTGACCACACCGGTGCAGATGGCGACCGATGTCTTTGCGATTGCCGGCGGGGAAAGGGAAAGCGTCTGGATCAAGCAAGATGGTTCACTTTGGGGAACCGGACAGGCGGCGCGCTTGGCGTTGGACACGACCGAATACCCGACTCGCCCCGTGTGGCTGGCCGATGGTCCACTGGAGGCACCGGTTGCGCCGACCGGAGTCGTTGCTTCTGACGATGTTCCACTGGAGGTGGTGCGGGTGAACTGGGACCCAGTGGTGGGGTCGAGCTTTTATGAAGTGTGGCGTTCGACGACCGACGAAGTTGGTTCGGCCCGGTTGGTGCGCGGCCGGTTGGAGGGCACGCTGTTCCTCGACAGCCAAACGGTTCCCGGAATTACCTACCACTATTGGGTGCGAGCGGTGAATCCGGCTGGGGCGAGCGTCTTTTCCGCCAGCGATAGCGGTCTGCGCAATCGTCTCGCACCGGTTTTCAGCCAGCACCCGCAATCGATTGATACCTTGGCGGGTCATGATTTGCAGTTTTCTGTCGAGGTCACCGGCAGCCCCGATCCGGTCCTGCAGTGGCAGAGCCGGACGGCGGGAGCAACCGAATGGTCTGACCTCACGGAAACCGAGACAATCAGCGGCGTGGATCAAGCCGTGTTGCGATTGGCGTCGGTCGGAACGGAATGGACCAACACGGAACTTCGGTGTGTCGCCACCAACTCTGCGGCCAACGTCGTGTCTGGTGTGGCTGAACTTCAGGTCGCGGGACCGTCCCGTGTCCTGACGGCCGGCGGCGCGTCGGCGATCCACTTTGTTACCGCCGATGGCACCCTCTGGGGACGTGGATGGCGCGTGGGGGATGGCACCAGCGAATATCGGCCCTATCCGGCGCGAATCATGGCGGGGGTGGTTGCGATCTCGGTGCGCAACGGGACCCAGCTTTTCCTCAAATCGGACGGCACCTTGTGGGGGCTGGGCGACAACGCGAAGCAGCAGCTGGGCGATGAGCTGCCGGCGGAGGTGTTGTCGCCGATCCTGGTTGCGGAAGAGGTGGTCTCAATGTCTGCCGCGCGCTACTTCATCACTTACCTCAAGGCGGATGGCACCCTTTGGATTGCCGGTGAGAGCGTGCTCGAGTCAGACGGTGTGGTTAGGGTTCTCGATGCGGCGCGCCAAGTCGCGACGGATGTGGTGAGCGTTTCCGCTGCCGAGACCCATTGCTTGTTCGTGAAGTCCGATGGCAGCCTATGGGGCGGGGGCAGCCAGCGCCTCGGCCAGTTGGGCAACGGAGTCGATCTCAACGAAGGCACGCTCGGCGCGGTAAAATTGGTCGATGGCGGGGTGGCCGCCGCCGCCGCCGGAGGCTTGTTCAGCACCTACTTGACGACCGCCGGCGAACTCTGGGGAACCGGGAGCAACTACAGCAACCTGCTGAGTCCATCCACGACGCCGACGTTTACGTCGCCGGTGTTGATTGACGACCACGTGGTTCACATGGCGGCCGGACGGCAGCACCTCTTGTATCTCAAAGAGGGCAACGAACTTTATGGAAGCGGTGATGCCCGGGGCGGAGTGCTGGGTTTGCCCGATGTTTCGAGCGGGTCGAAGCAACTGCTCCGCACCGATGCCGTCGGCGTGTGGGCAGGGGCTTTCCGTAGTCTCTACTTGGATACCAATGGTGTCTTGCGAGGCGCGGGCAACAATTGGGGTTATGCCCTTACGGCCGACGAGGTCACCGAAGTGACCGATTTCATCCCCCTTGCGGGAGGAACGGAGGGAGTCGCGCTGCCACCGAATGCGCTGCGGATCGCCACCGACCCATCGGGCCACCGGATTGAACTGAGCTGGGTGCCGCAGGCCGGGGACGGCACTTATCAAATTTGGCGGGGAACGAGTGCAGAAATGGCAGAGGCGGACCTGCTTGAGCCCGCTTGGCGGGCGCCCCGCTACTCGGACGCCCCTCCGCTGGGTGGTGTGGATTACCACTACTGGGTGGTTTCCGTGCCACTGTTGGGCGAGGCTCGGGAACCCGTCGCGGCGACCGGAGAGCGGTTGCCGTTGCGCGCCTTATCGGTGGACTCCGAGTTCCTAACAGCCGCCGTGCAGGGCGAGGTCCTGCGTCTGGCGGTCACGTCGGACACCGCTTGGTCGGTCGCGGAAGCGGCCGACTGGGTCAGCGTCGAACCGGCCCAAGGCGAGGGTAGCGGTGAAATCGCCATCACGGTCGACTTCAATGAAACGGAGGCCGGCCGGGAAGTGGACCTTTTGATCAACGATGTGGCGGTATCGGTCTCCCAAGCCGCCAACGTGGGAGGAGCCCCTTCCTTTTTGCGGCAACCGCAGTCGGTGGTGATGGCGCTGGGCGACACCATTGCTTTCGAAGTCGAAGTGCTGGGCCTGCCTCGTCCCACTTTGCAATGGTATCACAACGGCGAGGCGATCCCGGATGCGACGGGTCCGGTGCTGCGTTTACCAGCTGTGGCCTCCGCGGATCAAGGCGACTACACAGTCGTTGCCTTGAATTTGCACGGGAGCACGTCGAGTTCGACGGCTCGAGCCACTTTGCTGGACGCCACGGGTCGTTTCGTCGCTGGGCACGAAACTTTGGCCGATTTTGTGCAGCCGGGAGGGAGTGTTGAGATCGTGAATCTGCTGAGCGTTCCCGCGGATGGAGTCGAATTCGTGCGGTGGTCGGTTCTGCTGCCCGCGGGTTGGAGTTTTCTGGCGGATACGGCCGGTCTCTCGGTCGAAGATCGTCCGGCTGCGGGCCAGGCGGAGCTGCTGGAATGGACCTGGAACGCTCCGGCCGGCGAGACGCTGGGCTTCTCCTACTCACTCCAGGTGCCGGACGGTAACGCGATCGATGGGTCGTTGGTCGCTTACGTTGAAGTCACGCTCGATGGCGAGTCGGGAGCTGTGTTGGCGCAGCCGGATCCCTTGGTCGTCGAAGTGCGTCCCGCGTATCATAGCGCCGATACAAATCGAGACTGGCGTTTGAGTCTCAGCGAACTGCTGCGGGTGATCGAACTCTACAACACCCGATCCGGAACGCAGCGCACCGGCCGATACCAAGTGGCGGAAGGCACCGCGGATGGTTTCAATGGCGACAGCTCCTCGGCCGATGGTGCTCCACTCGAGCTCCCGCGGTATCACTCGGGCGACTACAACCGCGACGGCCATTTCAGCCTGAGTGAACTACTCCGTGTCATCGAACTCTACAACACGCGTGCCGGGACGACACGCACCGGCACGTATCGGGCGGCGGAGGGGACGGATGACGGCTTCGCGCCGGGAGAATCGTGATGCGTTCAATATCGTTTTGGGGCTCGATAATTGAGACCGCCGCCTTCGGGTTGATGATAGGAGCGGTGGCCACGTTTGCCGGCGCGCAGGAACCGACACTGGTGCGGGTCGATCGGGAATTTTCGGCGGCGTTCGACCTTGTTGGCGCCACCCTCAATGCGGTGGCACCGCAGCCGGACGGGCACGTGATCGTGGGTGGCTCGTTTGCGGCGGTGAATGGTGTTTATCGGCGAAATCTGGCGCGGTTGCGTCCGGATGGTTCGGTGGACGAATCGTTTTTGGCCGATCTCCACGCGCCGGCCAACGTGCTCTGTGTGGCGGTGCAACCGGACGGGAAAATCCTGGCGGGAGGCTTCGACCGCACCCCGCAACTACCCGGACAGATCCTGCCGTTTGTGCGTCTCCTGCCCGATGGCACGAAGGACGACTCATTCGACGCGCGCAGTGTAAACCTCAACGGAGCCCAGGCCATCGCGGTGCAGGCGGATGGGCGCATTGTGATCGCGGCGGCGGGAAGTGTGTTCCCGCACAAACGATTGCTGCGACTGGAGGCGGATGGCACGGTGGACCCGACTTTCGTGCCGGCCGGCGAATTCGATGGCGAAGTGCGACAGGTGCGGGTGCTCGCGGATGGGCGCATCCTGGTTGGGGGTGGGTTTCTGCAAGTCGGCCAAGTGGCCGTGCCCAACCTGGTCCTGCTGACCGCGTCCGGCGCGCTCGATCCCGATTGGGTGGCCCGGGCTGACCTGGGTTGGGTTTCCGATCTGGCGGTGCGACCGGACGGACGGGTGATGGCCACGGTGGGCAACGTGCCTTACCTGCGGTGCCTCGAACTTACCGGCGCCGACGCGGACGTCTGGCAAGCGAGCGGCAGTTTCAACGCGCCGGTTTCGGCGGTCACCCTCACGGAAGATGGACGCATCGTGGTGGGTGGATCGTTTACGCAACACGGTGCTCGTGCCGTTTCGCGGTTGATGCGTTTCGAAGCCGACGGCCGGATCGACCCGACGTTTCAAGCGGCCGCAGTGCTGCCGTTCATCAGTCATGTGCTGGCTCTGCCGGACGGAGCGGTCTGGGCCAGCAACAGCGGGAATCGGGGGCGGCAGATTGCGACTTTCACGGCGGGCGGCGGGCTCAGCATGGCGAGCAGGGGTGAGCTTTGGCAGCCGGGGTCCGTGCGCGATGTGGCTTTCTTGCCGGATGACCGAATCCTGGCGGTGGGCTACTTCGATCGCGTCAACGGGACGGCGACGACCCGGATCGTGGAGCTGCAAAGCGATGGTGCGTTGGAGCGGGGGTGGGGCCTGGGATTGGACGGCACATTCAACCGCGTGTTCACTTTGCCCTCGGGCAAAGTTCTGGCGGCGGGAGGAACCAATTCGCTGACTCACGGACCGTGCGTTCGCTTCCGGGCGGATGGGTCGATCGACGAAACTTACAACTCCTTGGCTGCGGGCCTGAGTTATGTTTACGATGCCGTGTTGCTCGACGACGGCCGACTGGTGGTGGTGGGTTTCGATTCTTCGGGAAACTGGCGCGTCGTGCGGTTGGCGGCGAACGGATCGCGCGACATCACGTTCCGTGGCGATCTGGTCTTCGACGATCAGGCGACGCGAATCAAGCAACAGAACGACGGCCGCTTTGTCGTGGGCGGTCGGTTTCGCAATGTGAGTGGACGGTCGATCAAGGGACTCGTCCGACTTGAGGCGGATGGCGAGATCGACCTCACCTTCGGCGAGACGGATGCCGCGGTCGGCGAACTGAACGATTTGGCGCTCATGGACGACGACCGGATCGTGCTCGCCGGCGGTTTCAGTCTGTATCAGACGGCGACTGAATTCCGGCCTTATTTGCACGTGCTCTCCGCCGATGGGAAAGCGCCGTCCGATCTTCCCGTGATCGGTGGCGACTTCTACAACTTTGCGCTGCGTGCATTCCCGGATGGATCGATTTGGGTGGGCGGGCATGGCCCGTTGCGAAGTGTGCGACCGTCGGCGGAAAGTCCCGCCGGTGACTTGCTAACATTGGATCGAGGCAACGCCTTGGTTTATCTGATCGCGCCGTCGCCGGACGGGAAAGTTTATATTGGCGGGGATCAGAATGCGGCTGCGAGGGGGTTGGAACGACTGCAATTCGTCGCCCTTCAGCGCGTGGATCGAGTGCGCGCGGCCCATGGCATTCTCCGTTCCCGCGTTCGCGAGGATGGGACGATCACGGTGAACAACGCGGTGCATCACGACGGAGACGTGGCGACCCTGCGGTGGGAGGTGTTTCTGCCGAAGGGGTGGGTGCTGGTCGCGAGCGATGCTCCGGCGGCAACGATGGTGCCTACTTTCGGGACGACGGATTTAGCGGTCTGGGAATGGACGAACCCGCCGGCGAGTCCTTTTCAATTCACCTACGACTTGAGCGCTCCGCCGTTCGAGGAGCATCCCGCGGAAGGTTTACTCCGTGCTTTGATTGGCGGCGTGGGGAGCGACGGCGAATTCCGCACCTTGGCGGAGGGCGCTGAACTTTTTCTGCCGACGCGACCGCTCTGGCATGCGGCTGATACGAATCGGGACTTCAGCATCAGCCTTTCCGAGCTGCTGCGGGTGATCGAGCTGTATAACACGCGGCACGGTTCGCAGCGCACGGGTAGGTATGCGATGGATACGTCGTCGTTCGACGGTTTTGCGACCGACACCACGGCAACCGGGCCCGCCGTGCTGGGGCGTTATCACACGGCGGACACGAACCGCGACGGGCAGTTGTCGCTCGGCGAGTTGCTACGGGTGATTGAACTCTACAATTTCCGTGGTGGCAGCACGCGTATCGGAACCTACCGTCTTAACCCCGATAGTGCGGATGGCTTTGAACCGGGGTTTGACGGCAGTCTGTAGCGGGCGGGGTCACGCGCCGGGCGCCGGGCCCGGGGCGAAGCCGTCTTCGGTGGTCGGGTCGATGTGGTATTGGCCGGTGCGGGTCGTGCCTGAGCGAGTGTTATAGAGCTCAATCACCCGCAGCAGTTCACTGAGGCTGATGAAGCTGTCCTGGTCCGCGTCGGCGCTGTGGTAGGCGCTGAGCGTGGCCGGGCTGTCGACGGCGCGGGAGGTGTCGGGGGTGAAACCGTCCTCGGTTTGGGCGTCGACCGCGTAGGCGCCGGTGCGTTGGGTGCCGCTGCGGGTGTTGTAGAGCTCGATCACCCGGAGCAACTCGCTCAGGTCGATCGTCAGGTCCTGATTCGAATCGGCACTGTGGGCGGTGACAGGCTCAGTCAGGGTGAGGGGATCGGGTGTCGCCATGGCGAGCAGGCTGCCATTCACGGTGAGCTGCGCGGTCAGCTCATGGTCGCCCACCGCGGCGGCGGGTGCATTGAGCACGTAGCTGAAGGTGAAGGGACTGGCAGGTAGGGTGCTCCAGCTCCAGTCAAGCACGTCGATGTCACCGGTCGTGGGCACCACACCGCCGATGTCGCCGCTGGTGGAGACGAAACTCCACGGTGAGCCTTCGATGGCGGCCGGTGGCATGACGGTCCAGGTGAGTGAAGTGATGGGGCCGGCATAGGAAACCGTGTTGGTGATGGTGACGCTTTCACCTGCGGTGTAACCGTCGGTGGACTGCGTGCCGTTGATCTCGATCACAGACACGACGGCATCGGCGGACGTGACCTCGCCGGCGGCGTTGCTCACGACGACGCTGTAGGTGGCGGCATCGCCGAGCGTGATGGCAGTGAAGGCAAGTGAGGCGGAGGTGGCATCGATGATGTCACTGCCGTCCTTGCGCCACTGATACGTTGGCTCAGGCGTGCCGGTGGCGGTGACCGTGAGCGTGACATCGGTGCCGGTGAGCGCGGTCGTTTGGGTGGCCGGTTGCGCGGTGATCTCCGGCACGGCGTTGACGGTCAGCACGGCGGCGTCGGAGCGGGTGGACCCCTTGGCGTTGCCGGCGACCACGGCGTATTCACCGGCGTCGTCGAGTGAAACCGACGCGATGACCAACGTGGCGGCGTTAGCGCCGGTGATGGGCTGGGTATCCTTGAGCCATTGGAAGCTCAATGGGGATGGCACGCCGGTGGCGCTTGCCGTGAGGGTGACCTCGGCTCCGGTCGACACGGTTTGGGACTGCGGATGGGTGGTGAACCTCGGTGCATACTCGACGGTGAGGGTGGCGGCGGAGGAGGTGGCGCTACCGAGGTCGTTGGTGACCACGACGTCGTAGTCCCCGGCATCGTCGGGAGTGGTCGCGGCAATGGTATAGCTGGCGGCGTTGGCGTCGGCGATGTTCTGGCCGTCCTTGCGCCACTGATACGCGGGCGCGGGAATGCCGTCGGCCGTGACACTGAAGGTGACAGTGTCACCGTCGTTCACGGTCTGGCTTTCCGGTTGAGCGGAGATCGATGGAGCCACCTGCACAGTGAGCGTGGCGGTGTCCGACACCGTGGTGCCCACGCTGTTGGTGATGACGACGTCGTAGGCGGCGGCGTCAGTTGGGCTGACCGTGCCGAGGTCCAGGCTCGTGGTGGTCGCGCCGTCGATGTCGGTGCCGTTCTTGCGCCACTGATAGGTGGGGGTGGGGAGCCCGGTGGCAGTGACCGAAAGCGTCACGCCGGTGCCTGAGGCGACGGCAGTCGACTGGGGTTGGACGGAAATGATCGGGGCGAAGTTGACGGTGAGCGTGGCCGAGGCGGAGGTGACGCTGCCCTGACTGTTGGTGACCACCACGTCGTAGGCACCGGCGTCGGCGGTGGTGACGGGGAAGATGGAGAAGCTTGAGGAGTCGGCGTTGGGAATATTTTGGCCATCCTTGCGCCACTGATACGAGGGCGCGGGTATGCCGGTCGCGGTCGCGGAGAAGGTGGCGTTGCCACCGGCGTTTACGGTGAGATCCGCAGGCTGGGTGAGCATGACTGGAGCGGAAGGAGCTTCTTGCAGGGCAAGTGCGAATTCAGAACCGGCGGAGATCGCGAAGGCGGCGTCGAGACCGGCCGGCACGGTGCGTTCACCGTTGGCGTTGGCGGTCCAGCCCCAGGCGACCACGGAACGATCGGACCGCAAACCAACCGAAAGGTCTTCCCCGGCCGATACGCCGTAGAAAACCGAGGAGGTCCCGGGGAAGTTGGCGAGAGGTTGGAAGCCCCATCCGGCGATGGTGCCGCCATCAACCAAGGCGAGCGCATGGTAGCGGCCGCCGGCGATGGCAATGGACGTGACATGGTCCGGCACGGTGGTCTCGCCGTTGCCGCCGTAGCCCCAGGCGGTGATCTTACCGTCCGCGTGCAGGGCGTAGGAAGTATTGGCCCCGACGGCGACGTCGATGGCCGGAGCAAGGTCGGCGGGCACGGTGGTCTGACCGCTGCCGGAGTTGCCCCAGCACACGACGGTGCCGTCGATGCGCAGGGCGATGGCGTGATAGGTTCGGATATCGAGGTCGATCACCCCGGTGAGTCCGAATGGCGGAGCTCCGCCGCCGAAGTTGTTGGCCCCCCAGACCACGACGCTGCCGTCGCTTTTCACGGCGTAGGAAACGCCGGTGCCGGCGGCGATATGGACAACGTCGGTGAGTCCGGCCGGCACGGTGGATTCGCCATCGTCGTTGGAGCCCCACGCGATCACGGTGCCGTCGGCCTTCAACGCGAGGGCGTGAGTGGTGCCGGCGGCGAGGGCAATCGCGTTATCCAGTCCGCTGGGAACAGTGGTCTGGCCGCTGTCGTTGAGGCCCCAGGCGATCACCTCCGATGCGGGCGGAGCGAAGAGCACATGGATGGGGTCGCTGCGACGGGTGCCGTTGTCGTCGGTGACGGCGGCCCAGTAGACGCCGGCGTCGGGCAAGGTGGTGCCGGTTTTGAGGTAGTCGGCGGCGGTCGCGAGCGGGATGGCCTGTCCGTTGCGATACCATTGGTAGGACAGGGCACCTGATCCGGTCGCTTCGACCGAGAGCGACAGGGTTTGGCCGATGGCGGAGAAGGTTTGGCGGGTTGCGCTCTGGCTGGTGATTTCCGGGCCGTGGTGCAGTGAGGCGTTGCGGAGGGCGCCGGTGTTTGACCGGCTGGCACTGGCGGCGAAAACGGGACCGAGGTCGACGGGCAGCAATCGTTGGCCGTCGCCGTTGTAGCCCCAAGTGTAGATTTTGCCGGCGGCATTCAGCGCAAGACCGTGGTAAGACCCCATCTCGATTGCCGAGAAAGGCGCGACGTCGTTGGGCAGTGCGGTGAGGTTGAAGCTTTCGGAGCCCCAGGTCACGAGGGTGCCGTCGGATTTGCGGGCAACGGAAAACTCGCGACCGGCGCTGATCTCCACGATGTCGGTGGCTTCGGCCGGGACGGTGGTTTGACCGGAGCTATTGTCGCCCCAGGCGACGACGGTCCCGTCCGACTTGAGGGCGAGCACATGGAAGTTGCCAGCGGCGATCGCCACCACGTCGCTGAGACCGTCGGGGACGGTGGTCTGACCGTAGGTGGTCGCTCCCCAAGCGACCACCGTGCCATCGTTTTTGAGGGCGACCGAGGCGTCGCCGCCGGCGGCGATGGCCATCACATCGGTGAGGCCGGCGGGCGGGGAGGATTGGTCCCAGAAATCGCTGCCCCAGGGGGTCACGGTGCCATCGGCATTGAGGGCGAGGGCGTGGAAGCTGCCGGCGGCGATCGCGACGGCATCCACGACGTCGGTCGGCGCGGTGGCTTGGCCGGAGCTGTCGGAACCCCAGGCGGCCAGCGTGCCGTCGCGGCGCAAGGCCACGGCGAACTCGTAACCGAGGGAGAGGGCGATGGCGTCGTCGAGATCGGCTGGGACTGTGGTCATGCCTTGGCCGTCGTCGCCCCAGACGAGCGTGTCGGTGGCCACGGGGGCGACGGTGACAAAGATGGGGTCGCCGAGGGTGGTGCCTATGGTATTGGTGGCCCGGATACGGTAGACGCCGCTGGAGAGTCCGGTCACGCTGGTGAGGTCCAGCGAGGAATTGGTGGCGCCGGCGACCTCGAAGCCGTTGCGTTCCCATTGGTAGCTGGGCGTGCCGTTGGCGCTGAGGGTCGTGACGCTGAGGGTCTGGTCGGAGCCGGGCGCAAGCACAAGGCGGCTGGTGGTTTGAGCGGTGATGGCGGGCGGGGCGTCGTTGACCGTGAGGCTCAGCGAAGCGGTGCCGGTGCCGAGGCTGTTGGTGGCGCTGAGTGCGATGTTGAAGGTGCCGACTTCTGTGGCGCGGCCGCTGATCTCGCCGGTTTCCGTATCGACCGTCAGACCGGCCGGAAGACCGGTGGCGGAGTAGGCCGTGGGGGCATTGGTGGCGACGATGGTGTAGCTGAACAAAGCACCGGCATCGACGCTGGCTGTGGTCTCACTGGTGATGCCGGGCTCGGACGCGATGATGGTGCCGGTGAGGGTATACTGGCCGGCGCTGCCGTAGGCGGTGTATCCAGTTGGCGGATCGGCCAGCGGGGTGCCGTCGCCGTCGGGGCTGAGGCGAATGAAATATTCACCCGCCGCGGCTTCGTAGGTGAGGCTGGCGTTGGTGTCTCCGGCCGGAGCGGCAGAGGCGACGACGCTGCCGCTGGCGTCGAGCAGCTCGAGTTTGAAATCGGTGTTGCCGCCATGGGTGGCCGTGGCGGCGCGGTAGCCGGTCACGGCGAAAGAGATGGAGCCGGCGCTGGTGCTGACCGCAAACATGTCGATGTCGTCAACATGGGACGTCACGCCGGTCACAGAGACAGTGCTGTCGATCACGGAAGCGGCGGCGGCGGTGCCGGTGGTGCTGCCGGCCTCGTCGGTCGCGTAGGCAATGTGGCTGGTGATCTGGGCGAAGTCGTCCTGGCTGTTGTTGGCGTTGAAATATTCGCCTTTGGAGAACTGGGTGACGTTGCGAATGTAGGCACCGCCCATGATCGGACCCCAAGAGGTGTCGCCCGAGCCGTGGCCGGTGTAGTATTCGACGCCGGGTTGACCATCGTGGGTCAGGCCGAAGTTGTGCCCGATTTCGTGGGAAATCGCCTCGGCAATGTTGCGGCTCGAGTTGGATAGGTTGTCGAAGTAGACGAATGCGGGGGAGCTGCGAGTGGCGAAGTCGCTTTCGCCGAAGACGTCGAGCTGCGCCACGCCTCCAGCCGTGCTGGAGGGCATGTTGACGCCGTTGGCGTCGGTGCTGGCGGTGATGAGCGCGCGGGCGGTGGTGGAGGTGAAGACGGCCGGTTCTTCGGTGGTCACATCGATGTCCCAGGGGGCGTAGTCCTCGGCGACGCGTTCCCAAACAGCGCGGATGTCGGCCTGTTCCGCGTCACTGAAGGTGGTGGGGTCGTCGTCGGTGTCGTAGGGTTTGCCGATATACGTTTCAGCGCGGCCGTCACCGCTGTTCCAACTGGTGCCGGTCACGGTGTGGCCGTTGAAATCGAGGTAGATGACGTTGGTGGAACCGGGCCGGGAATGGTAAGCCGGCGGGGTGGCGATGGGCACGGCGGCGGCACTGGAGGTTGCCCGCGCAGTTTCAGGGGTGGGCGCCGTCGGCACGGCGGCGGAGGCGGCGAGCGCAGGGGCGGCGTCCGGGTCAGGTGGCGGGATGTCGTTGACGTAGTAGAGGCCCCCGTCGGCGGTGACGCGCAGGCTGGGGTAGTCCTCGGCGGGAATGGGCAGCCGGCTGAGCTTGCGCAGGGCGCGTTGTTGAGCGGCGGGGGGCAGGGCTTGGAGTTGGGCGCGCAGAGGCACGTCCGGCAGGTTACTTAGAACGGCGGCAAGTTCGGCGGGCAGCGGCGGCGGCTCATCGGCGCGAGACGCGGTCGAGAGGGCGGGGGATTCTTCCTGATTGGCCGCGGTGGCCGGGGTGGGGGCAGCCGGGGTGTCGGTGTTGACCGGAGTGGCGGGGGATGACGTGACGGCGGGTGCGGCTTCGTGGGCGGTGGGGGCGGTGGCTGGACGCATCAGGAGGGTGATCGCCAGGCAGGCGGCGCCGAGAGCGACGAGAGTTACCAGGAGAAAGCGGCGTGATGTAGGCATGTTGGGTAACGGTTTCGCGGTGAAGAGGGCGGGAAGCGAAACGAAGACGGACTTCGGTCGGGTAGACCGTCATTGCGCCAGCCGGGCGATCCATTGTCGAGGCAAGGGAGTGGGGCAGACCGGGCGGAAAGTGGCCGGAAGGTTGTGAATCGCGGGAACGCGGTATGCTGTTACGAAAATCCATCTGATTCCCATGCGCCGCCCTTTCTACCTTTCCCTTCTTCTTCTCCTGTCCGCGTTCCTTTGTCCGGTAAGCGCCCAGTCCGACGTCGAGCAGTTTGAAACCAAACTGGCGGACGCGGTGGCCGGTGAGGGGGTGACGGTGGTGCACCTGTGGGCGACCTGGTGCCCGAATTGCTGGCGCGAGCACGACAATGACGGCTGGAAGACCTTCATTGAAGCGAACCCGGATGTGACGGTGATCTTCGTTTCGGTGTGGGGCAGCAAAGAGGACGATCACGGGGAGCTCGCCAAATACGGCCTCGGTGAGCAGCCCAACCTCCAGATATGGCGCCACCCCAACCAATCCCGTCGTGGAGCGGAACGTATGACGACGTTATTGGGGCAAGAGGCCACGTGGATTCCCACGACCTGGGTCTACCGCAAGGGCACGCTACGCTACGCCATCAACTACGGAGAGGTGCGTTTCGATATGCTCCAGCAGATGGTCGAGGACGCCCGACCAGGGCAGTGGTGAGGCTTTTGCCCAACGAGCCCAGTGTGGGTCACACGTCGTTTGAGCGGGTGATCGGCTGAGCCTTTGCATCTCCTGGGGCGGCGAATTGGGGAAGCCTCCAGTCAGGAAGTTATTCACAATATAGCTGCCTATTTTTACATTTGGGAGAGATGTTTATAGGGTTGTTTACCCAAGTATAAACCGGTGTTTACAACTGGATTTAGGGGATTTTCCTAAAATGGATCCATTTTAAGGAAAACTTATGGTTTTTATGGGCGAGCGATGCGGGATGGATCGCGAAATGTAAAAATTTGGTTTAGGCAAAAGGATTGACCATCCTTAGATGGGTTTTCATATCCCCCTATAATTCACCTATTTCAGTGCGGTCTTTATCCGCCGCGAGGGTAGTGTTCGTGTCGTCCAGTCGTTCCCAGTCCAATTCGTATTATACTGAAAATGGGAACCAAAGGAGCCCTTGGATTAGTATCAATAATAGAAAACGTGCTTCTATAGAAGCTCGTGCAATTTGCAACTCAGGGCTTATTCGCGATTCGAGCATTATTATTGGCACGACGAATACAGGTTCGAAGCGCAGAAATCGTTTCCCTCTTCGGCGGCGGTGCGCGCGTCGTGAGGGTGTGATTGGAAGATGCCGCGTCGAGTGGGATGGCGGTGAGTTTGGCAAGGCAGGCGGGAAGAGGGTTGGCGGATTGAGGACGAGCGAAATGCCTGGGGTTCAAGGGCGGGAAGTCTGCCCGCCGTATTTTCGTTGGCTCCCGGTTTTCTCCACCGGGGATCCCCTAGGCTTCCGTTCGCGCGATGGCGCCGGAAGGCAGCGCCCCCGCTTTGGGGGTTCCCGGTCCGGTGCCTCAATTGGCGCGTAGCCGCTCCGTTTCAGTCCGTCGCTTCATTTTTACCCGCCCCTTCCCCTCCTCGCCATGCTCCACCACCGAACGAATTCGCATCCGCTTTCCACCCCTTGGCACCGTTGGCCGACGCTGATCGCGCTCACCCTCAGTATCGGGGCGAGCGTGCTTCTCGCCCAGCCGCGCATCTATTGGCTGGATGATTTGACCGGAGTCGCCGGCTCGGTGGAGGCCGTGGCAAACAACGGCGACTTGGTTGGACGTGGCACGGGCACTCAGTCCTCGCCAGGGTATCTGCGACGATTTGCCTCCGGTGAAATTGTGGTTGGATATCCCTCGGGCGTCGCCCAGCCGTTGGCGATCGATAGTGCCGGCGTTCATGTCGGCACGGGGCGGCAGGCCCCCGGGGGTTTCGCGGAATGGTGGGATGGCGCCCAGCGCTGGGGCGGCCTCAATGACCTCGGTGAGCCATTGGTTGCTGGTGGCTCCAACGTCACCGGGTTTTCTTACGACGGCCTGGTCGCGGTAGGGTATATCACGGGCAACACCAGCGTCCTCAAAGAGGCAGGTTTTTGGGAGCGGTTGGGCGAGAACACCCTGTCCCTGAGCCTTAGTCTTTCGACGACCAACAACCACCACTGGTTTGCCGACGGGGTCTCCGGTGACGGGCGGTATATGGTGGGCACCTACAATCTGGGCAATGGAAACCGCGCCTTCCGCTGGACCCGTTCCGCCTCGCGGGAGGACCTGGGATCCTTGGGCGGGGGTGACTCCACGGCGGCGGCGATCAACTGGGATGGCTCGATGGTCTTGGGATCCAGCGAGACCACGGATGATGCCGCGGACCAGTTGTTTGTCTGGACCGAGATCGACGGCATGCAGGCACTTCCGTTTTGGGATGCCAATGCCACGATTTCGGACCCGATTGGCATGTCGGGCGACGGGCGACTCATTCTCGCCAACGAGTCTTATGGTGCGAATCCGCTGATCTACGTGGATGGCGTGCCGCATCTCTTCCAAGATTACCTCGACGAACTCGAGGCGACCGGTCGACAGGAAAGACTGGTCACAGGTTTACACGCAATTTCGCCGGATGGTCGTTATATCGTAGGCTCGGGGCTGGTTGGCGGCGTTCCACGACTGTTCCTCGCCGATATGGGGGCGGCCTACCGGCCGGTTCATGAAAACATCTACGCGCAAGTGGGTGAGCAGATCGCCATATCCTCCGGCCAAGACCTTCAAACGGACCACAAGTGGTATCGCGATGGGGTGGAAGTGGAGGGGCAGACGGGCGAAACCCTGATCATTCCCGTCGTGTCCCTTGCCGATGCGGGAGCCTACACCTTCGCCACCTTCAGCGAAATCGACGGTTGGGTGTTCAGCGCGCCGGTGCAGCTCCACGTTAGCGAAACGGGCGCCACCCCGCTGCCGGAGTTTGGCCAACGTCATCCCTTTGGTGGTCCTGCCGGGAACCTGGTGGATGTCTTGCACGACCAGAGCAATGGCGTGTTTGTGGCTTATGGTCGGGGCGGCTTGGTTTACACGTCGACCGATGGTGTGGCTTGGAACCGCAAACCCGATAGCCCCTTCAATTACCCGCAGGCCGGGGCGATGCTCTGGACCGGCACCCAGTATCTCATGGTGGGCGACCAGCCGTCCGCTTACGTCTCGACCGATCTGACGAGTTGGACGGAGGCGGGCTCCTTTGCACAAGGCAACAAGCACGCAGTGGCTCAGGTGAACGCCACCCTCGTGGCCGTCGGTCCCAATGGATCGATCGAAAGATCGGTGGACGGGGGGCAGTCGTGGTCGGCCGTGGAATCCGGCACGACGTCATCCCTCAGTGCGATTCACTTCGGCTACGAAGGCTTTTGGGCGATCAGTCGCGATGGCACGGTGGTGAACAGCAATTCGCAGACTGGCATCTCGTGGAACCAGGTCACCCTGCCGGAAGGTTATCAAAACCGACACCTGATCGGCTTGGGTCGAGGTGTGGGAGACGACGTGTGGATCGTGGGATCAGACACGGTTCTACACTACCAGAACGGCACGTGGGATGTCGTTGAAACCGGCTACGCGGGCAATTTCTCCGATGTGCTCTACACGGGGCAGATTGTTCTAAGCACGTGGGAAGGCACGGTGCTGGCCGACGACTGGGATGACCTCACGACTTGGGCAGAAATCCCGATGCCTGCCGTCAACCGGGGGACGTCCCTGCTCGGTTTGGCAGGCGGAAGTGGAGGCGCGGCGGTGGTCGCAGTGGGCAACGGTGGGACGATCTTCCGCTCGACTGATTCCGGTGCCGGTTGGGAATCCGTCGGCACCATCGGTGCTACCAATGAACTCTTTGATGTGTCCGTCGTTGACGGCGAATTCCATGCGGTGGGCAGCAACGGCGTCATCCTCACCTCCCCCGATGGCCGCAACTGGTTTCAGCGCCAGTCCTTCACCGGTCACTGGCTGAGCGACGCGTTCCAGTCCGGCGGTTACACCTATCTGCCGACCAATTGGGGCAACGTGCTGCGCTCCCTCGACGGGGAGAACTGGGATGACATCGAGACGGGCGATCACTTCGCCAACAACGGGCACGCCCTGGCCAATGGTGAGATTTTGCTCGTCGGCGACAACGGCCAGGTGCGGCGTTCGAGCGACGGCAGTGTCTGGTCGACGGCGCAGATTCCTGGAGCTGACCAGAACCTGAGCGCCGTCGCGGCACGAGGGGATCTGGTGGTCGCGGTCGGGGATGCCGGCGGGGTGTTTGTGTCTACGGACAACATCAACTGGACCCGGCACGACCCGAGTCCGGGCACCAACTGGCGCAGCGTGCGGGTGATCGACGGCGTCTTCTTCATTACCGGTTACAATTCGCAGCTCTTCGTGTCCACCGACGGCCAATACTGGCATGACTTGTCCGACGACCGTCTGGGTTGGGGCATCAATGACATCGTGAAGGGACCCGATGGTTACTATTTCCCGACGGGCACGGCCCACACCGACGTCACCAAGACGAAAGATTTTCAGCAGATCGAGGGCGTGGCGCATATTGGTAGCGTGGATCTGCGTCGCGCCGCGGTGGCCCACAACGCGATGGTTCTGGTAGGCGAGGGCGGTGCGATCTACTCGACCGATCTGCCGGACATGGGCATCGTCCCGTTCCTGCAACAGAATCTCCCCGACCGCGTCGATACGCTGCTGGGAGACACCCTTTTCCTGCAGGTTTTCGCCACCGGGGCTGAGCCTCTCACGTATCAGTGGACCAAGGACGGCGAAGTCATAGCGGGAGCGAACGGCCCTATGCTCATCCGGCCGAATGCCGGCGAGGACGACGCCGGTGATTACATGGTCACGGTGACCACGGTGAACAACGACCCGGTTGAATCAAACACCGCAACCGTGAACGTCGCGGCCGATCCGGCCATCACGCGCCAGCCACCCTTCATGACTCTGGTGGAGTTTGGTGGCAGTGTGTCCCTCTCCGTCGCCGCCGATGGTGCCCTGAGCTACCAGTGGTATCGGGACGGGGGAGACTTGACCGGCGCAACCGGGCCGACGTTGTCGCTGACCGACGTCAGTCCGGACGACAATGGCGCTTACACCGTGGTGATCGACACCATCAACGGGCCGCTCACCAGTCGGGCGGCCCACCTGATCGGCTACGCTACTCCGGATGACACCTATCCGAACATCGACACCATCAGTCCCGATCCGCTGATCGGCACCCTGCAGAACGTGATTCACGACGGTTCCCAGTTCGTGGCGATCGGTCGCAGCGGCAAGCTGGTGACCTCCACCGACGGCATCAATTGGGGCGCGGGTCCCGACACGCCGGTCGACTATCCCGAGGGTCTTGCCTACGATGGCAGCAGCTACTTCATCGTGGGCGACCACAATCGCTTGGTGCGCTCCGCGGACCTCGACACCTGGACCGACCTGCAATCGAACACCGACCACGCGCTCACTGGCATCGGCTTCGCCGGTGATCTGCTGATCGCGGTTGGCAGCAACGGCACCATCGTCACGTCCGCCGATGGCGGCGACACCTGGGCGTCCGCGACGTCACCAACGGGTGAATACCTCCACGAGGCGGGCGGCACCAGTGGCAGCTACGTGGTCGTGGGCAACGGCGGCACGATTCTCCATTCGACGGACGGCGGCACTTGGAGCCAGATCACCGCTCCGGAGGGCTACGGTCACCGCGAGCTGCGCGACGTCGAATACCTCAATGGGCAGTTTGTGATCGTGGGCACGGAGGGTGCCGTGCTGACCTCGACCGACGGCGTCAATTGGACGGTCCGGGCCAACGAGATCGGGGCGTGGTTCGACACCGTTTCCTTCGACGGCACCCGGTATTGGCTTTCCCATTACACCAGCTCGGTCTTCTTCACCACGGACTTTTCCAGCTTCACTGAATCCTACCCCCAACCGATTGTGCCGGGAAGCGGCTTCACCGGGGTGGCGTCACACGATGGGATCACGGTCCTGGCTGGCGCGGGTATGAACCTCTTCACCTCCTCCAACGGTGGGAACTCCTGGACCTCCGCCGGTTCGCGGGGCGGCTCCAGCGAATTGCGGGAAGTCGTGCGCCTCAACGGCGAACACGTTACGGTGGGCAGCAACGGCCTGCTGCTGACTTCGCCCGACACGCGCACCTGGACCCAGCGGCAGGACCTCACGGGTGACTGGCTGCAGGGCGTGGTGTATGGACATGGTCAATACGTTGTCGTTGGCCATCAGGGCGTCATCCTGGCCGGTCCATCCCTCGACGAGCTGCAGTTCCGGCGCGACGAGAGCGATTGGCGCAATCTCTACGCGGTCGCGGTGACCGATCGGGGTTATGTGGCCTCGGGCTTGTCGGGTCACATCCGTCATTCCACCGATGGGGTCAATTGGGTCGCGGTGGACGTGCCCGGGGCGACCTCCGACCTGTGGGGCATTGCCGCGATCGGCGACACTGTGGTCACGGCGGGCAACAACGGGGAGTTTTTCACCTCCACCGACGGCGGGCTCACCTGGACCACCAATTCGATTAGCAACAACGGGAGCTTCCGCCGGGTGCGGGCGATTGACGGCGCTTTCTACGTCATGGGTGAAAACCAGGCCTTTGCGGTTTCGGTGGACGGGCTGACGTGGCGCGAGATTTCACTGCCGTGGATCACCTGGTCCATCAATGACATGATCAAAGGTCCGGACGCCTACTACTTCGCCATGGGCGGGCCGGAGGGTCGTCTCGCCCGGATGCCGAGCCTCGGTGATTGGAGCGAGGTCGATGGGATCGACTACGTTGATCTCTTCTCCCTGTCGTTCAATCCGGATGGTTTGGCGCTCGTGGGCGAAGGAGCTACGATCGCAACCTCGTTTGGTTTGCCGACCGCACCTGACGGGCTGGCGATCCAGCGGGGCCTGCCTGAGATCACGACCTATCAGGCAGGTGAAGACTTCCTCTTGCAGGTCTTCGCATCGGCCCCCAGTGGAGAGCTGAGTTTCCAATGGGATCATAACGGAACCGACATTCCGGGGGCGACCGCTGCGGTTTTGTTCCTCGATGACGTGGACACGGCCGACCTGGGAACTTACACGCTGACGGTCAGCGGGGGCGGGACGACCGTGACCGCGACCACCACGCTCGCCGAACCCGTGGTGCCGGAGTTCACCGCGCAGCCGGAAGGCGGCTCGGCGACGATCGGTGGCGAGCTGACCCTCGTGGCGGAGGCCACGGTGAGCGGCGGAGCTGTATCCTATCAGTGGAGACACCAAGGGATCTGGTTGGACGGCGAGACCGGACCGTCGCTGACGCTGGCCAATCTCCAGCCCGGCCAATCCGGTTACTACGACGTCGTCGCCTTCGGCGGTGGATCGGACATTGCGTCCGACTCCGTCTACGTCGAGGTGACGCCGCCGCTGCCGGTCGGTCCGCTGCGCTTGGACCCGACTTGGGATGTCGTTCTGGAGAACGCGGGCGGCGCGATTTATGACATCGAGCCGACGCCGGACGGTGGTCTGCTGCTCGCGGGCAACTTCCGGGAATGGGTCGGCCATGTGACCGATGGTTTGGTCCGGCTCGATGCGGATGGCGCCGTTGACACGAGCCTGAGGGTGCGTTTGGCCCGCGGCTCGATCTCCGATGTCGCGTTGCAGGCAAACGGACGAATTCTCATCGCGGGCGACTTTAGTCTGGCCGCACCGGATGGGCAGACCCGCGAAGGCACCGCGCGCCTGCTGGCCAGCGGTGCGCTCGACACCTCGCTCTCGGCTGACGTGACTGGGTTCATCGTGTCGGCGGCGCCGAATGGCACCATCTTCACCTTGACCAACAGCACCTTGGCGATCTGGGACGAAAACGGTGTGCGGGACGATTTGGTCGACCTGACCTTCGACGGCTTCGTCCGCGAAGTGCGGGCGACCGTGAACAATCAAGCCTTGGTCATCGGTGACTTCACCGCAGTGAACGGCGAGGCGCATGCCGCGATCGTGCGCATCAACAGTGACGGTTCGATCGACGAGAACTTTACCTCCGGTCTGCCGACCGGGGCTCAAGTCTGGGACCTGGCGCGGGATGCCTCCACCGGTAAGATTTGGGTGGGCGGTCCGAGCGTGGTGCCCGCGACTCATGAACCGAGCAGTGGCGTGACGCGCTTGAACAGCGACGGCACGGTGGACTTCGGCACGCATTTCGGCGGTGGCAATGTCTACTCGATCGCCCTGGCGCCGACCGGCGGTGTGGTGGTGGGAGGCGACTTCACCGAGGTGGGGGGCTCCCAGTTGAACAACGGCGGTGAGATCTCGTGGATCGATGGCGTGGCCGTGGCCAACCTCGCCCGACTCGACGCGGGCGGCGCGCTGATCACGACCAACACACCGACGGTCAACCGCACCGTTCGCGATGTGGGCAACAACGCCGCGGGTGACACGGTGATCGCCGGAGACTTCGACACCTTCGACGACATTGCCTTCTACGGAGTGGGGGCCATGGACGCGGCGGGGAACGTCTTCCCCGGTTTCGGCCAGAGCATGGTTTCCAATGGCCGGGCGCACTCGGTGCTGCCCACGGCCGACGGCAAGATCATCCTCGCCGGTCCGTTCACGCGAGTGAATGGACACCCGGCGGTGGGACTGGCGCGACTGCACGGCGACGGTTCGTTTGACAGCAGTTTCGATCAAGGCAGTGGCTTCAACGGCCTGGCGCGCTTTGCCGATCTCGCGGCCAATGGCGACATCCTCGTGGTGGGCAATTTCTCGAGCTTCAACGGAACGGAGACCGGCCAGGTCGTGCGTTTGCACGCGGATGGTTCGCTCGACACCGGTTTTGATTCACGCGTTTCCAATCTCGGCGTCACGGTGGCCCCCGGTTCCCAGTTCATGGATGCGACGTCGGACGGTGGTGCGCTCGTCGGCGGTTACTATTGGCACAACGGTCCCTTGTCCGTCGCCCACTTCAACCCCGACGGCAGCCTGGACGAGTCGTTCGGCAGCTTCCCGGCACTGAGCTCCAACTATTCGGTGCTGCATGACCGCAACAACGGTCCGGCTGGCGGCCACTGGGTGGCGAGTGGCCAGTTCTGGAATCATCCGCGCGGCTACGCGCTGTTGCATCCCGACGGCACGCTGAACGACGCTTTCACCGGCGCGATCGACCTCGATATCGGCGTGGTGATTCAGCCCAGCGATGGCGCGGTGTATGTGGGTGGATTCAACTTGGGTTCGACCACCCCTGTTCCATCCCTTTTCCGCCTCTTCCCCGATGGCACGCAGGATGTCGACTTTGTCGGACCGGCGGTCTTCTACCTCTGGAACGGCAACTTCAACCGGCACTGGCAGCGGGTGATACCGCAGGCGGATGGCGGTGTGGTGCTGGGTGGTAACTTTAGGCTCAATGCCGACGGCGACGAGGAATGGGATACTGATCGTCGCGTGTTGGCGCGTTTCCTCCCGAACGGCTCTCTCGATCAGGACTTTGTGATCGAGGGGCTGAGCGATCACGTCGCGACGGCGGTCGAACAAGCCGCCGATGGTCAGTTCCTGGTGGCGATCGAAGGTCGCGTGGTTCGCACGGGTCCCTTGCCGCCAGAGATCACGGTCCAACCGGAGCCGGTGGCGGTGACGGTCGGTGAGCCGATTTCGCTGAGCGTCGAAGCGCCCGAGGCGACCGCGTTCCAGTGGCGGGTCGATGGCGTCCCGATCGCAGGCCAGACCGGCGCCATGCTGCAGCTCGCGTCCGCCACCCTGGCCGATGCCGGCTTCTACGATGTGGAAGTGATCGGCGATGCTGCGACCACCACCGTGCCGGTGCGCGTCGATGTCTTTGCCGCCGGCCAGCCGACGGTGTTGCACGATGACCCGACCTGGAACTTCGTCATGGAGCGCTTCGGCACGACGGTGAACGACGTGGTGGCGGCTCCCGGGGGCGGCTTCTTTGTGGCGGGCAGCTTCATCGAATGGGACGGCCATCCCACCCGTGGTGTGGTCAAGCTACTCGGCGACGGTGCCGTCGACGAGAATTTCACCGCGGCGATCGATGGCACGCCGACCGCGATCGGGGTGCAGCCCTCGGGCAAACTCATTGTGACCGGTTCGGTCAGCGCCGACGGTCCCACGGGCGAGCGGCGGTCCGGAATCCTGCGTTTGGATGCCGGCGGCGTCCTGGATGCCACGTTCCAAGCGCCCTTCGACCGCGGCGCCGGTGCGTTGGGTATCGCGCCCGACGGATCGATCTTCGTCGCCGGGAACATCGCGGTCGATGTCGACAACGACGTGTATCGCGCCCTGGTTCATCTGGGCGTCGACGGCGCGCATGATGCCGTGTTCTCCCCCGACCTGCGCACGGCTGATGGTGGTCTACCCTTTGTGCGCACGATCGTGCCGGTGAGCGCGACCGAAGTATATGTCGGCGCCGATTCGCTCGCGACGATCAATGGCATCGCGGTCGATGCGGTGGTGAAACTGGTCGCGCAGATTGGCGTCCCGGACTCGACCTTCCGCACCAACCTGCCGGACTCCGTGCAGGCCTTTGAGATCGCCCGCGACAGCAACGGCAAACTCTGGATCGCGGCGGCCGGGCAGACCATGCGGATTGCGACCGATGGCACGCCGGAGCTCACGCTGCCCGCCTACCATGGCTCGCCCTTCTCGCTGACCGTGCTGAGTGACAATTCGGTCGTCGTGGCGGGCGACATGGGTCCAGACGAAAACGACTCGAGCCGCGTCGGTTTTGCCCGCTACACCAACGACGGCACGCTGGTTGGCGCCTTTGCGCCCGTCGCGACCGGCCGCGTCACGACGATCTCCGCCGATATTGACGATGATCTGCTGTTTGGGGGTGGGTTCACGCAGCTCAACAGCGTGACGGTGACCGGTGTCGGCATGATCGATGCCGATGGTGATCCGCTCACCGGCTTCAGCCCGGCGCCGGTTTCGCGGGGCGTCGCCTACGCGGTCACGCCGATGGACGATGGTTCGTTCCTGGTGGGCGGCGACTTTGATGTTATCGGCGGCGTCGCGAAGCCGAAGCTCGCCCGCGTCACGGCCGCCGGTGCGGTGGATCCCGTTTTCCCGGCGAGTGGCGCGCCCAATAACAGCGTTTATTTCGTGGAGCGCGCGGGTCCTGACAGCTACGTGATCTCCGGCGCGTTCAACGCCTACGGCGAGGTTGCGGTGCCGAACTTCATCCGCATCGGCGCCAACGGCGCCTTGGACGACACCTTCAACATCGCCTACCCGTATTGGGGGCCGGGCGGTTCGGAGCTCATCGACTTGTATGTCGGTCGCGACGGATCGACGCTTTCGACCGGTTGGTTCTGGGCACCGGAGCGCGTGCAGCACGTGGTGCGCAATCGCCCGGATGGCTCGCACGACGCCTCCTTTGAACTGCATGGCCCGGGCTTGGATGGATCGTTCGCGCCGTTCTTCGACCTCGTCGCCGGGCCGGGCGGCACCTACTTCGGCGGCGGCTTCTTCGCCACCACGCTCGGCAACGCCGTCTACAAGTTCGACCACGACGGTTTGATCGATGAGGTCTTCGCGGGTGCGGTTCCGGACTTCAGTTCGCTGGCGACCCTGCGCGTCGCCGGCGACCAATTGTATCTCGCGGGCACTCCGCCATCCTCCAGCTCGCCCGCGCTCGTGCGGGTCGGATTCGATGGCCAGATTGATCCGAACTTCACCGCTCCCCGGTTCCGCTGGGGCTGGGGAGCGCGCGGTCCGCGGGCCTTCTTCTTCCCGGAGGCCGACGGGTCACTTGTCGTGGGGGGCAACTTCGCGATCGATTTGAGCGAAAGCGAAACCATCGAACAACCGGTTCTCACACGCCTCGGGCCCGACGGAACCTACGACCCCGCCTTGGTCTACGACGGCGAGCGCCTCGGCGGGATCTCGGCGATGCAGCAATTACCCGATGGCAACTTCGTGATCGCTAGCGCCGGCAAGCTCGTTCGCACGATGAGCGAGGTGACCTTGATCACCGATCCGCCGGTTGCGACCGATGTCACGTTTGGCGAAGACCTCGTGCTTACGGTGGGCACCGTCGATGAGACGGGCCTCTCTTTTCAGTGGTTGCTCAATGGCACGGAACTGCCCGGAGCCACCGCGAGCACCCTCACGATCACCGACGCGCCGCTCGCGGCTGCCGGATACTACGCGGTGCGCGTGACCGGCGCGACGGTCGAGCAAAGCGAGCCGGTGCGGGTGAACATCGTTCCGGCCGTAACGCCGGGCATTCTGGAGGCGGATCCGACTTGGAAGTTCCTGGTCGAGCGCATTGGCATGCAACCCTTCGGCATGGTCGGGGCGGCCGACGGAGGCTTCTTCCTGTGGGGCGACGCCACCGGCGTTGACCAGCACCAGTCCTTTGGCGTGGTGAAGCTGCATACGGACGGCACGGTCGATGACACCTTCAGCGTCACGCAACTCACCGGTTCGGTGAGCCATTTGGCCGAGCAAAGTGACGGCAAGATCGTCATTGGCGGCGACTTTGTCCTCGAAGCGGACGGTCGTGAATGGCGCGGTCTCGCGCGACTGGATGCCGAGGGCAAGGTTGATCCGAACTTTGCTGATGCGTCCGTCAATCCGCTCGTGAGTGGCTACGCCGTGGCGGTGGCGCCGAACGGCATGATCTACTTCGCCCGTGATGGCGGCTTGGCCCGCGCGGACGCCAATGGCGTGGTGGATGACGCCCCGTTTGGCCCGACGTTTGCCGGCGAGACCTCCAACAGTCCCTTCATCCGCGATATCCTGGTGCAGTCGGATAACCGCGTGGTGGTGGTCGGAGAATTCGATACGGTGGGCGGCGAGGCCCGGCACGGTTTGGTGCGCTTGAACACCGATGGATCGGTCGACGCGAACATGGTGTTGCCCTGGACCTACGACGAAAACGATTACCCGAGTGGCGCCGGCTACCCGTGGTCGCTTGAAGCCACCACGGATGGTTCGGTTTGGCTCACGATGTTGGGTGACTATCGTTACGGCGACACCGTCGCGAATGGCGGCTTGGTGCGCTTCAGCGCCGCGGGCGCGGTGGACCGACTGATACCGTTCCCGGCAGGTAATTCCTTCAGTCTGGCGGCGGTGGCCGATGGCTCACTTTACGTCGCGGGTGCCTACCTCCGATTGGCGGAGAACGGCGACCTGCAGGCGGTCATCCGCATCGATGACGAAGGTGCCATCGACTCCGGCTTTACCTTCCCGGCGGCCTTCGCGGATCTGCGTCAGCTCGCGGTGGGGAGCGGTGGCCAACTGCTCACGACCGGGACCGTGCAACTCACGGAAACCGATGAGTTCAGTTACAAGACGAGACTGTTCAGCGCGGCCGATGGCCTGCTGAGCGACCTCGCTCTGCGGCTGCGGTCATTCGGCAGGGTGCGCGGTTACGTGCCCCAGGCGGATGGGTCGGTGTTTGTGGGCGGCGAGTTCAACTACGTGAATGGCACGCCGGTGAACCACCTCGCGCGACTGACACCCGCCGGTCAGCTCGATCCCAGCTTCGATCCCGGAGACGGACTCGACGGCGCGGTCTGGCTGCTCTCCGGCGGCCCCGACGGCATGCTCTATGTGTTCGGCTGGTTCGGCAGCTACGATGGCACACCGGTTGGCGCGTATATTCGCATCGATGCGAACGGCGCGCTGGATGAAACCTTCACCCATGACACCGGCAACGAGATGCACCTGCTCGCGCCCCGTGCCGACGGTGGCATGTTCGTCAGCGGTTGGGATTGGGATGGGGTGCTCTCGCGCAACGCGGGGCTGGCGCGACACTTCTCCGACGGCGCCCGCGACCGGGATTTTACCGTGCTGATCAATGGCGAGGGCCGGTATGGTTCGGCTCAGCTTGCGTTGATCGAGGGTCCGAACGGGCAGGTCGTCTCCGGTGGCTTTGTTTCACAACAGTATGACAACAGGGGCCTCGGCTTCATGGACCCCAGCGGCAACGTCAATGTCGACGCCACGGCTGCAGCCAATGTGACCGATTTTGTCTACGGGCTGATGGCAGACACCGAGGGCATCTGGGTGGTGAGCGGCGGCGAAGAAGCTGTGCGCAAAATCGCCTGGGATGGCACCGCGGTATCCGGCTTCGGCGCGACGTCCACCAGCCTCCTCTGGCGAGGCGAGTTCCCGCGGTTCCGTCTATTCCCGCAGGCCGACGGTGGCATGATCCTGGCCGGCCCGGCAATCGTCACGCCGGACGGCCAACAGGTGGTGTCGTCGACCCTCACGCGCTTCAGCGCCGATGGCACCTGGGACGATTCGACCTTCCTGCTCGGGGAGTCCTTCCAAGACGTTCAACCAGTCGTGCAACTGGTCGACGGTGGCTTCGTCTACTTCGACGGGCGCATTGGTCGCCTGCATCGCACGCGGGAGGCCGTGCTCACGGCGCCGGCGATCATCGCCGCGCCGACCGGTGCGGCGCTCGACGAAGGCGATGACTTTGCGCTCGCGGTGCGGGCCATCGGCACCGGTGAACTCAGCTACCAATGGCAAAAAGACGGCGTCGACATCGTCGGTGCGACCGATCGGCTGTTGGACTTGCCGAACCTGACCGGTGAGTCCGCCGGCGCTTACACGGTCGTGGTCACCGACGACCTCGGTTCGACGACCAGTGACCCCGTGCAGGTGGACGTGGAGACCGGTGAACCGCCGGTGCGCGCGTTGCTCAACCTCTCGGCCCGCTTGGAACTCGACGAGATGGGACGCGCCTACGCGCCGTTCCGCATCCAAGGCGGGGAGAGTAAGCTGCTGTTGTTCCGTGCGGTCGGGCCGAGCTTGGCTGATCTGGGTGTGACCGGTGCCATGTCGGATCCGCGTTTGCGTCTGCTCGATCACGCGGGAATCGAGATCCTGTCCAACGACAACTGGGGAGACCTCACTGAGAACGCCGACTCCGTCGCTTCCATTGGTGCAGATGTGGGCGCCTTTGCTTTGAGCACGGGCAGTCTTGATGCGGCGACGGTCGCTTTGCTGGGTGAGGGCAACTATATCCTCGAGGTGACCGGAACGGGCCCGGGCACGGTTCTGGTCGACATCTTCGATGCGGACGCCGCGGGCTCCTCCACTCGCTTGGTTCACCTCGCAGTCGGAGCCCATTACGAAGCGGGCGACGGATTTGTCGGCGGCTTGGTGGTGGCGACCGCGGCTGAGGCAACACAGGACCTCATCCTCCGTGCGGTGGGCCCGGGATTGCCGTGGCCGAACGCCTTGCCGGATCCGGTGCTGACCCTGTTCGACGGGTTAGACGAGATCGCCGCCAACGACGATTGGAGCGACAGCACAGGCCTGACCGCTGACTTCCTCGATGTGGGTGCCCCGCCGCTTCCAGTGGGCAGCGCGGACGCCGCGTTCCGCACGGCTCTGGGTGGCGGTGCCTACGCGCTCTCGCTCAGCTCGGGCGATGGTGGATCCGGTCCGGTTTTGGTAGAGGTTTACGATACCGATCGGGTGGCGGCTCCGGTCGCGCCGTTTGTGCTCATCCCGCCCGTCGATAGCGATGTGCAGGAAGGGGAGAGCGCCTTCTTTGCGGTCTACGCCGGTGGCCTCGGCCCGTTGTCTTACCAGTGGCAGCTCGACGGCGTGGACTTGGTCGGGGCGACCGCGGCGCGGCTCGACATTGCCGCCGCCTCTCTCAGCGATGCGGGCGATTACCGGGTCAGGATCATGAGCGGTCAGAGCTCGGTCACCACCGCGGCGGCGACGCTCACGGTGGCAGCCGCGCCCAGCGCGCCGGTCATCGACAGCCAGCCGGTTTCGACGACGGTGCCGTCGGGCAGTCCGGCAACCTTCACCGTGGTCGCGAGTGGCGACGGTCCGCTGAGTTATCAGTGGTATGAAGGCAACAGCCCGATTGTGACCGCCCCGGTCGCCGGAGCCACCGGAGCCAGCTTCACCACGGCTGCGTTGACGGAGACGACCACCTACTGGGTGCGCGTGACCAATGCGGTGGGTTCGGTAGACAGTGCGACCGCCACGGCGACGGTGCTGGAACCCTCGACGACCACCGCCTCGCACAGTGTGGTGGGCGGAGGTTACGTGGCCGGCGGCACGGTGAGCATCACCAACACCTTCACTTATGAAGGAGGTGCCAGTGCGATCGGCTGGACCGTGGACCTTCCGGACGGCTGGAGCTATGCCTCGACCGTGTTTGCCGAGTTTCGACCGGATGTCCGGCCCTCGTCGGGCACGACCGGGACGCTCGGTTGGGCTTATTCCGAGGTGCCGCCCAGCGGGGCGTCGTTTACCTACACGCTGAATGTTCCGGCTGGCACGACCGGTGTGCAGACTTTGTCGGCCTCGCTGCTGTTCCGTTCCGGCAGTGCGCCGGAGGAAACCGTGATCGCGACGCCGGCCCCGCTGCAAATTGGCGAGCGCCCCTCGCTGCACTCTGCCGATACGGACCAAGACAATCGCATTGGGCTGTCGGAATTGTTGCGGGTCATCGAGCTCTACAACACGCGCTTCGGCACCAGCCGCACCGGCCGGTATCGAGTGGCCGCGGGCACCGAGGATGGATTTGAAAGCGATCCGAGCTTGGCGGCCGACGCGGGCGGCTCGCTCGCGACCTACCACTCCGCCGACTCAGACCAGGATGCGCTCATCAGCCTGTCCGAACTGTTGCGGATCATCGAGCTCTACAACTACCGCAGCGGCACGACCCGCACCGGCGAGTATCACCTCGACGCCACCACCGAGGACGGCTTCGCCGCCGGACCGTCCTCCTGACGCCTTCGTTCCCTGCTGCCATGCGTTCCGCGAACTCGAATGCTCATTGCGCTCTAGGTGCATTCCCTAAATCCGCCTCCCCAAAGCCAAGAGAACTCATCCGATCTTGCCTGCGTGCGAGGATTTCTCCTGCCAATGTTTAGCATAAACATATGGGTGTCATGTTCCTAGCCCCAGCACGCCTTTTTCGACGCCGCCGGCCGGTGGAGGTCCGCATTCTTGGGGCCAACAAGCGCGGAGCAATCGGACTTGCGGAGCGTTCAGCGTTCCTTGAGAGTCGCGCCGTGTTGTCGTCTGCCCCCATTGCGAACTGCCCCGGATCTGCATGCTCCGGAACAATGGTGTTTGGACTTAGTGGCCCCTTTGGACCTCGTTTGCCCGGAAGATTCACACCTGTGACGATTACGTCAGGGTGGCGGGCTTGAGACGCTTTTGGACCCCAACCAACCCCTGGAAAGAATCTCTATTCATCATCCTAGTCACATGAAACTTATGCCAAAATCCAAATGGATCGCTGCTGCGGTGTTCAGTCTCGCAGCCTCGATCGGAGCGTTCGGTCAGAGCGCTTCGTTCGAAACGACCACCTCCACCTACGACGCCAATGGTGGTTCGGTGACCTTCACGGTCACGGTCAACTATGAGGTCGGCACCATGGCCGCCATGGGCCTCCAGTTCGTTCTGCCGGACGGTTGGAGCTACGCCAGCACCACCTTCAGCCAATTCCGTCCCGATGTGCGCCCGAGCTCTGGCGAGACGGGCACGATCGGCTACGCCTACACCAATTTTGAAGAGCTGACGGCCACGAGTTCGTTCGAGTTTGTCGTCAATTACGGCCCGGGCCTGTCTGGGGAACAAACGATCGCGGCGAATTTCCTCTACACGCTGACTGGTCAGACCCAACAGCAGGTTGCCATGACTCCGGTCGTGGTCGCTCCCCAGCCCTCCGCGCCGACCTTCCTCATCGAGCCTTACCCGACCGCTGCCAATGAAGGCTCCGAAGTCGTCTTCACTGCCGAGGCTTCCGGTTACCCGGTGCCGACTTACCAGTGGCGCAAGGACGGCTCTCCCATTTCCGGCGCGACCAGCGCGACCTATACGATTGCGAGCGTCAGCACGTCCGACGCCGGCGTCTACACCGTCGTCGCCACCAATAGCCAAGGCTCTGTCACCAGCACCGAGGCGGCTCTGACGATCAATGCCGCTCCGTCCATCACCACCCAGCCGATGGGCGCCGAGGTCAACGAAGGCTCCGACTACTCCCTGAGCGTGGTCGCCACGGGCGCCGCGCCGCTCACCTACCAGTGGCAGAAGGGCGGCCAGAACATTTCCGGCGCGACCAACGTGACCCTGTTGCTGGAAAACGTCGCCCCGGCCGATGCCGGTTCCTACACCGTTGTCGTCACGAATGATGTGGGCAACGTCACCAGCTCGGCGGCGGTTATCACCGTCGTTGAGGCACCGCAGATCACAGCCCAGCCTGTCGGCGGCACCGTCACCGCCGGTGATCCGTTTACCTTCTCCGTTTCGTTCACCGGCTCCGAGACGCTTTCCTTCCGCTGGATCAAGAATGGGGTCGATATCGCCGACGCTGCGGCGACCGACAGCACTTTTGGTTTCGATAGCGTCGCTCCCTCCGATGCCGGCGAATACTCCGTGCGCGTTAGCAATGCCGCCGGTTCGGTCACCAGTAACGTGGCCGTGCTCGTCGTCCAATACGCTCCGTTCATCAGCGAGCAGCCGGAACCCCAAGTTTCCGGGGTCGGCGGTCAAGTCATGTTCAACGTGACGGCCGAAGCGGAGCCCGCGATCTCCGGTTACCAATGGTATAGCGTTCCCGCGGGCGGCGGTTCCGGCACCATGATTTCCGGTGCGACCAGCGCGATGCTCACGCTCGACAATGTGCAGGCGTCCGACAACGGGACCGGTTACTACGTCGAGGTCACGAACTCCATCGGCACCACGACCTCCGAAACGGTGACCCTCACGGTCAACGAGCAGCCCGCCTTCACGGCGCACCCGCAGGGCGTCACCGTGGTCGAAGACGGCAGCGCCACTTTCTCCGCCACCGTCACCGGCAACCCGACGCCGACCCTCCAGTGGCAGTTCAGCCCGAACGCCGAAACGCCGATGACGGACATCTCGGGTGCCACCAGCGATACCCTCGAACTGACCGGAGTCACTCGCGCGCAAGCCGGTTTCTATCAACTCGTCGCCACCAACGAATTCGGCACCGCCGAGAGCAACGAGGCCGAACTGGTCGTGCAGTATGCTCCCGAGATCACGGTTGACCTCGCCGACGTCGCTGCCGGCGTCGGCGAAAGCGTCACCCTCTCGGTTGAAGGTGTCGCCGAGCCCGAGCCGACCTACCAGTGGTTCCGCATTCCGCCTGGCGGCTCGACCCCTGAGCCCATCTCCGGCGCGACCGATGCCGACTTGGTCCTGACGAATCTGACCCTCGATGACAACGGCACCCAGTTCTACCTGGTCGCCAACAATGGCATCGGCGGTGATGTGACCTCCCGCACCGCCACCCTCACGGTCAACGAGAAGGCGGTCGTGACGGTCGATCCCCAAAGCCAAACCGTGCTCGAGGGTGACCCCGTCACCTTCTCCATCCAGTTCACCGGCAACCCGACTCCGACCTTCCAATGGTTCAAGGACGGCGTGGCCATTTCCGGTGCGACCGATTCCTCTCTCACGATCGATCCGACCTCCCGCACCGACGATGCCGAATACACGGTCGTCGCGACCAATGAGTTCGGTTCCGACACCTCGGCTGCCGCCGACCTCGACGTGCAGTTCCCGGTTGAGATCACCACCGACCTCACCGACGTCACCGCCTCCGTCGGTTCGACCGTCACCTTCGCCCCCGAAGGTGCCGCCAATCCTGAACCGACCTTCACCTGGTTCCGCATTGTCCCGGGTGGCTCCACCGCGGAGACGATTCCCGATGTCACCACCGGCGAGCTCGTGCTGACCGACGTCCAGCTCAAGGACTCGGGCACCCAGTTCTACTTGGTCGCCAGCAATGGCATCGGCGAACCTGTCCAGACCGCCACCGTCACCCTCACGGTTGTGCAATTGCCGTCCATCGAGCTCCAGCCGGAAGGCGCGACGCTCGACCAAGGCCAGTCGCACACCATGACCATCGAAGTGGGCGGTGACCCGACCCCGACCGTGCAATGGTTCCGCAACGGCGCCGCCATCTCCGGCGCGACCGACCTGAGCTACACCATCACGAGCGCCTCGGCTTCCAATGCCGGCACCTACACCGCCCGCGCCACCAACGCCGCTGGCTCGGTGATCTCCTCCGGTGCCGTGGTGGTGGTCAACACTCCGCCGGTCATCACCACCCAGCCGGTCGGCAGCACCAAGGTCGTCGGTGGCAAGCACACCTTCACCGTCGCCGCTACCGGTGCCGCTCCGCTGACTTACCAGTGGAAGAAGAACGGGGCCAACATCAGCGGTGCCACCGGCACTTCGCTGACCATCGACCCGCTCACGCTCGATGACGCCGGTGACTATTCGGTGACGGTGACCAACCGCCTCGGTTCGGCCACCTCCGCTGCCGCGACCCTCACGGTCAACAAGCAGCTCAAGGCCCCGACCATCACCACCCAGCCGCGCGACACCAGCGTGCGTTCGGGTGCGGCCTTCACGCTTACCGTGGTCGCCGAGGGTAACCCCTTGCCCACCTACCAGTGGCGCAAGAACGGTGTCGCCATCTCCGGTGCGACCAGCGCCTCGTTCACCGTCGCCGCGGCTGCCACGGCTGACGCCGCTCGTTACGACGTGGTGGTCAGCAACTCCCAAGGCTCCATCTCCAGTAGCTTGGTGAAGGTCACGGTGACTGCGGCCGACGTCGCTCCGGTCATCACTGGCCAGCCAAAGGACAAGACCCTCGGCGTGGGCAATTCGACCACCTTCACGGTTTCCGCGACCGGTGTGCCGGCTCCCACCTACCAGTGGCGCAAGAATGGCACCGACATCGCCGGCGCCACCAGCGCGACTTACACCATTGCCTCGCTCAAACTGAGTGACGCCGGTGCCTACTCCGTCGTCGTCACCAACGACGCCGGTTCGGTCACCTCCCGCAATGCCCGCCTCGCGGTGCTCGAGAAGGTCTACGCCGGCACCTACTTCGGCTCCTTCGGTGAAGGCCGCGGCAGCTTCGCGCTCGTCATCAAGGAGGACAACACCGGCACCTTCGCCGGCTTCGACGAAGCCGCTGGCCTCTACGTCTCCGGCACCGTCAAGGTCAACCCGGATGGCAGCTTCAGCCTGACCGTCACCTCCGAGACCGCCTCCACCGGCACCTCTCGGGTCGCCGGTGCCGACCAGCCCGGTGGCATCTCGATCATCGGCAGCCCGGCCATAGGCTTCGCCGAGGTCACCTTCTCCGGTTCCATTGCCGACAGCGGTTCGCTCTCCGGCACCGTGACCGGCGTCCCCGGCCTCTCGATGAGCGCCGAGAAGGAAGTCGGCGTGAACACCGAGTCGGTCGCCGGCGTCTACACCGCCAGCTCCAGCGGCAGCGATGCCGTGACCGTCACGATCGTCTCGCCGAGCGGCAAGGCCCTCGTGGTGACCAAGACCTCCACCGGTGGTGACGCCGGCGTCGGCACGGTCTCCGAGGAAGGCGCTATCGCCGTGACCACGGTGAAGAACAAGACGGTCACCGCTACGGTTTCGGCCGTGTCCGCGACCATCGCCGCCGAGGTTGTCGACAACGAGACCAACGAGACCATCGAGTTCTCCGGTGGTGATGACGACGTGCTCGCCACCCAACGCCTGGTCAACATCTCCTCCCGTGCCTACACCGGCACCGGCTTCGCTCAGACCTACGCTGGTCTCGTGATCACGGGTGAAGATTCCAAGCCGGTCCTCATCCGCGCCGTGGGCCCGGGTATCGCCGAGTTCGTCTCCGGCGTCCTCGCCCAGCCCAAGCTCGAGCTGTTCCACAACGGTGAGATCATCGCCTCCAACAGCGGCTGGGCTGCCTCGGCCGACAAGGACGAGATTGCCGCCGCCGCCAACCTCGCCGGTGCCTTCCCGCTCGACGAGGCCAATGCCGACGCCGCCCTCCTCCTGACCCTCGCCCCGGGCCTTTACTCGGCTCAGGTGAGTGGCGCCGATGGAGGCCAAGGTGTGGTCATTGTTGAGGCCTACGACCTCTCCAGCCCGTCCCCGGGCCAGAAGCTCTTCAACATCTCGACCCGCGCGTTTGTGGGCTCCGGCGACCAGACCGCCGTCGCCGGCTTCGTGGTCGGTGGTTCGGTGCCGAAGCGCCTCCTCCTCCGCGGCGTCGGTCCGACGCTCGGTGGTTATGGGGTCGAAGGCACCGTGGCTGATCCGCAGATCAAGCTGCTGTCGGGTCAGACCGAGGTCGCGAGCAATGACGACTGGAGCACCAACGCTGCCGCCGTCCTCGAGGCCAACGCCGCCACGGGTGCCTTTGAGCTCACCGAGGGCAGCAAGGACGCCGCGATGGTCATCAGCCTTGAGCCGGGTGTTTACACCCTCCAGCTCACCGGCGCCGGTGGCTCCAGCGGTATCGGCCTGATCGAGGTCTACGAGATTCCGTAAAGCGGACTGATTCCAACGAACCGCCGTTCGTTTCAAAGCCCCGTCACGCTCCGTGCGTGCCGGGGCTTTTTGTTTGGGCGCGATCGAGGGAGGCTTTTTGACCGAGTGAAGACCAGGTGAGGCCGGGTTTACGATTGCGAGCGAAGCGCCCAGCGACCTTCCTCTAGGTCCGTGTGGGCCCCCCTGATCAGGCACTGGTTGATGGTGATGGCAGCCGGCCTCGCTGTTGTCCAAGCTCAGGAACCGGCCCAACTTTCGACCACGGTCCTGCAGGAACGTGCGCAGGCCCAGATTGAGCGCGGCGCCTGGGGCGAGGCGGTGCCCTTCCTCACCGAGCTGAACCGACGTTTGCGTGAGTCGACTGACACCGCCGCCCTCCGGGCTCGCGAGCAGGTGCTGTATTTTCTTGGTCTGGGAAAGTTGCAGGCCGCCAACCTGCCCGGTGCGGCCGCGACGTTGGCGGAATTTGTCACCGCCTATCCGCAGTCGCCCCAAGCGGTCACCGCTCAATTGTATCGCGGCGACGCCTTCTACTACCAGGGCCGCTTGGCGGACGCCCGTGCCTTGTATGAAGAGCTCCAGCGCCGTTGGCCTCCCGCAACGCTCGGTTTGCCGGAACAGGCGCTCTATTGGGAGCATTTCGCCGACTGCGTGTATGCCGAGCGAGATTGGGCGGCGGGAGCGCCGGTCTTCACGGCGCTGCACGAGGTGGCCCGACGGCTGCTCGACCCGGAGGCGGCCCGCGAGAAGGTCGCGAAGGCGGCGTCTTATCGCCTGCAGGCCGCGATGGCGGCCAACGACTTCGCGGCCGCGATGGACCTTTTGCCTGAACTGACCGGTGGCATGGGCCGCACCCGCCACGATTTGGCGCTCAACCTCGCGCTCATGCGCGGTGGCGACGAGCTCTACCAAAGCAGCCAATATGGCGAGGCGCTCTTTTTCTACGAACTGGTGCTGCGGCCGGCCGAGCTGCGCGACTATTGGCGGCGGGAGCAGGCGCGACTGGAAGCCGAGGAAGCGCGGATTCGTGGCGTGTCCTGGCTGACGGATCGGCTCGTCGAAGTGCAGGCCGACCTTGCGCAGGCGGTGGCGCGCTTGGGGCAACTGGGTGAAACAGAGGCCGCGGCGACCGATGCTTCGGATGTCGGCAAACCGGTCGCGGACTACACCCAGGCGTTGGATTTCCGCGTGGCCCGATGTTACCTCGCCGAAGAGCGGATGTTTGAGGCTTACTGGGCCTTTGTGCGGCTGGAGCAGTCGGCCACGATCGACGGATTTGTGGAGGAGGCCGTCTATGGTCAGGTGAAGACCGCGGCCGCCGCCGGTTTCGACCAGCGGGTGCGCCGGACTGCCCGCCGCTACTTACGCACCGCCGAGTTCACTCGCTTCATCGGCGCCGTCGGTCATGAGCTGCTGCAAGCCGCCCTGCGCGCGGGCGATAGATTGGAGGTGCAGGAGCTCACCGCCGCCTTCATGGAACGGGTGCGACTCGATCCGCTGCTGCAGGAAGCGCCCAAACTCATCTATCTGGTCGGTTCGACCTTGTTGGACCAGCGCAACGCGGAAGGCCTGCGGGAGCAGCTCGCGCCGATGCTCGAAGCGTATCCGGACCACGGCTTCAGCGATGGTCTGGCCTACTGGCTGGCAATGGCCGATTTGTTGGCCGGCCGGTTTCAGCCGGCGCTCGCCCACTTTGAGCATATCCTCACGACGTATCCAAACGGAGGTTACGCCGAGGATGCCCACTATCGGGTGGGGGTGTGTTGGTTTGGACTGTTGGACTATCGGCGCGCCCGATTGAAGCTGGAGGGCTTCGTCGAGGATTTCCCCGATAGTCGTCTGGTGTGCGAAGCGCAGGCGCTGCTGGGCGATCTCGCCGCCGCCGAAGGGCGCACCGAGGCCGCACTCAACGCCTACGCGGCCGCGTGCGACGCCGGCGCGATGCTCTCGCCACCAAATCAGAGTTACATCGATCACGCGGTCTTTCAGGCCGGTCGGCTGCTGGCATCGGCTCAGCGCTGGGCGGAGATGGCGGAGTGGTTCGAGGCCTACCTGCGCCGGTGGGGCGCGGACGGTCGCGCCGGCGACGCGATCTTCCAACTCGGCCGGGCGCAGGTCGGGCTGGGGCGGACGGATGCGATGTTGGACCTCTGGATCGAGTCGATCCTGCGCTTCGGCAACGACCCGCGCGATACCGGGCCCGATCTCATGTTGGCGGAGTTTGACGACCATTATCGCGCGGTGCGTGGCGGCTCCAGTGAGCGCGTGCTGCGGGACGCCCTTGCGATCGCGCGGTCGCGGGAACAAAGCACCCTGGTGCTGCGGTTGGCCACGGCGCTGCGCGTGGTGGCGCCCGCCAACGCGGTCGGTTTGTCACGCGTGACGCGCGAGAACCTGGCCGACGCCAGCGCTGCCGTGCTGCTGGCGGCGGCGCGTGACGAACGCGCGGCCGATGGGGCGTTGGCCCAGCTGGAATTGGAGCGAGCGGTGGAGTTGGCCCCTTTCGCGCCCTTCGCTCCCGAGGCCTGGTGCCTGCTGGCGGAGGTGCGCGAAGGGAGAGGGGACCGGCTCGGGGCCATCGCGGCTTGGCAACATGTGGCGGAGAATTTTCCGGCCGCGCCGGAGGCCAGGCTCGCCCGATTGCGGGAGGGCGATCTTCAGCGTGAGCGGGGCGCCTACGCCGACGCGATTGCGGCCTATCGTTCGGTCTTGCGGGTGCGGGAGTGGCGCGGTGCGGCGTGGGCGGAAGCCAACTACAAGATCGGCCTGACCTATTTCGAATCCGGTGACTTCGAAAAGGCCTTCGGATTCTGTCAGCGGGTCTACGTGCTTTACGGCGGGGTGGTTGATTGGGCGGCGGAAGCGTATCTCACGAGTGGGATGGCCTTGGAGCGGTTGGGGCGGGGCAGCGATGCGGTGGCAACCTATCGGGAACTTTTGCGGCAATCCGCTTTGGGCGAAACCAGTGCCGCGCGCGCGGCGCGGGCGCGGCTGGAGGCCCTGGGGTCATGAAACCGCGCAGCTTGTTGACGTTTGCAGTGATCGCATCCGCCGGCTGGACGGCCGAGCCGTTGCGCGCCCGCTGGGGCGATCACGATGGCGGGCTGATGTGGGTGCTCGGGCTCGATGCGGCGGGGAGGGTGCGGCTCGTGCCGGAGGATCGTCCGGAAGGCGAAGCCTTGGTGCCGCCGGAGGAGGCGCGTGGTTTGCGGTTTCTTTTACCCGATGACTTTCGCCGGGCGCGGCGCATGGCCGAGGCAGGGCGAGCGGGCGAAGCGGTCTTGCTCTTGCGGCAGAGTGTGCCGGCGCTGGTGCCATTTGCCGGCGTGCCGGAGTCCAACGCCGGGCCCGCGGTGCGCCTGTATCTCCGGCTTCTGGTGCGGGAACGCGCGTGGTCGGACGCCCTCGCGGTATGGCTCGCCCTGGATGCCGAGTTGGCGGGGCGGGAGTATGCCGCGGAGAGCGCCGCCCTTGCGCGGGGCCTGCAGACCGCGCAGCGGCGGGATGAGCTGCGTTTGGTGTTGGATCGTTGGTGGATCGCGCCGCCTTTGGTCGGCGAACTGGAAAGTCGGGCGACCGCCGAAGGCATGGCAGCTGAACTGCGCCGGGATGGGCTGTGGACGGAGGCTGCGATGCTGTATGACAAGCTCCGGGTCGGCGCCGACGCGGACGAGCGACGGCGCTTTGATCTGTTGCTGGCCTACCTCGATTGGCATCGGGGCAGTGACCTCGGGGCCCAAGCCGTGCTGCGCGTGGCGAAGGCGCCGGCGGCGGACACGGAATTGGGCGCGCTGCATCGCCTGCTGGCCGGTCGCTTGGCGCGCCAGGTTGGCAACCTGCGGGCGGCACTGGACGTTTTGGCGGAAGCGCTCGTCGGCGCGGGTGGCGCCGGCGAGTGGCGGGCGGAGTTGCTCGCGGTGCTGGCAGCGACGTATCGGGAAAATGGCGACGGCAGGGCCGCCGAGGGCATCGTGGCTCACCTGCGGCGACAATTTCCAGCTTCCCGCTGGTTGGCGGAGGCGAAGGAGGCACGGACTTTATGAAAACCAATCGAATCGAATGGTGGAGGGTGACGCGCTGGCTGCTGCTGGCGGGGCTGGTGCCGGCGATCCTGCGCGCGCAGGAAAGCACGGCCACCAGCGCGGGCGGGGACGTGAGCCTGGGGCAGCTCTGGGCGCAGGGCGGCTGGGCGATGTATCCCTTGGCCCTGTTCTCGATGGCGGCCTTTGGCCTTATCGTGTTCAACGCGATGGCGATCCGTGAAAAGACGCTGCTGCGACCTGATGTGTCCGCGGCATTGAACGAACGGCTCGAGCAGGCCGACGTGGCCAGCGCCCGTGCGATTTGCGAGGAGCAGCCCTGCCTGGTGGCCAATATCACGGTGGCGGGTCTGGCGCGGGTGAAGGACGGCGCCTACGACGCCGAAGCGGTCGAGAAGGCGATGGAGGAAGCCTCGGTGGAAGAGATCGCCGGACCTTTCGGCGTGATCAGCTACCTCTCAATTCTTGCGACGCTGGCGCCAATGGTCGGCATGCTCGGCACGGTCTCAGGCATGATCAAAGCCTTCCGCAACATCGCGTTGGGCGGCATGGGCAAACCGGAGTTGTTGGCCGACAACATTTCGGAAGCGCTCATCACCACGGCAGTGGGCTTGGTCGTCGGCATCCCGGCGATGTTTGCCTTCTTCTTTTTCAAAAGCCGCTACGCCCGGCTCACCTCGCGGTTGGCGCGGATCTGCGGCGACCTGCACCACTCGCTGACGCACGCGATGCGGACCAAATGAAGATCGGCCAACAGAGCGTGGATGACGCGCGTTTCGACATGACGCCGATGATGGACATCGTTTTCCAGCTCATTGCGTTCTTCATGATCGTTGCGACCTACGTGACGCGAGAAAAGGTCGAGGTGGAGCTGCCGCTGGCGGTGAACGCGGCAATCGCGGAAAACCAGCAGGGTCGTATGATGATTTCTATTACGATCGACGGCCAGGTGTGGGCGGGATCGCGGGCGGTCGGTTTGGACGAGTTGGCGGTGGATGTGCGCGAATGGTTGGCCGACGACCCAAAGGCCAAGATCGTGATCCGGGCCGACCGTTCCAACAGCTACGGTCTGGTGAAGCAGGTGATGAAAGTCTGCCGCGACGCCGGCATCGCCGATATCATCTTCTCATCCTTCCAGACGGAGGGCGGCGGATGAAGGCCGACCGGGAGCTGTTTGCTGACGAAGAAGGGTTCTCTTTGGACTCGATGCTGGATATCGTTTTTCTGCTGTTGATCTACTTCATGGTCACGGCGGCCTTCGTGAAAGAGGAGGCGGACATCAGTATGTCACTGCCCAGCCGGGTGGAGCAGGAGGAGCCGCTCGAGATGCCCGAAGAGCAGGTGCTCGATATTCTGGCGGATGGGCGGGTGTTGTTGAACGGCCTGGAGGTGGACGACGCGATGAGTTCAGACCTGCCGACGCTGACGCGCACCCTGGCGCGGTTTCGGCAGGCTGCTGACGATGCCCAGGTGCCGGCATTTGTCGTCGTGCTGCCGGAGGACGAGGCGCGGCATCAACGCATCATCGACGTGCTCAACGCCTGTGCCGTGGCGGAAATCGAGCTCGTGTCCTTCAACCTCGAGTGACGTCGATGGCTCGACCGCGAACTAAACGCAGCACCTTGTTCTGGGTCATCGCCATCAGCGTGGCGGTGCACGTGCTCGTGGGCCTCGTGGTGGCCGGCTTCAAAATCTACCGTTACACCGAACCGGCGGATGCGACATTCTCTTCTCCGCCGCCGGCGCAGCGGATGCCTCCGGCCAACGTGGAGTATCGGGTGGCGATGCAGCAGTTGCAGCAGCAGAGCACGCGGCCGCCGAGTCAAACCGCAGGGGCGCTGGACAACCTCCTGTCGCAGTCGTTGGAGTCCTTCGACAGTCCGGGGGGCGCCTTTGGCACCTCGGCTTTGGGTGGGACGCCGGTCGTGGTGGGCGCAGGCGCCGGGCGCGGGCGGGGCCTTGGATCGTTGGGCGGCGGTGGCGGATCGCTGGCGATCGGGGTGTCAGCGGTCGATTTCTTCGGCATCAAGAAGCAGGGCGAACGCGTTTGCTTCATCGTGGATGCCGGCGCTTCGATGGTGGAACCGGAACGGGGCGACCTGCCGGGATATGAGCGCGTGAAAGCGGAGTTGGTGAAGATGGTGCAGGGCCTTTCGCCCGGCACGTTCTTTAACGTCGTTGTCTTTGAACGCGAAGTGGACCTTTACGCGCCGCGCATGGTGGTCGCCACGCAGGACAACACCTCACAGGTGGAGGCGTGGATCGCGCCGTATTGGCGTCTCGATAACGGCAAGATTCGTGAGCGGGGAACGTTCCGGAAAAACTACGCGCCTGAGCTGGTCGATTGGGACGGCGCTGGCGGCACCTCACGCATGGATCTGGCGCTGGCGGCGGCGTTGGAGCAGCGCGCGGACCTGATCTTCATGATCACGGACGGCACGCCTTCGATCCGCTTGGCCCGCAAGGCGGCGGAGGATGAGCGTTGGCGCAAGCGGGTGGACAGTTACGAGGTCGCGCGCGCCCGCTACGAGGCCAGTGAGAAAGGCAAGCGCGAGATGGCCGTCTACGAGCAGGAACGCGCGGCGTGGCAGGCTGAGCGCGATCGGATCAAGGCTGAGCGGGAAGCGCAGGGACTGCCGCCGGTGGTGCGGGAAGGGGGCAACCGCGGCGCGCCGTCGCGACCGGGGCCATCGCGGCCGAGCCGGCCGACCGAGCATGCGGAGCTGGAGGATTTGCAGCGCTGGGTGCGGCGACGCGCCAGTGTGCTCTACGAGAGCAGTGGCGCCGCGTTGCCGAGTCTGAATCTGGTGGGCTACTCGCCCAACGCGCGCGGCAAGGCGACGATCGAAGTGCTGGCGCGAACCTTTCCCGATGGCACGAGCCGCGTCATCGGTGCGTTCGAGGCGGGGACGACGCAGTAGGGGGGAGTTGAGGCCCACGAAACACACCAAAGGGCGCGAAATCTGGGAAGATACCAGGCTTAACATTTCGTGCCCTTTCGGGTGTTTCGTGGGCAAAAGCAGTGGCGGCGGTTGGATTTTGGGGTAGGTTAACCGCTCCATGCCAAACGTCACGAAACTCCTCCACACGCGCATGCGCGTGAACGACATTGAAGCCACGGTGAAGTTTTACACCGAGGCGCTCGGTCTGACCGAGTCCCGCCGCCACACCTCGCCGCGTGGCGCTCAGCTCGTGTTTCTCGCCACGCCCAACAGCGATGAAGAGATCGAGATCTGCCAGATGCCGGACGGCGCGCCGTCGGTGCAAGTGCAGGAGGACCTGATGCACCTCGCCTTCGAGGTGGAGGACCTGGAGAAGTTTGCCGCCGAGGTGAAGGCGGCGGGTTATGAACTGAGTGATGGTCCGACCACCACCGGTAGCGGCTCGGTGATCGCCTTCATCGATGCCCCGGAGGGCTACGAGGTGGAGCTGATCCAGCGCGCGAAAAGCTGAGCGGGATGGCACGGCGGGCTCGGCGAGCCCGCCCTACCGGCCGCCGTGGGTGCGCTCCCAGGCGAAGAGCAACTGCTGGGCGAGGCCGGCGGTGCGGCCGTAGTGCACGCGACCAAAATGGGCGACTTGGGACGGGCTCCAGCCATCGAGGCCGTAGCGGCGGCTCATGGCCTTGATCATCCAGGTATCGACCGGAAAGGCCTCGGGGTGCCCGAGACCGAACAGCGCCACACAGTCCGCGATCTTCTCGCCGACGCCGGGTAGGCTGAGCAGCCGGATCTTGGCGGCGGCGTAGGGCAGCGCGGCGGTCTCGTTCAGCCAGCCCGGCTGCGTCGCGATCAAGTCGGCGGTCTGTTTGATGTAGCGAGCACGGAAGCCGAGCTGGCAGGCGCGTAACTGCGCCTCACTCGCCGCCGCCAGCTGTTCCCAGGTGGGAAGGCGGTGAAACTTGTCACGTCCTACGTGACAAGTGGTGCCGAGGTGCTGGGCGAGGAGGGCCAGCATCTGTTTGATTTGGGGGATCTGCTTGGTGGCGCTGCAGAGAAAGGCGAGCAGGGTTTCGCCAAAGGGTTGGCGCAGGATGCGCAGGCTGGGGTTGAGGGCGTGGCAGGTGGCGAGGTGCGGGTCGGTGAGGAGCGGCAGGGCGGCAATGCTGCGATCGTGAGTCTCGTTGTCGATGGCCAGGTAGTGACACAGGGCGGGCAGACCGGCGGGATCGGGCAGGGAGAATTCGAGGGCGGTTTGGTTCAGTCGCAGGCGCGCGACATGGGTGCTCCATTGGCCGATCCAGGTGTCTTCAGAATCTGAATACCAACGAAAGGCCTGCCCGCCGTCGAGTTGTTCGCGCAGGCCGGCCGGGGTGTAGGCGGGGGAGCCGGGCAGAGGCGCCCAGGGGGTCCAGGCGGCGGCGAGGGGCATGAGTCACGTGAAGGCGGGATCGGTGATCCCGCCCTGCCTTCAGACGTTGTAGTCGAAGAAGTTTTGGTGGACCGCGGAGTGGGTCTCGCTGAGGCGCACCTGGATGTCGTCGAGGTATTCGTGCAGGCCGTCGGCGATGATCGCGGTCACCGCGGAGTTCTCCAAATGGCCGCGCAGTTTACTGATCATCTCCAGCACGGGGTTCTGGTCACCGTCTTCGTGCTCGGCGGTGATTTTGCGCAGGCAGTTTTCGGCGTAGATGATTGAGGCGAGAATGGAGCGTGGGAATTCGTCGTCGAAGAGCAGATAGTCGACGGCGCGTTCGAGGGTGAGTTGACCGCGCTTGGAGCGGCGGAAGGCCTCGAAGCCGGAGCAGGAGCGCAGCACGGAGGCCCACTGCACGATGTCGAGGGCCGAGCCCACCTCATGGAGGTCGGGCAGGATCATGAAGTATTTGATGTCGATGATGCGCGACACGTTGTCGGCGCGCTCGAGGTAGCGACCGAGCAGGTAGAACCACCAGCCCTCGTCGCGCGGGAGCATGGACTCGGCGACTCCATAGAGCTGTTGGATGTGCAGCTTGAGTTGGCCGAGGTATTCGCCGGCACCGAGCTTTTGGTAGGTGCGGTAGCTGTGAGTGGAGAGCTCGTGGTAGAAGGTGTTGAGCGTCTCCCACATTTCGGACGCGATCTGGTCCTGGATGCAGCGGGCATTCTCGCGGGCGGCGGCGATGCACGAGACGTAGGACGAAGGGTTCTCGCGATCGAAGAGCAGGTATTTCACGACCGTCTCTTCGCTGATCCTGTCGCCGTAGAGCTTGTGGAAGCCCTCGTCGTCGCCGGTGACGAAGACGAGCGGTTCCCACGCGCGAGGATCGTCGGCGTGGCGGCGGGCCTCGAGGTCGAGCACGAGCTGGGCGTTGACGTCGACCAGACGCACGGTGTTTTCGGCGCGTTCGAGCTGGCGGGCGGTCCAGTAGATGAGACTGGCCACGCGGCTGAGCATGCCGGTGCGAGAAGCGGGCGTGGATTCGTCGAGAATGAGAGCGGAAGTGGGCATGACGCGGCGGGGGCTTTAGATGGCGATCTTCTCGCGGCCGGTTTCGGTGACGGGGGAATCGGCGGTATCGGTGGGAGCCAGGACCCAGGTGTCCTTGGAGCCGCCACCCTGCGAGGAGTTGACGACGAGCGAGCCCTTGGTGAGGGCCACCCGGGTGAGGCCGCCGGACATGATGCGGACTTTGTCGCCGTAGAGGATGTAAGGCCGCAGGTCGAGGTGGCGGCCCTCAATGGTCTTGCCGCCACACACGGTCGGCGCGCGGGAAAGACCGAGGGTGGGCTGGGCGATGAAGTTGCGGGGATGCGCGATGATCTTGGCGCGGAATTCCTCGATCTGCTCCTTGGTCGCCTTGGGGCCGACGAGCATGCCGTAACCACCGGCTTCGTTGACGCTTTTGACCACGAGTTCGGGCAGGTGATCGAGGACGTATTGGAGTTCCTTTTTTTCCGAGGTGAGGAAGGTGTCGACGTTGGGCAGCACGGCGTCCTCACCGAGGTAGAATTTGATCATCGCCGGCACGTAATAATAGATCGCCTTGTCATCGGCGATGCCGGTGCCAACCGGGTTGGTGAGGGCGACGTTGCCTTTGCGGTAGGCTTCGAAGAGGCCGGGCACACCGAGCAGCGAGTCCTTGCGGAAAACCGTGGGGTCGAGGAAATCGTCGTCGATGCGGCGGTAGATGACGTGCACGCGTTGCAGGCCGTGCGTGCGCTTCATGTAGACCTTGTCGTCGAGCACCACGAGGTCGTTGCCCTCCACGATCTGGATGCCCATCTGGCGGGCGAGGAAGGCGTGCTCGAAGTAGGCGGAGTTGTAGACACCGGGGGTGAGCAGGACGACGGTGGGCTCGGCGACATCGGGCGCGAGCGAGGTGAGCAGGTCGAGCAGGTTGGACGGGTAGTTCGACACCGGGCGCACGCCGTATTGGCGGAGCAAGTTGGGGAACACCCGTTTCATGACCTGGCGGTTTTCGAGCACGTAGCTGACGCCGGACGGGGTGCGGAGGTTGTCCTCGAGCACGCGGTAGGTGCCGTGTTGGTCGCGCACGAGATCGGTGCCGTTGATGTGCACGTGGCGGTTGAGCGGCAGGTCGACGCCGACGAGCGCACGACGGAAGTGGGCGCAGCTTTCGACGAGGTCGCGCGGCACGACGCCTTCCTTCACGATGCGCTGGTCGTGGTAGATGTCGTGGAGGAACATGTCCAAGGCGACCATCCGCTGCGTGAGGCCCTTGGCGAGATGGTCCCATTCGTGCGCCGGAATGATGCGCGGTATGAGGTCGAAGGGGAAAATCTTCTCGGTGCCGGCCTTGTCGGAGTAGACGGTGAAGGTGACGCCGCGTCGCTTGAAGGTCTTGTCGGCGGTCTTCTGGCGCTGGCCGAGTTCGGTCATGCCGTTGAGCCGCGCGTAACGCTCGAAGAGGCGCTGATAGTGGGGGCGTGGTTCACCTTCGGCGGTGAACATTTCGTCGTAGAAGGGGCCGGTGTCGTAGCGGGAGAAAAGGTCCGACATGGTGAGCAGGTTCGGGATCAGGGGGTGGACGTGAAGTCGGTCCACAGGAAACTTTGCGCGGAGGCGAGCGGGGTGCCGTTGGCGGCGGTGAGGGTGAGTTGCCAGGCGACCGGTTGGGCTTCGGGGTCGATCCAGTCGCGGCCGGTGAGTCCGGCGTTCAACGCGTGACTGCCGGCGGGAAGGTCGAGCGTGAAGGTGTGGGTCTCCGGCGCGGTCGCCCCCGGCCGGATCACGGTCAAGGTGAGCGTGGCATCGGCTTCGGCCTGGGCGGCATCGGTGCGGATGAGCCAGTAGTAGCCGCCGCGCGCGTCGGGCTGAGAACGCAGGGCCTGCTGGTTGATGACATCGGGGGAGGCGCCGAAATATTCGCCGAGGCGGGTGAAGCTGGCGGCATCGCGGTAACCTGGCCAGACGCGCACGAGTTCCACGGAATCGGCGGCGGCCCATGCCGATGGCATCAATACGAGGAAACGGAGGACAGCGAAAAACGAACGGCGCATGCGGGGGTCAGCACCTTACATAGAGGCGGGCTGGGGGCAAGCATGGTGCAGGTTGTGTGCCGCGCCGCGCGGCGATTGATTTCATTCATCACTCGGCCGCGGCGGGCGCATTCAGGCGGACGTTTTGGTAGCGATGAAAACCGAGCAAGGCGGGGGGCCAACCGGCGACCTCCGGACGGATGAGGAAGGGTTGGGTGCCGTGGTAGAGCGGGGTGAGGGGCAGCTCGCGGAGCAGGATGGTTTCCGCCTCCTGATAGGCGGCGAGGCGGGCCTCATCGGTGGTGGCGCGGGCGGCGGTGGCCAGGGCGGCGTCGAAGTCGGGATTGGTCCAGCCGGTGGCGTTGTTGCCGCCATCGGTCACGAACAAGTCGAGGAAGGTGGCGGGATCGATGTAGTCGCCGATCCAAGCGGCGTTGGAGAGATCGTAGTTGAGGGAACGTTCCTCGCGCAGCCAGACCCGTTGTTCTTTGACTGCGATCTGAATATCGATGCCGAGTTCGCGGCGCCACATCTGCTGGATGGCTTCGAGAACCTGGCGGTCGATTTCGCGGGGGCGGGTGATGACCTCGAGGGAAGGAAAACCGTTGCCCTCGGCGAAACCGGCGTCGGCCAAGAGTGCGCGGGCGGCGTCCGGATCATAGCGCAACGGCGTCGCGGCGGTGTAGCCGGCGGTGCCGGGTGGGGTGAGGCGCGGGGCGGGTTGTTCGCCCCCGGTGAGCACGTGGTCGGCCAGGGCCTCGCGATCGATGGCGAGCGTGAGGGCGCGGCGGACGCGGACGTCGTCGAGCGGCGCGCGCGTGGTGTTGAATCGGATGAAGGCGGTTTGGAGAAACGGATCCAGGCGGAGCGCGGCGGGATCTTCGGCGCGATAGGCGGCGATCTTGGTGAGTGGCACGGTCGAGGTGAGGTGCAGTTGGCCGGCGCGGAAGGCGTTCTCCTGCGCGGTGGCGCTGGGGTAGGGGTGGAAGACGACGGCGTTGAGCGCGACCGATGCGGCGTCGCGGAAGTGCGGGTTGCGCTCGGCCCGCAGGTGTTGGTCGGGGGACCACTCGGTGAGCACAAAGGGTCCGTTGCCCACAAGGGTGCCGACACGGGCCCAGGGGTTGGCGCGGTTGATGGTGCCGCCCTGGTCGAGCAGCACGTGCAACGGCACGGGAAAGGCGGCGGGCAGCGACAGGATGGCCGGCAGGGCCGGGTTGGGGGCGGCGAGCTCGAAGCGCAGGGTGAGTGGGTCGATCACCTTGATGCCGACCGCGACGAAGTCGGGGAACTCGCCGGCGTTGAAGCGCGTGGCGTTTTTGATCGGATCGAGCACGTAGGCGTATTCCGAGGCGATCGGGGGGGCGAGGACGCGCACAAAGGAGTCGCGAAAGGTTTGGGCATCGATCGGCGTGCCGTCGGACCACTTGAGCTCGGGCCGCAGGTGGAAGGTCCAGGACAGACCATCCTCCGAAACCTCCCACGACTCGGCGGCGGCGGGCACGGCGCGGGAGGTGGTTTCGTCGATGGCGGTGAGGCCCTCGAAGAGCGCGGTGATGACCTGCATGTCACTGAGCGCGATGGCGAGGTGCGGGTCGAGGGTTTCGGGCTCGTCGGTGATGGCGAGGTGCAGGACGCCGTCGCGATTGCCCTGTTCGACCACGGTCACACGGGGGCCGCAACCGCCGGTGGCGAAAGCGAGGGTGAGCAGACTCAGGAATGCGACAGAACGGAACCGCATGATGACAGGCAACGTCTCTCATCGGATTCCCGCAAGTCCCGGGCGGTGTTGATGCTTGCGAGAATGGTGGACGCGCGATGGACTCCGAGCCGAGCTCTCAACCCCCTACAGCTATGCAATGGTTCTACGCCTTGGACGGTCAGCGATTTGGCCCGGTTTCTCTCGAAGATTTCGCCCGATTGGTGGCGGCCGGCACCGTGACATCCGAAACCCTCGTCTGGCGGGAAGGCCTGCCCAACTGGGTGGCATGGGGCACGATCGCGGCGGACACGACTCTGCCAGAGGTGAGTGGCGAGGCCGGGCCGCCGCCGGAAACGCCGGCGTTTGACGGCGATACTGCGGCGGGAGGCGCTGGCGAAGCGTCGACCGATTGGTCCTTGGAGGAATTTACGGCCAAGTTGCGCGAGAATGGCTTTAGCTTTTCGGTCGAGGGTGGGCTCCGTCGCACCTGGCGCAATATGACCAACGGTTACCTCCTGGCGCTGGGCGTGGTGTTGGTCGCGTCGCTCATCATGATCGTCGCCGGCATGGTGCCGATCATCGGGCTCGCGGCCTCTTTTATTGTGACGCCGCAACTCACGGCAGGCATGTCGTGGTTCTTCTTGTGCCGATCTCGCGGTGAGCAGCCGAGCTTCGACACCGTGTTTGACGGCTATCGGAAGCGATTTGGCAGTCTGGCCCTGGTGGCGCTGCTGCAATTGGCGGTGGGCATCGTGGTGGCGATCGGGTTCTTCCTGCTGATGTTGCCGTTTGGCTTCAGTCTGGAAGCCATTGAGCGCGGCGAGCCGATGGCGCCAGCGGCTGGCGCGGCCTTCTTCGTGGTGATTTTTATCTTGGGCTTGGTGGTCACCTTGCTCGCGGCCCGTTTCAGCCTCGTGCATACGATTCTGATGGATCAGTCGATGGGTGTGATCGACGCCTTCAAACTGAGCTGGCGGATCACCGGCATGCGCTTCTGGTCCTTGCTCGGATTGGCAATCATCGTTGTCGTGATCAACATCGCCGCCGCCTTGTTGTTGTTGTTGCCGCTCATTCTGGTGGCGCCGCTGGTTCCGGCGGCGTTTGCCCAGGTTTACGAAGACGCGCGCCTCTCGGCAGCGGGCACGCCCCCGGAGCAACCCTGATCGATGCCAGGTGGGTTCAGCCTGAAAAAATGAACCGTTCGCTCTAAGAAAAGGCACGGCCCTCCGTTTAAACCTGCGCTGGTCACATGAACCCGACCGTGAAGGATGAAAACGCAGGAAACTGGATTGAGGATGCCGTGCGAGAGCACCAAGCGCCGCTGTTGCGGTATGCCACCCGCTTGGTTGGCGGCGACGAGGAACGGGCGCGCGATGTGGTGCAGGACACCTTCGTCCGGCTGTTGCGGCAGCCGCCCGATCGCGTCAACGGACACGTCGTCGAGTGGCTTTACACGGTGTGCCGCAACCGCGCGCTGGATGTCCTGCGCAAGGAGGGGCGCATGAGGACCTTTGCGGAAGGCGAAGTGGAGAAAGTGCGCGCCGGCGAAGCCCGACCCGGACGCGAATTGGAAGCGGAGGAGCGCCGGGCGGCGGTGCTCGATCTGATCGACCGACTGCCGCCGAACCAACAGGAGGTCATCCGGCTGAAGTTCCAAAACGGATTCAGCTACAAGGAGATCAGCCGCATCACCGAGCTCTCGGTGAGCAACGTGGGATTCCTGATCCACACGGCGGTGAAGAAGCTGCGGCAGGAGATGGCGATGCAACGCCCCTGACCGCGCGCAGACATTTTTTCAAATAAGGACACAGCAATGAAAGACATGAACATCACGCCCGACGACCCGCGCCTGACCGCGTTTGCGTTGGGTGAACTGGAAGGTGACGAAGCGCTCGCGATCGCCGCGGTGGTGGCGGCCGATCCTGCGCTGATGGCGGCGGTTGATGAGGTGCGGGAAATGGTCGGAGATCTCGAAGGCGCGCTGGCGGCCGAGGTGCTGCCGGTGGTCGAGCCGATTTCCTCTTCTGAGCTCAAGGATGAGGTCTACCCTTTCACGCCGAAGAAGGTGCTGCGTTTCCCGGTCTTTTGGGTCTCGGGTTTGATGGCGGCCGGCTTTGCCGTGCTGATGGTGGTGCACAACCGCGATGTGTCGCTGGCACCGCAGGAAGAGGTGATCCGCTATGATCTGGACCTGCGTCCGGCGCCGACGGAAGTCGCCACCGCGGGCGAAAATGTCGTGTCCGCGGGTGAAGGTGGCGCGGTCGTGTTGGTGGCTGATGTCGTCGACGTGCCCGCGGAGGAATCGGCCGAGTTCGAACGGGATGCCGCCGAAGACACGCCGGCTGCGGTCACCGATGCCTTGGTCGTCGATACGCGTGATCAAGCGACGGTGGCCCCTGCTGGTGATTCGGCGGTGGTGCAGTCGTCCGCCCGGCCCGTGGTGCCGGAGGACGTGGTGAATTTGCCCACGATGCTGGTCGAAATTTCCCGCGAGGAGGCGATGCGCACTTCGGTTGATCGCACGATGGAAAAGATGGGTCTGGAGCCGGAGGCGCCGAAAGGAACCTTGGTGGTGTCCAGTCAGTTGAGTGTGCCGATGACCGCGGCCGCGAGGCCGTATGGGGGTGAGTTGGGTGGCCAAGACGTGACGGATTCATTGGTCCGGACCGTGCGCTCCGACCTCACTGCGCGGTCGACGGCGAGGTCTTTTGGCAGCACTCAGTTGGTCGATTCGGCCAAGGTCATGATGGCCCCGCCGCCGGCCCCGCTGCCGGTGAGTCGCGAGGGTTATGCAGCGATCGCGGAACACGGGTGGGCGCGCCCGCAGAGTCAGCCCGTGTCCACCTTTGCGGTGGACGTGGATACCGCGAGCTACAGCAACGTGCGTCGATTTATCATGCAAGGCCTGCCGCCGCCGATCGATACCGTGCGCATCGAGGAGTTGGTCAATGCCTTCACCTACGCCTACACGCCGCCGGCTGCGTCTGACGGGGCGCCGGTTGCGGCTCATCTTGAAGTCGCGGCGGCGCCGTGGGCGCCGAACCACAAGTTGGTGCGCATCGGCCTGAAGGCCCGCGAGGTCGCCAATGCGACGCGCGCGCCGGCCAACTTGGTCTTTCTGCTCGATGTGTCGGGCTCGATGGGCGCGGCCAACAAACTGCCGCTCGCGGTCCAATCCATGCGCCTGTTGCTGGGGCAACTGCGGCCCGACGACCGCGTGGCCGTCGTGACCTATGCCGGCATGTCGGGACTGGCCTTGCCCTCGACACCGGTGGCGAATCGGACGGCCATCGAGACGGCTTTGAATGGTTTGCGCTCCGGTGGTTCGACGAATGGCAGCAACGGCATCGAGCTGGCCTACGATGTGGCCAGGGCGCACTTTGTGGAGGGCGGTATCAATCGCGTGATCCTGTGCACCGACGGCGACTTCAACGTGGGCATCACGGGCAACGGTGAGCTCGAGCGGCTCATTGCGGCGAAGGCGCAGACGGGCGTGTTCCTGACCGCGCTCGGTTTCGGCATGGGCAACCTGCAGGACCATACGCTCGAGACCTTGGCGGACCGCGGCAACGGCCACTACGGTTACATCGACACCGCGGCCGAGGCCCGGCGTCTGTTCGTCGAGCAGGTCGAAGGCACGCTCGCGACCGTGGCCAAGGACGTGAAGGTGCAGGTGGAGTTCAATCCGCGCCGCGTGGCGATGTATCGACTTATTGGCTACGAGAACCGCGCGCTGGGCGCGAGTGACTTTGCCGATGACGCCAAGGATGGCGGCGAAATGGGCGCCGGCCACACGGTCACCGCCCTTTATGAAGTGGTGCCGACCTCGGCGTCGGCCGTCGTCGCAACCGATGATGCGGAGCTGCGCTATCAGACGCGGGTGCCGGTGACCGGTGCAGCCGTGGATCAGGAACTGCTGGTCGTGCACGTGCGGGCGAAGCGTCCCGAGGGCAGTGTGAGCGAGGCCTGGAGCTTTCCACTGGAAGATCGGGAAACGGCCTTTGCGGCGGCGTCCGAGGATTTTCGTTTCGCGAGTGCGGTGGCCGGATTTGGCCTGGTGCTGCGGGACTCGCCGTATCGCGGCCTGCTGTCGCTGGCCGATGTGCGTCGCTGGGCGGAGCAGGCCTTGTCGTTTGATCCGGCAGGGCGGCGGCAGGAGTTCCTCGGCCTGGTCGAGCGCGCCCAGACTTTGCTCGGGCGCTAAAGCGAATCGGGCTTTGAAGGTGAGCGAGTGACATCAAGTTCACTCGCTCGCGATGGGCCGGCTCAGGCGTGCCGGCGGCGGCGCCAGACCTGCCAGCCCACGATGGTGAGGCCCAAGCCAAAGAGCGCGTAGGTGGAGGGCTCGGGCACCGGGGTGAAACTCACCATGAGCCCGCTGCTGAGGGTGGATTCGTTGAGCCCGAAGCCGGGTGAGTTTTGGAAGGTGAGTGTGAAGAAGCCGTCGCCCACGAAAGTCTGGAGGTTTGGATCGATTTGAAAATCGATCAAAGCCAGGTCGAAGTTGGTGATCTCGGTGGTCGCTCCCAGGATGAGCCAACTGTAGCTGGAACTCGGATCAAAGCTGAAGGGCACGACGCCGTTCTCATTGGTCAGATACAAGGTGAAGGGATCCACCGCCGTGGAGGTGATGGCGAGGGACTGCACTTGCACGTAGTCGGCGATCACGTCGCTGCCCGAGCTCCCCAGTTCGACCTCGAGGGTGCCGCCGCTTTGGAACTCCACGGCACCGTCGAGCTGCAGCTGACCGACGGAGAAGCCGGCGGCGAGTTTGGTGTCGGTGCCGAAGCTCAGGGTGTTGTCGAATACCAAGCGGCCGTTGCCACCGAGGGTGCCACCGCCGGGGCCGAAGGTGACGTTGGCGGTCACATCGCCGGAATCGTCGGTGATGTAGAGGCGGGCTCCCGCTACGTTGACGGCGGGCTTGCCGCTGAGGGGCTGGCCGAAGCTGTTGGCGCCGGCGAAAACATCGGCGCCGTTGCTGATGCTGGTGCCACCGGTGTAGGTGTTGTAGCCGCTGAGGATTTGTTCGCCCTCGCCGGTGATCACGACGCTGCCGTCGCCGGAGATGGTGCCGGAGAACTCGAGTTCGAGACCGTTGGGATCGATGGTGAGCGTGGTGCCGCTGGCCAGGGAGACAAAGGCCGAGGACATGTAATAGTCGTCGTCATCCACGACGTCGAGCAGGCCGCCGATGGTGGGGTTGGCGGAGTTGAAATACACCTGTTGGCCGTAGCCGCCACCGAAGGCGATGGGGCCGGTGCCGGCGGCGGTGTCGGAGTTGATGTTCACGGTGCCGGCCGCGACATAGAGTCCGCCCCAGAAGGTGCTGTTGTCGCCGCTGAGGTTGAGGGTGCCGGAGTCGGTTTTGTAGAGCGCGCCGCTACCGGAAAGGTCGCCGGAGAGGGTGAGGTTGGAGTCGTTGGTTTCCCACGGCGTCTTCACCACCAGGTTTCCCGAGAGCTCAATGTTGTTGGCGAGGTTGAGGTTTTCCGCGCCAGCGATGAGCAAAGGAAATTCCTCCGGATTCAGTTTGGGGTAGACCCGTTCCATGAGGGCGCCGGTGATGCCCCAACCGTTGCCGACCGCGTGGAGGGTGCCGGTGCCGAGGGCGTTGTCGTTGGTGACCATGAGGCCGCCGTTGGCGAAGTAGGTGCCGCCGCTGTAGGAGTTGTTGCCGCTGAGGATGACGCCGGAGTGGGACTGCTGGGTGGCGCTCGCCGAATAGCCGGTGGCTTCGATGCCGCTGTCGCCGATGTGGACGGAAACAGGGCTCTCGCCGTCCGTCAGGCTGGTCGCGACCTCAAGCTTGCCGCCCTTGTAACCAGCAAATCGATACGTGTCGGCGGAGCCTGGCAGAAGGATGTCGCCGGTGAGCTTCACGTTGGTGGAGGTGGCGAGGAAGTAGCCGTTGCCGGCGGTGAAGCGGGTCAGGTCGATGGTATCGGTGATCGTGCGCGGGGTTTCGCGGTCGATGGAGTCGAAGCCGATGAAGCCCTCGATGAGCCCGTCGCTCCACTGCGACAGGTAGTCGGACACGGAAACGGTCGTGTCCTGGATGCCGATGTAACCGCCGCCATAGGTGATGAGCGTCGCGGCGGCGGGGAGGGTGCCGGGGGCATTGCCGAAGATGAGCGCGGAATCCTGCACGCTGACCTGACCGGAGAAGCTGTTGCTGCTGGAATTGAGGTAAACCGTGAGGGGGTTGTTGTAGGTCGAGAAGACCTCCACGCCGCGCGGTTCGCTGACCCCAACCGCGGAAGCGGTGAGTCCCCCGATCGCGCCGAAGGTCACCGGGGCAGCGGCGTCCGTGAGGGCCGTGCCGATGCGAAGCTCACCCCCGCCGTTGCCGAAGCGATAGTTGGAGCCGGCGGGAGTAATGGTGCCGGTGAGTTCGGCGACGGTGAGCGAGCCGATGGACAGGGATGGGTCGAATCCGGTGAGATCAATGTCGCCGGCGTAGCTGTTGACCGACATGGACGACGGATCGGTGTCGAAACCGATGGTGCCGTAGTTGTTACTCGGGTCGAAATGACTGAGGAAGGCGGCCATCGAGGTGAGCTGGTCCGTGATACTGCTCTCGATAAGGCCGATGTAGCCGGTCGTGGTGGTGGTGAAATCGCCGGCGGCGGGGAGGGCCGCGCCGCCGAGGAACACGACCGCACCATTATCGACGTCGAGTCCGCCGGTGAAGCCGGTGTCGCCGGCGAAGATCACCGGGCGGTCACCGGTGACCGCGACATGACTGCCGGGCGTCTGTTCGACAATGCTGCCGTCGAAGGAAAGCAGGCCGCCGTAATTTTCGATGTTGGTGTTCCCGGCGAGGGTCACGGTGCCGGTGAACGTGAGTTCGTGCTCGTCGAAACCGTCTTCGTAGATTTCGAGGGCGTTGGTGATGGTGACGTTGTTCCCAATGCTGCGGTCGCCATCGACGGCGACCAGAGCGGGATAAAAATATTCGACGTCATCGCGCGCGCCGATGGTGAGGGTGGCGGTGCCGAGAGCGGTGTCTTGGCCGAGTCCGAGCAGCCCGTTCACGAGCAGCACCTCGCCGGAAAGACTGGAGCTGTTATCGCCGGAAAGCAGCAGCATGCCGTCGCCGTATTTGGCGATCAGACTGGAGCTGGCCAGTTGGCCGGCGATTTCGATCTCGCCGTTGTAGGCGACATACCAATCGGTGCCATCGGCATGGATCGTTACGCTGGGGTCAAAGTAGACCTCCGTGTAATAATCGTAGTCGTAGTAGGGGTCGCTGACCGCGCCGACCATCGGCGCGCCGTAGTAGAAACCTTCTCCCAGTTCGACATAGTCGAGCACCGTGAGGTTGGCGGAGAAGATCTCTGAGTAGTCGGGACCGAAGGTGTAGTCGCTGCCACCCTCAAAATACAGCGCCGCCACGTAGGGCGAGGTATCGAGCGCGACGTGAAAGTCGCCGCTGTAGAGGGCGTAACCCTCGTTGCTTTCAAAGAAATAGGCACCCGGGAAATAGACGTAGGTGGTCCCGTCGAACAGGGGCGTGATGCCGCCGGCCCAATTGGCGGTGTCAGACCAATTGTCGCTGCTGTCGCTCTCACCGGTCCAGTAGGCGGTCGAAGGTTCCGTTGTTTCGTTGGCGAAGCCGAAGGTGCCGAGGAACAAACTCGCGAGGGCCGGGATGGAGAGCTGACGACTCATGCTAGCGGGTATGAATGATTTGAAGTCTCAAGGCAAGGCTGACATCTATTTGCATTAACCTTGTAAAAGGATAACATCGGAACGCTCAAGTGCTTGCTTTAAAGGCAAATACCCCTGACGAGGGGCGGTCGTCGCCGGAAAAGCGCCAAGGGGCCCGTTTTTACGGGGCGATGGTGTAGATTCGGACCGGTTCCTCCCGACCCTTGACCACCGCCTGCCCGAGGTCGCGCACGGCGTAGTCGGCGTGCGCGCGGGCGGACCGTAGGGTGGCTTCGCTCAGGATGAGATCGGTGGCGAGGTCATCGCGCCGGGTGAGGGTCTGCAGGCGAGCCGCGAGGTTTACGCCGTCGCCGATGACCGAGTAGTTGAGGCGGCGTTGGGAACCAATGTTGCCGGCAATGACCCGGGCGGTGTTGAGGCCGATGCCGAAGGCGAGCGGTGGCAGCCCCTCGGCGGCAAACTCGGCGTTGAGCGCCTGGAGCGCGGTGCGCATGGCGAGGGCGGACTGCACGGCCCGATGAGCGGAGTCGGCCGTTGCAACCGGTGCGCCGAACAGGGCCATGATTTCGTCGCCGATGAACTTGTCGATCACGCCGCCGCACGACTCGATCGCGGCACTCATGCGGTCGAGGTAGCGGTTGAGTTGGGTGACGACCTCCCGGGCTGGCAGCTTTTCGGACAAGGTGGTGAAGCCGCGCAGGTCGGCGAACAGGATCGTGACTTCGCGCTCCTCGCCGCCGAGGGCGGCGCCTTCGCGCATGAGCTGGGCGGCGACCTCGGGCGAGACGTTCTTGTCGAGCAAGTCTCGCACCTGGTCCCGCTCGGCGAGGCCGGCACTCATGGCGTTGAAGGCCTTGGCCAGGTCGCCGAGCTCGTCTTGGCGATGGAGCTGCAATTGCGTCGCGTAGTCGCCGGCAGCGATGAGCTTGGTGTGTTGGGCAAGGTCTTGCACCGGGCGACTGAGGCGACGCGCCAGGTTGGCGCCGAGGAAGCTGGCCAGCACCATGCCGCCGAGACTCACGAGCAGGATGATCCGGCTGAGGCGCCGGGCCGGAGCGAGTTTCTCATCGAGCGAATATTGCAGGATGGTGAGCGAATGACCGCCAGACTCGAGCGGGACCGGACGCAGGTTGATGAGGGTCTCCTCTTCCTTGAGCACCGTCTGCCGGATCGAGTCGGCCGTCGTCGATTCTGGCAGCGCCGACACTTCGGCCGCGAGTGCCCGCTGGAGCACGGGATGCAGCGAGGAGGCGACAAGTTCGCGGCGCGAGTTGGCGAAACTCACCTGCACGCCGGTCATTTCCCGCAGGCTTTGGGCGAGCAGGGTGTCGACGCGGGTGCCGACGACCCACCAGGCGACGATGGCTGGGGCACGGATCGGCACGGCGGCGACGACGTAGAGTTGGCGATTGCTTTCCAGGTAGCCGGTCGCGCGGGCATCGACGCTTTCGTCGGCGCGAAACACGAGCTCGGCGAACACCTCGTCGTCGGTCGTGGGCGCGGCGAAGATGGTGCGTCCGTCGAGGTCGACCCAGGCATTGAGGTCGGCGCCGATGCGATTGCTCGCGCTGGTGAAGACCGACTCCAGGGTGCGCGGGTCCTCGAGGAGATTGAAGTAGTTTTCGCGAAAGGCGTAGTCGCTGGCGACCGCGGCGGCGCTGATGGCCAGTTGGCGCACGCGGTTGGAGGTGACCTGCGCAAAGGCATCGGCAGCGGCCTGCAAGTCCTCTTCGATTTCGGCGCGGGCTTCGCGTTGATTGACCGCCGCCACGACCGCGAAGGTCGCGACCTGGGTCGCGGCGACCGCGGCCAGAATGATCGTCAGCAGGGTCGCGCGAAAGCTGCGAAAACGAATCATGGTGGCGCGGGACTCAGTAGCCGTGTCCGCCGGCGTCGGGGGCGCGGCGCAGACGCCGGTCGGGCCGCAGGCGCAGCTCGAGTGCGACGCGTGTCGCCGCTGCGGCCGTGATGGTGACCTCCTGCTCCTGCGCCTTGCGGAGTCGCGGATGCCAGGCGTTGAGGGTGTAGCGGCCGGCCGGCAGATCGGAGAGGGTCAGGGTGCCGGTGGCGTCGCATTGGCCGAACCACGGCGTATCCACCACCACGATATGCGAGATCATCCAGTCGTGAATGTTGCAGCCCACCGGAATGAGACCGGGGGTGTCGAGCACAACGGACTCGGTGGTCTGACCGCCGTGCAGCGGGATCTCAAACTTGGCTGGTCGCGACAGGGAGTAGACGTGGTGTTGCACATTGTCGCGGTTGGGAAAGGCGACGCGGGTGCCGACGCGCACGACGGAAAGGTAAGGCACAAACTCCTCGTCGATTTGCTCGATGGTGGCGCTGAGCTCGGCGGGCGCGGCCGGGACAGGTTGGTCGAGTGGAGTGAGCCAGACGACCAATTGCTCCACCGGCGTTTGAGACTGGTCGGTGGCGGTAACGGTGAGCTCGGCGGCGTGGGTGAGCGGTGCGCAACCGGCGAGGATCGAGGCGGTCAGGGCGAGCGCGCGAAGGAGATTAGAACGCATGAACGAACTGTAGGTTGAAGCGCTGATTGCGGTAGGACTTGTGGGCACCGGAAACGGATCGGGTGGTTTCAAACCCGACGGCGACGGTGCTGGCGATGCCGAACGCTCGCGACACGGTGATCGAGCCGCCGTTGAGTTCGGCCTCGGTGCGGTAGGGAAACCAGTCGCCGCCGAATATGCCGTCGAGCCACTGGGTCGTGCCGGCAAAGGGCGGCCAGCTGTTGCGGCACCACGACAGCTGATCGCCGCGACGGTGCCGATAGGTCAGGGCGACGCGCCAGTCCGGCGTGGGATCATAGTTGGCGGTGAAGGTGGTCGTCCACTGCGTGTGGGAATAGACGGCGCGGTTGGCGTCGAGGCGGTTGAGCTCGACTCCGGCGAGCAACTGCCACGCTGGCGAAAGGCGGCGCGAGAGCGTGCTGCTGGCGCGCAACAGGTTGCCCGACCATTCGTCGACGCGCGAAAACTGGCGGCCCACGACGACGCCGGTGTCGAGACGCGGCGCGTAGGGACCGAGCCCAAATTTCCAGCGCAGGTTGGCGTTGGCACTGAGTTCCGCGAGATCGAGACCGTCCCAAGTCAGCCAATGCGTCGCGCTGGCGGCGAGACCGACCGAACCTTGCAGATCGCGACTGAGCAAGCGGTGGCGACTGTGGTTGGCGGAGGCGAACACGGCCTGATCGGACTTCTCCTCTTGCGCGGAGTTGGTGACGTTGTCGTCCGTCACAAAGCCGCCGGTGAACGTGGAGGCGGCGGCGACGCGGGGAGCCGACCAACCTGCAAGAAGCAGAGCGACGGCGATCCCCACGGCACGAAGCGGAACTGCGGACCGGGACAACATGAAAGCGGTTTATGGTATGACCAGGGGGCGCAGGTAGGTCCAGACCGTCTCGGCGATGATCTCGTGTCCGGCGGGATTGGGGTGAATGGCGTCGCTCTGGTTGAGCTCGGCGACTCCGCCGACGCTTTCGAGGAGAAAGGGGATGAGGGTGGCGTCGTTGGCGGCGGCGAGCCGCGGGTAGATCGCCGCAAAGTCCTCGGCGTAGCCGCCCATGCTGGTCGGCATTTGCATGCCGGCGAGGACGAGCTGGACGTCGGGGTTCTTGGCGCGGACGCGATCGAAGATTTTCTGGAGGTTGGCTTCGAGCAGATCGAGCGGCAGTCCGCGCAGTCCGTCGTTGGCGCCGAGTTCGAGGACGAAGACGTCGACCGGCTGGCGCATGACCCAGTTGATGCGGCGCAGGCCACCGGAGGAGGTTTCGCCGGAGAGGCCGGCGTTGACGACACGGTAGGGCAGCGCGGCCTCGTCGAGTTTGTCCTGGATCAACGCCGGGAAGGCGGTCTCGGTCGGGTCGTTGAGGCCGTAACCGGCGGTGAGGCTGTCGCCGTAAAACAGGATGGTGCGGCGCGCCTCTTCGGTGTCGGCGGCCACGGCGGATGAGGCCAGCGCGCCGAGGTTGGTGATCAACGTAACAGCGAGAAAGAGAAGGCGAAGCGGCTTCGTCATTTGCACATCGGGAGGGGCGGGGTTTGGTTCGCGGCTTTGTTCATGAGTGTGCAATCGATGTTGAAAGTCCAGCGCTTGACCAAGAGCTACGCCACGGCGGCGGGTCCGTTGACCGTGCTCAAGGAAGTAAGTTTCGATCTGTCGGCGGGAGAGTCACTCGCGATCCTTGGTCCGTCCGGTAGCGGCAAGACCACGTTGTTGGGCTTGTGCGCCGGCTTGGATCGTCCCTCGGGCGGCGAGGTCGTGGTGGCCGGCGAAGCGATCGGGGCGATGAACGAGGACGAGCGCGCGCGGGTGCGCAACGAGCACGTTGGCTTCGTGTTTCAGAATTTCCAATTGGTGCCCACGCTCACCGCGCTGGAGAACGTGCTGGTGCCGCTCGAGCTGCGCGGTGACGGGGGACCGGAGGCCGAGGCGCGGGCGGTGGAGTTGCTCACGCGGGTGGGGCTCGGGCAACGGACCGATCATTACCCGGTGCAGTTGTCGGGCGGTGAGCAACAGCGGGTCGCGCTGGCGCGGGCCTTCATCAACGAACCCAAGATCCTCTTCTGCGACGAGCCCACCGGCAACCTCGATGGCGCGACGGCGCAGACCGTGCAGGAACTTATCTTTGGCCTGAATCACGAAAAAGGCACGACCCTCGTGATGGTCACGCACGACCTCGAACTGGCGAAACTTTGCGGCCAGGTCCTCCGCCTACGAAACGGCGAGGTGGTGGAAGGATAGGCATCTTGAACATTTGAATCTGGCCCACGGAACACACTGAACACACGGAAAGGAGCACGATGAATAAACTGATTCATGAAGAACTGACGCGTGAGATTCTCGGGGCCTGTTTTGAGGTATACCGCGATAAGGGGGCTGGATTCTTGGAGGCGGTGTTTCAGGAGTGTTTGGAGCTCGAGCTCGCAGATCGCGGTATTCCGTTTGCCGCCCAGCCTCGAGTTTCTCTCTCCTGCAAAGGTCGCCCATTGAAGCAGACCTTCTCTCCGGATTTCGTCTGTTTCGATAGGGTGATTTTGGAAATAAAGGCCGTCTCAAAGATCTGCGATGAACACCGTGCGCAGATTCAAAACTACCTCCACGCTTCCGGCCTTCGGGTGGGGCTCTTGGTGAATTTTGGTCATCACCCCAAGGCCGAGTTTGAGCGTTTCGTGCTCTGAACTCTTCCGTGTTTTCTGTGTATTCCGTGGGCAACAAATCCTCCTCCTTTCGCTTCATCCTCAAGATGGCTTGGCGGGATTCGCGGGCATCGCGGCGGCGCCTCGTGTTGGCGTCGTTTTCGATCGTGCTCGGCATCGCTTCGCTCGTCGCGATCGGTTCGTTCAATGCCAACTTGCGCGAGGCGATCGACGCGCAGGCGCGCACGCTGCTGGGGGCCGATCTGCGGGTGCAGGGCCGGGCGGCGTTTGCACCCGAGGTCGCGGCGGATCTCGACGCCCTCGGTGGTCAACAGGCCAACGAAATCGCGTTGTCGACCATGGTGGTCTTTCCGACGGCGGAGAATCGCACGCGGCTCGCCACCCTGCGGGCCCTGGAGGGCGGGTATCCGTTCTACGGTGACTTCGAGACGGTCCCGGCCGACGCGCCCGCCCGTCTGGCGCAGGGCGGCAAGGTGGCGGTGATGGAAGAGTCGCTGATGGCGCAGTTCGGCGTCGGCGTCGGCGATCCGATCAAGCTGGGCGACGAGACGTTCACGGTGGTCGGCGCCTTGCGGCAGATTCCGGGTGATTCCGTGGTGGTGGCGATGCTGTCGCCGCGGGTCTTCATCCCGCTGAGCGAGCTTGAAGGCGCGGGCCTGCTTGGTCCCGGCAGCCTCGCCCGTCACCGGCGCTACATCGTTTTTGACGATGGCAGCGACGCGCTCGAAGTGGAGCGGCGCCTGCGCCGGACCTACCCGGATCAACACCTCGGTTACGAGACGGTCGAGGAGCGCAAGCAGGAGCTCGGCTCCGCCCTGCGCAACGTGTATTCCTTCCTGAGTCTGGTGGGATTTGTGGCGCTCTTTCTCGGCGCGATCGGGGTGGCCAGCGCGATCCATGTGCACATCCGCCAAAAGATTCCGACGGTCGCCGTGCTGCGTTGTTTGGGGGCGAGCTCCGGCACGGCCTTTGGCGTTTACCTCGTGCAGGGCCTGGCCCTCGGGCTCATCGGTTCGGCGGCCGGGGCGGCGCTGGGGGTCGGCGTGCAGTTGGCCTTGCCGCAACTGGTCGCACAGATGCTGCCGGTGGAGGTCGAATTTGGCATCATTTGGCGGGTGGTTTTCAAAGGTGCAGCGGCTGGTCTGTTCATCTGCGGGCTCTTTGCCCTGTTGCCGTTGCTGGCCGTGCGACGCGTGTCGCCGCTGGTGGCCATCCGTGCAGCGACAGCGGAATCGGGCGCCAATCGCGACCCGTGGCGCTGGGCGGTCTACGCCGGCATCGTGGGCATCGTGGCCATGTTTGCCCTGCGGCAGGCGCCGCGCTGGCAGGTGGGTATTGGGTTTCTGGTGACGTTGGCGGTGAGTTTTCTGATTCTCGGCGCGCTGGGCAAAGTCGTGGCCTGGGCGGCCCGGCGCTTCACGCCCAAGCGCGCACCCTACGTTTGGCGGCAGGGTATCGCCAACCTGCACCGGCCCAACAACCGGACCGTCTTGCTGCTGCTGGCTTTGGGCCTGGGCACCTTCCTCATCGTGACGCTGGCGCTGACCCGTTCGACGCTGCTGGCCCAGATCGCGGGTGCGGGCGGCAGCGACCGACCGAACCTCTTGTTCTTCGACATCCAGGACGACCAGATCGATCCGCTGCGCGACATCCTGCGGCGCGAAGACGCGCCCATGCAGGCCGATGCGCCGATTGTGACGATGCGCGTTGCCCAGGTGAAGGGCCGCCCGGTCAGCGAGATCCTGCGCGATCGTGAGAATCGAGTGGCCGACTGGACGCTGCGGCGCGAATACCGCTCCACCTTCCGCGATCACCTCAATGAGCGCACCGAACGTATCGTCGAGGGTGAATGGGTGAATCGCATCGACTGGGATGGCGACAGCGCGGTGCCGATTTCCGTCGAACGCGGTTTGGCGGAGCAGATGAACGTCGCGCTGGGCGACGAGATCGAATGGGACGTGCAAGGCCTGCCGATCCTGACCCGCATCGCCAGCCTGCGCGAAGTGGAATGGCGCCGCATGGAGCCCAATTTCTTCGTGGTGTTTCCGGCCGGCGTGCTGGAACCGGCGCCGAAGTTTTATGTGGCGGCGACGCGGGTGGGCGATCCGGCGCACTCGGCGCGGGTGCAGGAAGCGATCGTGGCAGCGCTGCCCAATGTCTCCGCCATCGACCTGCAGCTGGTGCTGGAGACCTTGGATTCGATTTTCGAGAAGGTGCAGTTCGTGATTCAGTTCATGGCGCTGTTTACCGTGGCGACCGGCGTGATCGTGCTGGTGGGGGCAATGATGAGTGGTCGCCTGCAGCGGCTGCGCGAAGTCGTGCTGCTGCGCACGCTCGGCGCGACCGGTCGCCAGCTCTGGCAGATCCAGTTGGTGGAATACGCCGTGCTCGGCATCCTCGCGGCGGTGGTTGGCTGCGGCTTGGCCATCGTGGCCAACGGCCTGCTGGCGCATTTTGTCTTCGAAACCGTCGGGGTGTTTTCCGTCACGACGATCGTGGTCGCGATCCTCGCGGTGTCCTCGATCACCCTGCTTGCCGGCCTGCTCTCCAACCGCGGCATCACCAACCACCCGCCGCTGGAAGTGCTGCGCGCGGAAGGGTGAGCGCACTTGACCTTGTGGTCCGCTTCTCCCGGGCTCGACGGCATGCGTTCGTTCCACTGCTTTCGGGTTGCATTCGGAGCGCTAGGTTTAGGGGCGATCTTTCTTGGCGGTTGTGCGTCTCCGCCGGTCGAGTCGGCGCGCGAAGCCGGTCCGTTGGTGTTCTTCAATGCCTCGCCCGAGACGGTTGATCGTGTCGTGGCCGAATTGGTCGCCGAGGCGGGGGCGCGTTCCGCAGTGGTTGAACAACCGGCAGAACAATTGATCTTGCGGGAGGTGAGAGTCTACCCGCCTGGCAACTCCGCGGCAGACTGGCAGGAACATCTGATTGTATCGTTGCGGTCCGAACCGCTGTATCAGCGGGAGGCCATCGTCCAACTTGAAGCAGCACGAAAGCAGACTCCCGACTTCGAGTTTCACACGACCAGACTCTCAGAATCGGCCTACGTGCTCGATTACCACTCCACGTCGGACCGGGTCCGGAAATGGGCCAGGATTCAAACTTTGGAGGGTGGGGACCTATGGATCACCTACGTGAGCCGGGACGGCGTTGATTCCGCCCGCGTTCGACGCTGGACGAATTTTATCCTGAGCAAGGAGCCATTGGCCTCGCGTTCGGCCGAAGAGCTGGCGGCGGGGGCGGAGCCGGTCGAGTTCCGGTCGGGCCCGCATGCGAAAATGAGGACGCGAATTGCGATGGTGACCGACGTTGGGCGTCCCGCGCGCTTTCGATTCATGCCCGGCATGTCTTTTTCCTTCCGGAGAGACCTCACGGGGGTGTGGGCCCGTGGACGGTTCCAAGTGAAGATCGGCGCCGACGGCCGGGTTTTGCGTATCGATGTTCGCGACGTTTTCCCGGAGTCGGCGGCGGCGGCGATGATCGATGCGATGACCGATGCGCGATTTTATCCCGCAGAAGTCGCAGGACAGCCCGCTGCGGCGATGGCCAGTATTGATGTGATGGTCCGGCTGCTGCCAATTCGGGGAATCACTCCAGACTGAGGCGTTTTTTATCGCGAGCAGCCGTCTGCCCACGCGGCAGTGCCTCAATGCCCCAACTCAAACCGCGCGCTGCGACCGGCGCCGCAGCGGACGAGGTGCCCGCCTTCGACGTCCTTTCCAACTGTAGTCGACCTACGGCTGAGATGGGGTCACGGACGGCCATTTCGTGGCGGCGGGCAAATTCATTGAATTTTCCCGCAACCGGGGGCGTCGCAGTCGGGTGTTACCTTACAACACCCAACTCTGACTCCGTGATCATGAAGACCTCTGTTCGTCGTTTCCTTCCTTTTACCCTCGCCGCGGCCGCGGTCCTGTTTTCGGGCTGCACCGTGATCACGTCTCACGAAGCGACGCGCTATTCCGGGCGTGTTGTGGCCGAGGAGAATCTCCATCGTATCCAGCCGGGTGAAACCACCGAGGCCTGGATCGTCGCCACGCTGGGCGAGCCTTCGCGTGTCGAGGATGTGGGCAACGCCACCCGCATCCTGCGTTACGAATCGACCAAGATCAAAGAGGTCGATGCCGCGCTGCTCTTCGTCTTCGATGTCGGTTCCCGTGTTGAGCTCGATCGCACCGTGTTCATCGAAACGCGCGACGGGGTGGTGGAGCGCTACTGGAGCGAGAGCGGGCGCAAGCGGCACTCGTAAACCGGTTTGAGAACTGCGGCGCCGGCGGGTTTGAACTCGAATCCGTCGCCGCCTCCGTCATGGTGGCGGGCATGTCCGCGCCATCCCCTTCGTCGCGTCGCGTGGTGCTCGGTCTGGGCACCGTGAAAGGTGTGTTCTTCTACGCCAGTGACGAGGGCCGTCGCGATTGGCGGCTCACGGGACCGGCGTTGCCCGGTATGGAGGTGTTCAGTCTCGGCGGCGACCTGGCGCGGGGACGCTTGATCGCCGGCACCGAACAATGGGAGCGCGGGCCGACCATCCGGCTATCCGACGACGGCGGACTGACTTGGCGCGAGGCGCAACGTGATCCGGCCTTTGCGGCCGACAGTGAAGCCAAGCTCAAACATATCTGGCGCATCGTGCCGGGGCATCCGTCGCAGCCCGGCACGTGGTATGCCGGCACCGACGACGCGGCCCTGTTTGTGAGTCGCGATGATGGCGAGACCTGGGACGAGTTGAGTGGGCTGCAGGCGCATCCCTCGCGACCGATGTGGATGCCGGGGGCGGGCGGACTTTGCCTGCATTCCATCGTGGTGGATCCGCAGAGTCCCGATCGGCTGTGGGTGGCGATCTCGGCGGTGGGCGTGTTTCGCAGCGAAGATGGCGGCGCCACTTGGTCGCTGTGCAACCAAGGCCTACCCAACGTCGCGCCCGAGTTCATCAAGGGCGAGGACATGGGGCGCTGTGTGCACCGGCTGGAGCTCGATCCGTCGGCGCCCAACGCGCTGGTGCTGCAGTTTCACTTCGGCGTCTATCGCTCGACCGACGGTGGCGATTCGTGGACCAAGATTTCGGCCGGGTTGCCGCATGACTTCGGGTTTCCGCTAGCGGTGACGCAGGACGATCTGTTTGTGGTGCCGCTGGTGCGGGACAGCTACCGCGTGGTGCCGGATGGAATTTTCAAGGTATGGCGTTCGCGGGATCGTGGTCGCACGTGGAAGGCGCTCACCCAGGGCCTGCCGCCGGCGGATTGTTTTGTCGGCGTGCTGCGCGACGCGATGACGGCGGACGGCCTCGACCCGGCGGGCATCTACCTGGGCACGACGGGTGGTGAGGTGTTCGTATCGAGTGACGCGGGTGGGACCTGGCAGGGACTGCCGGCGCGGCTGCCGCGGATCACGAGCGTGCAGGTGTGGGTGGTGTGAGCGCTCAGCCGGGGCCAATTCCGGCGTTGCGCCAGGGTGGGGCGGGCCGGGAACATGGTGGCACATGAGTTCCACCGATCGTCGCGTCGTCACGTTTCACTACACGCTTAAGAATGCCGCTGGGAAGCTGCTGGATACCTCGCAGGGCGGGGAGCCGATTTCCTACTTGGAGGGCGCAGGCATGATCATCGACGGACTCGACACAGCCTTGCGCGACTGGACGCCGGGCCAGAAAGGCCTCATTGAGGTGCCGGCGGCGCAGGGCTACGGTCTCCATGATCCGAGTCAGGTGCGCAAGGTGCCGCGGCACGTGATGCCGGTGGAGGGCGAGCTGAAGCTCGGCGATCAATTTCAGACGGCGCCCGATCGCGGTGCGCCCGTGGTGACGGTGGTGGGCATCGAGGAGGACGGCGTGATGCTGGATGCGAATCATCCGCTCGCCGGCGTGGACCTGACCTTTGACGTTGAGCTGGTGGCGGCGCGGCCCGCGACCGAGACCGAGATCGCGCATGGTCATGTGCATGGTCCGAGCGACCACTGCGATTGAGCGGCGAATCGGAGTGCGGCCATGGCGGACCCGGTGACGATCGTCGGTCAGGGCATTGCGGGATCGATGTTGGGTTGGGCCTGCGAGCGCGCGGGGATTGCGTTTGAAATCATCGACCGCGGGCACGCGACCGCGGCCTCGCGGGTGGGCGCGGGACTGGTGAGTCCGGTGGCGGGCCGGCGGCTGGTGCCCACCTGGCGTTTTGCGGAGTGGCGGGACGAGAGTCTACGCCTGTATCAGGAACTTGGTGACGCATTGGGGCGGTCGGTCGTGCGGGAGATGCGGCTGCGGCGGATCTACCGCGACCAGGCGGAGCGGGCGCGCTTTGAGGCGCGTTGCGCGGTCGCGGAGGTGGCGCAGTGGGTGGCGGCGCGGGATGCCACAGGTCTGTGGTTGCAGGGGGCGATTCAGGTGGACACCGCGGCGATCGTCGCCGCGCTGCGCGAGCGTTGGATCGAAGCGGGCGTGTTGCGGGAGGCGGCCGTTTCGCCCCAAGAATTGCTGGGCCGTTCGGCGGTGATCTGGTGTGTCGGCGCGGAGACCGATCCGGCGATGGGGCCCTGGGAGCTTGCCAAAGGCGAGGTGTTGACGGGACGCCTGCCGGGGCTCGAACCCGACACCGTGCTCAACGACGGGCAGTGGATCATGCCGATGGCCGGCGATGCCGTGCGGGTGGGAGCGACCTTTGGCCGCGACGACTTGGAGCCGCGCCCGACCGAGCGGGGGCAGCGGGGATTAGCCGCGGCGGCGCGGCGGCTCACGGGGTGCGAGGTAATCGAGCCCCGGGGACTCGCGGGTTTGCGGGTCAATGTGCCGGACCGGCGTCCGGTGGTCGGTTGGCTGGACGGCGAGCGGCGGTGGGGCGTGTTCACCGCGTTGGCGGCCAAGGGCGCGCTATGGGCGCCGGTGCTGGCGGCGCAGTGGGCGGCGGACGGGCTGGCGGGGGAGAAAATCGAGGCGGAGGCGCGGGCGGACCGGTTTGAGGCGCCGCGGAATTGAGCGAGGCGCCGAGGTCGTTCGTCGCACGAGAGCGGCGTTTTGTCGCATTTTCTTTCCCTTTCGCCTCAGTATCGGCACGCCAAGCAGACTGGTCTCTTCGCTCATGGACAACCGTTACTCAAAGTGGATTGCGCTTCTCGCCGTTTGGGCGGCGGTGGGCTTGATCCTGAGCACGGAGGTTTTCTTCACAGTGCGGGTCACGCGGCCGGAGATCGCGTTCTGGGATGTGCTCGCCTCCCAGTATGCGCGCGTCGCGTTGTGGATGCTGCTTACGCCGGTCGTGTTGTGGTTGCGGCGGGTGGTGCCTTTGGCAACGGGGCGTTGGGTCGGTGGGGTCGGATTTCACCTCACGCTCAGTCTGGTGATCATGGGCAGCTACTACCTGGCGCGTATTGCCTTTGTGATGGTGCGCGAAGGGGAGCCACTGGCCGATTTCTGGGCGGTGGCGGTCGGTAACTTCTTCGGCCGCAACCTCATCGACGTGGTTTTCTATTGGGCGATTCTCGGCGCGGGTTACACCTTCGAGATCTACCGCAAGTTCAAGAACGAGCAGATCAAGGCGGCGCAGCTGGAGTCGCGGCTGGTGCAGACAGAACTGAGTTCGCTGAAGCAACAGCTGCATCCGCATTTTCTCTTCAACACCATGAATACGATCGCGGTGCTGGTGCGGGAGGAGCGCAACACCGAGGCAATCAGCTTGCTCTCCAAACTCAGCTCCTTGCTGCGTATCTCGCTCGATACCTCGCGGGTGGAGGAAGTGACGGTGCGGCAGGAAATGGAGTTCCTTGAGCGCTACATCGACATCCAAAAGATGCGCTTCGCCGACCGCCTGTCGGTCGACACCGCGATCAGCACGGAAGCGCTCGAAGCGCGCATACCGAACCTCCTGTTGCAGCCGTTGGTGGAGAACGCCATCCTCCACGGCGTGGCGCCGAAGAACGGTCCCGGGCGCGTGCGGGTGGCCGGCGACGTGCGCGAGGGGAGGCTGCATCTTGAAGTGAGCGACGACGGCATGGGCATCGACGGTGCGCGTGCCGACCGCTCCCGTGAAGGTATTGGTCTCACCAATACGCGCGAACGCCTGTCGCGCCTTTATGGCGTGCACAGCCAACTCGTGCTCAAGAGCGAGCCCGGCCAGGGCACCACCGTCTCCATCGTGCTGCCCTGTCGCATCTGATCTTTTCCGCCCCGCCATCCGACCCGACTCGACCCCCTGTCGCCATGCCTGCCTCCTCCCCGCCTCCTGCCCACCGCGTGCTCATCATCGACGACGAACCCGCCGCCCGTCGCGGATTGAACCTCCTGCTGAAGGCGGAGGCTGACTTCGAGGTGGCGGGCGAAGCCGGTGATGCCGCCGCCGCGATCAAGCTGGTGCGCAAGGTGCAACCCGACCTGATTTTCCTTGATGTGCAGATGCCGGGCGGCGACGGGTTTGACGTGTTGCGGGCACTGGCGCCGGAGGAGCGGCCGCTGGTGGTTTTTGTCACGGCCTACAATCAGCACGCTTTGCAGGCCTTCGAGGTGCACGCGGTCGACTATCTGCTCAAGCCCTTCGACGACGCGCGGTTCGCGGAGACCTTGCAGCGGGTGCGGGAGGCCTTGCGTTCCCGCCAAACGGCCGCGCTCAACGCCAAAGTCGATCAACTCATCGCTCAGCTCGCCAGCGGCGGCGCGGCGGAAAACGACGGCGGCTTCAACGATCGCATCTTGGTCAAGTCCTCCGGCGAGATCTTCTTCCTCAAACCTGGCGAGATCGACTGGATCGAAGCCGAGGGCGACTACATGAAGTTCCACGTCGGCGGGAAGTCGCACCTCATGCGGGAGACCATGGCGCGATTGGAGGCGCGGCTTGATCCGAAGCGCTTCGTGCGCATCCACCGCTCGACCATCGTCAACCTCGACCGGGTGCGGAAGTTGTCACCGTCTTTTGTGGGGGAATACGTCGTGGTCCTGCAGGATGGCACGAAGCTCAAGCTTAGCCGCGGTTACCAGGACAAGCTGCAGAGTCACCTGAAGGCGCTGCTGTAGAGGAACCGGGCAGACCGGTTGGCGCACGGGTTTTCTCGGATTCGGGACCGCGCGTTCCGGGCGCGGAACCGGCGCGGACGGACGGGGAAGAGCGGGCGTCAAGGTGTCCGGTCATCGATCGTTTTCATGGGGCGATTCATCGCGAAGTCCGGGTGGTTGATCGCTTCGCGGCAACGCAGGTATCGGGGCTGCGTGTTAGCAGGGCATGCATCGTCCTTTTCGTTTGATTCTCCTCGCGCTTTTACTGGCAACCGTGGTGTGGGGGAAGGCGGGCACCGAGCTGCGTTTCGCGGCGGATTGGCGTGCGGCGCGGCAAGTGCATGCGTTGCTCGCGCCCGATCGCTGGGCTCAGGTGATTCGGATCAGTAATGATGAGCCCACGCGGACAATGCCGGCGGTAACCTGGGCGACGGTGTTCGAGTTGCGGGATCGATTGTGGATCTACCTCCCGCGCGAAGGCACCAGCAGTTTGTCGGTCTACCGCGATCGTATGGCCGCGGACAAGTTGGACCTGTCCCTCGTCCTCGCGCACCGGCATCGCGGTTGGCAGGGTTATGAGGTGGTGAGAGCGGATGCGCGTAGTGGGGAATGGGATACCGTGATGCCGGAGGCCGCGGACATTCCCAATGGATGTTTCGTGCGCAGTCTGGCCTGGTTTCAAGGCCTCGCGAGCGTGGTGGATGCGCATCTGTTGATGATCTACGGCGGCTCGGGTCCCACCCGCTGGGGGCACACGGTGCTGTGTTATGCCACACCGGCGGGATGGTATTATTGGGACCCGGATGCGCCGGCGGAAGCGCGCATCATCCCCGGCGGCAACCCGGGGAACGATCTTGCGCGGGCCCGGCGGGTGAGTCCCGGCGTGCAACGATCACGCATCGAACAGGCGCGTCGCTTTGATCTCATGGCGACCGGATAGGTTGGGCCCGATACTCGTCCGATGAAACCGTGAACTGATCCGATCCCAACCGCGAGTGGTCGCACCATTCGTCGCACTGACCCGAAATCGGGACACGTTTTTGGCGCACAATCGTAACACCTGATCGTGCGGGGCTGTCGCTTCGTCGCATTGCCATTGTGAGGCGAGGGGGGCGGGCGAGTTTCGCCGCAAAGCAGCGACCAAGGGGTGCGCCGCACGCCCGTTGCTTTGGCTTACACAAACTACACGACCCAATGAAAAAGAAACCGACTGCTCGCGCGGTGCGTATGCCCCGTCGCGTTCTGGCGCAGGCCTTGGGCTGCGCGCTGCTGGTGGCTCCGGCCGCCGTTGCCCAGCAATCCCCGGCTTCCTCCGCAGAGGAAACCGTCACCCTCGGCGCCTTCGTGGTGACCGGCTCCCACATCCCAACGACCGAAACGGCCTTTGATGCCCGCACCATTCCGGTGGAGATCATGGACCGCGGTGAGATCGAACAATCCGGCTTCACCACCGCCGGTGAACTCCTGCAACGCATGACCGCCGCCAACGCCGGCTCCGTGGCCATTGCCAACAACGCCACCGGCTTCACGCCCGCCGCGTCCTCGACGTCGCTGCGCGGTCTCGGCCCCGACGCGACCCTCGTGCTCATCAACGGTGCCCGCGTTGCGCCGTATCCGATCGGCACCGGCGGCACCACTGCCTTTGTCGATCTCAACGCCATTCCGCTCTCCGCGATCGAGCGTGTCGAGGTGCTGAAGGACGGTGCCTCCGCCAGCTATGGTGCCGACGCCGTCGCGGGCGTGGTGAACATCATCCTGCGTCGCGACTTCGAGGGCACCGAGGTTTCGCTCGGTTACGGCAACACCACCTCGGCGGACGCCTCCGAACTCAACGTGAGCGTCATGACCGGCGTTTCCGGTGACCAAGGTTGGCTCACCGCCGGGCTCAACTTCTACAAGCGCAACGCCATCTTCCAGGCTGACCGCCCGTATTCCGCGGTGCCGCCGTTCCTCTCGAGCAACTCCAGCCCGATCAACATCCAGGTCACCCGTGAAGCCGCCAACGAGGCGCTTGGTCAGGCACCCGGTGCGTCGATCACGGGCGTGCCGGACGGGACCGATTTGTTCTTCACCTCCAGCTACGCCGCGCGGGAGCAGAACAACGGCAACCTGCCCGCCTCCGATTACACCTACGGCACGGGCCGTTCGTCTTCCTATAACTTCAATGAGTCGGCCGGTGCCTATCCGGAATACGAACGCTCCGGCGCCTTCCTTTCGTTTGAAAAGAAGGTCTTCGGCTCCGACACCCTGCGCGCCTACGGCGACATGATCTACCAGAACACCAAGGCGGTGAACGAGCTCGCGCCGTCCGCCACCGGCAACTTCGCCAACCCGGGCGGCGTCTCGATCGTGATCCCGGCGCGCACGCCGAATCCCTTCCTCACGCCGGGCGAACAATCGGCCGGATCCCGCTCCGCCGCGCCAGGTGCCTTCAATCCGTTCAATCCGTTCAACCAGGACATTTCCGGCGCCTCCCGCGCCCGTCTGGCGGAGTTTGGCAACCGTATCTACCGTGAGGATACGGACTCGATCATGGCCACGCTCGGCCTCAAGTCCGACTCGATCTTCAACGATTGGACCCTCGACATGGGCCTGCGTTACAGCCGTATCGACACGGCCTCCAACGACACCCTCGTCTCGATCTCGCGGCTCAATCGGGTGATGAATGCGGCTGATCCGATCTTTGACCCCAACTCGTCCGAATACATCGGCACGACCACGCCCTACAATCCCTTCGGCTACTACAAGAACCCGATCGAATCCAACGCCCTTGTGGTCGATTACGCCTCGGTCAACCTGCACAACCTGAACGAGTCCGACATGGGGCTGGGCTTCATCCGTCTCGGCAAGGGTGACCTCTTCACCCTGCCGGCGGGCGATGTCGGTTTTGCGACCGGTATGGAATACCGCATCGAGTCGATTTCGCAGTCGCCTGACGCACTCGGTGTTTCCGGCGACGTCATCGGCAGCTCCACCGCCAACATCACCGACGCCGATCGTTCGATTGGTGCTTGGTATGCCGAGACGGAGATCCCGCTCGCCCGCGACACGCCCGGCGCGCAGCTCCTCACGCTGAATCTCGCCGGTCGCTTCGAGAAATTCTACACCAGCGACAAGGACACCTTTGTGCCGAAGTTCGGCCTCAAGTGGCTGCCCTTCAATGACGAGTTCGTCATTCGCGCGACCTACGGTGAAGGCTTCCGTGAGCCCTCGCTCTACGAACTGTTTGCCAGCGGTCTGACCTACTCGCTCACGCCGGTGACCGATCCGCTCACCGGCGTCACCGAGCCCGAGCAGGACGTGACCATTGCCTCCAGCCCGGCCCTCGCGCCGGAGGAGACCAAGAGCATCAACCTCGGCTTCGTGTGGACGCCGTCGGCCGTCAAGGGCTTCACCTTCTCGATGGACTTCTGGAAGATCGAGCGCAACGGCACGGTCACGGTCGACCACCAGGACGTGATCAACCGCGACTTCGCGGGTGAGACGCTGCTGCCGGGTGAAGGCGTGCAGCGCGACAACGCCGGCAACGTGATCCTCGTCGACGGTGTTTTCCGTAATCTGGGCAACACCAAGATCCAAGGCATCGACTTCGCCACCAGCTACGCGTTGCCGGTCGAGGGTTTTGGTCGCTTCGACATCTCGCTCAACGCGAGCTACCTCGATTCGGTCGAGATCCAGCAGTTCCCCGGCGCGCCGTTCTTCCAGTATGCCGGCGAGGCCGATGATATCCTCTTCGATAACGCCACCGGCGACGTGTCCACCCCTGGTCTCGGCGACGACGGCTACGTGCAGTGGAAGAGCCAGCTCATCCTCGATTGGAGCATGGACAACTGGTCGGCCAGCATCACCGGTCACTACACCGATGGTTTCCGCGACTTCACTGGCGACTGGGACCCCAGCGTGCCGGATGATCCCGCGACCATCACGCAGGTGGCCTCCCGCACCACCTGGGACGCACAGCTCAACTACACCGCGTTTGCCGGCGCCGACCGCTGGTATGGCGACACCCGCCTGACCCTCGGCGTGCGCAACCTCTTCGACAAGGATCCGCCCTTCGTGAGCGGCTGGGGGGGCAACACCAACGGGTATCCAGGTTTCCTCTACAACTCGGAGGGCCGGTTCACCTACCTCACGCTGACGAAGAAGCTGTAAGCGAACGCGGTCGTTCCGTCCGCGCTCAAACACGAAGCCGCGCCCGAGTTCCGGGCGCGGCTTTTGTTTTTCGGTGGGGCAGGGAGGACCGGGCTCACCCGCCGCCGCCAAGGCTGTGGCGGGCAGGGACGAGCCCGGCTACAGCGATGAGACGACGGGCGGTGACCGTTGCTCACGGCACCTCGTAGACTTCGACGAGGCCGATGCCGGTGGTTTCGTTCACTCCGCTCACGGTCGCGGTGTAGCTGCCGGCGGGCAAGGTGACGAGCAAGGCGGCGTCGAGGTCGGAGGTGAGCTCAAAGGCGCCGACGGTGCTGGCGGCGGCGGCGACATCGGGGTCGCTGTTCCAATTGTCGTTGCTCGCCAGCACACTCTCGGAACCGAGCGGCTTGATGACGAGCTGCGGGTTGGCGAGCGTGCCATCGAGGAAGGGCGCGAGGGAGGCGCCCACGCCGCGGATGAGCAGGGTGCGTTGACCGGTGCCCTGAATGCCGAAGCCGGCGATGAGCACGTTGGACCCGGTGCCGACCTGGTTGCGGGCGGAAATGTTGATCAGCTTCGAGGTGCCGGTGCCAATGGCGTCCTTGTCGTAGGCCTCGACGACGACCACACCGTTGTTGCCCTGGGTATCGACGAGCACGGAGTGGAGTTTGGGCTGGAGGTTCACGTCGATGGCCGCGTCTCGGGAACCGTCCTCCAGCGGGAAGGCGCCGAGGGAGGTGAAGACCGGGCGCAGGCTGGAGTCCCAATTGTCGTTGGCGTGGATCTCGCTGCCGTCGCGGAAGATTTGCAGTGCGGGATCGGGCGCGGCGCCTTCGACGAAGGGATCAATGGCCGGACCGAGCACGCGCACGACGACCGGCTTGGTGCCGCTGCCGCCGACGACCATGCCGACGTTGAGGGTGTTGAGTCCGGTGGCGGCGTTGGCGCGCACGGAGAGGTTCACGATCCGGCTGTTGCCGGTGGAGGTGCTGGTCGCGGTTTCGGCGATGACCGTTTTGGTCGGCCCCCAGTCCATGCCATAATTGCCGAAGAACATGCCGCGCGCCTGCAGGATTTTCGGACCGTTCGTGGCCGGGCTGAAGGTGAAGCTGGAGCCGGCGATGTGGTTGCTGATGGAGGCCTCCTCGACGCTCATGATACCGCCGTTGAGGCGGACGTCGTCGATGAGCCAGCCAATGGTGGGACCAGTCTGGTTAAAGTAGCTGCCGCTCGTGTGGGAGTAGGTGAAGCGGACGCGGATGGTTTGGCCGGCGTAGGCGGCGAGGTCGACGGAACGGTTCTGGAAGGACGATTCCGTGGGGCTGCTGCCGTCGCTGTCACCCGCTTGCTCATAGACAATGGCCCAACCCTTGCCGCCGTTGATCGAGACCTCGGCGCGGGCGATTTGGTTCACCGTGGCGAAACCCAGTTTGGAGGCGAAACTGAGCGAGACCGCGCCGGACGGCGGCACGGCAAAGATGCCCGGCAGGGTGAAGGACTGGGTGGAGGAGACCGGGTGGGCGAGGTGGAAGGAGCCGTTGCCGGTGGCGGCGGTGCCCGTCAGCCATAGCGAGTAGCTGTCGCTGGTCCCGTCGATTTCGGGGTGGGAGTTGAGCTCCTCGGCGCCGTAGGCGGTGCTGTTGGACCCGTTGACGAGTTCGCGCCATTGGATGCCGCTGGCGAAGGACGGCGCATTGACGGTGTAGGTGTTGCTCTGGTTCGTCTTGGGACTGCCGGTGCCGCTGATCGTGGCCTCGGTGGTATCGGCGCCGGCTGCGTCGGGGTCGAAGACCGTCACGGTGTAGTTGAAGGTGCGGGTGCTGCCGCCGACGTTCACGCCGGCGACCGTGACCTCGTAGTCGACATCGGCGGAGGGTTTGTCGTGGGAGGCGAGGTCATTGCCGGACTTGCCGTCGTAGAGCCACACGAGGGTGACCTCGTTGCCGAGGGATTGGTTGCCGGCTTCGATGAAGGTCGAGATTGGGGTCCCGTTGCGCGTCATGGACACCGTGGCGCCGGAGAAGTTGGCGCCGGGTAGGGTGATCGACCAGCGCGGCCAGACGAGCTGGTAGGGCACATGTCCTGGGGCGGGCCAGGCGACGAACTCCTCGCGGGTGGCGGGGCGGGTATCAAAGACACGACCGTCGTTGACCCAGAGGGTGTTGGCGGGGCGAAAACCGCCCTGGGCCTCCACGTCGCCGGTGCCCATTTCCTGCAGCTGGGGCATGAAGATCCAACGACGATGACCGACCGCTGCGTTGTTCGAACCATGGTCGCGGATGTAGCCGTCGATCGATTCGGTGCCGAAGGTGCCGAGCGCGAGGTTGCCCTTGTCGGAGGCTTCGGCGCCGTCGGCGGTATAGTGGGTCCACGAGGTGGGCGGGGAGTGGTCGATGTCGTCGTTGGCGCTGGACATCAGGGCGCCCTGTTGTGCTTTGGCCGAGAAAGTGTTGTTAAGCGCGATGGCGGCGGGCACGCCGACCATGGCACGGTAGAAGTTCACGCGGCCGATCACCGAGGCCTTGAAGGCGGCCGACGTCGTGCCCGGATCGCCGGTCGCGGTGTTGCCATTCCACTCGCTGGGCACGCCTTCCGTCGCGCCGTAGATCGAGCGGAAGAATTGGCGTGATTCCTCGCGGGAGGACGGGTCGACGGTCCAGGGTTCGCCGTCGCGTTGGACCTTGGGATCGATTTCCGACATCGCCTTGAGCGCGGCGGCTTCGGCAGGGGTGGGCTCCGAGGGTTGGGCAACCAGACCGGAAGAAAGGGTCAGGCAAGCGAGCAGGAGGGCAGGGGAACGGGTCAGGTCACGAAGCATGGGAAAAATGGGTGGGAGGGGGACGCCGAGAACGGGTCGATCCAACCGACATGCGGAAAAACCGCCAACAAAGATGCAACTTATTTGAAGGCAGCGTCACCGGACGTGATTTGACCGGTTTTGCCTTTGCGCTCGGGGGCGATTTTTGCGCCCATGGCGGCCGATGCGCATCACTGGTCTCGCCCTTGTCCCGCCCCCGACAGCCGCCGATCTTCCCCGAGTCACGCCCGAACTGCTCGCCTCCGTCCTGGCCCGCTACTCCCGCAGCAACGACGGCATCCATTCCATCCTCGAGAAGGTGGATCTGGCCAATCCGGACGCCTCGATCGATCGCATCCTCAAGTTTGTCGATTACGGCCACGCGTCGATTGGCGGCCTGACCGGCGGGCTGGCGGTGGCGCTCGATGACGTATCAATGTGGTTGGCTCTCAAGGTCTTCGAAATCGCCCAAATGGCCGACGGCCAGGAGTCGAGCACCCGCTACATCACCATGGATGCCAACAACCTGCCCGATCCGGCGGCCATCGGCATCCCTGACGATCTCGCCGAGCGCTGGCGCGGCCTGATGGCGAAGTCCTTCGCGGCCTATCACGCGGAATACGCTCGGCTCGACGCCCTCGGCGAAGCGGAGCCGGATCGTATCCGACTGCCGGACGGCGCCAAGCCCGCCGTCATCAACCGACTGCGGAAGAACTTCGCGCTCGATCGCGCCCGCTACTTCATCCCCATGGCCACCCGCACCAACCTCGCGCTGGTGCAGACCTCGCGCATGTGGGCCACGACGGTGAAGCACCTCGACTCGTTGCCGCACCCGGAGGCGAAAGCCGCCGCCAAGCTCATCCGCGACGAGCTCGTCAAACAGTCGCCGCGGCTCATGCGGCACAGTTTTGCGGAGCAGTCCTACCTGGCGCAGGCCGATCAGGAACTGGCCGCCAGCCTTTCCCTGGGCCTCGAGCGCCTGAGCACTGATGCTCTGGCTGACGAAGTCTGGGTGCATGTCGATCGCGCCACGCCACCGTGGTTGCCCGAGACACAGTCGGTGGCCGAGGCGCTGCGCCATCGCACCAACCGCTACGGTTACCAAGGCACCGCGACGCGGCGCATGCGGGTGAATTTCGCCTGGAACAACATGGCCTTGGCCGAGCTGCGCGACCTCAACCGCCACCGCACCGGCCAACGTTGGACGCCGCTCATCCAGGCCGGTTTCTACCTGCCGCCCGAAATCGAGCGCGCCGATCACGCCGCGCTTCTGGCCGAGCAGGCTGAGCTCACCCGCGAGCTCATGGACCGGGGCAGTCCGGCCTACGTCTATTCGCTGTTGCTCGGTGCCCAGACGCCGTTTGAGCACGGCACGCACGCCGACAAGTTCATCTACGAGGTGGAGTTGCGCACCGGCATGGGCGCCCACTTCCGCTACGCCGAGCATTGCAGCGCCGCGTTGCAGGCCTTTCTCGAACAAGTGCCGGAGGCCCGCGAGTGGGTCGTCGAAGGCACGGCCGAACCGGAGTAGGATGGCGCCTCGAGTCGGCGGAAAATTGGGCTTGCCGCAGATCGTTGGCAAACAAGCCTTCCTCGCAGCATGCGGCGTGCGTCCAGAATCCCGATCGTGCTGATGGCGGCCATGTTGCCGCTGGTTGCTTGGGGGCGTGACGACAGCAACCACCGGCCCCTGTGGCCCGCGGCGCAACGTTCCGCCCGACTGGGAGACGTGTCTCGGCCGACCGTGACGGTCATGCGGCCGAGCGAGCAGCGCGCGACGGTCTCGGGCCGGACCGAAATATCGGTTTGGCGTGCATCGACCGGGCTGGTCACGGTGCAGCGCTCCCCACGACGCCTGGCGGGGCTCGCCCGACTGTTCGGACGCGCCGATCGGGACGCCGGCGCCAGCGACCCGCTGGTGGTTCAGCCCGAGAGCAACGCGCGGCTGCAGAAGAAAGGCCGCCTCCCGTGAGCCGTTTCCGTTTTCTGCAGTTCAACATGCAGTTTGGTCAGATCTGGGACGACGCCGATCCGGACAATGCGCCCATCGATCTGGACCAGACGATCGCGGAGATCCAACGCCACGACGCCGACATCATCACCCTCCAGGAAGTGGAGCAGGCGCGACCTGGTGGCGTGCAGGCTCAACCGCCCCCCAATTTTGCCCGGCTGCGCGAGGCCTTGCCCGGTTATCACGCAACCTTCAGTTACCCGCGCGCCGACCCGCGCGAGCTGCCCTTCGGCATCGGCCTGGCGATCTTCTCGAAGACGCCGCTCAGCGACGAGATGCGGATCGATATCCCCTCGCCGCCGGTGGAGTTCGACTTTTTTGGAGAAAGCAAAACCCCCACGGATCGCCTGTTGATCGGCGCGAAGACCCGGGTGGGCGATCGCGAGCTTACTATCCTGAACACCCACTTGCTCGCCTTCTTTATGTTGAAGACGAGCAGCGAGGAACATCCCGAACAACGCCGACTCGTGGCCCGCGCGCTGCAGCAGGCCCAGGGGCCGACCCTGTTGGCTGGCGACTTCAACGTCAGCAAACCCGACCCGTTGATCGACCAGTTTGGTGCGGTTGGTTTCCAGACGGTCCAACGCGACACCATCACGTGGATGCGCATGCCCTTCGTGCTGGATCATATCTTCCACAACGCCGCGCTGCGCTGCGTGCATCACGAGGTCGTGCCGACCACTGCTTCGGACCATTTGCCCCTGCTGGCGGAGTTCGAATTTGCGGAATAACGCGGGCCGCTGAGTCAAAACACCCGGGCGCCATTCGCCCCCAATTTCCGCCTTTTGCCCTTTTTCCCTTGCGCGTCTAGGGAAGAGCTGGCTTTCCCTTGTGCATCTAGGGAAAGCCATGAGTAAACTCGAACTCCTCCAAGGCACGCTCGACCTCCTCGTCCTTCGCGTGCTCAACGCCGGCCCGATGCACGGGTTCGGTATCGCTCAAAAGATCCACCTGCTCTCGGCCGACGCGCTGCGCGTTGAAGAGGGATCGCTCTATCCGGCGCTTTACCGCATGGAGCGCAAGGGCTGGATCGAGGCGGAGTGGGGCGTTTCCGATAACAACCGCCGCGCGAAATTCTACGCGCTCACCAAAGCCGGCCGCCAGCAGCTCGTGGCCGAGCAGGCCACCTGGGAACGCCTCACCTCAGCGGTGAGCCAGGTGCTCGCCAAAGCGGACGAAGCCTGAACCGCGCCGCAACACCACCACCGCAACCACCGATCGGGGAACCCGCCATGAATGTATTCAAGAAACTCACCCACGCCCTGCGCACGCTCCTGCGCGGCAAACAGGTGGACGCCGAGATGGCCGAGGAAATGCGTTACCACCGTGAAGCCCAGGTCGAGGCCAACCTCGCCGCCGGCATGTCGCGGCAGGAGGCGGTGCGGGCGGCCAATCTGCAGTTCGGCCCGGCCGACGCCATTGCCGAAGCCGGTCGCGAGGCGCGCGGTTTTGCCTGGCTCACCCACCTGCGCCAGGACCTGCGCTACGGCTTGAAGATGCTGCTCAAGCACAAGGGCTTCACGTTCGTCGCCGTCATGACGCTGGGCCTCGGGCTCGGCGCCAACATCACGATTTTTTCGGTCATCGACATTTTCTTTTTCCAGCCGCTGAAGGTGACCGCGCCGGAGCGACTCGTGGTCATGAACCGGCACGACCCGGCCAACCAGTTCGCCTCGATGTTTTCGTGGGCCGACTACGAGGCTTATCGTGACCAAGTGCCGGGACTGGAAGACGCCAGTGCGGTGATGTTGCGTCCGGTGCACCTCGCCTGGTCCGGGCAGATGCCCCATCGCACGTGGATCGAAAACATCAGCCCCAATTATCTTGAAGCCTTGGGGGCCAAGGCGAGCCGGGGCCGTTTGTTCCTGCCCGGCGAAGGCGAACAGCCGGGAGCCGATCCCTACATCGTGCTCAATCACTCCTACTGGACGGATCGCCTCGGCGCCGACCCTGGCGTCATCGGTCGTTCGGTCGCCATCAACGGCAAGCCCATGGAGGTGATCGGCGTCGCCCAGGCCGGGTTCAACGGCGGTCAGTGGGGCATCGGGCCGGCGGGGTGGGTGAACATCTCCATGATGCCGACCTTGTATGGCTGGGACCAAAGCATGTTCACCAATCACGACTGGGAAGGCTTCCGCATCGTGGCCCACCTGGCGCCGGGTTACACCGAGTCGCGGGTGGAAGCGGAGATTGCGGTGGTCGATGAACGGCTCCGCCCGTTGCACCAAACCGGCAAACTCGACAACGTCACCACCGGAGTCATCCGCGAGCAGTTCAGCCGCCCCGACCCCAACGTGAGCGGATTCATGCCCTTGGCCGCGGTGGTGTTCTTTGCGCTGGTGCTGATGATCCTGCTCATCGCCTGCGCGAATGTTTCCAACCTGCTTTTTGCCCGCGCCGCCTCGCGCCAACGCGAACTCGGGATTCGCGCCGCGGTCGGCGGTTCCCGCGGGCGGCTCATCCGCCAGTTGCTCACCGAGAGCATGCTCTTGGCCCTCGTTGCCGGGGCGGCGGGATGGGGACTGAGTTACCTTGCCAGTGAGGCCCTGGCCCGGCTCTCGCCCTCGGGGGACATGCCCTTGGCAACCGAAGCGGTGACGGGTTCGTGGTGGATCCCGGTCTTTGCCGTGGCGGTGTCGCTGTTCGCCGGCATGGTCACGGGGCTTCTGCCGGCCCTGCGCGCCACCAAGCTGGATGTGCAGAAAATTCTCAAAGCCGGTGGTTCCGTCGGCGGAGGACAACGTCGGCACTGGCTGCGCAACGGCCTCGTGATCTCCCAGGTCACCTTTTGCGCCATCGTGCTGATGGCGGGCGGACTGTTCCTGCGCAGCCTGAATCACGCCGCGAAGATCCCACTGGGCTTCGACCCGCAGAACGTGGCGCTCGCTTCGATCGATTTGGACCTGCAGGGCTACGAACCGGACCATGGCCGAACCTTCCTTAAACAATTGCGCGCCGACCTCAGTGGGGTGCCCGGCGTGGAAGGGGTGGCCTTCGCCACGGTGCTGCCCATGAGCAACTCCCCCGGCTTGCGCGATGTGGCCGATGCCAACGCGCCGTTTGTGAACGACGCCGGGCTGCGGGAAGGCACGATCAATGCAGCCAGTAATCACGTTGATGAGCATTTCTTCGACACCATGCGCGTGCCGCTGCTGCGGGGTCGCGGTATCAGCGAACAGGATACGGCGGAGGCGCCGGCGGTGGTCGTCGTGAACGAGGCGCTGGCCCGCAAGTTGTGGCCGGAAGGCGACGCGATCGGTCAGCGGCTCACCAGCTACGACTTCACCGCCGAGGTGGTCGGCGTGGTGGCCACCGGTAAATACGTGATGATCAGCGAGGCAGATCGCCCGGCCTACTTCCGCCCCTACGCGCAGGCCTACAACCAGCCGGTCACCCTCTTCGTGCGCACGCAGGGCGAAGCCGCCGGTGTTTTGGCGGAACTGCGCCGCGTGCTGCAACGGCTCGACCCCGAACTGCCGGTCTACAGCACCCTCACGATGGAGGAGCACCTGCGCACCACGGCCTTCGGCTACCTGCCGTTGCGGATGGCCGCATTCATGTCCGGCGCGCAAGGCGCGGTGGGCCTGTTGCTCGCGATCATGGGCCTCTACGGCGTCGTCGCCTACTCGGTCAGCCAACGCACCCGCGAGATCGGCATTCGCCTAGCGCTGGGCGCGGACCGGGCGGACGTGTTCCGCCTCGTGGTGCGCAGTGGTCTGGTGCTCATCGTGGTGGGGCTGTCGATCGGACTGCTATTCGCCCTCGGCTTGGCCCAGGTTCTTGCGGGACTCTTGGTTGGTCTCAACCCGTTCGACCTGCCGGTCTTCGGCGGCGTCACGCTGCTGCTCTTGGGCGTTTCCTTCCTCGCCTGCTACGTGCCGGCCCGCCGCGCCATGTCGATCGACCCCGCGATCACGCTGAAGTGCGAGTAATCGCCCGGATCGCGCAGTGAATCAGCGCGGTTGCGGTCGCGGCGGATGATGCCTACGCGTTTGGGGCGACGGCATCATCATGGCACTTTATTTTTGGATATTCATGGGCAGCGGTCTGGGCGGACTCGGCCGCTTTGCCATCTCGAACCTCATGGCCGAGCGTTTTGGTGAGTCGTTCCCCTGGGGCACGCTGTGCGTGAACGTGGTCGGGTCCTTCCTCATTGGCTTTGTCGCTACGCTCACCTCGCCCGACGGGCGCGTCTTGATGGGACCCCATGCCCGCCAGTTTCTGATGGTGGGTCTGTTCGGCGGCTTCACCACCTTCTCCTCTTTCAGTCTGCAAACCCTGAATCATGCCCGTGCCGGCCAATGGCTGCACGCGGGCGGTAACGCTGTGGGCAACCTCGCGCTCTGCCTGGTCGCCGTCTCAATCGGCCACTTCGTCGCCCTGTGGCTCAACGCTACCAAGGCCGCCTGAACTAGCACGTGGAAAGGAATGGGAACGCTAATCTGCGCTGATTTTCGCTGATGGCGCGCCAATTTAAGGCGCGAATTCTGAGAGAATGAGGCGCTTCCATTCGAGCGTTCCGGCGTGTCCGAAGTTGATGAGGTAGCCGACCGGGCGGCGGGTGATGCGGAGATAGTTGAAGAGTTGCGCTTCGTGCTCGGCGGTCAGCGCCGCGACGGCTTTGAGTTCAACAACCAAGCAATCGGATACTAGGAGATCCGGGTAGTAGCGCTTGCGCAGTTCCCGCTCCTTGTAGAAGCACCGCAGCTCGGGCTTCGATTGGAAACGAATGCCGCGAAGCTCAAGTTCCACCTCCAAGCTTTCCTGGTAGATTTCTTCGCCCATGCCGTAGCCACTTTGGTTGTAGACCTCAAAAGCGGCGCCCATGAGCGCATACCCTTCTTCGCGGTAGATCTCCTTTTTCATTCGTGGATGAGTTTCGAAAATTGAGATCAGCGAATATAAGCGAAGATGAGCGTTCCCTCTCCGCCAGCGCCGCGCCTCAGCCCTTTCGCACGCGGTCTTTTTCGTCTTCGCGTTCCTCCTCGAGCCGCGCGCGTTCGCTTTGGAGCTGTTCGCGCACTTGGCCGATGGCTTCGAGGTCCTGATTGGCCATCGCCTCTTCGAGCTTCTGCTTCAGGAAGATTTCCCGCTCGGCGAGTTTGCCCTGATAGACCGTGTCGATGTCCGCCAGCTTGGTTTTTTGCTCGGCGGTGAGCGGTTTGGCCGCGTCGGGGTCCGACTTGGCGAGGCGTTCCATGGCGAGTTCGTAGGCGCTTTTCATGTGGGCCTGTTTCACGACATTCGCATGCCGCTGACAAGCACGACCGCCGCCAAGGCCGCCGGCCACCAAGGGCGGGCCCAGCGACCTTGCCAACCCTGGCTGTAGCCCCAGGCCATGACGACGAGCAGGGCGCAGATGGCACCGGGACCCCACCAGGGGTGCACGAATCCCGCCGGCCACGCCGACCCCGGGAGGCGCATCGCCGTGGCCAGCAGCGACTGCATCACGAGCAAGACCAGGGCTGCGGCGTGGTTGAACAACATCACCACTGGCGTGAGTCCGATCGCCGCCGCCAGCAGGGCGATGAAGCCGCATTTGATGACGACAAACGCGAGGGGAATGAGCACCAGATTGGCGGCCAAGGCAAACGGGCTGAACCAACCGAAGAACGCGACGCCCGCAATCAGTCCGACCAGCGTCGCGGCCCAGGCCATCGCCACGCTGGTGAGCACCTCTTCCCAGCGCCGCCGCCACCAACGCTGCCTTGAGCTCACGTCGCACTCGGGGGTGTGGCGCCAGAGGCGGAAGCGTTGCTGCCAGCGTTCGGCCATGGGCAGACCGTAGAGCAGCAAGGCCATCACGATGCCGTAGCTCATTTGAAACCCGGCGGAGAACAACTGCAGTGGATCCAGCAGCAGCACCAGCAAGGCCGACCCGGCGATGGACGACACCGGGTTTTGGGGCGCGCGGCTGATGCGGCCGAGTTGCAGGCAGGTGACCATCAACCACGCGCGCACGGCCGAGGGCGGTTGCCCGATCAGGTCCACGTAGAACGCGAGCAAGGTGCTGCCGACGATCATCGTGGCGCGCGGTCCCAACCGCAGCAGGCGCAACATCGTGTAGAGCCCCACCGCGACCACACCGATGTGTAGGCCGCTGATCGCGAAGAGGTGCATCGTGCCGCTGCGCATGAACAAGGCCTTGGCCTCGTCGCCGATCGCGCGCCGTTGGCCGAGCACCATCGCGCTCAGGGCCCCCGCCAGTGCCGGGTGATCTTCCAGGCCGGCGCCCAGCCGGCTGTCGAGTCGCTCGGCCCATGCGCCCCGCCAGCGGGCATAAGCCGAGCTCGGCAAGGTCGCGTCGACCAATCGACCGCGGCCGAGACGAAAGTTGATACCGTTGTCGATGAGGTAGGCGATGAACCCGTCGCTTTCGTCCAGCGGCGGATGTCGGGGCAAGGGTTCCAATTCGCCGCGCACCGTGATGAGTCCACCGCGCTGCACCGGAGCCGGGTTGTGGTAGCGCCACACGCGAACATGCAGCGACTGCCCGACCAAATCCTGCAGGTGAGCGTCCGCGGCGATGGCGGTGCCGATCACGCTCAAGCGCTCGTTTAGGTCGCGCGTTTGAAAGGGGCGGTCCACGCGCACGACCAGTTGCGCTTCGCGCGCGGGCAAGCGATCCCAGTCTGGCAAACGTTGGCGATGGCGCTCGAGGTGCAGCGCACCGCCAGCGGCCACCGCCAAGGCCATCGCGGCCAGCGCAAGGCGCGGCCGCCGGCGCAGCCCGAGCAAGGCGCCGCCGAGCCCGAGCAAGGCCACCGTCACGAGGACCGCCGTCGACACCGGTTCGGTGCGAGCGTGCGCGACACCGATGCCGACCGCGAAGGGCAGCACCAGCCACAAGAGTGGCGCCCGGTGACCTGAAGCGCGGTCGAGGTGCATCGCCTCCTGTAACGCTTTCCGAAAAGCGAATCTTTCATTCCGTGGTGGCTTTGTTTCATTTTGAATCCTTCCGATGGTGCCGCCCGACCAGTCCGACCTCTTTGCCGATCCCTCCGCCGGTTCCACCGCGGGGCAGGGTGGTGTGAACGACGGCGATCAATCCAAACCCGGCGCGCACCAGCCGCTTGCCGCCCGCATGCGCCCCCGCGCGCTCGCCGATATCGTGGGCCAGGAACACCTCACCCGCGCCGGCAGCCTGCTGCCGCAGCTCATCTCCACCGATCGGTTCGGCAGCCTGCTGTTTTACGGTCCGCCCGGCTGCGGCAAAACCAGCTTTGCCGAAGTCATCGCCCGCGAGACCGGCAGCCGCTTCGTGCGCATCAACGCGGTCATGTCCAACGTGGCCGAGCTGCGCGAGATCCTCTCCATCGCGCGCAAGATGCCCGAGGCGCGCACCCTCCTCTTCATCGACGAGCTGCACCGCTTCAACAAATCGCAACAGGACCTGCTCCTGCCCGATGTCGAGGAAGGCAACGTGCGGCTCATCGGCGCGACGACGCACAATCCGGGTTTTTACGTCAACCCGCCGCTCCTCTCGCGCAGTCACCTCTTCCGCCTCGAACCGCTGTCGACCGAAGCCGTCGCCTCGGTCCTCCGCCGCGCGCTGGAGGATGCCGAACGCGGCCTCGGCGATCGCGGCCTGCAGGCCGACGATGCCGTGCTCGCCGACCTCGCGGTGCTGTGCGACGGCGACCTGCGGCGCGCGCTCAACGCGCTCGAGGTCATCGCGCTGTCGCTCGACGGCAAGACAGCCATCGAACCGGCTGAGTTGGAGGCCTTCGCCCGCGAACGTCGCATCCGTTACGACGCCAACGAGGACGAGCATTACGACACCATCTCGGCCTACATCAAAAGCTGCCGGGGTGGTGATCCCGATGCCGCGATGTATTGGTTGGCCAAGATGTTGGAGGGCGGCGAAGACCCGCGCTTCATCGCGCGGCGTCTCGTGATTCTCGCCAGTGAGGACATCGGCCTGGCCGATCCCTTCGCGCTGCCCTTGGCGGTCTCGGCCCACCACGCCTGCGATTTCATCGGCCTGCCCGAAGCCGAGCTCACGCTCGCGCATGCCACCCTGCACATCGCCTGCGCGCCCAAGAGCAACTCCGCCACCATGGCGCTCGCGGCGGCGAAGCAGGCGATCAAGTCGGCCCCGGTGCAAAGCGTGCCAACGCATCTCCGCGACAAGGGCGGGAAGGCCAGCAAGCGGATGGGGCACGGCAAGGGTTACCTCTACTCACACGATTTCCCGGAAGGCATTTCGGGTCAGACCTACCTCGAGCAACCGCTCAAAATCTACGAACCCTCGGCCAACGGTCTTGAACCGCGCATCGCCGACCGCCTCGCGCGTTGGGAAGCGCTCCGCGGCGAACGGCGCGGCGAGCGTGGGGAGTGATGGGACATGACCGCGCGTTCGTCTTCGCCGAATCCGGTGCGCGTGTATGGGCTCCTGTTCATCGTGGTCGCGGTCTTCGCGGCACTGGCCGTGATGATTCTTCCGCTGTTCTCCGCGAAACTGAAGTTGGTGAACCACTCGGGTGAAATGCTGACAGCCGTTACCGTGACTGCGAGTGGCCAGACCTTCCCGGTGGGTGACTTGGCGCCGGGCGAGGAACGCACCGTGACCTTGGTTCGCTACACCGATTCAAGCTGGGTGATCGACGGCCGCTGGTCGGATGGTGCGCCGTTCACGTTTCGTTTCGGCTACATCACGCATAACATGAATTTCAGGGACACCGCATGGTTTGAGCAGGCGCGGGCAGTGCGGTTCGAACCCCAAGTCGGACGGTGATGAGGCCTGCTCGCCGAGGCCGTTTTGTTTTGTGATCCCGACCACGTTCGACCAGCGTTTGGCGCATGAATTCGAACCCTGGTTCGAGAATCGGCGCTGGCTTGGCGATTGGCCTTGGCGTGGGCACGGCCTTGGGGGTGGCCGTGGGCAACCTTGGCCTGGGCCTGGCCTTGGGCGTGGCGCTCGGTCTTCCGCTCGGGGCGTTCATGTCGAAGCGGGACAGCGATCGCTAGCGCGGCGAAGTTAAACGATGAACGCACCCCCTCCGCTGTCACCCCCGCGTCGTCCCGATTGGCTGCAGCGCCATTGGAAGTGGGCGGTGCCCGTGGCCGTCGCGGTGTTGGCGGCGGCCTGTTTGGCTTTCGTGCTCGGGCTTACCTCGCTCATCAAACGTAGCCAGGCTTACACGCTGGCCGTGGCCCAGGCGCGGGAGAACCCGGCGGTGGTGAGAGCCTTGGGGGAGCCGATCACGGAAGGCTGGTGGGTGGTCGGGGAGGTAAGTTTCACCAATGATGCTGGGTCGGCGCGCCTGATCATTCCATTGCACGGACCCCAGGCCTCCGGAACGCTTCATGTGACCGCGGAGCGGGAGGCTGGGGTCTGGCGATTCGAGGATCTGGTGCTGGTGAGTGACGTCCTTGCGCCTCCCCTTGACCTGCTAAAACAGCCCAAGTCGCTCGATGCTTCGATCGACCAGCCGTAGGCCGAGGCGAGGGCGAGACTCTCAAGCACTCACGTCCGGCAGGCGGTGACCCAGCAGCACGCCGGCCAAGGCACAGGCGGCGAAGACTCCGAGGGCCAAGGGCAGCGACAGCAGTGACAGCGCGCCGGTGATCGTGCCGGCGATGAGGAGCAGCACGCCAATCACGCTGTTACTGACGGCCACGTAGTCTGTGCGTTGATCGCCCTCCGCCATGTCGACGAGGTAGGTCTTACGACCGAGGCGCACGCCGCTGTGGGCGACGCCCAGCGCGAAAAAGAGCGCGGGGAACGCGATCTGCGCGACCTCGCGCGAAAGCTCGAGGAAGGTGAGGCCGATCACGACCGCGAGGAGCCCCGCGACCAAGCCCATCGCGACGCGCAGCACGGCGCGGCTGGAGGCATCGGCGAAGCGGCCCCAAATCGGCGCCGACACCATGGCGGCGAGTCCATCGACGATGATGAAGATGCCGAGCCATTGCGCGGCGCCGCCGAGTTCGCGATGGGCGAGAGAGATCACAAACGGCGCGCTCAGACCGGAACCGACCGCGAGCGCCCGCACCGTGACGAAGTCGCGGAAGGGACGATCGTCACGCAGCAGTTGCAGGCGCTCCTTGGCGTGATCCCAGGCGTTGCCGCCGCCGCTGGTTTCACCGGGGAATTCCTGCACCGTGGCGTAGATCGACGCGGCGCCGAGCCAGAGAGCGGCGGCGATAAGCAGCCAGATGAGAAAGAGCGACGACGAGCCATCGGTGCCCTCCGGGCGCAGCAGCAGCAGCACGCCGGCGCCGAGGGCGAGCACGCCGCTCAGCGACGACTTCCAGCCCGAAAGCCGGCCGCGGCGGGTTTTGGGTATGGATTTTCCCAATACATCCTTGGAGGCGATGGAGCAGAAGCCGCGCGCCAGGGCGAACCATGCGACCAGTGCCACCACGGCCAACCCGGCGGCGGTGCCTTCGAGGGTTGTGGCCACGAGCGCGAGACCGGCCACCGCGGCGGCTTGGGCGATCGCCCCGCCCACCCAAACCCACTTGCGCAAGGGCAGGCGCCGCAGCGTGCCGGCGATGAACAGCTGGGGCAGGAGCGAACCGGCTTCGCGCAGCGGCACGATGAGCGCGAGAAACAGCGAAGGCGCGCCGACCGCCTGCAACAGCCAGGCGAGCGTCGTTTTGGGATTGGCCAGTCGATCCCCAAGGCCGGTCAGCGTCTGGGCGGCCAGCTGGCGCAGGAAGTTTCCGGGCACCTCGCGACAGGCTTTGTCGGAGATGGCTTTGCACACCCGCGCGTCCTCGTCGTTGGCGAGGGCTTGGTAAAGGTGTTCGACCCAATCGGAACGCGAAGAACGCATGACGTAAAAGCGTGGTCAGAAACGCGTCTGGCTCAAGCGGGGTGGCCGCGTGACTTGCCTCGAGGCGGATTGCGGGGCAGCGTGTCGGCATGAAGCGCCTGTCCCCCTTGCTCCTGCTCGTCCTCGTGTTTGCGATGCCGCTTGGCAGTTGGGCCCAGGGAACGAAGGACGCGGAGGAGGAGCCGGAGATCATTGGCATCCAAATGGCGCGGAAGGGCGGCGGTTATTACGGCTTCAACGTCGAAAACCTGTCGTTCGTGCTGCGCTTCTACGACGAGGAGAAAAAAGAGGTCGCGCCGGACGCGATTCGCGCGATGGCTCGCTGGAACCAGCCGAACAAAGCCGGACAGCAGCGCACGGTGCTCGGGGTGTCCGGCAACAAGCTGAGTTCACCGCCGGTGGCGCGGCCGCCCTATGCCTTTGTGGTTTTCCTCACCTTGATCGGGTCCGACGGCGAGGTGATGGAGTCGATTTCCTTCAACGCGCGCAGCTTGTCGGCGGATTGAGCCCTCAGGTTAAGCCGAGGCGGCGCTGAATTTCCTCCAAGGGCACGCCCTTGGTTTCCGGCACCATCAAGCGCACCCACAGAAGTTGCAGCACCATCATGCCGGTGAAGATGAGGAACACCGCGCCTGGGGGCATGAGTTCAACCAGTTTGGGAAAGACGGACGTGAGCAACGCGGCGAACACCCAATGGGTGCTGGACCCGAGTGCCTGACCTTCCGCGCGATGGCGATTGGGAAAAATCTCGGAGATGAACACCCAGATCACCGCGCCCTGACCCACGGCATGCGCGGCGATGAACGCGAAGATACAGGCCGGAACGATCGCATAGGTTTCACTGAAGAACGCCCAGGCGGTGAGTCCGAGCGAGGTGATGTAGCCGATTGAGCCGAGGTAGAGTAGGGTGCGGCGGCCAAGCCGATCGATGAGCCAGAGACCGACAAAGGTGAAAACCAGGTTGGTGATGCCGATACCCACCGACTGCAGCAGCGCGGCGCGTTCGCCGAGACCCGTCAGGGCGAAGATGCGCGGCGCGAAATAAAGCACCGCGTTGATCCCCGAGAGCTGATTGAAGAACGCGATGAGGAAGGCGAGCAGGATGGGTTTGCGCAGGTGCCCCGCCCACATCGAACCCGCCTCGCGCTGCTCGGTCGCAGCGGCCTCGGCAATGGTCCGGGCCTGCGCCGCGATGGCGCTCTCGTCGGCGTCCGGTTGGATCAGGCGCAGCACGGCTTGACCTTGCTCGATGTCACCCTTGCGCGCGATCAGCCAACGCGGGCTTTCCGGGATACGCAGGCAAAGCACCGTGTAAATGAGCGCGGGCACGGCCTCGATCGCCAACATCCAGCGCCATGCGTGGTCGCCGCCGAGACCGCTGATCAGGGCATTGGACAGGAACGCGACCAGGATGCCGAAGACGATGTTGAACTGAAACAGCCCGGCCAAGCGACCGCGCCGTTCGGGCGGCGAGATTTCGGCGATGTAGAGCGGCGCGGCGACGGTGGAAATGCCGACGCCCAGCCCGCCCAGAAAGCGGGCGATGATGAAGGCATTCACATCGGTCGCCAAACCGGACCACAGTGCCGACACGAAGTAGAGCAGCCCGATCGCAATCAGGGTGGGGCGGCGACCGAAGCGGTCGGTGGGCCAACCGCCGATCAGCGCGCCGAGCACGGTGCCATAGAGGGCCGAGGCGATCGCGATGCCGTGCAACGTGGCGCTCAGCGACCAGAGTGTCTGGATCTTTTGTTCGGCGCCGGAAATAACGACCGTATCGAAGCCAAAGAGAAATCCGGCCAGAGCCGAAGTGAGGGACCAGAAAAACAATCGGGAGGACATGGCGGGGCAGGGGTGACGCGGATACCGGTGCGAGCGTTTCCGATCGGCGAGGCGAAAGCGGAGGCATCGCGGTTTTGTCCGCGAGCTCGAAGCTTAACACACCTGGCCAGCGGCCAGGGAAACACCGACTCAGCCGAGTCGCGTCATCTGCACCGCGGCGGTGAGGCGTTCGGTGCGGGTGCCCTTGAATACGCCGCGCGTGGGCGTGCAATCGTGGTAGTCGCGGCCGGCGCCGACTTGCACGTGTCGCTCGCCGGCGACGCAGTCGTTGGTGGGATCGAGCGCCCACCAATGGCCGCCGGGCAGGCAGACCTCGACCCAGGCATGGCTCTCGGCGGCGCCGATGAGGGCGGGCGCGGCCGTTCGCTTCCGCGAAGCCTTGGTGGTCGCGGCGGCATCGCGCTGCGAATCGGTTTCGATGTAGCCGACGAGGTAGCGTGCGGGGATCTCCGCCGAGCGCAGCACGGCGATCATGAGCTGGGCAAAATCCTGGCAGACGCCCTGACCCTTTTCGAGGACCTCGGCGACGGGCGTGTCGAGGCGAGTCGAACCTGGCACGTAGCGGAAGTTGTCGTGGATCCAGTGGTTGAGCTCAAGCGTGGCGGGGCCGATGGCGTGACCCGGCCGAAAGAAGCGGTTGGCGAGTTTGTTGACACCGGCGGAGAACTGGATCGCGGCCGAGGGGTTGAGGAACTCGAAGTAACGCAGCGGTTCACTGCGGTAGAGTTGGCGGGCTTCGGAGACACTCAGCTCGAGCGCGACTGAGGGCGGGGCGATTTCATGCGTCTCCACTTCGGCGTGGCTGTCGAGCACGAGCTCGGCGTGGCGTTGCACGATGGAGAAGGTCTGCACGGCATTGCCGAAGTAGTCGGTGTAGGCGTGCAGGTTGGCGACCGGGATGGTTTCGAGCCGATGTTGGCGGACTTTTTGGCGCTCGTTGTCCATCGGGCGCAGCCGCACTTCCATGAACGACTCCGAAGCGGCGCCGGCGTAGCGGTAGTGGGTGCGATGGTGGATGGCGAAAAGCATGCCGAGAGCGGCCCATCAGGACCGCTCGTAGCGTGACTGCCAAGTCTGGAGCGACTCCGACGACAAGCTGTTTACCGCCTCGGAAATCTGGCTGATGGAGTGGTCGATCCGTTCCGGGGCGACCGCGCCCGGGCGGCGCTGGTTCAGCTCGTTCGCCATGCGCAGGATGGCGAGTTGATTGTTCACGACATCCATCAGCATGCCCTGCACCGAATTGATGGTGGCGAGGCGGGCCAGGCGTTGACGGCGGCGCACGATCCAAAAGATCAAGCCGTGCAGGCCGCCGACTCCGGTGGCGGTGATGGCGGTGGCCATCCAGAGGTCAGCGCCCACCCGTGAGGCGATGAGGCCGATGAGGAGGATCACGAGAATGCCAGCGCCGGTGAAGTGGATTTCCATATTCCGAAGCAAGTGATTCATCTAGCAGGGAACAGGTGGCTTGGAGTTTGAGCAAACGAGTGGCGATTGATCCGTGAGCCTTTACAGGATTTTGAAATCCCGGGCGTGCAGAGGTGGGGCGGGCGGGTGTCGATTCGGGTTGCGGATCGGGGCGTCCGGGGCGTCGGTAGGGCCGTGCGGCATTGACGCGAGGTTTGGCAACGCCCATTCCGCCCTCCACAGTATCCTTCTTCCATGAGTCTCGATTCACCCAGTTCCCTGCAGATTGACGGTGCCGGTTTCCGCGTCGGCATCGTGGCGGCGCGCTTCAACCAGCGCTACGTCGAGGGCCTGCTCGACGCCGCGCATGCGGTGCTGCGGGACGCGGGCGTGACCGAGGCCAACATCAACGTGGTGCGGGTGCCGGGCAGCGGGGAGCTGCCGACCGGGGCGCAGTTGCTGTTGGGCAAATACCGTTTCGACGTGCTCATCGCACTCGGCGTGGTGATCAAGGGCGGCACCTTGCATGACCAGCTCGTGGCGGAGGCGGCGCAGCAGGGCCTCCTGCGGGTGAGTCTCGACAGCCGCACGCCCATCATCGCCGGGGTGGTGACGGCCAACGACGATGCCCAGGCTGAGTTACGCTGCCTGGGTGAAATCAATCGCGGGGCCGAGTTTGCCCGCGGGGCCCTCGAGATGGCGGCCCTCAAGAAGTCCCTTTCCAAATGAGCAAAGCCCTTTTCGCCCAGCGTCGTGACGGCCGTGTCGCCGCCATGCAGTTTCTTTACTCGTGGAGTCTCAATCCGCCGCAAAACCTCGCGGAGGATCTGCGCGTGTTTTTCGAAAACCTCGAGACGACCGAAAAGCCCCGGGAGCATTTCGCTTTCGGTGAGGAGATCATCAGCGGCGTGATCCAGAGCCTCGACGAGATCGATGCCCGCATCCGGCAACTTGCCCATAATTGGGAGTTCGATCGCATCGCGCGCATCGACCTGGCGATCCTGCGCCTGGCCATCTATGAGATGCTCTTTCGCAAGGACATTCCGCCGGTGGTTTCGATCAACGAGGCGATCGATCTCTCCAAGCAGTTTTCCACCGCCGACTCCAAGCGCTTCATCAACGGCATCCTGGATCGCCTGAAGGGCCAGCTCGGCCGCGACGCCCGCAAGGCGGAATAGGTGTTATTTCAGCCACGAATCACCCGGATGGACACGGATCCGTTCCGCCGACATTCGTGCTCATCCGTGAAATCCGTGGCCAAAAAATCTGAATCTGATGTTCGGACTGTTTAAGAAGTTTAAGAGCGGTTTTTCGAAAACCGTCGCGGCCATTTCCAATACGACCCGCGGGCTCTTTGGCGGGCGCAAGATCGATGCGTCGTCCTTGGACGAACTCGAGGAGGCGCTCTACACGGCCGACTTCGGGGTCGAGACCACCGAGGAGATTCTCGACGAGATCAAGAAGGCCTACCGCAAGGACCCTGAGCTGAAGGGGCAGGCCGCCGCCGAGATTGGCGCCCGGGTGCTGGAGCGCGCGTTGGAGGGGAGCGAGGGTAAGTTTGCGCCTGTAGCCGGGGTCGTTGACCCCGGTGCCGGTCCGGGCTCAACGAGTCCGGCCACAGCAAACCCGCTGGTCGTGGCCCTCATCGGCGTCAACGGCTCCGGCAAGACCACGACGTCGGCAAAACTTGGATACATGCTCAAGCAGGACGGCCAGTCCGTCATGCTGGCGGCCTGCGACACCTTTCGCGCCGCCGCAGTCGAGCAGCTCAAATCCTGGGCGACGCGCTTGGAGCTGCCGATCGTCGCGAGCCACACCGGCGCGGATGCGGCCGCGGTCGCTTACGATGCCTGGGCCGCCGCCAAGTCGCGCGGCGCGCAGACCTTGCTGGTCGACACGGCCGGCCGCCTCCACACCAAGAGCAACCTCATGGAGGAGTTGGCGAAGATCCGCCGCGTGTTGCAGAAGCACGACCCGGCCGCGCCGCATCATTCCTGGCTGGTGGTGGACGGCTCGCTGGGCACCAACTCGATCGAGCAGGCCAAGGTGTTTCACGAAAAGTTCGGTCTCACCGGGCTCATTGTGACCAAGCTCGACGGCACCTCACGCGGTGGGGCGATCGTGGGTATCTGGCGCGAGTTGAAGCTGCCGATCTTTTTCCTCGGCCTCGGCGAACAACCCGACGACCTGCAGCCCTTCAACGCCCGCAACTACGCCCGCGCGGTGTTTGGTTTGGAGGCCTAAGGTCCGGACTGCTAGTTCCGCGCGGCCGTTTGCGGGCTGGCCATCAGCTCGTCGGCAATGGCTTGAGCCAGCTCGGCGAGCGGGGTCGGTTTGCGCAGGACGCGCCGAACTTTGACGGCGGTGAGCTGCGCATGGAGGTCGGACTCGAGGTGGCCGGTGTAGATGATCACCGGTATCTGGGAACGGACCGCGAGGATGCGTTGGGCGAGGTCGCGGCCGCTGAGCTCGGGCATGGAGAGATCCGACAACACGAGATCGAAATCGGAAGGCGCGGCTTGAAAGCGCTGCCAGGCTTCGAGGGGGTTGGAGAACGTCTCCACGCAGTAGCCGATGTTGGTCAACAGGGCCTCGAAATTCATGATGATGGTCTTTTCATCATCGACCACGAGGAGGCGTTCACCGTGGCCGCGAATGGCGGCCGAACTCGGCGCCAGACTGCGTTGGGGCAGGGGCTCGGTGGTGAGCGGCAGCAACACGTCGATGATCGTGCCGCGTCCCGCGGTGCTCTGCACCCGCGCGGCGCCCCCGTGGGCTTCGACGATGTTGTGCACGGCTGCGAGCCCCAGTCCCGTGCCCTGACCGGGGGGCTTGGTGGTGAAAAAAGGATCCCAGATGCGCGGCAGGATGTCGCGGCGGATGCCGCGGCCGTCGTCCATGACGCGCAGGCGTGCGTAGGGGCCGGGCCTGAGGGGCTCCAGCTCGGTCGGTCGGTGCTCGCCGAGGTGGACCTCTTCCATGCTCACGGTCACATGTCCGCCCGTTTCGGGCAGGGCCTGCCACGCGTTGGAGCAGAGATTGACCAAGACCTGATGCAGCTGCGTGGGGTCGGCGAGCACGGGCAGGGGCTCGGGCGGGAGCTTGAGCGAGCAGAGGGCGTGGTCCGGCGCGCTGGTTTTCACCAGCCGGTAGGCGTCGCGGGCGACGTCGCAAAAGTCGGTCGGTCTGCGGTTGACCTCGTTTTCGTTGCTGAAGGCGAGGACGCGTTGCACGAGCTGGCGGGCCCGCTCGCTGGACGCGGTGATCTCGCGAATGTGTTCACGCGCCGTCGAGTCTTCGGGCAACTCCAGGCGGACCCGTTCGGTGCTGCCCTGAATGCCGGTGAGGATATTGTTGATGTCGTGGGCGATCCCACCGGCCAGGGTGCTCAAAGCTTCCAGTTTCTGTGATTGCACCGAGTGGGCCTCGATCGCGCGCAGCCGGCGTTCCTCGGCCTTGCGCTCGCTCACGTCGCGCATGATGCCAAAACCGCCGACCAGTTCGCCGTCCTGATGGATGAAGCCGGCCGAGGTCTCCACGTCGACCTCGCGTCCATCCTTGGTGATGAGCTTGTATTCGAAGGTGACGGCCCGATCGGGGTTGAGTCGCCGCTGGATGTAGATGCGCGTGCGGCGGGCGGCGATCGCGTCGATGATGTCGTAGATCTTCATCTGCAGGGCCTCCTCCCGGGTGTAGCCGGTCAGCCGTTCCCCGGCCGCGTTGAAGGAAGTGAACCGACCCTCAAAATCGGTCGTGAAGATGAAGTCGTCGGTCTGGTCGACGACGTCCTGGAAGCGGGCCTTGAGATAGGCCTGTTCGACGGCGCTCTGCGTAATGGCCTCGTGCTGGTCGGCCACCCGCCGACGTAGGTAGCCGATCCACAACACTCCGATCATGAGCCCGGTCGCGCAGACGATGGCTAACAGGAGAGCGCGCTGGGTGGTCCACCACGTCTCGGGATCGATCGCGATGGCGTCGCCGGTCGCCGCAAGGGGTTCGCTGGCAACGGCGGTGAGCCCGCAACCGACGAGCATGCAAAGTAATCCCAACGCCCCCCGACCCATCCGCCCGGTGAGGCGGCGAAGCGGTGTCCATGGAGAGGACGACGCGGCAGGGGGAGAAAGATCCATATCAGGGCAATGGGCCTGAATAGACCCGATTAAAAGCCACAAAGTTGCGTTATAGTTATGCCTCCGTTAGGAGAATTTCGTAATAGCCTGGGCGATTCGCGCTGATGGGAAAACAACAGAGTTTCACTTTCCGCATCCGCTTGCTGGAGCGGATGCGGCGTTCGGCGTCGGTCAAAAACCGACTCGAAGACTCAGTGCGTAGGAACGACCCGGCAGGGGGACACGCTCCTTCAAAAAAGAGGTGTGCAGGCGTGCTTCGGCGTCGGTGAGGTTGGTGCCGCGCAGCAAAAGGTCCCAAGTGGTGGCGCCGCTTACCCAGCGGTAACCGGCGTAGGCCGACCACAGCGAGTAGGCTTCGGTAGACACTTCACCGGGAGCGACCCTATCCTGCGCGAAGGCGTGGGACAACTCGGTGCCGGCGCGCCACGCTTCTCTGCTCCAATCGAGGGCGAGTCGCGCCCGCGCCGGCGTGGTCCGGGGCAGGTTCGTGCGGTCGCTGGTGTTGCGGGCGCGCACCAGGTCGCCGCCGAGGGTCAGGTCGAGGTGGCCGTGTTCATCTTCGTGCAGGTGAAAGACCGCCGTGGCCTCGGCGCCATGGAAGCGGGCATCGCGCTGCACGAATGCATACACCGGCAAGCCCTCCACTTCAGCCCCGGTCGGGTTTTCGTAGACATAGCCATCAAAGGCGTTGGCGAAAATGGTGACCTCGCCGGAAAACCAGGGGCCGCGCCGGCGCAGGGTCAGGTCGATCCCTTGAGAGACTTCCTTGCCGAGCCCGGGGTCGCCGATCTCGTAGGCGTTGGTGCCGATGTGCGGCCCGTCCGCGAATCGCTCCTGCGCGGTCGGCAAACGTTCAGTGTGCGCGAGGGACGAGGCCACGCTCCAGGTCTCGCCGAGTTGACGCACCCAACCCACGGACCCGCTGAGCGCGTTGCCGGCCGCTTGTCGGCCGCTGCCGTCGGTGACGTCGATCGAGGTCCAGTCCGACCGGGCGCCGAATTGCCAGAGGTCGGGGCCATTTTCGATCTCCTCGAAAATGAACAGGGCCTGGTTTCGGGTGGTGGTGGACGGCACGAAGGCTTCGTCACCGATTGCGGCAAAGTCGACGGACTCAATCTTGGCCCCGATCGCGCCCTGCAGGCCGGCCCACACCTCGTGCAAGACATCGATGCGCAGGTCGGTGCCGGAGCTATCGAACGTGGTGCCCACGTCGGCGCCCTCCAGCTCGCGATGGGTGTAATCGGCGTGGGCGGCGCGGAAGCGAACGGCGCGGAGACCGCCTGTGGGCTCCCGCAGCTCGCCTTCCAGTTCGAGCCGACGCTGGCTCAGGTCGATCGACACCAGTTCCTCCTCGGGCTCGTGGTCCTCGTCGCCCTCATCTTCTTCGTGGTCGCCGTGCTCCTCGTGGCTGTGGACGCCGGGAGGGACCCCGTAGAGCGTGTCAAAACCGCTGGTAGCGAGGCCGAGGTAGCCGCGCTCACCGATCCAGGAAAAACCCAAGGCACCGCCCGATGACTCCACGGAGGAATTGGGCAGTTCCCCGAACGCCTCCGGCTCCTCCTCGTGGTCCTCCTCCTCGTCGTGGTCGTGCTCGGCTTCTTCCTGCGCGCGCAGCCACGCGCTCTCGGCGTAACCGGGGATGGCGACGTTGCCCGTGCGACGATCAAACACATCGAGATGCCACGCCCAGGCGCCGGCACCGCCTTCCAACACGAGCCCGCCGGAGCGTTCGTCGTTGCCACTGGCGAGGCGACCTTCGGCGCGGCCGTGCACGCCCGGTTCAGGCGCGACCTGGTGTATCCGGTGCGTCACGACATTGACCGCGCCACCGATCGCCGCGCCGCCCTGCAGCAGCGCCGCCGGGCCGCGGGTGATCTCCACCCGCTCGATGAGCAGGGGATCGATCGAGACGGCGTGGTCGGGGCTGATCACCGAAGCGTCGATCGTGTCGGTGCCATTTTGCAGCACGGCGACGCGCGGACCGCCGAGGGCGCGGATGACCGGACGGCTGGAACCGGGACCAAAATAGGTCGAGCTCACGCCGGGTTGGTTGGCGAGCAGCTCGCCCAGTGAGGTCGCCTGTTCGCGGCGCACGGTTTGGTCGCCGACCACGGTGGTGGGCTGGGCGATTTCCGTTTGGGAACGGGCATAGGGATGAGTGGAAACCACAAAGTCGCCGAGGTGCACCGGATCGTCGTGATCCGTGTGCGGAATGGATTGCGCCGCAGCGCTGGCGGCGAAAACGCAGCCAATGAAAAGTCGAAAGGAAAGGGACATGATGGATTGCGGCCGCGACGGGCCGCTGGTTTCAGCTTGGAACGTCCTCGCGCGGACTGCGGGGACAGGAAGGTAGGGCGGGACCGCTGGGCCCGCCGCCAGTCGCAACGGACGGCCCAGCGGTCCGTCCCTACCTGCGATCGAGTTTAGCTGAAACGTCCTGGCGGTGCGCGTCCGGGAGGACGCGACCAAGCCGGGGTGGCGCAGGCCACCTGCGTGACCGGGGCAATCGACCCGAGCGCGAGCAACGCGACCGGAGCGAACACCACGATGGCCAGCGCCGGCGTGACGCCGCTCGCGAACCATTCCACCACGCAACTGTGGTCCGCGGCATGCGCGTCGTCATGATCGGCGATGTGCCACTGGGGCACGATGGCGAGCAGACTCAACGCGAAGACCAGCAACGCCAAGCCGCCGGCCAGCAGTTGGCGGCGGGATCGAGCGGAAGCGTGGTGGGCGCGGATAAACACGGTGGCGTCGTGGTGACACCATACACCTTACGCTTTGCGTCAAGCTGGGCGCCTAAACTGTCCTCAAGCCGCCAGTTGCCGTGCGACGTGTCGCGTGAGCTCCGCGAGTGAAGTGGGCTTATACACAATGTCGCGCACGCCCAGTCGCACGAGTTGGCTCGCGGCGGCTTCGGTGAGGTGACCGGTGTAGATCAACAAAGGCAGCTGAGGTCGCACCGCGAGCACTTCCCCGGCAAGGTCACCGCCATCGAGACCGGGCATGGCGAAATCCGAAAGCATCACGTCGAACTCCCCGGGGGCGTCCAGAAAGCGAGCGCGCGCCTCGAAGGGATCGGTGAAGGCTTCGACCGTGTAACCGAGACGGCTGAACACCTGATCAAATTGTCGGGCGATGAGAGGTTCGTCATCGACGACCAACAGCCGGGCTTGGCGCGGGGCGGGCATCAAGGTTTGAGGGGCCGGGAGGCTGGCGTCAGGGGCGGTGGTGAGATCCGGTTCCGGGGGCATGATCATCTGCTCCTCACAAGCGCAGAGTTGTCGTGAAACGGGACACGATCCTCGAGAATCGTTGTGTTCACCCCGGGGCTCGCATGGGATTTGCTCCCGCATGCCGGTGCTCGAAATCAGCGACCTCACCAAGGCCTATGCCCAACCGGATGGGAGGCGACAAGCCGTCGTCGACATTCCCTCCTTTACGCTGGAGGCGGGTCAACAGGTCGCCCTGCGCGGCACGAGCGGTTCGGGCAAGACCACCTTCCTCCACCTCATTGCCGGCATCCTCGCGGCCGACACCGGTGAGATCCGGATCGGCGGCGAAAACATGGCGGCCTTGACCGAGTCGCAGCGTGATCGACTGCGGGCGGGCAGGCTCGGCTACATCTTTCAAACCTTCAATCTGCTGCAGGGTTACACCGCGCTCGACAACGTGCTGCTCGGCATGGCCTTTGGCCCCGGCGGAGTCGACCGCGCGCATGCCGCGCAGTTGCTGCGACGCGTCGGCCTCGCCGATCGCTTGGCCTACCGTCCGCGCCAGCTCTCCACTGGCCAGCAACAACGTGTCGCCGTGGCCCGCGCGCTCGCCAATCGTCCGCAGCTCGTGCTGGCCGACGAACCGACTGGCAACCTTGATCCGCACCACGCCCGCGAGGCGCTGCAACTCATCCGCGAGGTCTGCCGCGAAAACGACGCGGCGCTGCTCGTCGTCAGCCACGACGAAGCCGTATTGCAGGCCTTCGAGCGCGTGCACGATTTTGCGACCCTCAACCGCGCCCTGCAACCGACGGAGGCCACGCCATGACCCTGCCCGGCATGGTGCTCCGCAGCCTGCGCCAGCACGCGCTCTCCACGGTGGTCACGGCCCTCGCGCTGGCGCTCGCCGGCGGGCTGCTCCTTTCGGTGTGGGTGGTGAAGACGCAGGCCCAGCGCGCCTTCACCGAGGTCGCCACCGGGTTCGATGCCGTGCTCGGGGCGCGTGGTTCGAAACTCCAACTGGTGCTCAACGCCATCTTCCATCTCGAGGCCTCACCCGGGAACCTGAAGATGGCCGATTTCGAACAGGTGCGCCGCCACCCCATGGTGAAGACCGCCGTGCCGCTCGCCGTTGGCGACAACCTGCGCGGTTTTCGCGTGGCCGGGACCGACGCGAGTTTGTTCACCACGGTCGAAGTCGTGCCGGGGCGCACGCTCGCACTGGCCGCGGGACGCGTCTGGAGCGACGACGAAGCGCACGAAGCCGTGCTCGGCAGTTTTGCCGCCCGCCAACTCGGACTCGGTGTGGGCGACGAGTTTAACCCGACGCATGGCCTGGCCGCCGGCGGTCAGCACGAGCACGACGACCACTACGAAGTGGTGGGCGTGTTGGCGCCCAGCAACACCCCGATGGATCAGGTTGTTTGGATTCCCCTGCACGGCGTGCAGCACATGGATGGCCACAACGCCGCCGCGGCCGATGAGTTGAGCGCGGTGCTTCTCCAACTGCGCTCGCCGGCGGGCGGGTTCATGCTCGATGGCATGTATAATCGGCAGGGCCAACGGCTCACCTTTGCTTATCCGGTCGCGGCGATTGTGGCGGATCTCTTTGGCAAGATCGGTTGGTTCGACCGCGTGCTCACCCTGGTCGCCTACCTCGTCGCTTTGGTGTCGGCGGCCACCGTGCTGGTGGCCATCTACAATTCGATGGCGGCGCGCCGCCGCGACCATGCCATCCTGCGCGCCCTCGGTGCGCGCCGTCGCACCCTGTTCGGCGTGGTGGTGCTCGAAGCCGTCGCGCTGGGCGTGCTCGGTATGCTTGGCGCGTTTGGTGTTTTCGCGCTCATCGCCGGCACGGGCGCGGAGCTCATCCACGCCGAAACCGGCGCGGTCGTTCGCGTGTGGGCGTGGCATCCGATCATGCTGTGGGCGCCGGTCGGCATGATCGCCCTGTGCGCGCTGGGTGGTCTCGTCCCGGCGTGGAAGGCCTACCGCACCGATGTGGCGGAGAATCTCTCGCCGGTGGCCTGAACCGGTCTGGAAAAATACCAGGTCGGTCCCTGCGGCGTTGCGATGCCGCCGGAAATGGCCAGCGCTGGGGGCATGAAATCATCGTTTTCGTGGCGTCGCCTGACGGTGGCGCTTGTTCTTCCCCTCCTCGGTCTCCCGGCCCTCGCCGACGATGGCATGTGGCTGCTCAATGCTCCGCCCACCGCGCAGCTGAAGGAGCGCTACAACTTTACGCCAACCGCCGCCTGGCTGGAGCACCTGCAAAAATCATCGGTGCGCTTCAATAACGGTGGCTCCGGTTCGTTTGTGTCCGCCGATGGTCTCGTCATCACCAACCATCACGTCGCCTCCGATGTGCTGCACAAGCTGAGCTCGGCTGATCGTGATTTGCTGGAGGATGGATTCCTCGCCCGCGACCGCGCCGACGAAATTCCCTGCCTCGACCTCGAGCTCAATGTGTTGATGTCGATTGAGGACGTGACCGATCGCGTGAACGCCGCGGTCTCCGCCGACATGGATGCCGGCGCCGCCGCCGACGCCCGCCGGGCCGTGATGGCCGAGATTGAGCAGGCCTCGCTCGATGAGACCGGTCTGCGCAGCGATGTCGTCACGCTGTATCAAGGTGGTCAATACCACCTCTACCGCTACAAGCGCTACACCGACGTGCGACTCGTCTTCGCCCCGGAAAGCGCCGCGGCGGCGTTTGGCGGTGATCCCGACAACTTCAACTACCCGCGCTACTGCATCGATGTGACCTTCTTCCGGGTCTACGAGGACGGCGCGCCGGCGCAGATCGAGCACCACCTGACCTGGAATTCCGCCGGCACGCAGGAAGGGGATCTGGTTTTTGTGACCGGACATCCGGGCTCGACCGATCGTTTGATCACGGTCGCCGAGATGGACTTCGCCCGTGATGTGCAGGTGCCCAAGATCCTCTGGTGGATCAAGAGCCGCGAGGTATTGCTCAACGCCTACAGCAAGACCGGCGCCGAAGCCGCCCGCCAGGCCAAGGACGAGCTCCTCTACATGCAGAACGGCCGCAAGGTCTACGACGGCGAATACTCGGGCCTGCTGGACCCCGCGCTGGTTGCGCAAAAGCAGGCCGAGGAGGACAAACTGCGGGCGTATTCCGCAGCCCATCCGGAACTCGGCGCCGAGGGCGCTTGGGCCGAGATCGAGGCGGCGCAGGCCGAGATCGAGACCCTTTATTTTCGCAATGCCCTCGTGGGCCGCTGGAACTTCAACTCGACACTCTTCGAGAAGGCGAATCACCTCCTGCGCGTGGCCACCGAAAAGGCCAAACCCAGCGGCGAGCGCCTGCGCGAGTATCGCGATTCGGCCAAGGTTCAGTTCGAACTGGCGCTGTTCTCGCCGGAGCCGATTTATCCGGAATTTGAATACCTCAAGGTGAAACACTACCTTGAGTTCATGGCCATGGCGCTCGGCGCCGATGATCCGGCGGTGGTCGCCGCGCTGGGCGGCAAAGCGCCGGCGGAGCGCGCGGCCGAGCTGGTCAATGGCACCCGGGTGGGCGACGTCGCCTACCGTCGCGAGCTCTACGCCATGGACGCGGCGCAGATGGCCACCGTGGATGACCCCATGATTGCCCTCGCCCGCGCGCTCGACGCGGACGCGCGCGCCATGCGGCAGCAGATGGAGGCGCTGGATGAGATCAAGCAGCAGGCGCATGCCCGCATCGCCAAGGTGCGTTATGCCCTGCAAGGCGACAGCGTCTCGCCGGATGCCACCTTCACCCTGCGGCTATCGATCGGGACGGTGAAGCCGGTGCTGAACGACGGCGAGATGGTGCCGGCCTACACGAAGTTCGACGGACTCTATAAACGCGCCGAACTGCACGACCAGGTGTTCCCCTTCCGCCTCCCGGAGAACTGGCTCGAAGCCCGCGACCGGGTCGATGGTGACACGCCCTACAACTTCATCAGCACGATCTACTCGATCGGCGGCAACTCGGGCAGCCCGGTGGTGAACCGCAATGCTGAGTTCGTCGGCATCCTCTTCGACGGCAACATCCACTCGCTCATCTGGAACTACGCCTACACCGACACGTTGGCGCGCTCCGTGAACGTCGATGTGCGCGGCATCCTCGAAGTGCTGCGCGGCATCTACGGCGCCGACGAGCTGCTCGCGGAGATCAACGCACAATAAATCGGCAGAGGTTTTGAGATGAAAAGGCACCGCGTTTCGCGGTGCCTTTTTTTGTCCGGTTGACTCCCGGCTTCGGCGTAATACGGTCGTATTGCAATGGCTACTTTCACCGTGAAGCTCGACAAGAAGCAGGCGGACAAAATCAATCGCTGGGCGCGGAGTCGCAACGTGACCAAATCGGATGTCATCCGCGAATTGATCGAACGTGCCGGCCCGGTGGAGACAGGCGACGATTTGACCGAGTGGGTGGCACAGGCCGAAGGCAAAGGACTGGGTCTCGCCCAAAAAGCCAAATAAGCGTGAAGCCGGTCGTGCTCTTGGATTCCTCGTTTCTGATCGAGCTGGAGCGGGAAACCTGCCGACGCGAGATTGGACCGGCGCGCGCCTTTCTTCCGAAGCTGCGTGGGCGCAAGCTGGTCATCTCGATTGTGAGCGTTGAGGAACTGCTGGAGGGGGCGGTGGATGAAGCCGCTACGCTGGCGGCGCTGCAACGATTCACCATCCAAGGACTTCACCTCGCGCAGGCTCAGCGCTGCGCCCGCCTGCAGCGTCGCTCCCGCTCGCGGATGGGCGAAAACGACGCATGGTTGGTCGCCACGGCTGAGGCGCTCTCGGCCGAGATCGTCGGCGCCGACCGCAAAGCCTTCGAACGACTCGGGGCGCGTTATCTGCGCTTTGCTGAAGCCGGTGGCTAAGCCGAGTCTAGGTTGGGGCAATCGACAGGAAAAAGGCGCCGCGGTGGGCGGCGCCTTGTAGGGTCGAAGGGAATGGGGACCTTCAGCTTTTGTCGGGGTGTGGGGGCGTCGGCGCGGGGGGCGGGGCCTGCGCCAGCTCGGCCAGGACCTCGTCGATGCCGCGGTTGAGTTGTTGGTCTTCGCCGTGGAATTCCCTCCAGGGGTCGTTGTCGACGATGATGTCGGGCGTGACGCCGCGGCCCTCGATGATCCACTCGGAACCGTCGGCGGCGAAGGGGCCGCTTTCGGGTTTGTAGAGTTCACCGCCGTCGATGAAGGGCAGGGAACCCCAGATGCCGACGACCCCGCCCCAGGAGCGTTTGCCGATGAGTTTGCCGAGGCCGGTCTGGCGGAAACGATAGTTCACGAGGTCGCCGTCGGAGGCGGAGAACTCGTCCATGAGCATGACCTTGGGACCGGTGATGGCGTAACCCGGATCGGGCCGGGGCGTGCCGCCGCGACGCAGTTCCAGCATGGCGATCTCGCGGCTCAGGCGCTCGATGATCATGGGGGAGACGTTGCCGCCGCCGTTGCCGCGCACGTCGATGATGAGTGCCTCCTTGCTAAGCTGCGGATAGAAGCGGCGCACGAAGGCGTTGAGGCCCTGCGGTCCCATGTCGGGGATGTGCAGGTAACCCACGCGGCCGTCCGTGCGCTCGGTGACGTGGGCGATGTTGTTGGCCACCCATTGCTCGTAGTAAAGGTCGGCTTCGTCGGCGATGGGCACGATGGTCACATCGCGGGCGCCCTCGGTGGTGGGCTCGTCGTTGACGGTGAGCTTCACCTGCACGCCGGCTTTGCCGATGAGGGCCTCGAAGAGGTTAGTCATGTCGGCGACAGGTTGGCCGTCGATGGCGAGGATGAAGTCGCCTTCGCTCACGTTGACCCCGATTTCGGTGAGCGGTGAACGGGTGTGGGAGTGCCAGTTGGCGCCGGGCAGAATGTGGTCGATGCGGTAGGCCTTGCTGGCGGCGTCGCGCGAGACGGTGGCGCCGAGTAGACCGAGCGGGATGCGGGGGGCTTCATCGCGATCGCCGCCGCCCACGTAGGCGTGGCCGATGTGGAGCTCGCCGATCATCTCGCCGATGAGGTAGGTGAGGTCGTTGCGGGTGGCGACGGAGGGGACCAAGGCACCGTATTTGTCGCGCATGGCCGGCCAGTCGACGCCGTGCATGTTGGCGTCGTAGAAGAAGTCGCGCATCTGGCGCCAGCTCTCATCGAAGATCTGCATCCATTCGGCGCGAGGATCCACGCGGGCCTTGAGGCCGGAGAGGTCGAGGGTCTGGTCGGGTTTGAGCTCGAACTTGCCCTTGGGGCTGAGCGGCGCGATCGCGTAGTCGCCGTCGGCGGTGGTGATGAGCAAGTGCTTCTGGTCGGCCGTGACGGCAAAGTCCTGGGCGGGAGTGAGCACGGTTTCCTCGCGATCCTCGAGGTTGTAGCGGGCGATGACGGGTTGGCGGCCACTGTCGCCGCCAAAACCTTCACCGCCGCCGCCGCCCGTGGTGGCGCTGCCGGGTTGGCGATGATAGTAAACATTGCCCTCAATGAGGTGCAGCCGGGAGTAGTTCGACGGCACGATGGGCAGGGCGATGACGCGGTCGAAAAGGCCGTCGGCGTCGACCGTGACGGTGATCTCGGCGTCTTCTGCGGCTTCATCGTCGCCTTCCTTTTCGGACTCGTCGTCGCTGGCAGATGTATCAACTTCGTCACTACGCGGGGCAAGCACCGACGGCGTGTCCTTGGCGAGCGCGACGAGGTAAACGCGTTGGAGGTCCATGTAGGCGTAGTTCCACTCGACGTCGGAGTAGATGGGGTTGAAGTCGCGTCCGGAGGCGAAGAGCAGCCATTTGCCGTCGGCGCTGAAGGCGGGCTCACCCGCGCTATACCAGGAATCGGTGGCGACGATGGCCTCGCCGGTCGCAAAGTTGTGCAGCACGACCTGGCCGAAGTAGTTCAGGGAATTGAGGCGCACCCAGGCGATCCAGTTGGAGTCGGGCGCCCAGGTGTAGCTCGAGATGGGCCAGTCAGGGTTGGTTGCGATGTCGGTGACTTCGCGGCTGGCGACATCGAGCACGCGCAGGCGTTGGCTGCGGTCGGCCCAGAGGAGCTTTTTGGAATCGGGCGACCAGGTCGGAGCGAATGCGTAGGCCGAGGCGTCGGAGGTGAGTTGTTGTTCCTCGCCGCTGCCGTCCTGGGCGCGCAGGTGGAGCTCAAACTCGCCGGAGGCGTCGGACAGGTAGGCGACCCACTTGCCATCGGGCGACCAGACTGCATCGCGCTCGTGGACGCCGGGGGTGCGGGTGAGGTTGCGGGTCGGGCCGTGTTGGGCGGGCACGGTGAAGACGTCGCCGCGGGCGACGACGGTGACACGGGCGCCGTCGGGGGCGGGCGTGACGCTATCGACGAAGTCCGCGACGGATTGGAAGGATGGTCGGGTGTCGGTGCGGTCGTCGACCACGTGCACCGGCACGATGGCGGCGGTCTGTGTGGCGAGGTCAAAGCGCCAGAGTTCGCCGCCGTTTTCGAAGACGATGGCGTCGGGGCCGAGCGAGGGGAATTTGACGTCGAATTCGGTGAAGTCGGTGAGTTGCTTCACCTCGCGGGTGGCGAGATCGATGGAGAAGAGGTTGGCGCGGGGCGTGCGCTCGGAGACGAAGTAGACGTGGTTGTCGGACGCCCACATGGGGAACAAGTCCTGGGCGGGATCGGTGGTGAGTTGCTCGAGCGCGCCGGTGGCGAGGTCGAGGGTCCACACATCGTCGGCCATGCCGCCGCGGTATTGTTTCCAGGTGCGGAACTCGCGGAAGATGCGGTTGAAGGCGATCTTGGTGTCGTCGGGCGAGTAGGTGAAGAAACCGCCGCGCGGCACGGGCAGGCGCGCGGGGATGTCGCCATCAAGACCGACGGTGTAGAGCTGGCCATTGAAGGAGTTGAATTCGATGGCGCGCGAGCGGAAGCCGATCTCCGGCGCGGTGTGGCGCCAGGTCATCACAATGTTGTTGGGGCCCATGCGGTCGGCCACGTCATCGCGGCCGAGGGTGGCCGAGATCGTGAGGCGGCGTGGCTCACCGCCCGTGGCGGGCATCACGTAGACCTCGGTGTTGCCGTCATATTGGGCGGTGAAGGCGAGTTGCGTGCCGTCGGCGGAGAAGCGCGGGAAAACGGCATAACCGGGCGTGTTGGTGAGCCGGTGCGCGGTGCCGCCGGCGGTGGGCACGGTGTAGAGCTGGCCGGCGTAGGAGAAGACGATCTGCTCGCCGTTGGTGGCGGGGAAACGGAGCAGTTTCGTGGTGGTGGACGCGGAGGAACTTTCGGCCGTGGCGACCGAAACCGACAATAGAAAGGCTAGGAGCGGCGTCAGGTAAGGACGGCTCCACCCAAGTAGTGTGTGCATAGGCCCACGGAACCGGTCGCACGGGTGAGCGCAATGGTGAAAGGTTGAGTGGCGTAGGCGCTGGGGTGAGCGGTCGCTGGGGTTGGATCTCGAGCGACCCACCGCGCACTGAAAGGTTACCCAAGGGGTGACATTGTTCCCGCCGCGGGCGGTGTCACTCCGCGGTCTTCAGCAGGCGCAGGTTGAACAGCCACCACTGGCCGTCGGCGCGGCGTTCCATCCGGGCCATGACCGACTGCCCCGGCTTCACCAAGGGGAGCACGCGGGGGTCCACCTTGAACTGCATGGTCATGGCCTTCATGACGCCGGGCACCTCCTCGTGCGCGACCAACAAGGCACCGCGATCGGCGAGCACCTGTTCGATGCGGCCGCGCACGGCGTGGCCGCGGGAGGTGTCCTCCTGTGGCCCGCAGCCGCAGTCGTCGAGCGTCGCGGTTTCGTCGTAGGGCAGGGTGGCAATGTAGGTGCGCACCCGGTCGCCTTCAGGGCGGGCAATGAGCAGGCGGGCAGCTTGATCGGCGCGGTTGTCGAGCAACACCATGCGCGTGCGATCGTGCGGGCCGGGTCGGTTTTGGCCGACGAGGGGCAGACGCTGGATCGGTCCGGTGACGTTGTCGCGATCGAGCTGGCGCAGGGCGAGGGCGCCGCCGCGTTCCTCCCAGGAAATCCACTGGCTGCCATCGCGCGTGACGACGAGATCGACGCGGCCGACGGGCGGGTGCTCCGGGTCGCTGACCGGGCCGGCGAGGTTCCAACTGTTGCCGATGTTGTTGGACCGGGCGGTCATCACCGTCGGGGTGCCGCCGGCCATCGTGAACCAGGCGGCGCCGACATGGGCGCCGCGTCGGGTGAGGCGCGGTCCGTTCACGGGGCAGGCGTTGATCTGCCAGCCGTCGCCGCCGGGGGATTTCGCGGGGGTCCAGGTCCCGCGGCGGTAGCGTTGGTAAACAATGTCGCGCACCTCGTTCTCGCTGCGGTCGCGGTAGGCGGCGAGCACGGCGCCGTTGGGCAAAACGGTGACGGCGAGGTTGCAGCAGTCGCAGACCCGGTCGTCGACCAGGGTATCCGGTTCTTCGCTACCGAGCACGCGACTGCGCAGTTGCATGGGACCGTCGTCGGCGTGGCCGCGGCCGTCGAGCCAGAGCGCGAGCCAGCGGCCGTTGATGAGCGGGGCCAGCACGGCGAACTCGGTGGTATCGCTTTCGGTGCTGATTGGCGCCGGGGTCGTCCAGCTGCGCCCCGCATCTTCCGAGGTGGCGTAGACGGTGTGGTAGGCGTGCCCGCCGGGCTCGCCTACCACCGGCCACGTGACGGCAACTTTGCCGCGCAGGCCGACGGAAATGGTCGGGGTGTCGGCGCCGTTGATGAGCCAGTTGTCACCGCGTGCGATGGTGCGTGGTTCGCTCCAGGCATCGACGTCGCGTTGAAAGGTGGCGAAGCGCAACGCGTGTCCGAGGCCATCGACCGTGGGTTCGATCCAGGACACGTAGAGCGAGGTGTCATGAGCGATACCGAGGTCGGGAGTGGTGGAGCCCGGCGCGGCACCGAGCGGCAACTCGTCGAAACGCACGTCCTGCGCGACCGCGAGAGTCGCGAGCAGGAGAGAGAGGCCGAACACGGAACGAAGATGCGACATACCGGATCAGGAGTCGTTGGCGGATACCGCGACATTGTCGAGATACCAGACGCCATCCTCGCTGCGATGCAGGGTGGCGGTGATGGTGTCGCCGGCTTTGACCTGATTGAGCACAAAGGGCGCGACGCGAAGCATCATGGTCATGGCTTTCATCACGCCGGGAATCTCCTCGTGTTTGACGAGCAGGGCCTGACGCTCGGCGAGCACCGACTCGACCACGCCGCGCAACGGATGGCCGGGATCGACGTCGGTTTCGACGGCTGCGGTGTCCGCCACGCAGCTGCACGCGGGGGTGCACTGATCGGCGCCGCATTGGCAGGCGGCCGCGGCCAACAGGGGCGTCAGCGCGAACAGGAGGAGACAGGAAGGCAGGCGAGTCTTCATCGGGATGAGTTGGGATTAATAACGATAGTCACATTTAAGCCAAGCGAAGCGGCCCGGTTCGTTGACGCGGGTGGTCTGCGGGTAGCCAGCCACGGCGGCGCCGGCGCGGCTGATGTGTTCGGCGTAGGCGGTGTCGAAGAGGTTGTCGATGCCGGCGGAGAGCCGCAGCGCGGGGAAGGGGGCCCAGGAAGTGTTGATTGAAACGACGTTGAAGGCGGGTGAACGGGCGATGTCCTGGCCGACGATGTTGCCCTGATTGACGGCAACCCGGTTCTGGCGGGCGACGCCGCGCCAAAGCACGCCGGCGGACCAGGTTTCGCGAGCGTAGGTGAGGCCGATGCGACCCTCGAGGGGCGGGAGCTGAGCGAGCGGCAGGTCGTCGGTCGTGTTGTCGCCGCGAACGTAGGCCAGGCTCGTGTCGAGGTGCAGTGATTCACCGAAGCGGGTGCCGAGCCCCAACTCGCCGCCGAAGGTTGCGGCGTCGATGTTGCGGGCGACGGTGGCCATGCGGGTTATGCCCATCATCCCACCCGCTTTTGCGAAGTGGCTCTGGATGAGAATGAAATCGTCGATGCGCGAGGCGAAGGCGGAGACGGAGAGGTCGAGCTTATCGTGCCGGTAGAGCCAACCCGCGTCGAGCTGCGTGGTCTTTTCCACGTCGGTGAGAAAACCGCTGGCGGTGGTGGTGCTTTCGGCGGAGACGAGTTCCCAGTAGTCGGGGAAACGCTGGGTGTGGCCGAGGCCGAGATAGAGCGTCGAGCCGGAGTCGAGGTCGTGCTCCACGCGGGCAAAGGCGCCGGGCAGGGTGGATTCGCGTTTGAGGCCGGCGGTCGGGTTGGCGGCCAGGCCGCCCATCATGCCAAGGCGGACCGTGGCGCGGTCATCGGTGGCCGACCAACGGTCGGCCCGGATCCCTGCGTAGGACCGGGTGTCGCGAGAAAATGAATACGCGGCTTCGGCGAACACGCCGGTCTGGTGGAAGCTCGCGTCGGTCGCGCGGACTTCGTTTTGGTAGGGCCTCATGTCCTGGTTCATGGTGCCGCGGTTGCGGTGCCGATTGGTCTGGTGGTCGAGCCCCACATCGAGGCGCAACGCTTCGTGGGGGGTGAGTCCGAAAGCCAGGCGGCCGCCGGTGGTGAGGCGATCGGGGTTGGAAACGGATCTGCCGGGCATCATCATCGAGGCCGTGAAGTCGCGCAGGCTGTAGTTGTCCATCACATGGTCGACGTTCGTGAGATAGACTTGGGCTTCGACCTCGGCGACGAGCGCGGAAAGACCGGTGCGGCGCAGACGCAGGCCGAGGTTTTCGCGATCGAAGCCGGAGCCGTCCATCATGCGGTCGGCGTAGGCGGCTTCGCCGTCGGAGAGCATGCCGTTGAGCTCGACCAAGGTCTGGGCGTCGGGCGTCCAGGTGAGCGCGGCGCTGGTGGACCAGCGTTGGTAGTGGGAGTGCACGGTGCGACCGGAGCCATCGGCGTAGTCGTCCATCGCCGACCAGGTGCCGGCGAGGCGACCCTGGAAATCGGTGGTGCCGCCACGCAGATCGAGAGCGGCGTCCGTGCGACCAAAGTCGCCGACGGTAGCGGACGCGAAGGTGGTGGAGCCGGTGGATTCGCGACGGTTGAAATCACGTTCGAAACGCACGGCACCAGCCGGACTGACTGGACCGTAGCGCACGGATTGCGGGCCTTTGATGACCGTGATCTTATCGTAGGCAGCGGGGAAAATGTAGGCGGTAGGCGGGTCCATGCGCATGGAGCAGCCGCCGAGGATGCCCTGATTGTCGACCAGGATGCCGAGGCGGGAACCGGCCATGCCGCGGAAGGTGGGGTCGCCGTCGGCGCCGCCTTTGCGAATGACGGCGAAGCCGGGAATGTTCTTCAAAACGTCGGCGCCGTCGTGGGCCGGCACGGGTTGGGCGGCGGCCTTGGGGTTCGTGACAACGATGAGTGGCTCGGCGGTCTTGGCCGATGTGACGACAACCGGGTCGAGGGAGGTGACGGGCGCGGTTTGCGCGAGGAGGGAGACGGCAAGCGACGAAAGGGCCGCCGCGAGGAGAACAGGAAAACGGGACATGAAGGGAAAAGGGTTGAGTTCGCGATGAACGGAGAGGCGCGCGACCCGGGTAAGGGCGGACGCGCGGCGCTGCGACCGGAGGCGGTCGAGCGGTGATCAAGAGGAAGGGCGGGCGAACTCAGGCCCGGGGCGGCGGCACCGGCGGCGCGACGACCAACGGCGGCGGCAGGGAACGGTTGCTAAGCAACCACGGTTCCGGAGCGGGAGCGGTGACGACCACGGCGGGCACGGCGGCGAGGGCGAGCTGGATTTTCTGTGTGCCGGCCTCAGCCGGGGCGGGTTGCCCGGTGGCGTCGGTCGACTGTTTGGCATCCTGCACGATCTCGCACACACCGCAGAAATTGCCGGCGGTGAAGGTCAGGCGCGCGGCCTCGGTGTAGGACATGGTCTGCGCGTATTGCGCGAACATTTTGCCCCACGCGAAGGTTTGCACCAAATCCCAGTGACTGCCGGTGGCGCAGAGCCAGGCGGCGAAGGTCAGGACAATGGCGAAACGTTGGCGCACGGGCCCACGGTAAGGCGGTCCGCTCGCGGCGCCGCAAGTTCAAAGCGAGGCTTGCGCTGTGTCGAAGGGCGCGACCGGATGCCCCCATGTCCTCCGCCCTGCCGCCCCTGCCCGCCGAACCCACGCCCGGTCGCTATCGCCACTACAAAGGCGGTGAATACGAGGTGGTCGAACTGGCGCGCCACTCCGAGACGCTCGAGCCGCTCGTGATCTACCGGGCGCTCTACAGCGAACGCGGATTGTGGGCGCGCCCGGCCGGGATGTGGAACGAGACCGTGACGCTGCCGGACGGCCGGACGGTGGCGCGCTTCGCTCGAGCATAGAGGCGGGAGAAATCCCATTCCGACTGGCCCCGGCGCGGGTCTTGCTCATGGTGCGCGACATGTCCGCCCGTTCCAAACACCCGTTGCGTGAAGAAGGTTTCCGGTCTCTGCAGGAGGAACTCCACCTGCTGACCGAGGGATTTGCCGCCGTGCTGCGCCGCATGGGCGAGGACGAATTGGCCGACCTGCTGCCGTGGGTGGGCGCGAAATCCGATCAGGCGGGCCAGACCAAACGCTCCCTCGGCCAAGCCTACTCGATCGCCTTTCAACTGCTCAACATTGTCGAGGAACGGACCGCCGCCCGCGTGCGCCGCCGGCGCGAAATCAAAGCCGGCCCTGAAGCGGAAAAAGGGCTTTGGCCCGACAACCTCGCCGAAATGCGCGATCTCGGGCTCACCGAGGACCAGTTGCTCGAAGTCCTGCGGGACGTGGAGGTCGAGCCCGTGCTCACCGCGCACCCGACCGAGGCCAAGCGCGCCACGGTCCGAGAGCTGCACAAAGAGATCTACCGCCTCATCAACGCGCAGGAGAACACCGACTACACCCCGCGCGAGCTCGCTCGTCTGCGCCACCAGATCGAGACACGGCTCGAGAGCCTGTGGCGCACCGGTGAGATTCAGGTGACGCGCCCGACCATCGAGGCCGAGCTCGACAACGCGCTGCATTACCTGCGCGACATTTTTCCCGAGGCCGTCAAACGCAGCCATGTTCACCTGCATGAGGCCTGGTCGCGTGCGGGTTTTGATCCGGACAAACTCGACCAAGCCGGCGCGTTTGTGCGCTTTGGCACTTGGATCGGCGGCGACCGCGACGGCCATCCCTTTGTCACCGACGAGGTCACCCGCACTTCACTGCGCCTGCTGCGGCACAACGCGTTGCGGGTGCATCGGCGCGGGCTGGAAAATCTCGCGACTGACCTGCCACTAAGCTCCCTCTTCCAGATGCCCCCCGCGCCCCTCGCGGCGATGATCAAGCGCTTGGAAAAGGAGCTCAAGGCGGCGCCGGCGATCGATCTTACCCTGCTTGACGCGCGCAACCGCGAGGAGCCGTGGCGCTACGCGACCTATTTGATGCGCGAAAAAATCGTCGCGGCTTCGTCCGCGGACCCAGTGACCCTGGCGGCCGGTTACGCGACGCCGGCCGAGCTCGCCGCCGATCTCGAGGTGCTGGGCGCTTCCCTCGATGAAATCGGGGCGTCCGAACTCAAGCGTGACTTCATCGTGCCGCTGCGGCGTCAGCTCGACGTGTTTGGCTTTCATCTGGCGACGCTCGATGTCCGGCAGAACTCCGCCTTCCACGAAAAGGCGCTCGGCCAGTTGCTGGAAGCAGCCGGCATCGTGAGCGCGGCGGATTTCGCGGGTTGGTCTGTGGCGCAAAAACGCGAGCTGCTCGACGCCGAGCTCAAGTCCCCGCGGCCCTTTCTTGCCGACGGCGCGAAAGCGGGGCCGGAGGCGGAGGCCGTGCTGTCGTGCTACCGCGTGCTGGCCGGGCATGTCGACCGCTACGGTCGGGCGGGTCTCGGCGCGCTGATTGTTTCGATGACACGTCGCACCGAGGACCTGCTGACGGTGTATCTGCTCGCCCGCGAAGTGGGACTCGCCCGCTGGGTCGATGGCGGCTTGCTCTGCCCCATGCCGGTGGTGCCGCTGTTCGAAACCATGGGCGACCTCGAGGCCGGACCGGGCATTGTATCCGATTTTCTGACACACTCGGTCACCCGCCGGAGTCTGGGGCTGGGCGCTGTAGCCGGCCGCGGTGAGGCCGGACCGGGGTCAACGACCCCGGCTACAAAAGCGGGACTCCCTTCCTTCCAGATGATGGTGGGCTACTCCGACTCCAACAAGGACTGCGGTATCTTCGCCAGCCAATGGGCCCTGCACCGCGCGCAGCACGCGCTGGCGCAGGTCGTGGCCGAGCAGGGGGCGCGTCCGGTGTTCTTTCACGGTCGCGGCGGCACGGTCGGTCGCGGCGCCGGGCCGACGCACTGGTTCATGGAGGCGCTGCCGCCGGGGTCGCTGCAGGGTTGCATGCGCATGACCGAGCAGGGTGAAACCATCGCGCAAAAATATGCCCACCAGAGCTCGGCCGTTTACAACGTGGAGTTGCTGATGGCGTCCGCCGCGTCGACGACCGCGCGCCATCGTTCTGGTGCTGCGCGGGACGAGTCGCTTTGGCCCTTGCTCGACCAAATCGCGGCCTGGAGCCGCGACACCTACCGCGAGCTGCTGCACAGCGATGGGTTCATCTCGTTCTACCGTCAGGCTACGCCGATCGATGCCTTGGAAAATGCCCGCATCGGCTCGCGTCCCTCGCGCCGAACCGGACAAGCCTCATTGGACGACCTGCGGGCGATTCCGTGGGTGTTTTCGTGGACGCAGTCTCGCTTTTACCTGCCGGGTTGGTTTGGCGCCGGCTCGGCCCTGGAGCGGTTGCAGAAGGAGGATCCGAAAGGCTTCGGCGCTCTGCGGAAAGCGGTGCGATCCAATCCGTTTTTGCGCTACGTGCTGACGAATATCGAGAGCTCTCTGGTGAGCGCCAACACCGACATCATGGAGAGCTATGCCGGCTTGGTGGAGGACGCCAAACTACGGCGTCACTTCATGAAGATGATCCGCGCCGAGTTTGATCGCACCCGCGCCATGATGACCGAGATCTTCCGGGCGACCTTTGAGGAGCGTCGACCGCGCCTGGCCTTTACCCTGCAGATCCGCGAGCAGGCGCTGCAGCAGCTGCACCGGCAGCAGGTCAACCTGCTCAAGGAGTGGCGCGGCTTGAAGGGCCGCGAAGCCGAGACGCTGTTGCCCGACCTCTTGCTCTCGATCAACGCCATTGCCAGCGGCCTGCGCACGACCGGCTAAGCTGCAGTCACCGCCGGCAGGCGCGTGCGCCACCACGTGAGTGCCAGTAGACCGACGGTGACTGGCGTCGCTGCGAGCAGCAGAACGGACCAACCGTAGCCGAACAGGAACCAACCGGCTGACAGCGAAGCGATGGCCTGGGAGCCGAAGACCAGCAGATCGTTGGCGGCTTGGGTTTTGAACTTTTCCGCCGGCGTGTGGCAGGCGGGAAGTTGGGCCGTGCCGCAGATGAACAGGAAGTTCCACCCGAAGCCGAGCAGCAGCAGCGTGCCCCAAAAGTGGATGAGCTCCTGTCCGGCGAGTCCGATGCCGATCACGACGAGGTAGGCGATGCCGCCGATGGCCATTAGCCGCGTGATGCCAAAACGGGTGAGCAACCAACCGCTCACCAGACTGGGAGCGAACATGGCGAAGATGTGTCCTTGGATCACCCGCTTGGTGTCGGTCAACGGGATGCCGCAGAGCTCGTTCATGTTGATGGGCGTGGCGGTCATGATGAAGCTCATGACCCCGAACGCGCCGGCCGCCGTGAGTGCGGCGATCAGAAAACGCGGGGTGCGCACGATCGCGCTCAGCGGGCGGGCGACATCGTCGACCGCGTGGGTGAACTGGGGCGGTTCCCGATAGAATTGAAACAGCGCCAACCCGACTAGCAGCAGGCCCGCCAGCAGAACGAAGGAGCCGGTGAAGGTGGTGCCGAACAGGTCGCGCCCCCGTTCGCCCATTTCGGGTCCGAGGAAGGCCGAGGCCAGCCCGCCGCTCATCATGAAAGACAACACGGCGCCGTAGCGCCGCGGGTCCGCCACGCACTCGAGCGCGGCGAAACGCAGTTGCTGCCAAAAGGCCACGCCGGCCCCGAAAAGGTAGCCGGCGAGCAGCAACAGCGGGAATGAGTGCTGCACCGTGGCCAGTCCGCCGCACAAGGTCGCGAGCAGCGCCGCCGCGAAACCGCAGAAGGTGCCGCGCTTGCGGCCGAGCCGGGCCAACAGCAGCGGAACCCACAGCGCCGAGGATGCGGTGCCCACCACGACCATGGACGTGGGCAGGGTCGCGAGTTTTGGGGTCGGAGCGAGCTGGGTGCCGAGCAGGCCGCTGATGAGGATCATCATCGACGTGGAGGACATGCCCAGCGCCTGAGTGCCGGCGAGCACCCAAATGTTGGCGGGCAAACGGGTTGAAGCGGGAGCGGGCGTCATGCGCAGGTCTTAACGGACACAAAGGCCCTCGGCGCAGCTGCCGGTCGCGAAATGGGGCGGGCGAAGGTCAACCACGCGGCGCCCGTCGTTGGAGCATGGATACGACCACCAGCAGCAGAAACGACAACACCAGCAGAGTGGCGGCGAAGGCGTGGGCGGCCGGGTAGTTGAGTTTCTGCACCTCGTCGTAGAGGGCGATGCTGGCCACGCGCGTTTCGCCGGGAATGGAGCCGCCGATCATGAGCACCACGCCGAACTCGCCCAGGGTGTGGGCGAAGCCCAGCGTGAGCCCGGCGCCAATGCCGCGGCGGGCCAGGGGCAGGTGCACGCGCCACCAGGTGCGCCAGGCGGTGGCGCCGCTCGCCCGGCTGGCGTCGAGGAGTTCGGTCGGCACGGCGCGCAGCGCGGCTTGGAAGGGCTGCACCGCAAAGGGCAGGGAGTAAATCACCGAGGCGATGACCAGCCCGGTGAAGGTGAAGGACAGTGGACCGCCGGTGAGCGCGACCCACCAACTGCCGGGCGGGTGTTGGGGCGAAAAGGCGACGAGCAGGTAGAAACCGATCACGGTCGGCGGCAGCACGATGGGCAGGGTGACCAGCGCCTCGAAGACCGGCGCGAAACGCGAGCGGGTGGCGTTGAGCCAGTGGGCGAGGGGCAGCCCCAGCAGCCCGAGCAACACGGTGGTGACCGCGGCCAGTTTGAGCGTGAGGGCGAGCGCCTGCCAGAGCGGCGGCGACAACCACAGGGTGCTCAACACGTTGGCGACAGCGGGAACCACGGGCCGAGCCTGTGCAGGTTTAGCGGGCGGCGTCGATGCCGGGATTTTCGCTCACCGGAGCGTAGCCGTGGTCGCGGAGCACGGCCTGGGCCGCGGGCGAGCGCAACCATGCGATGAAGCGACGCGCGCCCGCGCTGGCCGCGCCGCGGCGCAGCAGCACCGCGGTGTGTTGCAGGGCTCGCTCGGTCGAGGGCAGGGCGAGTGCGGCACGGCGTTGGTTGGCGTTAAGGAGCGAGGCGGCGACGAAGCCGTGATCGGCGTTGCCGCTTTGCACAAAGTGCAGGGTTTGCGCGACGTTTTCGCCGACGATCAGGCGCGGTTCGAGGGTGGCCCATAGACCGGCTTCGCTCAGCACCGCGCGGGCGGCCACGCCAAAGGGGGCCGTGTCCGGATTGGCGATGGCGATGCGCGGCGCGGGCGTGGTGCGGGCCAGATCGGCCAGACCGTTCGAGGGGGCCGGCCAAAGCATCAGCAGGCCGTTGGCAAACGGCGTGAACGAGTCGGGCACGGCGTCGCCACTCTCGAGCAGCGCGGCGGGGTAGTCCGGATCGGCGGAGAGCAGCACGGCAAAGGGCGCGCCGTGGCGGATCTGGGCGACGAGGCTGCCGGTGGCGGCGATGGAGGTGCGCAGCTCGAGATCGGGCTCGGCTTGGGCGAAGGCCGCCGTGAGCGGTTCGACGACGCGCGCCATGTTGGCGGCGGCGGCGATGTCGATGCGTTCGCTCGGCGCCGCCAGGACGACGCTCGCCGTGGCGAAAACCCAGACCACCATGCGCCGCAGCCGGCAAAGGTTCATCGGGGTGGGACCGTGAAGGTCAGGGTGGTGCGCAGCTTTTGTTGGCCGTGCTGATTCATCCCCGTGAACGTGGCCTCGATGGCCGGCCCGGGATCGGCGATGTCGATCAATCCGAAAAACTCTTCGGTGGCGCCCGGGCGAATCGGTCCCTGGGTCCATTCGCCGCCCGGTGGGCTGTCGTAGCGCAGGTCGATGTCGCCGACTTGGAACTCGGGCATCACGAAAGGATCACCGCCGCCGTCGTTGGCCGCGAGGGTGCCGGTGTTGGCGCTCACCCAAACCACCCGGCGAATGTTTTGTTCGATGAGCCATTGGCGGAGGTCGGTTTTTTCGGCCGGGAAGTTGGCCCACGAATCGATGTCCGCGTTGCCCGCGGCGGTGTGCCACGGCACCGAGGAGAAAACGAGGGTGAGGGCATGCGAGGCATCGGCGCGTTGCAGCTCTTCGCGCAGCCACGTGTTCTGCCAATCACCGAGCAGGGTCGGCTTCTCGCGGGAGGGGTCACGCGCCGAACGGGTGTCGAGCACGATGAAGCGCACGCGGCCAAGCGTGAAGGCCTGGGTGACCGGGCGGGCATCGAGCGGGGCTTGGGCGAGGGCCTCGGCGCTATCGGCCGGGAAGGGGTGGTGGGGCGTGAGCTGGCGGAAGGCTTTTTGCGCTGAGATGCCGGTGGAGGTGCCGGGTTCACCGTAATCGAAACGATCCCAGGTGTAGACGAGGGGCACCGACTGCATGAGCTCGGCGCGGGCGAAGGAGCCGAGGGAGGCGAGGTAGGCGTCGGTAAAGCCCGTCGGATTGTCGGCGGTGATGGCGGCGTTGTGCAGGTTGCCGAGCTGCACGAAGAAAAGCGGTTTCTGGAAACCCATCTCGGCGAGGCCTCCGGCTTCGGAATCGGCCACCGAGCCGCCGGCGACGGCGAGGCGGAACGACGCCCGCGTGCCGTCGAGCGGCGGCGTGCGCAGGCGACCGGTGCGTTGATACTCGCGCACGTTGCCGGCGCGCACGCGGAAGTAGTAGAGGGTGTCCGGCTCAAGGTTGGTGAGCTTGTAGCGCGTCAGCAGCGGGATGTCGCCGGGACGTCGGGCCTGCTCCGGCACAGTGGAAAAACGGGAGAAGTCGCGGAGTTTGCTGATTTCCAAGCTGGTGAGCCGCGACTCAAACAGCACCACATTGACCTCCGCCTCGTAGGGCGTGAGCGCGCCGCTCCACGGGCCGCGGGCCACCAGCTGGGCGTGCGCGATCCCGGCGGCGACACCGAGGCCCGCGAGGCCGAGCAGGAGTGCGCGCAGGAGACGAAACATGGTGCGAGCTTTCCCGGTGCGAGGGCCGTTTAGAACGGCGGCTCTTCGTCCATCGAGCCGCCGCCCATTTCGGGCTCGCGCAGGGGCGGCCCGTCTTCAGGCGGGGCACCGGCGCCGTCGGCCTGGGCCTCGATTTTCCAAGCGTTGAGGTTCACGTAGTAGTTCTCTTTCCACTCCCGTCCGCGAATGTCGAAGAAGACCTTGATCTTGTCACCCTCCTTGAGGGGGCTCAGCAGGGTGGTCTTGTCCTTGACGGTCTCGAACTTGATGTCCTGCGGAAAGCGACCGTCGGGCACGGTGATCACGAACTCCCGTTTGTTGAAGCCGCTGCCGAAGGTCTGTTCTTCAAAGATTTTCTTAATGGTGCCGGAGATTTCGAACATGAGGCCCCCAACGTGAGTGCCGAGACGGCGGGGGGCCAGAATGCATTTCCGGTTTTTGCGCCAACGGACGGCGATGACGCGGGAGGGCCGCGCGAAAAAGGGGCCCTTAGCGGCTGCCGTATTCCTGCTGTTCGCGGGCGTGCTCGGTGCCTTGTTCGACGAGCACGTGGCCCGCAAATCCCACCGCGAGCACCCAGAACAAAACGAAGATCACTTTGCGGATGCTGCTGTCGTCCGCCCGGGGGCGGCCCATCGTGCGCGGGTGGTGGCGCCAGAGTTTGCTGGAGCGGCGGCGGCGACGGTGCGACGGGCGTTCCCCGGATGCGTCGGCCGCCTCCTGCTCACTCGGTTGGCCGGTCGCAGTCTCGCTGGCGGTGCCAGCACGGGAGCTGTCTTCTGGCGCGGGTCGCGCGATCTCACCCAGAGCTTCGCCCGGCGCGGGTAAAAACAGGGGGGCGCCTGCAAAGGCCGCCGTGAGTTGCAGGCCCTCGACTTCGCGTTCGGCCGCTTCGCGCAGCAGCCAGGTTTCAAAGTTCTGCGGATTGGAGCGCGCGCCGGCCGAGATCCGCGGTGACCACGGCACCATGCCGACACCGTGCGCGATCATGTTGCACAGCTCGCCGAGCCGCGGTCCCAAGCCCACGACCGCCAGGGAGTGTTGGGCGGCGTGGGATTCGGTTTTGGCCCGCAGGGGATGAAGAAACTCCGTGAGGATGTTCGGCGGCGCGTCCCGCCAATCGAAGTCCTCGTTGAACAGCAGGTCGAAGGCAGAGCTGCGGAAGTGCAGCCCCATTTCCTTTTGCACCAAGTCGATCAAGCGATTCAGCCCGGTCGGGACTTCCTCAATGTAAATGCGACCGTCGGGTTCGAGTTGCACCCGTTGGGAATCGTCCAAACCCAGCAGCCACAGCCATTGTGGCCGATCGCTGGCCATCGTCTCTTCGCGCAGAGCCACGATCGCGGTGAGCCATAAAGAGGACACCCGCTCGGCACCCGCGCCCAGAGTCAGGACCTCGTTCCGGTGGGCCGTGACGGTGAGCCATTGATGAAACCCGGTCAGCCGGGCGGTGGCGGTCACGAAACCCTGTGGCGGCGAAGGGCGCAGATCCGTGACGTGGAGCTGATCCCGTCCGGTGGCGGCGAGCAAGTGCCGCCCGTGCGCTTCCTGTCGGTAGCTGTCCTCGGAAAACTGGCTGAGCTCAATCGCCGGACCCACGTCCACCCGCGCGCGATCTGCTCCTTCCCTGAAATCCTCCGTATGGTTCAAGCGGCAGTGACCGGTCGGCGTCCGCAGGCCAAAGGGCTGAAAGCTGAGCATACCAGAAGTCATTGGGTTCAAATAGGCCTAGTGAGCGGAGGTGAGTGGTGTGGTTTGAGCAAGCGCTTTGCGAAATCAGCGAAGCAATTCGCTTTATTTCGAAGCATATAGGGTAAAGTCTCTAGGCGATCCTGCGACCGATGCCAACTCAATCTGTCTATCTCCAACGATTAGAACCTGCCCTCGTGCAGGAAATCGTGGTGTCGTTCGATCATCATCATGCCCATTCCCGCCTGCTTCAGGCGCCGAAACCGGGTGAAGCGCTGAACCCGCCGGCCGATATTGCGATTTTCGACCTCCGGCGCATGAGCGACGCGGCCGTGATTCGGGCGCAGATCGATTCCTACCGCAAATTGCGGCCGGACGTCCCCATCAACATCATCGCGGAGCGCCTGAACGAGCTCGAGGTGTCGCGCGCCGCCCGTATCAGCCTGCGCGAAGTCGTGACCACCCCGGTGACCTTCAATGGTCTCGCCGCGGCCGTCGTCCGGGCGCTCATTCCCAAATCCGGGGGCATGCCCCCGCACTGGGTTCGCAAATCCGAACTCATCCGGCTCCTCGTCGACTACACCCGTAGCCCGGACCGCTTTTTGAGCGAGCCCGAGCGCCGTTACCCGTCGCTTCGGGGCGTGGCGCCAGATAGCCCGCCTTCGGCCCCGCCCATGCCGATCCCGGTCCCGGCCGAGACCGCCGCTGAGCCGGTGGCGGCGAACCCGCCGGTCGACGCCCCGGCGGAGGCCACCCCCGAAACCGAGGTTCGTGCCCAAGCCCTCGCGCAGGCGGAAGAGAAAGTGGCCCGCCAGGAAAAGGCTCTCGCCGACACGGTCGCCGATCTGGCCGAGCGGGAACGCGCGCTCACCGAACGTGCGGAGAAGTTTAGCCGCGACCAGGCCGATTTGGCCGAGCAACTCGCGGCGATGGAGCGCGACCAGCAGGCTCTTGCCGACCAACGGGCCGAGCTTGCGGCGTCGACCGACGACCTCAGCGAGCGGGAACAACAGCTCGCAACCGACCGCGCCGCCCTCGAGACCCGGGTAGCCGAATTGGAGCAGGCTGCGGAGAAACTTGCGATTGATCGTGCCGCCCACGACACCGCCCTGCAGGAACTGGCCGCCGCCCGCAGGGCTCAGTCCGAGGCCGCGGCTCAACTTGAGACCGCGCAGGCCGAACTGGAATCCCAGCGCGCCACGCATGCCGAAGCCGCTGCGCAAATCGAGGCCGACCGACTCGCCGCCGAGAACCGGGCCAAGGAAGCCACTCAGCTCGCTGCCCGTCTGGCCGAACAGGAAGCGGCCCTGGAGGCCGAGCGCGACGCGTTGGCCGCGGCCCGGCAGACCCTCGCCGACGAGAGAACCCGGTTGGACGAGCACCGGCAGCAATTTGACCAACAAACGAGCGACCTGGCGGAGCGCGCAGCGGAGCTCTCCCGGCGTGCCCAAGATCTGGATACGGAGCGCGGCACGGTGGCGGAAACCACCGCTCAGCTCGCCGCGCAGGAGCGGGAACTCGCGGCCGCCCAAGCCGCCCACGAAACCGCCGTCGCCGAGCATGCCGCGGCGATCGCGGCTCAGCGCGAAGATTTTGGCCGCACCCAAACGGAACTGGCGGAACGCGAAACCAAACTCACCGAGCGCGAAACGACCCTGGCGGAGGCGACTGCGGAGCTTGAACGAACTCGCGCCGATCTGTCCGCCCGACAGGCCGAATTGGAAAGCCGGTCGACCGCCGCTGCGGAACTGGCGGACCAACTGCGGGAACGCGAAACTGCGCTGGCCGCCGCCGATGTCTCTCGCGCTGAAGCCGCTGCCCAGTTGAGCAAAGACGAAGCGAAACTGGCCGAAGCGTCGGAAGCCCTGGCGCAGGAAAAAGCCGAGCTTGCCGAACGAGAGGCCAAGGTGGCGGCGGTCGAGGCCGAGGTGGAAAGTCTGCACGCGGATCTCAACGTGCGCGAAGTGGCCCACGCTGAGGAAACCGCGAAGCTGGCGGCTGAAAGAGCTGAGCTCGACCAAACGCGCGCAGCCTTCGAAGCGGCGAAGTCCGCCTTTGCCGAGCGCGAAACGGACCTCACCACCGCGCGGAACGAACTCGACGCCGAGCGCACCGAACTCGAAGCACGCATCGCGGCAACTGCGGAGGCCGAAGCGCGCCTCGCTGAGCGCGAGAAGACCGGCGCCGATCAGGCGACGAAGTTGGCCGCGGACCTGGCCGAGCTCGATCAGGCGCGCGCAGCTCTCGAACAGGAGCAGTCCGCGCTTGCCGAAAGCGAGGCGGCACTCACCACCACGCGGAGCGAACTCGACGCCCAGCGCGCCGAACTCGAAGCACGCGCCGCGGCAACTGCGGAGACTGAAGCGCTGCTTGCCCAGCTCGAAACGACCAGTGCCGCGGAAGCCGCTCAACACGCTGCGGCCAAGGCCGAACTCGAAGAGGCGAAGGCTCAGTTGGCGGAGCAGCAGTCGAGCATCGCGGAGCGCGAATCGGCGTTGGCGACCGCGCAGGGCGAATTGGACGCGCGTTTGGCGGAGTTCGAAGACCGAGAAGCTTCTCTCGCGACCACCGCGGCGTCGCACGCCGAAGCCAGGGCCAAGCTCAGAAGCGAGCAGTCGGAACTCGATGAGGCCAAGGCTCAGCTGGCGGAGCGACAGAGCCAATTCGATCAGCGCGAAACGGAGCTGGCCGCCGCCCGAAACGAGATCGACACCCAACGCGCCGAGCTCGAAGCACGCGAAGACGCCGCGGAACAGACTGCGCAGGTCCTGGCCGCTCGGGAGGCGGCGTTGGCCGAGGCCGAGGCATCGCACCACGCGGCCTTGGCCAAGCTGGCGAGTGAGCAGGCGGATCTTGAAAAAACGCGGGCCGATCTGGCCGCCGCCCAAAGTGAATTTGCGGCCCAGCGGGTGGAGCTCTCGGAGCGTGAGGCGGCGGCGGCCGATGTTGCCGAGAAACTTTCAACCCGTGAGGCGCTGCTGGCTGATGCTGAGGCCGCGGGTGCGCAGGAGAAGGCCAAGCTCGATGCCGAGCGAGCCTTGTTGGAAGAGTCGCGGGAGGAACTCGTTGCGGCAACGACCGCGCTGGCCGACGATCAGCACGCCTTCGAGGCCAAGGAAGGGGAATTGGCGCGTCGTCAGGAAGAAGTGGATACGGCGTCCGCCAAGCTGGCGGACGAACAGGCCGCCCACGCCGATGCGGTGGCGAAGCTGGCCGAGGAGCGACAGGGGCTTGAGGCGTTGGCGCAGGAGCTCGAGCAGCGCGAAGCCGACGCCCATGAAGCCGATCAGGAAATCACGGCGCGGACGGAGGCGTTGGCCGCCCGCCAAGCGAAATTTGAGGCATCAGTTCGCGATGCGGCGAGCGTGCAGGGTGAACTCGATGCGAAGTCGCTCGAACTGGACCAGCGGCAGCAAGCCCTGGTCGAGCAGGCCAACGAACTTCGCGAGCTGGAGGTCAAACTCGCCGCCGCGACAACGGCGCAAGCCGAGGCAGCCAACGAACTCGAGACCGAACGGGAATCGCTGGTGCAACGCCTGTCCGAGCTCGAGCAGCAGACGTCCGCCCTTGCTGGCCGCGAGGAGACCGTGGCTGAACGCGAAAGCACGCTGCAGTCGGCGGAAGCCGCCGTGGCCGAAGCGCAGGCCAAACTTGCCGCCGAAAGCGCCGCTCTCAATACCGCGCGGCGCGATCATGCCGCGGCGGTCGAGCAGCATTCCGCGCGACACACCGAACTGGAGGCGCTTGAGGCCGCAGTCGCGGAACGCGAAGCGACGGCCGACCAGCGGGACCAAGAACTGGCCGAACGCTCGTCCGACTTGGCGCAACGCGAGGCGGACCTGACCGCTCGCATCGAGACGCATGAGGCGTCGGCGAAGCAACTGGCGGAGCAGCAGGCGATTCACGCCAAAGCCGCACGGCGACACGCCGAGGCCGAGACCTCGCTGGCTGAGGCGGAGGCCGAGCTGGACCGGCGAGGGAAAGCGCTTGCCGAAGCGGAAGAGCGCGTCGCCACGCGGGAAATCGAGCTCGACGAGCGGTTTACCCAGCTCGCCACCGACCGCGATCAACTTGACGCCGATCGCGCGGAACATCGCGCTCAAGCTGAGGCGCTCGTGGCCCGTAGCGAACAACTTGAGGCCCGCGAAACCGTGGTCGCCGATCGCGAAAAGGAAGTCGCCACCGCGCAGGAGAGCCTGTCGGCGCAGGCATCCGTGCTCGAAAAACGCGAGCAGGACCTGACCACCCGGCAGTCCGAAGTGGACGCCGTGGCCCGCGACCACGAGGCGGCGCTGGCGGAGGTCGATGCGCAACGGAAAGCGCTGGCGGATAATCTCAACGAAGTCCGGGATCGGGAGGCGGCCTTGGCGGCCTCCCGCGAGTCGCTCACGGAGGAACAGCAGCAGCTCACCACCGCGCAAACTGAGGCCGCGGCGGATCGGGCGGCGCTCACGCAGGCTCAGGTGCAGCTTGAGCAAGATCGCCAGTCCCTGAGCGACCTCGAAGCCGAGATCGGCGAACGCGAAAGCAAGTTGACGGCTGGCGAAGCCGCGCTCGCGCAACTTCGCGCCGAACTCGACGAGCAGGACAAACAACGGGACCGCGATCGTGCGGCGCTCGACGCCGATCGGCGGGCGCTCGAATCCGCGCAGGCGGAATCGGCGAAGCGCCAGTCCAGCCTCACGGCCCAAGCCGAACAACTTGCCCAACAATCCGACGCGCTGGCGGAACGCGAACGGGAATTGGACGAACGGGTCGCCAAGTTTGGAGACGCGCAGCGCGATCAAGAAGCCGCGACGCAGGCTTTGGCGGGCGAGCGCGATGAACTTGCCCAAGCCCGGGAGGCGCTTGCTCAACTCAAGGCCAAACTCAAGCAGCGCGAAGCCGACGTGGCCGCGGCGGCCCAAGGTCACGAAGCCGCCTTGGCCTCTCTTGAGTCTGAGCGCGAGGCTCTGGATGCCGAGCGCAATGCCCTCGTTGCGGCGCAGGAGAAGCTCGCGGCTGAAAATGAGGCTCTCGGCGCAAAGACCTCCGCGCTCGAACAGCGCGCCGCGACGCTCGACCATTCTCTCGACGCTCACGAGCAAGCGGTTGCCGAGCTTGCTGCCGATCGCACGGCTCTGGCCGATGAACGGACGGCCGTCGAAGCCCGCGCCGCCGATCTTGCCGCCGCCGAAAGTTCACTGAACGAACGCATGGAGGCCTTGGCGCGCCGACAGGCTGAATTCTCCGCTGCTGAGACCGAGCTCAACGCGTCGCGCGCACGACATCAGGGCGACCTTGAAACCGTTGCCGCCGAACAGGCGACCTTGGCGGCCGCCAAGGAACAACTCGCGGCGCAGCAGGCGGAGCTAACCGACCAGAACGGGCAGCTCACCGAAGCGCTCAAGAACCTCAAAGCGCGGGAGCAAAAACTCGCCGCGGCCGAGAAAGCTCACGCCGCGACCACCGCTGATGTGTCCGGCACTCAGGCCGAGTTGCAGGAACGGGCGGCTGCGCTGGCCGAGTTGGAATCGCGCCTGCAGGACCAGCAAAGCGAGCTCGAGCAAGAACGAGCAAAGGTCGATGAAGCCACCGCCGCGCTCACAACGTCGCGGGAAGAGCTCGCGGCCGCGCGCCGCGGCGTGGAGGAAGCGACGGCCGAGTCGACGGCCGACCGCGAAGCGATCGCCGAGGAACGCCGGGTGCTGGAGCAACGCGCGCAGCAGCTTGAGGCGGACGCACGTCGTCTCGCTGAGGATGAGGCCAATCTCCAGCGCCGCACCGATTCGCAGGCCGAGGATCTTGCCGGCTTGCGGCAGCGACAGGCCGAGCTTGACGTCCGGGAGCAGGAACTCGCGTCCGCTGAAGAATCCGCCGCTGCCGAGCGGCAAGCCCTGGCAGCGGCACGGGAGGCGGCCGCGGCGCGAGCGACGGAGCTGGCGAACAACGAGGCGACGCTGCGCGAGCGCGAGGAGCAGGTCGCCAGAGCCGAAGCCGCCCTGCGCGAAGCCCGGGAGTCGAGCGAGCACGATGTTGCGCGCCTTGCCGATGAACGCGCAGCGCTGGCGCGTGAGCAGTCCGAGCTCGAGCAGGCGCGAGCTGCCCAGGCCGCGGAAGCCCAAGCCCTGGTCGCTAACCGGGCGGAAATCGAGACGGCCCAGCGCGAGCAGCAAACGGCGCAACAAAAGCTGCAGGCGGCGCAATCCGAGTTTGAGCGACGGGAGACGCAGTTGCAGGCGCGCGCCGCCAGCCTCTCCACCGAGACCGAGGCCCTGGCCCAACGTGCCGCCCAGATTGCCGCGTCCGAGCGCACTTTGGCGGAACGCACCGCCGCGCTGGAAACGCAGGCCAACCGGAACGAGGCGGCGCAGTCCGCCCTCGACGAACGCACCCGGGCCGTGGCCGCGCGGGAAGCGGCGATCGAGCAGCGCGAACGTGAACTCGAATCGGCACCGGCGCCGCGGGTCGAGTCCAGCGCGGAGGCCAAGATCGTGGCCGTCGAGGTGGCGAAACTCCGCAATTTTGAAGCCCAGCTCAAAGCTCGCGAGCAGCAGGTGCTGGAGCACGAACGGCAGCTCAAGCACCGGCAGTCGCTTATTGCCGAAAAGCAGGCCGAGACCCAGCGCTCCGGCAATGAGCAGGCGCTGCGCAAGACCGATCTCGACGACCGTATCCGGGAGATGGATGCGATGGAGGCCGCGTTGCGCGAGCGCGAGCGCAACCTGAGTCGCATCGAAATCGAGTTGGCCAAAACCCGTGCGCAACTCGCCGCCCGCGAACGCGAGGCGCAGGCCCTGCGCGATTCGTCAGCGGCCGGTGCGTAAGGTCGTTAGTCGGCCGTCACGTCGTCGCCCGCGTCCTCATCCCACTCCTGGCAACATGAGCCCCGCAGGGGGTAGCAGGTGTCGCAAATCGGTTCGCCGCCCACGTAGTGGGTGACGGGCACGCCGCAGTGCACGCAGGGCGCGGCGGGATTAAGATTCTCGGGTGACGCTGACATCGACTTGGAGCTCCGACGTGACGTCGGCGTTGGGGCTGGAGAAGGAACCGGCCACGGGGGGGAGACTTTCCGGATCGCGGCCTACGGCGACCGCGATGTGGTTCGGCCCGGTGACGATGCCGCCGGTGCTGTCGAAGCCCTTCCAACCGGCGCCGGGCAGGAAGACCTCGGTCCACGCGTGGGTGGCGCCCATGGCGGCGGGAATGTCCTCGGTCGAGGCGTAACCGCTCACGAAGCGGGCCGGCAGACCGAGGAAGCGGCAGGCCTCGATCATGAGGGTGGCAAAGTCGCGGCAGGAACCGGACATGGTTTTGAGGGTGTCGGCCGGGCGTTGCACGCCGGGCTCCTCGCGGGCATTGTAGCGGAAAGTCTCAGCGATGGTGCGGTTGATCCGGTCCAGCAGCACGTAGGTCTCGATCGCCTGACCGACCGGAGCGAAGGTTTTCACCCAAGCACCGACGGCTTTCTGGTCGGAGTTGAAGACGGGCGTGAGGTAAGGCGTGAGCTCAATGCGTTCGGCCGGATCAAACACGAACGGGTAGTTGACCGCGCGGTCTTCGACCACGAAGTCGAGCGGCTTGGTATCGTAGTGTTCCACATGGACCTCGCTGTAAATGGCCAGCTCTTGGGTTGGTGTGGGGTCGAAGCGCACGATGGCGACGGAGTTGCTGTGCACATCGCGCGTCCAGGTGACTTTCGCGGGCGTCGGCGTGAGGTTGAGGCTGGAACTGGTGATGCGCAGGTCATGCCCCACCCGCGGCCGCAGCAGCAGCCGATGTTCTCCCAGCGAAACCGGGCTGGAATAGCGATAGTGCGTGGTGTGACGGATGAGCAGCGGAGTCATGGACGAAGGGTTTGGTCAAAGTGACACCTGACGTGCTCAGCGCGCAAGCGGCGGCGTGGGTCGTTACGTCCCGGGGCGATGTTGATTTCCTTCCGGATCTGTCGCCATGCGCGCAGCGCGGGGTGAGTTTCTGCCTCATTTGATCGCCTGTCCAAGCGCATCGGACTTTCCCTGCGGTTCAGCGCCGCTAGGCTGAGGGGTGTGACTTCCCCTGAACGCTCCCGTCATCGGCGTCGTCAGCGCTTGGCTGCGGCGATAGGCGTGGCTGGTTTGGTGGTGTTGCTAGCGGCTCTGCTTGTGCCGAGCATGATACCTGAAAGGGCGGAGGAGCCGGAAAGCGAAGTGGTTTCGAGTCCGACTCCGGTTGCGGTAGCGGAAGAAGCAAGCACCGCTAGAGCGCCGGCTGGTTCTGCTGAAGTGAGACCGATGCCGGTTGAACCGACCTATGACGACGCCCAGGTGGTCGGGGCGGTGCGGGAGTTGTTTGGTGCGATGGTGGCCAAGCGGTTCCCCGAGAATCCACGGCGAATACAGCAAGTCATGGAGCTGCTCGTCGCCCTGCATAGTTTGGCCTCCGCAAACCGTGCGGAGATGAACGGAGACGATCGATTGGAAGAGGGCGAGGCAGCGTTAGCCTCTCTCAGGCCGATCGCGGCAAACGAGCATGACCAAGCGTTTGCGATGGAGCTCTACAGTTTGCGAACCCAGGCCTACAACTACCGTCGGGTGTTGCTGAAGACCTTGGACCAAGCGGGGGAGGTTCTATCGAGTGAGGAGGAGCTGAAGCTGTTGCGAGCAATGGATACGGTCTATCGGGACGAAGGAAGCCGACGCTGGTTTCAAACCTGGTCACTGGGCGAGCAACAAGCGGGCGAGCAGGAATGGGTGACCAGATTGGATATGGTGTTTTTCGAAATCATTGAAAACGAGCTCGGTGCGGAAGTGGCGCAGTTGGTCAGCGACGCGCTGGCCAGACACGATCGTTGGCCGCCGATCGCTGCTCCGATGAGCGACAATCCGGGCAGGCGCTGATTGTTCCCGTTGTTGCGAGCTCGTGCTCGGATGGTGCGAATCGGTCTTTGGGGCGTCGGAGACGACGATACGGTTCCCATTTTTGGGAGGCGCGAATCTCGGCAGCGGCACCTAAGAGGACCTGAAGTGATTTGATGAATAATCGTAAGATTCTATTAAACAGGGAATAGTAAAATTAAGAAACCTTTGGCACGGGCGGTGCGAATAGGGGGATAGAAAACGCGAGCTTCGCGTCTCTCTCCCAAACTAAACCCAAATTCCAAACTACCGCCCTGCGGTTTCTTACCATGAACCAATCCTTCAAACTCCTCTCTTCCGCTCTGCTCACTTCCGCGCTGCTGGCATCCTCCGCACTGGCGTTTCCGTATCAGGATGTGGCGCCCAAGGCACTCACCGCGCCGCAGCCGACCGAGATCGTCGCGCCGGAGCTTTCGATCCATGACGCGGGTCAAAACATCCGCGTGCGGGTGACCATCGATGAGAACGGTCAGGCGAGCGATGTGCGGGTGCTGTCCTCGGTCGATCGCGCGCTCAACCGCCGCATCGTCAAGGCCGTTGAGCAATGGCGTTTCGAACCGGCTGTGCGTGATGGCAAGGCCGTCAAGGTCCGCGCCGTGATGCCGATCGAGCTCAAGCTCGACGCGGCTTCCTGAGCGGCGAACCGCGCTCTCCGGATTTGGATTTCTTACAGACGGTAACGAAGCGCACGAAGCAGGAGAAAGGTATGCCTCCCACGACGCGTCGGGATCTTGGTTTCACCCGGTAAAATCCCGCGGGTCCAAGCGCCGGTTTTGCGGCCGATGTCGTCCGGATTCTAATCCGAACGGCATCGGCCGTATTCATTTTCCGGCTACCTTGGTCCCCTGCGTTTCCTTCTGTAAAAACAAAGATCCTAGGCGGACCGCGCCGGTTTCCGGCGGCGGTGGAACCAGATCATGGCGCCACTGAGGGTGAGGGCGCCGGGGGCAAGGCCGGCGAGGCACCAGAAAATCTTCGAAACGATTCCGCCGAAGTCGCCGAAGTGCAGCGGCTCGAAGCTGTCGACCACCCGCGCCCAGAAGCCGGCCGTGCGCAGGTCCTTCTCGGTGTTGATTTCCAATGACGCGGCGTCGAGCCAGAGGCTGCTGCCGTAGCGGCTGCGGAAGGCCGCGCCGGGTTCGGTCTGACCAAAAACGTAGAACTGTTTGTCCTCGGCGGTCGGCAGGTAGACGTAGTTGAAGGCGTAACCGGGCCACTTGGCTTCGGCCAGGGCGGGGAGTTCATCGACGCGATCGAGGCGGCCTTCGTAGGGCGTCCAGACTTCCTCCTCCTCGTGCTCATGGCTCATCTCCTCGATGACGTGAGCGATGTTCCAGTAGGCGCCGGTGAAACCGAGCAGCACGTTGAAGGGCAGCGAGGCGATGCCGACGGCCTTGTGCAGATCGGACGAAAACAGGCGCCAACTTTGGCCCCAGCGCAGTCGGAAGACGGTCTTGAAGAACGCGCGGTGCAGGTAGAGGCCGGAGAGGCTGAGGAAGATGAACACGATCGCCAGCAACGCGGTGATGACGAGGCCCACGTGGTCGGCGAAGAAGGTGTAGTGCAGGTCGACGAACCAACCGTAGATGGTGTCGTGGGTGGCAACGGGCGCCGGGGTGCCGATCGCACCGGTGGCGGGATCGACCGTGACGATGTGCCAGTCGTTGGCGTCGGCGTGCGGTGTGACGTAGGCCACGTCGCGGCGTTCGTCACCGTGGTAGAGCAACCAGCCGCGCACCCAGAAATCGGGCGCGGACGCTTCGACGCCAGCGATGAGTTCCGACAAGGGCCGGCGCGGGGCGTCGGTCGGCGACTCCCGCAACACGACCTCGGGCTGCTGCGCGCGCGTGATCTCGTGATGGAACACGAGCACGCTGCCGGTGAGGCCGATGAGGACGAGGCCCAGCCCGGCAAAGAGGCCGAGCCAGGAGTGCAGTTGCCAGAGACGCTTACGCATGGAGCTGAAGTTTCTTTTAACCACGAATGGACACGAAAGGCTTCGGCTACCGCCTACGCACCGCAGCTAAACAACCGGGTTGGAGGCGAAACGGTAGTGAAGCCCATTCGTGTCCATTCGTGGTTTAGAACAATCCGGTGTAACGGGAGGTTTGGTTGCGGAGCAGTGGGCCTCAGAGTTTGTAGTCGAAGGCGATCGAGAACTGGCGGGGGGCGTTGTAGATGGCGCCGTATTGCACGGTGCGCAGGACTTTTTCGTCGGTGAGGTTGTCGACGTTGAGGCGGATGGTGGCGGACTGGTTCAGCTCGTAGGCGGCGAAGGCGTTGACGAGGAGGTAGGCGTCCTGACGGGCGCCACCGTTTTTCTCGATGTCGGACTGCCAGCGTAGGCCGGCGCCGAAACGGAGCTGGGGCAGGGCGGGCAGGCGGGTGTCGGCGCGCAGGCTCACGATGGTGCGCGGGACCCACTCGTAGATGTCGTTCCCGTCCGGACCGGTGAGGTCCATGTGGGTGAAGCCGGCGGTGAGGTGGGTGGATTCGCCGAGGCGGCCGGTGGCTTCGAGTTCGAAGCCGCGCGAGGTGACGTCACGGGGCTCGTAGTAGGAGCGTTGGGCGACCGGATCGAACCCGGCTTCGGTGGCGAGGCCCTTTTGCTGGGCGTCGAAGTAGGCGGCGGTGGTGAGGAGGCGGCGGTTGAGCCACTCGGCCTTGAGGCCGATCTCGAAGTTCACGCCCTTCATCGGCGCGAGGAAGGCGCCGTTGATGTCGCGCTGGTCCTGGGCCTGAAAGATGTCGGAGTAGGAGGCGTAGGCGAGGAGGTTGTCGGTGAGGTCAACGGTGAGGCCGGCGTAGGGGCTGACCTTTTCGGTGGTCTCGTTGTCGAGGTTGACGCCGCCGCCATAGATGGAGGTGCCGTCGCGCTTGAGCTGGATGGCGTTGAGGCCGCCGATGGCCTTCACGTGATCGGTGAGCGCGAGGCGGGTGGCGGCGTAGAAACGCACGAGCGACTGGTCGCCGTCGCTGCCAACGTAGGTGTCACCCCAAACCGGCTCGGCGTAGATATCGCCGGCATACGGGAAGGCCGGGAGCACGGCGCTGGGCGAGCTGACGATGTTGTAGGCATCGGTGTAGTTGTCCTGTCGTGACAGGCTGAGTCCGGCAATGACCTCGTGGCTACGGTTGAAGGCCTGGAAGCGGCCGGAGACATTGGCGTCGACAATGTCGGCGCGGGAGTCGCCCTGGCTGCGGTAGGGCCAGCCGAGCAGGCCGGTGCGGTCGGCGTTGAGGGTGCCGGTGAGCGAGTAGGCGTAGAAGAGCTTGGTGGCACTGTTGCCGGTGCGGTGGTTGTAGGTGAGCGAAGCGGCCCAGTCGTCGGAGAAGGTGTGGGCATACTCGACGAAGGCGTTGGCGGAGCTGAGTTCCCAATAGGTCCAGTCCTGCGAAGTGGAGGCGGAGGCATCGAACTCGGTCTGAGAGCCGTCGGCCAGCATCAGGGTGAGCGAACCCCACATGGGCGACTGCTGCAGATATTCGGTGTAGGCGAAGCCGGCGGTGAGCACGCCGGCGGTGCCGACTTGGCCCTCGACGACGCCGTAGGCGGAGGTGCGGCGATCGTGGAGTCCGCGCAGGTAGGAGTCGCTGTCCTCGTGGGCGACGACGAAGCGGGCGGCCCAGGAACCGGAGTCGGTGAGGACCTTGTTGTAATCCAGGGCAACGCGCGCGAGGTCGTGGGAGCCGGCGCGCACGCTGAACTCGCCGCCGTCGTGGTTGATGGGGCGCTTGCGCACGTAGTTGATGGTGCCGGAGGCGTTGCCGACGCCGGTGAGCAGGCCGTTGGCGCCGCGGATGAGTTCGATGCGATCGAAGAGGTAGGTGTCCTGTTGGCCGACAACGAGGCCCCAGTCGTTGGTCATGCCGAGGCCGTCGATTTGGGTGAGCATGATGTCGAAGCCGCGGGAGCTGTAGGACGTGCGGCTGGTTTCCCATTCGTCGACCGTGAGGCCGGTGCCGAGGCGCAGCGCGTCGTTGGTGCCGGAGGTGGCGAAGTCGCGCATGGCCTGCTGGTCGATCGTGCTGATCGTCTGCGGCGTTTCCTTGATGGTGAGCGGCAGGTTGGTCGCGCCCTGGGAGGTGCGAAACTCGCGCTTGGCCGTAACGGTGAGTTCGCCGAGCGAGATCGTGTCGGCGTCGGGTGCGATCTGCGCGTGAGCGGTGAAGGCGAGGGCCAGGAGCGTCGCGCCGAAGCGGAGGAGTTGGGACGGAGAAGCAGCGGAGTGGTTCATCGTGGATTGGAAATTAGAAATGGGACTCAGTCTCATAAGGTTGGTAAAAAAGGGCTCGTAGCGACGGGGGTGCGGCGAGCCCGGTTGAAGAACGATCAGTGGGTAGGCGTGGTCGCGACTTTGGCCGGCCGGCCGAAGAACCGGCGGTAGCTGAGGGCGAAGCCGGTGTAGACGAGGAAGCAGCCAGCGAGGCAGCCGATGGCACCGAGCAACTGGCCCCACCAGCCAAGGGCCTGGCCGGTGTGGAGGAAACGCATCCAGATGCGGGCTTGGCGGCCGGGGCTTTGGTCGGCGAAGGTCTGGCGGTCGATGATTGCCGCGGTGCCGAGTCCGGCGGCGGCGTCGATGGTCAGGGTGGTTGAAGCGGTGCGGGGCCAGTCGTGGGGCGTTTTGACCGTGACTTCGGTGGTGGTGCCTACCACCGGGAGGCGCAGGCTGAGCGTGCTCCAATCGGGTTGGTCGGCGGCGGCCAGGGTAAAGAAGGTATCGAGGGGGATGGATTCGGTGGTGGGCGACGCGGTCGGACCGGGGTCACCGACCCCGGCTACAACTGTCGGCGCAGCCGACGGGGACGTCGGCGGGCCGGGCGGGCCGCGGCGGACGGGGGGCTCTTCGCCGGCGATGCGGTAGACGAGGTCGCCGGCCCAGCGGTAGGAGATGACCGTGCCGGTGGCGCTCATGACCGCGATGGGAATGAGCATCCAAAATCCGAATACGTTGTGCCAGTTCCAGTCGCGGGCCTTGCCGGCGGAGCCGTTGAACCATAGCGCCGGGCGAAAGGCACGCGCGGCCCACTTGCGCGGAAACCACAGGTAGAGGCCGGTGATCGCGAGCACGAGAAAGGCGGTGTTGCTCACGCCGGTGATGGCCTTGCCGGTCGCGCGGCTGTCGCCCTCGCGGGCGAGCCAACGGTGCCACGACACCATCGTGCGCATGAAATTTTCCATGGCGTGCGAGGCCGGTTCGCGGATGCTGCCGTCGGCGGGATTGAAGGGATGGGTCTCGCGGCGGCCGAGGTGAATGACCGGGGCGTCGAAGGGGTTGGACGAAAGGGTCAGCGCGGTGGGCTGCAGGTCCGGGTTTTTTTCTGCAAACGCCTGGAGCAGCTCGTCGGCGGGACGTTGCACCATCTCGGATCGAGTCAGCGTTCGCGCGTCGCGTTGGGACCAGGCGACGAGTTCGCTCTCGAAGGCGAGCGCGATGCCGGTGAACGACATGATGAAGATGATCACGCCGCAGACGAGGCCGGCGGCGAGGTGAATCCAGAAGAGGATGGAACGGAAACGGGGCACGGCGGCGATGCGGTCAGGCGATGGAGCGGGAGTCGGAGGTGGGAGACGGGCGCAGCCAAGCGGGGGTTACCTGCAACTCGTGTTGGAGGGCGAGCAAATGATGGGCGGAGGCCTCATCGACGTTGAGCGCGCGGGGCCGGGCAAGGTCGGCGCGGACACGGGCGAGGGCCCGGTCGGCGATGAAATGAAAGTCGGTTTCGGCGGCGAAGGGCGCCGGACCGCTGGCGGGATCGAGCGCGTCGCGCAGAAACTCGAGGAGGAAGTGCGGCTGGTGCCGGCCGTAGGCTTCGGCGCCGAGTTGAAAGAGTGACGCGGCGAGCAGGCGGGCGGTAGGGTGGCCGCGATGGAGCCAGGCGGTCGCGAGGGCCAACGCGGCTTCGAGCTGATCGGTGAATTCGCCAAAGGTGTCGGCGTCGAGGCGGGGCTCGCGGAGCAGAAGATCGATCCGGGCCGCCTCCAGCGCGAGCGTGGCCGCGATGGCGTCGGTCGCCTGGATGGGGACCAACCAAGCGACGGCGTTGGCGAGCAGCGGCTCGATCGTAGAGGACAAGTCGTGGTGCTCGTCGGCTTGATTCAGGTAGGTTTGCACCAAGTCGATCGCGGCACCGGCGGCGTTGCGTCGGGCGATGGCACCGTGCCTCGCGTCGTCGAGCGCAGGCTCGAGCAGGGCAAGCGCCCGATTGAAGGCGTGGCGGGCCGCGAGAGTTTGGTGTTCGCGGATGAGCAGTTGACCGCGGTTGGTCCACAGGGCGCCGTGGTTGAGGCGGCGTTCGGGCGTGAGCTCGAGGCTGGAGAGCGCGGCACTGGCGGCGTCGTAGGCATCGTGAGCGCCGGGGTAGTGCAGCGGGCCCATCTGTTGAAGGATGTTGCCGCGGTTGAGCCAGGCGAGAGCGAGGGTCTGGAGGGCGACGGGGTTGCTGAGGTCGGGGTCGATGCTCTCGCGCGCCCGGTCGTAGCAATCGAGGGCGATGCGCAGGTCCGCCATCCGGCCCGATGCGGCGCAGTGATGGCCGCGTTGCAGCCAGTCGGCGGCGGTGGTGGGGGGCGGTGGCGTGTTGCGGGAAGCGGGCATCGGGAAGGTGGGGGCGTTGCCGCGCCTCACATCTCCGCCCAGCGGCGGAGGAGGTTGTGGTAGACGCCGGTGAGTTGGACGACCGACGGGTGCGTCGCCATTTCGGTGCCGAAGCGTTGGATCGCGATGTCGAGGTCGAAGAGCATCGAGCGGTCCTGGTCGGCGCGGATCATCGACTGCAGCCAGAAGAAGGAGCAGAGGCGCGTGCCGCGGGTGACGGGCGTGACCTGGTGCAGGCTGGTCGACGGGTAGAGGATCAGGTGGCCGGCCGGCAGTTTCACCGACTTCGAGCCGTAGGTGTCCTCGATGATAAGTTCGCCGCCGTCGTATTCGTCCGGGCCGGCGAAGAAGAAGGTGCAGGAGAGGTCGGTGCGGATGCGCTGGCCGGTGCCGGGGATGGTGCGGATGGAGCCGTCGACATGCGTGCCAAAGGTCTGGCCGCCGGCGTAGCGGTTGAACATGGGCGGCAGAATATGCAGCGGGAGCGCGGCCGACATGAAGAGCGGGTTTTGACCGAGGGCCGACAGGAGCACGTTGCCCACCTCGACGGCGACCGGATGCTCGGCGGGCAGCTGCTCGTTGTTTTTGACGCGGGCACCCTGATGGCCGGCGGAGACCTTGCCGTCGACCCAGTCGGCGGCTTCGAGCTTGGCGCGGCAGTCGGCGAGGACGGCGGGCGGGAGGATGTCGGGAATGGCGAGAATCATGGCTGAGAGGCAGGTATTTTTTTAACCACGGATGGACACGGATGGCTTCGCCTACCGGCTACGCACTGAAACGAGGAAGAATGGACAGGGCTCAGAACGAGTAATAGGCGCTGAGCAGGAACTGGCGGGCTTGGCCGGGGATGTGGTGGCCGCCGCCGATGCGGTCGATATAGCGCTCGTCGGTGAGATTGGTGGCGTTGAGGCGGAGGGTGAGGGCGTCGTTCACCTGGTAGGAGGCCATGGCGTTGAAGAGCCAGTAGGCGGGAATTTCCTGTGTATTCACCGAAGTGTTACGCGGCACACTGTCCATGTATTGAGCGCCGCCGCCGAGGGTGACGCCGCCGGGCAGGCGATAGGTGCTCCAGAGGTTGAAGGAAGTGGTGGGCGTAAGGCCGAGTTCCAGGCCCTCGAGGTCGGCGTCGTTGGACGCGATGACCTCGCTTTGCATGAGGGAGAGGCCGGCGAAGACATCCCACTGGCGGTTGATGCGACCGGCGGCGGAGAGCTCGATGCCGTCGACGCGTTCGCGACCTTCCAGCACGACGGGCGGGTCGTTGGGATCGATGCCGGGCGTGCGGGCGTTGGTCTTTTCGGTGCGGAAGAGCGCGGCGCCGAGCGAGAGGTGACCGCCGAGGGTGTTCCACTTGGCGCCGAGCTCGTAGGAGTCGGTTTGCTCGGGATCGACCTGCGAAAGGTCGGTGCGGCGCGAAGTAAGGCTGAGGCCTTCGGCCGAAGGGTTGAAGGAGTTGGCGTAGCCGGCGTAGATCGAGGCGTTCTCGATGGGCTTGTAGGTGACACCCAGACGACCGCTGACTTCGGCGTCGGTGCGGGCGTAGCTGGTCTTGGCGCCGGTCTCGTCGACGACGTCGTAGGCGGCTTCGAAGTGATCGTAGCGGGCGCCGGCGAAGACCTGCCACTGCCGGCCGGCGAAGAGGTTGTCGAAAGCGTAGAGCGAGAAGGTGTCGCCCTGGCCGCGGTTGTAGGCGCCGTTGCGGGTGATGTTGCCGTTGTAGGGATCGTTGGGATTCGGTGAAACCACGTCGGTGTCGGGCAGGACGGTGTTGGGATCCTCGACGCGGGTGTAGTTCTTCTCGGTCTCGCGGGTGAATTCGACGCCGGCGCTGAGGGCGTGGTTCACCTCGCCGCCGTTGTTCAGTTCGGTGGTGAAGTGGGTCTGGTTGGAGAAGACCTCGTCGGTCTGGTCGCGCGACTTCCAGTCGGAGCGGCGGATGACGGTGTCGCTGCCGGATACGAAGCGTGGCGCGGTGATGACGGAGTCGCGGTAGGTGCGGCCGAAACGGGTGAGGTTGCGCAGGGTGAAACCGTTGCCCTGGTGCGAAACGGTGACGGTGGCGAGATCCTGATCGATGCGTTCGTAATCGCGTTGTTTTAGGCCATACCAGTTGGAGAAGGGCACGGCGGGATCGGCGTCGAAAGTGGCGCGGGGCATGCCGTAGTCGGGCACGTTGTCCTGCTCGAGGTGCTGGTAGGCGACGGTGAGTTGGGTGGGGCCGGTGAGACCGAGGGCGAAGGACGGCGCGACGCCCCAGCTGGAGTTGTTCACGACATCGCGGCCGGGCACATCGGCGTCGGCGGCCATGAGGTTGAGACGGATGGCCTTGTCGCCGTCGGCGCTGAGCGGCTGGTTGAGGTCGAGGGTAGCACGGGTGAAGTTGTCGGTGCCGACGACGACGGAGCCGGTGCGGTGCTGGCCCTGCATAGGCGACTTGGTGACGAGGTTGATGGAGCCGCCGGTGGATCCACGGCCGGCGGTGGAGGAGGAGGGACCTTTCGCGACCTCGACCTGTTCGAGGTTGAAGGCGTCGCGGGCGTAGCCGCCGAGGTCACGCACCCCGTCGACAAACATATCGGTGCGGGCGGAGAAGCCGCGAATGGTCATTTGGTCACCGGCCGGCGTGCCGCCCTCGCCGGCCTGGAAGGTGATGCCAGGGGAGTTGCGCAGGATATCGCGCAGGGACGTCGCGGCCTGCTCCTCCATGATGCGTTGGGGGATGACCGTGATGGTTTGGGGTGTGTCCAGCAGGGGGGCGTTGAAGCGCGGGGAGGAAAGCTGCCGCTCGCGGGAGCCCTCGACGGTCTGGGCCTCGAGCTGAACGACCTCGTCGTTGGTGGCCTCGCCGGACGTCGTGGCGATGGCGGTTTGAGCCGCGGCGCTGGCGCCGGTGGCCGCGAGTGCGGCCGCGAAGGGCGCCGCGCGGCGAGGCAGCTGGCGAGCGAAGGAAGCGGAGGGAGCGAGGGTGGACTGCATAGGGAAAGGCGGTGGAAGGAAAGGAGAGGGCGGAAAAGGGCGGATGGCCGCCGGGCGACCAAACCCGGCGGCCGATGGACCGTGACCAGCTCAACCCGTCTCCAGGTCGGCCGGTTTCTTGGTGGTGGTGGGGCTCACCGCATACCTTGTTGGTGAGACCCCGTCGCACAAAGAACGTGTTGCGATACGGTCTCATTCTCAGACTCGGTCAATGCTTTTTTAGAGAATGGTTCTCATTCTCATTTTATGGGCAGGTGCATTGATCTCGGAAATATCTGGGAATGATTAAGATAGATTCCAGACTGCCGGAATAGGTGAATTTAGGCCTATTCAAAGTTGAGATCGCCACGATCGGAACCGCTGGCTCTGTTCGGACACGTGATTGACTCCCTCGAAGCAAAGACGCGCCGACCCGGTGTGACCGTGTTGAGCGGCTTTTTGGGGGCCGGCAAGACGACCTTGTTGCGACACGTGTTGGCGCAGGCGGAGGGACGACGCTGGGCCGCGGTCGTCAACGATGTGGCGGCACTCAACATCGATGGCGCCGTGGTTGAGACCTTGGGCGGAGGAGCTGAGGTCGTGAAACTGGAGAACGGTTGTGTGTGTTGCTCGAACCGGGACGATCTGGGCGAGGGGCTCGCGCGCTTGGCGACCGAGGGGGAGTTCACCCACATCTTCGTCGAGTCCTCGGGTGTGGCCGAGCCGCGGTCGGTGGCGCAGCTGTTTGTGCAGAAAAATCCCTTTGGGCGTTCGCTGGCGGACTTTTGCACGCTGGCGAACCTCGTGACGGTGATCGACGTCGCGGTGTTGGCCGAGCAACTCCGCGACATGCGAGCAGGCACCTCGGCGCAAAACAATCCGCCGGTCGTCGCCGGCGCGCCCCGTCCGCTCGTGGAGTTGATGTTGGAGCAGGTGGAGTGCGCCGATCTCATCGTCCTCAACCAGTGTGACCGGGCCGAAACCGATGATCTGGCGGCGGTGCGAGAGGCCGTGGCCGGGCTCAACGCGCGGGCGGAGGTGGTGGAAACCGAACAGGGGCAGATCACCAGCGAGTCCTTGGTGGACCGATCCCGTTTTGACGCGAGCGAGACCCTCGGAGGCGCGGCCTGGATCAAGTCGCTCAACGCGATCGCGGAGCGGCCGGCGGGCGGCTTGGTGGCGAAACCGATGCCCGCGCGGCATGAGACGCGTTTTGGGCTGACGAGCTTTGTGTATCAGGCGCGATGCGCCTTTCGCCGCGAGGCCTTGCGCGCGTGGGTGGACGCCGGCGTGCCGGGACTGGTGCGGGCGAAAGGTTTCCTGTGGCTGGCGGAGGCGCCGGACGAGATGCATTTCCTGTCCCTCGCCGGCGGTATCAGCCGGTGGGATACCCTCAATCCCTGGTGGGCGGCGATGATTGAGGCGGGACGCGCCACGCGTGAACAGTTGCCCCCGGGCGTGCAGGCCGCGTGGGTGGAGCCGCACGGTGACCGGCGGCAGGAGCTGGTCTTCATTGGCGTCGGTCTGGACGAGTCCGCAATGCGGGCGGCGCTCGAGGCGTGCCTGCAGGCTTAGGTTTTACGGGAGCTATTGGATCGCCGCGCTCTAGGGATTGGGTCAATTCCACCTGCGGCGGCAGGCAGAACCCGCCGCTTCCTTCAGTTTTACCGCAGCGCACGATGTCCGGCGTAAGGCCCGACACACAAGTAACCTGGAGCCAGCTGTCACGTATGACGTGACAGTTCACATGGGGAGTTTGTCACGAGCTACGTGACAAGTGTGTTGAGGTGGCGGGGGGTATCGGAGGTCGAGGAAGGTGGCTACTCGCTTGATGGGAAGGACGGGGCGACTGCCTCCAGAAGGTCGTGTCGTTTTGGTGGGTTGCGACCGCTTCAGAGGTCGAGGTCGTAGATCTCGATGAGACCCTGGCCGGCCCCGTCGTCGACGGAGCGCAGGTGCACGGTGTAGAGGCCGGGCCAGAGTGGCAGCACCATGGCGGCGTCCTTGCTGTCGGTTTGCAGGGCGAAGGCCCCAACCGCGTCGAACACACTCACGAGGTTGCCGCTCCAGTCGTCGTTGCGAGCGACGATCTCGCCGGTGCCGTTGAAGAGCACGATCTCGGGGTCGGCGACGGGATCTGTGATGCCGTGATCGCTGAGGCTGGGTCCGACGCCGCGGATCAGCACGGTCTTGGGGCCGTCGCCGGTGATGGTGAAGCCAGCGATGAAGGTGTTCTCGCCGGTGCCCACCTGATAGCGCGCGGAGAGGTTGACCAGACGTTTGGCGGGGTCGGCTGTTGCGAGACTGAACAGCTCGATCAGCCCGATGCCTTCGGCGCCGGTGTTGGTGAGATGGGCGGAGGTCGGGCCGTCGATCGTCGTGGCCAGCGCGGCATCGGTGCTGCCGAGGGGCAGCGGGAAAGCCTGGGCGGTGGCAATGGCGTCGCCGGTGGCGGCCGCGTCCCAATCATCGTTCGTGGCGAGCTCGGTTTGGCTGGCATCGAAGACCTGTAGGGCCGGGTCGCCGGCGAGCGGGGTGCCCGCGCTGAGGTAGGGGGAGAGACCCGGGCCGACGCCGCGCACGAGCACCTCCTGGGCGCCGCCGGCGGTGGCGGTGCCGACGATGAGCGGCGCGGAGCCGTCGAGGTTGGCGCGCACCGAGAGGTTGGCAAAGGTGCTCGTGGCCTCGGTGCGGGGAATGAGCAGGTAGTTGGGTGACACTGGCGTGCGCGGGTCACCGGTCCAAACGTCTTCCACCGCGAGCCAACCGCGGCGGTTCAATCGGTTGACGCGGGCGAGCGTGACCTGGTCGTCGCCGATGGTGAGGTCGGCGAGGCGAACGCTGTCGGCACCGGCGAGGAGCATGGCGACGTCGGCGGATTCGCCGGGGAACGTTGCCCAACCGAAGACGGTTCCATCCTCGGCGATCGCTTGGCCGGCGCTCTCGGTCGCGGAGGGCGGGGTGAGGTCGTCGATCTGACCGACGCCGTTCACGAGCCGATGCCGGAAGGCGTGGCGGCCGGTAAAGGTGTCGGCGTAGCCCCAGCCAGTGATCTGCCCGGCATCGTTGATGGCGGTGGCGCTGCTGATCGTGCCCTGATTGAAACCGATGTTGATGGAGCTGCCGGCTTCACGCCGCAGGGCCCGGCCAGACGAGGAACTATTCTGCTGGAATGCGCCGACGCTGATCCCGGCGGCGTTGACGTCGTTCAGCGAGGTGCTTTCGAGAGTGGTGTTGATCTGCTGCAGCTCGCCGTCGAGGTAAGTGAAGCCCCAGCTCCGGTTGTCGGGCCCGAATACCCGACCCACGATGTCACCGTTGTCGTTGAGGGCGCTCGGGGCCGCATTGATCCCAATCAGGTCCTGCAATGCGGTGGGCTGCCCCGCGTTCCAGATCATACCCGTCCCGCCGCCCGAGGAACCAACGCTGTTGCCGATGATGGTGCCGTCGTTGTTGATATCGACCGCGTTGCCGCGGCTGAAATTGGGCAGGAGAGTGAGTTCGTAGGTTCGCCCCTGAATCCAGAGCACCGGTAGCGTGGTGCTGGCGGTGAGGTAGTGGTTGCCGATCAGGTGCCCCTGATCGTTGATGCCAGTGATCTGCACGACATCGCGTTGAAAAAGGGTCGTGGGATCGACCATCACATACGCGGTCGGCTGCGCGGCAGCGGCGGCGTTGGCGATGAAGCTGTGGGCTACCAAAAGAAGCGCGCCAATGAGCGGGGTGGGGCGTGGGAGGGGCATAGATCCGTTGGGACTCGCCGGGAATGGTCGAGTTCCCGAAAAGACGGCCCCACCAGCGGCACGCGTGAGTATCCAGATTCCGGGCACGCGGTGTCGCGTTCGCCCCTGCCGGCGAGAGCGGGCGGCTCAGCCGAAGCGTTTCAGATCGTCGTAGGGGAAGTGTTTCCCAGGGCAGAGCGTGTGGTTCTTATCAACCCACTTGTGCACCGTGACCTCGACGTTGGAACGCACATGGCCGTCGTTGAGGAAACCGAGCAGATCGTTCATCGCCTGTCGCTGACGGGTGGTCGGGCGGTGGTTCTGCAGGTTGCCGACAAGGCAAATGCCGATACCGCTGTCGTTGACCGCGGTTTTGCGCACATGACCGCCGCGGAGCTGCTTGGTCCAACGCGGTCCGATCTCGATCTCGCCGTCGCCGGAATCACGGCCGTTGCCGATGACGAAGTGATAGGCGAGACCGTGCTCCATGCCGCGCCGCAGGTGGGCCTTGCCGTAGACCTCGGCGTTGCCCGCCTCGATGGCACTGTGGTGGCAAACGATGTATTTCCAGCGCGAGCGATCGACGCGGATCTTGCGAGTGGCCGCGACGACCGGCGCGATGAGCGCGCTGGGGGTATAGTCGATGAAAGGCAGGGAAAGTTTCTGTCCGACGCGAATGAGATCGGAGGAGAGGTGATTGATGCGCTTGAGCGTGCGCACGTCGGTGCGGTGATCGCGGGCGATGCTGCCGAGGGTATCGCCCTTGGCGACGATGTAGGTGGTGACGGTGGCGATGCCGTTGCCACCGGGGATGGACAGTTTTTGCCCCACCTTGATGAGCTCGGAGCGCAGCTTGTTGGCGTCCTTGATCGCGCGCACCGTGGTGCCGTAGTCGCGGGCGATTTCGATGAGGGTGTCGCCTTTCTTGACGATGTGCACGCGGCCGTTGGCCGCCCACAAGGCGGTGGGCGCCGCCCACATGGCGAGGGCGGACCACAAGGTCTTATGCAAAAACTCCCGGCGAGTTGCCACGGGGAAGAGTATCAGGGCGGTCAAGCCGGCGGCGCCGTCAGCGCCTGTTGCACGATGAACTTCGCGACGGCGTAGCGTTGCCGGGTGAGTTTCCACCGCCGCGTTGAGCCGTCGGCACCGAAGACGACGATGTGGGTTTCGACGAGGGGGCAGCCGGGGTCGACACAGGACGATTCCATCACGCTCACCACGTCGTCCTCACCCAGCTCCAACAGCTCCGTGACCCAGCCTTTGATCGCGCGGGTATGGGCGGGGTCGATACCGCTGCGGGCGTCGTCGGCAGGGATGAGGTTGTGCATGGTGTTGGGTCGATTCTTTCTTCTTTCGTCTTTCTCTTTATCCCCGTCGGCCGAGTGGCGGTCGTGTTTCGCTCCGTGGGGAGAAAGAGAAAGATAAAGAAGCAAGAGAAAGAGGGCTTCGGCTCAGCTCTCCACCTTGAGCACGTAGACGATGCCCTGCTCGCTGCCGATGGCGAGGTAGCGGTCGTCGGGCGACCAAGCGAGGCGAGTGGCGGGCGTGGGCAACTTCACGTTGGCGCGCAGGGGTTGGCGACGATCGGGGCTCCACAGTCGCACGGAGCCGTCCTGTGCGGCGGTGGCGAGGAGCCCGTGCTGGTTCTGAAACGCGACCGCGCACATGCGGGCGTCGTGGGGCAGCATGGCGGGTTCGCGGCCTTCGGGCCCCGCGCCTTCGCAGTCCCAAATGCAACCCTCGGCACCGCCGCCGGTGGCGAGCCAACGGCCGGAGTGGTCGAAGGCGATGTCCTTCACCTTCGATTCGTAACCGCTCATGTGGAACTCCTGGTCCTGCTCTGGCAGCCAGAGGTGAACGGACGGATCCTGGTTGCCGGAAACGAGCCAGCGGTTGTCGGTCGACCACGCGAGGGCATGGATGCCGTTGGCGTAGGGAAACTCCTTTTGCGCGACGAAGTCATCGGCATCCCACAATACGACGCCGCCGAAATAGGCGGCGGCCACGCAGCCACCAGCCGGTTGCCAGGCCAGCGCGCTGATGGTCTTGGGGGCGGCATCAAAACGATGGCGCACCGCGCCGTCGGCGCCGAGCAGCACGAGGTGGCGTCCGGCGGCGGCTGCAATGATGGGCGCGCGGTCCTTGGTGGTCGGCGACCAAACCAGGTGCTCGACCCAACCGGCCTCGAGGTCGACCGAGGCGGTTTGTTGCCCCGTGGCGCCGTCCCAGAGTTTGACCGCGCCGTCCTGGCCACCGGTGGCGAGCAAGGCCTGGCTCGGGTGCCAGGCGATGACATCGGTCCCGTCCTCGTGGCCATCGAGCGCGTGCCGCACCGTGCCATCAGTCGCGGCAAAAAGCGTGATCGGGCCGTCGGTCGAGGCGGCGGCCAAGGTGGCGCCGTCGGCCGACCAACCGAGGTCGATCACGTAATCTGCGAGCGTGGTGGCCCAGTGCTTGGTCAACTGCATGTGGCTACGTGAGCGGGGGGGACGGCGGCGTGCAAGGGCGGAGACGCCGACGTTTGCGGTGAAAGAAAAGGATGCCGGGGTGAATCCAAGGTGATGACCGCCAGCGTATCCAAACTTGAGCACGCTGTCCGGTTAGCCGGCGACCGCGGCGGGGTTCGCATTCACCTAAATCAATATCTGCACCATGAAATCCATGTCTCGTTTACTCCCCGTCGTCGCAGCGACGGTGGCCGTTTCTCTGGCTCACGCCGAGGGGTTCTTTGTCGAAGCTGGCGCCGGTGTCGCGACCTTCTCCGGTGGCGACTACTCGCTCACCAGTCTGCTGCCGCCCGATCCGGCGGCCGACGCCAATGTCGTGCCGACTGCGCTGACCGATCCGACCTTCTCCGACGACGACCACACGGCGGTCGCCTTGGTTGCCGGTGGTTACCGTTTCACCGACCACTTCCGTCTGCGGGTGGCTTACCAGCACTTCGGCCGCACGACCGCGACCTCGGTGGCGGATGTCGTGATCACCTCCACCGATGTTGAAGCCGGCAGCATCACCATGGCCTACAGCGACGAAGTGCAGGTGGTGAGTTTTGCGCCGGAACTCAGTTGGGCGGCCACGCCGCGGCTCACGCTGAGTGTCGCGCCGCAGCTGCACTGGGTCTTCAGCGATGCCTCGTTGCGGACGAGCTCGGACAGCCCGGTGGTGCAGATCATTCCGTTCATTTCGCGCTCCTCCGATGAACTGCGTCTGGGCGGCAGTGTCGCGGCGGCCTATGACTTGTCCGACCGCCTGCAACTGACGGCGCGCTACGACTACCTTGACTTGGCCACCAGTTGGGATCGGGAAGCGCATGCGCTGACGCTCGGACTGCGTTTGGATTTCTGAACCGCCGGCCGCGACGCCGGCGATTTCGCCCGGCGTCGCGGGAACCTCTTGTTCGCCCCCGTTTCCATTTCGAGTGCCCCTGTTTGACGCCGACGCGCTGGCGGCGCACCGCCGTTGGATCGCCCGCCTCGCCGCTGGCGAGCGTGAAGCCATGCACCTGCTTTACCAAGATCTCGCGCCGGTCGCGCACGGTATCGTGCGGCGAATCCTGGAGGATCCCGAGGACGCGCGGGAGGCGGTGCAGGACACCTTCGTCAAAGTCTGGCGACAGGCGCACACCTTCGATGCGGCGCGCGGTGAAGTGGTGTCGTGGCTCGTCTTCATCGCGCGTCACGTCGCGCTCGATCGAGTGCGACGCGGCGCCCGCCAACAGCGCCTGCAGGCGGCGCTCGAACGTGAGTGGTCGGAGCGCGCCGAATCCTCGGCGGCGCCTGCGGCTGTCGAAACTCTCGACGCCGCCGACCACGTCGGACGCCAACTCCAAAACCTCACGCCGGCCCAACGTCGCGCGCTGGAGCTGGCGTTCTTCTCCGGTTACACCCATCCCCAGATTTCGTCCGCGCTGCGGATGCCGTTGGGCACCGTTAAAAACCACCTGCGCCGCGGCCTCGCCAAGTTGCGTCAACTCGTCGCCAGCCATGAATAATCCCTCCGACTTCGATGCGTTGCGCTACCTGATGGATGATTTGGACGCCGAGTCCCGGGCGGCGTTTGAGGAACGACTCGCACTGGATCCGAACCTGCAACGCGCCCTGCGCGAAACGCAGAACGCGCTCGCCGCCTTCGCCACCGGTGCCGCGCCGCCTGAGTCGATGACCGCGACCGATCAGCGACGGGTGCTCGATCAGGTGCTGGCGGTGGTTGAGCGCGAGCCGCGGCGGGCGGTCGCGCCGCCGATCTGGCGTCGCTGGGCCTGGCCCTTGGCGGCCGGGCTGCTGCTCGCGCTCAACTTGTGGCAGTTCGCTCGTCCGACATCGGTTGGCCGCGAACCGGCGACGACCGAATCATCCCACGCGCCCGCGACGTCCGACGTTGCGGAGCATCAGGGCACAGCGGGCAGCGCGTCCGGTGAGGGCGCAACCGCCCGTGCGGTGGCGAGTGCGGAATCGATGCCGGCCGGAGGCGACACGCCCATCATGATCGGCCCCGAGGAGCTGCGACGCCTGCGCGAGATCCGTTTGGCGTATGAACAACTGGCCGCCGACAACGCGCGTTTGGGGGCGGAGCACACGGAGGTTCTGCGGCAGCTCGCCGCTTACGCTCTCACGGAACGTGGCGTCAATCGCCTGGCGGCGATGGAGCTGGTCGATCCGGAGAGCTACGCGGCGGGGGAACGAAAGGGTCTGCTCGACTTTGCGCTCAATCTGCTCACCGAGCCCGGCATCATCGCCCTCGAACCGGAGGCCACGGCTGCGGGCAACGACGTGCCGGACGGCACCGGCGACGACGTGGATGCCGCCAACCAGCCGCCGGCGGCCGGAGATCCGACCGGTGGAGCGGACGACGACGCCGGCGCAAACGACGCCGACGCCACGCCGCGCGACCCCTATGCCTGGTCGGTCTACGACGAAAGCCAGCACCGCGGATTCCTGAATCTCTACAACCTGCCCACGCCGCCGGCCGGTCAAACCCTGCAGCTGTGGGTGCGCCCGGCGGATGACGCGGCTTTCACGCGGGTGGGTGAAGTGCCCACCTCCTATCACGGTGGCTCGGGTAGCCTGACCTACCGATTGCCCAACGAGCACCAGCCACCAGCCGAGATCCTCGTCACCCAGGAGCCGATCAACGCACCGCCGGGCCAGCCGACGGGCCAGCCGGTGCTGCGCGGTCCGTGAGGTCGAGCGGCACCGACGTGGCGAGTTGCGGGAGTAGGGCCCGCACTTGTTCGACCGTAAGGTGGAATCGGGGTGGCTGCTGTGCCAACAGCGGCGTCGCGGTTGGCGTAAGGCCCTCTTCTGTCGAGATCGGCTCGATCAGTCCCGGTCGCGCGGGTAGTTCGCATATGTCGCCGAGCAGGACTGTCGTGTCCTCCCGATAGTAACGACGAGGCATATCCGGCGCTCCCGTGCTCTGGCCGACGATGTAGTCCACCGGACCGACGCCGTGCGCACTTGACTCCCAGAACACGAAGGTCGCGGCCCCGGCCGCAGCGACGCCCGCGCCGTAGCGCGCAAGGTGGCGCCAGTAAGCCATCTCGCGGCCCGGGGAGGGGCGACGGATCGCGGCGCGGTAGCGCCCGCAGAGTTTGGCGGCGGGGGAGCTCAGCAGGGTCTGACGCGCGGTGGGATCGAGCGCGGCAAGGTTGTGCACCTCCTTTTGGCAGACGGAGCAGAAGCGGCAGGATTCGTCGCCGGTCATGGATTCCCAGGTCTTCGGACAAAAGAAGGTTGGTCGCAGCGGCATGGTGTTCTTTTCAACGCGTGGCCGCGGGAATTCTTAGACGCGGCGGACTTTGGTTTGAGCCGGGGCGACGAGACGTTTGAACTTCGAACCATGCCGGAACTGCCCGACGTGACGGTCTACCTGGAGGCGCTGGAATCGCGGGTCCTTGGGCGCGAGCTGCGCCGGGTGCGGCTGCTCGACATGTTCGTCTTACGAACCTTCCGTCCGCCTTTGGAGTCGTTGCACAATCAGCGGGTGACGGCGCTGCGGCGGGTGGGGAAGCGGATCGCAGTCGGGTTTGAGCACGGAGTTTGGTTGATCATGCACCTCATGGTCGCGGGGCGGCTGCAGTGGGTCGACGGGGCGGTCAAACCGAAGGCGAAGAACGTGCTGGCGCACTTCGAGTTCGAGGGCGGCACGCTGTCGCTCACCGAAGCGGGCAAGAAGCGACGGGCGGCGCTGCATGTGTTGGCGAACGAAGGCGAGCTCGCTTGGCACGAACGCGGTGGACTCGATGTGCTGGCGGCGACGGTCGAGGCGTTTGCGGCGAGCCTGCGCAGCGAGAACCATACGCTCAAACGCGCGCTCACGGACCCGCGGCTGTTTGACGGCATCGGCAACGCCTACTCCGACGAGATCCTGCACGCGGCGCGGCTGTCGCCGGTGAAGCTCACCGCCAAGTTGAGCGACGAGGAAGTCGGGCGCCTGCACGGCGCGACGCAGCGCGTGTTGAACGAGTGGATACAGCGCTTGCGCGCCGAGGCGCGGGAGGCGTTTCCGGCGCGGGTCACGGCCTTTCGGCCCGAGATGGCGGTGCACGGCAAATACGGTCAACCCTGCCCGGATTGCGGGACCGCGGTGCAGCGCATCCGCTACGCGGAGAACGAGGTGAACTACTGCCCGCGGTGCCAGACCGGGGGCAAACTGCTGGCCGACCGTTCGCTGTCCCGCCTGCTCAAATCCGACTGGCCCCGCTCGATCGAGGAGTTGGAGGAGCGGGCCAAGGACGCTTAGCAGCGGAGGGTTTTGCGTTTGGCGGCGACGGGGGCGCCGCGGCGGGATTTGATGATGGTGGATTCGGCGTCGGGAACCTTGCAGGCGGTATCGCCCATATCGATCGTGACGACGCCGATCTTTTGGGCGGTAGCGAGCGCGGCATCGGCGAGGGGGACGACGTAGGTGCCGACGCAGATGAGGAAGTTGTTCATCATGTAGGCGACGTCACCATCGGCGGTGTGGATGTCGCGGGCGACGCGGTCGAGCAAAGCGTGGAAGGTGGCTATGGGCAGATCAGCGTCGGGCTTGGTCATGGCGAATCCGGCCATCGTGGCCCAGCCGGCGCGGGCGGTCTGGACGGCTTTGGCGTCGATCCATTTGAGCGCGCAGGCGAGTCCGTCGGGATGTTCGGTGGCGACCCAGGCGACGGTATTGCCGGAGATGAGCCCCCAGGCGGCGGTCTTGGCCCACGCGTTGAGCTGCGTCTTGGTCAGGGTGGCGCCGTCGGCGATCAGACCGGCGAGATATTGGGCGTCGCTGTTGCCCGTGGCATAGAGTTCCAGGGCGAGGTCTTGCTGGCCCTTGAGTTGTTTCGCGAGCGGCTTGAGGTCGCCGATCTTCACTCCGAAGAAGGGCTCGACAGCACCGTGGCGGAGCAGGGTCTTTTTGGTCTGCGCGGAGCCGAGAGCTTCGAGTTGCGCCAGGACGGCCACGAGCGACGGAGGTGGGGTGGAGGGGGCTTTGACGGGCATGGTGGGCGACGGGGATACGCGTGAAACAACCCGCTGCTGAGGTTGGCGGCAACCTTGCTTCGCGGGGTTCCCGACCGTTGACCTGAGCTGGCCGAAAGACTGTGCTGCGCGCCATGAGTGACGCTACCCCCGTGAAAACGCCGTGGCACCTGTGGGTGGTCGGCGTCCTGACGCTGCTGTGGAACGGGCTGGGGGTTCTGGACTTCGCGATGACGCAGACGAAGAACGAGGCCTACATGTCACAGTTCACCGAGGAGCAGTTGGCCTACTTTTACGGTTTCCCGATGTGGTTTGTGGTGACCTGGGGTGGGGCGACGATCGGGGCCGCGGCGGGCTCCTTGCTTTTGCTGCTGCGGAGTCGTTTCGCGGCGGTGCTGTTCGGCGCGGCATTGGTCTGCCTGGTGCTCAGCAACGTCTACACGTTTGTGCTGACGGATGGTTTGGAGATGATGGGCGGGACGACACCGCTGATCATCACGGTGGTGGTGATGGTGATCGCGGTCGGCGAAGTGATCTACGCGCGCCGCCAAACACAGCGCGGTGTGCTGCGCTAGGCGGAGCCTCAGTCGGCCTCAGTCGAGACAGGCTTTGAAGCCTTCGGTGAGTTGCTGGCGATCGAGGTCCTTGCCGATGAAGACAAGGGTGTTCTTGCGCGGGGTGTTGCCCCATTCGCCTTCAAATTTGGCGTCGAAGAGCATGTGCACGCCTTGGAAGACGAGGCGCTTGGGGGTGCCCTTCACGGACAGGACGCCCTTGGCGCGGTAGATGTCGTTGCCCTTGGTCTGAAGCAGTTTGCCGATCCAGTCGTTGAGGCGCTGCGGGTCGCAGTCGCCGTCGAGCACGATGCCGACGGAGGAGACTTCTTCGTCGTGGCTGTGGTTGTGTTCGAAGTCCTGTTGCCAGATGGGGCGCACGTTGTCGTCGGCGCCGGCGGGGTAGATGTGCAGGGGATGCTCACCGCAGCCCTCAAAAACAAGGAAGGTGCCGGCGGCGGGAACGTCGATGGTGTAGCGTCCGTTGCCTTCGTTGAGGAGCAGGCGCTGCAAGGTGGTGCCCGGCGTGATGGTGTCGCCTTCGGCCACGCGGTTTTCCCAATCAGAGAACGCGATGACCGCGGCATCGCGGGCGGCGGCGAGGACACCGGGGTCATCGACCCCGGCTACCGGTAGGATGAGCACGTCGAGTTCGTTCTCGGCGTGGTGGTGATGGTGGTGGCCGCAGCCTTCGCCGTGCTCGTGATCGTGGTCGCAACCGGCGTGATCGTGATCGTGGTCGCAGTGGCCGATCTCGAGGGTGTGTTGACCGGCGGGCAGCGGGTAGGCGCCGGCCCATTCGAAGGGGTAGGAAGGCTCGAGGAATTTGGGGTCGAGCTCGGTGGCGCGGGAGAGGTTGAAGGCCTGCAGGTCGAGCACGGTGTCGAGCGGCACGTCGCAGTTGGTCGCGCGCACGATGCGGGCGGCGGCGTTCATGCCGCGGATGCGGGACTCGAGGGCATCGAGTTCGGTGGCGGGCACGAGGTCGGATTTGTTGAGCAGAAGGACATCGGCGAAGGCGATCTGCTTCTTCACCTCGGGCGCGTCGTCGAAGTGCTGCACGACGTGCTTGGCGTCGACGACGGTGACGATGCCGTCGATGCGGAAGTTGGCCCGCATCTCGTCGTCGGTGAAAAAGGTCTGCGCAACGGGGCCGGGGTCGGCGAGGCCCGTGGTTTCGATGAGGATGCCGTCGAGCTTGTTCTTGCGCTTCATCAGGCGACCGAGAACGCGGATGAGGTCGCCGCGCACGCTGCAGCAGATGCAGCCGTTGTTCATCTCGAACAGCTCCTCGTCGCTTTGGATGACGAGTTGGTTGTCGACGCTGACCTCGCCAAATTCGTTTTCAATCACGGCCAGTTTTTTGCCGTGCTGCTCGGTGAGGATGCGATTGAGCAGCGTGGTTTTGCCGGCGCCGAGAAAGCCGGTGAGGACGGTGACAGGGATGGGAGCGTCTGCGGACATGGAGACGGAAGTTGAATGCGGATCCGCGGGAAGGGAAAGGGCGGATGTGATTTTCCAACCGGCGGCGAGACGGGCGCGGCCGCGCTGCGCCGGCTCAGAGTCGAGGCAGCTCGCCGAAGGCTTTGCGGTAAGCTTCGCGGAGTTGGTTGGTCTGATTGCGGTCGATGCGCGGTTGGGCATCGACTTTTTCGAGCCATTGGTCGGCGCGATCGCGTTGGCCGGCTTCGATGGCTTGGAAGGCGAGGGCGGTGAGGGCCGTGGGGTTGGCGGGGTCGTAGACGAGCGCCGATTCGAATTGTTGCACCGCTTCCGGCGTGCGGCCTTGGCCGATGAGGATGATCGCCAACTCGATGTAGGCCTCGGGTTCATTGGGGCGGTAGCGAATCGAGGCGCGGTAGTCGGCGATGGCGGCGCCGTTTTCGCCGCCGGCGCGCAGGCGGCGGGCGCGCATGAGGTGGAGGCCGGGGGAGTCGGGCACGGCTTCGAGGCCGGCGTTGAGGATACGGTCGGCTTCGGTGATGTTGCCGGATTGGGCGAGGGTGCCGCTCAGATTGCCCCAGCCGTCGGCGAAGCCGGGATCGAGTTGGGTGCAGCGGCGAAACTCGGCGATGGCGGCGTCGAGTTTGAGTTGGTCCTTGTAAAGGTTGCCGAGTTGGAAGTGGGCGGAGACGTCGTTCGGGTCGAGTTGGAGCGCGCGTTGCAGGAGGTCGATGGCGACCTCGGGTTCACCCATGCGCGCCTTGGTGCCGGCTTCGAGGGCGATGCGGAAGGGGTCGTAGCAGTCGGCGAGCAGCGCATCGAGCCAGGGGTCGGGCGGATCGCGGAAGGCGCCGGAGGCTTCGGCCTGGCCGCGGATGGCGTCGGCCTTGGAGGTCTCGCCGGCGTTTTCGTAGAGGGTGACAATGAGGTCGTAGCCGAGGGTGTAGTTGGAGCGGCGCACGACGGTCTCGAGTTTGCGCAGGGCGGCGGCTTCGTTGCCTTTTTCGAGGTCGATGCGGGCGAGGCCGAGCAGGGCGTAGGCGTTGCTGGCGTCGATGCCTTGGGCGGCCTCGTAGGCGGTGGTCGCGCGGGCAAGGTCGTTGGATTTGAGGGCGATGTCGCCGATCCGCAGGCGGGCGGGCAAATAGTCCGGTGTGAGCGCGGTGACGGTGTCCCAGAGCGCGAGGGCTTCGTCGGAAAGGCCGAAGCCGGCAAGGATGGTGGCGTGCAGGTGGGGCCAGCGGGCCTCGGTCGGCTCGAGCTGGGCGAGACCCTGATAGATGAAGATGGCTTGGTCGAAAAAGCCGTTGGCGTGGTAGAGGGCGCTGAGGTGTTTGAGTCCGTCGAGGCTGCGGCGGCCGGCCTGGGCGTCGGCGTTGGCGGCGGCGAGGGCATCGTCGAGCGCAGGGGGGAATCCGGTGGTGTCGGGGGTGGCGGGAATCCACGGGGCGACGGCGACCTCCAGTTGCTGCCCTTGGCGCACGAACCAGAAGCCGGTGACGGCGCCCAAAGCCAAGAGGCCAATCAGGCCGAAAAGCGAAGCGCGGCTTTTCATGGCTGGGCGGTTTCGGGGCGGGTCCAGAGCATGATGCGGCTCATGTTGTCAAAGGGCGGGTAGATGTAGAACCCGCCGGTGACGAGGGCTGGACGGCCGTCGGAGGAGAGGGTGCCGGCGCCGAGGGTGATGAGGTCCTTGGGCGTGCGGGTGAGCACGTGCGGCGTGAAGTGTTGTTTGCCGTCGTTCTTGAACCACATGAGCGAGATCACGTTGCGGTTCTGGTTGTTCCAGTCGGAGTAGGCGGCGGTGGCGACGATATCCATGTCGCCGTCCTGGTCGAGGTCGACACCGACGGGGGCATAGGCGCCGGGCAAGTTGCCGATGCGGTGGTAGCGGAAGTTGCCTCCGCCGGTGTTTTCAAACCACTGCACCCCGTGCCAGGGGCGCGGTCCCGGAGTGGCGGCGGGGCCAAAGCCATCGCCATTGGTGTAGATGAGGTCGGGGCGGCCGTCGCCATTTACGTCGGCCGAACTCAGGCCGGAGCTGCCGTAGTCTTCGTTGGTCGAGCCCCAGATGCGTTGGGTCTTGAAGTTGCCCTTGCCGTCGTTGGCGAAGATGTAGACCTCCTCCCACTGTTGGGAAACGAGGGCGGCGATATCGAGGGTGCGGTCGCCGTTGAAGTCGTCGATGACCACGAACTCGGAGCCGGAGAGCGGCAGCAGGATGTGGCGCTCGAAGTTTTCGGGCACAAAAGCGGCGCCCTTGCGTTCGAGCCAACTCACGACGCCCTGGTCATAGCCAAACTGGGCGAGGGCGAGATCGAGCAGGCCGTCGCCGTTGAGGTCGGCGGCGCGCATGTCGGTGATGCGGTCGGTGTTCTCCAGGATCTTGTGGGCGGTGAAGTTGAGGTCGCCGTCGTTTTCGAGAATGAAGGCGGTGCCGATGCGGTCGTTGTTGGGGAAGACCACGCCCATGCTGGAGACCAGTAGGTCGGTGTCGCCGTCACCATCCATGTCGGCGGGCTCCACGTGGACGGGGCCGCTCAGGTCGGAGGCGAGGGTGGCTTCGGGGGCGAATTGGCCGGGCGCGGTTTGGCGAATCCAGATCACCTCATTGTCCTGAGCCTCGCAGAAGATGATGTCGTCGAGGCCGTCCCGGTCGAGGTCGGTGACCTTGAGATGGGCGATCCACGGGGGGAGTTCGCGCGGCGTGCCGATTTCGCGGGGGATGTAGGTGCCGATCGCCTCGATGGGAGCGTTGGCGCCGGGGGGACGGGTGGTCGCGTTGCCGGTGCGTTGGGGCGGGGGTTTGCTGCAGGCACCCGCGAGCAGGGTCGCCAAGATGGCGGTCGTAAGGAGCGATTTGGGGTGTGCGCGGAAGGGAGTCGCCATGGCAGGGGAGGGTCCGACAGGGGGGCGGAAACTTGAAACCGTTAGCGTCCGAAGACGCTGCCGCAATCCAAAGGCACGAATGTTAAGCTGCTCTGCAGTCAAGTAGGACGGCTGGTAATAACCCCGATTAACGGGCTCTAACGGTCTCATCGGACTTTCTCCAAAAGCGTCTTGCGCGGTTTGGGGGGGATTCTGATGCTGAGGCCCATTTTTTGCTCACGAGCAGCCCAAACGAGCCATGGTATCGCCCAACACCGACGTCGCATATGACAGCAAGATCGAAGGAGACATCGTCGTCTCCCGCCTCGATGCTGTCGTCAATTGGATCCGCACCAACTCCATGTGGCCCATGCCCATGGGCCTCGCCTGCTGTGCCATTGAGCTCATGGGGGTGGCGTCGTCGCGCTTCGATATTGCGCGTTTTGGCGCCGAGGTGATGCGGTTTTCGCCGCGTCAGGCCGACTGCATGATCGTGGCGGGCACGGTCACCTACAAGATGGCTCCGCATGTCCGCCGCATCTACGACCAGATGGCGGACCCGAAGTGGGTCATCGCCATGGGGGCCTGCGCTTCCTCCGGTGGCATGTATCGCAGTTATGCCACGTTGCAGGGCGTTGATCGCATCGTGCCGGTGGACGTCTACGTGAGTGGTTGCCCGCCCCGGCCGGAAGCCTTGCTCGATGCCTTGGTCAAACTCCAGGGCAAGGTGCGCAAGACGCCGTCGTTTAAGAACCTCACCGCCTGAGCCGCCGTCGCTCCTCATTTTTCCAGCCTTCATCATGACCGCGCCCGCCGCTGCTGACGTCACCGCCGCCCTTCAGGCCAAATTTCCGTCTGTTTCCTCCCGTCCTTCCGCTGATCATCCGGCGGTCAACGTGCCCATGCCCGAGGCGAAGGCCTTGCTGCAGTGGCTGCGCGACGAGAAGGGCTACGACTTTCTGGTCGACGTGACCGGCATCGACTGGGCCGAGGGCGTGTCCCCGCGGTTCACGACGGTCTGGCACCTGTTCTCCACCACCGGACACGACTACATCCGGGTCGCGGCCGACAATGCCGACGACGAAAACCCGGCGGCGCCGTCCGTCGCCGATCTCTGGCCCGCCGCCAATTGGCATGAGCGCGAGTGTTGGGACCTGCTCGGCATCAAGTTCGAGGGCCACCCGGACCTGCGCCGCATCCTGATGTGGGAGGAGTATCCGCACCATCCGCTGCGCAAGGAGTTCCCGCTCGCCGGTATCGAGACCGAGCTACCCGACGTCGAAGTCGCGGAGGAAACCCAAGCCAAGGCGATCGCCGCGCCGATGATGGGCGGTCCCTTCGTTGCCTCCAACAAGGGCGAGATGAACATGACCGACGCCGAGCCTCGCGCCAAGGACGAGAGCTGGAACGAGTCCAAGCCGAAGCCGGAATAACCCGCGAATCCCCTTTATCGATGGCCACCGAATTTACCGTTCCCGACGCCGGCGCCAAGACAGCCGCCGCAGCCGCCAGCCAGGAGTTTGAGACCGAGAAGATGTCCCTCGCGATGGGACCGTCGCACCCGTCCACCCACGGCGTGCTGCGTCTGCAACTCGAGCTCGATGGCGAGACGGTCACCGAGTGTGATCCGATCGTCGGTTACCTTCACCGCGGCGACGAGAAGATCGCCGAGAACATGACCTACAACCAGTTCGTGCCCTACACGGACCGGTTGGACTACCTTGCCCCGCTGGCGAACAACCACGCCTACGCCTACGCCGTCGAGCAGCTCGCTGGTCTCGAGGTGCCGGATCGCGTGAAGGCCATCCGCGTCATCACCTCCGAAATGGCGCGAATTTCGTCCCACCTGATGGGGCTCGGCGCCTACGGCATCGACGTCGGCGCCTGGACGGTGTTCCTCTACAGTTTCACCGAACGCGAGAAGCTCTACACCCTTTTCGAAGAGCTCACCGGCGCCCGCTTCACCACCAGCTACAGCCGCATCGGCGGCGTGTCCCGCGACGTGCCGGATGGTTGGTTGGACAAGGTTTCGGGCTTCTGCGATCAGTTCCTGCCGATCCTCGAGGAGATTCTTAAGCTTCTCACCCGCAACAAGATCTTCATGGACCGCACGGTCGACGTCGGCGTGATCACTCACGCCGACGCCATCGCCTACGGTCTCTCCGGCCCGAACCTCCGCGGTTCCGGCGTGAAGAGCGACCTGCGCAAGGACCGGCCTTACTGGGGCTACGAGCAATACGACTTCGAGGTGCCGGTCGGCTCCAAGGGCGACTGCTACGACCGCTACCTCTGCCGCGGGGAGGAGATGCGCCAATCGGTCAGCATCATCAAGCAGGCCATCGCGAAGTTCCCGGCCGGCGATCACTTCGCCAAGGACGCCGTGCGCATCTTCGCGCCGAAGAAGGACAAGGTGCTCACCTCGATGGAAGAGCTCATCAACAACTTCATGATCGTCACCGAAGGCCCGCAGATGCCGGCCGGTGAGGTCTATTTCGAGGCTGAGAATCCCAAGGGCACGCTTGGCTTCTTCATCGTGAGCAAGGGCGGCGGGGTGCCGTGGCGCCTGAAGATCCGCGGACCCTCCTTCTGCAACCTCTCCATCCTGCCCAAGGTGTGCCAAAACGAGCTCGTCTCCGACGTCGTCTCCATTCTCGGCTCCCTCGACTTCGTCATGGGCGAATGTGACCGCTAAAAGCTGCCAGCCTTTCCTGATTCGATGAATTTGAAGCCCGAAACCCTGACCCGTATCGACGAGGTCATTACGCACTACCCGGAGAAGCGTTCCGGCACCCTGCCGTTGCTGCACCTCATCCAGGAGGACGTTGGTTACATCTCCGACGAGGCCATCGAGTGGATCGCCCAAAAACTCGAGCTGCAGCCGATCAATGTCTACGAGGTCGTGACCTTCTACCCGATGTTCCGCCGCAAGCCCATTGGCCGGCGCCACATCAAGGTCTGCCGCACCCTGTCCTGCGCGCTCATGGGCGGCTACAAGACCTGCGCGACTTTCGAGAAGGAGTTCAACACGCATCTCGGCGAGGTTTCGCCCGACGGCGAAGTGACGGTCGAGTTCGTCGAATGTCTCGCCAGCTGCGGCACGGCGCCCGTCGTCATGATCGACGACGACCTTCACGAAAACGTCGACGAGGCGAAGGCCAAACAGATCGCCGACCAGATCAAGGCCGAGGCCGCCCAACGAGGATAAGCACCATGAGCGCACCCGCCGAAACCCGCATCATTTTCAAGCACATCGACGAGGAGGGCTACTCGAACGACATCGCCTGCTATCAGAAGCACGGCGGTTACGAGATGCTCAAGAAGGCCGTCACCCTGAAGCCCGAGGACATCCGCGAGGAGGTCAAGAAGTCCGGCCTGCGCGGTCGCGGCGGCGCGGGTTTCTCCTGTGGCCTCAAGTGGTCCTTCGTCGACCGCAAGAGCGGCAAGCCGATCTACCTCGTGGTCAATGCCGACGAGTCCGAGCCCGGCACCTTCAAGGACCGCTACATCATCCACCAGGACCCGCACCAGCTCATCGAAGGCACGATGATCTCGTGCTGGGCCAACGATGTGAAGCAGGCCTACATCTACATCCGCGGTGAATTCCCGGAAGGCGCCCGCATCCTCGAGAAGGCCATTCAGGAAGCCCGCGACGCCGGCTTCGTCGGTAAGAACATCTGCGGCACCGATTACTCCTGCGACATCTTCGTGCACCGCGGCGCCGGTGCCTACATCTGCGGTGAAGAGACCGGCCTCATCGAATCGCTCGAAGGCAAGCGCGCCAACCCGCGCATCAAGCCGCCTTACTTCCCGGCCGTGCTCGGTCTCTACCAATGCCCGACGATTGTGAACAACGTGGAGACCCTTTGCCACGTGAAGCACATCATGGAGATGGGCGCCGACGAATACCTGAAGATTGGCACGCCCAACAACACCGGCACCCGCATCTTTTGCGTTTCCGGCCACGTCAAGAAGCCCGGTTATTACGAGTTCCCCTGCGGTGCCGTGACCATGGGCCAGTTGCTCAACGACGTCTGCGGCGGTCCGCGTGAGGGCCACACTTTCAAGGCCGTCATCCCCGGCGGCTCCTCGGCCAAGATCCTGCGCTTCGGCGAAACCTTCACCATCAAGAACAAGGACGGTTCCACCAAGGAACTCGCAGTCGAGGACATCCCGATGGACTTCGACACCCTCGCAGCCTGCGGCACGATGGGCGGCTCCGGCGGCGTCATCGTGATGGACGACTCGGTCAACATGGTCGAAGCCCTCGCCAACATCAACGCGTTCTACTCCCACGAGAGCTGCGGCCAGTGCACACCCTGCCGCGAAGGCTCGCTGTGGATGAAGAAGATCTCGTCCCGCATGGTCCACGGCGAAGCCCGCAGCGAGGACGGCGAACTCATCAAGAGCGTCGCCGACCAGATCGCCGGCCGCACCATCTGCGCCTTCGGCGAAGCCTGCTCCTGGCCGACCCAAAGCTTCGTTCTCAAGTTCGGTGACGAATTCAAAGCCTATCCGGAGGCCAAGAAGTCCAAGTCCGCCGACGCCCTCGAACTCATCTGAGCCACTTTCGACTTTCCGCAATGATTCAGCCCGCCCAACCCGATCTCGTGACCGTCATCATCGACGGCAAAGAGGTGTCCGTGCCCAAGGGGACGAACGTCATCGAGGCCGCTCGTCTGGTCGGCACCGACGTGCCGCACTATTGCTACCACCCGAAGCTGTCCGTCGCCGGCAACTGCCGCATGTGCCTCATCGAAATGGGCATGCCCATGACCGACCGCGCCACCCGTGAACCGATCATGGACCCGGAGACCGGCAAGCAGAAGATCGGTTGGATCCCGCGTCCGCAGATCGGTTGCGCCACCAACGTCGCGCCGGGCATGCACATCAAGACCCAGTCGCCGCTCATCAAGGAGTGTCGCGAGGGCGTGATGGAGTTCCTCCTCATCAATCACCCGCTCGACTGCCCGATCTGTGACCAGGCCGGCGAGTGCAAGCTGCAGGAGCAGGCCACCGGTTACGGCCGCGGTTACTCCCGCTTCATCGAGCAAAAGAACGTCAAACCCAAGCGCACCCAGCTCGGTCCGCGGGTCATGCTCGATGACGAGCGCTGCGTGCTTTGCTCGCGTTGCATCCGTTTTTCCAAGGAGATCGCCAACGACGATGTGCTCGGCTTCATCGACCGTGGTTCCTACTCCACGCTCACCTGCTACCCGGGCAAGGAGCTGGCCAACAACTACTCGCTCAACACCGTCGACATCTGCCCGGTCGGCGCGCTCACCTCGACCGACTTCCGCTTCAAGATGCGCGTCTGGTTCCTCAAGCAGACCAACAGCATCTGCACCGAGAGTAGTGTCGGCGCGAATACGGTGGTCTGGTCGCGCGAGGGCGTGATCTATCGCATCACCCCGCGGCGCAACGACGAGGTCAACGACACCTGGATGGCCGACTCCGGCCGCGTCCTTTACAAGGAGGTTCAGGCCGTCAACCGCCTCACCGCTGCGACCGCCAACGGGGCGAACGCTACCCTCGCCGGCGCCATCGCCGCCGCCGCCGAACTCGCCAAGGGCGGCAACGTCGCCGTGGTCGGTTCCGGCCGCAGCTCGGTCGAGGAACAGTTCCTCACCAAAAAACTCGCCGCCGTCGCCGAAGCCGAAACTTTCCTGATCGGCCGAGTGGGGGAGGGCGACGGTTTGCTCATTTCCGCCGACCGCAACCCGAACACCCGCGGCGCACTCGTTACCGGTCTGATCGACAAGCTGCCGACCAACGACCTCGCCGCTCTCGGCGCCGAAATTGACGCGGGCCGCGTGAAGACGATCATCAGCGTGGGCGAAGACCTCGCCGCCGCCGGCCTCAGCGCCGAGCAGCTGGCCAAGGTCGCGGTGGTCTTCATCGGCACGCATGGCAGCGACACCACTGCCGCCGCCCAGGTCGTCATCCCGACGCTCACGGTGTTCGAGAAGAATGGCACCTTCATCAACCAGCAGTTCCGTTTGCAGAAGTTTGCCAAGGCCATTCCCGGCCCGGCCGGTGCGACCGACGACCTCGTGGTCCTCGATGAACTCATCGCCGCCATCGGTGGCGAGGCCACCGACGGTGACCTGAAGTCCATCTGGAAGAGCCTCAACGCCGAGATCAGTCAGCTGGCCAACGTGTCTTACGCCAATCTCCCCGCCACCGGCCTGCTGCTCGACAGCTCCGCCTGGGCCAAGATCGATTTCCCCGAGGGCGAGACCCTCCACTACAAGCCCGCTGCGGCCGAAGCCAGCGCCTGATCGTCCGAGCCATGATCGACTTCTACTTCAGTCTTCCCGTTCTGGTCCGCACCGCCCTGCAAGGTTTGGCGGTGATCGCGGTGCTGTTCCCCTTGGCCGGCGCCTGCTCCATGGCCGAGCGCAAGGTCTCGGCCTGGATCCAGGGGCGTCCTGGTCCGAACCGTGCCATCGTGCCGTGGCTCGCCTGGATCCCTGGCATCAAGTTCCTGCAGCGCCTCGGCGTGTTCCACTTCACCGCCGACGGCGGCAAGATGTTCTTCAAAGAGGACGTCGTGCCCGGGCACGTGAACAAGTTCTACTATTACCTCGCGCCGCTCGTGGCCGTGGTGCCGGCGCTTTGCACCGTGGTGTTCGTGCCCTTCGGCGCCTACTGGGACGCCGCGACCGAGACGCTCAAGCCGCTCATCCTCGCCAACGTCGATGTCGGCATCCTCGCGGTCTTCGCCGTCGGTTCGCTCGGTGTGTATGCGCTGATTCTCGCCGGCTGGGCCTCCAACTCGAAGTATCCCTTCCTCGGCGGCGTTAGGGCCTCGGCTCAGCTCATTTCCTACGAGCTTTCGATGACCCTTTCGGTGCTGCCGGTTTTCCTGTGGGTCAACGCCCCCGGCGGCGAGGGCACGTTGAGCCTCTTCGCGGTCGTCGAGTCGCAGAGCGGCCCGGGCTTCCTCGGCGGCATGTGGAACATCTTCCTGATGCCGCTGAGCGCCTTCATCTTCCTCGTCGCGCTCTACGCCGAGACCAACCGCCAGCCCTTTGACATGCCGGAATCCGAAGCTGACCTCGTGGGTGGTTTCCACACCGAATACGGCGAGCTCAAGTGGGGCCTCTTCTTCGTGGCCGAATACGCCCACATGTTCGTCGGCTCCGGCGTCTTCATGATCCTCTTCTGCGGCGGTTGGAATCCGTTGCCATGGGTTTCGCTGGCCGACCTGCTCGGCTTCCTCGGCGGCATCGCCCCAATCTTCCTTAATCCGATCGTCAGCGGCCTCATCGCCATCGGCATCTTCCTTGGCAAACTGATCTTCTCGATCTTCGTCTTCATGTGGGTGCGCTGGACCCTGCCGCGCTTCCGCTACGACCAGGTCATGAAGCTCGGCTGGCAGAAGCTGCTCCCGCTCTCCATCGGCAACCTCATCTTCTACGCGATCGCCATCGCGATCATCGAACGCAGCTAACGCCGCCTCGTCCCTCTCGCGCCATGTCTTTCAAAACCGTCGAACGCAAGCCGCTCACCTTCGCCGAGCGCACCTATGTCCCGCAAATTCTCAGCGGGATGAAGACCACGTTCAAACACCTCGTCCGTCCCAAGGAGACCCTCGAATATCCCGAGCAGCGTCCCGCCATCCCGGAAGGTTACCGCGGCATGCCGACCCTCGTGATGGACCCGAACGGTCGCGAGAAGTGCGTGTCCTGCCAGCTGTGCGAATTCGTCTGCCCGCCGAAGGCCATCCGCATCACCCCGGGTGAGATCCCCGCCGACGCCGAGACCGCGCACGTCGAGAAGGCGCCCGAAGAGTTCAAGATCGACATGCTGCGCTGCATTTACTGCGGCCTCTGTCAGGAAGTCTGCCCCGAGGAGGCAATCTGGCTGCAGACCGAGTATTCAGTCACCGGTTACAGCCGCGACGAGATGGTCAACGACAAGAAGCGCCTCTACGAGCTCGGCGGCACGCTGCCCGACGAGCACTTCAAGTGGGACAAGAAAAAGGCCGCCGAAGAGGCCGGCAACGCGCACTGACTTTCCAGCCCAACGCCCATCATGGCAGACATCCTGTTTCACCTCTTTGCCTTCCTGATCGTGCTCAGCGCGGTCATGGTGGTCTATAATCACAACGCCGTGAACTCGGCCCTGTGGTTCCTCATGGCGCTCGTCGGCGTGTCGGGTCTGTTCGTCCTGCTCGACTCCTTCCTCCTGGCGGTGCTCATGATCCTGGTCTACGCGGGCGCGGTCGTCGCGTTGTTCCTCTTCATCATCATGCTGCTCGACATGCAGGGTGGGGAACGCCCGCCGTTCTCCAAACCCACCGCGGTGGCGGCGCTCATCGGCGCGGCCCTGCTGGCCATGTGCGTGATGGTCTTCGTGAAGGGCACCGGTGCGCTGCGTTCCCCGTCGCCCGAGTCCGTCGCGCCCGTTGGCGCTAACCTCAAGGCTTATGCCGACCAATTGTTCACCACTTACCTCCTGCCGGTGCAGGTCGTGGGCTTCCTGCTCCTCATCGCCATGCTCGGCGTGATCGTGCTCAGCAAAAAATTCGAAGGTCTGGAGGACGTGAAATGAACGTCGGACTGCATGATTATCTGATTCTGTCGGCGCTGTTGTTCGCCATCGGGTTCGTCGGCGTGCTCGTGCGCAAGAACACCCTGGTGATCTACATGTGCCTCGAGCTCATGCTCGTCGCGTCGACCATCGCCCTCGTCGCCTTCTCGCGCTTCAACGGCACGATGGACGGCAACGTCTTCGTCTTCTTCATCCTTACCGTCGCCGCCGCCGAAGTGGCCGTCGGTCTCGCCATCATCGTCGCCCTCTTCCGCCGTCGCCAGACCGTGCAGGTGGAGCAGCTCACCGCGCTCAAGAACTGACCGCCATGGAGTCCAGCCAACTCGCCCTCATTTCCCTGCTGACGCCGCTCGCGTCGGCCGCCGTCATCGCGCTGTTCCTGCGGCGCGCCGGTGCCCTCGCGTCGTATCTGTCCACGGCGGCCGCGGCGGTGACCATGGTCACCGCGCTGATGCTCGCCTATGGCGGCCATCGCTTCGACGCTTCGGCGGAGTGGTTCACCTTTGGTGACTTCACCCTCAAGCTGGGCATCAAGTTCGACGACCTCGCGGCGCTCATGCTGAGCATCGTCGGCGTCGTCGGCTTCTGCGTGCACCTCTTCTCGCTCGGCTACATGCACGACGATGACTCGAAGGCCCGTTTCTTCGGCGGTCTGTCCATCTTCATGTTCTCGATGATCGGCATCGTCTTTGCCGACAACCTGTTCATGATGTTCATCTTCTGGGAATTGGTCGGTTTCAGCTCCTACCTGCTGATCAACCACTACTGCCTCAAGCAGTCCGCGGCCGACGCCTCGAAGAAGGCCTTCATCGTCAACCGTGTGGGCGACTTCGGTTTCCTGATCGGCATCCTCCTGTGCTACTGGCACTACGGCACGGTGGACCTCAACGCGTTGCCCTACGTGGTGCAGGGCGGCACGGCGCTGCTGACGGCGGTGCCGCTGCTGCTGTTCTGTGGCGCGGTCGGCAAGTCGGCCCAGATGCCGCTGCACGTCTGGCTGCCTGACGCCATGGAAGGTCCGACGCCCGTGTCCGCCTTGATCCACGCCGCCACCATGGTCGCCGCCGGTATCTACATGCTGTGCCGCATCGAGGTGCTCATGGTCGAGCAAGCGCTCCAAGTCATCATGTGGGTCGGCACGGTCACCGCCCTTTACGCCGCGCTGTGCGCCATCGTGCAGAGCGACATCAAGAAGGTCCTGGCTTACTCCACGCTTTCCCAGCTCGGTTACATGGTCGCTGCCTTCGGTCTAGGTTCCCTGGCAACGGAGCACGACGGCCACGAAGTCGTGATCGCCGCCGGCGTCGGCGCCGCGATGTTCCACCTCACCACCCACGCCTTCTTCAAGGCGCTCATGTTCCTCGGCTCCGGTTCGGTCATCCACGGCTGCCACCACGAACAGAACATCTTCAAGATGGGCGGCCTGCTGAAGAAGATGCCCATCACCGGCATCACCTTCACGGTCGGCGTGCTGGCCATCTCCGGACTGCCCTTCATCTCGGGCTTCTTCTCCAAGGACGCCATCCTGCACCTCGCGCAGCTGAAGAGCACGCCGGTCTTCGCGATCCTCGTGATCACCGCGGTGCTGACCAGCTTCTACATGTTCCGCCTGTGGCGCATCACCTTCTTTGGTGAGCCCCGCAGCGATGAGGCTGAGCACGCGCACGAAGGCGGTTTGTCCATGACGCTGCCGCTGATCGTGCTGGCGGTGCTGTCCCTGGTCGGTGGTTACACCCACGGTCCGCTCGGTTTCATCTACGGTCACGCGTTTGAAGGCGTCTGGTCGCAGATCCCGCATGCGGAGGGCATCAGCGTATACGTGATGTCGATCGCGATCCTCGCGGTGGGTGCCGGTCTGGCTTTCGCGCTCTACAAGCCGATTGGCTCCGACGGTCTTGCCACCAAGGCGCCTGGCGCCTTCGCCGGTCTCACCATGGTCAAGGAATCCTGGGACCGCGCCTACGACTACTACGTCGCCAAGGTGCAGGACCGCTTTGCCATGCTGATGAACTTCCTCGAGCAGATCTTCCTCGCCGGGCTGATCATCCGCGGTCTGGCCGGCGTGGTGGGGCTCTTCGGCATCGGCGCCCGCGCGCTGCACACCGGCAGCCTGCACGCCTACGTTTATTGGTTCCTGCTCGGAGCGGTCATGCTCTGGGGCTTCGCGGGAGGGCTTTTCTGATGCAAAGTTTCGACATCCTGTTGTTCGCGATTCTGTCGCCGCTGGCGCTCGCGTTGGCGATGGTGCTCGGCCTGCCGTCGGGCTTGGCCAAGAAGCTCGCCTACGTGGCCTTTGCCATCCCGGCCCTCGCGGGTCTTTGCGTGTGGTATCGTTACGGTGCCGCGCCGACCGAGGCCGGCTACGCGTTCCTCACGAGCTACAACACCGGCCTGTCCAACCTGGGCATCCAGCTCACGCTCGGCCTTAACGGCATCTCGCTGCCGCTCTTCGTGATGGCCGGCATCGTTGGCCTGGCCGCGGGCCTTTACGCGCTGCAATCCGCCGCGGAGCGCCTCAACACTTACGTCATGCTGCTCCTCGTCATGCAGGGCGGCCTGATGGGCGTGTTCGCCAGCGTGGACGTGTTCTTCTTCTACTTCTTCCACGAACTCGCCCTCATCCCGACCTTCATCATGGTCGGCATCTGGGGTGGGCGGGACCGCAACTACGCGGCCATGAAGATGACGATTTATCTGACCGTTGGCGCGATGCTGTCGCTGATCGGCCTCATCGCCATCTACTACAAGAGCGGCGCCCAGACCTTTGACATGATCGCGCTCCGCGCAGCCATTGCTGAGCAGGGCCTCTCCACCGTCGCCCAGCAGAACATCTTTGGTCTGCTCATGTTCGGCTTCGGCATCCTCGTTTCGCTCTGGCCGCTGCACACCTGGGCTCCGCTCGGTTACGGTGCGGCGCCGAGCTCGGTCGCCATGCTCCACGCGGGCGTGCTCAAGAAGTTCGGCCTCTACGGTCTCATCCAGATCGCTCTGCCGCTGCTGCCGCAGGGCGCCAATCACTGGGCCACGATCCTCGCGACGCTCGCCGTCGTCGGCAACGTGCTCGTGGTCGGCATCATCACGATCGCCCAAAAAGACCTGAAGCAGCTCGTCGGTTACAGCTCGGTCATGCACATGGGTTACGCCTTCCTCGGCGTCGCTTGCATTTCGACCATCGGTATCGGCGGCGTGGTCTTCATGATGGTGGCGCATGGCTTTTCGGCCGCGTTGCTCTTCCTGCTTTCGACCAGCATCTATCACCGCACCCAGACCTTCGATCTCGAGGAGATGGGCGGCCTGGTGAAACACGCGCCGGTGCTGTCGGCCTTCTTCGTCGCCGCCACCCTGGCCAGCATCGGTCTGCCGGGCTTTGCCAACTTCTGGGGTGAACTCACGATCTTTGTCGCGGCCTGGAAGGCGTTCCCGACCCTCACGGTGATCTCCATCGCCGGCGTCGTGATCTCAGCCATCTACGGCCTGCGCGCCGCGGCCCGCGTGTTCTTCGGACCACAGACCGAAGCCTTTGACAAGGTGCTCGCCGAAAAGCCCGCCACCGATCTCGGCTGGTCGGAGAAGCTGCCCGCGCTGCTCCTCCTCGTCGGTCTGCTCGTGCTCGGTTTCTGGCCCAAGGCCTTCTCCGGGGCGATCAACGACTCCGTCATCGAAGTTTATTCCGCCGCCGCCGCCGTCACGCCCACTGACGTCGCCCGCAACTGATCCATTCCCGCTGCCCTGATTCGCCCTCGCGATGAACATCACTGACCTTCAACAAGCCGCCGCTTCCAACCAATGGCTCGCGATCGCGCCCGAGCTCATGGTCGGCTGCCTCGCGCTGCTGCTCCTCATCTTTGAGATCCTCTTTCCGAAGAAGTATTACGATCTGATCCCGGCGCTCTCCATCGTCGGCCTGCTCGCGATCATCGGCGGACTCATCTTCAACTACCACACGGTCTTCCTTGGGCGGGAAACCTTCAACGGCCTCCTGCTGCACACCGGCACGGGTCAGTTCCTGCGGCTCTTCTTCCTGCTCGCGGCGGTCGGCGTGAGCGTGCTCGGCACCGTGGCGCTGAAGCGCCAGAAGATGCCGAAGGTTGAGTTCTTCGCCATTACGCTGGTGATCACTGCGGCGATGATGCTGCTGGCGCAGAGCAATCACTTCGTGATGCTCTTCGTCGCCCTCGAAACCATCACGGTCGGGTTCTACGTGCTCGTGAGTTACACCCGCACCAACCCCCTCTCGCTCGAGGCGGGCCTGAAGTATCTCATTATGGGCGCGCTGAGCTCGGGCATCCTGCTCTTTGGCATCGTGCTGCTCTACGGCGTCGCCGGCAATCCGGGCCTCGCGCAGCACACCGAGCAGTCGATGCACTTTGAGCACCTGCGCGTGTTCCTCCAATCCAACCCGGACAACCTGCTCGCCTCGATCGGCATCGTGCTCGTGCTCGCCGGCGTCGCTTTCAAGATCGGTGCGGTTCCGTTCCAGATCTGGATTCCAGACGTTTACCAAGGCGCGCCGACGCCCGTCACCGCCTTCCTCGCCATCGCCTCCAAGGCGGCGGGCTTCGCCATCCTGCTCACGCTCGTGAGCGTGTTCAGCCCCTACGCCGCGCTGGTGACCAAGGTCCTCACCGTCGCCGCAATCGTGACGATTCTCTTCGGCAATATCGCCGCGCTCACTCAGCACAATGTGAAGCGCCTCATCGGGCTCTCGGGGGTGTCGCACGCGGGTTACCTGCTCATTGGCGTGATCGCCGCGCTGCACTCATCGATCGCCGTGGGGGCGATCTGCTTCTACCTCTTTGCCTACCTGCTCGGTTCGCTCGCCGTGTTTGGCGTGATGACCCACGTTTCCGGGGACGACGACGCCGATCAGGATCTCGACCACTACGCCGATCTCGCGAAAGAGCATCCCTTCCTCGGCGCGGTGCTGGGCGTGGGCCTCGGTTCGTTGGCCGGCATTCCGCCGCTGGCTGGTTTTATGGGCAAACTGCTCGTGTTCCTCGCGGCGTTTGAAGCCGGACTCTACCCGCTGCTCGCCGTGGCGATCATCGGCGTGGTCCTCTCGATCTACTACTACTTTGGTTGGATCAAAGCGGCCTTCTTCCCGCAATGGCGTCCGCCGGTTTTTGAAGGCGACGACCCCATCCCGGAGCCCCCGCGTCAGCCGGTCGGAACCCCCGCCCGGATCCTGCTCGCGACGGCTGCCCTGGCCTCGGTTTTCCTCGGTTTCTACCAAGGTCCGATAGGAGCCTGGCTTGGCCTGGGCTGATAGGTGCAGGTTACTCTATTATTTTAGTCATAAACCCGCCGAAATCGGCGGGTTTTTTTTGCGCCCCGCCGCAGAACTGCGAACGTTCCGGCTATGCCCCTTAACCCCCTTCCTCTTTGGAGGCGCCTTGGCGTCATGGCTGTGTTTTGCCAACTGATCGGTTGGTCGGTTGCGCAAGAGATTCCCTCCGGCGGTCAGTCGATGCTGGCGCAGGCCACCATCAATGATGCGAGTTTTTACTCGAACAACGTCGATGGTGGGCCCGTGGCGACGCGCGAGTTCGTGAGCGTGACGGGGCAGGACTTCACCACCGCTGCCCGCATCGCCACCCTCAACCCCACCGGACAATTTTGGTCGAGCTCCATGGCCTTCAGCAGCGACCGTGCGGTCGCCGACGGCGATGTGGTGCTGTTGCATTTCTGGATGCGGGCGATCGAGACGACGGACGAGACCGGCACGGTCACGATGGAAGCCTTCGTTGAAGGACCGGCACCCGATTACACCAAATCAGTCTCACTGCAGGTAAACGCGAATTCGGCGTGGCAGCACTTCTTCATCCCGTTCAGCGTAAACGGCGACTACACGACCGGGAACCTCGGCTTCAAGTTCGGCTTCGGCAACACCGGTCGGGCCCAGGTGCTGGAAATGGGCGGAGTTGAGGCCCTGTGGTATGGCACGTCCCTCACGGTGCAGGACCTGCCACGCACCAGTTTCCAATACAACGGTCGCGAAGCCACCGCCTCCTGGCGCTTCGGCGCGGCCAGCCGCATCAACCAGTATCGCAAGGGCACCTACGTGGTGCGCGCCGTGGACCCGGCCGGTCAACCGGTCGCAGGCACCAAGCTGCGGGTGCGTCTGCGCAAGCACGCCTTCGAATTCGGCACCGCCATGGTGGCCTCGCGCATCATGGATCAGGTGGGCACGGACAACGCGATTTACCGCGAGAAAATCCTCGAGCTCTTCAACAGCGGCACGCTCGAGAACGACACCAAATGGCCACCTTGGGATGGGGAGTGGGGCAGTGGCTTTAACCAGACCCAAACAATCGGTGCGCTGCAGTGGACGGAGGCCAACGACCTGACCATGCGCGGTCACGTGCTGGTGTGGCCTTCCATCCGCAATCTGCCCAACCACCTCACCGCGCGCGTGCAAAGTGCCGACGCCACCGTGCCGGCCACCGTCCTCGACCACATCACAGATGTGATGAACAAGACCCAGGGTTACTTCACCGATTGGGACGTGATGAATGAGCCCTACGACAACTTCGACCTGATGAACACCTACGGCTACGGGATCATGGCCGAGTGGTTCAAGAAGGCCCGCGAACTCGACGACTCCGTCGGGCTCTTCGTCAACGACTACGGCATTCTCTCCGGTGGGGGCCTCAACGTCGCGAAACAGGATGCCTATGAAGCCACCATCCAGCGCATCATCGACGATGGTGGCCCCATCAACGGCATCGGTTTCCAAGGCCACTTCTCGGGCAGCCCCACCGGCATTCCCAAGGTCTGGGAAATCCTCGAACGTTACGCGACCGCGTTCCCCGACTTTGGCCTACGCATCACCGAGTTCGACATCGGCGGTGAAGACACCGCGTTGCAGGCCGACTACTTGCGCGACTTCTACACCATTGCCTTCAGTCATCCCAACATGCTCGGCATCCAAGCCTGGGGCTTCTGGGAAAGCGCGCACTGGCGCGAAGAGTCGGCCTTCTACGCCGCCGACTGGACCGAGCGCCCAATCGGCACTGCCTATCGCGAACTCGTGCTCGGCGAGTGGATGACCAACGACCTGCGCACGACCGCGATGGACGGGCGTTTTGCCGGCCGCGGTATGGCGGGCGACTATGTGGTGGAGGCTCCCGATGGCACTGCCATGGGTTCGTTCACGCTCGCGCCCGGGGGCGAGGTTGCGGTCGACATCGTGTTTCCCGCGACCCAGGCGCTCGAACTACAAATCGTGAAGCATCCCACCGGCGCGACGGTCGCGCCGGGTTCGACGGTGACCCTGGTCGCCGAAGCCTCCGCCCCGGATCCCGTGACGGTCACTTGGCATAAGGAAGGTGGCGGCGTGGTCGGCTCCGGCACGACGCTCACGCTCACCGCAGTCGATGGCTCCGACGAAGGGCGCTACTACATCGTCGCCGACGCGGGGGGCAATTCGGTGGAATCGCGCCGCGCCCGGATCGGAGTCCGTGGCCCCAGTGCATCGCGTTCCGAAAAACTGGCCAACATCTCTTCCCGCGGGCGGGTGCAAACCGGCGCCGGCGTCATGGTCGCGGGCTTTGTGCTCGAAGGCAGTGCCAGCAAGGATGTCGTCATTCGCGCGGTCGGTCCGAAGCTGAATGATTGGGGGGTGCCCGGAGTGCTGCCGGATCCCAAGATCCGTTTGTTCGGACTGGGATCAGGCACTCCCTTTGCGGAGGCCGACGATTGGGATGCCTCCCTTAGTTCCGATTTTGATGCGCTCGGTGCCTTTGCCTTGGATGGCGACACGAAGTCCGCGGCGCTGCGGACCACCCTTACCCCCGGTGGTTACTCGGCCGAGGTTTCCGGCGTGGGGGGCACGACCGGCGTGGCCATTGTCGAGGTTTACGATGCGCAGACCGGCAATCCGGTGGAGTTGTCCAACATCTCCACGCGTGGTCAGGTTGGCACTGGGGCGGACATCCTGGTCGCAGGTTTTGTGATTTCCGGGAACGTGCCGCAAAAGGTGCTGGTCCGCGGTATTGGTCCGGCGATGGAGCGTTATAGCGTCACTGGCGTCCTGAGTGATCCGGTGCTGCGGCTCTACGAAAGCCTGCCGACGGGCGGCCGCCATCTCGTGACCAACTACGACTGGACCGCCGCACCGGATGCGGAGGCGATCGCCTCGACGAGCGCGCAGGTCGGCGCCTTTCCGCTCGCCGCCGGCGATGGTGATGCGGCCATCCTCATCGACCTCGAGCCCGGCGCCTACTCGGTCGAACTGGCCGGCGCCAATGGTGAAACCGGCATTGGACTGATCGAAGTGTATCGCGTGCGTTGATACGCGATTGCTGCCGCCGCCGCCCGGTGAACCCGGGCGCGGCGATCGCGTTGCCGTTTCTCGGCGCACGCGTCACTTGATCGACGGTTGCAGGGACTCCGCCAGATCGGGGCGAACGACGGGCACGAGGAAATCGTGATCGCTGAGCGGGCTGGCTTCCTCGACGTGGCGGGCGGCCTCCCGCAGGCGGCGGGTGAGTGCGGCGACGATGCGGTCGCAGGTCGCATCGAGCGGCGGCAGGCCGGTGGGCAAGGGCGGTGGAGGTGGATTCATGATCGGGTGGGCTTGGTGGTGAAGCCCTCCCCGGTGTCGTCCGGCCGGTGGTCCTTTTCCTAAAAAAAAGACCCCCTCCGGTGTGGCACCGGAGGGGGCAAAGTGTTGAGCACTTACTCTCCTCGCGGTGCGCGGGTGGCGGACACGATGGCGGATACGGCCACGGCGGATACGTGGACGGATTTAAGCGCGGAGATCGTGACCGAGAGGTTCATGCGGGAGGCGGCAGAGAGGAGATGGCGCGGGCCGGCGTCAAGCCCGGAGGATGATTCAGGAAACCTCGCTGCCGCGATAGACCCGGCGCGGGGTTTCCGCGGGCACGAGGAAATCGGCTGGCAGCAGCTCGGGTTGCACCATGGCAATGATGCGGTCGCCGGGTGCGCAGGTGGTGGCGGGGTCGGGGCTTTGCACGGTGTTGCCGTCCTTGCGGCGCAGGCCGATCACGAGCATGCCGCCGGCCGCCGCGCAAATTTCGCGCAGGCTCTTGCCTTTGAACTGGGGGTAGGTGTCGACGCCGAGCACGATCATATCAAGGCCCATGCGATGCAGATCGGCCACGGCGCCGCTGTCGTGCATGTCGGCGAAAAGGGCGGACAAATCGGTCGACGCGAGCGCGTGGGCGATGCGGTGGCCGCCAATGAGGGCGGGCATGATGACCTCGTTGGCGCCGGCTTGGCGGAGCTTTTGTTCGGTGTTGGGTTGTTCGCCGCGGGCGATGATCCGGATGTCGGTGTTGAGGTTGCGGGCGGTGAGGGTGATGAAAACGTTGAGGGCGTCCTGGGGCAGGACCGTGGCGAGGTTTTGGGCGCGGCCGACGCCGGCCTGTTGCAGGGTCTCCTCCTCGGTGGCGTCGCCCTGCAGAGCGAGGTAGCCGGCGGCGAGGGCCTGGTCGACGCGGTCGTCGTCGCGATCGAGGATGACGAAGCTTTGTTTTCGTCGCTCCAGATCCTGGGCGAGGATCTGGCCGATGCGACCATAGCCGCAGATGATGGTGTGGTCCTGCAGGCCATCGAGACTGCGGCCGCGTTTGAGTTCATTGAGCATCGATTTGACCTCTCCTTCGGTGATGAGGCGGACCATGCCGCCAAAGATGTAAATGGCGGCGACGTAGCCGGCGATGATGAGTCCGCTGGTGAAGATGCGCAGCTCGACGGTGTCGACCGGTCGGACTTCGCCGTAGCCCACGCCGAATATGGTGATGATCACCATGTAGATGGCGTCCCACACATCCCAGCCAGCCAGCTCGTAGCCGACCGTGGCCACAATCACGATGGCCAGGAAGAGCAGGCCTCCGATCTGGAGTTGGCGGAGACCGCTGAGACGGGAGCGTTCGGCGGGAGCGGACATGGGGCGGGGTGTGCGGGGAGCCAATCCCGTGCCGGAATCACACGCGATCGGCATATCGTGGTTCGCGGGCTGCGGTCAGGTTCTTGCGAAATAACGTCGAATCGCTTTGAGCGACGGCGGGAAATGGGGAACGTTGCGGGCGACCAAATGGGCGAACACTACCTGCTTCATGATTTGGGCTGGCTCATGGCCGCCGCGGCTTTCGTTTCGATCCTGTTTCGTTGGCTGAAGCAGCCGGCGATCATCGGCTACCTCGCCGCTGGTTTGTTGCTCGGCCCCCACCTCTTGCCGGCCACGCCGATTCATGACGCGGACAACCTGTCGTCGTTGAGCGAGCTGGGGGTGTTGTTCCTGATGTTCTACATTGGTCTCGAGTTTGACCTCGGCAAACTGCGGCCGGTGGCGGCGGCGTCGTTTCTGGGGCTGGCGCTGCAGACGATGTTGATGGGACTGATCGGCACCTCGGTGGGGCAGTGGTTGGGCTGGAATCCGGTCGAGGGTCTCTTCCTCGGCGGTATCCTCGCGATCAGTTCGTCGATGGTATGTTTCAACCTCATCGGGGAACGCGGCGACATGCAGCGACCCTATGCGCAGATCACGGCGGGGGTGCTCATCCTCGAGGACATCCTCGCGATCATCTTGCTCGTGGTGCTGGCCGGTGTGGCGGTGTCGGGTCAGCTCGACTTCACCGCTGTGGGCCAGACCACCTTCCTGGTCGGCATCTTTGTGGTCGCGGTCTTCATTCTCGGCAAATTGATGGCGCCGCTCGCGGTGAAGTTGCTCAACAAGGTGGGCAATCCGGAGACGCTCACGCTCTTCGTCGTCGGGATGATTTTTGCGGTGAGTCTGCTGGCGGAGAGTGCGCACTTCTCGCTGGCCTTGGGCAGCTTCCTGGCCGGCGCGATCTTTTCACGTTGCGCGATCTCACACGACATCGAGGTCGTGATGACACCGCTGAAGGACTTTTTCTCGGCGCTGTTCTTTGTGACGATCGGCACGTTGATCGAGCCGGCGGCGATCTGGGCGCATCTGGGCACGATCATTTTGGTCACGGTGCTGATGATGGGCGGCAAACTGCTGGCCTGCTGGTTGGGGTTTGTGCTGGCGGCGGTGCCGCCGGCGACGGCCACGCGTGCGGCCCTGGCCAAGGTGCAGATCGGTGAATTCGGCTTCGTCATTGCCTCGCTTGCCTTGAACCTCGGCGTGACCAATCCGGCCCTGAAGGCGGTGACGACGGGCGTTGCGGTGCTGAGCATCATGGCCACCCCGCTGGCGGTGGCGCAGGGCGACCGTGTGATCGGCTGGGCGGAGCGCTTCACCCCGCGCAAGTTGCGCAGCGCGCTTACCATCTATCTCGACTGGATCGAGACGGTGCGGCTGACGATGCGGGAGAGCAGTTTCCTACGCGTCGTGCGGCGGCCGCTGGCGCGCGTGGGCATCGACTTTCTGCTGCTCAACGCGCTGCTGATCGTGGTGTCCTTTTCGGCCCAGTTTCTCGGCGACTCGACCTGGCAACGGATTCTTTGGGGGGGCGCGGCGTTGGCGGCGATTCCGTTCCTCGTCGATATCCTGCGCAGTCTCGATGTCGTGACGATGGCCTTGGCGGAGATTGCCTTGTCGCGGCCGGCGCTGCGCTTGGTGGCGCGCGGACCGGCGCGGGACATTCTGCGACTGGGTGCGTTTTCGCTGATCCTGTTTGGATTCATTTCGTTGTTCCTGATCGCGTGTGCGCCCTACTTCCCCACCGGCACCTCGCTGGTGGTGTTTGCGCTCACGACGGGCGCGCTCTTGGTGCTGGGTTGGAAGCGCGCGGTGCGATTGCAGAGTCAGTTGGAGTTTGCGGTCATGTCCTCGATGGAAGCCGAGGCGCGCAGCGGCGCGCGGGAGGCGGTGGCCGATGCGATCAAAAGCATGACGCGCAAAAATCCGTGGCCCGTGGAGCTGGCGGAAATCGTCATTCCGGCCGACGGCTGTGTGGTGGGGCGGTCACTGAAGCAGACCGACCTGCGGCGCAAGACGAGCGCGACGGTGGTCGCGCTGCAACGCGGGGGCGTGACGCACTACGATGTGCCGCCGGACATGCCCCTGTCGCCGGATGATCACCTTTTGATTGTGGCGGAAAAGCCGCAGTTGGCGGACGCGATTGCGTTGCTGTCGGAGATCGGTGAACGCCAGGTGCGTCCGTCGGAACTGCCGCATCATTTCACGCGCCTGCTGGTCACCGGCACCTCAAAGTTGTGCGGACTCACGCTTGGGGAGGCGGCGATTCGCTCGACCTACGGTGTGACGGTGGTGGGCGTGCAGCGCGGCGAGGATCGCAACACGGGTCCGTCGCCCGACGAGTGCCTCAATGATGGGGACCTTCTGCTCGTGATGGGGCCGGAGGAAGGCATCAGCTCGCTGCGCGAGGCGCTGCTTTAGACGGAGACGCAGAGAGGCGGCCCTGCCGTTTGGAGGGCACAAAAAACCCCGGCCTTGCTGGGCCGGGGTTGCGGGGAAGGGGATCGTTCCGAGCAGAGTGTCAGGACTCGCTGCGGAAGGTGATGTTGATCGGCTCGTCGCCGCTGTTGCGGCTGTTCCAGTTGTTGACGATGGTCGACGAGGTTTTGCGGTGCGCGGCCCGCATGGCCTTGACGGCTTCGGCCTTGGCGTCGAGGGCGGCGAAGGCGCGGTCCTGAGCGGCGATCAGCGAAGCGGGCCAATCCGGCAGACGCTTGGCGGTCTTGAGGTCGTTCCAGAGCGCGTGGGCGCTGGCTTTGGCGATGACCAACTTATGGTAGTAGGCGGAGAGTTGCTCGTCGTAGCGACGGGAAGCCATGGCGTAGCTGGCCATGTGGACGGCGTCGGAGTTGGCGTCGATCGTTTCGAGCGCGGCGGGCTCTTCGGGGGCCTCGTAAAAGAGCGGTTCGCTCGGCTTCACGAGGGCGGCCGTGGGGCCGAGGGAGCCTTCGAAGGCATCGCGCACGAAGCTGATGCGCAGGTCCTTGCCCCCCGTGGCGGCGCCGGGGAATTCGGCTTGGATGGCGTTGGCGGTGAGGATCGCCTCGACGGCGTCGAGATCGAGCTTGGCGGTCCACTTACCGCCGACGCGGGTGAGGGCGCCGCTCCAAAGGCTGTAGTTGGCGCTGTTGACCACGAGGACCTTGGCATCGCTGGCGGACGCCGGTGCCCGAGTCATCGAGAGGGTCATCTGACCGGCGGCGGAAATGCTCACGCTATCGGCATCGGCGGCGCGGATGGCGGTGAATTTGGATTCCTCTTTCTTTTCCTCGTCCTGCGCGGTCGCAGGCAGGGAGAGCAGGCCGAGCAGAGCCGCGCCCAATGCGAGACGGTGCCAGCCGCGGAGAGGGTTCGAGGTAAAACGCGAAACGAGTGTCATGGATTCTCCTATGGGTGGTTTATGGGAGGAGCCCGGCCGAACGGTCGATAAAGGGGTGACCGGACTGGAAGATGGGCACGGTAGCACTCGGACAGGGGCGTTCAAACGCGTTTTGCGATTTTCCGCACTCGGCGGTGTCTTCAGTTTTGCGGCGGGGGACCGAAGTGCGCGGCGTGACTGGCGTAGCGGGCGGCGTCGGCAAGCTGTTGCTCGATCGTGGCGACGAGCGGGGCCGCCTGCCAAAGACCGGCGAACACGGCTTTGTCGCCGATGTTATTCTCCACGATGAAGGTGGGGCGCTGGTTGACCTGATGGGCAAAGAACGTGGCCGTGGAATCGGCGACACGTTGGCGGACCGCGTCGGAGCGGGCGGCTTGGGCCAGAGCGGTGGCGTCCAGGCCGGCCGTGGCGGCGGCGATCTGGGCGCACAGCTCGAGGTCGGCAACGCGTTGCCCTTCGCGCAAGGCGGCGTGGCTGAGCGCGAGGCGGATGCGTTCGTCGTCAGGATCCAGAAAATCGCGTCCGGCCTCGGCGACCCAATTGGGCGCCTCGTAGTGACCGGCGACGGCGGGGTCGAACCAGCCTGAGTTGAGCATGACGGTCGAACCGACGTGCGTGCCGCTGCGCCGGTAGAACCAATCACATTGTTCGCGGGAGACCGGGAAGTCCTCGGGGCGCATGAGGGCGACGCGCCAAGTGAAATGCACGCGTTCGGCGTAGCGTTGCTGCAGCTCCTGCCACGCGGGTTCCGCCCAGTGGCACCAGGAGGAGAGCACTTCGATGAAGTAGGTGACGGTGACGTTGGGAACAGGCGCGGACGCGGGCATGCAGCGAGGCTGGCAGGCGCCGCCCTTGGGTCAATGCGCCCGAGGCCTTCGGGGCAGGGCAATGGGCGCGCTCTTTCGGCAGCACACGGCTCAGTTTTTCGGCGCGTTGTCTTTCTTGCCGCCGAAAAGTCCCCTCAAGGTGTCGCCCACCGCGTCGACCGCCCCCTTGGCGGAGTCGAGGTTGAGTCGGCCGTCGGCGAGCGCCTTGGTCGTGGCGGTCGCGATTTGCGCGAGGATCTGCTGGCTCACTTTGAGCGAGAGCTCGGCGGGGGTGAGGCCTCGTTCAGGGGTGCCGAGGTCGGTGAGGATGAGGTCGGGCAGGGAGATTTCGAGGGTGCGGCCGGCGGCGATCACGGCGACCTTGGCGTCGTGCAGGGCGAAGTGTTGCACGCAAAGGCGTTTGCTCGGTCCGGCGGCTGCTTCGGGGTCGGGGCGGGGGCCGCCACCGCCGGTCGCCGCCTCGATGTGTTTGACGAGGTCGCCGAGATTGGAGCGGACGAGGCGGGTTTCGTAGACGAACTCGGGTTGTTCGAGCGTGATGTTGCGCACTGTGATTGTCTCTCCCAGCAGGCTGGTGGGAGACACGTCGACATGGATGCGGCCGATTTCAGCGAGCTTGGGCCCGGTCCAACCCTCGGGGTTGCCGACGAAGAGTCCGGTGAGCGTGCCGCGACCCGAGAAAGGCGACAGACTGGCGTCCTCCAACGTTACGATGGTGCCCGTGAGATCGGGAGCGAAGGTGTTGACGGTTTGTTTGAGCGCGGAGCCGAGGACGAGCATGAGGCCGACGACGCCGGCGATGAGCACGAGGGCCGCCACTCCGGCGAGGGCGAGCAAGGTGGATTTCGCGGAGGCCATGGACAGATAAACTGCGCCACTTCAAAAAGGTTGCAAGAACGTCGAAGGGAGGCGCGGGCTTGCGTCGCAGTCGGTGGCGGCTGTGATCGCCGGAGATGACGTGTTCCGTGCTGGCGCTGACAAGTTTGGCCGAAGCGGTGTCGCGTGCGCAGTCGGTGGGTTTGTTGACGGCGCTCGTTTTGCCGGCCGTCGCAACACTGTGGTGGCGCGGTCGAAGGGATGGCGATCGCACGACGCGGGCGTTTTGCGGCTACGCGTTGGCTCTGCTGGGGGTGTTCTGGGTCCACCAAGTGGCTGACTTGCGGGCGGCGGATGCGGCCGCCGCGCTGTGGCGCCGGGCGCTGTCGAATGTGATCCAACTTCCCTACGCGTGGCTCTTCGTTCGTTTGGTGCGCTGCTACTTCGACGTCGATCGCACCTCGTCGCGCTGGAGCTTGTGGCTGCGAGGCGTTGAGCGGGCGTATTGGGTGCCCGTGGGTTTGATTGGGGTGGACTTGGTCGCGGATCTGGGCGTGGCGTCGTGGTCGATCCTCTTGCTCAACCTCGCGAATCTGCTGAGCGCCTACGTGGCGGTGATCTGGTGTTGGCGGCTGGGCGTGCGTGGCGCGGGGGCCTTTCTCGCGGGCATGTTGCCGATGGCCTTGGGCGGCTTGTTGCTGGCGCTGCAGTGGGCGGTTGAGCCGGGCGGATACGGGATCAATGGCATGTTTCCGTTTTGGCTGGGCGTCCTGCTGCACCTCATGGTGTTTTTTGTCGTGTTGCACAAATCTGCTCCAGTTCGAACCAAGGAGGCCTTGGCCGCATGAGCGACCTGCGTGAGTTTTTCGGCGTGTGGGAGGTGGTGAGCGGTCGCCTGGGGTCGCAATCGATTCCGCTGCCCGCCTCGCAGCTCACGTTGGCGGCCGCGACCTATCGGGTTGAAACACCGACGGGAGTCGACCACGGCAAGGCGACCTGGAGCGAAGCCTACGGCCAGGTTGCACTCGACCTGCACGACATCGGCGGTGAAGGCGGCGAGCAAACGATCGCGGCGATCGCCCGCGTGCGCGGCAGTGTCCTGCAACTCTGCTACGCGGTCGACGGCACCGGCCGGCCGCATGGTTGGGAAGCACCGGGAGGCCTCGCATGGGTGACGGTGCGCTACCGACGGGTGGAATGATGCTCCGTGCCGGCGCGCGCGGGTATTTTTAGAGGCGGCGGCCAACAGTATCCGGTTTGCGCTTGTCAGCACGGGCCGCGCTCGGAGCCTTGGGCGTTTCGTCACCCCGAACTTTTTCGCATTACATGGCCGCTGAGCACAACTACACCGAGTCCTCGATCAAAACCCTGTCCGCCCTGGAGCACATCCGTCTCCGCCCCGGCATGTATATCGGTCGACTCGGTAATGGCGCCCACGCGGAGGATGGCATCTACGTCCTGCTCAAGGAGACGATCGATAACTGTATCGACGAATACACCATGGGTTTCGGCAAACGGGTGGAGGTGCACCTCGCCGAGCGCACCGTTTGCGTGCGTGACTACGGCCGCGGCATTCCGTTGGGCAAACTCATCGACTGCGTGTCCATCATCAACACCGGTGCCAAATACGACTCCAAGACTTTCCAGAAATCGGTCGGCCTGAACGGCGTCGGCCAAAAGGCGGTCAACGCCTTGTCGGTTTCCTATCGCGCCCAAGCCGTGCGCGACGGCCAGTGCAAGCTGGTGGAGTTCGAGCGCGGCAAGCTCGCCAAGGAGCACAAGGTGCAGCCGACCGAGGAGCGCAACGGCACCTACATCGAGTTCACGCCCGACGACGAACTCTTCGGCAAGGGTTTCACGTTTCGACGCGAATACATCGAGGAGATGATGTGGAACTACGCCTACCTGAACCGCGGGCTGACCCTCAACTTCAACGGCAAGAGCTTCAAATCCGAGGGTGGTCTCAAGGACCTGCTCACCAAGAAACTCACGGGTGAAACGCTCTATCCGATCGCCCACCTCGAGGCCGAGGACATCGAGATCGCGCTCACCCACGGCGGCCACTACGGCGAGGAATATTACTCCTTCGTCAATGGCCAGCACACCACCATGGGCGGCACCCACCTCGCCGCCTTCCGCGAAGGTTTGGTCGGCACGGTGCGCAACTTCTACGGCAAACAATACGACGCCGCCGACATCCGCCAATCGATTGTCGCCGCCATCTCGGTGCGCGTGCAGGAGCCGGTCTTCGAGTCGCAGACCAAGACCAAACTCGGCTCCACCGACATGGGTCCGAAGGGGCCGACCATCCGCACCTTCATCACCAGTTTCATGCAGCAGCACCTCGACAACTGGTTGCACCGCAACCCCGAGGCTGCCGAGACGCTGCGCAAGAAGATCGAGGCCAGCGAACGCGAGCGCAAGGAGCTGAGCGGCATCCGCAACCTCGCCAAGGAGCGCGCCAAGAAGGCCAACCTGCACAACAAGAAGCTGCGCGACTGCCGGGTGCACCTCGACTCCAAGGACAAACGCGCCGAGGAAAGCACGCTCTTCATCGTGGAGGGCGACAGCGCCGCCGGTTCACTCACGGCGTGCCGCGATGTGCAGACTCAGGCAGTGTTCGCGCTGAAGGGTAAACCGCTGAACACCTTCGGTCTCACCAAGAAAGTCATCTACGAGAACGAGGAGTTTCACCTCCTGCAAAGCGCCCTCAATCTGGAGGACGGCATCGACGGCCTGCGTTACAACAATGTCGTCATCGCGACCGACGCCGACGTCGACGGCATGCACATCCGCCTGTTGTTGATTTCTTTCTTCGTGAAGTTCTTCCCGGAGCTGCTCACCAACGGCCACGTGTCGGTCTTGGAGACGCCGCTTTTCCGTGTGCGCAACAAGAAGAAGACCATCTATTGCTACAGCGAAGCCGAGAAACAGGCCGCGCTGCACGAGCTCGGCAAGGCGGCCGAAATCACGCGCTTCAAGGGCTTGGGCGAAGTGAGCCCCGGCGAATTCAAAGACTTCATCGGCATGGGCATCCGCCTCGAACCGGTGAGCCTCAAACATGTGACCGACACCGACGACCTGCTCGGCTTTTACATGGGCAAGAACACCCCGCACCGCCAAAGCTTCATCATCGAAAACCTCCGCGTCGAAAAAGACCTGGTCGAGGTGTGACGCACGGTTCGTCACTGCGCTATCCGAAGGGATGCGGCAGATGAAGCTCGCCCCCGAGGGGCGAGCGTGACTTGGGTGCGGACGTGAGCGACGCGTTGTCGAATGATCCGCCTTTGAATCCGGCCCAGGTGTATGGGCCGTGGCCGCCGCGGCCGTTTCGCGAGGACCGGGTGACGCTCATCGGGATGGATGAGCTGCGATCCTGGATCCTGCACGAGGACGACGATCTGTTGGTCGTGAGCAAGTCGGGCGAGGTGGTGTGCCATCCCTCGAAGTTTGGGCCGACCTCCAGTCTGGTGGGGGCGGCACGCGAATACACCGGCTTGGATACGATGCATCTGGTGTTTCGACTCGATCGCGAAACAAGCGGCGTCGTGGTGATGGCCAAGAACGCGGCAACGGCGAGTCGGCTGCAGACCGCCATGATGACGCGGAAGGTGGGCAAGCGTTATCTGACGGTGCTGACCGGTGAGCTGGCTGAGGCGGTGACGGTCGACCAGCCGCTGGGGCGTGACTACGAGAGCCCGGTGCACGTGAAGGATTGCGTAACCCGGGAGGGCAAGGCGGCGGTGACGCACTATACGCCTATGACAATGCGGAATGGTTTTACGCTGGCGGAGGTGGGCCCGCAGACCGGCCGCAAACACCAGATCCGCGCGCACGCGCAGTGGCTCGGGTATCCAGTGGTTGGAGACAAGATCTACGGACCGGATCCGCGCTTGTTCCTGCGCTTCATTGATGATGGCTGGAGCGACGAGCTGGCTGAGGTGCTGTTGTTGCGCCGCCAGGCCTTGCACTGCGCCGAGATCGACCTGCGGCCGGCAGGGTTGGACTGGGTCTTCCGCGCGCCGTGGCCGGAGGATTTGGCGGAGTTTACGCGCGAGCGGATGGGTTTGGTGGAGGCTCCGGAGCTGGCCTAGTGAAAGTCGTGGGAGGCTTGGGCGGGGAGGTCGTCTAGGCGGAGGGCTTCGATGTGCTCGGCTTTGACGTGGATGATGCCGTGCTGAATCTGGAGCCGGCCCGTGATCCGCAGGGCGGGTTCGAGGTTGATGGTGAGGCGGTAGTGTTCGAAGCGGTCGGGGGTGACGATGCAGTTGGCCACGCCGGTTTCGTCCTCGAGGGTGATGAAGACGAAGCCCTTGGCGGTGCCGGGGCGCTGGCGGCAGATGACGCTGCCGGCGACGGTGACGCGGTCGCGGTCCTGGGCCAGGCTCAGGTCGAGGGCGCGCCAGACATCGGGCAGGCGGGCGCGCACGTGGGCCATGGGATGCACGCCGGTGGTGAGGCCCATGCCGGTGAAGTCCGATGCCACGCGCTCGGCGCGTGTCATGGGATTTAGGATTTTGGATTCTTGATTTTCGATCTTCGCCTCGGGCCGGTCTTCGGCGGCGAGGGCGGTGAACTCAGTTTGTTGATATGTGCGCTGGAAGAGGGGTTCGGCGGTGGTCCACGCGGCTTCGACCTGCCAGAGGGCGGCGCGGCGGTGACCGGCGAAGACGTTGAGGGCGCCGAGGGCGGCGAGGGAGCGGCGCTGGGCGGGGTTGAAGGTGGTGCGGGCGAGCCAGTCGTCGATGCCGGTGAAGGGGTGCGCGGCGCGGGCGGTGAGCATGGCGCGAGTGGGTTTTTCGGCGAGGCCGTTGACGTAGCTCAGGCCGAGACGCACGGCGGGGATGTTAGGGTTGTAGCCGGGGTCGTTGACCCCGGTCCCGGCTTCACCGAGGCCGGCTACAGCGGGATCCGGGTATTCGACGGTGCAGCGCCAGTCGGACTTTTGCACGCAGACGGGTAGGAAGGTGACGCCGTGGCGGCGGGCGTCCTGCACCAGCGTGGCGGGGCCGTAGAAGCCCATGGGTTGGTTGTTGAGCAGGGCGCAGACGAACTCGGCCGGACGGTGGGCTTTGAGCCAGGTGCTGGCGTAGGCGAGCAGGGCGAAGCTCATCGAGTGCGATTCGGGGAAACCGTAGAGGGCGAAGTTGGAGGCGGACTCGATGAGCAGGTCGGCGATGCGGTCGGACCAACCGTGGCGGTGCAGGGCGGCGCGCAGGTTGGTGAGGGCGCGATCGAGGCGTTCGGTGCCGCGGGAAAAGCCCATGGCGCGGCGCAGTTCCTCGGCCTGGCTGCCGTCGTAGTTCGCCAGGGCCATGGCACAGGCGAGCATCTGTTCCTGAAACAGCACGACGCCGTAGGTGCGCTCGAGGATGGGCAGGAGTTTGTCGTGCACCTCGGGATCGAGGCAGACGATGGGTTCGCCGTGGTGGCGGCGGCGGATGATGGGGTGGGCGAGTTTGCCGACGATGGGACCGGGGCGCACGATGGCGACCTGCATGGCGACGTCGTAGAAGCAGGCGGGTTTGAAGCGGCGCAGGGAGGACATCTGGGCGCGGCTTTCGATCTGAAAAACGCCGACGGTGTCGGCCTCCTGCATCAGGCGGTAGGTCGCGGGGTCGTCGGGCGGGATCGCCGGGAGCGAGAGCGTATCGCCGTTCTGGTTACACAGTTCGAAGCAGTCCTGCAGGGTGGCCATCATACCCAGGCCGAGCAGGTCGACCTTGACGATACCGAGGTCCTCGCAGTCGTCCTTGTCCCATTGCACGACGACGCGGTCGGGCATGGAGGCGGGCTCGAGGGGGACGACCTGGTTGAGGCGGCCGCCGCAGATGACCATGCCGCCGGAGTGCTGGCCGAGGTGGCGAGGCAGGCCGCGCATCTGGTGGTAAACGCGGATGAGCGTCGCGGCGCGCGGGTGCTCGGCGGGCAGGCCGGACTGGCGGAGTTGGTCCTCCAACGACATCGTGTGCGGGAAGTCGCCGCCGTGGTAGAGGCTGGAGAATCGGTCGAGGATGTCGTCGGGCAGGGAGAGCACCTTGCCCAGTTCGCGGGTGGTGCCGCGACCGCGGTAGGTGATGACGTTGGCGGTCATGGCGGCGCCATGCGGGGCGTAGCGTGCGTAAACCTCCTGGATGACGGACTCGCGCAGCTCGCCGCTGGGCAGGTCGAGGTCGATGTCGGGCCAGGACGGGCGGCCGTCGGCGCCGACGCGGCCCTCGCTGAGGAAGCGTTCAAAGAGCAGGCGGTTTTTGACCGGGTCGATGGCGGTGATGCGCAGGGCGTAGCAGACGACGCTGTTGGCGGCGGAACCGCGGCCTTGGATGAGGATGCCGCGGGCGCGGGCCCATTCGCAGATGGAGGCGACGATGAGAAAGTAGCCCTCGAAACCGAGCTTGGTGATGAGGGCGAGTTCGGCGTCGATCTGGCGGCGGTAGGCCTGGGTGAGGGTGGGAATGAACTGGGTGATGCCGGCGTAGACCTTTTCGCGGAGCAGCGAGGTCATGTTGTGCCACGGCGGAGTGGGGAAATCGGGGAAGCGGTAGCCGAGGTCGGAGAGGGTGAACTCCAGCCGGTCGGCGAGGTGCAGGGTGTTGGTGAGGGCCTCGGGCAGGTCGGCGAAACGCTGGGCCATGACCCGGCCGCGGTGCAGGTGACGTTCGGCGTTCGGCGCGAGCAGACGGCCGGCGCTATCGAGGGTGGTGTGGTGACGCAGGCAGGTGAAGACATCGGTGACGGGGCGGCGGTCCCGGGTGGCGTGGGTCACCCCACCGGTGGCGAGCAAGGGCAGGCCGGTGCTGGCGGCGAGGTCGCGCAGGAAAGTCACGGTGCGTTCCTCACCGCGCACGCGGTGGCGCTGGACTTCGACGTAGAGCCGGTTGGGGCCGAAGATGCGTTGCAGGGGGGCAAGGGCCGTGGCGCTCGCGGCTGGGCCGCCGGTTTGGTAGGCGGAGAGCAACGGCCCCTCGGTGTCTCCGGTGAGAGCGATGAGGCCCTCGGCGTGAGCGGCAAGTTCGTCCCAGGTGGCGTGGCAGGGGCGCTTGCGTTCGCGGTTGAGCGCGGGGTCGGGCCGCGCGGTTTGTTTGGTGAGGGAGATGAGCTGGCAGAGGTTCTGGTAGCCGGTGCGGTTGGCGACGAGGAGCGGCAGGGCGGTGCCGTCGAGCAGGGTGAGTTCGGCGCCGACGAGGGCACGCAGGCCGTGCTCGCGGGCGGCGGCGTAGAAGCGGGGCGCACCGTAAACGCCGTCGCGGTCGCAGACGGCGACGGCGGGCAGGTCAAGCCGCGCGGCCTCGGCGGCGAGGTCGGCCGGTTGTGAGGCGCCGCGCAGGAAACTGAAGGCGCTGCTCGCGTGGAGCTCGATGTAAGCGGGGGAAAGAATGAGGGAGGAGGATCTTTATTCTTTCTCTTTATCTTTCTCTTTCTCCCCGTTGGCCGGACCCCGACCGCTCCACGGGGATAAAGAGAAAGATAAAGAATAAAGAGAAAGAGGGCGGAGCCGTTGGCTCCTTAGTCGTATTCACCGACCAAATACCAGCCGGTCGGGGTTTCGGTGAGGCGGTAGAGACCGGGGGAGGGTGGGCCGAGGGCGATGTCCCAGTCCTCGCTGGTCCAGGCGCGGTCGGGTTGCCACCAATCGCCACTGCTGCGCCAGGGGCCGAGGAGCGCGGTGACGGGGCCACTGAGGTCGGCGGTGGCGACGTAAGTGGGGCGGCGGGTGGCGGGCGCGAGTTCGACCCGGGCGGGTTGGGGCGGGCGGTAGCGGCGCAGGGGTAGACCGAGCGGAGGTAACGCGGGTGGCGGCGGCGCGGGTTCCACGGCCGGGTCGGGGGCGACGAGGGTGCAGGCGTCGGGGCGGTGGGTGTCGGTCAGGCGTGGCGTGCCGATGCGGTTCTCGCCGAGCAGGGCGGCGGCGCGGGCGAGGGTTTCGGCGAAGCCGTGGGGGTCGCGCAGGCTGGAGTCGAAGAGGCCGTGTTGGCGGTGAAGGGAGCGGGTGGGCTCGAGATCGAGCCGGGCGGCGACGACGGGGGAATCGGTTTGCACGGTCTCCAGGTGGGAATGGAGCGTGCGGTGCAGGAGGTCGGCCGAGGCAGTGGGTTCGGGCAGACGGATGGTGCGCTGGTGGGTGGTGTCGTTGTCGAGGGTGAGCGTGAGGGTGAGGGAGGCGGCGGCGAGGGCGGCGGTGGTGAGCTCGAGGGCGAGGCGGTCGGTGAAGCGGCGCAGGAGGAAGAGCAGGGGTTCGAGGGTTTCGATGGCGAACTCGAGCTCGAGGGTGGCGGAGAAGGTGGCGGGTGGGGTGACCGGTTGGAGTGGGCGGGTGGTTTGGCCGGCGGCGCGTTCCCAGAGGGCGAGTCCGCCGGGGCCGAGGCGCTGGGCGACGTCGGTCTTGGGCAGGGCGGTGAGGTCGCCGAGGGTGCGCACGCCCCAGAGGGCGAGGATGGACGCGTGCTCGGGCGTGGGCTCGGCGACGGCGAGGGGCAGCGGGGCGAGAAAATCCGCGGGGCTTTCGATGCTGAGGATGGGGTGGTGGTCGGGCGGGGTTTCACCCCGGGGAGAGAAAGAGAAAGATAAAGAGGAAAGAGAAAGATGTTGGGCCCCGTAGCGGGCGAGGAGGGGGGTGGGGGCGAGGGCGGCGGTGGCGTGAAGGCCGAGGGCGTTGAGTTGTGTCACCGCGGATTGGATACGCGGGAGGCGTTGGGTTTTGGGCAGGGCGGTGAGGTCGGCGGTGGCGAGGCCGGGGGCGGTGTTTTCGTAGAGCGGGGAAAGGGTGGCGGCGGCGGCGAGCAAGGCGGCGGTGGCCTCGGCTTCGGCGCCGGGGTGGCGCTGGCGCAACTGGAGCTCGGCGCAGCGGGAGAGGGCGGCGGGCGCGGTGAGGCCGGGTTCAACGGCCTGCGCGGCGGCGGCGGCAGTGCAGGCGAGGACGAGGGCGCGTTTGCGTTCGCCGTCGAGCACGGCGACGGGGCGCGCGGCGAGATCGGGCGCGGTGCGAAGCAGCGCCTGCAGGGGGAAGTCGGCGAGGTGGAGCACCGCGAAGGATGGGGCCGAGAGGCAGGATTGTTTTTTGACCACGGATGGACACGGATGGCTTCGCCTACCGGCTACGCACTGAGACTTCATACTTCTGACTTCTTACTTCGCTCACGCGCTGAGCGCGTGGGCGTGGCGTTGGCGGGCGAGGTGGGGGAGGAGTTGGGGGAGCAGGTCGGGACGGTGGGTGGCGAGGTGGGCGAGGGCATGGGGGGTGGTGAGTTCGAGGCGGAGGGCGGCGCTGGGCACGAGGGCGCGGGGGGTGATGACGAGCAGGGCGAGCTCGGTGTCCTCGACGGCGCGTTGGAGCCGATACCAGAGCGGGGCGGGCACGCGGCGCAGGTCGCGCAGGGGGGCGCGGCGCAGGTCGAGCATCACGAGGCCGAGATTGGCGTCGCGGGCGAAGAGATCGGTGACGCTGAGCGCGGTGGGCACATCACCGCCGCGGGCCCAGACGAGGTGTTCGAGGTGGGCGGGGGGGTGGGACTCGGGGTCGAAACTCTCGGTCGGATCGATGAGCGCGACGCGTTGGCGACGCTCCCGAGTGGTTGCGAGGAGTTGCCCGAGCAGGAGGTGGGAACCGCTGCTGGCGGTGGTGGCGACGAGTTCGGTGAGGGCGGCGAGAGGCAGGCCGCCACCGGTGGTCTCATCGAGGTGCTTCAGCCCGGTGGGCAAACGCGCGCCGGCAGCCGTCCGCTGGGCGGACGGAAAGCGCTCGGCGAGGAGATGCCGGAGCGCAGCCAAATTGGGAGGCGCGGAAGACACGGGGGAAAGGAGAAGCGGGCAGAGTGAATGGTGAAAGAGGGACGGGCCGACGGGGTGGGGGCGGCTCGACGCGAGGTCGAGCCCCGCAGGAGAGTCAGTCGTCGGCAGGGGTGCGTCGGAGGAGGCCGACCATAAGGCCTTGGATGAGGAGTTCCTCAGCCGGGAGGAGGTCGGGGTAACGGGGGTTCTCGGCGCGCAGGAGGGGGCGACCGTTTTGGTGCAGGAAACGTTTGAGGGTGGACTCGCCGTCAATGAGGGCGGCGACGATCTGGCCGGGGCGTGGTTCGCCCGGGGTGAGGAAGACGAGGTCGTCTTCGAGGATGTTGGCGCCGATCATGGAATCGCCGCGCACGCGCAGGGCGAAGAGGGGGCGGCGGGCGTCGTGGCGCAGGCCGAGGGTGGCGGGGTCGAGGGTGACGGTTTCGTCGGCCTCGGGGAGTTGGGCATTGGCCGCCGGGAGGCCGGCGGGGATGACGCCGTAGACCGGAACCGGAATGGTGAGAGGCGAAGACTGCGGCGAAAAAGGTGCGGCCGGCAGGCGGAAGGCACGGGCCTTGCCGGGGTCGCGGGTGAGGGCGCCCTTCTTTTCGAGGGCCTGGAGATGGCGGGTGGCGGCGAAGGGACTGGCGAAGCCAAAGTGGGCTTGGATCTCGCGCAGGGTGGGGAAGACGCCGTGCCGGTCGCGGTGGGCGTGCACGTAGGCGAGCACGGCTTGTTGCTTGGGCGTCAGGTCGTCGGACATGTGTTCAAATGAACACTATCTGGAATGTGGCTCAAGCGGGATTTGGGCGAGCTCGCGCAAGCCGTTGCGGGGGCGCGGGATAATTTTTCGACAGCCTCAGCGGCGGTCATTGAGTGACCAGTCGTAGTCGGCGTAGCTGATGGTCCAGCGTTCCGGATCGTTGCGCAGGCTGCGGGCGAGGTCAGACGTCACGAAGTCGGCAATGAAGTCGAGGCGGGCGGCCGGAGTGGGACCGAAGTCGTCGGCGAACCAGTTGAAGATCTGCGAGAGCTGGGCCTGACGGCGGCGACCATCGATTTGGTTGCGATGGGCGAGAAACCAGCGGCCCTGGTCGTTGAGTTGGGCCTCCAGGCGGGCGCCGGTATAGGCCTCGGCGCGAAGCTTGGGACAGGAGTGGGCGGCGCAGACGAGGGCGAAGTGGATGCGACCGTCACGAAAGCGGGGGCGGATGATGTCGTGTTCGATCTCTTCGAGCGTGTAGTCCTGTCCGCCGACGCGGGCGAAACGGATGTCCCACGGGCGGCCGTCATCGGGATCGGCGGTGGTTTCGCCGAGGGCGGTGATGCGGCGGATGGTGTCCACCGGATGCACGCTGGTGATGAGCTTCAGGGTGTAGGCGTTGTAGGCGTTGATCCAGAGCGCGAGCTGGGCGTCGCGGGAGGGAAGATCGGCCGGGTCGAAGCTCGCAAGTTGGGCGAGGTAACGGTCGAGACGCTCGTCCTGTGCGATGGCGCGGTAGTCGACTGCGTCGCCCTGCACATGCTCGTTGAGGAGCGCGGAGTAGAGGGCGTCATCCGGTGATTCGGTGGCACGGCCCCACAGAGCTGCGGCCAGGCAACAGGCGGTGAATCCCAAACGGCGAAAAGTGGCGCGAAGCGGCGGCATGGGGACAAGAGGCGGGAGGCGCGCCTCAGATTCCCGCAATTGCGTGCAGATGCAAATGGTTTGGGTGGAGCCAGCAAAAAAACCAATCGGCGTGAGCCAGATTGGGTTAAATTGGGTGCAGGGCTGGGATGGTCAGGCTACTCGCTTTGCTCGCAGAGAACCCAGGATCCCGCGTCCGCGGGATTATGAGCCGAAATCGGCGTAGTCTTGTTGGGTGGCTGCAATACCTGAGCCGCCCTTTTGACGTTTGAGGAGATTTTCCAGTTTGCGCGCATCGCTGAGACTCAGCTCCCGGCTTTGCCAGACGATGCGCCACGGTCGGTATATGGCCGTCCACCGGGACTCGCCGGCGTTGTGTTGAGCCAGGCGCTTATCGATGTCTTCGGAGAGCCCGAAGTAACGGCGGCCGTTTTCGTTGCGGAGTTCGTAGACGCGATAGATCGCTGAAGTCATGGGTCACAAAAAAACCCAATCGACGAAAGCCAGATTGGGTTAAATTGGGTGCAGGGCTGGGATTTGAACCCAGGACCTTCAGGTTATGAGCCTGACGAGCTACCAGACTGCTCCACCCTGCAATAAAGTGGGACGCGGAACGTCGCGGGGACGGTCGGCGGAGTCGAATCGGAACGATTTGAGAGAACAGCGCGAGTTGGCGGAGAGGCGCCGTTCGCGAAGGGAGGCAGAGGAATGCGCCGGCAATGTTACGTGTCAACAGGGTTTTTGGAAATTTCCTAAATCGCTCTTGCCTCCGGTGAGCTGGGTCTCTGTGTTCGGCAACTCTTTCTCCGGAAAGAGACGTTCGTTTAACCCATCACATTAACCATCACTCGATCGCAAGGCGGCCCATAGGCCGACCTGTGTGTCGCAGATACATAGATCAAAACTCACATGAGCAACCTCAGCATTACCGTCCGAGACCTCCTCGACGCCGGTGTCCACTTCGGCCACCAGACCAAGCGTTGGAACCCGCGTTCCAAGCCCTTCGTGTTCGATCACCGCCAGGGCATCACCATCATCGATCTCGGCAAGACCTACGGCGCCCTCGAGAAGGCCTGCGCCGCGCTCACCGACCTCGTCGCCAACGGCGGCAACGTGCTCTTCGTCGGCACGAAGCGCCAGGCCCAGGAAATCGTGCGCGAGGCCGCGACCTCCGTCGGCATGCCCTACTGCGTCGACCGCTGGCTCGGCGGCACCCTGACCAATTTCTCCACCGTCAAGCGCTCCATCGCCAAGTATAAGAAGTATCAGGCCATGGACACCTCCGGCGAGCTCTCCAAGCTCGGCGGCAAGGAGCAGGCCGCGATCAAGCGTGAGATGGTGCGCATGCAGAAGAACTTCGCCGGCATCGTCGAGATGGCCGATCTCCCGCAGGCCATGATCATCATCGACGTGGCGCACGAGGACATCGCCGTCGCCGAAGGCGAGCGTTGCGGCATCCCGACCATCGCTCTCGTCGACACCAACTCCGACCCCTCCAACGTCACCTACCCGATCCCGGGCAACGACGACGCCGTGAAGTCGATCCGAGTGATCGTCGACGCCCTGCTCGAGTCCGTGCAGAACGGTCTCGGCCAGCGTGACGCCCGCCGCATCGCCCGCGGCCAGGCCGACCTCAAGGCCGCCACCGCCGCGGTCGCCGCCGCTGCCGGTGTCGAGGAAGAGGCCGAGGTTGCCACCGAGTCCGCCCCCGCCGAGAACGGCGAGGTCGTGATCCCGGAGCCGGCCACCCGCAAGAAGATCGCCGCCCCCAAGGACGACGAAGCCCCGGCCGCCGCCGAAGAGGCTCCCGCCGCCGAGGAAACCAAGTCCGAGTAAGGTCGGCCTCCGCCGTCCGCTCTCTCCGATTCAACCGAATTCCTTTTTACAATGAGCACCGTGATTACCGCCAAGATGGTAAACGATCTGCGTCAGGCTACCGGCGCGGGTCTCATGAAATGCAAGCAGGCCCTCGTCGATGCCAACGGCAACGTCGAGGAAGCCACCACCATCCTGCGCAAGCAGGGTGAGGCTTCCGCGGCCAAGAAGGCCGATCGTGACGCCAAGGACGGCGTCATCGAGAGCTACATCCACCTCGGTGGCAAAGTTGGCGTCCTCATCGAGGTCAACTGCGAGACCGACTTCGTGGCCCGCAACGACGACTTCAAGGCCTTCGTGAAGGACCTCTGCCTGCACATCGCCGCCGTCAACCCGACCGCGGTGACCCGCGAAGAGGTGCCGGCGGACTTGGTCGAGAAGGAGCGCGAGATCGCTGCTTCCCAGGCCGAAGGCAAGCCGCCGATGGCCGTGCAGAAGATCGTCGAGGGCAAGCTCGAGAAGTTCTACGCCCAGAGCGTGCTCCTCGATCAGCCCTTCGTGAAGAACCCGGACGTCACCGTCCGCGAGCTCGTCACCCAGACGATCCAGAAGACTGGCGAGAACATCCAGATCCGCCGCTTCACCCGCTACCAGCTCGGCGCCTAAGCCTCGCTTCAGGTATCTTTTAAAAACGCCTCCCGTCGACGTGCGGGAGGCGTTTTGTTTTTGGCGAATAAAGCGAGGCGGCTTAGCCTCCCGATTCTCAATCCATGAAAGTCACCCGGGGACAGATCATCACACGCGGCCTCACCAACCGTTGCCCCAATTGCGGCGGCCGCACGCTCTTCAAGCCGGGCCGCTTTTTTGAGCTGAACAAATCATGCCCGCGTTGCGAACTGACCATCGAGCGGGATGAAGGTTTCTTCCTGGGTTCCATGTCGCTCAACTACGGCGTGACCATTGTGGTTTTCCTGGTGCCGGTGCTGCTGCTGTATCTCGCCGACGTGTTCTCGGGCCTGACGGCCAGCCTCGTGGCGGGAGTGGGCGCCGTCGTCGTGCCGATCCTGTTTTACCGCTCTTCGCGCAGTTGGTGGTTGATGAATTATTACCTGGTCTTCCCGCATCACCTGTCGGCCAACCAGCGTGACATCGCGCCCGACGAAGACGAGAACACCTAGCCTCGGTGGCGCTGCACTTTCGGCTTCCGTTTTGTGGCCGGACTCCTACGGTCTGCCCTCCCACGCTTCACCGTGACTTAAGGAGAGGTGGCAGAGTGGTCGATCGCGCCGCACTCGAAATGCGGTTTACCGCAAGGTAACGTGGGTTCGAATCCCACCCTCTCCGCCACGGCCATTTTCGATTTTGGAGTCTCGATTTTCGAGTGGGTGGCGCAGCACGAGCGGGGTGCATGGTGGGATGAGAACCCGGGGTCGACGGAGCGATCCCGCGCGCGACGGGAGAGCGGAGATGGGCCGACGGAGTGCAACGCAGTCGCCGCGCAGCGGGGCGGCGTGAGCCGTCGCCAATCCCACCCTCTCCGCCATCTCGATTTTCGATTTTGGAGTCTCGATTTTCGAGTGGGTGGCGCAGCACGAGCGGGGGGGGCGATCAGAGGGCCAGCGTTTCGCGTTCGGCTTGGAGGCGGGCGCGTTGTTTGGCGGCGGCCATGAAGTAGGTCTGCACCGAGAAGGTCGGTTCGTTGGGACCGCGGGGAACGTGGCGGTAGGCGCCGTTGGGGCGCAGTTGGCGGGCGTCGACGTTGTCCTGCAGTTCGAGCGGGAAAAACTCGTCGATGAACCAGGCGCGCAGCGACGGGTCGTCGACCGGGAACATGACTTCAATGCGGCGGAAGAAGTTGCGCGGCATCCAGTCGGCGCTGCCGGCGTAGATCTCGGGTTCGCCGGCGGCGTTGTGAAAATAAAAGGCGCGGGCGTGTTCGAGGAAGCGGCCGACGATGCTGCGCACCGTGATGTTTTCGCTCAGCCCGCGCACGCCGGGCACGAGTCCGCAGATGCCGCGCACGATGAGGTCGACCTTCACGCCGGCGCGGGAGGCGGCGTAGAGGCGGTCGATCACGGCCTTGTCGATGAGTGAGTTCATCTTGGCGATGATGCGCGCGGGTTGGCCGGCGGCCGCGTTGGCGGTTTCGCGGTCGATGAGCTCGAGCAGGCGACTGTGAAGGTTGAACGGGGCCACCAGGAGTCGCTGAAAGGTCGGTTTGCGCGAAAAGCCGGTGAGGGTGTTGAAGGTGGTGGCGATGTCCTCGGTGAGATCGGCCCGGCAGGTGAAGAAACTCAGGTCGGTGTAGAGCCGCGCGGTCTTCGGGTTGTAGTTGCCGGTGCCGAGGTGGGCGTAACGACGCAGGGCTTTGCCCTCGCGGCGCACGACGAGGGAGCACTTGCAGTGGGTCTTGTGGCCGACGAGACCGTAGACCACGTGCACGCCGGCCTCTTCCAACTGGCGGGCCCACTGGATGTTGTTGGCCTCATCGAAACGCGCCTTGAGCTCGACCAGCGCGGTGACCTGTTTGCCGTTTTTGGAGGCTTCGATCAGCGCGCGCACGATGGGTGAGTCGCCGCTGGTGCGGTAGAGCGTCTGCTTCATGGCCACGACCGCCGGGTCGCGGGCGGCGAGGGTGACGAAGTCGACCACCGGTTCGAAGCTGTCGTAGGGGTGGTGCAGCAGCACATCCTGCTCCCGCAGGGTTGCGAAGGGCGCGACGCCCGGGCGTAACGGAGACGTGGATACGGGCGCGAAGGCGGGATACTTCAGGTCGGGCCGGTCGAGCTCGACCAGGCTCATGAGCCGCAGCAGGTTGAGCGGCCCGCCGAGGCGGAAGACGTATTCGTGCGAGAGCTCCAGGTGGTCGCAGAGGGTTTCGAAGATGCTGTCGTTGACGCCCTCCTCGATCTCCAGCCGCACGGCCGCGCCGCGCTTCAGGTTGCGCAGCTCGGCTTCGATGGTCTTGAGCAGGTTTTCCGCCTCTTCCTCGTCGATGTAGAGGTCGCTGTTGCGGGTGACGCGGAAGGCGTGCGCGCCGTTGAGGCGATAGCCGGGGAAAAGCGCACCGGCGCAGAGTTTGATGATCTCGGTGAGGAAGATGTAGGTCTGCTCGGCCGTGCCGTCGGGGTCGATGCGCACGAGGCGCGGGAGGATGCGCGGGACCGGCAGGATGGCGGCGTAGCGCTCGATCTCGGGTGTGTCGGGATCGTCGAGCGAGACGATGACGTTGAGGGTCTTGTTGCCGACCTGCGGGAAGGGGTGGGCTTGGTCGAGGCCGAGTGGCGTGAGCACCGGAAAGACCTGTTCCTCAAAATAATGCTCCACCCAGGCGAGTTCGGCGGGGGAGAGTTCGTGCGCCGACTTGAAGTGCACGCCCTGCGCGGCGAGGGAGGGCACCAGGTCGTCGATCCAGAGCCGGTATTGGTCATCGACGAGCGAGGCGACGACGGAGTGGATCCGGCGGAGCTGTTCGCGCGGGCCGAGGCCGTCGAGGCCGGACTTTTCGAGGCCACTCTCCACCTGTTGAATAAGGCCGGCGACCCGGATTTCGAAAAATTCGTCGAGATTGGAGCAGACGATGGCGAGGAACTTGACGCGCTCCAGCAGCGGGGTGGCGGGATTGCGGGCCTGCTCGAGCACGCGACGGTTGAAGGCCAGCCAGGAGAGCTCGCGATTGAAATAGGCGGCCTTGATCGGTCGGGCCGGGGCGCCGACGGGCTCGTGGTCACAGCTCGGCACATGCACTCCCGCGCGGTCAACCGGAGGGGTCGGGGGAGAGGTGGGGGCTGGACGGTGGCGACGGGGCATGCAGGGAAACGGTCACCATAGCACCTAGCAGACGGGGGACCAGAATTTCCGTTGCGCGCGGAAATTTGTAACAAGCGGGTGGATGACCTCGCCTAGGAGGCGAGCCAGCGCCCCAGGGCGGTCCGCAAGTGCTCCCGCGCGCGGCGCAGGCGGGTTTCGACGGCCTTGGGCGTGGCGCCGACGATGGCCGCGATCTCGGCGTGGGACAGGTGCTCGTATTCGAAGAGGAGCACGACCTCGCGCAGGTTTTCCGGTAGCTGGCGGATGGCGTCACGGACGGCGTGGGCGACTTCCGCCGCGTCGGTGTCGTCGAGCGGGGTGGCATCGGTGCTGGGCTCCGGCGCGTGGTCGAGGGTGGTGGTCGGACGCCGGGTGGTGCGGCGGGCGTGATCGCGGGTGAGGTTCAGCGCGATTTGAAACAACCAGGTCGAAAAACGGCGGTCCGGATCGAAGCGATCGTGGTGCAGGTAAACGCGCACAAAAGTCTCCTGCGCGAGGTCCAGCGCGTCGGCTTCGGACAGGGCGTGGCGGAGCAGGAAGCGACGCAGGCGTTCCTGCCAGCGTTCCACGAGACGCTCGATCGCGGTGTCGTCGCCGGCCTGCAACGCGAGCATGTCGGCGGTGTCGTCCGCGGCTTCGTTCATCGCAAGCCCAGGGGCTCGGTGTGCTGGTGGGCGCTGAGGCGGGGGCTGATCATCGCGAGGTAGCGTTGCCCCTGTTCCGGCGACATGGCGGCAGCCACGGCTTCGAGGTGCGCCTGGGTCGAATCATGGCAGGTCGCCTTCAGGGCGGAGAGGCGTTGTTCAATCTGGCCCTTGGCGGCGGGAGTCTCGGCGGTGGCGAGTTCAGCCTTGGTGTCGAGGATCGCCGCACAGTGTTGCGCGCAGATCGGACGATAGGCGGCGTGCAACGCCTGAATCCGTTGGGCCTGTTGCGGCGTGAGCTGGAATTCCTGCGTGAGCCAGGTGAGTTCGTTGCCGGCGGTGGATTCGGGCCCCGGACTGAGCAAGCGGGTCAGGCCGAAGGAGGCGGCGCCGGCGACAGCGGCGACAAGCAGGAGGCGCAGCAACGCGGGGACGGGGCGGGCGGGCTCGCTCATGGGTGCAGGTGATCGTGGTGGGGCGCGGTCGCTCCGTCGGCGGTGAGGCGCACCGGGTCAATGCTGCGGGCATAAGCGTCGGCCATGATTTGGCGGGTGTTGGCCTGCTGCACGGTCACGGCGGAGGCGACGCCGATGATGATGGCGAGCGCTGCGGCCAAGGGCAGGCTGGCGGGCCACGCGAGCAGGCGCGCCCAGGGCGAACCCATGGGCGCGGCTTCATGCCGCGCGATCCGCGTCCGCACCCTCGCCGCAAAATCTGGCGCTGGGCCGGGTTTCGGCTGCCAGCGCTGGAGAAGGTCGGAGAGCGGATCGGAATCGGTCATGGTAGGTGTTACGCGGGGGCGGCGCTCAACCCTCGGGGATTTTTGCAGGGAGATTCAGAGCCACCGCCGCACCTGTTGGCAATAGCTCCGGTAGGCTTCACCGAAGCGGTTGCGCAGGGCCTCCTCCTCCCAGCGAACAGGACCGGCGGTGAGTCCGAGCAGGAAGAGCGGCAAGGTCAGCCACGGCAGGGCTTCGCCGCTGCGCAGGGCGATACCCGCGAGGATCATCGCTTCGCCCAGGTAGATGGGGTTGCGGGAAAAACGGAACGGGCCGCGGGTGAGCAATTGCTCCGGCTGGCGATAGGGCAGGATCGGGGTGCGACCGTATCGCACCGTGAGGATGGCCCAGGCTGAAAGGGCGACCCCGAGGACGGTCAGTCCGATGCCGCACTCGGCACGGATGCTCGTCAGCCAGGGGATGGAGGATTCCGTCTGCCGCAGCAGCAAAACAGTCAGGCCCAGTTGCGCGAGAAACCACACCGGCGGATAGACGACCAATCGCAGCAGGGCGCGCATCACGGTAGAGGGCGCAGGCGCTCGCTGCGCACGGTCCAGGTGCCGTCGTCAGGGAATCCGGGGGCGGGGCGGTCGGGCGCGTCGTCCCAACCGCCGGCCATCAAGGCGACGGCGGTGAGCAGGGCGCCGTTGCCCGGCAGATAGAGTCGCAGACGGTCATCCTGGTGATTGTGGCCGTTGGGCAGGTAGGTGTTCTTCGGGCGATCGAGCAGGAGCGCGTCGACCGCGAGCTGGGGTTCGCCGAGACGCGCGGCGGTCATGGCGATGAGCGGGTAATCCCAGCCCCAAGTGTGGTCCCAATCCTGTTCCGCCATGACGCGGTGCAAGGTGAGGCGCATGCGTTCGCGGTCGATGCCGGGGCCGGGCAACATGCCGAGGGCGCCCAGCACGCTGGGGTGGTCAACCATGTTCCAAATGCCCTCGGCGGTGGCGTAGGCGTCCTCATGTTCCGGATACGGCGCGAGGTTGGCCAGCACCTCGTCCCAATGCGGGTCGCGGTTCAGGCCGAGGCGCTCGCGCCAGGCCTGGGCCGTGCTCAGGCCCCAGCGCCAGTAAGCCAGTTCGTAGGGCGGGTTCTTGGTCGTGCGCGGATCGTAACTTTCCTGGGCCGGGATGAGCGGCGGCCCGAGATCGTAGTGGCCGGTGGTCGGGTTGCGTTGGGCGAAGTCGGCCATGAAGGTGGCGGTGGCGAAGACGATCTCGCGGTAGCGCGCGAGCGTGTCGGGAGTCGATGACTCGCGCCACGCCAGTTCGGCGAAGGTGATGGGGTGAGGCTGTTGCCAGATCAACAGGGGGGCGATGCCGGAGGGTTTTTCGCGGCCCTCGCGATCGACCATCTTCGGCCAGCGCGCGCCGGGGTAGCCCTGGCGCGCGGCGATGGCGCGGGCGGTGGGCAGGATTTTTTCATACCACGGCAAACTGCGTGCGAGCAGCTGGAAACGGTTCCACAGCGCGAAGTGCGTGCCATGCCACCAGTGCATCTCGAGGTGGGCGACGCCATACCACGAGTTGACGGTCAGGCCGGTCTCCTGCGGCGGCATGTCGCCGGCGCACTGGATGGCGGTGAGGTATTGCGAAAGGATGACGCGACGCTCGAGTTCGGCCGCGCGGGGATCGGTGCTGCCGGAGAAATCAACGGCGGCGCCCTCGGTCCAGAAGCGAGGCCAGTGGTCGCGGCTGGCGCTGAAGGGCTCCGGGCGCATGCCGCGGGGACGATCGCCGCCTGCAAAATACGCGATGATTTCCAGTGACTCGCCGGCCGCGCGGACCTCCGGGGTGAGGGTGGCGGTATGAGGCGCGGTGAGCGCGAATTGGTCCCCCGGCCGTCCCGTGATCAACGCGACACCATAGGTAAAGTCATCCAAGTGGCGACTCAGCTTAACGAAGCCGGGAGCCGTGTCGGCGATGCGCGTTTCGTGAAGACCAGGTGAGTTCCAATCGTGTGGATCGATGCCCCACGCGCCCCTGCCGTAGGCAAACCGGGTCACGATGCGCAGGCGGGATTGTTGCAGCAGCGGTGAGCGAACGCGGATCGCCACTTCGTCGATGTCGGGATGCGCGACGGTGATCACCTCCACCGGCACGCCTTCAACTTGGTAGGTGCTCAGGATCTCGCCGGTCCACAGCGACAACTCCTGGTGAATATCGGTGATGTCTTCGAGCGTCGCGCTTGTGCCATCCTCCCGCAGAAATTCGAAGCCGATCCGGCCGAGACCGAGGCGGTGCGGATTGCTGCGCAACCACGCGCCGGCGGGGGAGGATTGCTTGGTCGGGTAGGGCACCTCGCGGTCGCCGGTGGCGAAGTTCTCGAAGGTGTCCTCGATCCGGTAGTCCGATTCGTTGGGGAAGCTGTGCCAGCCCCAGTCACTTTGGGTCGCGAGGGGGATGCCGGCGGCGTAGGCTTCAGGAAAACTTTGCAGGCCCGTCACATCGACGGTCATGGCAAAGCCGCCGTTGCCAAGGGTGAAAGGGGAGAGTGGATCCACCGTTGTATTCACTGGATGGTGACGACGGACCAGCGCCTCGCGGTCGATCGGTTCGGCGGCGGCGACACCGGCGAGCAGCAGCGCGAGGGCAATGCTTGGCTTATTCATCCCACTCGAGGTGAAGGCGATGCCCGGCGAGCCAAGGCACCAGGTTGCGTCCGGTGGCGGTGTAGAGCGCGATCTGGCCGTCGTGGGTGAGGGCGGGACCTTCAAGCGTAATGCCGTCGTCGGTGTGGCTGAGCGTGAAGGTCTTGGCGGTGTCGCCGTCGGCGGTGTCAATGTAGGTGAACTGGGTGGACTGGCCGACCTCGCCGGGGAAGGCGTGAATCGACAATGCCCCGGATTCGCCGTCTAGCCAGTTGCGACTGTTGCCGCGGTAGACGTCGCCGGTGACCAGCAGGCTGTTGGCGCGAACGAAGAGCGGGATTTCGTTCACGGCGGCCTGCGTCACCACGGCATGGGCGCCGAGGTGGGTGGAGAGCACGCCCTCGTCGAAATCAAAACGATGCCAGCGCCCGGCGGGCAGGTAGACTTCGCGCACCGTGCCCGGCGTCAGCATCGGCGCGACGAGCAACCCGTCGCCGAGGTAGAACTCGTCCCAGATATCGTAGGTGCGCGGATCGTCGAGGTGGCGATAGGCGAGCGGTTGCATGAGCGGGCCGTTTTGCGCGGAGGTGTTGGCCAGCGAGTGCAGGTAGGGCAGGAGCACCATGCGCAGTTCGAGCAGCTTGCGGAAGTCGGCTTGAAAGACCTCGTCGTAGCGCCAGGGCATGCGGTCCTCACCGTCGCCGCCGGAGCCGTCGAGTTTGATTTCGAGCAAACCGCTCATCACGCCGAACTGCAGCCAGCGCAGGTAGAGCTCGGGTGCGATGGTGCCCTCGCCGATGTAGCCGCCGACGTCGCTGCCCCAGATGGGGAAGCCCATGAAAGCGGCGCGCATCGCGTTGGCGGCGTTGCCCTGCAGGCCCTGCCAACTGCTGCGCGGGTCGCCGCCCCAAATCGCGCTGAGATAGGGTTGCGCGCGGTGGATCGCGGCTCGCGCAAAGGTGAACTGGTCGTCGCCCCAGGTGCGGCGCAGGGCCGCGTCGTGCACTTTGGCGAACAGGTAGGCGTAGGTGTTGCGGCGGGCATCGGCGGGCACGTTGGTGTCGGCCCAGTTTTCCCATGGTGGAAAGTGCTCGTCGGCCCGGTCCATCTTGTGGCCTTTCACCCCGAGCCGGTGCTGCAGGGTGGTGAGTTTCTCCTGAAACGCCGCGACCGTCGCAGGATCACTGAGATCGGCGTAGGTGAAACCGCCGGGCAGGTGGCGCGGCAGCGGGGTGTCGCCGAAGAAGGCGGTGGCGGTCCAGGTCATGAACTCCAATCCGTGCTCATCGCGAATGGTTTTGATCCACTGTTCGGGACGGGCGAACCGGGCGTTGAAGTTCATGTGCGACCACGCGTGCGCGCCGTCGCTGTAGGGGCGGTCGACGAACCACGCCGTGACCGGGAGACGCAGCGCCTCGAAGCGGGCGATGTCATCGAGGATTTCGGGCGCGCCGCCGTCGTTCTGGTCGCGCCAGGCGACCGGGCCGACGGCCCAAAGTGGCAGCGACTTGGGCGCGCCGATGAGGTCGTAGTAGGCGCGGTGGATGGCGCGGCCGTCGTCACCAAAAAACAAATACCAGTCGAGCGTGCCGGTTTCGTGGTGGATCTGGTTACGGCCGTTGCGGGCGAATTGGTAGCGGCCGGCGCCAAAGGTGTCGAAGAAGGCGCCGTAGCCGTGGCTGCTGAGGTAGAACGCGGAGAAGGCGGAGGCGTAGTTCTCGACAAGGTTGCTGCCCTTGTTCGTCACCTCGACGAAGACGGTTGAGTCACGCAGGTCCGGCGAGTGGCGGTTGTCGGGCTGCAGGGGCGACGAAAGACCGAAAACGTGGTCACCGGTGTCGGCCAGTTCGAGCGTGACCTGATCGCCCCAGGGGGGCGCTGCGAAAAAGCGGAACCCGTCGCCGAGACGGCTGATGGTCAGCTCCGTGGTGAGCGGAGGCGCGTCGACGGCGCGCGAGGCGAAGCCGACGCTGGTCGGGTAGCTCAGCTCGATGCGCAGGGCGTCGGCGGAGGCGTCCAGCAGGCGCGTCGCCACCGGCGCGTGGTAGTCGAATTTGATCTCCCGGAGGTCGAGGACGGTGCGACCGTGGCGGTTGATTTTCACCGTGCCGTCTTGCCACGTGAGCGTGGCGCCAGGCGCGGCGAGCGTGGCTTCGGCGCCACGAGTAAACGGTGCGATCACGGCGAGGCACAGGCAGGCCGTCGTTCGCGACCAGGCGGGGAATCGATACTTCATGGTGGGGTGGGGCGGCGGAAGCGTATCCACCGCAGGGGCGGCTGAGGCAACTCTGCGAGAGGCCGGCTGGAGTGAATTTTCATGATGACGTTTAACAGTCACACACGATTCGCCGGTCTGAGTTGAGAAGTCAGTTGGGCTCGTATCTCGTGGTGGAACGCGCGTCCCAAGGCCTGCGCCTACCCCAATTTCCTAGTTATCCTCTCTCTTCCAACTGCTTTACATGTTTGCTCGTTCCTCCCGCGGATCCCTGATTGAAAACGTTCGTCGCACTGCGACGCTCCAGTGGCGGTCGGCCGGTTGGGCGGCGGCGTTGGTGGCGACGATGTCGACGGCCGGTGCCCAAGTCGCGGATGAGCCGATCTTGGCGAGCTTCAAAGAGCAGATCGAGCTGACGATGGACGAGTTCTGCTACGACTGCCACGGTTACGGCGGTGACAAGGGCGGGGTCGTGCTCGATGGTTTTGGCAGCGATGAGGAGATCATGGATCACGCGCTGTGGCTGCGGGTTTTGAAGAACGTGCGCGCCGGTTTGATGCCGCCGGCGGATGAATATCAACCGTCGCCGGAGCAGAAGGAAGAGATCGTGCGTTGGATCAAGGAGAAGGCGTTTCAGATCGACCCCGCGCATCCCGATCCGGGCCGCGTGACCGTGCGCCGGCTCAACCGCGTCGAGTATCGCAATACCATCCGGGATCTGGTCGGCATTGATTACAACACGTCGGTGGAGTTTCCGGCCGACGACACCGGTCACGGCTTCGACAACATTTCCGACGTGCTCACGATCTCGCCGATGTTGCTCGAGAAGTATCTCGACGCCGCGCAGGCCATCATCGATGAGGCGGTGCCGCGCCAATCGTCGGTCGTCGCTACGCACGTGATTCCCGGTGGCAGCTTTGTGACCACGGCCGCGCCGATGCCGGTTCTCGAATCCCTTGGATCCAGCGACAGTTCAGCTCCGCCGGCTGCGGCGGCGAACGAGGAAATCGTGCCGGCCGTCGCTTCGGAAAGCGTGGTGGTAAAGCGGCGTTCGGCGGAGGAACTGGACCTGTCTTATTACGAACCCGCCATCGTGTCCTCCTCCTTCACGGTCGAGCATGCGGGCGACTACGAAGTGGAGCTCAACTATCGGGCTTTGGAACGTTATGTGGACACGCAGTTCGACCTGAACCGCTGCCACATCATCCTCAAGGTCGACGGCGAGGTGTTGATGGAAAAGGAAATGGCCCGTGAGGGTTACGGTCGGCGCTTTTCCTACGCCTTCCAACGCGAGTGGTCGGCGGGTGAGCACGAGATCGTGATGGAATTGCGCCCGGTGTTGCCGGCCTCCGAGCAGATTCGCAATCTGCGCATCCGCTTCGACAATGTCACGGTGCGCGGTCCCTACGATCCGGCGCATTTCGTTTCCCCGCCGAACTACGAAAAGTTCTTCCCGCGTCCGGTGCCGGAGTCGCGCGCTGAGCGCGCGGTTTACGCCCGGGAGCTGCTGGGCGATTTCTCCCGCCGCGCTTACCGTCGTCCGGTGGCCGACGGTTCGGTCGACCGGCTGGTGCAACTGGCGATGGGGGTCTCGGAGCAGGATGGTGAGACCTTTGAGTCGGGAATTGCCCAGGCTATGGCGGCGGTGCTCGTTTCGCCGCGCTTCCTCTTCCGCGAGGAGCAGCTCGAACCGTTGAAACCCGGTGAGGTTTACCCCGACATTGACGAGTATTCCCTGGCCTCGCGCTTGTCCTATTTCCTGTGGTCCACGATGCCGGACGACACCTTGTTTGAGTTGGCCGAGGCCGGACGTCTGCGGGAAGAATTGCCGCAGCAAGTGCAACGCATGTTGAACGACCCACGTTCGGATCAGTTTGTGAAAAACTTCACCGGGCAGTGGCTGCAGGCTCGCGACATCGGTGACGTCCCGATCAGCGACTTTGAGGTGTTCCTGCGGGAAAACCCCAACCCGGAAATGTCCGCCGCGCGCAAGACCTTCCAGCGCATCAACCGGATTCCGCAAGGCCAGCGCACCGAAGCCCAGACCGCGGAGCTGCGGGCTGCTTTCGGGGTGTTTCGCCAGTTTCGCAATCTCGAGCGCCCGGAGTTGGAGCGTCCGGTGCGCGAAGCGATGCGCGCGGAGACCGAGCACTACTTCGACTACGTGCTGCGCGAGGACCGCGACCTGAGCGAGTTTCTCGATAGCAACTACACCTTTTTGAACGAGGAGTTGGCCAAGTTTTACGAGATCGACCACGTCGAGATCAAAGGGGAGGAAATGCGCAAAGTGGAGCTGCCCGCCGGGCATCCCCGCGGTGGTGTCCTCACCCAAGGCACGGTGCTGACCGTCACGTCCAACCCGGGTCGCACGTCGCCGGTGAAGCGAGGCGTCTTCATCCTCGAAAACATCCTTGGCACGCCGCCGCCGCCGCCGCCGCCGAACATCCCGGGCCTGGAGGAGGTCGCGAGCGAGGAAGAGATCGCCGCCATGTCGCTGCGCGAACAGTTGGAGCTGCACGCTTCGAGCCGCATGTGTGCGTCCTGCCACAGCCGGATGGATCCGCTGGGCCTCGCGCTGGAGAATTTCAACGCCATGGGCCGTTGGCGTGACCAGGAGATGAACAAGCCGATCGATTCGCAGGGCCAGCTGGTCACCGGCGAATCCTTCTCGGGCGTGCAGGAGCTGAAGAAGATCCTGGTCAGCAACCACCGCGAACAGTTCCTCCACACCTTCACCGAGAAGCTCCTGACCTACGCGTTGGGTCGTGGTATGGAGTATTACGATACGGCGACGCTGGATCAGATCGTGCATCGCCTGGAGACCGAAGGCGCCCGGCCGTCGGTCCTGTTGAGCGCCATCATCGATTCCGCCCCTTTCCAAAAAGCTCGTCTCCCTCAAAACCAACTTGCCGTCGAAACCGCTTCGGCTCCCGCCTCGGAGCACGTCGCCAACCTGAGCCGCTGATCATGAATCCATCCGCCGAAACCGAACTTCGCCGCCAACTTCGATCCCTCAGCCGCCGGAACTTCCTGCGCGGGATGGGGGCGTCGCTGGCGCTGCCGGCCTTTGCCTCGCTCACGCCTTCCAAATTGCTGGCTGCGACGCAGGCCCTCGAGACCGCCACCACCCCGACCGGCGCGCCGCTGCGCACCGCCTTTGTGACCTTCCCGAATGGCGCCATTCCGGATCGCTGGTGGCCGACCGGTGGCATGTCCGACTTCAAACTCAGCGAGACCCTCGCGCCGCTCGCCAACGTGCGTGATCGCGTGCAGATCTTCAAAGGCCTCGACCACGAGAACGCCAACCCCGGCGAAGACGGTGCCGGCGACCATGCCCGCGGCAACGGCGTGTTCCTCACCGGCGTGCGCCTCAAGAAAAGCGCCACCGATGTGCAGGCGGGCGTCTCCATCGACCAGGTCATCGCCAGCCAGGTGGGCAACCTCACGCGGCTGCCGTCCCTCGAACTCACCTGCGATGCCAACCGCCAGTCCTCCGGTTGTGATTCGGGTTACTCCTGCGCCTACCAATACAACATTTCCTGGAAGTCGGCCACTCAGCCCATGACGCCGGAGAACAATCCGCGCCTGGTCTTCGAGCGCCTCTTCGGAGCCGGTGTGCACGGCGAACGTCAGGCCCACGCCCGCCAGCGGATGGAAAACCGGCGCTCGGTCATCGACTTCGTGATGGACGATGCCCGCAGCCTTTCGCGCAAACTCGACCATGCCGACCGCGAGAAGCTCGACCAGTATCTCACCGGCGTGCGCGACGTGGAGTCCCGCATCGAGCGCGCCGAGCAGTTTGGCCCCAACATCGACCCGGAGCAGGCCACCCCCGAAGGCATTCCCGAAAGTCAGGCCGAGTATGTGCAGGTCATGTATGACATGATGCTGCTGGCCTTCAAATCCGACTCGACCCGGGTGTGCACCTTTGTGCTCGCGCATGACGGCGACAACCGTTCGTTCAGCGAGATCGGCATCAGCGAGGGCCATCATGAGCTGTCCCATCACCGCAATCAGTCCGATCGTATCGAGAAAGTGGCGACGATCGACCACTGGTATATCACCCAGTTCGCCAAGTTCCTCCAGCGCATGGATGAGACGGAGGACGTGGACGGCAACTCGCTGCTCTACAACTCCCGCATCATCTACGGCAGCGGCAACGGCGACGGCAACCGACACACTCACCACGATCTGCCGGTGCTGCTGGCCGGTCACGGTGGCGGCCAACTCAACCCCGGCCGCTTCGTCGAGCACAGCTCGCAGCCGATGAGCAACCTCTTCCTCACGTTGGCCGACCAAGTTGGCGTGAAGGGTTTGCAACGATTTGGCGACTCAACCGGTCGAATCGGTAATATCTAAGTCGCCGCTACACTGGCCCAGGCCTCATCCCGTTTGACGGGGTGGGGCCTTTTGCTTTCCCCTCCCTTTTTCCCCTTACCCCCATGAAATCACGATCCCTGCTCCTCTCCGTGCTGGCGCTCCTGGCCACCACGTCCCTTGTTTCCCGGGCCCACGATCCCGCCGCAGTCATGACTGGCGACTTCGAACTCACGCCCGATTCGTTGGTGCAGGAAGGCGTGCCGCAGGGAGAGTTGAAAGGTCCCTTTGAATTTCGCAGTGAGATCATTCCCGGCACGATCCGGCAGTATTGGATCTTTGTGCCGGCCCAGTATGACCCCGCGACGCCGGCCAGCGTGCTCGTGTTTCAGGACGGCCACCGCGCGACCCATCCGGAAGGTTCGCTGCGCGTGCAAAACGTGCTCACCAACCTGATCCATCAGGGCGCGATGCCGCCGACCATCGGCATCTTCATCACGCCGGGCGACACCCGCGACGAGTTCCCCAAGGACCTCGGCTGGGGCAACCCCAACCACCGCTGGCAGGAATACGATGTGCTCACGCCCGACTACGGCCGCTTCATCATTGAAGAGATGCTGCCGCTCGTGGCGCAGGACTATAACCTGACCGACGATCCGGAGCAGCGCGCCATCGGCGGCACCAGCAGCGGCGCGATCTGTGCGTTCACGGTCGCCTGGAACAACCCGGATGTTTTTCGCAAGGTGATCAGCTTCATCGGGAGTTATGTCTCGATCGGTTCGCGGCCGCCCGAAGGCGATCCCGCCGGCGCTTGGTCGCCGGGTGGACAGGACTACCCGGCGATGATCCGCCGCCTGCCGCCGAAGCCGATCAAGATCTTCTTCCAGGACGGGTCCAATGATCTCGATAACACGTGGGGCAACTGGTTCCTCGCGAACCAGCAGATGGTCTCGGCGATCAATTTTTCCAACCGGCTCGCCGAGCGCGCCGAGTCTGGCGACATGCCTTGGAACCCCTATCGCGCCTCCCCGGTGGAGCACGTCAAAGGCGTGCGTTGGCAGGAGAAGCACGTCTGGACCGACGGCGAACACAGCGACAAGCACGGCGGTCACCTGTTGCCGCAAGCGATGCGTTGGCTGTGGTCGGACGCAGAGTAAACCGGTGGTGCACGCAGAGGCACGATGCCTCTGCCTTTGCGGCCGCGGCACCTGGCCGCGGCTTGGCTGTCGAGTGCGGCGATCCTCAGCCCTCGCGGGCGAAGATGTAGGTGCCGACCGGCTCGCTGTGCGGGCCGAAGGTGCCGGGCTTCACGTGGAAGACCTGCACCATCAAAGCGCGGTCGTCACTGTTCGGATCCATCACCAGCACCCACCGGTCGTCCTTGCTGTTTTTCATGCGCATGCGGATGACGGCCTTGCCGTCTTCCATGGAGAACCCGCGTGACGCGCCCCAACGCGACCGCCAGATGCGCTGACCTTCATCGTCGAAGATTTCGACGGTCAGCGTCCCGTCGGTTTCGTCGAGGGTGACGCGATCCGAGGTCTCGAAGTCCAGCGCCGCGAGCTGCGGGTCAAATTGCTGGCCGAGCAGCCCATGGAAGGAAATCTCCGCGGTGGTCGCGGCGTTGACCGATTGCACGACGACACCCTTGTCGGCGTAGGTGCCGGAGATGCCGCCAGCGGCGAGGGAGGAAACGGAGCAAAGGAAGGCGAACGCGGACCCGATGAGGACTTGCCTGATTCGAGCTGAAACCGGCTGCCGATGGAGGTGGGAAACGTTGTGGCTCATGCCCCAAAGTTATCCGCCGGGGCGCATTTCGCAAGACCCGCGTCGGGACGCTCCCCGGCGGGGCGCCTCACCTCACTCGTTGATTTTGAGGGCCTTTTCGAGCCAGGCGATGAGGACGGCCTTCTCGCCGTTGGTCTCGTAGTCTTCCTGCAGTTTGCGGAGGCGATCGCGCATTTCGGTTTGGCGGCGCAGGCGGAAGGACAGGCGTGCCTCCTGCGGCATCTCGTCGTCACGGATCATCTCATAGAGCGTGAGGGGATCGGCGAGGGTGTCGCGAAACTCCTCGTCGGTGATCATGATCAGATCCTCCCGAATCTCGGCTTCGCCATCGATCACTTCGCCGTGGCACATGACACAACGGTTATCAATGATTGTGCGCACCTCCGCGGGGAGGGGGAAGAGCGCGTCCGCGTCGTTGGCGACGGCAACGGAGAGCGTGAGGGAAGCGAGGGTAAGGGGGGCGACGGTTCGAATAAGACGCATGAAGAGAGAGACGAAGTTGGGGGACAGATTATTCAGATTCGGCAAGCAGCGTGGTGGCCAGGGCTTCCACGCCATGCACGTCCAAAGGGCCGCGACCGTTGAGCAAAAGCAAGTATTCGACCAAGATCTCGGTCTGCACCTCGTCGAGCACCTCGCCGTAGGCCGGCATCGGGATGGCCTGACCCTCGAAGTATTTTTTGGCCATGCCGCCGAGCAGGCCCTGCTCGATGGCCACGCCGCGACCATGCTCGATCCAGTGGCGAATCTCGGCCTTGTCGCCGCCGTTGGTGAGCTGGCGAAAATCGGCCCCCTGAAAGCCGGGGATGTAACCCTTGAACGAGGCGAGGTTGGAGACCGCGCCTTGGCCGAGTTCGCCGTGACATTGGTAGCAACCGGTCTCGCGGGCGAGGGCGTCGCCGCGCCGCAGCAATTCGGCTTCGCTCAGCGCGGCCACCGCCTCGACGGACGCGACCGGCTCGCGCTCCGCCGCGATGTAGGCGCGGCGCAGGCCCGCAGCCATGGCCCAGGCGGCGATATCTTCGATCTGCCCCGGACTCAGGTGGCCGTCGTCGCCGTAGGCAGGCATCTGCACGAGCAGGCGCTGGTGGCGTTCCCGTTGTTGTTCCGGCACGCCGTGGGTGATCCATTCGATGACCTCCTCCGCTTCCAGGATCCCGTCGTCCCAGATGAGGTCGATGTTGCCGTGCCGCCAGCGGCCGTTGGAGCTGGACCGGTAGTTGACCCGCGGATCGTTCTCGCCCTGGCCGTGGCAGGCGAAGCAACCGGCGGTCGTCGCGAGTTGGGCGCCGCGCGAAATCGGTGAGCTCTCCGGCGCGCGTTCGAATTGATAGACGAAGCCGCCGACAGCGGCGCCGACCAGAGCGAGCACAAACACGATTTTAAAAGCGGAGGCAGGTTTCATACGGGGTGCCGCGATTTGCAGGGAACCGCGCGCGAGAGTCAAAGGTGTGATCTGTTGATCGTTGGCCGCGCTTTCCAAACGCGCCCCGTTCCGATTGGATTCCGGTCATGCGCCGTCTGCTGAATTGTCTCGCTGTCCTGGTCTCCATCTCCGTTGTGCTATCGGCCGCCCCGATCGAGCGTATCGACGACTTGGCGACAGCCGCGGAAGCAAAGGTCATCGCCTGGCGGCATCACCTGCACGCCCACCCGGAACTCTCCAATCACGAGGAGCAGACCGCCGCCTACGTGGCGGAGCACTTGCGGGCGCTGGGACTCGAGGTGCAGACGGGCGTGGCCGGGCACGGCGTGGTGGGCTTGTTGCGGGGCGGCCAACCGGGACCGGTGGTCGCGTTGCGCGCCGACATGGATGCGTTGCCGGTGACGGAGCAGACCGGGCTGCCCTTCGCCTCGACCGTGACCACGGAATATGGCGGCAAGACGGTGGGCGTCATGCACGCCTGCGGACACGATGCGCACGTGGCGATCCTGATGGGCGCGGCCGAGGTGCTGGCCGGCGTGCGGGAGGATCTGGCGGGCTCGGTGAAGTTCATTTTCCAACCGGCCGAAGAAGGCGCGTGGCCGGCGCCGGTGTGGGGCGCGAAGCAGATGATCCAGGAAGGCGTCCTGGAGAATCCCAAAGTCGACGCGATCTTCGGCCTCCACGTGTGGTCCTCGATGGCCAGCGGCACGCTCGGGCTGCGGCCGGGACCGGTGATGGCCAGCAGTGATTTTCTGCGCGTGACCGTGCGCGGGCGCCAGACGCACGCGGCGGCGCCGTGGGCCGGCGTGGATCCGATCACCGTCTCGGCCCAGATCGCACTCGGGCTGCAGACTGTCGCCAGTCGCCAGATCAACATTCTCGAAACTCCGTCGGTGGTTTCGATCGGCACAATCCACGGCGGCGACCGCAACAACATCATTCCGGATGAAGTCGAGATGACCGGCACCATCCGCACCTACGACCCGAAGGTGCGCGCGGAGTATCATCAGCGCGTCACCCGCACCGCCGAACGCATTGCGGAGTCGGCCGGGGCGAGCGCCGAGGTCTACATCGGCGCCGACACCGGCTACGCCGCCACGGTCAACGACGCCAAGCTCACCGCGCGCATGCAGGACGTGCTGGAGCGGGTGGCGGGCGGACCGGACAAGCTCGTGGCCAACAACCTGTCGACCGGGTCGGAGGACTTTTCGTTCTTCCAACAGGAAGTGCCGGGAGTGTTCTTTTTTCTCGGCGTGACCGCTCCCGGGCAGGACCCTGCGAACGCGGCGCCGAATCACTCCCCGCGCTTTGTGGTCGATGATGCCGCCCTGGTGACGGGCGTGCGGGCGATGGCCCAGCTCGCGGCGGAGTTTCTCGAGCGGCATTGATTGGCGCGGCCGCCGCGACAACTACGGAAAGCGATTGGCCAAAAATACGTAATAGGTCCGAATGGACATATCGGGTCCTATGCGGAATAAATGGGGTGTAGGCCCTATTTCTTCATGGCTCAATCTTCCGCGCTTCCCTCCGAACTTACCGCTCGCCTGCAGGACGAAGTCCTCGCCGAACGTTGTTTTCACGCCTTCAAACCCGAGCAGTCGGCCGCCGCTGCGCTCACCCGGATCCCTTTTGCGCTCTTTGGCGCGGCCAAGTCCCGCTCTCCGTTTCCTGGCGCAACCAAGTCCGGTGATGTGTCGCCGGAGGCCGTGCGACGTGAGCGACGCGAGCAGGCGGAGCGCCTCCGGGGGTGGGCGGCGGAGCGCGTGCGCGAGCAATTGGACCTCTATCTGATCGCGGCGAGCCCGGAGTATCAGGCTTACCAGGAGTTGCCGCAGCTGGCGCAACGCTGGCGCAGCACGGTCGATGGCATCGGCGATTTGCTCACCGCCTTTGCCCGTGAAGTGCGGACCTTGCTGCTTCACCAGTCTCGACCCAATCCGCCCCCGGCGGAGGCGGCCTTTGCGCCGCTGCATAAGATTGTGGCCAGCTTGGCCGGCGTCGGTGGGCGGTCACGAGCGCTGAGCGAACAAGTGGCGAAGCTCAGCCATGGCCGCCTTGGCAAGAAGGTGGCGCTGCCGGAGCTCCCGGAACTGCCGAGTCCGGCGTGGCTGGATGGGCTGGTGGCCAAAGGAGCCGCGCGCGGTGCCCGCGAGTTGGGCAAGGCGGCGGAAGTGGCCCGCGATTTTGGCCAACTTCGCAAAGCCAAGTTGCTCGCGCAGGTGCCTGATTTTGTGGAGCTCTGCGCCGCGGCCAAGGTGGCCTGTCTTGAGGCTTATTGGGCGCAGCTCCGGGACTACATCGATCGGCATCAAACGCCGGCGGTTGAAGATCCTGTCGCCTGCCTCCAGGCTCTTGCGCTACGGCGCGAAGCCGTCGAAGAACGGCGGCTGCGCGACCGCGTGACCGGCACGCCGTTTGCCTTCACCCACTGACGCCCCCGCTCAGGGGAAACGCACGTCCACGACGACGGGATAATGGTCGCTCGGGCTTTGCCCGTTGAGCTGTGTCATGACAATGTCACTACGTCCGACCGTGACAGGCTGGCGGGCCAGGATCCAGTCGATGCGTTCGTCGTCGTAGCGCGGTGGTTGGTAGCCGTGAAAGGTGTTTACGCCGGTCTCCGGTTCACGCCAGGAGGCGGCGGTCCAGGTGTCGACCAGGTCGGTGTCCGTGGTGAGAATGTGGAATGCTTCGCTGTCACCGGCCGCGCAGTTGAAGTCGCCGATCACCAGCACGGGCAGGTCGCCGGCAATTTCCGGCAGGCGCGCGGCGATGAGCGCGGCCGACTTTTGGCGAGCCTCCTCGACCTCGTGGTCAAAGTGCGTGTTGAGCACCACAAACTCGCGACCGGAGTGCAGGGCCTCAAAGCGTGCCCAGGTCGCCATGCGGCGGTAGCGATTGCCCCACGTCATCGAGCCGACGACCTCGGGTGTGTCGGACAACCAGAAGTGCCCCTGGGCGACCGGGCGCACGCGATCGAGCCGATAGAAGATGGCGCAGAACTCGTCCTCGTTGTCGCCGGCCCGACCTTGCCCGAGCCAACCATAACCCGGCAGGTCGGCGTCGATGTCGAGCAACTGGCGATGCAGGCCCTCCTGCGTGCCCACGACATCCGGTGCGTGTTTGATGAACACGTGGCGGACGGCCGGGCGGCGGTCCGGCCAAGCGTGTGGGCTCCGGTCGCTGGCGTAGCGCAGGTTGAAGGTCATCACCTTGAGCTCAAGCGGCGGTTCGGCCGCGGATACGACGGCGGGCTGTGCCAGCCCCAGGATCATCAATCCCATCAATAGCCATCTCAGAACGCGCCGTGCCGGGGTATGCATAAGCGGCACGATGGGCGGGGCTCCGATCGCGTTCAAGCGTTGCCGCGTTCGGAGTTTTGCGCAGCGTCACGCCATGCCTAAATGGATTCGCTCGTTCACCGTGCTGGTGCTTTTGACCGGCGCCGCCATCGCCCAACGCACGCCGATCACCTCGCAGGACCAACTGCCGCGCTTTGAATACACGGTCGACCGGCCGGTGGTGGACTACCTCACCGATGAGGCCGCCTACCAAACCCTGGCCACGCAGGTGCGGCGCGACCTCGAAGGCCTGCTGGATCAATACGAGATTCAGGACCGCACGACGCTGCAGGGTGTGCTCTCGACGCTCATGGTCATGGACTACAAGGATGGCGACACGGCGGCCGCCTTGGCCAAGCTCGCCCTGATTCGGGATCTCGAGGCCAAGCCTGCGGCCAAGCTTACCACCGGCATGCTGCTCGAGAGCGTCATCGAAGCCCAGCGCATCGACTACGCTTCACCACAAAACTACGCCGCCGCCTTTGCGCGCATCTACGCCGGCAAAGTCGACGCGCTGCCCTACGAGGTGGTGGGCGACAGCCTCAAAAGCGCCAAGGCGAGTGCCGAGATCGTCACCGCACCGCTGTTGATCGGTCAGATCGAAAGTGGCGTCCAACCTGGCGTCGACAAGACCGGCACGATCAGCGGCGACGTCGCCCAAGGCCTGGTGAGTTCCCATGTGGCGCTGGCGGAATTCATTCCCCTGCGTGAAGCTCGGGTTGCCGTGCTCAGCGCCTATCTTGATGCGCACCATGTGGCTAAGCCGGACATCTGGGCGGCTCGCGACGTGAGTCTCGACGGCCGCGACGACCTGACGCCGGTGACCATTGGCGTGTGGGACAGCGGCTTGGACATCGCGGTCTATTCGGACCGCATCTGGACCAACCCGGCGGAAACGGCCAACGGCAAGGACGACGATGGCAATGGTTACGTGGACGATGTCCACGGCATCGCCTTCGACATGAAGGGCAACGTCAGCGACAGCATTCTCTTTCCGCTCACTCCGGAGCAGGAAGCGGCGTATCCGGAAATGCGTGACCTGACCAAGGGCCTGCTCGATCTCCAGGCCAATGTCGACAGCCCCGAAGCGGCCAAGCTGCGCGATGAGATGGGCAAGCTCGCGCCCGGCGACGTGCAGGCTTTCATCGAGAACCTCGGCCTGTTCGGCAACTACTCCCATGGCACCCATGTCGCGGGCATCGCGGCCCATGGCAACCCGGCGGCGCGGCTGCTCACCGGGCGCATCAGTTTCGACTACCGCATGATTCCCGATGTGCCGACCATCGAGCAGGCGCACAAGGACGCCGCCGCGATGCAGCGCACGGTCGAGTATTTCAAAGCTCAGGGCGTGCGCGTGGTGAACATGAGCTGGGGTGGTTCGCCGCAGGACATCGAAGCCGCCTTCGAAGCCAACGGCGCCGGCGGCACGCCCGAGGAGCGTCGCAAGATCTCGCGCGAAATCTTCGAGATCGGCCTCGAGGCCCTGACCGAATCGATCAAAGCCTCACCTGAAATCCTCTTTGTCGTTGCGGCAGGCAACAGTGACAACGACGCGGAGTTTTCCGACGTGTTTCCCTCCGGCATCGACCTGCCGAACATCCTGACGGTGGGCGCGGTGGATCAGGCAGGGGAGGAGACCTCGTTCTCCACCTTCGGCGCCAACGTCGACGTGCATGCCAACGGTTTCCAGGTGCCCAGTGGGACCCCGGGCGGCGAGGTCATGGCCTTTTCCGGCACCTCAATGGCCGCCCCCAACGTCGCCAATCTCGCCGGCAAACTCCTGGCCGTGGCGCCCGCGTTGACGACCGATCAAGTGGTGAGCCTCATCACGCTGGCGGCGGACCACAGTGCCGATGGCCGCACTCGCCTCATCAACCCCAAGCGCAGCTTCGCGCTACTGGCGGCGCTGCAATCGGAGTAAGCCCTCTCCGCAGTCGGACGGGCGGGGTGATCCCGCCGTCCGGCTCATGCGGCGAGGGGATACTTGTTCAGTTCGCGGGCCTTGGCGGTCGCGTAGATCGACGTGGTCTTGGGCGCGTAGTCGTTGACCATGGTCACGGCCAGCATGCTGACGACGAAGGCGCTGGCGGCGCCGGCGAGGCTGCCGAGGGCGACCAGAGCGACGAGAGCCGGGACGGTGGCGATCGCCAGACCGGCGATGTTGAAGAGGCGGGAGGTGGAGATGTTGGTGTTGTTTTTCATGGTGATGCTCTTGCTTAAACATACTCCGTGCCAACTTGGTCGGAGTGATTTTTAGTGGTTGATGATAAGGTAATAATAATTTCCGGACTTGGTTTTCTATTTCGGCCGCGGCGGTGAGTTACTTCGCGGGCGAAATTGATGATTCCCAATTTTGGGACGGCGACCTTGTCGCCAGATGCCGGATACGCTTGGTCGGGGCGAATGGCGTTGATGGGTTCATGCCTATAGGTGCCCGGACCGGCCTGTGGGGTGACAGAAAATCGAACTTTTCTCCCGGCTATCTCCCACGTTGTCCGGCGTCCCCCGAGGGGCAGTCAGAAGGTGACCTCGGCGTCCTCGACCGCGTGTTTCAGAGGACGTGTTGCGCGGATGATAGGCCTGCGAAAAAGCCACCCTAGTCGAAGTCGACGAGGGTGGCCGGAGGAGGCTGAACGCTGGCCTGAATCGCGTTCAGACCGGCTGAGGGAATGAGCTCAATTGTCGAGACGGAAGAACTCGATGAGACCGATGCCGAGATCGGAGCCGGGCTCGGCGTCGAGCATCGCAGTGTAGGCGCCCGGAGGCAGCGAGAGGATGAGAATGGCCTCGCTGGGATCACCCGGCGCGATGCCATCCGCTTCCAACGCGGCGCGCAGCTCGGCATCGAGGTTGGTGTAGTCGAGGTTACTTGCGAGCACCTCGGTGCCGCCCATGGTGAGCAGGCGCAGAGACGGATTCTCCAAGGCGCTCTCGATGCCGTATTGGCTCAGAGTGGGCCCCTGACCGCGGATGAGCACACCGACTTCTTCGTCGCCGGTGATGATGAAACCGGTGATGGCGACCGCTTCACCGGCGCCGACTTCGACGCGGGAGGAGAGGTTGAAGAGGGTGGTGCCTTCGGTGTCTTCGGCGGAGATGTCGAAGACCTCCAGGATGCCGACTCCGGGGGCCGCGCCTTCGGCGCTGAGGTGGATGTGGTAGGAACCCGCCGGAAGGTCGCGCAAAATGACGGCGGTCTCCTCGGCGTCGGTTGGCAGGATGCCGTAGGCGGCGAGTTCGTTGCGGTCGGCCGCGGGCAGGTCGGCGAGGGAATCGGCGGTGGCGATGACCTCAAAGGCTTCGTTGAGCACGCGCAGTTTCACGTTGGCGACGGCGCTGCTGAGACCGGCGGCGGTGAGGCTGGGGCCGCGGCCGGTGATGGCGAGGTCGCGGGTGCCGTCGCCGTCGATGATGAGTCCGCTGATGAGGGTCGCGTTGCCGGTGCCGACGAGTCCGCGGGTGGAGAGATTGAACAGACCGGAGACCGCGGGTTCGAGGTGCGGCGTGGGTTGAGGCTCCGGTTCCGGTTCGGGCTCCGGTTCTGGTTCGGGGAGCGGCTCATGCACAAACTCGTTGGCGAAGGACATGATGCGCTCGAAGTGCGATTGGTGGATGGTGCCGGCGGTGAAGATGGGGAGCGCGGTGTGGGGCGTGATGCCGGTGCCTTCCCACTGTTGGCCGGCGGCGTCGGTGTAGCTTTCGTTGGAGAGGCCGAGGGCCCAGCCGTTGGGCAGCGGCTTGACGAGCATGTCGGAGAGCGATCCGTGGGTGGTCATGCCGAAGTGGCGCGCGTTGGGCAGCGCCCGCATGGCGAGGGTGAAGGTTTCGGCGGCACTCACGGTGAGGTCGCTGGTCACGAGGTGCACCTTGCCATGGAAGCTTGGGCGCGTGGTCGGCGCGACGGTGAAGGTCTGGGTGGCGGCGCTGCTGCCATCGACGGCGCGTTTGGTGTAGACCTCGACGGGAGCGTCGGTGAAGCGCGCGGCAATGGCGCGGCCGACCGCGTCGCGGCCACCACCGTTGAGGGTGAGGTCGATCACCATCTCCTGGACGCCGGCGAGGTCGGTGAGGGCGAGGTCGAGGATGGTGTTGATTTCGGCGACGTCGGCAGCGACGGACTCGGCCGGGGTGTAACCCATCATGTCGGCGATGAAGAGGTAGCCGGTGTGGCCGCTGCGATGCCACATGACTGCGCCGCCCGCCGCGCCGGTTCCACCGAGATCGATGAGGTGGTTGATGTGATCGACGATGCGGTCGATGCGCCAGTCGTCGTAGCGGGCCTGGCGGGTGGCGCCGCTGCCGAGATGTTGCGCTTCGATGAGCGGCACCGTGATGCGGGAGTTGAAATCGGGTCCAGATGCGAGGCTGTCGTTCTGTTCCCAGAGAAGGCGGAGATGGGCATCGGTGGTGCCGTCGATGAGGTTCAGGAGCGCGCCGCGCAGGGCGTTGGTGCTGGTATTGCCGGTGACCGCCGTGCGGGCGGCCGCGAACCGGGCGGGCCAGTCGATGCCGCGCTTGGTGGTGAAGCCGTAGTGGTCCTCCAGATACGCGATGGCGAACTCCACGGTTTGTGCGGCGCCGCCGTTGCCGGACTGGATCGCGCCGCCCGGCAGGTTGGCGAGGCGGGTGAATCGGTAGAGGGTCCCCTCGGCGACGTTGCCGGCGGTGAGGGTGGAGGCGTCGAGGCTGGTGGCGGTGTTGAATTCGCCGCGCAGCTCGGCGGCCGTGTCGGTGCCGACGATGAGGCCGGCCGACGACTCGTGGTAGCGCGTGATTTGGTTGCCGGACACCTGGAGGATCCAGCCGTAGCCATCGGAGCGCCAAGCGCCTTGGAGGGCGGCTGGGACCGACTGGGCGGTGAGGGTTGATGCGAGCGCCAAACCGCCAAACAGCGAAGCGACCCGGAGGAGGCGTGAGGGTGATGTGTTCATGTGGAGAAAAAGTGGACAGAGGGGTGGCGCGGAGACGGCCGAAGGTGACAGCGGCGCCGAAACCTTTTTTCGGCGCGGCGGTTGAGGGCCTGAGATTATCAGTTTACCGCGACGGCAGAAATGACCTAAAACCCACAAAAACAGACATGGATATCGGCTTCTTCATTTTCCCGGGTTTTCAGTTGTTGGACCTCTCCGGCCCCATGGCGGCGTATGAGATCGCGCAGCGCTTTCACGGGGCTTCGGGGTATCGCCCGAAGGTGGTTTCGCTGGACGGAGGTTTGGTGCGCTCCTCCAACGGCGTGGAACTTAATTCGACACGGCTGGGCCGACGGGAGTTTGACACCCTTATGATTGTGGGCGGTGACGAGATCTCGGCGCCGTGTCGTTGCCCCCGCACGCGACGAGCGCTCGCGGCCGCAGCCGCGCGGGCGCGAAGGGTGGCGAGTATTTGCACGGGGGCCTATCTGCTGGCCGAGACCGGCTTGTTGGAGGGGCGCAGGGTGACGACGCATTGGCGCTTCGCGCCGGAGTTGGTGCGCAAACACCCGGGGCTGCGCGTGGAGCCGGACCGCATCTTCGTGCGCGACGGTCGGTTCTGGAGTTCCGCCGGCATCACGGCGGGCATCGACCTCACGCTGGCGCTGATCGCCGACGATTTTGGGGAAGACGTGTCGCGCCGCGTCGCGCAGGACTTGGTGGTGTTTCACCGGAGGCCGGGCGGCCAGTCACAATACTCCGCCTTGCTCGAGTTGGATTCGAATTCCGATCGCGTCGGTCTGGTCATGGCCTACGCGCGGGAGAACCTTGCGGCGGATCTTTCGGTCGAAGCCTTGGCGGCACGAGCCAGCCTGAGTCCGCGGCAATTTGCCCGGGTGTTTCTGGCGGAAACGGGGCGCACGCCGGCCAAGGCGGTGGAGCAGTTGCGGGTCGAGGCGGCGCGCGTTCGCGTGGAGGAGAACCTGTCGGAGTCCCTGGAGGAAATCGCGGTCGCGGTCGGTTTCAGCGAGCCGGAACGCATGCGGCGCGCGTTCATTCGCGCTTTCGGGCAACCGCCCCAAGGCATTCGGCGTGGCGCCCGGCGGCAGCGCGACTAACCGGCGGCACGGCGAGACATGCGGCCGCGCATCAGCTCCGCTCCGATTGAGAAGGCCTGAAAAACAACGGCAGCAGAACCAACTGGCCGATGGGGAAGAGAATGTTCCAAAGCACCATCCGCTCGTCGCCGCCGGTGTCGCGCAGCCGTCGCACGTCCAGGATGAACATCTTCACCAACAGCCCCACGACAAAGGGCGCCAACAGGAAGACCGGATGCCGTTGTTCGAGTCCGGCCCGCTCGGCGATCGCGACGCTCGCAAAGACGGCAAAGCCCAAGCCAATCACCCCCAACGTGTAGGGAACGCGGCGCAGTCTGGGCGCCGCGTCGCGCGATGCTTTCGGCCGCGGCGCGCGGGAATATTCATTCCACAGCCTTTCAGCGTCGGTGGTTGGGTCAAAGGTCGTCGCGCTTTGGGCACTCACGAAGATCGCCCCCATGTCGTGCAGCGCGACCAGTGCAGCGATGAAAGTGTCGAATGCGGATCGACGGCGACCGTAGGCCACAGACAGCTCGATGCGATGGCGGGTGCACAACATCTGGACGGCAGACCGCAGGTGAGTGAATTCCCATTCGTCGTCGCTTGCCCGCTCCGCCTCCCATGCCTCGGGGCCACCGGGCAGAGCGGAGCGGATACGATCGAAAACGGGACGCAAATCGCTCAGACCCTCGCTGGCGACGTTACCCGCGGCATCGCACTCGGCCAACGCGAGCGGGACGGGATCGTGTCCCGGCTCCGGCCAGAGGGCGACGACGTCGAAGCTCATGTCGAGCGCACCGGCTCAGTCCGCGATCGCGGCGTAGATGAGCGCCTGCAACTTCTGGTGGTCGTCGAGGTTATCGGCGGGGATGACCTGGGTGAAGTAGGCGACCACGAGGTCCTCGGCGGGATCGATCCAGTAGGTGGAGTGGTAGGCGCCGCCCCAGGCGTATTTGCCTTCGCTGCTGGGCAGACCCAGGCGGCCAACGTCCTCGGTGATGCGGAAGCCGAGTCCGAAACTGTGGCCAGGGTCCCAGGGAAACTCGACCCCGGGCGGCAGGTGGTTCACGTGCATGAGCTCGACCGATTTGCGGGACAGCAGGCGGTGGCCGTTGAAAGTGCCGTTATTGAGCAACATCTGGAGAAACGAGGCGTAGTCCTCGGCGGTGGAGAGCAGGCCGGCGCCGCCGGAAAAGGACTTGCGCGGACCGTCCACGTAGTGGCCCTGGCTGAGCATGGTGCCTGCGTCGGGCGCACGCTCCAGGGCCTTGTCACCGCGTTTTGAATACACGGTCGCGAGGCGGGCGCGCTGATCTTGGGGCAGGTAAAAGTGGGTGTCGGTCATGCCCAGGGGGTCGAGGATGCGCTCGCGCAGAAACGCGTCGAGCGGCTGGCCGGAGGCGACCTCGACGACCGCGCCGAGGATGTCGGTGTTGTAGCCGTAGACGAAACGTTCGCCGGGATGCGCCTCGGCGGGCAGGGCGGCCATGCGGCGAATGGTCTCGCGGACCGGTTCATCGCGATCGGCGAAATACCAGCCGGTGATACCGGCCGCTTTCCAGGTGTCGCCCGCCGGCCCGCCGCCGTAGCTGTAGCCGGAGGTGTGAGTGAGCAGGTCGCGCAGGGTGATGCGGCGTCGGGCGGGCACGATGATCACGCGGCCGTCGTCGCGGCGCTCCGCGACGGTGGTCTCGGCGAACTCGGGCAGGTATTTGGCGAGGTCGTCGTCGATGAGCAGTTTACCTTTTTCCTGGAGCATCATGATGGCGACGCTGACGACGGCCTTGGTCTGCGAGGCGATGCGGAAGATGTCGTCGGTCGCCATGGCGCGGCCGGACTCCAGGTCGGACTTTCCGTAGGCGGCGAGGTGGGCGATCTGGCCGTGGCGGGCGACGAGCACGACGGCGCCGGGCAGTTTGCCGTCGGCGACGTAGTCATTGAAGACGGCGTCGAGCCGCGCGAGGCGTTCGGCGGACATGCCGACCGTCTCGGGAGCGACGGGGGCAAAATCGTTGGCGAGGAGCGGCGCGCTGAGCAGGGCGACCGCGACGAGCAAGGTGGAGGGGAGGCGGGGCATGGAGGTGGAGGGGAGACGGAGTATTTCAGGAGGCGGGGACTGCGGCGGCGAAAGTTTTTTCGGAAACTTTGTCACCCCTTGGGGCTTTCCGGGCACGGCATTGTAAGACACGATGAAAACTCCCGACGTCATGGCCCTGATCGAAACCACCCCCGACGCCGATCTCGTCGCGGCTTGCCTCGCCGGCAACCGCTCGGCGTTTGGGCAGATTGTGGAGCGCTACCAGCGCTTGCTCTGCTCGCTGGCCTACTCGGCGACCGGCGATTTGGCGGCGAGCGAGGACGTGGCGCAGGAGACCTTCCTCGCCGCGTGGCTGAAACTCGGAGAACTGCGCGAACCCGAGAAATTGCGGGCCTGGTTGTGCGGCATCCTGCGGTTTAAGATCAGCCACGTTCGGCGCCGCGGTGGCCGCGAGCCGGTGAGCGGCGCGGTCGAGCTCGACGAGGCGCGCGATGTGCCGACGGGGGAGATCGAGGCTGGTGATGCGGCGATGGCGCGCGAGGAGCAGGCGATCATGTGGCATGCCCTGCGCGAGTTGCCGGAAAACTATCGCGAACCCTTGGTGCTCTATTACCGGGAGCACCGCTCCATCGAGCACGTGGCGGTCGATCTCGATCTCACCGAAGATACCGTGAAGCAACGCCTGTCGCGGGGTCGCAAGCTGCTCAAGGAGCGTGCGCTGGCCTTTGTGGAAGGTGCGCTGGAACGCAGTGCGCCGGGCAAGCTCTTCACCGCGGCGGTGATCGCGGCGCTGCCGGCGATGGTGCCCACTACGGCCAAAGCGGCTGGCATCGGTGCGGCGGCGGCCGCCGCCGGCAAGAGTGCGGGCGGCGTGGCGAAGACCACGGCCTTTGCGGCGCTGTTGGCGTCATTCACCGGACTCATCAGTGCAGTGATCACTCTGCGCATGAACCTCGACCAGTCGCGCACGCGGCGCGAGCGGCGCGCGGTGGTCGTGATGACGGCGAGCCTGCTCGGCAGTTTCCTCCTGTTCATCGCGGCGCTGTTTGGCGCCTGGATCACGGCATCACGGCAGCCGGAACATGCGGCGCTCATCGTGGGGTCTACGCAGGGTTTGATCGTCGTGTTTGCGGTGGGCTGGACAGCGCTGTTCCTGCGTCAGCTCAACGGCCTGCGGGAGTTGCGGTCGGCGGAGCGTTTGCGCGAGCCGGACAAGTTTTCCGCGCCGGTCGATCAGGTCGGCTCGAAGGCGGCGGAGTATCGCAGCCGCGCGACCTTCCTTGGCGTGCCGTTGGTGCACCTGCGTTTCACTTTCGATGAAGTGGGGCAACCGCCGGCCTTTGGCTGGATCGCGGGCGGCGACCGTGCGATCGGCCTGCTGTTTGCCTACGGCGGCTGGGCGGTGGGGTTCATGAGCATCGGCGCGGTCAACGTGGGCGTGATCTCGTTTGGCGCGGTGAGCTTCGGTCTGCTCAGTCTCGGGGCGATCTGCGTGGGCGCCAAGGCCCTCGGTGCGATCGCGATCGGTTACGATGCGGTGGCCTCGCTCTCGGCCACGGCGTGGCACACCGCGCAGTCGATCTGCATGGCTTGGTCGAATTGGGTGGCGGTGGCGCCGGTGGCGGTCGCGCCGCACGCCAACGATCTGGTGGCGGAGGCTGCCTTGGCCAATCCGCAGGGCGAACGCGATTGGTTGATCTACTGCATTGTGGTCGTGTTCCTCAGCCTTGTGCCCACCCTGCTTTACGCGAAGGCCGTGCGTCGTCGGGTCGGCCAAGCCGCGGCCGATGCCTCCCGGCGGGCGTGACACCCCGTTTCCCCTCCTCTGTTCCTTCAACCGGAGACCCCATCATGACTACCTTTCTCGCCTCTTTCTCGCCCCTGGTGCTCGGGCAACTCAGCACCGGTGAGCTCATCGTCCTCGCCTCCCTCGTCTTCATCGGCGGCATCGTGTTCTTCGGCATGTGGATGAGCGCGCAGGAAACCAAGCAGAAGCAGGCCACCTTGCGCGAGGCGGTGCGCCTCTGCATCGAGACCGGCAAACCGTTGCCCGAGGGGTTGATCCCGCCGGAGAACGCTTCACCCGAGGTGAAGGCCTACCGCCGGCAACAGCGCGCGCACGTCGAACTGTTTGTCGGGCTGGTGCTGCTCGCCGTGGGTGGAGGCCTCTTCTTCATCGTGCCGAGCATCGCTCCGATGGTGGCCTTCCTCGGCGTGGCGTTCCTCATTGCTTCGTGGTGGGACCGTCGCTGACGGCCACCCCGCGCCGCGGGGAGGGCGGCGTGCTGAGCTGGATGAGTTTGGCAAAGGCCTCGTTCCACGCCGCGTCGGAATCGTTGGTGGCGCGGTGCCCGTCGGTCGTGCCATGACTCACGCGATCGCCGACCTGTTGCAGCCAGGTGCGCAACTGCGCTTCGCACCCGGCAGCCAATCCGCGCAGTTCCAGCAGGTGTTCGTGCCATGACAACAGTGCCGGCTCATCGATCAGGTTGCTGATCAACACCTGAATCTCAGCCACGGTGGCACGGGCCATTTCTAGCCCATCGCGCACCGAACTGTCCTCGGAGGGGGAGACCGCCTGGGCGATCTGTTCGCGAATGAGCCAGGTGTGATCGGCCAGTAGTTCCCAGTCGCGGCCGGACAGCGCCGGCCGCGCATGCCGCAGAAAGGTCGCGCAGCCGCGTTCCAGCACGCGTCCCTGCGTCCAAAGCGGGCATCCTCGCAGGGCTGGGGGAGTTTTCATGGTCAGGAGTGAGTCGAGTCGGTCAGGGCGTCATGCCTTCGTGCTCTTTTTAACGCGGCCGAGGGGCCAAATCTTTCGGGAAAATTTCCCGCGGGGACCAAACGCGCGGCGCGGTCGAGCCGACTTTCCTGTTGACGGCCAACAGAAGTAGTCCTGTTGATTGCCAACATGAGCAACGCGAACGATCGCTTGGATGTGCTGCAGGGCACCTTGGATTTGCTGGTGCTGAAAACGCTGGCGGCGATGGGGCCGCTGCACGGTTACGGCATCGCCCGACGGATCGAGCAGGTCTCCGGCGACCTGCTGGCGCTGAACCAGGGCACACTCTACCCGGCGCTGCTGCGACTCGAGCAGCAGAGCTGGATCTCGTCGGACTGGGGCGTGAGCGAGAACAATCGGCGCGCCCGTTTTTATCAACTCACCCGCCAAGGCGCGCAGCGGCTCGAGGTCGAGGTGGACCGTTGGCAACGCATCAGCGCCGCCGTGAATGCCATCGTGGCCGAACCCAGCAAATAAGGAGGACGGGACCATGACGCTCTTCAACCGCCTGCGAGATTGGAGCCGCCGCCGTGCGCTGCGCCGCCGCCTCGATGAAGAACTCGCCTTTCACCGGGACGAGCTCGCGGCCGAATTCATGCGGCGCGGCCTGCCCTTGGCCGAGGCCCGCCGCCAGGCCGAGCGTGAGCTTGGCAACACGACTCTGGTGCAGGAGGCGCATCGCGAGCGCGCCGGTTTGCCGTGGCTGGAGGAGTGGTTGCGCGATTCGATACTCGCTCTGCGCAACCTGCGCCGGCGTCCCGGTTATGCGGTGACGGTGATCGGCTTGCTCGGCGTCGGCCTCGCGGCGGCGCTGACCGTGTTTGTGCTCACGGACGCCATGCTGCGCCGCGCGCTGCCGGTCCCGCAGCCGGAAGAGCTGCATCTGGTGATGAACACGGATCAGGATCTGGGGCGCTTCTCCCGCGCGACAGCCGATCGCCTGCGCGAGCGTTTGCCGAACGGGGTAATGATTGCCTACGGCGGCGATTCGTCGGTGACGGTGCAACGTGGGGCCGCGCCCGCGAAGTCGGCCCGCGGGCAGTTGGTCGCCGGTGACGCCTTGGGCAACCTCGGCGTGCGCGCCGTGGCGGGTCGGCTGCTGACGCCGGCCGATGATCGCATCGGCGAGGGGCAGCCGGTGATGGTGGTTTCGTATCGCTGGGCGACGCGGGAGTTTGGCTCGGCGACCGCGGCGGTCGGGCAGGAGCTGCAGGTGAACCTGCAGACGGTGCAGATCGTGGGCGTGCTCGACCCTGATTTTCAGGGCTTCGATGTGGTGGACAGCGTCGACCTGTTCATGCCTACGGCGATGCAGCTTCCGCTGCGCATGCAGGGGAATGCCCGGATCTTCGGCAATGACGACCGACCCAACGATCCCGATTGGAACCGCGAAAACCGGGTGAGTTGGCTGACGCTGTTGTTGCGCCTGCCGCGTTCCCTCGCGCCGGAACAGGCGCGCGCTCAACTCATGGCGGCGGTGCAGCCGGATAAGGATGACCTCATCTCCCAGCTCCAAAGTCCGGTCGAACGTGAGGGCGTCGAGCGCCGCACTTGGACGGTGGAACCGGCGCCGGGTGGCTTTTCCTACGACCGCACCCGTTTTGCGGGGACGGGTCGCATGCTTTTCGCTCTGGTCGGCAGTCTGCTGCTGCTCACCTGCGCCAACCTTTCCGGCATCATGCTGGTCCGGACCCTCGCGCGCCATCGGGAGATCGGGGTGCGTTTGTCGCTGGGCGCCGGCACCTGGCGGGCTTGTCGCCTTGCGGTGATCGAAGCGCTGATGGGCGGCTTGCTGGGGGCGGGACTCGGCCTGCTGCTGGCGAGTTGGCTGTTGCCGCAGGCGGCGGATCTGCTGGTGCCCGGTGCGACTCTGAGTCTTGAAATCGCGGGCTGGCAGGAGATCGGCGTGTTGGTGGCCCTGGCGGTGCTCACGAGCTTGGCCTGTGCCTTGGCCCCGGCCTGGTGGATTTCCCGGCTCGAGCCACTGGTGGCGAGCAAGGGCCTGATGGGCGGCGGCCTCATGCCGAAGCGTTTGGGGCGCGTCCTGGTGTCGCTGCAATTGGCGCTGGCCGTGATGCTCGTGGCGGTGGCCATGAGCCTGGCCGAAGAGATCACCACGGTGCTGGAAACGGATCCCGGTTTCGACCGCGAGGAAGTGCTCACGGCGCGCTTCAATCCGAGCACCGCCGGCTACCAGGAGGAGCAGCTCCCGGCGCTCTACAACCGACTGCGCCAAAGCGCGCTCGAAGTGCCGGGGGTGGAGCAGGTGGGACTTTCGATGACCGGCATCCTGGCCGGCAGCCGGTCGCGCAGTGGCATCTTCCCGCGGGGCGAAGGGCTGGACTCACGGGCCGACGATTACCAACAGGACCCGGCGGATATCCATTATCTTGATACGGTGGGACTGCGCTTGCTGCGCGGCCGTTGGTTCAACGCGGGCGACCACGCCGACGCGCCGCAGGTGGCGGTGGTGAGCGAGGCGCTGGCGCGCAAGCTGTGGAACGAGACCGATGTGATCGGTCGTCGTTTCGGCTACAGTTACGAGGCCTCCGACGAGGACATGACAGTGATCGGCGTGGTGGCCGATGCCGGCATCAATCGGGCCCGCGAAGCGGCGACGGAGATCTTTTTCACCGCCGCGGAGCAGACCGGCGCGCCGCTTGGTTTCATGGCGGTGCGGGTGCGCGGCAACGTGAAGGCGCTGCGCGAGAGCCTACGCTCGGCGCTGGCGAGCGCCGAACCGGGTTTGGTTTTCAGTTCCTGGCTCACGCTGGAGGAACGGCGCGAAGGCAACCTGCGCAGTGAGATCGCCTCGTCGCGGCTGGCGATGGTGGTGGCCGGCGTGGCGCTGGCCTTGGCCGCCTTTGGCGTCGGCGGTGCGCTGGCCCATATCGTTGCCCTGCGCCAACGCGAACTCGCGGTGCGGGCGGCCCTCGGCGCGACCCCGGCACGGTTGCGCGGCGACGTCCTGGGCGACAGCCTGCGCCTCGGTCTGTGGGGCGTGGGCGGTGGCCTGGTGCTGGTCGGCCTCGCGGCGGTCGGCGTGCCCCTCATCGGTTGGTGGAACGCGAAGCCGCAATGGACGGTGGCGCTGCTGGCGGCGGCCTTTGGTCTGGGCGCGGCGCTGCTCGGCGGCTGGTGGCCGGCGCGACGGGCGTCACGCGTGGACCCGCAACGCATGCTGAAGGCGGAGTGAAAATGAAAACGGCGACCCATGCGCGGGTCGCCGTTTCTGCGGGAAGAGATTGACCTGCGGATCAGTCGTCGAGGTTGAGGAGGTGGGGGTTGACTTGGATGGAGCCGTTGCTGGTCGAGGTGCTGCGCATCTCGTTTTCGCCGGAAAACACGGTCACGCGGGCCTTGAGGTCGTAGTTGAGCGCGCCGGTGCGGAGGGCGTCCTTCAGCCGGGCGGCCGTGGCGGCGTCGGCGATGGTGAAGGTCACATCGAGTGTGTTGCTGCTCAGGGCCTGGGTGGCGACGGGCTTGGTGTCGTTGATCGTGCCGACCTTGATGCCGTTGAGGGTGAGCTCGAGGCGCATGCCCCGGATGCCGATGGGACGGATGGTTTCGTTGTGCACGCGCATCGTGACCACCATGTCGGCCTGGCCGCCGCTCTGCTCGAAGGAACGGATGCCGTCGGCTTGCACGACGAGTCCGGAAAGTTCAATCGGACCGACATTGCAGCCGGCGAGCAACAGACCGCTGAGGGCGGTCAGAAAGGTAAAGCAGATACGCAGAGGAGAGGTCATGGTGGAAAAGGTGGCGGGGAGCGTGAGGAATGTCGGCTCAGAGGTAAAGCGGCGCGCTCGGGCCCAGAGGCAGGCCGGTGAGCATCCAGATGACCAACAGAATGGTCCACGCAATCATGAACGCGAAGGAATAGGGCAACATCGTCGCGATGATCGTGCCCATGCCCATGTTGGTGTCGTATTTACGCGCGAAGGTGATGATGAGCGGGAAGTAGGCCATGAGCGGCGTGATGACGTTGGTCACCGAGTCGCCCACGCGGTAGGCGGCCTGCACGAGCTCGGGCGAGAAACCGAGCAGCATGAACATGGGCACAAAGATCGGCGCGATGAGCGCCCACTTGGCCGAGGCGCTGCCGACCAGCATGTTGATGATGGCGGCGAGAATGACCAAACCGATCATCATCGGGATGGGCCATTGATCAAGGCCGATGGCCTGGAGTGCGCCGGCGCCTTTGACCGCGAAGATAAGGCCGAGTTTGGTCCAGTTGAAGTAGGCGATGAACTGGGCGGCAAAGAAGGCCAACACGAGGTAGGCGCCGAGGGTGCCCATGGCGTCGTTCATGGCGCCGACCACGTCGCGGTCGGACTTGAGGGTTTTGGCGCCGAGGCCGTAGGCGATGCCGCTGCCGAATCCGATGACGAAGAGGAAGGGCACGAGGTAGCTGAACGGCAGCGCTCGCATCTTGAGGTCGGGGTAGGCCGGGTTGCGCAGGTAACCGCCCTCCGGCACAATGCCGCCGACGAGGAAGGCGACCGTTGCGATGGCGAAAATGGCGGTGAACCAGAGCCCGCGTTTCTCGGCGGCGGAGAGCGGGGTGAGTTCCTCGGGCTTCACGCCGCCGGTGTAGGCGCCGAGGCGGGGTTCGACGATGCGGTGCGTGACCCAGGTGCCGGCGCCGACGACGACGAAAGTGGAGACGAAGATGAAGTAGTAGTTGGCGAGGCCGGTGACGTTGTAATCCGGATTGAGCAGATGGGCGGCCTCAGTGGTGAGGCCGGCGAGGATCACATCGATCGCGCTGATCAGGAGGTTGGCCGAGAATCCACCCGAAACCCCGGCAAACCCGGCGGCGAGTCCGGCCAGCGGATGCCGACCGACGGCATGAAAGATGGTGGCGGCGAGGGGGATGAGGAGCACGTAGCCAACGTCGGCGCCGAGGTTGGACATGACGCCGGCGAAGACGACGATCGGCGTGACCCAGGTGCGCGGGGTGGTGAGCACGAGGGCGCGCACGGCGGCGCCGATGAGGCCTGCCTTTTCCGCCACGGCGATGCCGAGCAGGCAGACGATGACCACGCCCAGCGGGTGGAAGGTGACGAAGACGTGCACGGTCTCGCGGACGATTTTCTGGAAGCCCTCCAGGTTGAGCAGACTGACGGCCGAGATCGTTTCACCGGTGGCGGGGTGGGCGACCGCGAGGCCCATGCCCTGGGCGATGGCGGAAGCCACGAGGGTGCCGAGGGCGAGGATGGCGAAAAGTGTGGCGGGTTCCGGGAGGGCGTTGCCCACGCGCTCGACGGTGCCGAGGATGCGCGAAAGCAAGCGGGGCGGGTTGGATTCAGGCATGCGACGACGAAACCGCTCTCCGGTCCCGGCGCGAGCCTAAGCGACACAAAACCGTCCGATCACAGAACCACCTCGCACAGATCCGCGTTTGTCACGTCGGACGTGACAAGTGGGGTTGGGTCACGGGGTGGGGGCGAGGAGTTCGCGGCCGCCGTAGAGGTTGAAGGGGGCCCAGTATTGGGGGTGGCGGTAGCCTTGGAGTTTGCCGGCGATCATGTCGCGTTTGACCTGGGCGATGGCGAGGTCGCTGGGCACGTCTTCATTGAGGTGCAGCTCGTAGTAGCGGCGCATGAAGTAGACCGTGCTGTAGTCCGAGACCGGCCAGAGCGAGGCCAGCACGTTGTCGGCGCCGGCCTTCAGCAGGGAGCCGGTGAGGCCCACCACCCCCTCGCCGGCGATGATGGCGCCGAGGCCGGTTTCGCAGGCGGAGAAGGTCACGAGCTCGGCGCGCAGCGGGAGCTGTTCGAACTCGGTGACCTGCAGCCGGCCGTCGCGCTCGGCGGGCATGTCCTTGGTGATCTCGCCTTCCCAGGAGAGCAGGATGCAGGAGAGATCCGGCATGGTGGGGACGGCCGAGCCGTGCACCGCAAAGTGAAGCACGCGGGCCTCCTGTAGCTCGCCGCGGGCGGCCATCTCGCGAATGTTTTTTTCCGATACGTTGCGCCCGGTGATGACGCGGGAGCCGGGCAGCAGTTCGCTGAGCAGTTCCACCTCGGCCTGGGTGCCGGCGAGGTTGGTGGCGGGACCGCGGGCCCAACCGGCGTAGGGGCTGCGGGCGCCGTCGATCTGGGCGGCACGCACGGCGGTGACGGCGGCGAGCTCGGTTTTGATCTGCGGCGCGGACGCCATGACCTGAGTGTAGTTGCGCGGATCGTAGACCGCGCCACCGAAACCGAGGAAGGATCGCTGGTAGGTGGCCGCGGGGCGTTCGGCGAGTTCGAGGGTGGTGAGAACCGATGGCGTGAGCGAAACGGCGTGCGTCTCGACCAGCAGGCGACCCTTCAGGTCCATCAACGCGTCGAAAGGCACGTAGGCCAGCAGGCCGTTGGGCGAGACCAGGAGCCGGGTGCGTTCGCCGAGCTGATCGAGCACCGGCCGCATGAGGGTGTAGTGCAGGATCTTGGCGGTGGTGAGGTAGTGGGGGAACAGGGCCTGAACCTCGGCCGGTTCGCAGTAGATCGTCTCGCGGAAGTAGGCGACGAGTCCGGCCAACCCGATCTCGTCGCTGAGGTCGTATCGGGTGGCGTCGACGTCGCGGCGTTGTGCGGCGAGCACGTCTTCCTTGGGCAGCAGGCTCAGCAGCTCGGGCAGCTCGGCCAAGGGCAGCCGGATGGCCTGCAGGTCGTCGGAGGTGAGGACAAAGGCGACCGGGTCGGTCTTGGACCAATCGGCGTTGGCGTAGGAAACCACGGCGATGTCGGCGGGCAGGCGGGCTTGCATGTCGCGCAGGGCGGCGACGCGGTGGACGATGGTTTCGATGCCGACCTGTTGGCCGGCGATGGCATCACGCAGGTTGCGCGCTTTTAGGGCTTCGCTGGCGGCGAGGGCTTCCCGGGGCTGCCCGTTGCGCAGGTAGGTTTCGAGCAGCCAGCGGTAGTGGTCGGACTGGAGGGCGAGCAGGCGTTGCCGGTCCTCGGGCGTGGCGGTGAGCCGCATCGTCTCCACTTGTTCAATACCAAGATTCAACAGATCGATGGCGGTGGCGTAATCTTCCTCCTTCATCGAGATTTCGCCGGCCAGGGCGAGGGTCTCGACGTGCAGGTCGGGAATCTGCCCCTCCTGGCTGCGGAGCATCGCCCCCATGATGGCAATGCGCGCGCTGAACACGTCGTCGCGGGCCAGGGCGAGGCGGCAGAGACCAAAAAAGGCGCGGACCTGTTCGCGGGGCGACTCGAGCTTGCGGGCGAGCTCGAGGGCGGCGTCAAATTTCTCCTTGGCGTCGGCGAGGTCGCCGCGGCGGCGATCGACCTCGGCGTAGAGCAGCAGGCTTTGGGTCACCGGGACGTCACCTTTCTTGACCCAATCGGCCGGCTCACGGCGGCGACTGGAACGAACGCGGCGCAGGTCGGTGGAAAACGCGCCGCGGGCGAGTTTGTTGGCGTCGTCGAGGTCGTTGAGTCCGAGGCGGCAGGCGGCGCGTTCGCGGTTGAAGGCGGCGATCTGTTCGGCGTCGGTGACGAGCTCTTCGAGAATGGGCTCGGCTTGATCGTAGAACTGCAAGGCGCCGGCGAGGTCGCCCCAGGCGCGGCGCAGGCGGGCGTCGAGCTGGAGGCGTTGCAGTTCCCAGGCGCGGGGGGTGGTGTCGGCGGTGGGACCGAGCGCGCGCCAGGCGTTGAGGTCGGCGGTGGCGGCGATGACCTGGCCGGCGCGCAGATGGACGTTGAAAGCGACGAGGTGGTAGGGGCGTTCGTCGGGCTCGGCGGCGCGGTGGTCGCGGGCGATCGCGAGGGCGCGCAAGGCCTCGTCGTGGCGGCCGAGACGGGAGCTGAGACTGGCGAGCTGGCGGCCGAGGAAGGCGCGATTGTCGTCGGTGGCGGCGAGTTCGAGCGCCTGTTGATAGTGGGGCAGGGCGCGTTCGAGCAGGTTCTGCGACTCCAATCGATAACCCGCGCTGAACGCCGCCATGGCGGCGCTCTGCGTGATCGTCTCCTGCGCGGGGAGCAGGGACGCTAGGCCAAGGACGGCGGCGGCGGTGAGGGCGGCGCACCGGGCGGGTGAGCGGAGGGCGTGCATGCCACGAACCTCCGTTTATTTCGGCATCTGGGAGTAGGCGTAGCGGGCCCACTCGAGGAACTGCTTGTCGTTCTTTTTGTTGGGGTCGACCTGCATCCACATGTTGGCGACGGCGACGGCCATCTTCCAGTCCTTGATCTCGTAGGCGATGGAGAAGGCATTGGGGAGGATGCCGAGCTGCTGGTCCTTGGTGCGACAGACGTCCAGTGCCTTGATGTTCAGGTCGAGTGCGGCGCGTTTGTGGCCGGCCTGATATTTTTGGTTGGCGATCAGGGCGTAGGCATCGATGCGCAGCGCGGTGTTGGGGCGGTCTTTGGGACGAATGAGGTCGAGCTCGTCGATGGCGGCGAGGGTGCCCTCAAGGTTGCCCGATCGGCGGGCGCTCTGCATCTGTCTCCACTGGTAGAGGTAGCGCAGGTCGCTGGAGGACGGATAAACCTGCAGGCCTTCCTCAAGCAGACGGTTGGACTCGTCGAGACGGTCGACGCTGAGCAGGGCGGACACCGTGCCGTAGTAGACGGACATGGTGGTGAAACCTTCTTCAATCGCCTGCAGGCCGGTCGTCACCGCGTCCTTGTGTTGGTCCGCTTTGTTGAGTTCACGGATACGATCGGCGATGTGGCCGGCGACGGAATTGACGAGCGTTTTGCGGCGGCCGAGGCGGTCGATGAGTTCACCCTGTTCGGCGAGGGTTTGGCGGGCGAACGCTTCGCGTTCGTCGTCCTTGTATTTGTAGAGCTCACGCAAGCTGGTGATGGCCGGCCGCAGCGTGTTTTCGGTCGCGAGGGCCGCGGCGAGGGCCTCTGTGTCGATGACGGGGTCGGCGCCGACCACGGTGGCGAGGTGTTCGCCGGTGGCCACGTTCCAGCGGTGGAGTGAATCAGCGCCGAGGGCGGCGGAAAAGAGGACGTCGCCCTCGATGCCCACGGCGACACCGGCGGGGCCGGTCGGCACCACGTAGCGCTGAAGCAACTCCAGGGTTTCGTAGTTCCAGATTCGGATCACGCCGTTGCGCGCGGCGGCAAGCACGCGCGGGCTTTCCCCGGGCAGGAAGGTGACGAAGTGATAAGGCTGGTTGTCGATCGTAAGCTGCTGGCGGGTGGTGTCGTCACCGCCCACCGGGAACACCACGACTTCACCGGTATCGAGGCAGAAGGCGAGGTGGCTGGCGTCGTCGTCGAAGGCGATATCGGTGACCGGCCCGCGATAGGCCTGCAGGTAGAACTTGGAACTCAGCTTTTCGTCGGTGCTGTCCTCCTGCTGGGGCATGCCGATAATCACGACGCCGTCATAGGTGCGTTCGCCGTTGCCGAGATTGTCGGTGCCGGAGAAGCCGTAGCCGACGAGGCGGCCGTCGGCAGACATGGCGGCGGCGGTGATGTTGCTCGAGCCCCGGGCGGTGACCTTGGTGTCGAGGTTGCCGCGGGTGAAGCCAGGGATGTGGGCCCAGGCCTGGGCAAAGCGGTCGACGGTCGCGGCCGTGGCGAGGGCGCCGGTGAGGTTGGCGCTGGCGGTGTTGTCGCGCAGGTAGGGTTCATCTTCGAGCATGACGTCCCAACGGAACAGGCCCTTGGTGGTGAACACCATGAGCCGGTCCTCGAAGTCGAAGGCCAGTCCGCGGACATCGCCTTCGAAAGATTGGGTGGCGATGACGGCGTCGTCCGTTGTCGAGCGCACCATCACGGTCTGCAGGTCCGGACAATAGGCGTAGCGCACGCCGTCGTGGCTGACCGCGAGTTCGTCGCAGGCCAGGTCGACCGAGTTCGCGGTGGCTTCGCCGAACCAGCGGGCGAAGCAGGCTTTCCAGTCAATGAGGCGGAAGGCGGCGTCTGACTCGCGATCGCGGCGGATGAGTTCCTGCCGCAGGGCGAAACCCATGCGGCCAATCGTGACCTCGCTGAAGTCCGGCGGCGGCTCCTTCGCGAGCTCGGCCTTGATCTGCACGCTGGACATGTTGCCCAGCGATTCGGCGAACTCCTGCAGGAGCTCGAGGGTCTTGTCGCGGATGGCGGCGATCTCGGAGTCGGAGCGACCGTCCTTGCGCAGGGGAATGAAGTAGTGCTCCGCGAGGATGCCGAGTCCCTCGTCGATGCCGGCCGACTCGGCGATGAAGCGCTCGTCCCGCTCCAAAGGTGACAGCCCGCGCCCGCTGACCCAGTTCTTGTCGCTCAAGTTGAGGCCTTGGAAAAAGAAGATGTTGGGACCGCCGCCGGCGACGATGCGCTGGCTGATGCTTTGATGGAGGTCGCGCAGGGTGGGTTTGAAGTCCTCGGCCTGTTCCATGAGGTTCACCGCCTTGGCTCCGGCCATCATGCGCGCCATGGGGTTGGCACGGTTGGCCTGTTCCTGGAACTTGGTGCCTTCGGTCAGGGGCGGGATGGCGGCTTCGAAGAGGCCGATCAGATTCCGGTGGTAGTCCTGAATGTCCTGACCGAAGTCCTCGATCTCATCCTCATTGCGCGCATCGAGGAAGGCCTCGACGCGATCCATGGCGTCGTTGAGCTGCACCACCGACATTTCGATGATCTGATTGGGCAGCTCGGAATTGGCGGCGCGGAAGGCGGCGATCACCGCCTGGAGGTCGCGCCAGTAGGCGATTTCCTCGGCGGTGGCGGGGGTGGGTTCGGCGGCGTCCTCTTGGGCGGACAGCCCGAATGGGACGGTGGCGATCGCGACAAAGGCGAGCAGGCGTGAAAGGCGAGGCGAGCGGATCATGCCGCTTAGACTAGCCGAGCGCACCGAATCTGGGGATACGCCAACTTGCGTAGGCTTCCCTGGCGCGAGCTACACCGCGACTCAGAAGCTCGAGATCGCCTGCGCGCTCTCCATCACAAACCAGGTGCACATGGCGGTGATGGCGACCACGGCGAGGGTCTTGACGAAGCGTTGGCGCTTGAGGCGAGCGTCGTGAGCGTCGGTGTAACGATGGCGCGAGGTGCAGGCGGAGCCGTTGAAAAAGCTCACGAATCCGGCATTGCGGACGGGGCTGCGGAACGAACGCCGTTCGTCGATCAGTCCGAGGCGGACTGGGGGTCGACGAAAGAGGTTCTTGAGCGCGCGCATCGGTAATAAAGCGATTCGGTATTTTGTGACGCATCTCAAGGGGAAACTGGGGCTTCGAGCGGGATTGACGCGAATTTAGCGAACGCGGTGCGATGAGATGAAGGTTGCGACCGGCGTGAGCTTGGGTTGGCTGCGCCAAGATGGCTTCCGCTAAACCCACTCCGCACACGTTGCGCCGCCGCAAGAACGGCGAGCCGATCGTCGCGGTCACGGCCTATGACGCCGTGATGGCGCACTATGCGGGCCAGGCGGGCGTGGACATCATTCTTGTTGGCGACTCGGTCGGCAACACGGTGCTCGGACTGCCGGGCACCGTGCCGGTCACACTCGACATGATGGTGCACCACAGCGCGGCGGTGGTGCGGGCGAATCCGCCGGCGCTGATCGCGGCCGACGTGCCGTTTGGCGAGGCGCACTTTGATTTCCGGCGGGTGTTGATGAGTTGCCAACGCCTGATGCAGGAGGCGGGGGTCGATGCCGTGAAGATCGAGGGCGGCCGCAAGCTCGCGCCGAAGATCGCGCGGCTGGTCGACGCGGGCGTGCCGGTGTGGGGACACATTGGGCTGATGCCGCAACAGGTGAAGCAGCTCGGTCGCTACAAGAAATACGGGGTCAACGATGCCGAAACCGCCGGCCTGGTGGCCGACGCGCAGGCGCTCGAGGCGGCGGGGTGTTTTGCGCTCTTGCTCGAGATGGTGAAACCCGAGGCGGCCAAGGTGGTGACGGCCGCGGTGGGGATTCCGGTGATCGGCATCGGCGCGGGCGCGGATTGTGACGGCCAGATTCTGGTGTTTACCGATGTGCTGGGACTCACGCCCGGCTACGTGCCCGGTTTTGTGCAGACCTTTGCCGATGCCGGCGCGGTGTTTCAGCAGGGCTTGAGTGACTACGCGTCGGCGGTGCGGTCGAAGCGTTTTCCGCGGTGAGGCGAAGGATTTAGCCGAGCGCGAGGAGCACGCGGCGGGTGAGGGGCCAGCCGAGCACGTAGTCGAGGGTGACGAGCTCGTGGAGGGCGACGATGAGCCAAAAGACCGCTTGGTAGCTACGCTTGGCGGACTTGTGTCGCAGCGCGCGTTGGGCGAGCAGGGCCGCCGGCCACCCGCCGGCCAGTTCGAGCAGATGCAGGGTGGCTTCGGCGATGCGAGGGCCGTCCTTTTCGGCCCGCCGTTTGTCGAGCCGGTAGAGGAGGAAGGTGAGGAGGTTGAGCGTGCCGAAGAAACCGGCGAGCCAGCGCCAGTTGATTGTGCCGCTCAACTGGACCAACGCGCCGACCGGGGCGATTGCGAGGAGGATGAGGATGAGCCACGTGCGCCGCCGCGGCCAACGCAGGCGCGCTGGCGGAGGCGGCGGGGTGGCGGGAGAGGGGGTGGCGTGGTCGGGCATGGTCGGGAGAGGGCGGACGTCAGGGATCGCGCACGGGGCCGTAGACCACATCAAAGTCCTGTTCGATGCGCACGGCCACCGCGGTCTCATCTTTTCGACCCGGCACAAAGCGAGCGGTTTCCAACCAGCGCAGAACCTGTTGGGCGTGGGCCGGGGCGTTGGTGGAAATGATCCGTGCGGCGGCCACGCGGCCCGCGGTGTCGACGACGTATTCGATCCGGGCCCGCAGGGTGATGTCGTGATTCGGTGCCCGTTCCGGCAGCCTGTAGTCGGGGCCGGCACTGAGCGGAATCGGCCGGGCCACAAAACTCGACGGAGCGAAGGTCTCGCCGGTGTATTCAGTCGGTAATGACGCGACCGGCATCGGGCTCACGGCGGTGGTTTCGCAGCCCGCGCCGCCGAGGAGTGCGCCGAGGGCGAGGATCGCGATGATGAGCCGGGAGCGGGGGTCGCGGCTCATCGTTGGTATTCCACCGGGATGACGACGCGCACCTCGACGGGTTCGCCGTTGCGGGTGGGGCGGTTGAAAAGCCATTGGGCGACGGAGGTGGCGGCGGCCCAGCCAAAGGATTCCGAACTGCTCTCGCGCACGCGCGGCAAGCGGGCGCGGCCGTCGCGATCGATGATGAACTCGATGGTGGCCTTGGCCGGTCCTTCAGCGAGGTCGGCGGGGGGGATGACGCCGACCCGGAACAGCGGTCGGATGCGTTCGTCGAGACCTTTGGCGGATCCCACGCCGGGACCGTCGGGTGCGAGCAACGCGGCGAGGCGGGCATCTGCTTGCTCGGACTCCGCATCGGCGCTCGGTGCGGAGAAGGTGTGGTGCATGATGAGCCGGGAATCCACCCAGCCCTCACCGCTGACGTTGGCCGGCGTGAAGCTCCACAAAGGCAGGACCGCGGCGAGCGCGGCGCCGAAGTCCGGGGTGGACGCGCTGTTCACGACGACGTCCTTCACCGAACCGGAACGGGTGACGGTGAAGGCAACCTCGGCTTCGCCGCTCTCGCCGGCGACGAAGGCGTCGCGCGGGTAGATGGGGTCGGCGTAGGCCGTGGGGATGGGCAGAGCGCCGAAGTCGCTCCAGTCGTCGGCCTCGGCGGGGCGGATTCCGTTGGCGGCGAGGCGCTCGGCGCGCGACTCGCCGAAGAGGGTGAAACTGAAGGGTGCGCGGGTCTTGGCCGGCAGTGAGAGACTGCCTTGGCGGGCCGGATTGAACTCGGTGCGCATGAGCGCATCGATCGCGGGGCGAATGAGTTCGGCGCAGTTGGCGCTCACGACCCTGGGGTCGGAGGCCTGGCCGTCGGCATCGACGGTGAACTCCAGGGTGACCTCGCCGCCCAGCATGCGGCGGGCCACGATCTCGGGTTCGTCGGTGCGCCCGTAGCGTTTGACGCTCGGGGTGGTGAAGGGCAGCGGCTGGGGCTCGGCCGGCGGCATGAAGCTCTGGCGGGCACGGGCATCGAGGGGAAAGAGCACGGGCACGCGCAGCGCGCTGGCGACGGGCTCGCGGTCGCGGATGGCGGGTTCAAAGGTCCACTGGCGCACGCTGGCCATGGCGGCTTCGTTGAGGCGTTCGTCGGTCGAGGATTCGATCGACGTCGTGGTGACGGCGCCGGTCGCGTCGACCACGAACTGGACGACGACCGTGCCCTCGAGGCGGGCGAGCTCGCCGGAGACCTCGGGCGGCTGCCAGGTCTTGAAGAGCGCGGTGGCGTCGTCGACCTGGACTGCAGGTTGGGCCGCGGCGACGGATGCAAGCAGCATCGATCCGGCCGCGGTTGAGCGGAGGAAGGAACGGAATGAAAGCACGAAGCAATGATCCGATGGGGGGAGGGGACGTCAACGTCGAGGCGAGGCCGGTCCCTTTCGCCTTGCTTCCCGGGGCGGGGTCGGGCCTGTGGAAGGCATGAATTTTGTGGTCATTGGGGCAGGCGCGTGGGGCACGGCCATGGCAATTCACCTCGCGAAGATGCAGCAAACGGTGACGCTGGTGCCGCGGCGATTTGAGCAGGCGCTGGCCTTGTCGTCCTCGCGGGAGAACGCTGAATACCTGCCGGGCGTGGCCTTCCCGCCGAGTCTGCAGATCGGCCACGAACTGGTGCCGGTGTTGATGGAGGCCGAGGTCGTGTTGTTGGCCTGTCCGGCTCAGGCGCTGCGGGAAACGGCGGCGCGGGTGAAGGGCGCTTTGGGTTTGGCGACGCAGCTCAAGCTGGTGGTGAGCTTGGCGAAGGGCTTGGAGTTGGGCACGCACCTGCGGCCCTCGGAAGTGATCTCGGAAGTCTTGAGCGACGTGCCGGTGGGCTCGCTCACGGGGCCGACCAATGCGGGCGAAGTGGCGCGCGGTTTACCGGCGGCGATGGTGCTGGCGGCGAATGCACCGGAGGCGTTGTTGGAGTCGGTGCAGGTGGAGATCAGCGGGGCGAGCCTGCGGGTCTATCTGAGTGATGACGTCGCGGGCGTGGAGTTTGGCGGTTGTCTGAAGAATATTTATGCTATCGCCGCGGGCATTTGTGATGGCCTGCAGTTGGGCGACAACACGCGGGCCGCGATGCTGACGCGCGCGCTGGCCGAGATGGTGCGCGTGGGTGAGGCGCTCGGCGCGCAACGCGACACGTTTTACGGTCTGAGTGGGTTTGGCGATCTGGTCGCCACCTGCCACGGCGGTTGGAGTCGCAATCGGCAGTTTGGCGAACAGCTCGGCGCCGGCGCTTCGATCGATGAGCTCATGGCCGGTCGCAAAACGGTGGTCGAAGGCTACAAGACGACCGAATCGTTTTACGGCCTGTGTCAGGATCGCGGCATCGACGCGCCGATCATGGCTGAAGTCTACGCCACCCTCAACGAAGGCAAAGCGCCCGCCCAGGCCCTGCGCGACCTCATGCTGCGCGAACTGAAGCGTGAGTGAGGTTTCTTTACAGGAGGGAACAGAGGGCAACAGAGCCACTCCGACGTGGTTCTTTTACAGAAGGTAACGAAGAGAACGAAGGAACCTGCTCGTCTCTTTGTTTCCTTCGTTACCTTCTGTTGAAACTCAGGCTGAAGGGCTCTGTTGCCCTCCGTTTCCTCCTGTAAAATCAAATCCGTTGCCAGGGTGAGTCGGCGCGGAGCGGGGCGCTGGCGCGGAGGCGATGGAAGTAGCCGGACGCGTCCTCGAGGTGGAGCATGTTGAAGCGGAAGGCGTCCTCTGGAAGTTGTTCGGCCATGATGAGTCCGTCCCAACGCAGCCGCAGGCGCAGCGGTTCATCGGGCACGGGGTGGGCGTTTTCGAGCGGGTCGACGCGGCGGTAAGTTTCGGTCGTCACGTCGCCGCCGAAGACGGCGGGCATCGATTGATAGGTGTCGAGCCCCGGAAGCTCGGCAAATTTTTGATGCGCGTCGGGTTCGGGTTCACCGAAGGCGAGGGTGTGGCCCATGGGCAGGGCGAGCAGGTCGCGTTTCAGTTGGGCCCACTCGTCCAGCGACATGATGTGCTCGGCGCCCCACTCGGCGACGTGCGGCAGGTAATACATGAAGCGCACCTCGTGGAAGCGCGCGCCGACTTCCTCGTGGCACCAGCGCACGAGCTCGGGCAGTTCGGCGAGGTTGTCCTTGAAGGCCATCGTGATGATGTGGAGCAAGGGCGCGCCCGGCGTATCGCGCATGATGGCGGCGTAACGGGTGAGGTTGTCGATGAAGACCTCGTAACGGGCGCCCTTGCGGAGCTGACCGAAGAGCTCGGGGTCGTGCGAATCGATCGAGATGCGCACGCTGTGGGCGCCGCTCTCGGCGATGGTGCGGAGGAGCTCGTCGTCGAGCTTCTTGGCGAAATTGGTGGTGAAGCTCACCTTGCGGCGCAGCTCCGGCGGCACGAGGCGGAGGAAGGGACCGAAGGCGGGGTTGAGCGAGGGCTCGTGCATGCACGACAACCAAAAGGCGCTTTCGGGCACGAGCGGCGCGAGCGCGAGGGCGTGGGCAAAGGTCTCGGCCGGCATCTGTTTGGTGCCGCGGGTGAGGGCGTAGTCGGTGAGACAGAAGGGGCAACGCAGGTTGCAGTTGTTGACGATGTCGCCGGCGACCAGTTCGAGCGGGAAGGGCGGCTCAACCATCGCGCCACTGCCGGCGAGTGCCTCGCCGTCCACGGTGGCGTCGACCGGAAGCGGCGTGCCGGCGGGAAAAGCCTGCGCGGGAGCCTGCACGCGGAACGCGCCGGTGGCGGTGTCGGCGGCGACCTCGGCACGCCACGCGTCACCGAGCTGAAGCGAAACCGGTGCGGCGGAGCCGGGCGTTACCGTGCCGGAGATCCAGCCATCGGTGCCGGCGGAAATTTGGCCATGTGATGTCGAAGCGTCCAAGCCCGCAGGAGAAAGCAAGCACCGGCCCGATGTCGAGGCCCCGGTGCCGCGTTCCATCCTGCAGATACCAACCCGGTTACCGGGCCAGCTGGCGTGGGACGCGGATGTGTTCGACCTCCTCCTGCACCTCGGCGGGAGGCTCGGGGGTGAAGCGGGCGATGACCTGCGCGACGGCGAAGTTGATCAGCATGCCGATCGTGCCGATGCCCTCCGGCGAGATGCCCCACAGCCAGTGCTGGGCGTTGTTCTTCTCCGGAGCGATGAACTTGAAGTAGCAGATGTAGGCGGCGGTGAAGATGATGCCGACGATCATGCCGGTGACGGCGCCTTCGCGGTTCATCTTCTTTTGGAAGATGCCCATGAGGATGGCGGGAAAGAACGATGCGGCGGCGAGGCCGAAGGCAAAGGCCACGACCTGGGCGACAAAACCCGGCGGGTTGATGCCGAAGTAGGCGGCCACCACCACGGCGGCGGCGGCGGCGATGCGGGCGCAGGTGAGTTCACCCTTCTCGGAGATGTCGGGTTTCACGCAACGCTTCACGAGGTCGTGGGCGAAGGCGGTCGAGATCACGAGCAAAAGACCGGCGGCGGTCGACAGCGCGGCGGCGAGCGCGCCGGCGGCGACGAGGCCGATGACCCAGTTGGGCAATTGAGCGATCTCGGGGTTGGCCAACACGATGATGTCGCGGTCGATGGTGAGCTCGTTGCCGGCCCAGCCCTTGGCGGCGACGGTGGCCTGGAAATCAGCGTCGGTGTTCTTGTCGTTGTAATACTGAATGAGGCCGTCGCCGTTTTTGTCCTCGAAGGTGAGCAGGCCGGTCTCTTCCCACTTCTTGAACCAACCGGGCATCTCGGCGTAGGTGGCGTTGTCGACGGTCTGCAGCAGGTTGGTGCGGGCAAAGGCGGCGACGGCCGGAGCGGTGGTGTAGAGAATGGCGATGAAGAGCAGGGCCCAGAACGCCGACATACGGGCGCCCTTCACACTCGGCACGGTGTAGAAGCGCACGATCACGTGTGGCAGGCCGGCCGTGCCGACCATGAGCGCCATGGTGATGGCGGCAACGTCGATGGCGGGCTTCACGCCGCTGGTGTAGGCAGCGAAACCGAGATCGGTGCTGAGGTTGTCGAGCAGATCGAGCAGGTAGGTGCCGCCTTCCTTGACCTCGGCGCCGAGGCCGAGCTGGGGCACCGGGTTGCCAGTCAGCATGATGGCGATGAAGATCGCCGGCACCATGTAGGCAAAGATGAGCACGCAGTATTGGGCGACCTGCGTGTAGGTGATGCCCTTCATGCCGCCGAGCACGGCGTAGATAAACACGATGGTGGTGCCAATGATGACACCCGTGTTGATGTCCACTTCGAGGAAGCGGGAGAACACGATGCCGACGCCGCGCATCTGACCGGCGACGTAGGTGAAGGACACCATGATCGCGCACAACACGGCGACGATGCGCGCGGTCTGCGAGTAGTAGCGGTCACCGACGAAGTCCGGCACGGTGAACTTGCCGAACTTGCGCAGGTAGGGCGCGAGCAACAGCGCGAGGAGCACGTAGCCGCCCGTCCAGCCCATGAGGTAGACACCGCCGTCGCGACCCTGGAAGGAGATGATGCCGGCCATGCCCATGAAGGACGCGGCACTCATCCAGTCGGCCGCCGTGGCCATGCCGTTGTGAATGGGCTTCACGCCGCCGCCGGAGACATAGAACTCCTTGGTGGAGCCGGCGCGCGAACGGTAGGCAATGTAGAGGTAGAGCGCGAAGGAGAGCGCAACGATGAGGTAGGTCCAGGCTTGAGCGGACATGGGCTAAGAGGGGTGGGCGGGGAGAGAAGGTAGAGAGGGAGGGGAGGGGCAGAACCGGATCTTTATTCTTTCTCCTTATCTTTCTCTTTCTCCCCTTGGAGCGGACGGGCTCCGGCCGGCGGGGAGAAAAAGAAAGATGAAGAGGAAAGAGAAAGCGCGCCGAGAGCGCGAAGCTCAGTCCTCGTGCACGTCGTATTGACGGTCGAGGTTGTTCATGCGCCAGACGTAGTAGGCGATGATGCCCACGAAGACGTAGATCGAGCCTTGCTGGGCCATGAAGAAGCCGAGCTTGAAGCCGCCGATCCGGATGCTGTCCAAGGCATCGGCAAAGAAGATGCCGCAGCCGAAGGACACGACGGCCCAGATGACGAGGAGGGTGGCAAGAATGCGGAGGTTGGCGCGCCAGTGCAGCCGGCGTTTTTCAGGGGTAGCCATAGGGGTGCAAGCGATGGCGGGCGCGGCGGATGCGGTCAATGGCGGATTGGGCCGCCGGCTGTCCATAGTCTTCTTTACGGGCAACCCACGCCGTCGCACGCTGCCGCCCATGGTCTTCGATGCCCGCCAACTCGAACGCGCCCGCCGCCTGCTGTGCGCGTTGCAGGACACGATTCGCGAAACCTTGCTCGTCGCGCGCGCGCGCCAGCGACGTCAGTTTGCGAAGGTCGCGGCCGTGACCGCAGCCGATACGATCTACCACATCGATCGCCTGTCGGAGGACGCTTTGGTTGAGTGGCTGGAGCGAAACTGGCCCAAGGCCTGGCCGGTCGAATTGGTGATGGAGGGGCTGGAGGAGGCCGCGACCTTTCCGCGAGGCACGCCGCTGCGGGCGACGGTATGCAAACTGATCATCGACCCGATCGACGGCACGCGCGGCATCATGCACGACAAACGCAGCGCCTGGGCGCTGGCCGGTCTCGCCCCGCAACGCGGCGCCCGCAATCACCTCGGTGACATTGTCGTCGCGGCGATGACGGAGTTGCCGATCTCCAAACAGTGGCGCGCCGACCAGTTCAGTGCCGTGGCGGGCAGCGGCCAGGTGGTGTCGCGTTCGCTCGATGTGCGCACGGGCCGGTGGTCGAAGCTGACGGTCGGGCCGTCGCCCGGGACGGAATTCCTGCACGGCTTCTCGACCGTTTCTCGTTTCTTTCCCGGCGGGAAGGTGTGGCTGAGCGAGTTTGAAGAACGCCTGTGGCGGGAGCTCGGCGAACTCGCGGATGGCGCCGCGACGCCGGCGATTTTTGAAGACCAATACATTTCCTGCGGCGGGCAGTTGGCCGAGGTGATCTACGGCCACGACCTGATGGTGCTCGATGTGCGACCGCAGGCCTTCACCGCGCTCGGCATGGGCCTGGAGGGTTTGAGCAGTCATCCTTACGACCTGTGCGCCGAACTGATCCTGCGCGAAGCGGGGGCGGTGGTCGAACGGCCCGAAGGCGGTCGCCTGCGCGATCCTTTGGATACGACGAGTCCGGTGGCGTGGGCCGCCTATGCGAATCCGCGTTTGGCGCGCCGGGTGCGCCCGGTGGTGAAGCGGGTGCTGGCGGCGATGCGTTAGCGGAAAAGTCGCCGTCCGGAGGTCGGCGTCCACCTCGCCTGTCGGTGGACGCGGACGGCCTCGACCGCGTCGCGTCGTTCAGCCGCCGTAACCCCAGGTGCCGAGCTCGGACTCTTCGTCCAGCGCGGTCCACGGTGCGTCCACATCGGGTGTCCACGTGTAACGCACGCGATTGCGCTTGAGGAAACTCACGACCGTGCGGTAGCCGGCGATGGCGTCGTCGCAGACCCAGAGTTGCACGTAGGTTTCATTGGGATCGAAGTCCGGCGCGTTGACCAAGGCATACAGTGCACCGCCCGGCTGAACTGCGGCGGCAATGCTGCCGGCGTCGCTCTCGCGGGTGTAACGCGGGCGCTCCACCACCCGACGATCGGCGAGGCGCACTTTGATCAATTCCGCGCGGAAAAAAGGTTCACTGAAGGGCGCGATCCGGTCGCCGGTGAGCAGGAAGGGTCGGGAGGCCATGCCGTCCAACGAGATGGCCTGCTGCAGTTCCTCGTCCTCGGTGATTTCCTCGAGCTCGGCCTCGCGCTGTTTCACTTCGTCGCGCAGCTCCTCGCGTTCGGCCAGGGCGCGTTCAAGCGCGGCGGCGACGGCATCGGCGTCGAGTTTCAGGAGATCCTGGAGGCGTTGCAGGAGTTGCTGCAGCTCCGCGACGCTGAGCTTGAGCTCGTCGCGTTTGGCGGTCGCCTCATTGATCAGGCGCGCGAGATTTTCGTCGGTCAGATCGAACTGATCCAGCAGAGCCTCGATGCGGGCGACGCCGGATTTGGCCGACTGCAGGGCAAGCTCGGCGTCGCCGTGGCGTTGCATCAGGTCGGCGTAGATCTCGGCCCGCGGACGCGGTGCGGACTCCGGCGCGGCAGCGAAACAAGTCGCGCTCAGCAGAACCCAGGTAATGACGATACGGTGCCTCATGGTTGTTCGCCGGCCGCGGTGGTTTCCGTCGGCGGCAGGTTGAGGCGTTCGGTGAGGTTCTCGAGTCCGCGCAGTTGGGCTTCCACCTTGTCGGTGTCGCGTTCCAGTTGCTCCACCGCTTCCTCGATCACGGCCGGATCGGGATCGCGGTCCACGATGGGTTGTTCGCCGTCGAGTGACTTGCCCTCCATCGCGGCGAGCAGGAACAAGCTCGCGCTCAGGGCGAAAAAGAGATCCGCCATGCAGATGAGGTTGCGAAACTTTTGGGGGACAGCCATCGGGACAAATCAGCTCGTGGGCGGCGGCAGGTAGGGGCGGATGGAGGCCTCGTCTTCGAGGGGGAAATCGGTGTGGGCGATGGCGCGGCCGTCCTGCGCGCGGGCTTCGTTGATGTGGGTTTGCACCAGCGGTTTGATCTCGGCAAAGGAGTCGCGCGTCCAGCCGCTCGGGCGCACGGCAATGGCGACGTAGCCCAGGCGATCGATCTCGCTGAGCAGCCAATCGCGTTCGGCGTAGAGGTCGCGCAGGGCGATGCGGCGGTCGCCGGGATGGACCACGATTTCGCCGGCGAGGCACTCGATGAGGACATATTGACCGGCGTATCCACCAAACAAGGACTCGCGGGCGGCGCGGGCGCGGTCTTCCTCGCGCTCAAGTTGGGCGAGTCGCGCGCGGTGGGCTTCGATTTCGGCCAGCAGTTTTTCCAGGCGGTCGAGGTCCTGCTGCTGGGCCTGCATGGCGGCGTAGCGGGCGAGCAACGCGGCGATCTCGTCCTGCAGCTCGGCGAGGCGCGCGGCGTTCTGCAGCCGGCGCAGTTTTTCGGCGGCATCCTGTTCGCGTTCGTCGATCTGGTAGGCGGCGAAGGAGGACGCGGCGACCGCCTCCTCGAGGGCGAGAAACTCGTTGGTCAGGGTGGGCTTGTTGCCGCCGAATTCGTAAACAAAGAGCGCGGCGCCGAGCAGGCAGCACAGCAGCGGAATCGACACCATCCCGATTTCGGGCTGGGCCGGGGCGGGTGTGCCGGGGTGGGCGCGACGATGTTTACGCCTTCGCGTCATGGCCGGTCGCCGGGCTTTCGGTGACGGTGAACGACTTGGGGCGGTTGAGCAGGTCGTGGGTGCGCTGGTGGGCGGCGGTGGCCTGTTCGGCGAGGGCGGAGAGCGCGGTCTGTTGGGCCTGCGCGGCGAGTTTGAGCTGGGCGCCGAGGTCGTCGGCCGCGGCGCTCACGGTTTTGCCGAGTTCGCCGTGACCCTGTTCGAGGGCGGCGCGCAGGTCGGACTGGGCGGTCGCGCCTTGATCAAGGGCGGCGCGGAGCTCGGTTTGCGCGGCGGTAGCCTGCTCGCGGGCGGTGTCGAGTTTGGCGGCGATGTCGCCGAGGGCGGCGAGTTGTTTGTCGCGCGAGGTGCTGTCGGCGGCGCTGGCCTGGTCGATGGCTGTTTGCAGGGCGGAGAGTTTGGCGAGTTGCTCGCGCGCGGTGGCGGTGGCGGCCTCGGACGCGGCGACGAGGGCGGCGAGTTGCGGCGTGGGGTCGGGCGGCGGCGCGGCGGGTTCGGCCTGTTGGGCCGCGGCGGCGTTGAGCTCGGCGATGGCGACGGTGAGTTTCTCGTTGGTCGCGGAGAGCGCGGTGAGGTCCCCGGCCATGCCGCCGAGCTTCGCGCGGAAGTAGCCGATGAGTTCCGCCGGATCGATACCGATCTCATCGAGCCAAACGCGGGGGTCGTTGGAGGCGGGCACGGGCGAGGTGCCGGTGGCGTCGAGGCCGAGGAGTTGGTCCTCGATGTAGCGGTCGAGTTTGACCAGCAGCGACTGCTCGGAGCGCCGCAGCAGGCTCTGCGCGATCGAGAGCAGGATGGTGAGGGCGAGCGCGAGCAGGGTGGTGTCGAACGCGGTGCCGATGGCGTTGGCGAACGAGTTGGTGCTGTCTTCACCCTGCAGCACGAAGTTGTTGTAGAGGCCGATGGAGAGGCCCCAGACGGTGCCGAAGAATCCCACGAGCGGGAGCAGGCCGATGACATCGGCCGGCAGCACGTAACTCTCGTTCATGGCCTGCGTGTCTTCGTCGGACAGGTCGCGGGCGGCGTCGCGGCAGAAGGATGGGGAGTGGCTGGCGGCCATCTTGGAGACGGCGCTGATGCGACGTCGCACCCAGGTGCCGGTGGAGTCGGGATAGTCCTGCCACTGGGCGGCGCCGAGGTCGGCCTGCTCGCGATTAAGCCGGCGCGCTTTGCGGATGAACACGTCGGCGCCGAAGAAGAACATCGCCACGCTCACCCATTGCACGGGACTGCGTTCGAAGAGGAAGGCGTGGAACCACGCATCGGCCGGGATGGCTAGTTTGAGGATGATCAACAACGCGGTCGTGACACCGAGGGCCACGAGGCCGGAGGAAAGCAGGGATCTCATGTAGGGCGGTCGAGGGTAAGCTGGAGGGGGTAGGTTCGCGCAGTGTTTGCCGGGTCCACGCGAGCAGCAAGCGATAAGCCTGCGGTTGCGCTCGTCGTGTGCAGTGGCGTAGGTAGGCGATCTGTAGAACGTTTTGAACACCGCCAAACCCGATATCCCTCTCTTTCCTGAGTATGATAATCCCACGCCGCCGTTTTGGGATCGTCATGGCCATTGGCTGGCACCGGTGGGTGTCGCGGTGCTGACCGTCTTGTTGACGGTGTTTGCCTTTCCGCCATTTGACGCGCCGGAGGCGGCTTACGCGTGCCTCGCCCCGGCGATCCTGTGGGCGTATCGGCGACCGAGTCTGCGGCTCTTTGCCACGGTCACGATCGGCGCGCAGATCGTGGTGTGGTATTTCCTGCTATGGTGGTTGCATCATGCAACGTGGGCCGGCTGGGCGTTGCTGCCGCCGGTGGTCGGTGCCTGGGTGGGCACCTGGTATCTCGCAGTCTGGTGGTTGATGCCTCGCCTGCGCGGGCAACCCAACATCGTGCGCATGCTCGGCGTGCTGGGCTTGGCGGGCGCCTGGGTGATCGTGGAGTGGACCCGGTCGTGGCTGTTGACCGGTTTTCCGTGGCTGCCGTTGGCGGCGAGTCAGTGGGAGCGTTCGTCGATCCTGCAGATCGGCGCCTACACCGGGGCCTATGGCATCTCGTTTGTGCTCGTGATGATGAACCTCGGCTTCGCGGCCTACGGCCATCGGCTGTTTTTTGAGAAGGATCTCAAGGGACTCAAGAAACGCAGTCAGGAGTTCTTTTTGGCCGTCTTCGGTCTGCTGGTTTGTCTGAGCATCTTCGTCTCGGAATCGGTGAACCGTTTTCACTTTCACCAGGATCTGGCCCGGGTGGGTTTTGTGCAGCCCGATGTGCCGCAAGAAATCAAGTGGGACGAGACGCAGGGTCCGGCCATCGTGAACACCTTGGAGCAGGCGACGGCCACAGCGGCGAAACGTCGGCCGGACCTCATTCTGTGGCCCGAAGCGGTGACCCCCTGGGCCGTGCGTGGCGACGCGACGGTGGCGGCTTTTGTGGGAAACGTGGCGCAGGAAGCGCGCGCCCCGCTCTTGCTCGGCTCCATTGCAGTGGAGCGGGCGGACGAAACCGCGGATGGGGTCGAACACTGGTATAACGGTGCGTTCATGGTGGATCCGCAGCGCGGCGTGGAGCGCGAGTATTACCGGAAGCGTCATCTGGTGCCCTTCGGCGAATACGTGCCGCTGCGACCGGTGCTGGGCTGGCTCGACAAGGTGGTGCCGCTGCCGGGCGACTTTGAAGAGGGCGGGTCGCCGCATCCGCTGCTGTTCAATGCGAACGAGCTGACCTTGGCGGCGGGCCCCTTGATTTGTTACGAGGACACTTACCCGGGCTTGGCGCGTGCGAGCGCTTTGGCCGGGGCGGACCTGCTGGTGGTGCTGACGAACAACGGCTGGTTCGGCCGCGGTGGCGCCGCCGAGCAACACGCCGCGCACAGTGTGTTGCGGGCGGTCGAGACACGGCGTCCGGTGCTGCGCATCGGCAACGCCGGCTGGAGCGGTTGGATCGACGAGTTTGGCGTGGTGCGTGCGGTTCTGCAAAAGGTCACCCGTCGCAATGCCGACGGCTCACTGCGTCAGGTCGTATCGACCAAGCCGAAGGAGGAAAACGGATCGATCTACTTCCGGGGGTCAGCGGTGGTCGAAGTGCAGCGCGACGTGCGTTGGATCGGTCGCCAGAGTTTTTATACGCTCCACGGCGATTGGTTTGTGCTGGTCTCGCTCGGCCTGTTTGTGGCGGCGGTCATGGCCGTGCGCAGCAAGGCGCCGGCGGAGGAACCGGTTGCCGATACGGCGGAAACGGAAACGCCGTCGGTGTGACGGCGGATATCCCCATTTTGTAGGGTCGCCGCTTGCGGCGTGCCGCAGGCTAATGGAGTCCTGAGTGGCAGTTGCGGCACGCCGCGAGCGGCGGCCCTACAGTGGTTTAGGTGCTCAGTTCTTCCTCGAGCGCGTTCGTTCCTCGTTCTCCCTGTTTCGAGAACGAGAACGAGAACGAGAAATGAGTATGAGGAACGAGAACGATTGGTGGCTTACTCGGCCGTGACGCGCTCCAGCCCGGCGATCGCTTCACCGTGGTCGGGGTGTTCGGCGAGCGCGGCGCGGAAGTGCGTGGCGGCGGCCTCCTTGTCGCCGCGTTTTTCGGCGACGAGACCGAGTTCGACTTCGCCGAGCCACGGCACGCGTTGGTGAACCTCCTTGGCGTAGGTCTCGGCCTTGTCGGCGCTGCCGCCGGCGATGGGCGGGGCGTTGAGGTAGTAGCGGCAGAGGCCGATCCAGCCGGTGAGGTGATTGGGGTCGAGTTCGACGGAGCGCTGGTAGGCCTTGAGCATCTTGGAGGCGATGAAGCCCTGGGCCATGAAGTTGACCTCGCCGATCCGCACGGTGAGGGCCTGGGCGTAGTCGGTTTGCAGCGAAGCATCGTCGGGCGAGGCCTTGATGGCCTGCTCGTAGAGACCGATCGCGGCCTTGGCGTCGCCGGCCTTGAGCGTCTCGGCCGCCTGCTCACGCAGGGTAGGCTCCGCCAGCAAAGCGGGGGCGAGAATTAAGAGCAAAATGGAGATATGTTTTTTCATGTTAGTCAGTGGTTTAAGAGGATTTGTAACCTATTGGGTTACAAATTAGGTGGAGTGGAGAATCGTGGTCGGGTTGGTGCGGGCGGCGCGGTGGGCGAGGGGGAGGGCGGTGAGCAGGGCGGTGGTGACGAGGGTGGCGATGAGGGCGAGGTAGCTGAGCGGATCGGTGGGGCCGATGCCGTAGAGTTGGGCGCGCAGCGCGTGGCCGATGGGCAGGGCGACGAGCAGGCCGAGCGTGAGGCCGAGCGCGACGAGTTTGCCGACGCGGCTGAGGATGAGGGTCCGGATACCTCCCGGAGTCGCGCCGAGGGCGAGGCGGATGCCGATCTCGGGCAGGGTCTGGGCGAGGGTGAAACGCAGGCTGGCGTAGAGGCCGAAGGCGGAGAGGGAGAGGGCGAAGGCCGCAAAGCCGCCGAGCAGGTAAGTTTGCAGGCGCTGCAGGGTGGTGCCTTGGGCGATCGCGTCATCGAGCAGTTGCGGGTCGATCGGCAAGGTGGGGTCGGCGGCGCGCAGAGCGGCGCGCACGGCCGGCGTGACGGAGGGACGGTCAACGCGGACGAGCAGCGTGGAAAAGAACCACGGCATTTGGGTTTGCGGCACGTAGACCTGCGGCGGAGGCGCGTCGGAAAGGTTGTTCTGCCGGGTGTCAGCCACAACGCCGATGATCTCGCGGTAGATCGGACCCATGAAGGAGACGATCATGATGCGTTGGCCGAGGGCTTCGCGGCCGGGGAACATGCGGCGGGCGTAGGCCTCGTTGACGATGGCGACGGGGGCGCCATCGGCGTTGTCAAAATCGGTGAAGAGGCGACCGCGTTGCAGCGGAAGTTGCACGGTGGCGAAGAACTCGGGGCTCACCGGTGCGTAGACCGCGTCGAGGGCCGAGGCGGCGTCGGTGGAGGTGCCCTCGCGCCAACTCGGGTAGGTGAGGGTGATGCCGGTGAGTGGGCTGCTGGCGTTGACGGCGGCGGAGCGCACGCCGGGCACGGCCGTGGCGGCGTCGACCAAGTCGGTGTAATAGCGGGCGAGATCGGCGTTGGTTTCGTAGCGAGTGGGCGGCGGGGCGAGGCGGACGAGCAGCACGTTGTCGGCGTCGAAGCCGGGCGGCACCGATTGCAGGCGCACGAGGCTGCGCATGACGAGCAAGGCGGCGGCGAGCACGGCGACGGTGAGGGTGAGCTGGCCGACCACAAGCACGGCTTGCCAGCGACGGGTGGCGGGGTTGGTGGAACCGCGGGAGGAACCCTCTTTGAGCCATTGGTTGACGTCGGCGCGGGCAAGGCGCCAGGCCGGCAGGATGGCGCAGAGCGCGGCGCAGACGAGGGCGGCGGCGAGGCCGACGACGATGGCGGCGGGTTGCAAGGCGACCTCGTGGGCGCGGGGCAGCAGGGCGGGTGGGATGTGTTGGGCGACGGCGGGGAGGGCGACGGCGGCGAAGCCGGCGCCGAGCAGTCCGCCGACGAGGGCAAGCAAGAGGCTCTCAAGGGCCACGACGCGGGCGAGGCGGGAAGCGGTGGCGCCGAGGGAGAGACGGATGCCGAGCTCGGGCAATTTCGCGAGGGCACGGGCAAGCAGCAGGTTGGCGAGGTTGGCGCAGACGATGAGCAGCACGAGCGCGACGGTGGCGAGCAACAGCAGGAGCCCGGAGCGCATGGCGGTGACGCGAGTCTCGAGGAGCGAGCGGGTCGTGGCGCTCCAGTCGCGGTTGGTGTCGGGGTATTCGCGGGCGAGGTCGCGGGAGAGGGTTTCGATCTCAGCCGCGGCGCTGGCGGTGGAGGCGTGGGGCGCGAGGCGACCGATGGCGGACCAGTAGCGGGAGTCGCGGGCGAAGTATTCGGGGGATTCGACCGGGAAGGGCAGCCAGGCGTCGACGAAGGCCGGTTCGCGGAAAGTGGCGGGCAGGATCCCAATGATGGTGTGCGGCTGGTCGTCGATCAGGACCGTCGTATTCAGAATATCAGGACGGCGGTTGAAGTAGCGTTCCCAGGCGGCGTCGCTGATGACGAGGGTGCGCTCGGCGGCGAAGGAAAACTCTTCGGCGGTGAACAGGCGGCCGAGCTGCGGCGTCGGGCGCAGGGCGTCGAAGAAGCCGCCGGTGACAAGGCTGGTGACCCACTGCGCAGGATCGCCGCCGTCGGTCGGGGTGTAGGAGGCGAAGTTCGGTCGGTAGCCGCCGAGGGCGGCGAAGCTGGTGGCGCGGTCCTGGAAATCGCGCAGGTCGGTGGCGGAGATGCCTTCCTGGTCGATCGCCTTGGCGGGATTGAGGGCGCGCAGGACCACCAGTTCCTCGGGCTGCGGATAGGGCAGCGGTTGGAGGACGATGGAGTGGAAGAGTGAGTAGGCCGTGATGGTGGCGCCGAGACCGACGGCGAGGAGCGATACGGCGAGGGCGGCGAAGGCGGGGGCGCGGCGGAGCTGACGCAGGGCGGTCTGGAGATCGTGCAGGACGGCGTTCATTTGCCCTGCAGTCTATACCGTGACCGCATTCGCCGCATGGGCCGGAGGTCATGGCCGATGGTCATGGTGCAAGCTCCTGCGACCTGCGGGACCCGATCTTTATTCTTTCCTCTTTATCTTTCTCTTTCTCCCCACCGGGCGAGATGCGCGCGCATTCCGGCGAACGGGGAGAAAGAGAGAGATAAAGAGGAAATAGAAAGAGGAGCTCGGCTTCAGATCAGACCGATCTCTCTCGCGCGGAGGGCGGCTTGGGTGCGGTCGAGGACGCCGAGTTTGCCGAGCACGTTGCTCATGTGATTCTTCACGGTCCCTTCGGCGATGCCGAGGTGGGCGGCGATCTCCTTGTTGCTGTGGCCGGTGGCGAGGTGTTTGAGCACGTCGAGCTCGCGCGAAGATAGAGGCTCGGTGAGCGGCTGGGGCGCGGCGCGACGGGTTTCCTGGCCGGCGAGGCGGGAGAAATGATGGAGCAATTTGGCCGTCACCGAGGGTTCGATGAAGGACTGGCCCCGGGCGGTGAGTTCGATCGCTTCGATCACGCGCTCGCTGGGCGAGGCCTTGAGCAGGTAACCGACCGCGCCGGCGCTGAGGGCTTCGTAGACCTCTTCGTCGTCTTCGAAAGTGGTGAGCACGATGATGCGGCTGTCGGGCATCTCGGCGCTGATTTTGCGCGTGGCCTCGACGCCGTTGAGGCGGGGCATGCGGAGGTCCATCAGGATGATGTCGGGCCGATGAAAACGGGCGGCGTCGATGGCCTGTTCACCGTCGGCGGCCTCGCCCACGATTTCGAGGTGCTCGCGTTGTTCGAGCAGGATGCGCAGGCCTTCGCGGAAGAGGGCTTGGTCGTCAACAAGCAGGACACGAATGCGTTGGGCGGCAGTGCTCATGCGGGCACCTCCACCGTGAGGGCGAAACCGCCTTCGGGGCGAGGTCCGGCTTTGACCAATCCGCCGAGCAGGCCGACGCGTTCGCGCATGCCGCGCAGGCCGAAGCCGTCGGCGGAGGCGGTGGCGCCCTGGCCGTTGTCGGCCACGTGCAGGCGGATGCGGGCGGTGTCGGAAAAGTCGAGTTCGAGCGTGGCGCGCTGCGCGTGGGCGTGTTTGCGCACGTTGGTGAGCCCCTCCTGGGCGGCGCGGTAGAGGGCGTGCTCGGTGGCGGCGGAGAGCGGGCGCGGGTCGCCGGAAACCTTGAAGTCGACCGGGAGCGATGGGTCGGCCGTGAGCGCACGGATGGCGTCGGTGAGCGGAGGCTTCTCGGCGTCGGTGCGCAGGGTGCCGACGCTGCGGCGCACGTCGTCGAGCGCCTCGCGGCTCAGGCGGGTGGCTTTGTCGAGCGCCGCGGCGGCCTTGGCGGGATCCTTTTCGCAGATCGCGCGGGCGGCCTCGAGTTGGACGTTGATGACGGTGAGGTAGTGGCCCACGCCATCGTGGATCTCGCGAGCCACGCGGTTGCGTTCGCGGGTGGTGGCGAGTTCCTCGGCCTGCTCGGCCTGATCACGGAGTTTGGTGTTGGCGGTTTCCAACTCGGCGGTGAGCCGTGCGAGGCGCTTGTGATTGGCGACGGCGTTGGCGGTGACGAAAGAGAAGCCGATGGTGAACAGGTAACCCGGCGAGTAGGCGATGAGGGATTCACCCAAAGCGCTCCAGCCCCCGAGCGGAAAATAGACAAAACTGGTGGCCAGGTAGAGAAAGATGCCGGCGGCGAGGGCGGGTTTCCAGGAGAACAGAAACACACTCTGGCTGGCGAGCGGCAGGGCGAGGATGCCGAAGAAGCCCAGCACCGGACTCACGTGGATGGCGGTCATGGCCAACGCGGCCTGGACCAGCCAATAGATGGTGCAGTGCCGCGTATTGTCCTCGTCGAGGTAGATACAGGACAGGATGCCGCCGATCAGAAACGCGCCGGTGGCGGCGAAGGTCACGATGACCTGCCACGGTTCGCCGTGGATGCGGTTCTGGCTGATGAAGGTGATGAGACAGGTGACGACAACACCGCAAAAGGCGGCGATGCCGACATAGTCGCCCTTCTCCATTTGGTTGCGTTTCAGGCTGAGAATCACGGTCGGAGCCTATCAGATCGAAGCGGTGGAGGGAATAGGTCGATGGTCACGGTTGGGGGGCGGTTCACCGCCGGGTCCACGCTCACCGGCGGCGGCGCGTTTGGCGGGACCCTGTCATCATTCGTTGGATACGTAACTCCAGTCATTGAGCAGCCATTCGCCCAGCAGGAAGCGGCGGACGTCGGGTGGGCTGAGTTCTTCGGCGATGCCCCAGGTCGGGGTGCCGACCGGCACCGCGATGAGGTTGAAGTCTGGCGGCAGGTGGTGGGCGAGCTGGGCGCGGTTCACCCCGTGGCCCGAGAGGGCGCGCACGGCGATGCCATCGCCGTCGGCGTAGCGCCGGCCTTCGCTGTAGATCGTGACCAGAGGATGCCACGGGAACCACGCCTGGCCGGGCCGGGCCTGGGCGAGGGCGAGGGCGTCGTCGTAGCGTTGTTGATTGAGGCCGAATTCACGCTGATCACGCACGGCGACATTCAAAGTGCAGCTGCCGATCACGAGGGCGGTGGCGATCACGGTCGCCTGAGCCGGGCCGCGATGTTGCGCCAGCTTGGCGATCAGCACGACTGCGCTCGCCGGTGCCCACAGGGCGAAGCCGTGCATGCTGTTGATGTTGCCGCCGTAGGTGAGCATTGCGGCGAGTCCGGGTGGCACCGCGAGGGCACAGGTCAGGAAGGGCAGGGCGAGGTCGGCACGCGTTGATTGGCGGCGCAGCCAGAGCCAGGTCGCGAGGGGCACGCCGAGTTGAAAGATCAGCGCCGGGGCGGTGCTGGCGAAGCGGGCGCCGAGGTCGCTGGCCCAGGGCAGGCCGCCGGGAATGGTCACCAAGGTGAACCAAACGGCCGCCGGGTCTTCCAAGGCGAAGAGCAGCGCGAGCCAAGCCAAGCCGGTGACCATGAGGCGCAGCAGGTGGGCGCCGGCGCTCCGCCAGTCTTGCGCAAGGCCGAGCCACAGCAATTGGGCGATCGGCACGGCGACGGCGGTTTGTTTGCAGAACAGGCCGGCGGTGGCGAGGGCGGCGGCCAACCACGTGGCGCGCTGGGAGCGCGAACGCATGAGGACCAGGTTGCCGAGCAGGCCGACGGCGATGGCGAGATTGTCGGCCTGGATGAATTGCCAAGTCGCGCGGGGCCAGAGGGCGACGGTGACCAGAAAGGCCAGTGCGCGGTGGGCGCGGCTGACCGACAGCGTCCTGATGGGGGTGAAGGCGCACACCAAGCCGATGGCGACCAGCATGTAGACGAGGTTCAGCGCGCCGGCGAGGCCCAGCGCGGTGGCGGGGCCGGCGGCCCAGGTGGCCGGCAGCAGCGACCAGACCGGCAGGGGGCCATACATCCAGGTGTTGGGCGCACCCTCCGGGCCACCGTAGATCGCGCCGCCGGTTGGGAGCGTCAGGTTGAAGGTCGGGGCGAGGCGCACGTCGTTCCAGCTGCTGTGGTTGAACGCGCCCCAGCACCAAGCCAGCCAGGTCCCCACGGCGATCACCGCGAGAATCGCGAGGACCGGCAGGGTGATCGAGAGGCGGGGGCGGGACGTCTTCAAAGCGAGGATCGGTGGGCCCCGGCGAGCAGCAGGAGAACGGCCAGAACCTTCGAGCGGGAAGCGAACATCAGTCGCGGGGCGGCTTGGCCCGCACGAGGTAGAGCGGGCGCCGCTTCACTTCGTCGTAGATGCGGCCGAGGTATTCGCCAAGCACGCCGATGCCGATGAGCTGCACCCCGCCGATGAAGAGCGTGAGGGTGACCAGGGTGGTGAAGCCGGTCTCCGCGATCTCGATACCGAGGATGCGGCGGGTGGCGTAAAACGCGCCGAGGGCGAAGCCGACGCCGGCGACGAGCAGGCCCAGGTAGGTGACGAGGCGCAGCGGGAGTCGGGAGAAACTGAATACACCGTCCAAGGCGTAGCGCACGAGGCGGCGCAGGGACTGTTTGGGCTCGCCGGCGGCGCGTTCCTGGCGGTCGTAGCTGACCTCGCGCACGTCGAAACCCACCCAGGCGCGCAGGCCGGGAAAGAATCGGTTGCGCTCCACGAGTTGGTTGAAGGCCGCGACGGCGGCGCGGTCCATGAGCCCGAAGGTGCCGGTGTTGTTGCGCTCCAGCGGCTGGTCGGTGAGGCGGGAGAAAGTGGCGTGAAACAGGTCCATGCCGAGGCGGCGGAGGCCGGTTTCCTGGCGGGAGCGGCGGACGGCGAGCACGACGCCGGCGCCGTCGCGCCACTGGGCGACGAGCTCGGGGATGAGCTCGGGCGGGTCCTGCAGATCGGCGTCCATGGTGACGACGGCATCGGCGGCGCCGGCATGGCTGAGGCCGGCGGCGAGGGCGGCCTGGAAACCGAAGTTGCGCGTCAGGTAGACTGGCTCGAAGCGCGAATCGGCGGCGGCCTGAGTGGCGAGGAGTTGGGTGCTGGCGTCGCTGCTGCCGTCGTCGACGAGCACCGCGCGCCAGGTGACTGCGGTTTCGGCGTCGAAGAGCGCGGCGAGGCGGCGAAAGGTTTCCGGCAACACGTCCTCCTCGTTGAAGACGGGCATGACAATCGCGATGGTGGGGGAAGCGGAGTCCATGAAACGGGGCGTCGAGGCGGGTCGGACGGCGTGAAACGACAGGGTGTTAAGAGGATGTGACGCCCGAGGGCGAGCACAAGCGCGGTGCTTGACGGTGGCGCGCAGGGCGACGCATCGTGCCGGCCATGGAATCGTCTCCGAGTCCTCGCAAGTCCAACAAGGGCTTGCTCATCAAGCTGGCCGTCGTGGCCGTGGTCGCCGCGGTGGGCGGCGTCGCGGTGCTGCGTGGTCTCGATGTGCGGGGCCTGATCGACCAGACGCTTGAGTTCATGCGCGAGGCGGGTCCGGTGGCGTTTTTCAGCGGCATGGCGGTGTTGCCGGCGGTGGGCATGCCGTTGTCGCCCTTCACCCTCTCGGCGGGGTCGATCTTCGGGCCGACGCTCGGCATGCCGGTGGTGTTGTTGCTCACCTGGGCGGCGCTGGCGGTGAATGTGTTGGTGACCTACGTGCTGGCGCGCTGGATCGCCCGGCCGTGGCTGGAGAAGCTGGTGTTGCGCTTCGGCTACCGCTGGCCGCAGGTGCCGGCCGAGGAGCACTGGGATGTCGCCATCCTGCTGCGCGTGACGCCGGGGCCGCCCTTCTTTCTGCAGAGTGCGATCCTCGGTTTGGCGCAGGTGCCGCTGCGCATCTACATGATCGTTTCGGTGATCGTGTCGGGTCTCTACGGCACGGCCTTTGTGGTGTTCGGGGAGGCTCTGATCGCGGGCAAGGGCCGCATGGTCATGCTCGGTTTTGGCGGTTTTGCCGCGCTCACGGTGGGCACCCACCTGTTGCGCCGTCACTTGGGCCGCAAGAAAGCGGCGGCGGCGATCGAAGATGCGGTGGAGGGACCCTCGGGGGCATGAACTGGCGGGAGGAGGGGATGGAGCCGCTTGAGCTCGGCCGGTCGACGCCGGAGGCCGACGCCGAGAGCGTGAGCGCGTTTACGCGACGCTTGAAGTCCCTGTTGGAAACGCGACTGCCGGTGGGCTGGGTGCGGGGCGAAGTATCCAACTTGCGGAGACAGGCGAGCGGGCACGTTTATTTCTCGCTCAAGGACGCCGGGGCGCAGCTGAGCTGTGTGCTCTTTCGCGGGGATGCGATGCGCCAGACGGTCGAGTTGCGCGACGGCATGCAGATTCTGACGCAGGGCCGGGTGAGTGTGTATGAGGCGCGGGGGCAGTATCAGCTCATCGTGCGCACGGTGGTGGAGGACGGGGTGGGCCGGCTGCAGCGCGAATTTGAGGCACTGAAGCGGCGGCTGGCCGACGAAGGCCTCTTTGACCGCGAGCGCAAGCGGGCGTTGCCGGTGTTGCCGCTGCGGGTCGGGTTCGTGACCTCGCCGACGGGAGCGGCAGTGCAGGATTTTGGACGCATCATGGTGCGACGCGGCTGGCGCGGGCGCCTCGTGGTGTTGCCGGCCAAGGTGCAGGGCGATGGGGCGGCGGCGGAAATCGCGGCCATGATCGGTCTGGCCGGGCGACTGGGGATCTTCGACGTGCTGGTGGTCGGTCGTGGTGGCGGCAGCCTGGAGGACCTGTGGGCGTTCAACGAAGAAGTCGTGGTGCGGGCGGTGGTCGCCTGTCCGGTGCCGGTGATTTCGGCGGTGGGGCACGAGATCGATTTCACGCTGAGTGATTTCGCCGCCGATGTGCGGGCGGAGACGCCGAGTGGTGCGGCGGAATTATTGTCCAGCGCCTACGGGGAGCAGGTCGACCGCGTGGCGGTGGCGGGCGACGGCCTGCGCGACAGCCTGCGCAACGCGGTGGAGGATGCGCGTGAGGTGGTCGACAAACTGCGGGCGCGGCTGCGGCTGCTGACGCCGCGTGGGCAGATTGAGCAGGGCTGGCTGCGGCGCGATGATTTGGCCAACCGTTTGGCGGCGGCGCTGACCCAGGTGCACCGCGACAAACGGCACGCCCTGCAAAGTGTGACGCGGGCCTTCCGGAGCGCGACGCCGCAGCGGCGGGTGGAGCAGGAGTCGCACCGGTTGCTGGCGCTGTGGAAGCGGCTGCAGGCGGCGAGTCCGCAGTCGGTTTTGAATCGGGGGTTTGCGATCGTGCGTGACGAACAAGGGCGGCCCGTCACCGCGGCGGCGGCGGTGCAGCCGGGGCGGCGCTACGGGGTCGAGTTCAAGGACGGCACCGCGAAGCTGCAGGCGGAGGAGTGAGGTTTTTTTGACCACAGATGGCACGGATGGGCACAGAGCGGTGGGGCAGAGAGGCCCGGCGCTCTGCAATGATCGTTGGCCGGGTGTGGGTTCAGGTGGTCGTTGAAGAAGGCGGTGTGGCGAGCTTCTGCGCGATCGATTCCTCGATCTCATCCATCGTCGTTGCGAAGGCCGTGGGAAGGTCGACTTCGTGGAGTCGGGCCAGCACGAGGATGCTCCACAGGCAGTCGGCCAACTCGTGCGCGAGTTTGTGATCGGTATCCGGGATTTCGCGACGGCCGGCTTTGGCCATGACGACTTTCATCAAGTCGCCGACGTCCCCGACGAAGCCCTGCATGATCTCTTCCTTCGTCCAAGGGGTCTGGCCGCGCGCGGCCTGCAGTCGGGCGAACTGGGCCTGAATCTCCATCGCGCGCCCGGTGAGGGCGGCGAGGTCTTGGTCGGCAGTGGACGTTGGCTTAAGTGCGCTCATGGCGAAAAAGTGGAGTTGGAGTGCTCGCGAGCGGGCCCCTGAGGTGGTGATTCCGGCCGATTCGGAAAGGTGGCGCTCAGCCGTTCGGCGTGAGGAGTTGGGTTTTTAGGTTGTCGGGAAGGGTGCTGGTGGCGATCCAGGCGCGGGCGGCGGCGGAGTCCTGGGCGAGCCAGCGGCGGGCGGCGTTGGCTTGGCGCATGTTGCGGTCGTTTTCGTCGCCCAGCTGTTGGTCGGCCCAGGCCATGGCGGCGGGCGGATCGTTTTCGGTGTAATAATCCATGAGCGCGCGCACGCCGCTTTCGCGGTTGGGTCCGTCGGGTTGGCGGGTCACCCAATTGGCGGCGGACGTGGCGTCGAAGTTGGCCCAGTTGCGCAGGGTGTTTTGGTAGCCGTAGACGAGGTTGGGGTTGTCCGGCAGGGTCTCAAGCCAGGCGATGGCGGCGGGCGGGTCGTAGGTGGCCCATTGGGCGGCGACATTGGCGGCGGCGTTGGCCTGGGTCTGCGGGTCGGTGAGCCCGCTCACGATAGCGGCGGCTTCGATCGGGTCGCGGTTGGCGAGGGAGGAGGAGACGTTGACGAGAAACTGTTCGCGGGTCGGCCCCGGGGGGATCTGGTCGGCGAGGGCGAGCGCGCTTTCGAGCGAGGATTGCGCGAGGGTGAAGCCGACGGCTTCGAGGGCGGTGCGTTGGTCGGTGGGGTTGAGCGAGGTGAGGATGTATTGGGTGGCGGACTGCGGGTCGTTTTGGATCCAAGGGTGCAGCATGCTCACGAGGGACTGCTGGCGCTCGGCGGGGGAAGGCGCTTGATTGAGGATTCGGAGGGCCCCGTCGATATCGGTGCGGGCGAGGGAGCTGACGAGGTTGCTGAAGGCGTTGGCGCGGGTGCGGCCGGCCGGCAGGCCGTTCACGAGGCTGAGGGCGGCGGCGGGGTCGGTTTGGCTCAGTTGGCCAATGACGTTTTGGGTGGCTTGATCGCGGCCGGCACCGGCTGGCAGGGAGGCGATCCATTCAAGCGCGCCTGCGGGGTCCTGGTTGGCGTAGACGTGGGCGATCATGTTGATCGCCTGGGTGTGCTGCTGGCCCGGAGGCATGGCCGAGGCGATGAGGGCGGCCAGTTCGGGATCCTGGTTGGCGACTGCGCCGACGATGCCCGTGAGCGCCTTCTGGCGCTGGATGGTGGAGGGCAGGGCTTGGACGCGGGCAAGGGCGGCCTCGGGATCGCGCGCGGCGAGTTGGCCGATCAGGTTGTTGAAGGCCGTATCGTAGAGCTGCGGGGATTCGATCTGCTCGAGGTAGCTGAAGGCCAGCTCCGGGTCACGGTTGGCGATCGAGGTCACGATGCTGGTGAGCGCGTGGTTGCGCAGGGTGCTGGAGGGGAGGCTTTCCGCGAAGGCGAAGGCGCGGTCGGAGTCGCGGTTGGCGAGGTTGCCGAGCACGCCGGTGAACATGTAGGGCTGGCTGGGGCTAAAGGGGAGGTTTTCGAGCAGTTGAAACGCGAGGTCGGGCTGGCCGAAGGTGAGTTGGGAAATCGCGGCGGCGAAGGCTTGCTCCCGGACATGGCCGACGGGGAGTTGCTTGATCCAGGCGAGGGCTTCGTCGGCGTCGCGCTGGGCCCAGGCTGCGGCGATCTGGCCGTAGGCGGCCTGGCGTTCGCCGGGATTGGCAAGTTCGGCGGCGGCTTGGGCGGCAGCCTGCGGGTCGACGGCGGCCCACTGCGAAAAGATGCTGTGAATCGGAGCCCGATGGGCGTTGGCCGGCACCTCATGCTCGCGGAGCAGGGCGTATACGGCGGCGGGGTTTTCGGCGGCGAGGAAGGGGGCGGCGACGTTGATGGCCTGGCGTTGGAGATCGGGGTCGGTCTGCTCGCGGGCCCAGGCGAGGAGGGACTTGGGATCGTTGTAAGCCCAGCCGCGGAAGACATGGCCAATGGCGCGATCACGATCGTCGAGGGCTTCGAGGGATTGGGCGTGTTGCAGCGCCGCGTGCGGATCGAGCTCGGCCCAGCGCGAATAGATGGGCTGCAGCAGGGCAAAGTGCACGGAGGACTGCCGGTAACGTTGCAACAAGTCGGCGAGCGCGGGCATCTCGGCGGCGGTGAGGGCGTTGATGCGCACCTCCCAAGCCTTGGTGAGCAACCAGCGACCGTCGCGCAGGGCTCCCTCAAAAGCGGTGTAGCTATCGCTCGCGGTGGAGGCGGAGGTGGCGGCGGTCGCGGATGGCTTGGCGGAGCCATCAGCCAGCAGAGCATCGAAGGCGGCGTCGGCGGAGACCGGGTAAGAGTCGGTGCCGGGGGCGAAGGCGCGGCCGAGGAAAAAACCGGCGGCACCGAGCGCGGCGGCGAGGCCGAGGGCGGGAACAAGGGGAAGGGAACGCATCGCGAAGGGGGGGAGGAAGATTCAACGCGGCCAGCGCAGCGAACTTAGGCACTTCGGGTCGGAGCGAAAGGCCGATTCTCAGGGATCGTCACCGGTCAGGGTCGTTTCCGGGATTGGCAGCGGGCCGGGAAAGCGATCCTGTCGTGCCCCGTCGCCATGAGCTCCACCGCCGTTTCCCTCCAAATTGATTGGTTTTGCCGCCACGCGGTCGCGTGTCCGGCCGGTGGGCTGGCCCGGCGCGAACAGACGGTGGTGTTGTTTGTTTTGGCCGCCGAGCTGGACAACGCGCAGGTCGCGCGGGCTTCGGCCAAGGTCGAGCGTTTCAGCCACGCCGAGTTGGCGTCACGGCGTCAGCAGGCGGAGAATCGCCGCAAGGCACACTTCAAGAGCGACAACCGAGTGAACACGTAGCGGGTGGCGGGGCCGCCCGAAGAAAAGCCGCAACGCAGACCGCGGATTGAACATTGAGTCTGGGCGCGCTTGTCCGAGGATGGCAGGGCGCTTCTCCTAGCGCGCTCGCGCTTCACCCCCAACCCCTCTGTTTGCCCCATGACGTCCATTCTCCGTCGTTCCGGTCTTGCCGTGCTCGCGTTTGTCGCCGGCGCCGCGCTCTCCGCTCATCCGCACGAACCGTCCGCTCCGTTGGCGGATCAGCTCGGACTCCAGCTATGGAGCGTGCGCGGCAGTTTTCTCCAGGATCCGTTTGCGGCCATGGACATGGTGGCGGCCTACGGTATCAAGGAAGTGGAGACAGCCGGCACGGCGCGCATGACCGCCAAGCAGTTTCGCTGGGAGCTGGAGAAGCGCGGGCTGCGCGCGACCAGCGCCCATGTGCAATATGACGCCCTGAAAGCCGACTTCGCGGCGGTGCTCAACGAAGTGGTCGCGCTCGGCGCCGGCTACGCGATCGTGCCGTGGATTCCGCACGACGGCGAGTTCACCGCCGACTCGGCGCGCGTGGCGGCGGCCGACTTCAACAAATGGGCGGACGCCTTTGCCGCGGCCGGCATCAAGTTTGGTTACCACCCGCACGGTTATGAGTTCGGTGCCGGGAAGCTTGAGGGCGACACGCCTTTTGACGTGTTGGCCGCGGAGACCGCCGCGCATGGCGTGGTGTTCGAAATGGACGTCTTTTGGGTGGTGCACGGCGGGGCCGATCCGCTGGCGCTGCTGGCCAAGTATCCCGAACGCTGGATGGGACTGCACGTGAAGGACATCCGCAAAGGGGCCGAGACCGGCTTCGCCACCGGCGGGGCACCGGCGACGGACAAGGTCATCGTCGGCACGGGTCAGATCGATTGGCCGACGCTGCTCAAGGCGAGCCGAGCGGCCGGCATCCGGCATTTTTACATCGAGGACGAGTCGCCGGACCCGTTGGCCAATATTCCGCAGAGCCTGAAGTATCTCCGCAGCCTCGACCTATAGTTCCCCTTCGCCCCGTTGATCGATGCCCTTTCTCACCAACCGCAAGACGCAACCGGAGTATGACGTGATCGTGGTGGGCTCCGGGGCCGGCGGCGGCCAGACTGCCTACACCCTCGCGATGGAGGGCGTGAAGGTCCTCATGCTTGAAGCAGGTCGGCACTACGATGCCGTGACCGAAACCCCGATGTTTCAGACGCGCTCCCAAGCGCCGCTGCGCGCGAGCGGCACGCCGGACAAGCCCTTCGGCTTTCATGACGCCACGGTCGACGGCGGTTGGACCGTGCCGGGCGAACCTTACGTGCGCGCCACCCCGGGACGCGAAAACCAGTTCATGTGGTGGCGATCACGCATGCTGGGTGGACGGACCAACCACTGGGGGCGGCTGTCGTTTCGCAACGGTCCCTATGACTTCAAGCCCTACAGCCGTGATGGCCTCGGTTTCGACTGGCCGCTGAGCTACGAGGACCTCGAGCCCTACTACGAAAAGGTTGAGCAACTCATCGGCGTCTACGGCGACAACGACGGCCTGGAGAACACGCCCAACTCGCGTCCCGGCGTGCTGTTGCCGCCGCCGCCGCCGCGCGTCGGCGAACGTTACCTGCAGAAGCACGCCGCCACCCTCGGCGTGCCGGTGGTGGCCGCGCACCGCGCCGTGCTCACGCAGCGGCAGGATGCGGAGAACCTGCCGGCCAAACTGCACCCCAACAATCCGAAGGCGCAGCGCGTGCTGCGCGAAGCGATGTTGGCGCGGGCCGCGTGTTTCTGGGCCACCGACTGCGGCCGCGGTTGTTCGATCAAGGCCAACTACCAGTCCACCACGGTGCACCTGCCGCCGGCCCTCGCCACGGGTAACCTCGATGTGTTGTCCGATGCGATGGTGCGCGAAGTCGTGGTCGATGACGCGGGCAAGGCCAAGGGTGTCATCTACATCGACCGCAAGGATGGCCGCGAATACCGCGTCAATGCCCGCGCGGTGGTGCTGGCGGCGAGCGCGGCCGAGACCGTGCGCATCATGCTCAACTCCCGCTCGTCCCGCTTCCCCGAAGGCGTGGCCAACTCCACCGGCCTGGTCGGTAAGTATCTGATGGATACGGTCGGCGCCAGCGTGGGCGGACAGGTGCCGGCGTTGGAGAACATGCCGCCGCTCAATGAGGACGGCGCGGGTGGCACGCACGTTTATTCACCGTGGTGGCTCTACCAGCAGCAGCTGCGGGGCGATCTGGGGTTTGCCCGCGGTTACCACATCGAAATCTATTCCGGCAAAAGCATGCCGGGGCCCGGCATCGGCAACATCGAGCGTTACAACGGCGGCGGCAGCTGGGGGCGAAAATTCAAAGAAGAGGTGCGGCGCTACTACGGTTCCCATGTGCACATGGCGGGCCGCGGCGAGATGATCCCCAACGCCGGCTCCTACTGCGAAATCGACCCCAACGTGACCGACAAGTGGGGCACGCCGGTGCTCCGTTTTCACTGGGAGTGGTCGGACCACGAACTCAAACAGGTGGCGCACATGCGCAAAACCTTCGCGGCGATCGTGGAAGCCTGCGGTGGCCGGGTGACGACCGACCTGAGCAACTCCGATCCGCGCAGCTTCATCAAAGCCGGCGGCGAAATCATCCACGAGGTGGGCGGCGCCATCATGGGTGCGGACCGACGCAAATCCGTCTGCGACCAATGGGGCCGCACCTGGGATGTGCCCAACCTTTACCTGACCGACGGCGCGCCGTTTCCGTCCAACGCTGACAAAAATCCCACGCTCACCCTCATGGCGCTGGCGTGGCGTGCAGCCGACCACCTCGCGGGCGAACTCTCGCGCGGCAACCTCTGACCCCTGCTCCCGACATGGCTTCACCACTTTCCGAACGACTCGACCGTCGCAACGCGATCAAATGGATGGCCACCGTGGCGGCGGGCACGACCCTCTTGCCGCGCGCCTTGGGCCAAACCACCACCTCACCCTCCAACGACGGCGCGACGATCGCGGCGGCGTATGATGGACCCGGATACGGCACCGATCCCGAGTTGAACAAGTCCTATGCGCCGGGTGAGCTGTGGCCGCTGAGTTTCTCCGATCACCAACGCGTGACGGCCGCGCTGCTGTGCGGTTTGATCATTCCGGCGCATGCCGATGGGCCCAGCGCCGCGGATCTCAAGGTGCACGATTTTATCGATGAGTGGGTGAGTTCACCTTACCCGGGACAGCGTGGTGATCGCGCACTGATTCTCGGCGGCCTGGCCCAACTCGATGCCGACTGCACGGCGCGACATGGCGGGAATTTCGTGGAGCTCAGTGCCGAGCAACACGAAGCGGTGTGCGAGCGCCTGGCCAAGATCGACGCGTCGGCCCCGGCGGCGGAGCAGCAGCTTCAGCGTTTCTTCCGTCGCTTCCGGCAACTCACGGCCGACGGACATTACACGACGCCCGAAGGCATGCGGGCGGCCGGTTACCTCGGCAACGTGGCGCTGGCCGCCTACCCGCAACCGCCGGCCGAGCTGCTGCAACGGCTCGGTTTGGCCTGAGTTCAACTTCCCAACCCAACCCATCATGTTCCGCAAACTCGCCCATGTCTGCCTGATCACCAACGAGCTCGACCGTCAGGTCGCGTTCTACTGCGACAAGCTCGGTTTCACGCTGCAGTTCTATTTCCGCAACGACGCCGGGGAAAAGTTCGGCGCCTATGTGGCCTGCGGGGACACGACCTTCATCGAGCTGTTCGATCAGCACAAAGCGGCGGCGGTGTGGGGCGGTAACACGGACCCGCTGGAGCGGGGCAACCAATACAGTCATTTCTGTCTCGAGGTGACCGCGATCAACGAGGTGCGGCAGATGCTGCTTGATCGCGGCGCCGAGGTCGGCCCGGTGAAACGTGGCATCGATCACTCCGACCAGTGCTGGATCACCGATCCCGACGGCAACCGCATCGAGCTGATGGAATACAGCCACCGCAGCGGTCAGATCAATCGGCCGGAAGCGCGGTAGCGCAGGGTGGTTTTAACAGGAGGAAACTGAGGACAACGGAGCCACTCCGCTGAAAGTTTCTACAGAAGGTAACGAAGGAAACAAAGGACCTGTCGAAGGCTTTGTTCTCTTCGTTGCCTTCTGTAAAACACCTCGCCCTACCAGCTCTGTTCCTCTCCCTTCCCTCCTGTAAGAATGGAACCTGTCACTCTTCCCAGTGGAGGAGGTCGCCGGGTTGGCAGTCGAGCTCACGGCAGATGGCTTCAAGGGTGCTGAAGCGGACCGCCTTGGCCTTGCCGGTGGTGAAGATGTTCAGGTTGGCCGGCGTGATCCCGATGCGGTCGGACAATTCCTTCTGGGTGAGCCCGCGTGCCGCGAGGATGCGATCAAGATGTATTCGAATGGGCATGACGGTGGTCGCGATCAGACCGTGAGGTCGTTTTCCTCGCGCAGGGAGATGCCCTGCCGGAAAATTTCGGCGCCCGCCAGAATCACGATACCGAACCAGAGGGTCGGATCCGTGATGGCATCGAGCAGTAGGACTGCGGTTGGGGCGCCGTGAACAAAGCCCAAGGTATGGGACGCCAGCATTTGACCGATGACACTCGACGTTGCGAGCCACAGCCAAGCGCCGAGGTAGACCCAGGCGAGTTGCTGCAATCGGCGAAGATTCTGGCGATGGAAGGGATCTCTGCCGTTCGCCTCGGTGGCCGCTCGGCGGATGATCCAGGCGCCGAACAGGACCAGGGCACCGCCAATCACGAAGTCGAGATTGGCGAAAACGCGCAGCCCAAACGCCTCCGGCGGAACCTCAAGGCGGCCTACAGCGAGTCCGAGCTTAAGTGGAGCTGGCGCGTCCGTTGAAAACTCTCCCGTTGCAGACAGAGCGAAGTCTTCTTTGAGCCTTACCCTCAGTCCGGCATGATCCCCCGTGGTGCCTCCGCTGACGAGGAGAGCACCTAGTTGCAGCAGTCCAAAAAACAAGGCGCCAGCGGCTATGATTTGGAAGAGTCCGGCGGAGAAACGAATCAGACGGAGGTAACGGGGGAGGGGATCGGTGGTTGTCATGGTCGTTGGGGTCAGACGGTGAGATCCTGCTCCTGCTTCATCGCGACGCCGACGGCGAAGACCTCGGCGATGATGAAGAGGGCGAGCACGCTGATCAGCGAGGGACCGGTTAAGTTGAGCGTCACGCTGACATCGAGATTCGGAAATGCGCTGCTGACTTCAGAGGCGAGGATGACCTTGGAGAGGGATTGCCAGACGAGGGTGGCCAGGCTGAGGCCGGCGACCCAACGCAGCCGGCGGATGTTGGCGCTAATGAAGGGGTGGTCGGTGCGCAGGCTGCGGAGAAAGCGGCGCATATGCCAGCAGACGGCGGCGATGAAGGCCAGGGTGATGACGCCGCTGGCGGCAACCGTGAGCTGCAGCCCGCGTTGCGCGGCGGTCGGCACGAGCTCGGCGATGACGTTGTCGAGGTTCAGCTCCACTTCCTCCCCGGCGGCGTTGGTGACGGTCCGGGCCGGCAGCGAGGTTTCGATCTCGATGTTCTGCGCCAGACCTTTCGGCACCTTCGGCGCAAAGAGCATGACGGCGCTGAAGATCAGGCCGGCCACGATCGCGAGCGAACTGAGGCCGAGGACCAGGTTGATGATGAGTTCGAGGATTCGGGCCAGGCGGCCGAGCGAGGGCGTCGTTTTCATGATTATTGAAAAACGATAAGTCCCGCATTTGGTTTCGAATCAAGCGAAATTATTGAAAAACAATAATGGCGATGCGCGGCGATGGCGGCGCTTTACATTGGGCAGCATCGGCCCAAGGGAGTTTTGCGCTCGCGCGTTGGCCGGACATGGTGAGGCCTTTCTGTTCCCCATGCGTTTCCCCACCCGATCCCAAATTCTCGTGCGCGCCGCGGCGTTGCTCCTGTTCACCCTTGGCGTTCGTGCGGCTCCGGAAGGCCTCGCGCCGCCGCCAGCGCCGCAGGATGTGCCGGCCGCCGGGCCGGCGACGGAGGGGCCCTATCAGCCGACGGCGATTTTGCCGGGTGGGGTGGTGGTGCCGCTGTATCCGCCGGACTCAGCCTACCTCAATCAGGATCGTATCCACGAACCGGAGACATATGGCAGCTACAGCCCGCCCTTCCTCGGTTACCTGGTGAACATCCACAATCCGTCGATCGAGTTTCACGCCGCCAAGGGTGCGTTGAACACCGGCACTGTCGTCATCCTCGCGGCGGGTGGCGGGCATCAGACCTTGGGCGTGGCGGGCGAGGGCGCGGACGTGGTGCCGCATCTCACGAGCCGCGGCATCAGTGCGGTTATCCTGCGCAATCGGTTGCGCAGCGACGGCTACGATCCGAAGACTGACGGGGTGCACGACCTGCAGCAGGCGATCAAGCTGGTCCGGGCTTACGCGGCGGACTGGGGCATCAATCCTGACCGCATTGGCGTGCTTGGCTTCTCGGCGGGGGCGGAGCTGGTGGCGGGTGCCTCCCTCTTCTACGAGGGATTTGATGCGAAAAACGATGTGGCCGGGAATCCTTTGGCGAAGGTCTCGTCGCGGCCTGACTTTGCGGGTCTGGTGTATCCGGGACCGTCGCCGTTTTTTAATGGTGGCACTGTGGAGATTCCGCGGGATGCGCCGCCGTCGTTCATCACCGGTCCGGGCTGGGGCGATTGGATTCACGCCCTGTGGTCGACGGAGTATTTCACGGCCTTGTTAAATGACGGCGTGCCGAATGTAGAAATGCACATTTACGCGCGCGGGGTGCACCCGGGTGATCGGGGCAAGGAAGGCCAGGCGCCGGCGACCGCCGGCATCACCAGCCGCGACGGCGTGGGTTTTGGCACCTGGCACGAGCGCTTTTTCGATTGGCTCGCCGACCTCGGCTTCCTGGACAAGACCGGCGCGGAAACGCGCGCGGCCAAGGACGTCGCCGCGCAGCTCGCGCGCGAGTCACCTTACGAAGTGCTTCAACGCCGCATGGCGGAGCGCCGCGCGGGGAACTGAGGTGGGAAGAGGTAGGGGCGGACCGTTGGGCCGCCCGCAGCCGCAACGGCGGGCCCAGTGGTCCCGTCCTACCCCCTGACGGCCTTAGAGCGGCTTTAGGCCCGCTTCGATTTCGGCCCGGCGGTCCTCGAGGAAAGGCGGCAGGGCGAGGGTTTCGCCGAGGGCGTCCATCGGCTCGTCGGCGGCGAAACCGGGACCGTCGGTCGCGATCTCGAAGAGGATGCCGTTGGGTTCGCGGAAGTAGAGGCTGCGGAAGTAGAAACGGTTGATCGGTCCACTGTTCGGATATCCCGCGTCGATGAGCCGTTTGTGCCAGGCGGCGTATTGGTCAAAATTTGGGGTGCGGAACGCGACGTGGTGCACGCCGCCCGCGCCTTGGCGGGCGATGGGGGCATGGGGATCGACGGCGAGGTGCAGTTCGGCGCCGGGACCGCCGTCGCCCATGGTGAACACATGCACGGTGATGTGGTTGGTGTGCCCCTCGTCGTCGGCGGTGCCAGGGACCGCATAGGTGCGGTCGGCGCTCATGTTCATGAGGTCGGTGAGGATCTTGGCGGTGCGATCAAGGGAGGGCACGCAGAGCGTGATGGGACCGAGGCCGCGGATCTGGTGTTCGAGCGGCACAGGGCTCTTGGACCAAGGGTGCGCGGGGAAACCCTCGCTGTCGTTGACGAGGGCAAAACGTTGGCCTTCGGGATCTTCAAAATCGAGGGTGGCGCGGCCATCGCGCTCGTGAATTTCGCCGACTTTGAGGTCGTGATCGGACAAACGATTATGCCACCACGTGAGCGACTCGGCGGAACCCACACGCAGGCCGGTGCGGGCGATGGAATGCGCGCCCCGGCGTTCGGGGCCGACGGGCCAGTCGAAGAAGGTCAGGTCGGTGCCGGGCGAAGCTTCACCATCGGCATAAAAGAGATGGTAAGCCGAAACGTCGTCCTGGTTGACCGTCTTTTTCACGAGTCGCAGACCGAGCACGCCGGTGTAGAACGCGTGGTTCTCGGCGGCGCGGGCGGTGATGGCGGTGAGGTGGTGAATCCCCGTGAGTTGCATGGGACACCCTGCGCAAGTGTGGCGTTGCGTCCAGTGCGGGCCCGAGTTCGTGGTCCGGGAGAGCGCCGTTCAGCGCCCAGCTAGGATCACCTGGGCGTCGGCCTCGGCCATGAAGAGCAGGAGTTGCCAGTCCTTGGGGTCGCCGGAGAGTCTGGGGAGACGGAATTGCGCGAGCGTGTCGGGCGAATTGGTGGGCAGCGGTTGCACGAACCCAGCTTCGTGAGCCTTGGGATTGAAGGCGATTAACGTGAGGGCGGAGTAGCGTTGATGGGCGTCCGCGGGCGGCACGTTTGGTCCGATTGTGCTGCCGGTGAAGGTGCGGGCCTCCCAATCAATGGTTTCGATGTTTAGGGACCGAGCTCCGTTGGACCTGGGGGGACCGTATTTGCCCACCGCGAGAGGGACTCGCGCGAACACCGTGAAATGATTGATGCGCAGAATTTGAAATTGGAAATCAGCGTTGGTGGGCGCCTCGGGAAAGTTTTCCGAGCCGTCCCATCGGACCCATTGGAACTCGTATTCAAATTCCGTGCCCGAGGCGCCGATGAAGGTTGTTTCGCGACCCAGCATCAGCTGGGGGGCGAGGTTTCCGGCGGTGAGGAACGCGCCTCGGTGCATGGTGCGGTGGCTGAGGCCAGGGTGGTGGCGATTGAGGGCGTTGATTTGACGGACATACCAGATTTCGTTCGGCGCGATGCCCTCGACGCGCAGACGAACGCGCCAGTTGCGATGGGAACGCAGGGTGCCGGAATGGGCGGCGTAGCGCTGATCGTCCCGGCGGTAAAAGTCGCTGCCGATCCAGTCCGCGTCGTTTAGCGGCGTCGCTTCCGACAAGGTGAAGTTCACGTCCGGGCGATGCAGCCAAGGCAACGGGACTTGGCGATTAGGGAACACCAACCCGAGTCCGATGATGAGGATCACCACGCCGCCAGCGCCCGCCGCGTGCAGGGCGGTGTGCGGGCGCAGGTATTGGCGAAGCAGCAGGCCGCCGATACCCACAACGTAGATCCATTGGGCGGCGGTTTCTCCAGTGGAACTTAGACCGAGCGAGACGAGGGCCAGAGGCCGGTTGTTGAACAACGTGAGCGCGGCGAAGACGCTGGTGGCGACAATCAGCAGAGCCGCAACAAGCGCTCGTTGGGTGGGAACAAGGCTGCTGACGAAGAGAGCGGCGAGCAGGATGTAGCTGAACGCGAGTAACGGTGGGTTGTTGTGGTGGACCAATCCGGCGATCCAAAACGGCGCGATGAAGATGCAGCATAAGAGCAGCACCTTGGCCAACAGGACCAAGCCGGGCGCGAGCGGACGCGTGCGCCAGCCGTTGCGACTGTCGATGGGTGAGTGTCCGAGGCTGATTCGGGTGAACAACACGCCCCAGAGCACAAGAGAACTCATGAGGCCAAAGACTAGCGCGTAGTCGATGAGCGTGGTGAAGGCGGCGTTGGCTGGATCAAAAGGTCGCAGCGTGAGCGCTGCGGTGAGAGCGATCCACGCGGCCAGCACCCAGCGGATGTTGAGCAGGTCCTGACGAAGAACGGTGAGCACGGTGTTCATGCGGCGAGGCTGAGTTGAGGTTTGGTGGCGCCGGATTGTTGACGCAGCAGGGCGACAAAGATGTCGCGCAAGGGCATGGGGTAAGCGGTCGCGTTGGCGGGCAGAACGGTGGCGGCAAACTGCGGATCGACGTAGCGGGTGAAGCCGGCGGCGCGTTGCACTTGAATCGCGTGCGTCGGGGTCGGTGCCGACTCATCGGGCAATTCGATCTGGCGGAAGCGGGCGCGGAGGCTGTCGGCCGCTTCGTCGAGGCGGAGGCTTCCCTGGTCGAGCCAAAGGATGCGGTCGGCGAGGGTTTCGACCTCCGCGATTTCGTGCGAGGAGACGAGGACCGTGCAACCCTCCGCGGAGACCCGTTCCACGAGGCCTTCGATGACCTGATCGCGGGTGAGGGGATCGAGTCCGCTGAAGGGCTCGTCGAGGACCAGGAGCTCGGGGCGGTAGGCGAGCGCGCTGGCGAGGGCGGCCTTCATGGCCATGCCGCGGGAGAGTTGGCTGAGCTTGCGCTCCGGCGGCAGGTCGAAGTCGGCCAGCAGCCGCGCCTCGAGGGTTCGATCCCAGTTGGGGTAAAGCGGGCGCCACCAGGCCATGAGTCCGGCGACGGTCAGGCCATCGGGCTGTCGCGGATTTTCGGATACGTAGCCGATGCGCTGCAACACCGCGGGAGACAGGCGACGGCTGTCGGCACCAAGCACGGTGGCGCGGCCGGCCGAGGGGCGCAGCAGGTTGAGGAGGAGTTGCAGGGTGGTGGTCTTGCCGGCCCCGTTGGCTCCGATCAGCACGTTGACGGTGCCAGCGGGGATCGTGAGCGAGAGGTCGTCGACGGCGCGGTGGCGCCAGAAGCGCTTGGTGAGGCCGGTGGTTTCGATCGCATTCATTTGGTTTTCGGGGAAAGGGGGCCGTTGAGTTTCTCCCAGTGACGGGCGACGGCGGCTTCGATGTCGGTGAGGTCGAGGCCAAGACGGCGGGCCTCGACGATCAGCCGTTCCAGCTCGGGCCCGAGCAGAGCGGTCTTTTCGCTGCGCGAACCCGCGGGTGGGGTCGCGACCGTGGTGCCCACGGCGGGGGTGCTGATGAGGATGCCCTCGGCCTGCAGGGTGCCGATGATCTTGTGCGCGGTGTTGGGGTTGATGCGCAGGGCCTGGCTGAGCTGACGGACGGAAACGAACTTGTCGCCAGGTGTGAGCTGGCCCGTGAGCACCGCCTTTTTCACCGCGTGCACGACCTGTTCCGCAATGGGCAGACCGGGCTTCAACTGAATCGAAAACGGCAGCATCAACTGTTCTAGGAGTAGTAGGACAGATGGGACAGCAAGGAAATTCTGCCGAACTGGTCGTTGGAGGTGCGTTCAGGCAGCACTGTAGCCGGGGTCGCTGACCCCGGGAGCTGCGGCGGAGAGGCAATGACCGGGCTCACCGAGCCCGGCTACAGTTGGACCGATTGAACTAGGGGCTTCCGGCCACCGGGCGGGCCTTCAGGCGGAAGCTGATGGCGACGAAGACGAGGCCGAGCGCGCAGATGCCGAGGGCGGAGCGATAGAGGGTGAGCAGGCCGATCTCGGCGAGTTGGCCGGAGAGGATGTTCCCGGCGATGGAGAAGACGCCTTGGATCACCATGACGTAGACGCCTTGGATGGAGTTGCGATAACCTTCACCGGCGTGGGTGTTGAGATACATCACGGGCACGATCATGTAACCAATCACGGTGAGGCCGTGCACGAGTTGGAACACGATGCTGAAGAAGGGCGTGGGCAGGAAGGCGAGGCAGGCGAGGCGGAAGAGGCTGGCGGCGCCGCCGACGGCGAGGAGTCCGCCGAAACCGATGCGTTGGCGCAGGGGTTCGAGGCGCAGGATGTAGAGGATTTCAATGGCCACCCCGAGGCTGGAAATCAGTCCGACCCAGCGTTGGCCGAGACCGATCTCACTGGTGAGGTAGAGCGGGTAGAAGCCGTAGAAGGCCATGTTGGACATGACCACAAATCCGACCCCGATGAGGAAGGTGAGCAGCTTGGGCTGCAAGAGCACGCGGGCAGCGGCGAGGGTAGGGACACGCGGCGGCGGGGCAGCGGTTGCGGCGCGGTTGTAGCGCTGGGGCAGCTTGGTGGCGTTGAGGAGTCCGAGAATCGCAAACGCGCCGGCGACGTAGGGCATCCATTCGAGTCCGCCTTTGCAGAAGTCGCCGAGGTAGTAGCTGGTGTAGATGATGAGGCTCGGCGCAATGTAGCCGATCGTGCCCCAAACCCGCACGCTGGCGTAGGGAGCGCGGGGTTGGGTGGGGTCGGATTGCAGGGAAAAATAGATGCCGTCCGCGAGGGTGACCTGGGGTTGTGACACCATGCGGTTCACCGCCACCCAGCAAAGGCACGACCAGAAACCCGCCGCGCCAACGAGGGCGGTCATCGCGATGATGTTGATGGTGAACATCGCGAAGAGCAGCGGTCGCACCAGGCGGAAGCGGTCCGCGAGGTAGGTCAGCAACACCGGCACGAGCAGCACAGCGGCTTGGCCGGTGGCAAAGGTGAGTCCGATCTCCGAGGCGCAAAGCGACTTCACATCCCGCAGGTAGATCGGGATGTAGGGGGTGACGCAGCCGAACACCGCGTAGACGGCGAAGTAGTGGGCTTGCAGCCGGGAGACTGGGGTGGGCGGGACGATAGGCGGAATGGACGGGCTGAGGTGAAAAGGGAGTGAGTTGACGCTGCGGGAGCTGGCTGGAGCCGGCACCGAAATGCGGGCAGATGCATGTGAACGAGTTATACCGCGGGTGGAAATGGCGTGTCTTGCGGTCCGTTAAGCGGGCGTCATGGTGGCGCGTCATGGCAGTGTCCGAAGAGAAGTCACAGAATTGGCCGGGGTGGCGGTCCCGCCTGCATACGGTGATCTTCGAGGCCGATACGCCCGGCGGGCGGGTATTCGACATCGCGGTGTTGCTGGCGATCGCCCTCAGCGTGGGGGCGGTGTGTCTGGAAAGTGTGCGGGATGTGCGCGAGCGGTTTGGCGCGGAGCTGCGCTGGGCGGAGTGGGTGCTGACGATCGCCTTCACGCTCGAATACGGACTGCGTCTGATGGCGGTGAAACGACCGTGGCTCTACGCGCGGAGTTTTTATGGGGTGGTGGATCTGCTCGCGATCCTGCCGACCTACCTGAGCTTGTTTGTGGTGGGCACGCAGTCCTTGCTGGTCGTGCGGGCGCTGCGCTTGTTGCGAATCTTTCGGATTCTGAAGCTCACCCACTACGTGGGCGAAGCACGGATGCTGCGGGCGGCGCTGGCGGCAAGTTCGCGCAAGATCACGGTTTTTCTCGGAGTGGTGCTGACCTGTGTGCTCATCTCCGGGGCGTTGATGTATCTCATCGAAGGGGAGCAGCACGGGTTTACCAGCATCCCGCGTTCGATCTATTGGGCGATCGTGACGATGACGACGGTGGGTTACGGCGACATTGCGCCACAGACCGTGCTCGGCCAGTCGATGGCCTCGGTGCTCATGATCCTGGGCTACGGGGTGATTGCGGTGCCGACGGGTATCGTGACCGTTGCGATGAGCGATGCCTTCAAACGCTCTTCCAACACGCAATCCTGCCCGGCCTGCGGCGCAGGGAACCACGCGGACGACGCGAAATACTGCAAATACTGCGGCGATGCGCTCTATCCGGAGGAGAAAAAGAACCCCTCGTGATGAATCGAAATCGACTGGAAGCCCGCGGCGAAGGCCTGTGGGTGCTACATTTCCCTTTCCGCCTGCTCGGTGCGAACCTGGGTAAAACGACGACGGTGATGCGCTTGGCGAGCGGCGAGCTCGCGGTGCACTCCGGCGCGCCTTTCGCGGCGGATGATGTCGCGGCGATCCGATCCCTGGGCCCGGTGCGGTGGGTGTTGGAAGCGACGCGGATGCACGACACCTTCGCACCGGATTTACGGCGGGCGTTTCCGGAGGCCGAGATGCTGGTGCCGGCAGGGTTCCCGGTTACGAGTGAGACGATCGCGCCGAGTCGGGTGCTCGGTAAGCCGCCGGAGGCGTGGGCGGGCGAAATCGAGGTGCTGCCGCTGCGGGGTATCCCGGTGATGCGGGAATTTGCGGTGCTGCATCGAGCGTCACGCACCTTGGTGCTGGCAGACCTGATTTTTAACCTTCCTTTGGCGCCGGAGGAGCGCGTGCCGTTCTTTCTGCGCTGGGTTTCGGGCTTCAAACGTTTCCCCGGCACGAGTCGGCTGGTGCGCATGAGCGTGCGGGACCGGCCGGCCTTTGCTCGGTCGGTCGAAGCCTTGTTGGCCTGCGACATCGAACGGGTGGTGGTCGGCCATGGGGAAGTGATCGAGCAGGATGCCAAGCGGATATTGAGTGAGGCTTTAAGCTGGGCGCGGTGAGCGAAGCTGTGTGGGGCGTGGCAGCACTTAGATGCCAGTGGTTTGCCCTAGGGTGAACCCTGGGGTGTAAAATTCAGTCATTTCTGGCCTAAGTTTGAACGCGAACCGGTCCCCTCGCGTCCGAAGGAGGCAGATGCCAGTCTCGACCCTACCCCGCCAGCTGGCCGTTCTCTTTTCCGCGTTGAGCCTTTGTGGAGCTCTGGCGGCGAAGCAGCCCGGCCCAATCGTCGTCACCGATTCAGATCGCATCGACGTGGGGAAATATGCGGTGGCAGGAAAAACGCTGGTGATGGGCTTCTTCAGCAAATTCAGCCCGGGTTGCCCGTGTGAACCTTGTTCGAACTTGGACAATCCGTTGGCGTCACTGCAGGCGGCGCGTGACGATCTGGTGGTGGTGATGATCGATATCGACCGGGAGGGCTCGACCCAGATCGACTGGAATTCGCCAGTCGCGATGCAGTTCAGTATCCGGCGCCTCCCGCACTTTCTGGTGGTCGGGCCGGATGGTCACCTGCTCTACGAGGACGATCCCCAAGCCAAGAAGGCAACGGCGACCGACTGGGTGCACCATCAGATCGAGAGCCTGCCTGAGCACGGACCGGCTGGCGCGATCGCAGTCGCGGGGCACTAGGGGCTGTCTTCAATTTACGCCGGGTCAGCGTGAGCGACATATGTCGCTCGCCCTTCGGGCCGCGACGGAGCCGGCGTCGGCCTGCGTTGTCGCGCAGGCGAGGTGTCTTCAGGCACAGCGTCCTACCTCCGTCTTGGCTGCGGAAGGCTGCGTTCACGGTGCTGGACCCGCTTAATTTGAAGCCAGCCCCTGGGGCGGCACCGAGGTGGTGCCGTTCATCCAACCGGCACCTCCATTCATCCAAACTTCCTGCAACTTGAGCGGGATTTGAGGTGTGTTGCTGGCATGCCTTGGACCGAATCCCTTTTCAGCGTGCCGCTCCGTCGCTTGATCGCGACTTTCGGGGTGCTCGTCGCGGAAGGGTTTCGCCAGGCGACTGAATCCGTCGTGTTGAACGCTGTTCGTAGTATCAAGTTGTGTTGTGGAGGAGTCCCCCGGGGCTCCTCCACGATCCGTTACTACGGGGAGTATCTTGCGATGGATCCCGGAACTTCGGCGCTCGGCCTGAACCAGAGCCCATCGCATAACGACTTTCACAGCTGATCACTATGGCCCATTCGTCCCCCTCGTCCTCCGCCGGATCCAAGCGCCCGGCGAAAAAGAAAAAGAAGTCCTCCACCAAGTGGTGGATCATTGGTGGCGTCCTACTGATTGTCCTCATGGGCGTGGGAGCCGCGTTCAAATCCCGCCAAGGCGATAAGGGCACCAAGGTGTTCGCCGACGAAGTGGCGTTGCGCGACATCACGCAGTTTGTGACCGCGACCGGTCGCATCGAACCGGAGATCGAGGTGAAGATTGCCCCTGAGGTTTCGGGTGAGATTGTCGAGCTGCCCTACGCCGAAGGCGCACAGGTCGTGAAGGGTGAGCTGCTCCTGCGCATCAAGGACGACAACTACCGCTACCAGGTCGACCAACGCGAAGCCGATCTCGCCGCTTCCCGCGCCGCCGCCGTCCAGAGCAAGGCGCAGCGCCTCAAGTCGGAAGAGGACTTCAAGCGCAGCCAGGACCTTTACGCCAAGAAGCTCATTTCCGATGCCGACTTCACCGCGGCCAAGACCTCTCACGAAGTCGCTCAGGCCAATTTCGAAAGCGCCCAGGCGCAGGTGCGCCGTGCCGAGGGTCTGCTCAAGCAGTCCCAGGACCAGCTGGAGAAGACCGTGATCTACGCGCCGATGGACGGCACCATCAGCAAGCTCCCGGTCGAACTCGGCGAACGCGTCACCGGCACTGGCGGCTACAATGCCTCCGAGGTCATGCGCGTGGCTGACCTGGCCAACATGGAAGTGGTGGTGCAGGTGAACGAGAACGACGTCGTCAACGTGAAGGTCGGCAACCGTGCCCGCATCGACATCGATGCCTACCCGGACCGCGAGTTTTTGGGCGAGGTGACCGAGATCGCTTCCTCCGCCATCACCACCGGCGCCGGCTCTCAGGCCGAAGTGACCAACTTTGAAGTGAAGATCCGCGTTGAGGCCGATGGCGAACAACTCAAGCCCGGCATGAGCGCGCTCGCCGACATTGAGACAGCCACGGTCAAGGACGTGATTGCCGTGCCGATCCAATCGGTCACGGTCCGCAGCCGCGAGGGCGATAAGACCGTCGAGCAGCTCGAAAAGGACCGCGACAAGGCCAAACGTGAGATGGCCGGCGAGGGCGCCGCGACCGCCGAAAACGTCGAGGAGCAACGCCAGCAAGAACGTGAAAACCGGGAGTCCCTGCGCCGCGTCGTCTTCGTCATCGAGGACGGCAAGGCCAAGTTGGTCGACGTGGAGACCGGTATCGCCGATACCTCCTACATGGAGATCAAGTCCGGCCTCAGCGCCGGTCAGACGGTCGTCTCCGGCAGCTACGCCACCATCACCCGCACGCTCAAGGATGGCATGGCGGTATCCATTCAGAAACGACGCGACGGCAAGTCCGGGAACGACTCCGACAACCAGGACGACTGAACCGCGCCCTGATCGTCATGAGCGAAACCGCTTCCTCCCCTTCCGCCGGCGCCGCCGCCGAGCGCACCTTGCGACCGCATGGCGAACTCGTCATCGACATCGATGGCGTCACCAAGCTCTACCGCATGGGCACCGAGGTGGTGCACGCGCTGCGTGGCGTCGCCCTGCAAATCCACCGCAACGAATACCTCGCGGTCATGGGCCCCTCGGGTTCCGGCAAGTCGACGCTGATGAACATGCTCGGCTGTCTCGATACGCCGACGGCCGGGCACTACGCCTTCGCCGGCGAGGATGTCGCGATGATGAGCGACGACGAGCTGGCCGACATCCGCAATCGGGAGATCGGATTCGTCTTCCAAAGCTTCAACCTGCTCCCGCGTTCCGATGCGCTGCACAATGTCGAACTCCCGCTCATCTACGCCGGCGTCGGCGCCGCCGAGCGTCGCGAGCGCGCGCTGGAGGCGCTGACCAATGTCGGTCTGGGTGACCGCGTGCATCACAAACCCAATGAACTCTCCGGTGGCCAGCGTCAGCGCGTGGCCATCGCCCGCGCGCTGGTGAACCGCCCCTCGATCATCCTGGCCGACGAACCGACCGGCGCGCTCGATACCAAGACCGGCGTCGAGATCATGGAACTTTTCGAGCACCTCTACGCCAACGGCAACACCATCATCATGGTGACCCACGAAGAGGATGTCGCCCGGCACGCCCGCCGCATCGTCCGCCTGCGCGACGGCCTCATAGAAGCCGACGAGACCAATGCCTGATCTTGTGCCAAGCATTCAAGCGGTAGGGCTCGACTTCGTGTCGAGTCGGAACGCCGCCGTGGCTCGACAGAAGGTCGAACCCTACAAGGAGTAATCGAACGCCATGCGTCGTTTCTTTTTCGAGTTTTCCGAGTCGGTGAAGATCGCGTTTGCGCAGATCCGCGCGAACAAGATGCGGTCGGGTTTGACCGCGCTGGGCGTGGTCATCGGCATCGTGGCGGTGACGCTCATGGTCACGGCGATCCTCGGGATCAACAAGGGGGTCGATGAGAGCTTTTCCGGTTTTGGTGACGATGTCTTTTACGTCACGAAGTGGCCTTGGACGGGCACCAACGAATGGTGGGTGTATCGAAACCGTCGTGACATTCGCACGACTTACGCCACGCGCATCAATGAGTGGATCAAGGAGAACCCGCAGTCGGCCCTCATCCGGTCGGTGCCGGCGGACACCACCGCGGTCAACGTGGTGCGGGGCGAATTGCGGGTGAACAATATCTACCTGCTCGGGACCTCGCACGAGATGTCTCAGATCAGCAAGTCGGACATGGTGGAGGGGCGCTTCTTCAACGAGTTTGAGGACCAGCAGGGTTCGAAGGTCTGCATCATCGGTTTTGACGTGGCCGACGCCTTGTTTCCCAACGAGTCGCCCGTCGGCAAAACGGTCATCGTGCGTGGGTCGCCGTTTCGCGTGATCGGTGTGCCGGAGCGGCAGGGCAGTTTTCTCGGCGCCTTCAGTTGGGATTCGATGATCATGATTCCGATCAAGGCCTACCGCTACAACATCAACGGTCGCGACGAGGGCGAGGTCCGGGTGCAATACGACACGACGCGGTCCGAGGAAGCGCGCGATGAGTTGCGCGGTCTCATGCGCCGGGTGCGGCAACTCGATCCGGAGGATCGCGACGACTTTGAGATCAACGAATCGGGCGTCATTCGCGAGCAGCTTGATCCGATCAAGAATGGTATCGCCACGGCGGGACTGGTGATCACCGGACTGGCGCTCTTTGTCGGCGCGATCGGCATCATGAACATCACCTATGTGAGTGTGAAGGAGCGCACACGCGAGATCGGCACCCGCAAGGCGCTGGGCGCGCGGCGACGCTCCATCCTGACCCAATTCCTGATCGAGGCGGTCTGCATATGCATGTTGGGCGGCGTGGTCGGTTTGCTGCTCACCGGCGGGGTGGCCGCGCTCATCGGCGTGATGGCGCCGAGTTTTCCGGTCGTTTTTTCCCCTCTGGTCGTGGTGGTTGCGGTCGGGCTTTCGACCTTCGTGGGCGTGATGAGCGGCTTCGCGCCGGCTTACAGCGCCAGCTCTTTGGATCCGGTTGAAGCCTTGCGATTCGAATAATGATTATCTGGGAAACACTGGTTCTGGCCTACGCCTCGTTGAAGTCGAACAAGCTGCGTTCGGGGCTTACGATGCTGGGCATCGCCATCGGTATTTTCACGGTCATCGGCGTGATGACGGCGGTGAGTGGCGTGAAGTCCAAGATTCAGGACGGCCTCAATGTGCTCGGTGCCAACTCGATTCAGGTGTCGAAGTTCCCGCTGGTGAACTTCAGCGACCCGCGCGAGCGCTTCGGTAATCGGCCGGACATCCGGTTGAGGCAGGCGATGCGTTTCAAAGACCTCATGGGAACGGATGCGCAGGTGAGTCTGATCACCAACCGCGGGGGGCGACGAGTTTATCACGAGCAGGAGCACACCAACCCGAACGTGGGGTTCATCGGCACCGATGAAAACTACCTGACCAGCTACTCCTATGAAGTGGCGGCGGGACGGCCCATTTCGACTGATGACGTGAACTTCGCGCGATCGGTTTGCCTGATCGGCGAGGACATTCGCAAAAAGTTGTTTCCCAACAAGGAGGCGCTCGGACAAGTGGTCCGTATCGACGGCAATTCGCTCACCGTGGTCGGGGTGCTGGAAGAAAAGGGATCCTCGTTCGGCCAGAGTCAGGACAACATCGTGGTCACGCCGATCACGCGCTGGTTCAACGCCTATGGTCGGGCCGGCCGCTCGATCAGCATCAATGTGCAGGCCAAAACCGCGGAGGAATTGGATGCGGTGCACGAGCAGGCGATCGGCACGATGCGTCTGGTGCGCGGACTCCTGCCGGAGGACGGCAACAACTTCGACACGACCACCAACGACTCCCTGATCAAGACCTTCGATCAGGCGCTCAACACGGTGGCGATCGGCGCCTTTGTGATCAGCGCGATCGCCTTGCTGGCGGCCGGCGTCGGGGTGATGAACATCATGCTGGTGAGCGTGACGGAGCGGACGCGGGAGATTGGGATTCGCAAGAGCCTGGGCGCGCGCAAAAAGACGATCCTTTCGCAGTTCCTGATCGAGGCCGTGGCGCTGTCGCTGTTGGGCGGTGTGGCCGGCATCCTCCTCGGCATCGTGGGGGGCAACCTGGCGGGCCAGTTGCTGAGCGCGGCGGTCGTGTTTCCGATCGGCTGGGCCACGGCGGGACTCGTGGTTTGCAGTGGTATCGGTATCACGTTTGGCATCTACCCGGCCTGGAAAGCCGCGTCGCTCGATCCGATCGAAGCGCTGCGCTTCGAATGATGGGATTTTCGATTTTGGATTTTTGATTGGCCCGTTCAGGCGGCGGAGGGGCAACGCAGCGCAAGCAAGCTTGCAGCCTACTGTGCGGGTTAGCACCTACCGTGTAGGCCGCGACCTTTGTCGCGCTGGCGGCGGAGTGGTGGCGGTTTCACCAATCCAAAATCAAAAATCTAAAATCCCGAATTCCCCCTCAGTTGCCGCGCCGGATTTCGGAGCCTTCGAAATCGATGGTGATGCGGAAGACCTTTTTCACGCGGCAGGTGATGTCGCCGGTCTGCAGGTCGACCTTTTCCGGCACTTCGATGCGGTGCAGGTCGATGACAGCGTGGTAGCCGCGCTCGGAGAACACGTCGATGAACATGGCGAGTGCCTGGGGGTCGTGCAGCAGCTCGTCCTCGGTGTTGATGTGCGCATTGCCGGAGATGGCGTGGCGACTGACGATCGGCATGACCTTGCGCTCGACGAAGGCGACAACCTGGGCGAGCAGCGCCGGGTTGTCGAATTGGTAGCCGTCGAGTCGCTTCACCAACTCCTGGCGGGCGTGCACGATGAGTTCGTTGGCGACGGGGATGTGACGCAGGGTGTCATGCGTCGCGGGATCGAGTTCCAGCGAGCTCTGGTATTGGAGCTCCTTGACGATGTTCTTCTCGACCTCTTCGACGGTGCCCTGGGCGTTGACGAAGTGGTAGTGGAAGATCGACTTCAGCGACTGCAGGGCGTCCCAGGTCTTTTCCTTGAAGACGCGGTAGCGGCGGCGCGCGAGGTCTTCATCGTAATCGGTCGGACGCTCCTCCCAGAGTTCGCCGTCGCCGGTGCGGCGCACCTCTTCATTGTGTTCTTTGGTGAGTTTGCCGCGCTTGAGTTGGCGTTCGATCGAGACTTTCTCCTCCACGAAGAGCACCATGATGTGCACGGTGGGTTGGCGGAAATGGATGCTGAGCGGGGTGCCGAAGAACTCCCGCCGCAGCGCCTGCATTTTGGTGACGAGCAGCTTGAGCGACTCCACCTGCACGTTGGTGCGGGGAAAGCCGTCGAGGATGCAACCGTCGCGGTATTCGGGCTTGAGCAACTCCCGCAGGAGGATGCCGATCACCTCACGGTCGCCGACCATCATGCCGGCGTCCTTGATGCGTTGCGCCTCGGGCGAGTCGAGCAGTGAGCTCACCACCACGGGCGGGCAGGTGAGTCCGCGGGCTTTGAGAATAAACTCGGTGTTGGTGCCTTTACCAGCACCGGGCGCGCCGCCGAGCAGAATGATCTCCTTGGGGAAGCGCAGGTTTTCGCGACCGTATTGCGACTCCAGATCGTTCCAGACGTCGTTAAAAATCAGGGCAGAGTCCTTGATCTCCAGATCGGCGGGCTTGTTGCCATTGGGGGGGGATTGCGGGGCCGGCGAGGCGGGGGGGACGTCGGATACTGACATGGCGCGATCCGCAGGCCAGCGGCCCTTCGCCGATTTGTCGAGCCGAGGTGACTATAGTTTGAGCGAAAAATCGATCGCTTGTGGGGCGGATAAGCAACGTGGCAAAGCCAAAGGCTTCGCCGGACTAACCGAACGGAGCCGCAGGGTTACGGGAACCAGGGAGGGCGCGAATCCTCGGTCAGAATGGCCAGGCGATCGAGAAACCCCAGGTCTCTTCTTTGCCGACGTTGCGTCCGTCGAAGATTTTCGAATAGGCCACGCGATAGTAGCGCCGCGCGGAATCGGCATAGCCCAGCGCAAGCTCCCAACGGTCGCTTTCTTCGCTCACGAGCGGCAGGCGATCAGGCGTGAAGCCCGGCCCCCCGATGTCGAGACCACCGGAGGCGTCCCAGCGGTGGTAGCCCGCTTCAGCCCAGAAACCTCCACCCAATCCGTGCTTGAGGGTAACGCCCCCGCCGAAGGCCTCCGGCACCGCGCCTTCGTAGATCCAGTAACCGAGGTAGGTTTCGACCTGGGCGGTCGCCAGGTTGAACTGGAAGGCGTAGCGAAGATCGGTGCCCCAGGCATCGTCGCCAGGCGCGCTGAGCTGTCCCGTTTCGTAGTCGCCCGGAATGGTGAATCCCAGACGCAGGGTGGAGTCGAAGCCGTCGGTGTTTCGGGTTGTCACCGCATAGCGGATACCGGCGTAGGTGTCCGCGATGCCATCCTGGCTGCCCAGCGAGAACGGGCCGAACGATGCGGACGAGGTATCGTGGTAAGCGAGACTCAGATCGGCGCCGAGGCGGTGGCCCAGGCCGTAGTCGACGGAGACGCGGAACTGTTTACGTTCGATTTCATCTCCGCCCGGGTTGGGGCCGAAGGTATCTCCGGCCCAAAACATATCGAAGCTTTGGTGGTAGAAGGCGGAGTGCACATACGAGCGGCCTTGTTCAAGCACGGTGGAGGCCTGCGCGGAGCCGCTGAACAGGGCGCCGGTGACGGCGAGCGTGAGGGCGGCTTGCGCCAGTTGGCGAGGGGAGTGGATCATGTTTTAGCGAGGCGCGGGACCCTTGGGTTAGCCATGGGTTAGGTAGGAAGGCGGGCACTCGTGCGGCGGGCCCCGCGCGTGGTTGCGGCACAGAGGTGTCCGTGCGACAAACGAACGGCGGTGCGCGTTGATTGCGCGGCGGGTGGTTTTTGCGTAAACCTACCCCGGAATGCCTGCCGTGACCGCGGCGAACCGGTTGGCATCCACCTGCGACAGGGCGAAGAACACCAGATTGCCGTGGGCCCAATGGGCGAAGTTCCAGCCCCCTCGTTCACCCAGTCTGCGGGATTCGCCGGCGGTCGGAGGGGCGCCGACCTGATCCCGCGGGAACGCGACCAAATGGATCACGGTTTCGACGTCGCCCGCCGACGGTGGCTCGAGGTAGAGGCAAATGACGTAGCCAGTGACGCCGTTGAGGGTGAGCACCCGACAGCCGACGCTTTGCAGGCCGGCCAAGGGAACCGGCACGCTCAGGTCGGCGGGAGCGCCCCGCTCGCGAAGCCAGGCCAGGAGCGGTGCTTGGTGGGGGCCGGTGAGGTCCAGGGTGAAATCGGGTGAGCTGAAGAACGCGGCGATACCGGTTTCCAATGTGGCGATCGATGGACGCGCGGGCGCCGGATGGTTGAGTGCTGACGCGCGCGCCGACCAGAGCAGCAGGGCGATCGCGGCCGCCGTGGCGAGCACACTCAGGCGCAGGACCAAGCGACGGCGCCGGTAACGCGCCGCGGCACGGCGCCCGGCGGCGAGGATGGCGCGACCCCGCTCGGCCGGCATCGATTGGCGGGCGTAGAAGTCGCGGAAGTCTTGCTCAGGGTCGGACACGGCGGCGGGGATCAGTCGGTGAAAGGGTCCGCGGTGGAGGACGGCCGGGCGGTGACGAGTTGGCGCAGTTTGGACATGCCGCGGTTCAGCAGGCTGAGCACAGTGTTGCGGGAGCGGGAGGTGAGTCGACCGATTTCAGCGGCGGTGTGGCCCTCGATGTGATGGAGAAAGAGTGCCTCGCGTTCGCTTTCCCGCAGCTGTCCGAGCAAGGCCCACATATCCTCCTGTGTGCCCTGAGCCATGGGGATGGGGGCGGCGGGGCTGTCGTGGTGTTCGGCCGGTTCGAAGCGAACCACCCGGGAGCGCCGCTGTTGGTCGATCACGAGGTGTTTGATGGTGGTGAAGAGCAGACGGGGTGAGCGGATCTCTCCGTAGCGGCGATGCAAACTGAGCCAGGCTTCCTGCACCACATCCTCGGCATCCTCGCGATGGTGGGTTAAGGCCAAGGCATAGCGAAAGCCGCGGTCCAGCAGTTCCGCGGCAGCGTGCCCATCGGGTTGGATCGAGTCGGCAGGGTTTCCCATCGGGGACAGCGTGGGAGCCCGTCGCCCCGAGTTTATTCCGTGGCGCGGTCGCTGCCGGTGACGGTCGGGAAGTTTCTGATGATGGGATTGGAGACACCTTGCGTTCGACAAAAACGAACGAAGACGGCGTTTGATTGCGCCGTGCCGCGCACGTCACGACGAGGTTCGTGTCTTCTGCCTCTCGGCGCTGGCTCTTTGCTGGTTCCGGCGACGCCACACGTAAAGGCCGGCCAAAGCGGACATCAGCAAGGCACCGTAGGTGCTGGGTTCGGGGACGGTGATCTCATTGGAGCCGTAGTCGTAGGTCAGCCAGATGGTGTCGGAGGCGTTGAAGCCGCTGAAGGTGATCTGGGCGGTGGTGCTGTTGCGCTCGTCGATGGTCGCGCCGGTGAAGTTGGTCGCGGTCCAGAGGTCGTAGAAGCTGTTCCAGTTGGTGGCCAGAATGGTGCCGCCGAGGTCGATCTCGAGGGTGCCGATGTTGAGCGTGCCGATGTCGGCGCCGGCGAAGTCGATGACGGAATCGCCGGTGACGCGCAGCGTGCCGACGTTGAAGGTGGTGCCGTCGTTGACGAGGTTCAGGGTGGTGGCGTCGCCGAGCTCGAGGGTGCCGCCGAAGGTGAAGTTATCGACGATGTTGAGCGTGTTGGAGGCGGTTAGCTCGATGGTGCCGGTGGAGCCGGTGCCGTCGGCCGCGCCGATGGTGCCGCCGTTGAGGGTGAGGATGCCGTCGACGTCGAGCACACCGGTGAAGGCGCCGGCGCTGCCGAGCTGGTCGATGGTGAGGTCGCCGCCGGAAGCGATGGTGAGGGTGCCGGAGCCGTTGAGCTGATCGATGGTCTCGGTGTAGGTGCCGACGTCGAAAGTGCCCGAAGCGCCCAGGTTGATGTCCATCGAGTCGGACAGGATGTTGGAGTTGCCCAGCGCGAAGGTGCCGGCGTTCACGTTGGTGGTGGCGTAGGTGTTGATCCCGCTGACGGTGAGGGTGCCGGCGCCGTTCTTTTCCAGCGTATTGAAGGTGTTGTTACCGGTGAACGTGGTGTCGCCGATGGATTCGACGGTGAGGGTCTTGCCGGAACCAGTGATGTTGCCGCCGATGGTGAGCGAGGCGCCGGACTCGGTCTGGATCTCGCTGTTGGCGGTGAGGGTGACGGCACCGCCCCAGGAGTTGGTGGTGCCGGCGAGGGCGCGCAGGGCGCCGGAGCCGTCGGAGTTGTGGCCGGTGCCAGCGAGCGAGAGGGCTTCGCTGCCGATGGTGACGCCGTCGAGTTGGAGCTGGGCGCCGGAGAGGACCTGGGTGCCGCCGTAGGTGGCGCCAAGGCCGGAGTTGTTGTCGACCTTGAGAATACCGTCGGACACGAGGGCGGTGCCGGTGAAGGAGTTGGCCCCGGAGAGGACCAGGGTGCCATCGCCGGTTTTGTTGAAGCCACCGTTGGAGAGCACGGCGTTGATCTGCAGGGTGGACCCGGAATCGACGACGACGGACTTGGCCGTGTCGTTGTTGAAACCGAGGCGACCGTCGATGGTGGAGGTGGCGTTGTTGGAGGCGGTGAGCGTGCCGATGAGGTCGAGGCGATCGCCGGTGCCCGAGCTGTTCTTGGCCTCCACCGTGCCGCCGTTCATGGTGAGGTTGTTGATGACCTCCTTGTGGCCCTGCAGGTCCCAGTAGCCGTCGGCGTTGATGGTGATGTTGGAGGAGTCGGAAATGAGGTTGGACGAGATGTCGACGCCGCTCTCGTAGAGGCCTTGTTGCAGGACGGCGGACCCGGCGGCGCCCACGCCGTCGCCCACGATGACCTCGCCGCGCATGCCGGCGTTGTCGTTGTTGTAGGTGTTGAGGATGGTGAGGCCGTCGTTGAGGTAGAAGTCGGTGTCGGGGGAGAGCAGGAAGTCAGGGATGTAGGCTTCGCCGTGATTGAGCAGCAGGGTGCCGGAACCGTTCTTGATGATGTCACCCACGCCGGTGAGGTCGGATTCAACGGTGATGTTGCCGCCGTCGGTGTTGAGGGTGAGGTCGTAGCCGTTGAGATCGAACTCGTAGGAGTTGACCTGCGAGCCGAGCGTGAGGGTATCGGCAGTGGCGGTGACGGTGGTCGCGCCGCTGAGGGTGAAGGTGGAGTCGAGGACGTTGTTGCCGGAGGAGCTGAGCACGGCGCCCTGGCCGGCGGTGCCGGTGCCGGCGAGGGTGATGCCGGTCTCGCTGTCGACGGTGATGCCGCCGGTAAGCTCGAGCGTGCCGCCAGACTGGACGGTGGTGGTGCCACCGCCGGAGCCGAGGGCGTCGTTGTTGGTCGCGAGCAGGGTGGTGCCGGAGCCGATGGTGAGATCGCCGCTGAAGGTGTTGGCGCCGGAGAGGGTGAGGCGGCCCGTGCCGGAGGTGATCAGGTTGCTGGCGGTGGAGCTGCCGTCGGAGACGATGCCGAGGATGATCACCTCACCGGTGTGATTGAGGGTGAAGGAGCGATTGGTGCTGTTGTTGGACAACTCGACATCGTTGAACGTGGTGTTCGCGGAGTTGGTCAGGTTGAGGGTGTTGTCCCCGTTGTGGTTGACCAGCCGGTTGGTGAAGGTGAGCGCGCTGCTGCCGGCGATCGTGCTGGTGTCCTGCACGCGCACGACATTGTCGAGGGTGCGCGCGGTGCCGTCGCCTTGCAGGGTGGCGCCGCGGAGACGGACCACGCCGGAGCCGAAGGCGCTGTCGTCGCCGACGGTGACGGTGCCGGCGTCGAGGAAGAGGTTGCCGGTGAAACTCTGGGCGGCATTGAGTTCGAGGTCGCCGGCCGAGAGGGTGAGGGAGCCGGTGTGGGTGTTGGTGCCGTTCACCACCAGGGTGCCGTCGCCGGATTTGGTGAGCGTGCCCGTGCCGCTGATCACGCCGTTGAGGGACGTGGTGGTGCCGGTCGCGACGGCAAAGTCGCCACCGCCGGCGTCGATGGCGATGCCGCGGTTCGCATCGAGCGAAAGGGTGGCGGTGGTGTTGAGGATGCCACCATCGAGCGTGAGGTGGCCGGTGGTGGAACTCGCGGGGGTGGCGCCGAGGTTGGACTCGGCGGCGATCGATAGGGTGCCGCCGGTCACGGTGGTGGCGCCGGTGTAGGTGTTGCTGCCGCTCAGGACGAGGGTGCCGGTGCCGGTCTTGGTGAGGTCGTTGCTGCCGGAGATGACACCGGTCACGCTGAGGGTGTCGGCGGTGGTGTTGAAGGTGGTGGCAGCGCTGAGGGAAACCGCACCGGACAGCGTGTTGTTGCCGCTCACGTTTTCCACCGCGCCATTGGCGGCCGAGCCGGTGCCCGCCAGTTGGACCGTATTGTCCAAGTTGATACCGCCCTCGAGTTGCAGCGTGCCACCGGCCGAGACCACCAGCGTGCCGGAGCCCAGCGCCTCATTGGAGCCGGAGGCGTGGAGGTTGCCACTCGCCACGTTGACGGTGGCGGCGAGGGACGTGTTGTTGCCCGAGAGCGACACGGTGCCGCCGCCGTCGATCGAGAGGCTGCTGCCGGCGCCACCGGTGAGTTGGCCGACAAAGGCGGAGTCGATCACGCCAGGGGCGCCGATGGTGAGATTGCCGGTGGCGCCGAGGGCGACGGTGGCGGTGCTGCTGGCGCTGTTGAGTTGGGCCAGGGTTTCGGTGTTGCCGCCGAGGTCGAAGGTGGAGGTGCCGAGCAAGGTGACGGTGGCGGCGTCGTTGATCTGTTGATTTGCCTGCAACGTCGCGGTGGTGCCGTCGGCGAGGGTGAGGCCACCGCTGCCGATGGCATCAACGCCGGCGGACTTGTTGAGCGTGAGGGTGCCGCCCGCGACCGTGGTGAGTCCGGTGTAGGTGTTGGCGTTGGCGCCAGTGAAGGTGAGGTCCCCGGATTCGAGCGTGACCGCGCCGGTGCCGGTGGTGATCTGGCTGACTTGAATGGCCCCGGTGCCGGCGGCCGCGAAGGTGAGGTTGGTATCGGTGCCGGTAAGATTGCCCGAGAGATTCAGCGTGGTGCCGTTGTCCGTCGTGATGCGGCTGGAACTGGTGGCGGTGAGCGTGCCGGAAAGGGTGGTGGTGCCGGCGAGATTGTGTATCACGCCGCCGTTGCTCACGCCGGTGCCGGCGAAGGTGATATTCTCATCGATGGTGCCGGGGGCGTTGAGATTTAAGGCGGCCCCGGAGGCGATGACGGCGGTGCCGGTGCCAAGGGCGCCGGAGGACTGGGCCTCCGTGATGCCGCTGTTCAAGTAGAGGCCGCCGGAAAAGGTGTTGTCGCCGCTCAGCACCAGTTGCCCGGTGCCGCCACCATCGCGCACCAGTGAGTAGCCGGAACCGCCGTCGGTGATGTCGGCCGAGATGATGAGATCGCCGGCTCCAGTGATGTCGGCCACCGTGTTGTTGCCGAGCTGGAGCTGGTAAAGGCTGATGGTCTGATCGAGGGCGTTCTTCTGTTGGATGAACGGCACGGCGCCGGCGAGGGTGAGCACCTCGGTGGTGGCCGAATTGAGGGTGTAGGACACGGTGGCATTGGCGCCGAATTCGATGCCGGCGATGGTGTCGGTCTGGTCGAGCGCGATGGTGGCCTTGCCGTTGTCCTCGTCGTCGAAAAGGGCGTATTCCGTGGCGCTGGGTTCACCGGCGCCGGGGGCCCAATTCTGGTTGGTGCCCCAATTGCTGTCGTTGCCGCCGCCGTCCCATTCCTTGAAGCCCAAGGTCGCGGCGGTGATGAGGTAGGCGGAGGTGCCGAGAACCGTGGTGGTGCCGGTGTCGAGCTCAGCCACGCCGAAGCCGGCGAGGTAGATGGTCGACACATCCTGCGCCCCAACGGTGGTCGCGAGCTGGTCGACGCCGTCCTCCCAGTTGTTGATCACGAGCACGCCGCTGGGCGGGGCGGTGAAGGTATCGAATACGAAGGCGTTTGCGCCGGTCGTGGAACCGAAGTCGAGCGTGGCGCCACCCGCGGCGCTGAGGTCACCGACCCGTTGATCGAAACCGGCGAGGTTGAACGTGCCCGAACCGCCAATGGCGACGGTGGTGCCGGTCGAAAGGCGGCTGGCAGATCCGAGGGTGAGCGTGCCGGCGGAGATGTCGGTCGTGCCGGTGTAGGTGTTTGCGGCGGTGACGATGAGCTCGCCGCCGGTGACGGTGACTCCACCGGTGCCGCTGATGACCCCGCCGTAGGTGTTGGCGCCGGCGGTGTTCAACAACTGACCACTGCCGGTGACGCTGAGTGCTTCACTCGCGATCGTGATCCCGTTCTGCAGTTCGAGGGTGCCGCCGGCGGCGACGGTCGTGCCGGTGCCGGCGTCGCCGAGGGCTTCGTTGTGGGTGGCAACGAGGGTGCCGCCCGAAACGGAGGTGCCACCGGTGTAGGTGTTGGCGGTCGAGAGGGTGAGCGAACCGCCGGACACGCTGACGCCACCGGTGCCGCTGAGGGTGCCGGCAAAGGTGTTGGCATCGGTGGTGTTGGCCAGCGTGCCGGTGCCGGTCAGGGTCACGGCTTCGCCAGTGAGGGTGATGTTGTTGCGCAGCTCGAGGCTGGCGCCGGTGGCCACCGCAGTTCCGCCGGCGGTGGTGCCGAGGGCGTCGGCGTGGCTGGCGATGAGCGTGCCGTTGTTGACGGTGGTGGTGCCGCCGAAGGTGTTGGCGCCGGCCAGGGTCAGGTCGCCGGTGCCTGACTTGGTGAGGCCACTGGCGGTGGCGGTGCCGCCGTCAGCAATCACGCCGGCGATGGTGGCGTTGCCGGTGTTGTCGACGGTGAAGGTGCGGCTGTTGCTGTCGTCGGACAGGTTGACGGCACCGAAGGTGGTGGCGCTGGTGTTGGTGATGGCGAGGGTGCGGTTGCCGGTGAGGGTGAGGGTGCCGGCCAGTGCGAGATCGGAGGCGCCGCCGATGGTGGCGGTGCTGCCGGTGAGCTGAAGGTCGTTGCTGACGGATCGAGCGGTGCCGTCGCTTTGGAGTGTGGTGCCGGACAGGTCGATCAGGCTGGTGCCGAAGGCGTCGTTGTTGCCGATGGTCAGGGTGCCGCCATTGAGATCGAAATTTCCGGTGGTGGTGTTGGTGCCGTTCAAGACCAGAGTGCCGGCATCGAGACGCGTCGTGCCGCCGTAACTGTTGTTGCCGTCGAGCGTGATGGTGCCGGAGCCGGTGACCGTGAGGTTGGGGGCGAGGGCGCCGCCGCTGCCGTTGGTGATGGCGCCGGTGACGTCGAGGTCGCCGGAGCCGGCGAGCGTGAGCGTGCGGTTGTTGGTGTTACTGGAAAGGGCGAAGCCCCCGAAGGTGGTGGTGCCGGTGTTGTCGAGGGTGAGGGTGCGATTGCCGGTGAGAGTGAAGGTGCCGCCGAGGTTGAGATCGGAGGCACCGGCGATGGTGAGGTTGCCGGTCAGGGTGCCGTCATTGGTGATGGAGCGGGTGGTGCCGTCTCCCTGCAACGTCATGGTGCCCAGGGCGACGCTGCCGGTGCCGTCGCCAAACGCGGCGTCGCTGCCGACGATGACGGTGCCGGCGGTCAGGGTGGTGTCGCCGGTGTAGGTGTTGGTGCCATTCAGGGTGAGGGTGCCGGTGCCGGTTTTGTTCAAACGACCGCCGGAAGGGGCCGCGCCGTCGGAAATGGTGCCATCGATGGTGAGGTCACCGCTGCCCGCCAGGATGAGACGATGGGCGGTGGCGTCGGCGGAAAGCGCGATGTCGTTGAGGACCGTTTGACCGCTGCCAGCGAGGGTGAGGGTGCGGTTGTTGGCGAGCGTCAGGGTGTTGGTGAACGTAAGATCGGCGCTGCCGCCGAACGACGTGTTGCTCACCAGGCTGACGGCGTTGGCGATGGTGCGATTGGCGGCACCGCCGTCGAGCGTGCCGCCTTGGAGCGTGAGGGTGCCGGTGCCCAGAGCGGAGGCATGGCCCATGATGAGGGTGGCGCCGTTGAGCCAAGTGCCACCGGTGTGGGTGTTGGCGCCGTTGAGGGTCACGGTGCCGGTGTCGCGGAGCCGCAGCGTGCCGGCGCCGGTGCCACCGTCGGACACGATGCCGTTGACCGTGGTGGTGCCGGAGCCCCGCAGGGAGAGTGTGCGGTCGGTGCTGTTGTTGGTGAGCTCGATGTTGTTCAGCGTGAGACCGGCCGTGAGGTTGTTGGTGAAACTGCGGCTGCCGTTGAAGTTGGTCAGGGTGCCGTTGACGGCGACGGCGTTGCCTCCGGTCAGGGTGACGTTGGAGGCCAGGCGGAGATCGTTGAAAGTGAGCCCCCCGGCCGCCGCATCCCAAATCTGCGTGCCGGATGATCGCACTTCGGCAGCAAAGGTTTGCGTGAGGCTGTGGTTGTTGACGATGCCGCTGGCCCCGACGGTGAGCCGGTTGCCAGCATTGAAGGTGAAGGCGTTGCTGCCGGTGCTCGAGAACACCAGGCCACCGATGGTGCGATTGGCCCCCAGGGTGATGCTGAACTGGCTGTTGGCGTTGGCCGCATCGAAGGTGGCTACGTCGGTCGTGACGGGTGGTGTGTCCCAATTGCCGGCGGTGCCCCAATCGCCCGTGGAGGCTCCGCCGGTCCACGACACTTGCGCGAGAGCGCCGGATGCGAGCACGAGAAAGAGCAACGCGTCCGCCAAGTGCGGGCGTGGCACGACCCCGAACCCCAAGGCTGCTCCGGTGGAGAGGGGCGGGATTTTTCCGCCGGCGCACATGGGTGCATGCTGGGGCGACAGCGTGCATCATGCAATCTTGGACTAATTGGGTGAAGAAGGTCTAAATTCGAACCCATTCAGCCGGCGGTGGCGGCGGGCTCGAGAACCGAAGAATTTGGTTCGTGGAGGCGGGAAATCGCGGAACCTGGTTCGCTGCAGGCAGTCAATACCCGTGCCGAATGGCCCCGGGGTTGAAGCCCCGGGAGTTAGTTGAAGCTGGACCTGACGGGGTCGCCGAATGGTGGCCCCGTCTTGGTGTCCGGGTGGGGCGAACGGGGGGAACCTAGCGCTTTTTCAGAATCGTGCGCGGACCGGTTTCCATTTGACCGCGCGTCACGCCGAGTTGGTTGAGGAGTTTGAGTTCCTGCCAGAGGGCGGAGCCGGTGAGGTCGCCGCGGAGCAGACGTTGGTAGGCGGCAACGGTGCGCGGGATTTCGGCGGGGGCATCGTGCACAAACTCGATGCGGAAGTGGCGGGCGCCCAATACGATGAGGCGGTCGACGTATTCGGCGCCGGTTTGGGCGCGGTTATTGTAGACGGTGTTGCGGCAACCGGCGTCGGCTTTGAGCGGGAGTTGGGCGCCGACACGATCACGCAGGGCGACGCGGTGCTTTTCGCAGGGACGGCCGCAGTCGTGGTAATCCTTACCGGAGCTGAGGAAGGCGCAGAACACGCAATGCTCCATGTGAAACATGGGCATGTGCTGATGGATCGTGATGTCGAACCAGTCGCCCGGTGCATTTTGCAACAACGCCTCGAGCTGGCCGATGTTCAGGTCGTAGCTGGCGGTGACGCGTTCGAGTCCGTAGCGCTCGCGAAAATACTCGGCGGTCAACGGGTTGGCGACGTTGAGAGAAAAATCTCCGCGGGTGCGGTCGCCGGCGAAGAAGCGCAGGTGCTCGTGATGGCGGACGAGGTAGCCGTCGGCCTCGCAGGAGCGGACCTGTTTGAGGATCCATTCCTCGCCGGGTTTGAAGACACGGGGCGGGGCGACCCAGATGCTGGGGGGCTGGTCGCTGGATACTGGGCGCTGGGTGAAATGAGATCTGAAGCGGGTGACCGCTTCGCGGTAGTGTTTGGGGTTTTCGAACTCGCAGTAGAAGGTGCGGATGCCGGGACAAGTGAGGGCGGCTTCGAATTGCGCGAGGTCGCGGGTGACGACGATGAGCTCGGGGGCGGTGTTGCTGGGCGAGGACGCCGTGGCGATGCGGGTGGCGGCCGGGTCGGGCGCGGTGAGTTCCCAACGTTGTGGTGCTTTGCGCAGGGCGGTGAGTTGCTCGACGGCGTTGCGCCGGAGTTGGTTCAACTCACTGAGCGGCAGGATGACATCGCCTTCAAGGTGATTGGTGAGGTCGCCGAGTTCAAAGGGCGTGCCGCCCAGGCGGCCGAGTTGTTGGCGCAGGCGTTCGGTGTCGAGGGGGCGTTGCTCGGCGACTTCCAAAGGCGAGCCTGAGGCGGCTTTGATCTGATGCCCTTCACCGTCATTCAGGATGAGGGTGAGCGGGGCGCCGGCGTGGCCGTGCACTTCGGCGCGGATCGGGCGGGTGAAGCGCACTTTGTCCCCGGCGAAGGTGGCACGGAGTTCGCGTTCGAGGGCCGGGTCGCTGGTTTTCCAGAGGCGGTCGCCAACGTGCACGCGGGCGAAGTTCACCGCGCCGCGGCCGAAACTGAGCACGCTGTCGCCGGACTTGGTTGTATCGATGGTGTAAATACGTCCGCCCTCTTCGCCTTCGGCGTGACGGCCGGCGTCGAAGGCCACGCCGTCGCCGGCCTTGAGCGGGGACTCCAGTCGCGCGAAGACGCGCTCGCCCTGCACGCGGGTGACCCGGCCGAGGTAGCGGCCGCGTTTGGTGCCGAAGCGGCCGTGGGCGAGTTCCTGGTTGTGGATGCCGTTGAACCAGCCGGTGTAGAGTCCGCGGGAGAAACTCATCTCCAGTTCATAGCGCGCGGCCTCGCGATCAAAGGCGGGCGGCGCAGCTTCGAGGATCTGGTCGAGCGCGCGGCGGTAGGTGCGGGTGATGGAGGCGACGTATTCGGGACTCTTGAGGCGACCCTCGATTTTGAGCGAGGCGACGCCGGTGCGCACGAGTTCGGGCAGGACGTCGAGCCCGGCGAGGTCCTGCGGACTCAGCAGGTAGGCGCGGTCACCGAGGTCGACCTTCTGGCCGTCGGAAACGAGTTCGTAGGGCAGGCGGCAGGCCTGGGCGCATTCACCGCGGTTGGCGGAGCGGCCGCCGAGGGATTCACTGGTGAGGCACTGGCCGGAGTAGGCGACACAGAGGGCGCCGTGGACAAAGACTTCGAGGGGGAGCGGCCGGCTGGAAGCGGCCTGTGCCTCCTGGATGGCGTTGATTTCCTTGATCGAATTTTCGCGGGCGAGGACGACGAGTTGGGCGTCGAGGTCGCGGGCGAAGTCGACGCCGGCGCCGCTCGAGATGGTCATCTGCGTGGAGCAGTGAATCGGGAAGTCCGGCGAGAGGCGGCGAATGAGGCGGCAGATCCCGATGTCCTGCACGATGGCGGCGTCGACGCCGCTGGCGATGATGGTGCGCAGGTAGTCGGCGGCGTCCTCAAGTTCGTCGGCGAAGACGAGGGTGTTGAAGGTCACGTAGCCCCGCACGCCGCGTTCATGGAGGAAAGCCATGAGGGCGGGCAGGTCGGCCTGGGTGAAGTTGTGGGCGCGCATGCGCGCGTTGAAACGTTCGAGGCCGAAGTAGATGGCGTCGGCGCCGTTTTCGACGGCGGCGCGCGCGCATTCCCAGTCGCCGGCGGGAGCGAGCAGCTCGGGGCGTAGCGGTCGGTTGGGAGTGGTTTCGCGGGCGTTCTCCATCTTGGTAAGCGGCGCATTGCGCCGTCAGAGAAAGAGAGAGATAAAGAATAAAGAGAAAGATTCTCTTTCTACTTCCGGCGGCCGTGGCGGAAGATGTCCCAGACGACGTAGAGGCCGATCATGGCCGAGAGCAGGTAACCGAGGATGCCGAGGGTGGGGTAACCGAAGAGCAGGTGGCCGCGACCGGTGGTGATGATCATCGAGGAGCCGATGATGAGCGAACCCGAGACCACACCGAGGGTGATGCGGTTGGAGGCGTGTTCGATGGAATCGTCGAGGTCGTCGAGGCCGCGATGCTGCAGGTTGACGGTGATGTCATCCTGTTCGAAACGGCGCACGAGGCGCTGAGCGGCGGCGGGCAGATCGGTGAGGCCGGAGATGGCGCCGCGCAGAAACTCGCGGGACCGGCGGGCCATGGCGCGCGGGCCGGTGCGCTCTTTGAACAGATCCCTGAGCACCGGCGCAGCCTGTTTGCGCAGGTCGAACTTGGGGTCGAGCACGCTGCCGACTTCCTCGATGGCGAGCACAGCCTTGGCCATCATGGCGTAGTCTTTGGAAAGGGGAATGCCGTGTTCGCCGAAGATGAAGAGCAGCTTGAGCATGGCGCGGCCGATTTCCTGGCGGCCGATGGCAAAGTTGAGCTCCTCGCGCAGGGCGAGCGTGACGTCCTTTTCCATCGCGCGCAGGTCGACGCGGGCGCCGGCGGGGGCGAGGTCGGCGGCGATGCGCACGACGCGTTCGGCGTCGCCTTCGACGGCGGCCATCCAGAAGTCGGCCAAGGCGTAGCGCAGGCGGCGGGTGAGGTGACCAGCGAGGCCCCAATCGAGAAAGCAGAGGCGGCCGTCGGGGGTGATGAGGACGTTGCCGGCGTGGGGGTCGGCGTGAAAAAAGCCGTCGATCAACACCTGGTGGACAATCGAGCGGGCGCCGTGGGCGGCGAGGGCCGTGGCCTTTTCGGGCGGCAGTTGTTCGCCGCCGACGGGGTTGCCCACGATGCGCTCCATGACCAGCAGCTTGGGCGTGGTGTAGTCGTCGAAAATGCGCGGGGCGAAAACGCGTTCGCCGTCGGGGTTGATGGTGTTGAAATAGGTCTGGTTGCGCGCCTCGTAGCGAAAATCGAGTTCGCGATTCACGCCCTCCTGCACGGCTTCGACGACGGAGGGCAGGTCGTAGGGGCGCAGGGCGTGGATGCGCTGGTGCAGTTGCTCGGCGATCCAGTTGGCAAGGTCGAGGTCGGCGCGGATGGAGCGGGCGATGCCGGGGCGCTGGACCTTGACCGCGACCATGGTGTCGTCCTCACGCAGGCGGGCGAAGTAGACTTGGGCGAGCGAGGCGGCGGCGACGGGCGTTTCGTTGAACTCGGCGAACACCTCGGTGGGTTCGCCCTCCAGCTCATCGGTAATGAGATCGCGGATACGGTCGAAAGGGACCGGCGCGACGGCGTTCTGCAGTTTGCGGAGTTCGAGAATGAGCGGCCCCGGGATGAGATCGGGGCGCATGCTCAGCAGCTGGCCAAACTTCACCCAGGCCGGGCCGAGCTCCTCGGCGGCGAGGCGGATGCGCTCCCATTTGGAGCGATGGGGACCGCGCTCGGACCGGAACCGCTTGGGCACCGGCGCCGGCAGGTCCAGCTGATTGATGAAATCGGCAAAGCCGTGCCGGGCGAAGACCGTGAGGATCTCCTTGGCGCGGACGGCGTTGCCGAGGAGGTCAAAGGGCTTCACGGCTCGCCGCTACGGGTGGGCGGATCCTGGAGTTTGGCTTCGAGGATTTTGACGCGTTCCTCGAGGGCGGCGATGCGGGCCTGGGACTCGGCGTTGGTGCGATCGAGCATGCCGGAGATGCGGGTGTTGAGCTCGCCGGCGAGTTCGTCGAATTCACGGCGGCCTTGTTCGGCGATCTTGTCAGCCATGATGCGCGCATCACTGGCGTTGACCTTGCCTTGGCGCACGAAGTCATCGAGGGCGCCTTCGATCTTGTCTTTGGTGATCACGGCGGCACCCACGCCCGCGAGGAGTGTTTTCTTGAGCAGGTCGATCATAGCACGGCCAAGCTATGTCCGGTCGGGCGCCTGCGCAAATGCAATTCAGGTGGCGTTTTCCGTGCGGTCGGCCGGGGTGTCATCGCAGGTGCAGTCGGCGGCGGGGCCCGCGGAGGGCGGCGAGGCCGCGGCGATTTCGTGGTGTGCCGGATTGCGGGCGGCGTGGGGGGCGATCGACCGCAGGCGCGCCGCCAGCAGGACGGTGAGCCCGAAGGCGCCGCAGGAGACCCAGCCGGCGCGATCAAAATGTTGCAGCCGGCCGTCCGGACCGGCCGTGACGATGAAACCGGCCACGACGTTGCCGAGTCCGCCGGCTGCTTGCTGGATCGCACTCATCACCGACATGAAGCCGCCGCGGTAGCGACCTTCCACGGCGTTGGTGATCATGGCCATCGTCGGGGGAAAGCGACTGGACATGCCGACGAAAAACAGCGCCGAAACCGCGAGCGCCCAGGGCAAGGGGCTCGGGCCGAGATGGGTCATGGTGAGCATGGCGGCGACCGCCGGCACTGTGACGACCAGCAGGACCACGAACTTGTCGTGGCGGTCGGACAGGCGGCCGAGCAGCGGCATGGTGAAAAAGGTGCAGGTGCCGCCGACGAAGTAGACCCACGGAAGTTGGCCGTCGGAGAGGCCGACGTTTTTGACCAAAGAGGGAGCCATGAAGGGCACGATGCAGGCTCCGGCGAAGATGAGGGTGGCGCCGAGGGTGAAGCCGCGCTGGTGCACCGGATGCGAAAGGATTTCCCGCATCTGTTGCCATGCCGAACCTTCGTGGCGATGGCTGGAAACGTGGGGCAGGACCTTGGCGATGACAGGCAAAAGCACGGCGCTCAGGCCGGCCAGGAGGAAGAAGGGGGCGTGCCATTCGAACCAGTTGACCAAAGCGAGCGAAAGCGGAATGCCTGCGATCGAGGCCAAGGGGAAGGCCGACATGACCGTCGACATGGCCCGGCCGCGGCGATGGGGCGGGATCACGTCGCCGACCATGGCGGTCACCACGGAACCGGCGACGCCGCCAAAGGTCCCGGCGGCGAGTCGGGCGACGAGCAAAGCCAGATAGTTGGGCGCCAGCGCACAGGCGAGGGTGGCGAGCGTGAAACCCACGAAGAGAACCAGCAGGGCGTTCTTGCGATCAAAGCGATCGAGCACGAAACCGCCGGCAAATCCGGAAATCGCGGCCGCGGTGCCGTAGGCCGCGACCAGCCAGGAAAAGGCCTGCGGCGTGACTTGAAACGCGGTCATGATGCTGGCGCCCAGCGGCATCATGACCATGAAATCCAGCACGTTGGCGAACTGGACCGCCGCCAGCGTGAGCAGCAGGGCGCGCTCGTTGACCGGGGGCGGCGCGTTGGCGGGGGTGGAGCGGGACGGTGATGCAGGTTCGGCGGTCATGCGACCTGGGGAGCAACGGCGCGATGCCTGCCCGCTGCAAATGCTCCGTGGGAAAATCTCAACTGTCGCCGAAACCGTGGAAGATTTGCCGAATCAAATCCAGAAACTGGGCCATGCCGCGGCTTTGGTAACGTTGCAGGTGGCGCACAATGCCGATTTCGCGGGTCGGCGTGCGGTCACTGAGTTGGCGATATACGATCGTATCGTGATCGTCCGGATGCTGAACGAGGCGGGGCAGGATGGCGATGCCGAGGCCAAGGCCGACGAGCTGCTTCAGCGTCGTCACCTGGCCGCAGCGGTAACCGATGCGCGGCTCAAAATCGTGTTCGCCGCAGAACTGCTGCACCTGCTCGGTGAGCGTCGAGCTGCGGCCCATCATGATGAAGGTCTCCTCCGCAAGGTCGGCGACGTGAAAGGTGCGTTTGCTGGCGAGGCGGTGATTGCGGCCCACCGCCAGCAACAGTGGCTCGCGAAAGATCGGTTCCACCGATAATCGGCTGTCGTTCAATGGCATAGCGACCAGGGCCAGGTCGATACGGCCATCGATGAGCCCATCGACCAAGTCGCCGCGAAAGCCCTCGTAGGTGTTGATCTTAATATTCGGTAAAACCTTCTGTGTGCGCAGGATAAGGGACGGCAACAGATAGGGGGCGACGGTCTGGATGGCGCCGAGGGTGATTTGGCGACCAAGATCGGGGTCGTCGCGAATTTCTGAGGCCGCATTCTGCACCTCAAAGAGGATACGGCGGGCCCGCTCGATGAAAACCGCCCCGGCGTCGGTGGGCACGGCCTTGCGCCCAAGGCGATGGAAGAGGCGGTGACCGAGCTCCTTTTCTAGTTTTGCAACCTGCTGACTTAAAGACGGTTGACTTACGAAACTCGTTTCCGCGGCACGGGTGAAATTGCCGGTATCGGCGATGGCGACGACGTAGCGGAGCTGGTGCAGTTCCATAGGAGAAACCAATGGAAACGATAGATATCAAATAGTTCAACTATTGTTGTTTGTGGCGTATTCTCTCGGCGTCGAAAGGGCAACCGGACGACAAGACGAAAGAAGAACGACTATGAATAACCAAAACATCACCTACGCCCTAATTGGAGCCGCGACGGTCGCGCTGGCGTGGATCATCTCCGCCGCCGCGAGTGCGGTCACCGTCAACATGGCCATTGCCGCCTACATCAGTGCCGCGTTCTCCGCGGTGGTGTGGCAGGACTACCGCAATGCTTCGGCTCGCGAGCTGAAGTAAGCGGTTCATCGGCAAGGTCATTGCCAACTTTTTGTTGTGTTAGTTTCTGAAACGCGGCCCCGGGAAACCGGGGCCGTTTTAATTTCCGGGATGCGGGATACCGGATAGGGAAGGGAGGATGCGGGATGCGGGAGACTGATCTCGGGGGGCGCCAAGCGGGACGAGGCATGGTGGGACTGAAAAATTGTCACCCAATAGGTTACGCTTTGTTTGGGAGGACGGTTGGTTGGGCCGGTGGTGAGCGGGCGAAAAGGGAGCGGCGAGTGTCACCTATTGCGTGACAAATTCGCGGGGAGGATGGCGTCCAATTTGGCGGCCGAACCGGAGTTTTTTGGTCAGGTTTAGACAAAAGTCGCGGGAGGCGGCGCGTTGGGGGTAAAGCTCTTCCTGTTCTCTGCTGTCCGATGTCTGAATCCCGTCCCACTTCCGCCGATTGGCGCGCCTGGTTTGAAAACTATGGCGCGCGCCTGCTGCTGGTGGCGCGGCAATGGACCCGGTCGGCGGCGGATGCGGAGGATGTGGTGCAGGAGGCCTTCGTGCGCTACTGGCGCCAACAACGTCACCTCGCCGGCGATCCCCTGCCGTTGCTCATCACGTCGGTGCGCCGGGCCGCCCTCGACCTGATCCGGCGGTCGGCGCGTCGCGAGCGCCGGGAGCAGGTCCACGTGGATCTGCACGCCGAGTCATGGTTTGAGCCGAATCCCGAGGGCGACGATCGGTCCAATGCCTTGGAGGAGGCGGTGGTGCAATTGCCGTCCGAACAGCGCGAGGTGTTGGTGCTCAAGATTTGGGGCGGCCTCACGTTTGCCGATATCGCCACGCAGTTGGGGCTTTCGCCCAATACGGCGGCATCCCGCTACCGCTATGCGCTCGGGGCGCTGCGCGACAAACTCTCAACCCTGGAAAATCATGGATAACGAATTCGCCGACCTTGAGGCGGAATTGCTCCGTCTACAGCCGCGCCAACCGGGCGCCCGATTGGAGGCTCGGCTGGCCCACGAATTGGAACCCGGCGCCGCGACCGCGCCGGTGGCCACGCGCTCGGTCGTGGCGGATCGACGGGCGGGCGTGGCCCGGCCGCGCTACCGCACGGCGACGACGTGGACCTCTTGGAAGTGGTCGAACTGGGCGGTAGCCGCCGCGCTGGTGGCACTCATGCTCACACTGAATCGCCTGGCGCCACTTCCGGACCGCGCCGGCGAAAGTCCGGCGTTGGTCGCCCAGGCGGAAACGGCCGGCCCGGTTGGCGCACCCGAGTTGCGTCCGGTCAAAGCCGGTCGGGTCCTGCTGGGCAGCCGTTCCGACGGCGTGGTCGAGCTGGCCGATGGTTCGGCGGTGGAGCGGGTGCGCGACTACTTTGTCGATACGATCGAGTGGCGCGACGTCGGGGGCACCGCCCAGTTGCGCTGGGAAGTGCCGCGCGAGGCGGTGCGCTACGTGGGCCTGGCGGCCTACTGAATTTTCAATCCCAAAGCTTTAACCCAAGAATCCAAATTATGAATACGAAGAAATTGATCCCCTTAATCGCCGCGTCGCTTCTGCTGTGCTCCGGCGGTCGTCTGCTGGCGGCCGACGAGGAGGGCGAGAGCAAGAATGTGCGCGTCTTTGTCACCAGCGACGCCGAGGCCCCGGCCGACGTGAAGCACACCAGCCATGTGGTGGTGAACTATTCGTCCGACGACGATGAACCGGCCGAACCCTACGCTTTCCTTGGCGTGGAGACGGCGCGGGTTTCCACGACGCTGCGCGAACAGCTCGGTTTGCCGCGAGGCATCGGTCTGGTGGTGCAGCGGGTGGTGAAGGAAACCGCCGCGGCCGCGGTGCTGCAGAAGCACGACATCCTCACCAAGATGGGCGACCAGTTGCTGGTGAGTTCCGATCAGCTCGGCGTCCTGGTGCGTTCCAATGACCCGGGAACCGAGGTTGAGCTCACCTTCCTGCGCGGCGGCAAGGAGCAGACGGCCACGGTGAAGCTCGGCGAGCGCAAGCCGCATCGCGCTCACGTGATGGAACTGCATGCGCCGGACGTTGAAATGCACGAATTCCACGGCCGGATGGACGAGCTGCAGGAGAAATTAAAGGACCTGCACGGCAACATCTCGCCCGAGGAGGTGAAGCGCCTGGTGGAGTCGCTCAAGATGGAGCGGGAAGAGATGAAAAACGGTCACGGCTTTCGGTGGCGCAGTGAGGGCGACGGGGCGGTCGTGCGCATGATGAACCTGAGTCGCGGCAACGTTGTGTTCAGCGATGATGACGGCGTGGTGGAGCTCATCAGTGGCGAAGGGGCGAAGCGACTAACGGTCAAGGATGCGAAGGGCACGGTGTTGTTCGAGGGGCCGGTTGGCACGGAGGCGGAGCGGGCCGCGTTGAGCGAAGCGGTGAAGGCGCGGCTCCAGAAAGTGGAGAACATCCAGATGGTGGAGCCGCATCCGGGCGAGGAGATCGAGCGCACCGAGTTGCGGGTGCTGGGGGGCGGGGAGGAGTCGGCGGAACTGCGTTTTGGTCCGGCCGAAAAGGTCTTCATCGCGCAGGCGGAGGAGAAGCGGTGATTTGATTTGTGGTTGATCCCACCCGGGTGCGGCGTGCCGGCACGGCAGCGGCGCCTACAAAAAACGCGGAGCCCGTCGGGCTCCGCGTTTTGGCGCAAAGGATCCGTCGAGTTCAGGACTCGAGCGGCGGCGGCGCGGCTTCGTCGAAGCTTTCCTCGGCCGAGCGGCGGATGAAGGCGGCGATGATGAGCGCAAAGACAAAGCTGAAGAGGAAGGCGAAGATGAAGCCAAAGACGAACTGGAGGGCCGGGTTGGACATCATGTTGAGGAAACCCTCCGCCTGATCGATTTGTTCGGGCGTGAGGCCCTGCTCTTCCCAGGCGTTGATCTGCATCTCGCGCGTGACGTCGGCGAGCCCCGGGTTGATCACGGTCATGTAGGCCACGTTGAAAAGGTTGCCGAAGAGCGAGCCCCAGAGTGCGGTGAGGGTGCCGGCTCCGAGGGCGCGACCGTAGCCAAAATCTTCGTCCAATGGCGTCTCATCGCGGCGGGCGCGGATGGCAAGCACCAGACCTGCGACGGTGATGACCAAACCCGCCACCATACCAACGGTCTGCGAGGACTGCAGCTTCTCGGGTGTGTCGTGCATGCCCGCGAAGTAGAGGATGAAGTTTAGCACTGCGCCTGCGATGGCCATGCCGAGGCCGTAGAGAAAGGTCGTTTTCATGAGGCCCGCAGCTTGGGTGACGGGAGTGGGGTTGCCAACCGGTGAATGGACGGACGGTCGCGCGGCTTGGTTGAGTGGCGAGGAAAGGAGGGCGGCCGCTAGTTCCCCGCGGTCATGGTGCGGTAGAAGAGGCGCCGCAGGCGGCGGGTCGAAACGCGTTGGCGGAGGCGACCACGCCAGAGACCGTGATTGCGGGTGTCGTAGCGAAACTCCTTCAATTCGTCCTCGAAGTCGCGCGAACTGGCTTGGCGACCGCAGAAGGTGGCGAGTTCGAGGTCGGCTTCGAGGGTGTCGGAGTCGCTGGCCAACCACAGCCAGGCAAACCAGCGCGAGGGCCAGTGCAGGGTGCGTCGCACGATGGAACGCGGGAAGCGTCGTGCGTCGATGTGGTGGAGCGCGCAGTAACGCTGCGAGAAGGTTGGAGTCGGTTCGTCCATGGGCCAGTTGATCGGGCACCACGGAGGCCCTTCCGACCGGAGGCGGGCCAGCTTCGGTTGACGAACGGGAAGACTAATTGACGAGCGGTGTCGCGAGCCTGGGCGGCTCCGCGATCACTCGTCGGCGCCGGGCAGGACGAAGGCGGGCGTGGGTTGGGTGTAAACTGACTCGGGCAATTGATCGAAGACGCCGATCTCGGTGTGGCCACGTTGCCCGTGACCGGGAGCGAGCAGGATGGCGCCGTAGCGTTGCCAGTCGGTCCAAGGGCCGAGGGAACGCGGCTCGTCCTGGCTGGCGTCGAACCAGATGGTCCACTCGCTCACGAGGTGGGTCTGCTGATCGACGAAGACGTGGTATTTGTTGTTCGGGGTGCGGCCGACGCCCTGGAAGGTGAGTTGGAGGACATCGCAGGCCTTGCCGGCGGCGTCCTGTTTTTCGCCAACGTAGGTCAGGGTGACGCCGGAGTCCTTGAGTTTGTAGGGCATGACGAGCCAGTAGCTGTCGTTGATCCAGGCGCCCTTGGTTTTGGTGAGGATCTCTTTGAGCGCATCGGCGTCGGTGACCTCGGTGCCGGCCTGCCAGGCGCGGCCGGTTTCGTTGTCGAGGTTCATGAGCACGGTGAGGTCGCCGTCTTCGAAGCGGAGGTCGTTGGTGAACTTGTCCCAGACGTGGCGGCGGCCGCCGAAGAAGCGCCAGGTGAGGTGGCGCGTCATGTCCCAGGCATGCCGGCCGCCCATGGCCTCCATGGTGGCGTCGGCGACGGCGATGGCCTTGGCGTCCGAGCCGGCGGCGTCAAAACCGGCGGCGGGCGGGTTGCCCTCGGTGGCGGTCTGCGGGGCGCAGCCGCCGACAAGGAGGACAAATGAAACCAAGCAAGAGACGCGCAGAAGGGAACGGGGCAGCATAGGGTGAAGTTAGGGCAAGGGGCGGAGAATGTCGACGGGGCCTTCAGTTTCCGTCGAGCAGGAGATGCGGACGGCAACGGTGGAGGCTTGCCTACCAACGATCATCCTTCTGCCTTTGCTGCCACGATCCATGTTGGACTTCATCGTATCCCCGCCCGGCCAAACTGGCTGCTCTGGTGAATTTCCCGTGCGGGCGAGCATTCCGGATCAGGCCACGTATTGCTTCTTTGCCCGCTACTTTCGGGATGCGCGACTGCCTGACGGGCCGGAGCTCTACTTGGATTTTTACGGCGCAACCGACTTGTGCGGCTACGCGCTCGTGCGGCTTAGGCAGGTTTTGGTCGAAGCGGTCGGGGACTTGGCGACGCGTCCGCGACGCTTTCGGGTGCTCACCGGTTGGCGGGGGGCGGTCGCAACTGCTGAGGCAGAGCTCTGGGCGGAACTCGATCGGGAACAGACGATCGAAATCGCGCGGGAGATTGTAGCTGCGGTCGAACTGGCCGAGGCGACGACCGGCCATCTTGAAGCCTTAGGCGATTGAGGGCTCAGGGGGGCGATCAGGCCTTGGGCAGGCGGTTGCGGATCTCGGCCCATTGGCGGCGGCTGGCGCGGACGGGTTCGGCGCGTCCGGCGAGGTGCAGGGCGGGGCGGCCGATGAGGTCGTGTTTGACCTGTTCGATGGCCTGCAGGTTGACGAGCAGACTGCGGTGAAGGCGGGCGAAGGTCTGGGTGGGTAGCTCCGACTCCCATTCTTTGAGTGGGCGCAGCATCATGAGCTCGCGGCCACTGCGCAGGGCGATGCGTGAGTAGTTTTGCTGGGCCTCAATGACCGCGATGTCGTCGAGCGGGATAAACTCGGAACCGGCCTGGCTGCGCACGAGGACGGAGTCGGCGGGTTGCAGCGGAGAGCGGGTGCCGCGGGTGACCGGACCGGGCGTCACTTGGGCGGTGACGCGGCGCAGGGCTTCGCCGAGGCGGTCGGCGGTGACGGGTTTGAGCAGGTAGTCGACGGCGTTGACCTCGAAGGCGCGCAGGGCGTGCTGTTCGTGCGCGGTGAAGAAGACAACGTGGGCGGTCGGCGCGATGTCGGGCACGAGGTCGAAGCCGCTGCCACCGATGAGTTGGATGTCGAGGAGCACGAGGTCATAGTCGGCGGCCTTGCGCAGACGACGGCGGGCGGCGGTGACGTTGCCGGCCTCGCCGACGACTTCGATGCCGGGATGATCGGCAATGAGGCGGCGAACTTCCTCCCGGGCCGGCGGTTCATCGTCGATGAGGATGATCCGGAGCGGGAGACCGGGGGTGTTGTCGGCGGGAAAAAGCACGATTACCGGGCGGTTGTCGCCGGATCGCCGGTGAGGGTCAAGCGGGCGGTGACGCCATGGGGGCTCGGGCCGAGTTCGAAGTGGTGGCGGTCGGGGTAATAGCGGACCAGGCGATCGCGGACGTTGGCGACGCCGGTGCGGGTGGAGGTGCGGCGACGGGCGGTGCCGGGTTCGACCCAGCGGCCGGAGTTGGTCACCGTGATCTCAAGGGTGCGGTGGTCGGTCGCCTGTATTGAAACTTCAATGACGATGCGCTCCTCGCTGGTCTGGGCGCCGTATTTGAGGGCGTTCTCGATGAGGGGCAGCAGGAGAAAGGTGGGGATGCGCCGCGGGCGGGCGGCGGGGTCGAAGTCGAGGGTGAGGTCGAGGTTTTCCTGCCAGCGGGATTGTTCGATCTGAAGGAAGGCTTCGAGGAGGTCGCATTCGTCGCCGACGGTTTCGATGCCGTCCTGGCGATGTTCGAGGGTGCGGCGGCAGAAGGCGGTGAGGCGGTCGATGAGGCGTTCGGCCTCGGCCTGGTTGCTGAAGACGCGGGAGCGCAGGCTGTTGAGCGCGTTGAAGAGGAAGTGGGGATTGAGCTGATAGCGCAGGGCGAGGAGCTGGGCGTTCTCGGCCCGCAGTTCGGCGGTATCCTTGGCGAGCTCGGCGTGGGCGGCGGCGCGGCGCTTGGCGAAGTAGGCGAGACCGAGCACGGTGGCGGCGAGGGCGACGACGGTGGCGATGCCGACGGCCTGGCGACGCTCGAGGCGGGTGCGGTCGAGTTCCGCTTCGCGCAGGGTGTCGCGGATGGCGGCGAGTTCGGCGGCGTCGTTGCTGGTCTGGGCGGAAACCACGGGGGCCATGCGCACCTGCGGGACGCGTTGGCTGATGACCCCGGACTTACGCAGGCGGAGCGCGGCTTCGTAGTGATGGCGGGCGGCGGCGAGGTTTTGTTCGTCGAGCTGAAGTCCGGCGATGGCCTCATGCAGGTCGGCGGCATGGGAATCGGTGGTGTCGACGAGGGCTTGTTCGAGGGCGTTGATGGCGGCGGAAGCCTGGCCGAGGCGGCTCATGGTGCGGCCGTGGGTTTCCCAGACCCAGGCGGAACGGGGTCGATCGGGGTCGAGGCGGTCGGCGGTGGCGAAGTGTTCCTGCGCGGCGGGCAGGTCGTCCTCGAGGTAAGCCAGGCGGCCGAGTTGATCGTGGGCGAGGGCGAGCACGGCGGAGTTGTCGCTGGCGTGCGCGCGGTCGGCGACTTGGCGCCAGCGGGTGGTGTTGGCGTGGGAGCCGCCCATGGTGTTGAAGAGGCGGGCGCGCGCGAGGGCGACGGTGGTGAGGTCGACGTCGGCAAGTTGATCGAGGGAATCGAGCAGTTGCTCCGCGCCGGCGGGGTCGCCGCGATCCAGGTGCAGGCGGGCGAGGAGGCAGCCGAGTTCAATCTGGCGGTCGGGGAGCGCGAGGCGGCGGGCGATGTCGAAACCACGTTGGGCGGATTCCGTTGCGCCGACGCGGTCGCGGGCTTCGTCCAGGCAGTGAGCACGACGGGTGTGGATCTCGAGGAGCAGGTTCGCGTCGCGGAGCGGGCGGGCGAGGTCGAGGGCGTGGCTGAGGTGGGCGGTGGCGTCGAGGGGGCGGTTGGCGGCGATGAGCCGGTCGGCAAGATCGAGGTCGACGGCGATGCGGGTCGCGATGGCGTTGGTGCCATCGCGGGCCATGCGCAGGCGGGTGGCGTGCTCGATGGCCGGGGCGACGGTGATGGCCGGATCCATCAGCCCGGCCAAGGCGGCCTCGTAGGTTTCGGGCAGCGGGGTGGCCGGGGTTTGGGGGAGGAGCGATGCCGGGGTCGTCAGCAGGGCGAGGGCGAACAGGAACCGGCGGAGCATTGGATTCAGTTCAAGTGACCCGCTGGAAGCGGTAAAGCAAAAGCCCCGGCGCGCGAGGCGGCCGGGGCGATGATCTGCCACAACACGAACGGAAGTCTATTCGGGCAGTTCGTAGATCTCGATGAGGGCGTTGCCGGAGGAGCCGTCGGCGGAGCTGACCTCGACGGAGTAGGCGCCGGGGGCGAGGGTGACGACGAGGCCGGCGTCCTTGGCGCCGGTGGTCAGATCGAACGCGCCGACGGTGGTGTTGGCGGTGGTGATCTCGGCGGCGGTGGCGACGCGTTGGCCGGTAAAGACGGCGGATGTGGTCTCCCAGTCGTCGTTGGCGGCGACGACCTGCTTGTCGGTGTTGAACACCTTGACCTGCGGGTCGAGCAGCACGTCGGAGACGCCGTGGGCGGCGAGGCCGGGGCCGATGCCGCGCACCAGGATGCGCTTGGGGCTGTTGCCGGTGACCACGAAGCCGCCGACCAGGACCCGCTCGCCGCCGGCGACATCGCCGCGGGAGGAGATGTTGATCAGGCGCTGGTATTCAGAATTTGGATTCTCGGAGGCGTCGTAGATCTCGGCAATGGCCACGCCGGCGGCGCCGGTGTTGTTGACGTGCAGGGTGTAGATGCCGGGATCGAGCTCGGTGACGAGGGCGGCGTCGAGGCTGTCGGCCGGGAGCGGGAAGGCGCCGGTGACGGTGGTGGCCATGGCGACGTTGGCGTCCTCGCTCCACGAATCGATGGTGGCGACCTGGTTGCCGTCGACGTCGAAGAGGGTGATCCGCGGATCGGCGACCGGACCGTCGATGCCGTAGTCGGCTAGGGCGGGCCCCACGCCGCGCAGGAGCACGCGCTTGGCGGTGTCGCCGCCGATGACGAAGCCGGAGATGAGCGGGCTGCCGGCGGCGCTGTCGACGTAGGCGCGGGTGGAGAGGTTGATGAGGCGGTCGGTGCGCACGGTGGAGGTGGCGAGACCGGCGAAGGCGTCCTCCTGGCCGTCAGGCAGGATGATGGTGCCGGAGACGGTGGTGGTGGGCGCGTCGACGTTGCCGTTGATGGTGAGGTTCTGCTCGGTGGTGATCGAGAAGCCACCGCTGCTCGCGATCGTGCCGGAACCGCCGCTCACGATGGTGGGGGTGACGGCGATGACGTAGACCTTGCCGGTGGTGCCCACGATGGAGGTGGTGGTGCCGCTGGACGAGTTGAGCGAAGAGGACTCGTAGAGCCCGGCGATGTTGGCGGTGGGGCCGTCGGCGGGTTCGAGGGAACCGGTGAGGGTGACGCCGAGTTCGGCGATTTGCAGGCTGAGCGTGCCGTTGGTGATGGAACCGGTGAAGGTGTAGGCCATCTCGTCGGCCGCGATCGTCGGTTCATCGGCGCCGAGTTGGCGGCGGAGCGAATTAAAGGCCAGCGACGAGGCGGCGGAGGTCGGGTTGCCGAGCAATTGCAGGCGCGTCGCGGTGACGGTCTGGTCGGGTTGGACCTGGAAGGTGAGGATGTAGAACTGGCCAGTGGCAGCGATTTTGCCGAAAAGCGTGCCGGTGGTCTTGCCAGCGGGAATCTCGACCGCGAACTCGGTGCCGTCGGAGGTGGTGCCGAAGTAGACCAGCGGACCGGCGGCGAGCACGTTGAAGCTCTGCGAAACCGAATCGGCCGCGGTGTAGTAAAGGTCTCCCCCCTGGTCGGCGCGGATCACAACGGTGCCGGTGGCGCCGGTGAGGGTGACGGTGTTGCCCGAGATCAAGGCCGGGCCGGAGACGACGGTGTAGGTGATGGGCAGGCCGGACGGGGAGGTGGCGGCGAGGGTGAAGGAGCCATCGTTGGCGCGCTTGTTGGCGATGGACGGGAAGTCGATCGGGTTGGCCAGGCTGGGCGCCGGGCTGAAGGCGAGCGCGTCGACGGCGAGGGTGGTCGCGGACGGCACGGTGTCGGTGCGCAGGATGAGCTCGGCGGTGACCGCGGAGTCGGTGCTGATGCCGGCGGGATAAGTGACGGTGAAGGTAAAGGTGGCACTCTCGGCGGGCACATCGATGTAAGCCCATTCCAAGGGCGAAGTGGTGCCGGCGCTGGGGCTGATGCTCGGGCCGTCGCCGATGACTTGGCCGAAGGACCAGCCCTCGGCGAGGGTGATGGACCAGGCTAGGGCGGTGGTGTCGGCGGGGTAGTTGGTCGCGGAGGCGGTGAAGGTGAGGGTGCCGCCACCAGCGAGGGTTTCGTCGCTGGTGGCGGTAAGGCTCACGGTGGCCGTGGGCGTGGTGGGCTCGGTGTCAGCGATAACGGTGGCAACGGTGGCGCTGAACAGGAACGCGGTGAAGAGGGAGGACTTCATGGGAGGAAGGAGTGGGTTGGGCGGGTTCGGGTTCAGGGCGGTTTAGCCTTCGGTGGAGCGCAGGTTGGGCTCGAAGCCGTCTTCGCTTGATTTCGAAGGTCGGTAGGCGCCGGTGCGGCTATCTCCCTGACGGACGTTGTAGAGCTGGATGACGCGGGTGAGCTCAACCAGACTGATGCGGCCGTCGCCGTTGGAGTCGGCGGTGTGGGGGACGATGCGATCACCGTCGCCGGGGGCGTAGCGATCCTCGGTTTCCTCATCGGAGCGGTAGGCGCCGGTGCGCACGGTGCCCTCGCGGAAGTTGTAGAGTTCGATGACGCGGAGGAGTTCGCCGAGGTCGATCTGGTAGTTGCGATCGGTATCGGCGAAGTGGTGACCGAGCGAGATGGAGAGGACGCCGTTGGCGGTGGTGAGGCTGTAGTTCGCGGCGGCGAGGGTGCCGAGCTCCACCTCAACCACATACTCGCCGACGGGGCTGGACCGAGTGGCATCTAGGGTGAGGTCGGGTTCGCCGGTGAGGACGGACTCATCCTCGTTATTGACGAAGCCCGTGTAGGTGAGCTCGAGCTCGGGGTTGGGGTCGCCGTAGAAACGGCCCGCGGGTTCGGTCGAAACGGTGAGAGGCGCCGGCGAGATGTCGGCGGTGATGGCGGGCAGGACGAGCTCGTAGTTGCCGGCGTCGGCGCCGGAGAGCTCGAGGCCCTCGACGGTGACCGCGATGCCGGTGCCGGCGTTGGCCGAGGCGAAGGTCGCGCTGGCGGCGTCGGTGACGAGGGTGACGTCGTCTGGGCCGGAGGGCTGTGGTTGGGTGGCGGCGTGGAACTCGAGGTTAGGGGCGGTGAGTTCGCCGCCGGTGGGGGGGGAGCGATCATTGCTCTCCAGGACGCCGCTGAGGGCGGCGCTGGTGGTGTCGAGGGTGGCGGCGGTGGTGCCGTCGTAGACCTTGTTCGGTATCAGGATTCCGGTGACGTCGAGCGGTGCCGGGGTGATGGTGGCGGTGACGGAGGCGGGCGTGTTGAGGTAGTAGTTGCCGGCGTCGGTTCCGGTGAGGCTGACGGAGACGGCCAGACCGATGGTGCCGACGGAGGCCTTGCCCTTGGCGTAGGCGAAGGTGGAGGTTGCGTCGACCGAGACGTCGTCACCGTCGACGAGGTTGGTGAACTGGGCGTTGCTGGAGTCGACCTGAACGATGGCGGTGGCGTCGTAGACGCGGTCGATGGCGGTGAAGCCGGAGACATCGATGGGGCGTTGGGCGACGAAGAAGTTGAGGGCGAGGGAGCCATTGTTGCCGGCGGCATCGGTGGCGATGAGGGTGAGCTCGCGGTTGGAGGCCGGTAGGTTCCCGATCAGGGAGAGCACACCGGTGCTGGAGTCGAGGGAGAGCTCATCGGGCAGGCCGGTGTGAGTGAAGGACACCGGGTCCCCGGCGGCGGTGAGGGTGTAGTCGATCGGCTCGCCGTAGGTGGTGTTGATCTGATTGACGCTGGTGATAACCGGCGCGGTGGTGTCGACGGTGACGGAGAGCTCGCCGGACGGGGCGGAGGCGTTGCCGGCGGAATCGATCACGATGGCGGCGACGGTGGTGAGGCCCTCGGCGAGGTCGCTGTCGGGGGTGAAGGTCCACAGCCCGGACGGGCCGGCGGTGACGAGGCCGACCACGGTGTCGTTGAAGTAGACGGCGACGGTGGCGTCGGCCGAGGCGATACCTTGGATAGAGGGGCGAACCCGGTTGGTGATGCCGTCGGAGAAGGACACGCCGGTGTCGTCGACGAGGGAGAGGCTGGGCGTTGCCGGGGCGTCGGGCGCGGTGGTGTCGACGGTGAAGGTGAGCGTGGCCGAAGGGCCGGAGTTGTTGCCGGCCTGATCGCCCGCGTAGACTTGGATCGGGTAGACGCCGTCGTCGAGCGCGTCGGCGGTGACGGCGAAGTCACCATTGGCGTCGGCGGCGCCGATGCCGATGAAGCCGCCTTCAAAGTCCAGATAGATCGTGGCGAAGGGCTCGGAGGTGCCGGTGATGGTCGGGGTGTTGTCGTTGGTGAGGTTGTCCGCGCCGTTGGCGCCGGAATCGGAGGCACCGTCGAGGGCGACATTGGTCGGGGCGGCGGGGGCGATGTCGTCGACGACCGTGATGGTGAAGGCCTTTTGGAAGGTCTCGCCGGACGCATCCGTCGCCTGGATACGCACGGAGTAGGAACCGGGGCTGACAGGATCGGTGCCGCTGACGCTCAGGGTGGCGTCGGTGATGGCAAAGAGGGTGTTGCTGGTGTCACCCTCGCCGTCGACTAGGTTGAACGTGTGGCTGTCGCCGCTGTCGGTGTCGGTGGCGGTAAGCGTGCCGACATTGGCTCTGGCGCTGGTAGACTGGTTGATCGAGGCCCCGCTGAGCGTGATGTCGGTGGGAGCCTCGTTGGTGCTGACGATCACGCCGGAGAGGTCGGGGGCGGTGAAGCTCAGGATGGCGTCGTAGCCGTTGTTGTCGGCTTGGATGGTGCCCCCGTTGAGGTCGATGGAGGAACCGACCGCAATGCCGTCGGCGTCGTTGTCGCCAGCTTGGATATTGTAGGTGAAGACAACGCTGGTCGCGTCGCTGGGCCCCGCGTTGTAGGTGGCGTAACGGGTTTCGGTGCCGATGGTGATCGCAATGCGCGGGGTGCCGGTGACCGTGACGGCTTTGCTGAAGGTGGCGACCAGGTTGATGGAGGCGCCGGTGCCGTGGGTGTCATTGCCGGTGCCGTCGGCGAGGGTGAAGGTGGGTTGGGCGAAATCGAGCGACACGGGATCACTCTCGCCGGCGTCGGCGGGGTTGCTGTTGCCGTTCGGATCGGGATCGGTGCCGGCGTCGGTCAGGTCGATGGCGAGGCTGCCGAATGGCGCGGTGCCAGAGGCGAACGTTTGGAGAAAGTAGATGCCCTCGCCGTCGCCCTGGTCGGATACGGTGTCCAGGTTGATGACCAAGCGGATCTGGGCGGTGTCGCTGGTGGCGAGGGTGCCGCCGCCGGCGAGGAGCGCGGTCGTGCCGCTGCCATCCCAGGCCCCGTTCAGGGTCAGGGTGCCGGGGTCGTCCACGAAGGTCGGAGCGGAGGTGATGCTATAGTTGCCGGCGCCAAAAACGGCGTCGAGGTCGAGGGGCAGGGCGAGGGAGGACAGGGTGCCGGAGCCGAGATTCTCGAGGTAGACGTCGAGGGTGATGGCGGTGTTGTTGACGGTCGCGTCGAGGGCCGCACCGAGCGCGCGGGCTTCGGAGAGGTTGATGGTGGTGATGTCGTCTTCGCCGGCGCCGTCGGCCGAGCCGTCACCGTTGGGGTCGGGGTTGATGCCGTAGTCGGAAAGGTCGGAGAGGGCGTCACTGTTGGAGTTGGTGCCATTGACCGTGACCTGCGTCGGATAGACGCCGATGCCGTTGCCTTGGTCGGTGACACTGGTGACGCCGACCACGGTGCGGAACCGGGCATAGGCGCCGGGGGCGAGCGAGCCGTCGGTGATCAGGCGGGAGAAAATGCTGAAGCCGAAAAACTGGCCGGAAAGCGTCAGGGTGTCGGAGCCTTCGAGCAGGGTGGGTTGCGATTGAATGCTGTAGTTGCCGGAGCCGAACACGTCGTTGAGGGGGTGTTGCAGCGTGATGCCGGTGATCTCGTCGTCGCCGAGGTTGCGGATGACGTAGTCGAAGGTGACTTGGTTGCCGGAGATGTAAGTGTGCAGCGCGACGCCGAGGGTCGCGGGCGGTAGCGTGTCGGCCGAAGCGGTCGGGGAGGCCTCGCCGGTGGAGGCCGAGTCAGCCGCGGCGAGTTGGCCGGCGGTCCATCCACAGGCGAGGAGGACCATCAAGGTGAAGCGCACGATCGAGTAACGCAGGTGGGACGACGGGAGGGAGGCGAAGTTGGGCATGGTGGATCGCGGAGAAGCCGTGGATAGGGAGAGCAACCGCGGTCGCGGATCGGGACCGGCGTTGCGGGTTGACGAACGGGTGGGGTGATGACCCCGGTCCGGACCGTGGGGGAGGTGCTAGGCCCATGTGGACTCCGCATTGATCGGCGGTAGGAGAATATGACCGGCGGTCACGCTAATGCCGGGCGCTTGCAGCAGGCAGGGTGCAACGCAGCCACTCGTTGGCGCTCGCGGCCACGGGCGGTGGCTGAGATTGGCGGGGTCGGCGATGCCGCCCTACCGACGCCGGCGCTGGTAGCTCACGTAGCCGAGGATGAGCATGCCCAACAGGAGCGCGTAGGTTGAGGGCTCGGGAACCGCGCTCAGGCTGGTGTAGGTGAGAGCGAGGTCGTTGCCGCCGTTGGCGAGGGCGATCGCGAAGCTGCCGTTGGTGGCGTTGGCGAAGCCGCTCGTATCCAGACTGAAACTACCGCCGATGGAGGCGCCGTTGCCGAAGGTGATGCCGCCGGTGGTCGAGACGAAGGTCCAGGAGTAGTTGGTGTTGGCGTCGAAGTTGTCCATCGCGCCGGCGACGTTGCCGGCGGTGAGGGTGTCGAGGTTGAGGCTGAAGGGCGTGCCGCTGGTGGCGTTGATGGTGAGCGATCCGGTGAGGTCGAGCAGGTCCCAGGAGGTGCCGACGATGCCGGTGGCGTCGTTGATCTCGAAGACGAACTCGCCGCCGCCGTTCCAGACCGTGTCGCCCGCGCTGAGGGTGCCGGGCGAGTTGCCGGGCGAAAGGATGCCACCGTCGTTGAGGGTGAGGTCGCCGAGGGTGCCGGTGCCGGAGAGGGTGCCGCCGCTGTTGATGGTGAAGGCGCTGTTGGCGGCCGAACCGGTGAGGCGGAGTCGGCCGGCGTTGACGGCGGTGCCGCCGGTGACGGTGTGGTTGCCGGAGAGGGTGAGGACGTTGGTGCCGGCCTGAGTGAGGGTGCCGGCGCCGGAGATGTCGCCGGCGAAGGTCTGGTCCGTGGAGGAGTTGAAGATCAGGGCCCCTTCGTTGGTGATGTCGCCCGCGATCGACCCGGTGCTGCCCCCGTTGCCGATCTGGAGTGTGCCGGAGATGTAGGTCCCGGCGGGGAGGGCGCCGGCTGTGTGGGCGGCGTCACCCGTGAGGGTAAGGGACCCCGCCTCGACCCAGAGGCCGCCGGAGCCGGTGAGGGAGCCGGCGAAGGTGTTATCCCCGGACTGGTTGTGAAAAAAACCTCCGTTGAGGGTGACGGCTTCGGCGCCGACGTTCACCCCGTCGACGAGTCTGAGGTAGGTATAGGAATTGACGGTGGTGCCGGCGGTGGTGGCGCCGAGGGCGGTGTCATGGGCGACAACGAGGTTGCCGGAATTCACGGTGGTCTCGCCTTCGTAGGAATTGGCACCGGAGAGTGTGAGCTCACCCGAACCGGCCTGGGTCACGGTGCCGGAGCCAGAGATGATGCCGGTGAAGTTGCGTTCGGTTGCGTGGCCGTTGGCGAAGACGAGAGCGCCATCGTTGCTGATGTTGCCGGTGATCCAGCCGGTGTCGCCGAGGTTGCCGATTTGGAGCGTGCCGGAGTAGATGTCGGTGCCGCCGGTGTGGGTGGCGTCGCCGACGAGGTTAAGGGAGCCGGTATGGAGCGTGACCGTGCCGGAGCCGGAGATGTCGCCGTAGAAGGTGTTGTCCCCGTATTGGCTCTCGAAGTAACCCCCGTTGAGGGTGACGGCTTCGGCGCCAATGGTAATCCCGCCATTGATGTTGAGGAATGCTCCGGAATTGACGGTGGTCCCGGCGGTGGTGGCGCCCAGCGCGTTGCTACGGTTCACCGTAAGGGAGCCAGCGTTGATGGTGGTTTCGCCTTCGTAGGAGTTGGCGTTGGAGAGGGTGAGGTGGCCGCTGCCGTCTTTGTAAAGCGCACCGGAACCGGTGATCTGTCCGTAGTAGGTCGAGACGTAGGAGGAGCTGACCGTCAGGGTGTTGCCGTTGAGCGCGATGACGTGATTGATGCCATTCGACGATAGCCCGCCGATGGTGGGATTGAGTCCGCTGTCGAGGGTGACTGTGCCGTCGGTGCCTTGGAAAACGGCGATGGCGGTGGTATCGTTTTGCAGTCCGGTGAGAGCGCCGGTCGTGGAACCGATGCGCCAGCCGGTGGCGTCGGTCCAGGTGCCGGTGCCGCCGGTGGCGGACGAGCTGTCGCCGTCGGCGTCCCAATAGAGGTAGCTTTCCTGCGCGGCGAGGGGAGGAGCGATTCCACCGCCGAGCAGCAGAGTGACGAGGGGCAGGCACGCGAAGCGGACGCGGCGGGAGCGCGAGGAGCGAGTATTGAGCATGGCGGCGGTGATGGCCGCATTAGCCAATGCATCGGGGGTTTCTCTTTAACTGTTGAGTGACGAACTTGGGTTTTGTGTGACGAACGTCGTCGGGGCCGTTGTCGCGCCAACGGACCCCGGGTGTTTTAATCAATGGTGTAGCTGCCGGGCTCGGTGAGCCCGGGATTCCGGCGGAGAGGCACATGCACCGGGCTCACCGAGCCCGGCTACAGTGATGCTTTGAACCGACTGCCTTCTCGGTGGCTACGTCTACGGCGTGTTTGCAACGACTCTACTTTCGATCCAACCGGGATCGAGTCGCGGGCCAGTGGCGCTGGGTGACGACGATGGGATCGTTGCAGCCAAGCAAAACCAACTGACCGGTGCGGTTGTCTTCGACCGACTCATACCGCCTCACATGCTGAAAATTGACGAGTGCGTCGCGCGCCACCCGGGTGAGCAGGTGGGGGCAAAGCTGGTCTTCCCACGATTTGAGGGTGCGGCGAATGAAGTGATGCTCGCCATTGGCCTGATGAACGTGGGTGTAGTTTTGGGCGGCACGAATCACGCTGATATCGGCGGCGGCAATGAACCGGGCTCCCTCGTCGGTCGGCAGGTGCACCAGATCGTCGGCTGCCAACTCGGCAGCGGCGGGAGCGGATTCGACGCCCAGTCGCGACAGACTTTCGGCCAGGCGGGCGGGTTCCACCGGTTTGAGCAGGTAGTCGAGCGCGTTGACGGTGAACGCGCGGATCGCGTGTTCGTCGTAGGCCGTGACGAAGATGATGCGGGCTGCCGGCCGGACCATTGGCACGAGGTCGAAGCCGGTGCCCCCGCGCAGTTCGATGTCGAGGAAGACGAGGTCGTAGTCGTCGAGAGTGAGGCGTTTGTGTGCCCGGCCGACGGTGGCGGCTTCGCCGACGATGGTGACCTCGGGATGATGCGAAAGCAGTTCGCGCAGCTCGGTGCGGGCGCCGGGATTGTCCTCGATGATGAGTGCGCGAATCATGGGGAGACGGAGAGGCAGGATGGACTGGTTTGGTTTTTAACCACGGATGGACACAGATGGCTTCGCCTACCGGCTACGCACCGCAGTTACCAAAGCTTTGTTATCTTCGTTTCCTTCTGTAAAAATTAACCGGTGTGTAGGGTTAGGGTGGCGGTGACGGTCGTGGCGGTTTTCGTGAAGGTGAGGGTATGGCGGTTGGGGTAGGCGTGGGCGAGGCGGGCGCGGAGGTTGGTGAGTCCGACGCCGGTGGAGGGTTTGGCGGTGGCGGCGGTGGCTTCGATCCACGGACCGGTATTGGTGATCTCGATACGGAGGGTGGTGGGGCTTTCCGATCGGATGGTGATGGTGACGCGGCGGTGGTCGGTGTCGTCCTCGTCGGCGTATTTGAGGGCGTTTTCGACGAGGGGTTGGAACAGCAACGGCGGGATCTCGATGTCGTGGGTGGCGGGATCGACGTCGCAGGTGAGGAAAAGATCGTCGTCTTCGGCGGCGGCGGCGACATCGAGGTAGGCGCGCAGGCGTTCGGCTTCTTCGCTGACGGGCACGAGCGGGGACTTGCGGCGGGTGAGGGCGAGGCGGCAGAAGTCGGAGAGGCGGCGGACGGCGACGCGGGCTTTGTCGGGGGCGGTGAGGATGAGGCCGTTGAGGTTGGCGAGGCTGTTGAAGAGAAAGTGCGGGTTGAGCTGGTAGCGCAGGGTTTCGAGCTGGGCGTTCTGCGCTTCGAGTCGAGCGACGGCGGCGGCGCGCCGTTTGAGGAGGAACGCCAGGCCGAGCACCAATGCGAGCATGGCCGCGGCAGTGCCGGTCGCGATGGACTGGCGGTGACGCGCTTGGGTGCGGGCGAGTTCGGCCTCGCGCAGAGCGTTGCGCACGGAAGCGAGATCGCGGGATTCGGCGGAATCGGTTATCATGCTCGCGGGGGTCAGCGATACCGGAGCAAAGGTCATCCGCGTGACCTTGGCGGCGGCCAAATCGTCCGGTAGCGAGGCGAGGAGTTCGTAGGCGGCCTGCCAGTTGCCGGCCTCCGCTTCGATTTCCGCCAGGAGGTGCGTCAACTCGGTGCGAATTTCGACGACCTCTTCGAATCGGGGAGTTTCTTTCGCGGCCAGCAGCATGGCTCGCGCCGCGGCGACATCGCCATCCTGCCGGTGCAGTCGGACCAGAGTCCGCACGACAGGCCAAGGCCGGGTTTCGTTTTCCCAGCGTCCCAGTTCCTCGGCTTGATCAAAATGAAAACGGGCGGCGGCATCGCGGTTTTGAGAGGCAGCGATCCGACCGAGGGCGGCATGTGCTTGAGCCTGTCGCGGACGGCTTTTTTCCGTTTTCGCCAACGTCAGGGCTTGGGTCCAAGTTTCCAGGTGGGTCTCGGCGAATTCCGGCATCTCCGGCGCGGTGATGGTTCCTTTCTGCGCCAAAATCGAAAAACGGTCGATCCCGGGGAGGGCAGCGGCGCGGTCGAAAAGCATAAAACTCTCAACCTTGCGTCCCTGTCGGAAGAGGATCTGAGCCTGAAGACACCAGGCCTCCGCAGCTGCTTCGTGTTGTCCGAGGGGAAGGGCGATCTCCAATGCCTGATCGGCAAAATCAAGGGCTCTTTCGCGGGGTCCGTGAGACCAGGAAACGCGGGCGAGTCCGAGCAGGATATCCAGGGAGGCATCGGCCTGTTCCAAGTTCCGGGCCAACTGCAGGGCCTGCACGTAGGCTTGGTAGGCTTCCGCCCACCTCTCTTCTCTCTCCCGGATTTCCCCGATCTGCTGAAAAAGCCGCAGTTTAGTGGGCATCAGGGAATCACCGGTTTGGTGGGCAACCTCTTCGACAAATCGATCAAAATGATCCGACCCGACGGGTGCCGCCGTGAAGCTCGCCAATGCCCGCTCGTAGTCCCAGTCGGGATCCGTTGCCGGCGTATCTTGCGCGAAGGTGACGAGTGGGCATATCCAGGCTACGGCAAGCAATGCCACGAAGCGGAGCACGATGTTTGGCCCGACGGTGTTCATCGTGGGTTTGGTCGCCACCCGGTTAAAAAGGCAGGCGCAGGGTCACGTCGTAGGTGCGGCCGAGCGGCGAGTAGAGGCTTTGGTTGTAGCCGTAGGGGGTGTTGGCGAAGGGGGGCTGGCGGTCGGTCAGGTTGCCGACGCCGACTTGAAGGCGGGCGTTCTGGCCGTGGCCGCGCCAGAGGCCGTCGGCGAAGGTGTAACCGAGGCGGAGGTCGATCGTGGTCCAGGATGGGGTGGCGGTGGATTGGTCGAAGAACGGGCCGCTGCGGTTGCTTTCGTAGCCGGACAGGTGGCTGGCCATGACGGTCGCGTCCCAGGCGCCGCGTTGCCAGAAGAGCGAGGCGAGGCCGCGCCACTTGGGCGGCGAAACGGTGTCGGCGCCGTCGAGGGTTTCGGCGGCGGGGCGGTCGGGCCGGTCTTCGAGGCGGTAGTCGAGCTGGCGCACGGCGCTGGCGTTGAAGGTGAAGTGGCCGAGGGTGTCGGTGGAAAAATCGTAACGCAGGCCGAGGTCGAGCGCGCGGGTGTAAACCTCGCCGAAGTTGAGGGTGGTGGTGTCAACGGTGGTGATGTCGCCGTTGGCGTCGCGGATGACGCGACCGGGGAAACGGGACTCGTGGTTGACGACCGTTTGAACGCCGAGCTCGTTCAGTTTGTTGGCGTAGTAGGTCTCGGTGAGGTGGCCGTGTAGGGATAGTCCGGATACGCGTTTGGGTGCGAAGGTCAGGCCGTATTGGTAGGTCTGGGAAGTTTCGGGCGTGAGGTCGGGATTGCCGCCGCGCAACCAGGTGGTGCTCACGTTGGCGCCGCCGTTGCGTGGGTCGCGCACGGTGGTGGTGCCGCTGGTGACCACGTCTTCGAGTTCGGTGAGAGCGGGGGCGCGGAAGCCCTCGGCGTAGGTGGCGTAGAGAGTCAGGGCCGGGATGGGCGCCCAAGTGAAGCCGAGCGACGGCGTGGTTTCGGCGAAGGCGTCGGTGCGCTCGTAGCGGGCAGCCACGCGGGCGCTGAGGTGGGAGAGGAGCGGGGCGGAGCGCTCTTCGCTGAAGAGCGGCAGGTAGAGTTCGGCAAAGGCGGCGGAGGTCGTGCGGGCGCTGCGGATGGTGGGGGGTTGGGCGAAGACCGGATCGGTGGACTCGCGATGGCGTTGAGCGCGGAGGGTTTCGGCGCCGGCGGCGAAGAGGGCATCGCCGGCGGGCAGGGTAAAGGCGGGGCCGCGCAGGGAGGCGTCGAAGCTGGTGACGCGCGAGCTGCCCTCGATGCGGGCGGTCTTCATGATGCGCTCCTCCGCGGCGGCGTCGAGTGGGCCGGTGACCGCGGGGTCGGCGAAAGGGTTGTAGGAACCGTCGGCAAGGGCGGCGATGAAGCCGGGGAGGTCGAGTTCGCGGTTGCGGCTGTCGAAACCCTCGTGGCTGAAGTTCAGGTGGGCGTCCCATTGCCAGCGCTCGCTAAGGTGGCCGCGCAGGCCGGCGGTGACGGTGGTGAAGTCGACGTCGACGGTTTGCGGGCGCGGGGGGGCGTCGGCGATCACGCCGGTGTAATAGAGCTCCTGACCGAAGGGATTGCCGGGAGCGTCGGCGGGGATGAGGGTCTGCGCGCCGCCGAAACCGCCGCCGGAAACGGCGGGAGGTTCGAGGGTGGTTTCGGATGTGCGGTCGGTCCAGGTGACGCGAGCGAAGGCTTCGAGGTTGTCGCCAAAGGTGGTGCTGGCGGAGGCGCGCAGGCCGAGCTGTTCAGAGGCGCCGATGAGGTCTTTGATGGCGGCGGAGTCGTAATAACGCAGGCGCGAGGCGGAGAAGCCGCTGGCACCGGTGACGTCGCCGGGCGTGAGACCGGTGCCATCCTGCCCGGGGGGAACCAACGCGAACCGGGCGGGGTTGCCGTCGGCATCGGTGAGGCCGTTGAGGTTGCCGGAGCGAGCACTGAGGACGGCGGGTGAACCGACGAGGAGGCGGTGATCGCGGCCGCCGAGATCAGTGAGGTTTTGGTTGGCGGAAAAGTCGCGTTGGGCGGCGCGCAGGGCGTTTTGCGAGCGGGCGGTGAGGCTGAGGAACAGGTTGAGGCGGTCTGTGACGAGGCCGGTGGAAAGGGTGGCGTGGCGCTCGAAGGCACCGCCGTCGAAGGTGCCGCGCAAACCGGTCACGAGTTCGCTGCCGGAGTAGTTGCGGCGGAGGATGACATTGACCACGCCGCCGACGGCGTCGGAGCCATGCACGGCGGAGGCGCCGTTGGCGAGGACCTCGACGCGTTGCACCAGACCGAGGGGGATGGACGACAGGTCATAAAAACCGGCGCCGGTCGCGCTGGCGGTGTCTTCCTGGGTGGCGAGGGGCAGGCGTTGGCCGTCGATCAGGACGAGCGTGCCGCCGGCGCCGAGTCCGCCGAGTCCGACGGAGGACACGCCGGTCTGTTTGAGCGGAACGGAGGCGCCGGTGGTGAAGTTGAAGAAGGCGGTGGCGCTCCCGTAGGTGGGCGCGCCGTTGGGCACGGTGCCGAGGCCGGAGGCGGAGCCACCGTAGGTTTGGGGCAGGAGAGCGAGGAGGTTGGCGAGGTCGACCGCGCCGGAGCGCTGGATAAATGCCTCGTCGAGCACAACGGTGTTGGGCGAGGGCAGGGTGTCATCGGGGGTGACGAGGCGGGTGCCGACGACCGGGAAGGGATCCAGCATGATGCCCTCGGAAGAGGACGGCGTGGCGCTGGAGCCTTGGGCGAGAAGATTGGCAACGAGGAGCGAGGCCAGTGCCGCAAAGGACAGGGGACGCTGGGCAGAAAGCATAGGACGACCCAGACCCAAGGTGGGGAATTGCCCCCTGTCACTCCCTTTAGGCCGCAATGGGTCCATTGGTGGGCATAAAAACGCCGCAGTCCGGTGGGACGGCTGCGGCGGTAAAGTCAGGCGGGCGCCGGAAGGTCAGCGATCGCCGTCGAGCAGGCGCCCTAGTCCGCCGAGGACGGAGCCTTCGCCCTGGGCCTTGCCGCCGGTGCGTGGGGCGGCGGCGATGATGCGGTCGGCGAGGCGCGAGAAGGGCAGCGATTGCAGCCAGACCGTGCCGGGTCCGCGCAGGGTGGCGAAGAACAGGCCTTCGCCGCCGAAGAGGGCGGATTTGATGCCGCCAACGAACTTGATGTCGTAGTCCACCGAAGGCTGGAAGCCGACGATGCAGCCGGTGTCGACACGGAGGGTTTCGCCGGCCTGCAGGGTGCGTTCGTGCAACGTGCCGCCGGCGTGCATGAAGGCCCAGCCGTCGCCGGTGAGGCGTTGCATGATGAAACCTTCACCACCGAAGAGGCCGGCGCCGATGCGCTTGTTGAAGGCGATGCCGACCGAGACGCCCTTGGCCGCGCAAAGGAAGGAGTCTTTCTGGGCAATGAACTCACCGCCGAGGGCGGCCAGGTGCACGGGGACAATCTTGCCCGGGTAGGGCGCGCCGAAGGCGACTTTCTTTTTCCCGTAGGCCTGGTTCTGAAACACGGTCATGAACAGCGACTCGCCGGTGAGGAGGCGTTTTCCGGCGCCGAGAAGCGAGCCGACGAAACCGGAGTTTTGTTGGGAGCCATCGCCAAAGATGGTCTCCATTGCGATGCCGTCCTCCATATACATCATGCCGCCGGCTTCGGCGACGACGGCTTCGGAAGGATCGAGTTCGATTTCGACGAACTGCATGTCGTCGCCTTCGATCCGGTAGTCGATCTCGTGCATGGAATTCATGGGCAGGGAGTAAGGCTGATTTTGGCGGTGGTGAAAATGCGGAAGTCGGGAAATGGAAACGCGACGCCAAATTGGAACGTGATGGCGGCGTCGCGGGGAATCAGGCGGCGAGCGGATGTTTCTCGCTGGCGCGCGGGGCGCTCACGGCGCGGTCGTAGGAGACCGGGGGGCGGCCGTAATCGCGGAGCGCGATGGCGGCGAGGCCGCTGGTGATGCCGACGCCGACGACGAGGGCGAGCGGCGCGCCGAGGATGACGGCGGTCGGAGCGGCGATGGCGGCGGCGATGAGGGAAGTGGACGTTTTCATGGTCATCCTCATCACCCGGCACCGGTCCAAGAAGTTGCAGGATTCGCGAAAAAATTCGGTTGAGATGGGCGGGAAACTGCGCCGCGAGCTCGCCAGTCCGCGCGGGGCTGGCCTATGTCACGACCATGCCAAAACGTTTGAGTGTTTTCCGTCTCTGCCTGCTTGCCTCGAGCCTCGCGCTCGGCCTGTGCTGTGGGGCGATGACTGCCCATGCCGACAATGCCGCCGCGGCTTCCGCGAGCGACGAGGATCCGTTTCTCTGGTTGGAAGCGGTGGAGGACGAAGGGGCGCTCGACTGGGTGCGCGAGCGCAACGCGGTGAGTCTGGGCGAGCTGCAAAGCGCGCCGGGTTATACCGAACTCGAGGCGAGGCTGCGCGCGATCTACGACTCGAAGGATCGCATCCCTGGCATCACGAAGATCGGCGATAAGTTCTACAATTTTTGGCAGGACGCCGAGCACCCGCAGGGCATCTGGCGTCGCACCTCGCTCGAGTCCTACCGCAGCGAAAACCCGGAGTGGGAAGTCGTGCTCGACCTCGATGCACTCAACGCGGCGGAAGGTGAGAACTGGGTGTGGAAAGGTGCCGCCATTCTCGAGCCGACGGAAGACCTCGCGATCGTGTCGATCTCGCGCGGCGGTGCGGATGCAACCGAGAAGCGCGAGTTCGACCTCACCACCAAGACGTTCGTCGAGGGTGGTTTTGTGCTGCCCGAAGCGAAGTCCTACGTCGACTGGATCGATCGCGACACGGTGTGGGTCGGCTCCGACTTCGGTCGCGGCACGCTGACGGAATCCGGTTACCCGCGACAGATCAAAAAGTGGCGTCGCGGCACGCCGTTGGCGGAGGCGGAGTTGGCCTTCGAAATCGACCCCGAAGAGTTGGGTCTCTTCGCCTCGCACGTGGTCACCCGGGGGCATCACTACGACCTGCTCACGCGCGCGATGAGCTTCTACACCAATAAGGCCTACTTGTGGCGCCACGGTGAATGGGTGGAGGTGGCGAAGCCGGATGACGTGACCATCGGTTTGTTCGCCGACTGGATCACCTTTCAACCGCGCGAGGACTGGACGCTCGGCGGCAAGACCTACCTCGCCGGTTCGCTGCTCACGGCGAAACTCGACGCGTTCATGGCGGGCGGAACTGAGCTGCAGGTGGTGTTTGAGCCGAGCGCGCGCACCTCTTTGGACGCTTTCAGCGCGACCCAAAACTACCTCTTGCTCAGCGTGCTGGATAACGTGCGCAGCCGTCCCTACGCGGCCCACCACGGCGACGCGGGCTGGACGCTCACGCCGCTTGACGCGCCGGAGTTTGGCAAGGTGAGCCTGCGCGGCATCGATGCCGAGGCGAGCGATGCCTACTTCATGACGGTGGAGGATTTCCTCACGCCCACGACGCTCTACCACGCTGTCGTCGGTGAACCCGGCAAAACCTTGCTCAAGACGATGCCGGCCTTCTTCGATGCCACCGGATTGACGATTGAACAGCGCGAGGCGGTTTCGGCGGACGGCACCCGCGTTCCCTATTTTCAGATCGGTCCGGAGGACCTGAAACTGGAGGGCACCAATCCCACGCTGCTCTACGGTTACGGCGGTTTCGAAGTGTCGATGGACCCGTTCTACAGCGGCTCGGTCGGCGCCGCCTGGTTGGAAAAGGGTGGGGTGTATGTGCTCGCCAACATACGCGGCGGCGGTGAATTCGGTCCGCGTTGGCATCGCGCGGCCTTGAAGGAAAACCGTCAGCGGGCCTTCGATGATTTTGCCGCTGTGGCCGAAGACCTGATCGCGCGGGGTGTGACCTCGCGCGCGCATCTGGGCACGCAGGGTGGTTCCAACGGCGGCCTGCTCATGGGCGTGATGCTCACGCAGCGGCCTGACCTGTTCAGCGCGGTGCTTTGTCAGGTGCCCTTGCTCGACATGAAACGTTACCACCTGCTGCTGGCCGGCGCGTCATGGATGGGTGAATACGGAGATCCGGATATTCCGGAACAGTGGGCCTACATCAGCCAGTATTCGCCGTATCAGAATGTGAAGGACGGCGTCGACTACCCGCGCACCTTCTTTGTGACCTCGACCCGCGACGACCGGGTGCATCCCGGTCACGCCCGCAAGATGATGGCGCTGATGGAAAGTCACGGTCACGACGTGCTCTACTACGAAAACATCGAGGGCGGTCACGGCGGCGCGGCCAACAACGAACAGCGCGCCCGGATGAATGCGCTCGGCTTCCAGTTCCTCTGGAACGAGGTGAAGTAGTGCGGCCCGACGCGGTCAGCTCGCCCGGCTCAAGTGTTCCTGGGCGAGCAAGGCTGCGGCCACGCGGGTCTCGAGGCCCAGCTTCTCCAGGATGCTGCGCACCTGCTTCTTCACCGTGCCGGTGGTGTTGGCCAGGATCATCGCGACCTCGGGGTTGGTCTTTCCCTGGGCGATCCAGTAAAGGACCTCGGCTTCGCGCGGCGTGAGGCCGAGTCGCTCGAGGGTGCCGGGGCCGGTGGTGAGGATTTCCTCCAGCAGCAGGGTGATACACTCGGCCTCGCCAACCTCGGCCATGCGTCGCACGCGCAGCCGGCCACCCGTCACCGTCACCTCCGTCGGGGTCGGGTCGCTGGTGGGCTCCAGCACAAAGCGCAACGGCGGCGGCAACTCCGCCTCGGCGTCGACCCCGAAACATTCGCGGAGGAGTTGGGCGGCGCGTTGCGTGCAGAAGAGGATCTGCCCCTCGGTAGTGGAAACGAGCACGGCGCGATCGAGGGACTGGCGAAGGGCGCGCTCGGCTTCGATACGGCGGGCGATCTCGGTCTCCAGCGTGGCGTTGCGTTCGGCCAGCTCGTCGCGCAGCCGGCGCAGCTCCAGGTGCACCTGCACGCGGGCCATGACTTCGGCCGGTTGCAGGGGTTTGGTGATGTAGTCGACCGCTCCGGCCTCCAGGCCCTCGATCTTGTCGACCAGGTCGTCGAGTGCGGTGAGGAAGATGACGGGGATCGCCGCGAGCGCGCCATCGGCCTTGAGGCGGCGGCAGGTGTCGAAGCCGCTCAGCCCGGGCATGCAGACATCTAGCAGAATGAGGTCGGGGCGCACGCGCTGGGCGAGGGCGAGGGCGCGTTCGCCGTTCTCGGCCAGGTAGACGCGGTGACCGTGGGCGGACGCCGTGTCGATCAACACGGAGAGATTGGCGGGCACGTCGTCGACGATCAGCAGGGAACTCATGAGTCGGAGGCGGAGGATGGGCGGGCGAGGGCCGAGTCCAACCAACGGCGCAGCTCGGCGAGGCGGGCTTCGGCGGCGAGGGTGGCGAGGCCGGTGAGGAAGTCGGCGGCGGCGGGCTGTGCTTCGCGGGCGGTGGCGAGGGCGGTGCGCAGGCCCAGCAGATCGCCGTCCTCGGCGAGTTGATACAGTTCCTGCAGCACGGCCAGCGGAGGCAGGGGCGTGGCGGGAACGGGCGCGTCGGCCTCCACGTAACTGATCGGAGCGGGCGCGGTGGGCCAGATCCAAGTGAGCTGCAGCAGTTCGCCGATGACGCGGCAAAGCAGCGCGGTGTCGATGGGTTTGGCGACAAACTCATTGCAGCCGGCGGCGAGCGCCTGGTCGCGGTCGTCGGGAAAAACGCTGGCGGAGACGGCAATCACGCGGACGCCGGCGGTGGAGGGCACCGCGCGTAGGCGCCGCGTGGCGGTGAGACCGTCGAGGTTGCGCAGCCGCAGGTCCATGAGCACGAGGTCCGGCGGAGTGGCGGTGATGGCCCGCAGGGCGGTGTCGCCGTCGTCGGCCTCTTCCAACTCAAAGCCGAGCGGCGCCAGCAAGGTGCGCAGGACGTCGCGGTTGACCGGTTCGTCATCGACGATGAGCACGCGCCGTCGCGGACCGGTGTAGCCGGTGGGCAGGACGCGTTCGGCCGCAAACGGCGGTCGGGAATCGGTCGCCTCCACCGGAATGGCGAAGGCGAAGCGGCTGCCTTTGCCGAGCGTGCTTTGCAGGGTGATGCGGCCCTGCATGAGACCGACCAGGCGCTGGCTGATGGCAAGGCCGAGGCCGGCGCCCTGGGCGGCGAGCTGTGGGCCGGCGGCTTGCTGGAAAAAGTCGAAGACGCGGGCTTGGTCGGCGGGTGCGATGCCGGGTCCAGTGTCTTCGACGGCGAAGTGGAGGTGGCCATCGTGCAGCCCGACGATGAGCTCGACGCGACCGGTGGCGGTGAATTTCACCGCGTTGCCGAGCAGGTTGTAGAGGACTTGGCGCAGCCGGGCTTCGTCGATCACCACGGTCTCGGGCAGGGCGGTTTCGCTGCGCAGGCTGAAGGCGAGACGGCGCTGGCTGGCGCGCAGGGCGAAGACCTCCTGGAGGTGGCTGAGGAGGCGCGGCAGGGAGGTGGGCTGGAGATTGAGCTCCACGCGGCCGGCCTCGATCTTGGCGAGGTCGAGCACCTCGTTGATCATCTGCAGGAGGTGTTCCCCACTGTGCTGGATGGTGGTGAGCTGGCGGTTGATTTCGCCGGCGGTGTCCGGGCGATGGCGGAGGAGTTGGCTGTAGCCGAGGATGGCGTTGAGGGGCGTGCGCAGCTCGTGGCTCATGCTGGCGAGAAAGACGCTCTTGGCGCGATTGGCGGCCTCGGCCTCGTCGCGGGCCTGTTCGAGTTCGGCTTGGTTGAGGCGGAGCTCCTCGGTGCGGGCGGCGACCTGGGCGGCGAGCTCGGTGTTGCGGCGTTCGCTGCGGCGGGCGCGCAGGTGGGCGACGAGATAGAACATCGCGCCCAGCAGGCCGAGCGCGAGCAGCCGCGCCCCTGGCGTTTCCCACCAACGCAGCGGCACCACGAAGGGGAAATCGAGTGGCGCACTGAGGCGGCCGTCGTGGTCCCGGGCGCGGATCGAGAGCGTGTGTTCCCCGGACGGCAGGTAGTTGAGCGTGAGACTGCGGTTCGGCGTCCAGGGCGACCAGCCGTCCGGATCATTTTGGTCGAGGCGGGTTTGAAAGCGCAGGTCGGCGTCGTCGAGGCGATTGGTGCCGAAGACGAAGGTGAGCCGGGTCTGGTCGGGGGTGAGCGCAAGCGGCGTCCCCGGGGTGATGGGCAGGGCGCGGCCGTGGTTGTCCTCGATGCGTTGGACGTGGAGCGCATAGTCGAGGGGACGGACGTAGGCGGCGGGGATCTCGGCGCGCACCAAGCCGTCGCTGCCGCCGAGCCAAACGATGTCCTGGTCGCCGATCCGTTCGGTGAAGAGCATCGGGTTCTCCGCGATGGTGCGAGCGATGGTGAAGGGCAGGGCGTGCCATTGGTCGTCCGGCGACAGCCGACGGTAGACGCGGCCGTCCCAAGGTCCGGCGGCCGGACCCTGCTGAGTGGTGCGGATCCAGAGTTGGCCGTCGTTGCCCAGCTGGATGGTGCGGAGGGCGCCGTGGGTGAGTCCCAGTTCGGCCAGGGGATCGCGGGCGGGCACGAAACGCTGCTCCGCGGTATCGAAAGAATAGATACGGTTTTGGTCGAGGAAGCGAACCTGCCCGTCGGCCGCGGTCACCTGCGGCAGACCGGTGATCAGATCGGAGGGCAGGCCGTGACCGCCCGGGAACAGGTCGACCGTGAGCTGTTCGGCGGTGACGGTCTCGTCGTGCACCGCCCCGCTCACGCGGGCGAAGCCTCGCCCGCTGAGCGCCAACCACAGCGCGCCGTCGGCGTCCTCGACGATGGTGCGGACCTCCGTGCCGCCGACCTCATGCACGAGCTGCCGCGTCCAGCCCTGGTCGGTGCGGCGATACATGCGCAGTTCCTCCTCGGCGCCCACCCAAACGACGGCGGGGTTGCGGGAGGAGACATGCAGGGTGGTGAAGAAGGTCCGGGGCTCCAGGGTGGCGATCACCCGCGGCTCCGTGCCGGGGTCGACGATGTGCAGGCCGTTGCCCGCGAGCAGAAGCTCGTCGCCCGCCGAGGCGATGCCCCAGAAGGTGCCACGCGTGTCGGGAATGGGGTCGAAGCGCGCGCCGTGGAATCCGGCCTCGTCGATGCGGGCGGGCCGCAGGGCGTAGACCCCGGCGTTGGTGGTCACATAGAGGCGGCCCTGGTGCCGCAGGGCGGCGCGAATGCCGGCTCGCGGCAGGCCGTCGGCCGGGCCGAAACGCGTGAAGGTGGCGGGCCATTGAACCTGGGCGAGGCCGTTGTTGGCCGTGATCCACAGGCTGTCGGTGTCGTCGGTTTGCAGACCGAGCACCGTGTTGGAGAACAACGCGCCGTTTTCGGTGTGCAGGTGGTGTTGCACCCGGCCCGCGGGGTCGAGCAGGAACACGCCGGCTTCGTCGGTGCCGATGGCGAGGGTGCCGCCGGCGAGGCGTTGGACGGCGTTGACGCGCAACCGGCTCAGCGTTTCGGCCAGCTCGTTGGGCCAAGGTTGCAGGGTCGAGCCGCGGAGCACGTGGAGGCCGCGGCGCTCAGTGACGATGAGTTGGGCGTCGGTGGCGAGCGGGACCACTTTCAGCACCCAATCTTCGATGATGGGAGCCGCGGTGGAGACGTCACGCAGAGTGGTGCCGTCGAAGGTGCGCAGGGGCTCGCGGCGAAAGTGGAGCCACAGCACGTCGTCGATCACCGAAAGGTGCGTGCGGCGCCCGGGGTTGATGAGCGAGAGCTGGCCGTCGTGCCAGCGCAGGAGGCCTTTGATGCTGCTGAAGTAGATGCCGTGGGGGAGGGCGACGCACTGCTGGATGTCGAGGGTCTGGCGATCCTCGGTCGGGAGATGGCGGGTGAGGGAAACGAAATCGCGGCCGCCGACCGCATTGCGCTCCAGATAGCCGAACTCGCCGACGCCCGCGACCCAGATGCGGTCGTCGGCGTCGACCGCGAGTCCGCGAATGAACAGGCCCGGGACCGGAATGCGTCCCCACTCCTGTCCGTCGTAGGTGAGCACGAGGTCCTTGTTGCCCACATAAAGGATGCCGGCGCGATCCTGGACGGCGCACCAGTTCTGATTGTGCCCCTCGTAGTCGCGGACCCCGAAGGTGCGCAGCATCGGCAAGCCGCGCTCGCGATCCGGCTGCGGCGCGGATTGGGCCGTGAGCTGCCCAGCGCCGAGGACCAGCGTGAGAACCCCGAACCAAAATCGTTGAAGCTGCGGAAGGGTTATTAACACGTTGCGTGGCAATATCTCATGAAAGGGCGGGCGGGCGACATACTCCCATGGGGGTATATTTTCGCCGGAGGACCTTGCGATAGTCTGCGTCGCATGAGCCAGCCGAATGCCGACTGCCCTATCACTTTGTCGCCTGCCACCGTCCGTGGAGCAGGATCCGTCGCGCGAATTCCGTGCCGTTGCAGCCTGCGGCGGAGCCCCCTCTCGCTTTTTCGGCAGGTGCTGATGATCTGTGCATTGGCCCCGGTGGCCGTGCTACCGCCGCATGCCTTGGCACTGCCCGAAGGCGCCCAAGTGGTGGCCGGGGACGTGAGCTTCGCCAATGGTGCCGGTGCGCTCGATATTCATCAGTCGGGGGCCGCCGCCATCGTGAACTGGGCGGATTTTTCCATCGCGGCGGGCGAGGTGGTGAACATCACGCAGGACAGCGCGCAGGCCGCCCTGCTCAACCGTGTGCTGGGCGCCAATCCCTCGGAGCTGCTCGGGCAGTTGAACGCCTCGGGGCGCGTTTACCTGATCAACCCCAATGGTGTGGTCGTGGGGAAAGACGCCTCGATCAACGCCATGGAGTTTGTCGCCTCCGCGCTCGATGTGGCCGATCAGGATTTTCTGGACGGCGGAGACCTGCGCTTTGCCGGTGAATCGACGGCGGGCGTGCTCAATCTCGGCAAGGTCACCGCGCAAAACGGCGATGTCTTTCTTATCGCCTACTCTGTGCGCAACGCGGGCGAGATTGAGGCGGCGCAAGGGGTGGCCGGTCTGGCGGCCGGACGTGAAGTTGTGCTCAATCCGGAGGGCGATCAGCGCTTGCTGGTGAAGGCCACGTTGCCCTCGGCAACCGCCGCCGTCGGGATCGAAAACGACGGCGTCATCGCCGCGGCCCAGGCCGAGTTGCAGGCCGCCGGCGGCAACCTCTACGAGTTGGCGATCAATCAGACCGGCGTCATCCGCGCCACCGGCGTGGAGCATCGGGACGGTCGGGTGCTGCTCACCGCCGACGGCGGCGAGCTCCGCCACGCCGGCACGATCGCCGCCCGCAACGCCGACGGCAGCGGTGGCGAGGTGTTGATCGGTGGCGATTTCCGCGGGCAAAACGCTGCGGTTGCCAACGCCGCCCGCACCACGGTCACGGCCGGCGCGAGCATCGATGTCTCCGCCGCGGCCGACAGCGCAGCCGACGCGGGCCGGGCCATCGTTTGGGCCGACCAACAGACCGATTTTGCCGGCACCATCGACGGTCGCGCGGGAAGTCAGGGCGGCGATGGAGCCTTTGCCGAGGTATCCGGAAAACGGATTCTCAACTACCACGGTCTGGCCGATCTCACCGCCGCGGCGGGCTCCACGGGCATGCTCTGGCTCGACCCTGACGAAGCGATCATCAGCACGGCGACCGACGACCAGGCCAACGGCGTGTTCAACACCGCAGTGCTCGCCGCCAACCTCGCCACCGCCAATGTCACCATCGACACCTCCACCGGCTACGGCAACGGGGCGACGCAGTTTGGGGACATCACGGTCAACGACCCCGTGACCTGGACCTCGGGCAGCACGCTCACCCTCAAATCGGGTGACAGCATCAACGTGAACGCCGACCTCACCGGCGGCACGGGCAGCGGCGTCAGCTTTGAGCTGGGGGTCGGCGGAGATTTTGTCCTCAGCAAAGGCGAGCTCAGTGTCGCCTCCGCCGCCACGGTCACGGCCGACACCGTGACGATTCGTCAGAACAGTGATGCGGCGCCGGCCGGGGCGGGCAACCTGCCCCCGCCGGGCGACGAGTCACGGGTCACCGGGAGCGTGGCCTTCGACGGTATCCTGAAAACGACTACGCTCGACCTTGCGTTGAACGCGGGAGGGGTCGGGGGCGGCGTGACCATCGCCAATGCCGCCAACGCCATCGGCACGATCACCACCTCCGATGCGACCCCTGCCGGCATCGCCGGCGCGGTCCACATTGCCGATGGTTCCGGCGACCTGACAATCAACGGTCAGATCAAGGTCACCTCGGCCAACCGGGACCTGCGGATCACCACCGCCGGGGACCTCACTCTCGCCAGCGGCACCGTGCTCAAGACGTTCGACACCGACATCGTCGTTGGATCGACCGGTGGGGCCTTCATCAACCAAGCGGGCTCCGGGGCCTTTGCCCATACCGACGAGGGCCGCACCCTCGTTTATGCGAACAACCCGACCGATTCGTCGCTGGGTGGCTTGGCCTTCAACCCCGTCTACAACAAGACCCTCGCCGCCAACGCGCCTGGCACCATCAGCCAGACCGGCGATCGCATCCTTTACAGTCTGGCGCCGACGCTGACGCTCACCGCCAACGACCTCAGCCGTCTCTATGGGGCGGCCAACCCGTCGCTGACCTTTTCGGTCAGCGGCCTGGTCGGAGGGGATACCGCCGCGCAGGCGTTCAGCGGTGCGCCCGTGCTCAGCACCACCGCCACCGCCAGCGACAATGTGGGCAGCGCCGCCATCAGCATCGCGGCCGGCACCGTGGTCGCCTCCGACTACGACTACCAGATCGCGTTTGCGCCCGGCACCCTGACGATCAACCCCGCGCCGCTTACCATCCGCGCCGACGACAAGAGCCGCAGTTTCGGCACCGAAAACCCCACGCTCACCGCCACCTTCACCGGGCTGGTCAACGGGGACACGACGGCCGACATCACCGGGCTTTCCCTGAGCACCACCGCGACCGCCAGTTCCCCCGACGGCACCTACGCCATCGTGGCGTCCGGCGCCAGCAACGCCAACTACGACATCAACTTCGTCAACGGCCAGCTGACCATCGGCGCATCGACGGTGACGATTCGCGCCGACGATTTCACGCGCTACTTCGGCGACGCCAACCCGACCTTCACCGGCACCGTCAGTGCGCCGACCGGCTTCGATCTCGGACTGATCACCGGCCTCAGCTACAGCAGCACCGCGACGCCCACTTCAGGTATCGGCACCTACGCGATCGTGCCCACGGTGGATACGCTCGACGGGGTCAGTTTTAACCTCATCAACGGCACCCTCACCGTCGATCCACGCCTCCTGACCATCGTCGCGGCTGATGCGTCGCGGCTTTACGGAGCGGACAACCCGACCTTCAGCGGCACCCTCACCGGCCTCGCCTCGTTCCACACCGCGGGCGACATCGTCGGGCTGGGCTACACGACCACGGCGGTCGTCGACTCCGGCGTCGGCACCTACGCGATCACACCGACGGTAGGCTCCAACCCCAACTACGCCATCACGACGACGCCCGGCACGCTCACGGTCAACCCCGCGCCGCTCACCATCACCGCCCAGGACGCCAGCAAGGTCTTTGCCGACCTCAATCCGACCTTTTCAGCCAGCGTCGACGGGCTCGTGCTCGATCAGTCGTTGGCCGATGTCGGCACGCTGGCCGTGACCACGCCGGCTCTCCAGTTGTCCGACGTTGGCACCTATTCGATCACTCCGGCCTGGGCGACCACCACGGGTCTGGCGGGCAACTATACGGTCACCTTTGTGCCGGCGACCTTCACCGTGACACCGCGCCCGGTGAGCATCCTGGTGGGCGACCGGTCCCGCAGCTACGGCGACGCCAATCCCACGTTTTCCTACACCTTGTCCGGCACCAACCCGACCGGCCACACCAACCTCAGCCTGCTCGACACCACCGGCCTGAGCCTCAGCACCACGGCGACCACCGGCTCGGCGGCCGGCACTTACAGCATCACCGCGGGCGGCATCACGGATGCCAACTACTCGGTGACCTACGTGCCCGGCACCCTCACGGTCAATCCGGCGACGCTCACTATCACGGTGGCCGATGCCGCCCGCCTTTACGGCGCGGCCAACCCGACCTTCACCGCCACCAACTCCGGTCTCAAACTTTCGGATACGCTCACCGACGCCCTCGGCGAGCTGAGCCTGACCACCACCGCGACCGTCACCAGCAACGCCGGCACCTACGCCATCAACGGCGCGGGCTCGGCGCTCAGCGCCAACTACCAGGTGAGCTTCGTGCCGGGCACGCTGACGGTAAACCGCGCCCCGCTCTTCATCGCGCCGGAACTCTCTTCGCGCCGCTACGGCGACGCCAACCCGGTCTTCACGCTCAGTGCCACCGGACTCGTCAACGGCGACACCACCGCTGTCATCCAAGGGCTGACGTTTTCCGCTCCCGGTATTGCGGCCGATGTCGGCAGCCACGCCGTGTCGATCCTCTCCGCCTCCGCGCTCAACTACGACCTCACCTTCGGCACGGGCACGCTCAACATCCTCGCCCGCCCGCTCACCATCACGGCCGACACGCTGCGGCGCGAATATGGCGAAGCGAATCCGACGCTGACCGCCACCTTCGACGGCCTCGCCTCCTTTGACACGGCGGCGGACATCACCGGGCTCAACCTTTCCACGGTCGCGACAGCGTCCTCCAACGTGATCGAGGGCGGCTACGGGATTCAGGTGAGCTCCGATGCCAACGCCAACTACGCCATCACCTACGTGCCGGGCCGGCTCATCGTCGACCCCGCGCCGTTGCTGCTCGAGTTGGGCAACGTTTCCCGTGAATACGGAGAGGCCAACCCCATGCCGTCGGCCTCCATCGCGACCGGCTTCAAATTGGGTGACACCTTTGAGACGATCGGTCTGCAGATCGTGACCGACGCGACGCGCACCAGCGATGTGGGCAACTACCTCTACGACGCCACCGCCAGCAGCCCCAACTACGACATCACGGTCAGCGGCGGCACGCTCAAGGTCACCCCGGCGCCCATCGCCGTGCAGGTGGACCAGACCAGCCGCCTTTACGGGGACCAGTTGGTCGGCACGCCCGACTTCACGGTCGACGGTCTGAAGTTCGCCGCCGACCGCGAGGGGCTCATCCAGATCGATGATCCTTCCGACATCCGCAGCGACGTCGGCACGTATGCCTTCGCTGGCACGCTGCTCGATCCCAACTACACGCTCACCGATTTTACCGGCACGCTCCTGGTGCTGCCGCGCCCGCTCACGGTGGCCGCTCAGGCGACGCGTTTCTTTGGTGATGACAATCCTGCGGGCTCCGCCTTCACGCTGACCGGCAACTTCGCCAATGGCGATGTCGCCAGCGATATCCTCGGTTTTGCCACGACGACGGACCTCGCCCGGGGGCGGGATGTCGGCACCTACGATATCTCCGCGGCGTCGACCTTCACGCTGCGTTCCAACAACTACACCCTCGCGGAGACCTCGGCCGCGCTCACCGTCGCGCCGCGTCCGCTCAACATCGAGATCGCACCGGTCGAGCGCTACTACGGCGAAGGCAACCCGGCGTTCTCGCTCGTCGGCGACACCAACCTGCCGACCGATCTCAACGCGCTCGACGACGTGGTGCGGTTCAACGCGCCGGACCGCACGACGGCGCCGGGCAACTACACGATCGAGGCCGAGATCATTAATCCCAACTACACGATCGGCACGCTCGGTTTCGGCAATCTCGCCATTCTCAAGCGCCCGCTCACGATCACCGTCGGCAACGTGGCCCGCTACTACGGCGACGCCAACCCGAACTTCACCGCCACCTTCGGCGGCATGGGCCTGCCCGACTTCGTCGATCCCGCCAGCGTGCTGGACCTGCGCACCACGGTGCCGACCGATGTCTTCAGTGATGCCGGCCACTACCTCATCTCCATGTTGTGGTCGTCGTTCGCCAGCGACCTCTACGCGCTGGAAGCCTTCACGCCCGGCGTGCTGTCGATCTTCCCGCGGCCGGTCACACTCACGGTGAGCGACGCCGAGCTGGCGGTCTCGCCCGGCACCGATCCTTCGTCGGTCATCGATTTCAGCGAGGTCAATTTCACGGTCACGGGCACCAACTTCGCCAACGGCGAAACCGCCGCCGAACAGTTCCCCAACCTCGACTACGTCGTGAGCGACGATCCCGCGCCGGCCCAGGTGGGCGTGCCGGTGGATCTCAACAACTACGTCGTGCCCGATCTGCGCGCGTTTGTGGGCGGTGTGGCCGGATCGTCCGACCCGGGCACCGGTCGGAGTATCGGCCGCGATGAAGGGGATGGCAGCACCAGCGAGCAGGTCGGGTTCATCCCGGTCGTCATCGGCGGTGAGACGACCGAGGTGACGGTGAACGAGATCGAGATCGGCGCGTCCGATCCCGGCACGATCGCGATCGGCGACGAGGTGGTGTTCATTCCGGTGACCAGCATCGGCACCGACGAGACCCGGGTCACGCGCTCCATCGGCGTGGGCGGTGGTCACCTCGGCACCAATCGCAACTACGTGGTGACCGCCGTCACCAACGGGGTGATCACCGTGCGCAACCGCACGGCGGTGGAGGAGACGATCAGGCAGGCGCAGGACGCCGTGGCGTCCGACGCGAGCGTGGAGGTGCGTTCGATCTCCGACTACGCCAACGACATCGGTCTGCTCTTTGGCGATCAGCCGGAGATGACCTTCGACATGATCCTGGATCACCTCACCGCCACCTTCGGTGAGGACCGTGAAGAAGGCAGCCTCTACTACGCGATCTTCGGCGACGAAGACGTGAGCCCGCCGTTTGACGCTGCCCGCATCCGCACGTGGATGGCCGATCTCGCCACCAACCCCGAGAAGCGGGCCGCCCTCGGTGGTGCCATGACGGGTTATCTGGCCAAGGTGCAGGCCCTGCCGGTGAATGAACGCACCGGCGCGCAGAACCTGCTCGCGCAAGCGGTCGCGCAGAAATTTGCCGAGGAGCGCGACAAGACCGGCAATCTGCTGATCTCGCGCCTCGAGGCCTTCCGGCGCAACAACGTCGCCGGCGGACTTTATTACAGTCTGCTCGATGAGGTGGAGACCATCAAAACGCGTCTCGCCAGCGCAGCGCAGGGTTTCCTCGATTTCGAAGGCAGCTCGCTCAGCGAGACCGAGACGACCTTGCTCAACGACATCCTCGCGCGGGCAGGTGATTCGCGGGAGACCGCCGACACCCTGGCGCTCCTCGATCAGTGGATCGCTGCGCGCGAGGGCAGCGACCGTGCCTTCATCGACGACCAGATCGCCGGCTTCCGGGAAGAGTTGCTGCAGCTGCAGACCCAGCGCGAGGACTTGCGTGAAGTCCTGGAGGACCCTTCGGCCGAAAGCAGCGCCGTCTACGCGGGTGGTCTTCAGAGCCTGTTTGGCACCAACGTGCCCTACCTCGATATCCTGGGCGAAGCCCGGCTCGACGCACTCGATGCCAAACTCGCCAACTACGATGTGCTGAGCGGTGCGATTGGCGGAGCGACTGGGGGCGCCGTGGCAGCCGGTGGCGTTGCGGCAGTCGCCAACACTCAGGCGGCCGTGAATATCGCCAAATCGATCTTCCCCTATGTGCGCACGGCCTCCGCCGGCGCGGGCCGTCTCGCTTACGGGCCAATGGTTCTGGCGGCGTTCATCATGGGTTCCACGGAGCGCGCCTTTCAGGTCTTCCAGGAGGACGAGCAGCGCATCATCTTCGAGAACCTGGTGAGCGACGTGGGGCAGCCGCGTGAGTTTGGCGACATCGATTTTTCGCCGCTCCCGGACATCTCCGCCGAAGACTACGATCCGGCCCCGGGCGACATGCAGGCGATGATCGAGAAGCAGTTCCTGATGGATGCGATGACCAGCATGCTGGTCGGTCCGATCGGAGGGGAGGGCTGAGATGATTCCTGCACCACCCGTCCACCCTGTTCCTTTTCACCTGTCCCGTTTCGCCACGATGTCTGCTGCCTGCCTTTGCCCTCTGTTTTTCATCCTCGCACTGTCCGGCGGATTGATCGCCGGTCGTGCCCAGACCACGGATACGGAGATTCCGCCGGAGATGCGGGTGTCGGCCCGTCCGTCTGAAACCGTCATCCTGCCCGCGCTGCGTGGCGTGCGGCTGGTGGCGGATCCCGCGCAGGTCGGAGTCGACGACCCCGGCGGCGACGTCGGAATCCAACTGGATGGCGTGACCCTGTTGAGCGAAGCCGACCTGTCCGGCGTGGCCGAGGCGGTGCTCGGGCAGCCGGCTTCCCGGGAATCGATGGAACGCCTGCGCGTCATCGTGAGGGGCATGCTGACGCTGCAGGGGCATCCGTTCTCGGTGGTCTACGCGCCGCCGCAGGATGTGACCGACGGGGTGGTGAGCTACGTGGTGATGGAGAGCTCGCTCGGGCAGGTGCGGGTGGAGGGCAACCGCCACTTTCCGGAGGCGAGTTACCTGAGTCGCCTGGATCTTCCTCCCGGCGCGGGGGTCGATGCGGCGGCGCTGCGCGCGGGCGTGGATCGGCTGAATCGCAACAGCTTCCGCAACGTCGCCACCCGCGTGGAAGCGGGCGCGGAGCCCGGCACGACCGACGTGATCATTCAGGTGCAGGACCGCTTCCCTTGGCGGGTCTTTGGCGGTTACAACAACACCGGCACGCAGACCACGACGGAGGATCGGCTCTCCGCCGGGGTGACCTGGGGCAACGTGCTGGGGCTCGGTTACGTCGGCACCCTGCAATGGAGCAGTGATCTGGAGGCTGAGCACTCGCGATCGCTTTCCGGCAACCTCACCGCCGATCTGCCGGGCAATCGCAGTCTCACGGTATTCGGGTCCTACTCGGAAATCGAGAGCGTGCCCAACGGCGGCTTTTCACAGGAAGGTTTGAGTTGGCAGGCGGGGATCACGCTGGACCAACCGCTACCGGATCTCGGTTCCCGCTACACCCACGGCCTGCAGTTCGGCGCCGATTTCAAAGTGAGCGACAACAACCTCGAGTTCGCGCTGCCGCCCTTTGTCATCCCGATCTCCGATAACCTCACCCACGTCTCCCAGGTGCGCGCCGAGTATCGGGGCACGCTCAGCGATGACTGGGGGGCGACCTCCTGGGGGCTCAAACTCACCGCTTCGCCGGGCGGCCTGACGGACCGCAACCGCGACGCGGCCTTTGACGGTTCCCGGGCCGGAGCCACGGCGCGCTACGCCTACGCCAGCGTCGATGTGTTTCGGGAGACCTCGCTCGCGGCGTTCCTCCCCGGGGCGAGCTGGACGATGCGAGGGGAGTTTCAGGTCGCGACCAACAACCTCCTCGGCAGCGAACAATACTCCGCCGGCGGCAGTGGATCGGTGCGCGGTTACGAGCAAGGCGAAGTGGTGGGGGACAACGGCCTGTTCTTCAGCCAGGAACTGCGCCTGCCCACGTTGCATCCGGCGCGCGTGCTGCTGAAAGCCGACCTGCGCGATGCGCTGACCCCGTATCTGTTTCACGACTACGCCCGGGTGTGGAACGTCGATCGCCTGCCGGGTGAGCGTGCCTTCAACCTGCACAGCGTCGGAGTGGGGCTGACCTACCAGTTCACCGGGCACGCCAATCTGCGGGCGGCCTACGGCTGGCAGTTGCGGGACAGTGGCAGCAGCGACACGGGCGACAACACCCGCCTCCACCTCGCGGCCAACGTGAGTTTTTAGCGGGCAAAAAAGAGCCGCGTCGGTTGGGACGCGGCTGCTTAGGGGAGGGGGTTGGCCGGACACATGGCTTACGCGGCGAGCGGGTGGCGTTCGGCGCGGCGCGTTTTGGCGTAGCCGCAGGTGGTCTTGCCGTAGTCGCCGAGGGCGATGGAGGACAAGGCAATGCCGGTGGCGGCGGTGGCGGTCACAGCGGCACTGACGCCGAGTGCGAGGGCGGCGGGTGCCACCATGGCAGCAATGAGGAGGTAGGCGGTGGTTTTCATTTTCGATGTGGTAGAGGTGGTGGGTTTCAAGTGGTTCACGTGTTGGATTACCCCGGAAGTTGGGGGGGAGTTGCAGAATTCGCCGGAAAATTTGGCGCGACGGTTTCTGGACAGGGATGAACGGCCAGACGGCGCGGATAATCGAGGCGGGAGGGGCATAAAAAACCCGCGTCGGGTCGGACGCGGGTTGCTCAAGTGGCGTAGGGAATTTTCTGATACATACCTTACGCGGCGAGGGGATGGCGTTCGGCGCGCTTGGTGGCAACGCGATCGTAGGAGCAGGTCGTCTTGCCGTAGTCGCCGAGGGCGATGGAGGACAGCGCGATGCCGGTGGCGGCGGTGGAAACCAGCGCGGCGCTGGCGCCAAACGCGAGGGCGGCGGGAGCCGCGAGGGCGGTGATGAGGAGGAAGGCGGTGGCTTTCATGAGGGAGGAGAGTTTGGAGGTCTGGTTGATGTTCACGCCTCTATCACCCGGGAGCTCCGCGGAAGGTTGCAGAAATCGAAATAGATTTTTCCACGCCGGCGCCGCGCCACGCGCTCACGTGGGCGGCCACCTCGGGGGGGGCTTTCAGTGCGAATGGAGCGTCACCAGGGTCGCGCCCCAGCTGCCGGAGGTTTCGTTGCCGAGGCGGTAGCTGGCAACGAGGTCGGGGCGGCGGTCGAGCAGGGTGTGCACGGTGGTGCGCAGGGTGCCGGTGCCTTTGCCGTGAATGATGCGCACCTCACGCAGGCCCTTGGCTTGGGCCGCTTCCAAATAGGCGGGGATCAAGGCCCCGAGGTCGGCGGGGCGAAAGGTGTGCAAATCGAGTTCACCGGTGATGGGGAGCTCGACGGGTTCGTCTTCGCTACCGGTGGGGGCGGACATTGCTCAGGACTCGGCGCCTGGCTTTTTTGGCGCCGATTCCGGTTCAGTCTTGGCTTCAGCGTCGGCGGCGAGGTCGGGTTCGTCGGCTTCGCTGGTGTCGTGGGGCACGGTGTGCGAGGCGGGCTGAGGCTCGGGCGTTTGCGAAGGGTCGGTGATGGGCGGGTGTTTGCGAGGCGGGGCGACGGGGGCTTTGGGCCGCGAGGAGGTCGGCGGCGGCGACTCCATGTCGATGGCGCGGCGAATCTCGTTTTCCACGCCGGAGGCTGCACGTTTGAATTCACGCACAGCCTTGCCGAGTCCGCGGGCGACCTCGGGCAGTTTCTTGCCGCCGAAGAGCATGAGGGACAGCGCGAAGATGACGATCATCTCCATGCCGCCGATACCGTCGAGGATGGCGAGAAGTTCAGGTGAGGGAGCCACGCTAACGAGTGTTGTTACAAGAGGGAACGAAGGGAACGAAGTCTCGGAGGGACGTCTTCTTTGCTCCCTTTGTTTCCGTCTGTAAAAGAAAGAAATCAGGCGGGGGAGGTCAGCCGATGGCCACTTCGACGGCGAAGCGACCGGTGGTGCCGGGGGCGACCCAGTGCAGGCCGCGACCGTGGCCGGGGGCGTTGGGCGGGCCCATCCAAGGCTCGACGCAGTAGTAGGGGGCGTCGGGGGCGGCGGTCCAAGTGACGAAGGTGGCGTCGGGTGGCGGCGGGTTCTGGGTGCCGTGGGTGATGGCGATGAACTCGGAGCCGTCGGCCGGGCCGAAGCGCATGGTGTTGGCGGCGAGCTCGAGGTGAATCGTGTCGACGAGGTCGGGGGCGGAAAGGGGGCAGCGGCGGGGGAGATCCGGCCCGGGCACGAGTCCACCGATGGCGGACTGGCGGGCGGTGTCGCCGGCGGGGAGTTCGATCATGTAGTCGTCGCGCGTCTGGTGGTCGGTCCAAGGCGCGGTGAAATAGAAGTGGTGGCCGGCGCTCCACGGGATGCGTTCCTCGCCGAGGTTCTCGAGGGCAAACTCGACGGTGAAACGGCGGCGGTGGAAGCGGTAGGTGACGCTGAAGGTGTAATCGAACGGGTAGATGTGGGCGTCGGCTTCGGTGGGCTGGAGCACGGCGGTGAAACCGCGTTCGTTGATGCTCTCGAGTTGGAAGGTGCCCTGGCGGGCGATGCCGTGCATGGGCATCGCGCGACGCACGCCCTGCGGGTCTTTCCAAAAGTGGATTTCCCCCTCGTCGAACACGCGCGCGTTGAAGGGAAAGAGGATCGGGTTGCCGCCCCGGAGCTTGTGCACGGGGGTGGCGGCGAGATCGGCCTCGGTGAGCTCGGGCCAGTGCAGGATATCGCGCAGGGAGCCGTCGGCGCGCTCATGGTGCCAGTGCATGAGCCGGGCGCCGCGTTCGGGCCAGGCAAGGAAAACGGAATCGCCGAGCTGCCAGCGGCGAATGGTGTGACCAAGATAGGGAACAGACTGCATGGGTGGTCGGAGGACGGGAGGGGGGAAGCGAAGCGCAAAAAGGCGCCCGTGTCACGGAGGGGCTCGAATTTTGGTCCGGCTTTGTAAGGCGGAAGTGGGTCCGGACGCTTGCGGTTGTTGCGCAGGTCGCCCAGTTTTGGCGAGTTAGCCATGCCCGCCCCCAAGTTCACCCGCCTCCTGATTTGGCTTTGCGCGATTTTTGCGGGCGCCGTGATTTGGCTTCGCGGTCAGGAAGCGGTGCCGAGTCCGGCGGCGATGACGGAGCAGGCGGCGGAGGTGGCGGAGAACGGCCTGCCGGCCAAGGTGGTGGTGATTCCGGTGCGCGACCAGATCGCGAATCCGATTCTCTACGTGATCCGCCGCGGCTTGAAGGAGGCGATCGAGATGGACGCCGACCTCGTGGTGCTCGACATGAAGACGCCGGGTGGAAGCCTGGGCACGACCTTCGAGATCATGGAGGCCTTGGATCGCTTCAAGGGTGACACGGCGACCTATGTGAACAACGAGGCGATCTCGGCGGGGGCCTTCATCTCGGCGATGACCGATGATATTTATTTTGCCCCGGATGGGGTGATCGGCGCGGCGGCACCGGTGAGTTCCGGTGGGGCCGACATCGATGAAACGATGAAGCAGAAGATCGTGAGCTACCTGCGGGCGCGCATTCGGGCGATTTCGGAAGGGCACCCCTATCGCGGGGAAGTGATCTCCGCGATGATCGATGCGGACTACGAACTGAAGATCGGCGAAGAGGTGTTGAAGGGGAAGGGTGAGCTGCTGTCGCTCACGGCCTCGGAATCGGCCGAAACCTACGGCGAGCCGGCGCAGCCTTTGTTGTCGGCCGGCACGGCGGAGTCGATCGAGGCGTTGTTGGAGCAGCGCTTCGGTGAACGCACCTATTCGGTTTATTCGTTGGAGACCACGTGGTCGGAGGAACTCGCGGCCTGGCTCAACGCCATCTCGCCGCTGTTGATGGGGCTCGGGTTGTTGGGCGTTTTCATCGAATTCAAAACGCCGGGTTTCGGGGTGTTCGGCATCGCGGGCGGGACGCTGCTGGCGATCGTGTTTTTCGGCCACTACGTGGCGGGCCTTTCGGGGCACGAACCGGCGCTCTTCTTTGTGTTGGGTGCGGTGTTGGTCTTGGTCGAACTGTTGTTCCTGCCGGGCACGGTGTTTTTTGCCCTGGCGGGCGTGATTGCGATGCTAGGTTCGCTGGTGTGGTCGATGGCCGATATCTGGCCGGATGAGCCGATCTCGTTCTCGGGCGACGTGTTTGTGGAGCCGCTGACGAATTTGCTGATCTCGCTTGTCGTCACGGTGGTGGGAGCGGTGTTGATTTGGCGCTACCTGCCGCACGGTTGGATCTTCACTAAATTGGCGGTGGGCGGTGCGTCCACGATTTCGGCGCAGGGCACGTTGATGCCTTTCGGTGGCGCGGGGGCGATGGAGGCGGCCGACCCGCTCATTGGTGCGCGTGGGATCGCGGCGACCGATCTGTTCCCGAGTGGCAAGGTGGAGGTGGATGGGCAGCTTTATGAAGCGAAGGTCGCGGTGGGAAACCTTGATGAGGGGGAAGCGGTGGTGGTGATTTCTCGTAACAGCTTCGGTCTCGTGGTGGAGAAAGAGGAGGCGCAGTCATGACGGCGGTCGCGCTCTGCTTTGCCATTGGCATTCTCTTGCTGGTGATCGAGGTCGTCGCTCCGGGCGGTATCCTCGGTATCATCGGCGGATTGTTTTTGATCGCGGGATCAGGGTTGTCGTTTTCCGAGTTCGGCACCGAAGGCGGGCTCATTGCGACCAGCATCGCGGCGGTGATCGGTGTGATCGTGCTGTATTGGGAATTTGTCTACCTGCCGAAGACCGGCTTCATCAAGAAGCTCTCAATGGCGACCACGGTGGAGGGGCGGTCCCAGCCGAAGCTGGCGGAGACGGAACAGGTTGTTGGGCGCGAGGGTAAGGCCGTCACCATGCTGAGTCCCTCCGGCTACGTGGTCGTGGACGGCAAGCGCTACGAGGCCCATTGCCAACGTGGGCAACTCGAAGAAGGCGCCGGCGTGCGCGTTGTCGGCGTGGATAATTTTCGACTCATCGTAACCCCTACCACTGAAGCTTTATGAACAAGGAATTCATCATCCTGGCGATCATTGCCGTTCCGGCGCTGATCATCATCGCAATCACTTTCAGCCTCATCGGCGCCTGGGTTAAGGCGCTCTTCAACGGCGCCCCGGTTTCGATCTTCAAACTGGTGGCGCTGAAGTTCGCTCGCATCCCTTACGGCCTGATCGTCGACGCCCGCATTACCGCGGTGCGCGCCGGCATCGAACTCTCGGCCGACCAGATCGCCTCGCATTACCAGGCGGGCGGTAACGTCATCCCGACGGTGCAGGCGCTCATCGCCGCCATGAAGGCCGGCATCGAGCTCAACTGGGACCGTGCCTGTGCGATCGATCTCGCGACCAAGGGTTCCGGCAAGAGCGTGGTCGAAGCCGTGCGCACCTCGGTCGACCCGAAGGTGATCGACTGCCCGAATCCCGAAGGCGGTCGCACCACGATCGATGGTGTGGCGAAGGACGGTATTCAGGTGAAGGTGCGCGCTCGGGTCACGGTGCGCACGAATCTGGATCGCTTCGTCGGTGGCGCGAAGGAAGAGACGATCATTGCCCGCGTGGGTGAGGGTATCGTGACCACGATCGGTTCGGCCGACACCTACAAGTTCGTGCTGGAGTCGCCGGATGCCATTTCGAAGGTCGTGCTCAAGCGCGGTCTCGATGTGGGCACCGCCTTCGAAATCCTTTCCATCGACATCGCTGACGTAGACGTAGGCGACAATGTCGGCGCCAAGCTTCAGGAAGCCCAGGCCGAGGCGAACAAAAAGATCGCGCAGGCCCAGGCCGAAATCCGTCGTGCCGCCGCCGTGGCGGTGGAGCAGGAAATGAAGGCCAAGGTCGAGGAGATGCGCGCCAAGGTCGTCGAGGCGCAGGCCCAGGTGCCGCTCGCGATGGCCGAAGCCTTCCGCAAGGGGAACCTTGGCGTAATGGACTATTACAAGATGGAGAACATCCAGGCCGATACCGGCATGCGGAAGTCGATTGGTGAACCCGAAGACGACGAAGATCCGAACCAGTCCGACCGCTAATTGCTGACCCGACCTTCCTCTGATGGATTGGATCTTCGATCACATTCAACTGATCATCATCATCGGTTCGTCGATTGCCTGGTGGTTGACCCAGCAACGGCAGCAGAACGCCGACGATGAGGACAAGCCCTCGCCGCACGAGCGGCCGGGACGGCAGCGCATCGATTGGGAGCGGCAGCAGGAGGGCGGTGAATCCGATGCCGCCCGTCAGGTGCGCGAACGGATGCGGCGGCTGCGTGATCAACGTCGGCAGGGTTCGCCTGCGCCGACATCGACCCCAACGTCGCAGCCGCGGCGGGCGGAGCCGACGATGCAGGACCTTCCGCCGGTGCTGCGTGAGTTGATGGGCATTCCGGAACCTGAGCCGGAGCCGGCGCCCAAGCCGGTGGTCCCACCGCCGGTGCCGCAAGAAAGTCGGGCCGACCGCATGGCGCGTGAGATGCGCGAACTGGAGGCGAAGCAGCGGGAGGCCGAAGCCATGGCCTCACGGGTGCGTGGTCAGATCGGCGGGGCGTCGGGCAAGCGGCGCCGCTCCCGGCGAGGCCAGTCTGCACACCGCGGCGATGTGTTGAGCGACCAGAGTTTTCTCCAGACCTTGCGCGATCCGCGCAGTGCCCGCCGGGCCATCCTGCTGAAGGAAGTCTTGGATCGACCGGTCGGGTTGCGGTGAGTGCTGGTGGCTAGTGGCTGGTGGCCGGGTGGCATGCAGCAAGCGGTAGTCATGCAGCAACGATCCTTGACCTTGTAGGGCCGGCGCTTGCGCCGTGCCGCGTCGGAGGGGCAACGCAGCGCCCGCAAGCGGGCAGACTACCTTCAGATGCGAAGCGGCAGCGCAGCGCTTATTCGATGCGGACGCGTTGGCGGCCGCGGAGGCCGGTCTCGCGGGAGATATTGCTGCGGGCTCCGTCGATCTCGACTTCGACGTTTTCCATCGGGTCGGCGGTGAAGAGCAGGCGGCCGTTCTTCGGGAAGGTGCGGGAGTCGCCGCGGGTGATGGCGCCTTGGAAAATCTCCACGCCGGATTCCTCTTCGACGATCTTCACGCGGACGCTGTCGAGCGCATGCACGATGATGGTTGGCTCGGAGGCGGTCGCTTGGGTGGTATCGGACGGCGGGGTGGTGGTGTCGCCGCCGCCTTGAATCGCGCGAATGCCGAAGACGACGAGCAGCACGAGCGCCACGATAGCGGAAAGGAGGACGGTGGCTTTGATGATAAGTGCCTTGTCCACGTAGGGGACGGCACTGGGCTTCGGCTTGAAGGTGGCGGGGTTCTCGGGGTCGTCGGCATCGGAGCTGGCGGCAGGGTCGAGATCGTCGTCTTCGCGCCCGCTGTCCTTGGACGATGAGACGGTGAGGTCCATGCGCCCGTAGATCTCGCGGTTGAGGCTCTTGGGCTTGGCGGCGGTTCCGTGGCCGAGGGCGTTGTAGTCGTTGACGATTTTCTCGGAGGGAAGGCCGAGATAACCCGCGTAGTTGCGCAGGAATCCGCGCACGTAGATATCGGGCAGGTTGATGTCGAACTGGTTGCTCTCGAACTTGTGCAGGTAGTCGCCGCGAACTTTGGTGGCTTCGGCGGCCTCCCGAATGGAGATGCCCTTACGTTTGCGTGCTTCTTCCAGACGTTCGCCGATATTCTGCATGGGGGTAATGAAGGGGATTTGGGGCGGAGTTAGAAATCACGAAATACGGGAAAGTCGTGAAAAAGTGGGGTAAGGGAGCCTGCTGCGTCCGCAATAATCGGAGCGGATCTTTCTCTTTCGTCTTTCTCTTTATCTTTCTCTGACGACGAGGAGCGTCGCCAGTTTTGGCTGCGGGCGAGTATCGCTCGATGAGGAGAAAGAGAAAGATAAAGAGGAAAGAATAATGAGGCGGCGCGCCGGGCGCGCCTCACAAGCTGTCCAAGTCGACCAGAATCTCACGCGGGCTGGAACCGTTTTCCGGTCCGACGATGCCCTTGTCCTCCATGAGGTCCATGATGCGGGCGGCGCGGTTGTAGCCGATGCGCAGGCGGCGCTGGATGTTGGAGGTGGAGGCGCGCTTGCTGGATTTGAGCACGCCGAGGGCCTGCTGGAAGAGCTCCTCGTCGTCGCCGAGGTCGCTGTCGCCGCCGCTGTCGCCATCGTCGTCCGAACCGGCGCGGTCGATCTGTTCCTGCACGTCCTGCTTGTAGATGGGCAGGCCGTTGTGCTGCTGCATGAACTCGACGATGCTCATGACTTCATCGTCGGACACGAAGGCGCCTTGGGAGCGGACGAGCCGCGCGGTGCCGGGCGGGGAGAAGAGCATGTCGCCGCGACCGATGAGGTTGTCGGCGCCCTTGGTGTCGAGGATGGTGCGGGAGTCGATCTGCGATGCGACCTGGAAGGCGATGCGGGAAGGGAGGTTGGCTTTGATGACGCCGGTGATGACGTTCACCGACGGGCGCTGGGTGGCGATGATGAGGTGAATGCCGGCGGCGCGGGCGAGCTGGGCGAGGCGGGCAATGGACGTCTCAATCTCGGCCGGGGCGACCATCATGAGGTCGGCCAACTCGTCGATGATGGCGACGATGTAGGGCAGCTTGTCCGGGACTTCCAACTCGTCGTCGAGCGCGGGATCGACGCCGGGCAGGCCGGCCTGGTCCGGAGGTGGCTCGGGCAGGTCGGGGGCGGCGTTCTTTTTCTTCCGGTTGTTGAAACCGATGATGTTACGGACGTTGCACTTGGCGAAATACTGGTAACGGGTCTCCATCTCGGCGAGCAGCCACTTGAGCGCGCCGGGCACCATCTTCGGCGATGTGACCACCGGGATGAGCATGTGGGGCAGGGTGTTGAACACCTTCAACTCCACGACCTTCGGGTCGACCATGATCAGGCGCACTTCGTCGGGAGTCTTTGAATACACGATCGAGGCGACGATGGAGTTGATGCAGACCGATTTGCCCGAGCCGGTGGCGCCGGCGATCAGCAAGTGAGGCATCTTGGCGAGGTCGGAGACGAGCGGTTTGCCGGAAACGTCCTTGCCGAGGGCGATGGGCAGTTCGGCCTTGTGGCTGTTCCAATCGGTCGACTCGAGAATCTCGCGCATGCCGACCGGGGTGGGGTGCTGGTTGGGCACTTCCACACCGACCGCGGCCTTGCCGGGGATGGGGGCGAGGATGCGCACGGACTGGGCGCGCATGCCGAGGGCGATGTTCTTGTCGAGGCCGGCGATCTTTTCAACGCGCACGCCGGGGGCGGGCACGACCTCGTAGCGGGTGATGACGGGGCCGACGTGGATCTCGCCGAGCGAGACCTTCACGTTAAATTCCTCGAGGATGCGCAGGAGGTTCTCGGCGTTGCGCTGGTGCTCTTCCTCGGTGTTGTCCTCGTGGGGCGTGGCGGGATCGGCGAGTAGCTTGAGGGGGGGGAAGCGGTAGTTGCCCTCGGACTTCGGTGTGTTGATGCCGCGGGCCTTCTTGAGCTCCTCGGCTTTGACGATTTGGAGTTCGAGCTTCTTGCCCTCGGCGGGCGACTGAGTGTCGCCGGTGCCGGAGGGTTTGCCGAGGGTGAGGCCGATGACCTTGGGGGGCGTCTTGGGCTCGGGCTCGGGTTCCGGCTCGGGCTCGGGTTCGGGGGGAGGTGCGGCGCGTTTGGCCGGCGCCTTGGCCAAGGGGTCGTCGGTGCTGGTGCCGGGGGCGAGTTTGATGTCTTTGGCGGCGACGGCGGCGCCGGCCTTCTTGGCGTCTTTCTTGGCGGCCTTTTCGGCGGCGATGCGATCTTTCTCCAGCTGCTTGGCTTCTTCGCGGGCGAGTTTTTCCTCCTCCTTGGCCTTGGCTTTGGCCTCCTTGGCGAGGCGCTTTTCCTCTTTGCGTTCGGCAGCGCGTTCGGCGCGGTTGGCCCGCCAGTCGTGGTAGCCGGCGATGGCGCGTTCGAACTGCGAGGCGATGTCGCGAGTGAAGATGAACACCAGGGCCACGACGTAGATGGTCGTGAGCAGGGAGGCGGAGCCAAAGACGCCCACGCTACCGAAGAGCAGGTCGTCGTAAATCCAGTGACCGAGCACGCCGCCGAGGCGGCCGCCGGGGAAAAATTGACTGTCGGCGAGGGAGTCGAACTTGAACATCGCGGCGACGCCGCATCCCGAGGCGATTGCGAGCAGCATCGCACTGAAGCGAGTGAAGGCGAGGCGACGAGCGTTGCGAACCGCGACCCAGAGCGACCAAAAGGAGAAGGCCGGGATGAGCCAGGCCCCCAAACCGAACCATCCGAAACTCACGCGCGCAACGTCGGCACCAATCTTGCCGACCAGATTCCGATCGGTGGAGGCCGTGTCGTTGGTGGGCAGGTAGCCTTGTTGCAGCGGGTCGTAGTCGAGGTAGGCGACGGTGAGCCAGAGTCCGAGCAGCAGGCACAACACGGCGACCATCCAGGCCGGCCGGTAGCGCGGCGGCTGAAAGCCAGTCGGTCGTCGGGTCTTTGAGTTTGAAGTCTTGGACTTGGCCATGTCTGTTGAAGCTCCCGCGGCACGGGTCACCGCCAAGCGGCGACTGCGGGGATTTCAGCTCTGCCAGTGGACCGGTCAAATGTAAATACCCCACTGGGTCGTTTTGGATTTATACGCTCTGTTAACATGAAAGAAGTCATTCGCTTTCAACCGCTTTACCAAGACCGCGTCTGGGGCGGTCGGGTTCTGGAAACCGCTCTTGGGCGCACCTTGCCGCGCGAGGGCCCGATCGGAGAAAGTTGGGAGGTGGTGGACCGTCCGGAGGCCCAGTCGGTTCTGGTCGGCGGTGCGTTGGACGGGGTGAGTCTACGCGACGCCATCGCGCGCCATGGTGCCGACCTGATGGGGCCGGACTACCCGGTGGATCGCCCGTTTCCGATTCTGATCAAGTGGCTCGACTGCCGCGAACGGCTCAGCCTGCAGGTGCATCCGCCGGCGGAGATCGCCCCGGCGATGGGCGGCGAGCCGAAGACGGAAAACTGGTATATCGCCGAGACCTCGGGCGATGCCGGTCTGATCGTCGGCCTGAAAAACGGCGCGACCCGCGGCTCGTTTGCGGCGGCGTTGGTGGACAACACGCTCGAGTCCTGCGTGCACCGTTTCCCGGTGCAGGCGGGCGATTCGATCCTCGTGCGCAGTGGCACGGTGCACGCTATTGATGGCGGCAACCTCATCCTGGAGATCCAGCAAAATTCCGACACGACCTACCGCGTCTACGACTGGGGCCGCATGGGTCTCGACGGCAAACCGCGGCAATTGCACATCGCGGAATCGTTGGCGTCGATCGACTGGGACTTTTTTGAACCGGAGCCGATTCGGGCAGTCCGCGAGGCCGCGGTCATCGCCGACAGTCAGGAATTTCGCATCCGTCGCGTGCCCTTGGCCGCCGGCGAGGCCGTGAGTTTCTCAGCGGGCGAACAACCGCGGCTTGTCAGCGTCGTCAGCGGTGCGGTCACGATTAACGGTGCTGCCGGTGACACGCTCACCCAGGGCGACAACGCCCTGTTGCCTTACGCGGGCGACTTCACGCTCACGGCGACAGAAGAGGCGCTGCTGCTCATCACCGAAAACTTTGCCTGAGCCTCGCCGGCTCGCCGCCGCCTCCTCCGCATGCGCCTGACAACCCGCCCCTCCGTTCGTGGTGGTGCCCTGGGCAAACTCATTGTCTTCATGGCGGTGGTCGGCGCCACGGCGACGCTCGGTTGGATGCTGCTGTTGCCGGTGGGCATTGAGCGCGTGCTGGTGTCGCGCAGTGGCTTTGCGACCGACATCGGTCGCTTGGCGGTCAACCCCTTCTCTGGACGTTTCAGCGGCGGCGAGGTGGCGATCGACAACCCGGGCATCTGGGGCGGAGGCCCCTTTGTCCGGCTGGCGCAGTTCTCCGGTCGGCTGGAGCCGCTCTCGGCCACCCGAGAGGAACTCGTGCTCGATGAGCTGACCGTCGAGATCGATCACTTGGTCGTCATCATCGCGCCGGACGGCAGCACCAACGCGCAGGCCTTTGGTGAAGGCTTTGCCCTGTCCTTGCCGCCCGAGGTCGGCCCGGTGTCGCGCCGCGCGGTGGCCGGATTCCCGGGGCTCGGCGAGGGACCGCAGTCGGTGCTCGTGCGCCGCCTGCACCTGAAGGTGGGGTTGGTGGAGGTGCTGCAACCCGGGCACGCGACGCTCGAGCGTCTGGCCGAGCAGCTCGAGTTCGAGGGTGACTATCAGAACGTGCGCCGCTGGGAGGACCTGCTCTCGACGGAGCTGGTGACGCGTCTCGCGAAATCGCCGGCGCTGTGGCGCGCGCTGCTTGCCAGTGATGCGATTTCAGGCGACGAGGCGGGCGGCAATGCCCTGCAAAGGCTCCTGCAGAAAGCGGGCGGCGCGCTGAATTCCTTCTTCCGAACACTTGAACAATAGGCCGAGGCATAGCTTATTGGGCGCTTTGCAATGAACGATACCGCGTCCAAGAACGATTCCACCGAGCCCCAAGAGCCCGTCTCCACGCCCGAAACCAACGGCGCCGAGGCCTCGCAACCGGCCGCCGAACCGACGCCGGAAACCGCGGCGGAGGAGACCACCGAGCCGACCCTCGAAGAGCTGCTCGAGAAAGCGCGCCAGGATGCCGCCGCCGCCAAGGAGGCGCACCTGCGTGCCGTGGCCGATCTCGAGAATTTCCGTCGTCGCACCGCCCGGGAGCGCGACGACCTGCGCGCTTTCGCGGCCGCCAACGTTGTCGAGGAACTCATGCCGGTGCTCGACAACCTCGGTTTTGCCCTCACCGCCGCCAAGGCGCCCAACGCCGAGCTCAAATCGCTGGCCGACGGCGTTGAGATGGTGGCCAACCAATTTAAATCCGCCCTCGGCAACCACGGCCTCAAGGAGGTCAGTCCCGCCGGCGAGACCTTTGATCCCAACCTCCACGAAGCCATGTCGCAGCAAGCCAGCGAAGAGGTCGAGGAGGGCAAGGTGATCCAGGTCATTCGCGTCGGCTACACCCTCAACGGTCGGCTCCTGCGCCCGGCGTCGGTCATCGTTTCCGGCGGCCCGGCCGCGGATGACGCGAAAGCCTGAGCCCCGCCCGTCCCCACCACACCATGGCGAAAACCGATTATTACGAGCTGCTCGGCGTCTCCCGCGACGTCTCCGAAGGCGACCTCAAGAAGGCCTACCGCAAGCAGGCGGTGAAATACCACCCGGACAAAAATCCGGGCGACGCCGCAGCCGAGGAGAAGTTCAAGGAGATCTCCCACGCCTACGAAGTGCTCAAGGACCCGCAAAAGCGCGCGGCCTACGATCGTTACGGTCACGCCGCATTTGAAAACGGTGGCGCCGGGGCCGGTCGTGGTCCGGGCGGCATGGGAGGTTTCGGTGGCGGCGGCGGTGGTTTCCACGACCCCTTCGACATCTTCCGCGAAGTCTTCGGCGGCGGAGGTGGTGGCGGAGGCGGCGGCATCTTCGACGAAATGTTCGGCGGAGGCGGCGGTGGTGGTTCCGGTGGCCACGATGGCTCGGACCTGCGCTACGACCTCGAGATCTCGCTCGAAGAGGCGGCCAAAGGCGTCGAAAAGGAACTGTCCTTCCGCAAGGCCATGGCCTGCGAACGCTGCGATGGCAGTGGCGCCGAGCCGGGCTCGAAGCGCGTCACCTGCCCGACCTGCGGCGGCGTTGGCCAGGTGCGCCGCAGTGGCGGCATCATCACCTTCCGCCAGACCTGCCCGACCTGCGGCGGCTCCGGCAGCAAGATCGAAAAGACCTGTGCCCGCTGCCGCGGTGAAGGTCGCGAAGCGAAGACCGCGAAGATCAACGTCAAGATTCCGCCCGGCGTCGACACCGGCTCGCGCCTGCGCTCCGTCGGCAATGGCGAAGCAGGCGTCGCGGGCGGCCAGCCCGGCGACCTCTACATCGTGCTCTCGGTCAAAGATCATGAGATCTTCGAACGGCACGGTCAGGACCTCTTCTGCGAGATTCCGATCAAGTTCACCTTGGCGACGCTCGGGGGCACCATCGAAGTGCCGACCTTGTTCGGCAAAGCCTCGCTCAAAATCCCGGCCGCAACCCAGAGCGGCACGACCTTCCGCCTGCGCGGCAAGGGCATGCCCTCACTGCGCAGTGGGGGCGCTCAGGGCGACCAACTCGTGCGCGTGCACGTCGAGGTGCCGAAAAAGCTGACCGACGAACAGCGTCGCCTGCTCGAGGAGTTTGCCAAGGTCAGCGGCGACGCCGATCAGCCGACCGAAGAAAGTTGGTTCGAGAAGGCGAAGAAGTTCTTCTGATCCGTCACGGTTCTCTGAATACGAAACGCCGGCCCCGCGGGGCCGGCGTTTTGGTTTGGATCAAGCTAACTCAACGAGCCGAACGGATTCGGTCGGGCGAATTCAGAAGGCCCAGGCGACGCCGATTGCAGCGCCCCAGTCGCCCCCCTCGATGTTGCTCACTTCCACGTAAGGGAGAAGCTTGTCGCTGGCGCGGTAGTTGAGGCGCAGGGTGCCGTCGAAGGAGCCTTCGTCGGCATTGTCGAAGGAGGCGTCGTAGCCGGTGCTGAGCACGGCGGTGAACTTGGCGCTCAGATCGAACTCCGCGCCCACTCGCGCGCCCCACATCCAGTCGTCGTCCAAGGGAGCCGGCAGCCAACCGTAGCCGAGCGACACAGTGGCGAAACCGCGGGCGGCGGCGAAGTCCTGCCACGCGGTGGCGCTGACTTCGAGCGTGGTGGCGTCGACGGACGAGTTGGCCTCGACCCAGCTGTGGGTGAGCGCGGCACCGAGATCGAGGTTGGTCGAGATGGGGAGGTTGGCGCTGAGGTTGGTCGCGTAGACATTGAGGCCCGAGTGGTTCGGGTTGACGAAGCCGAAACCGAGTTCGGCGACGCGCACGCCGCGGAGGCTGGCGTTGACCGCCGGTGCGGTGCTTTGCGCGAAGACGGAGCTGCTCACCACCGCGGCGGCGATGAACGAACCGAAGAGTTTATAAGGATTCATGGATTATTTTCTGTTTTAGGTTTTGAGTCCGAATCGCAGATCCGGGGGGCGTCGTCGGTAGGGCCTTCGCAGCGGCGTTCAATGAAAATAATTTATGACAAGGGCGGAACATTGTGGTGACGGCGAAGTCGCCGGCCGTTGATTCAAGGGCTTACGCAAGTCGCTGTTTGGCAAAAAAATGCGGGCAATTGCGCGGATCGAAACCGGTGTAGCAGCAGCTGATTTGCGACACCGATGAATGGGCGATCGGCATTGCCATGCGCTGGCAAGCGGGCCGGTCTTGCGGGATGCGCGTAGTCATTCTCGGTTCCGGTCGCGGCTCCAATGCCGATGCCATTCTTGGCGCCCAACAGGCGGGTCAACTCGGGCGGGCCGAGGTGGTGCAACTCATCGTCGATCAGCCGCAGGCCGGCATGCTGGCGTTGGGCGAAAAATACGGGGTGCCGGCGCGCTACCTCGATCCGGCGCCGTTCAAGACCAAGCTCGAAGGCGCCGGGGAGGACCTCTACATTGAGACGATCGCGGCGCTGCAGCCGGACCTGATCGTGCTGGCCGGTTTCATGCGCGTGATCAAACCGCGTTTCATCGCGGAGTTTGCCGGTAAGATCATCAACCTGCACCCGAGCCTGTTGCCGAGTTTCCCGGGCCTCGACGGCATCGGGCAGGCTTGGCGCCGGGGCGTGAAGGTGTCCGGCTGCACGGTGCATTACGTGACCGCCGAAGTGGATGGCGGTCCGATCATCGATCAGGCGCCGGTGCACATCGATCCTTCCGACACGCTTGAGACGTTTGCCCAAAAAATCCACGCGGCGGAGCATCAACTCCTGCCGGCGGTGATCGCGCGGCTGAGCGAAGCTTGCGCCGACGAAGCAACCGACCGCTAACTACTGGCCATGGCGCACAAAGTTTTCATCGACGGTTCCGAAGGCACGACCGGGTTGCAGATTCACGAGCGACTCGCCGATCGCCCGGACTTGGAGCTCATCACGATTGACCCCGAGTTGCGCAAGGATCCGGCCGCGCGCGCGGCGTGCCTTAACGCGGCCGATGTGGCGTTCCTCTGTCTGCCCGATGACGCGGCCAAGGAGTCGGCCGCGCTGGTCACGAACCCGGATACGGTGGTGATCGACGCCAGCACGGCGCACCGCGTTGACCCGGCTTGGGCCTACGGGCTACCGGAGCTCGGCCCGGCTTTTCGGGAACGGCTGACGACGTCGAACCGCATTGCCAACATCGGCTGTCATGCGGGTGCCTTTCTGCTCGGCATCACGCCGCTGGTGAACGCCGGTATCGTGCCGGCGGATACGCGCTTGAGCTGCTTTTCCATCACCGGCTACAGCGGCGGCGGGAAGAAAATGATCGCGGAGTTCGAGGCGCCGGATCGCTCGCCGAAACTGGACAGCCCGCGGCCCTACGCGCTGGGGTTGAAACACAAACACCTGCCGGAGATGACGAAGCACTCGGGGCTGCGTTTTGCGCCGCTGTTCAATCCGGTCGTGGGCACCTTTCGCCAAGGGCTCGCGGTGACGATGCCGTTGGCGCTGACCGAGCTGCCGGGCGCGCCGACGCCGGCGACCGTGCACGCGGCGCTGAGCGCGGCCTATGCCGGACAGACTTTTGTGCAGGTGCTGCCGCTCGGTGATGCAGCGGTGTTGGACGGGGGTTTTCTCGACGTGCAGGCTAATAACGGCACCAACCGTGCCGATGTGATGGTGTTTGGCCACGAGGAGCAGGCGGTGGTGATCGTGCGCATCGACAACCTGGGCAAAGGCGCTTCGGGTTCGGCGGTGCAGTGCATGAACCTGCGGCTCGGGTTGGCGGAGGACACTGGACTCACGGTCTGAGGCCTGCTGTAGTTCCGCGCATGCCCCAGCCCCCGCTCAGCCTGCCGGAAGAAATCATGCTCCTCGCGCTCTCGCGCCAAACCGGCGCGATCAAGGGCGGGCAGTGGTTTGATCAGCTCCTGGCGGGCGCCGTCCTCGCGGAGGCGTTTGCGCAGGAGAGGCTCAGCCTGGCCCGCGAGGGGAAAAAGCACTTTGTCGTCGCCGCGCCGTTGAAGCCGACCGGCGATGCTTTGCTGGACGAGTGGCTGCAGAAGATCAAAGCGTCAGCGAAACGGCGCCAGCTCGACCACTGGTTGAACAAGGTCGCGGGAACGCGGGACTTGAAGCATCGCATCGCCCGGCGGCTGCAGCAGCGCGGCATCGTGGGTGCCAGCGAGGAAACCGTGTTGTGGCTGTTCACGCGAAAGCGCTACCCGGAGCTCGATTCGAAACCGGAAGAGGCTTTGCGGGCCCGTTTGCACGCGGCGATCTTCAAGGATGGCGCGAAGGTCGACGAGCGCACCGCGGTGCTCGTGTCGATCCTGCATCGGGGAGACATCCTGAAGCGGATTTTTGGGGCGCGGGAAATGCGGAGTCGCAAGAAGCACCTCCAGGCCCTGATCGCATCCTCGGTGATCGGCCAAACCACCGCCAAGGTCATCGAGTCGATTGAGGCGGCGTTCGTCGTCGTGATCGCGGCTTCGGTGGCGGCCTCGGCGGCGAGCTGATTCCACGACCATGGTGCGACCCGGTGTGACGCAGCAAAGGCGGATTCTGATCGTCGAGGACGAGCCCTCGATCGCCGACACCTTGGTGTATGCCTTGCGGACGGAGGGTTTTGAACCGGTGCATTGTCTGACGGGTGGAGAGGGGCTTGAAGCGGTGGCGGCGGAGGAGCCGGCTCTGGTGTTGCTCGATGTCGGTTTGCCGGACGTGAGCGGCTTCGAATGGTGCAAACGAGTGCGGCGTAGCAGCGATGTGCCGATTATTTTTCTGACGGCGCGCAACGATGAGATCGATCGCATCGTGGGCCTCGAAATCGGCGGCGACGATTATGTGACCAAGCCCTTCAGTCCGCGCGAAGTGACCGCGCGGGTGAAGGCGATCCTGCGGCGCGGTCGTTTGAGCGAGCGGCGTGAAACGGCGGCGGCGAAGGACGGCGCCGATCAGATCGCGATCGACGAAGATGCGTGCGCGGTGCGTTTCCGCGGGGTGCGCCTGGAGCTCACGCGCTACGAGTATCGATTGCTGGTGGTGCTGGCCCGGCGACCGGGGCGGGTGTTTTCCCGCGACTCCTTGATGGCGGCGGTGTGGGAAGATCCGGGCGCGAGCATGGATCGCACGGTGGACGCGCACATCAAGATGTTGCGGGCGAAACTGCGTGCGATCGACGAGTCGGTGTCGCCGATTCAGACGCATCGCGGTTTGGGCTATTCGTGGAGTCCGGAGACCGGGAGCTGAGATGAAGATCCGCACCGCCATCTTCGGCACTTACGCGATCGCCTCGGCGGTCGGGTTGGCGGTGTTGATGCGGTTCGTGTTGGCGGAAGTGCGACCGCGCTACGTGTCGTCTTTGGAGCGCACGATGCAGGAGTCGGCCGATCTGGTGGCGGCGGCCTTGGCGTCGCGACCGCGGTCGGATTGGCCCGGGGTCTTCGCGCGGATGGCGGCGGTGCGGACGGGCATGCGCTTGGAGATCGAGGATGCGATCGGCGAGGGCTTGTTTGATTCGCGGCCGCAGATGGCGCCGCAGGTGTCCGCGGACTCCTCGAGTCAGCGCTTCAAGAGCGCGAAGGCCGACCTGAGTTACCTGATCGATCGCGAGCGTTTCGTGGACGACGGGTGGCTACGGGTGGCGGCGGCGGTGGAGGACGAGACCGGCCATCGCGGTCGGGTGATCTTGTCGCGACCGCTGCGCACAGTGAACGCGCTGATCTGGGAAGAGCGCAAGAAGCTCGCGGGCGGCGCGACGTTGGTCTCGCTGGTGATGCTCGGACTCGGGTGGTGGTTGGCGAATAAACTTACGGGTTCGCTGGAGCGGCTCGCGGCGTATGCGGTGGCGGTGCGCGATGGCCGCAAAGTGAGTCCGCCGGCGTCTCGGGCCTTGGAAATCGAGGCCGTGGGCGAGGCCTTTGAAGGCATGCGGCGGGCGCTTGAGGGCAAGGACTACATTGAGCACTACACGCACAGTCTGGCGCATGGATTGAAAGCACCCCTTTCGGGAATTCGGGGTGCGGCCGAGCTTTTGCAGGAACATCAAATGGGCGAGGCAGACCGGCAGAAGTTTTTGGGCAACCTGCGGGCGGAGGCGGATCGTCTGCATGGCATCGTCGATCGCATGTTGCGGCTGACCGCGCTGGAGGCGCAGCGAGGGCTGGAATCGCGCGATCGGGTGCCGGTGGCGGAGGTGGTGACCGAGGCGGTCGGGACGCTGGAACCGGACGCGCGGTCGAAGGGGTTGAGCTTGAATGTCGAGCTGAACGCAGCGGCGGCGCTCTGCGTGGAGGGCGAGCGTTTTCTCCTCGTTCAAGCGGTTGTGAATCTGGTGCAAAACGCGATCGCGTTTTCCCCGGCCGCAGGCTGCGTGGCGATCACGGTGCGGAGCGAGGCAGCGTGGGCGGTGATCGATGTATGTGACGACGGACCGGGCCTGCCGGACTTCGCGAAGGAACGCGTGTTTGATCGCTTCTACTCGCTGCCGCGACCGGACGGTGGACGGAAGAGCACGGGGCTCGGACTGAGTTTCGTGAAGGAGATCGCCCAATTGCACGAGGGCGAAGCCGGGCTCGATAACCGACCGGAAGGCGGCACCCGGGCTTGGCTGCGGCTGCCGGTGGCGGTCTCCGCGTGACCGAGGTGTGACCCAATGTTCGCAATACGAACATTGGCTGGAGAGGATTTCTTGGGGATTTCATCTTCCTTTCACATGGGTTTCTTGGAAGGGAGCCATGATGGTGGTGATGAATGCCACACCGCCTCCGCCCCTGCCGACTGATGGTTCGGCGCATCGTAATCCTGACTCGTCGGCGCGTCGCCGATTGGCGATCAAGTTGCTCACCATCGCGACCGCGATCGTGCTGCTGCAGGTGCCGTTGTGGTGGGTCGAGTCGAAGCGCGTTGAGCGGGCGCAGCGCAATCAGGATGTGGTGAACGAAATCACCAAGGCATGGGGCGGTCCGCAGCGGGTGTTGGGTCCGGTGCTGAGTGTGCCGGCGCGCCGGTTGGGCGAGGGCGCGGCAGAGTCAGGCGACGTTTGGCTGCGGTTGGCACCCGCCGAGTTGCGGGTGGGTGGCGAGCTGATGCCGCAGGAGCTGCGGCGCGGGATTTACCGGGCGCAGGTCTACACGGGGCGGCTGCGTTTTAGCGGGCGATTTGAATGGCCGACGGACTGGGATGCGTCGCGTTTTGCGGTGGATTGGGCGCGGGCTGAGTTGATGTGTCCGGTGGGCCACGCGGGTGGGTTGGACGTGGTCGAGTCCTTGAATTGGTCGGGGCAGGAGGTGGCTTTGGATGGCGGGACCGGCAGCGAAGTCTGGCCGGTAGGCGTGCACGGCGTCGTGCCGGTCGCGGCGGGCGAGCGGGCGTGGACCTTCACGCTGGCGCTGGCGGTGAACGGCAGTGGTTCGCTGGAACTGGCCCCGCTGGCGCAATCGATGAGCGTGGCGCTGCAGTCGCTCGCGACTGCGCCGAGTTTTGTCGGTGCCCGTTTGCCGAGCAATCGGGCGGTGACCGAGGACGGGTTTCAGGCGACTTGGGACATCGGGCCGCTGGGCCGTAGCGTGCCGACGGCGTGGGTGGGCGAAACCGGCATGGACTGGCGGATGGACGCGAAGCTGCGGGAGGCCGCTTTTGGCGTGAGCCTGCTGCCGGGGGTGACCGACTATCGCGCGATCGAGCGGGCGGTGACCTATGGTATCCTGTTTTTGGTGACAGTGTATGCGGGGTATTTTCTGTCCGAGATGATGGGCGGTCGTTCGCTGCACCTGCTCAACTACCTGCTGGTTGGCGCGGCGTTGTGCCTGTTCTTCCTGGCGCTGCTGTCGCTGGCAGAGCTGACGGGATTCGGCGTGGCCTATGGGGTGGCGGCGGTGGCAACGACTGGATTGATCGTGAGCTACTCCCGGGCAGTGCTGGGCGGGGGGAGGCAGGCGGGCGGCATGGCGGTGTTGTTGGGTGGTATTTTCGCCTACCTGTTTCTCGTGCTGCGGCTCGAGGACCTGTCTCTGGTTTCGGGCACGGCGCTGTTGTTTGTGCTGCTGGGCGGGGTGATGTATGCGACGAGGCATCTCCAGTTCGATGAGTTCGGTCGATTGCACGACGCGGACGCGGGGCGGAGGGGGCGGGCGTGAAGGTCTACCGGTTGCCCCGCCTGCGGTGCGCGATGCTGGGCCTGCTGCCGGTGCGATTGGCGCGGCGGCGGGCGCCGACGCGAGACGGCTTGTCAGTTCAGGTGCGCGCCGTTCTCGTCGCCCCATGAGTCTTTGGGAAATCAAGGTGCCGCTGGCGGTGGAACAGGTCGACGCGACCGACGACGTGTTGTTGGAGCAAGGCGATGAGCGCTGGAGCGTGATGCACGATGTGCTGATTCCGGCGGCGTGGGTCGTCGGCGTGTTTGAGAGTCGGGCGGAGGCGGAAGCGGGCTGGTCCGGGCTGGCGCCGTCGATCACGGGCGCGGGCGAAATGGAATTGCGGGAGATGCCCGACGAAGCGTGGCGCGACGCCTACAAGCTGCACTTCAAACCGTGGCAATGCGGGACCTTGCATTGGGTGCCGGTGTGGGAGCGCGAGACCTATGCGCTGCCGGAAGGCCACGTGGCGATCTGGCTCGACCCGGGCATGGCTTTTGGCACCGGCAACCACGAGACCACGCGACTGTGTTGCGAGCGTTTGGTGGAGTGGGCGAAGACGGCCAAGCCGGACGCTCGGGTGATTGATGCGGGTTGCGGGTCCGGTATCCTGGCGATCTCGGCGGCGCGGCTGGGATTTCGTGGCGTGCGGGCCTTCGACAACGATCCGGAGGTGTTGAGCGTGTGTGAGGAGAACGCCGCACTGAACGGTTTGGGAGCGGCGATCACGTTTTACGAAGGCGATCTGGTGACCGGGTTTGCCGGTGAGCCGGGCGACCTGGTGATGGCCAATATCCTCGGTCACGTGCTCATGCAGTTTGTGCCGGAGTTGGTGAGCGCGGTGGCACCGGGTGGGTTGCTGGTCTTGAGCGGCATCCTGGCGCCCGAAGTGGAGCAGGTGCGCGACGCGTTCACGGCGGTGGTGCCGGATTGGCGGACGGAAGTGCGCGTGATGGGCGAATGGGCCGATGTGGCGCTCTGGCGTCCCTGAATGCCGCGATGGGGGAGCGCGAATTGGGTTTACGCTGAGCCTGCGGTCCGCTGCGCTGCGCGGTTTCGATGGGTAATCCGCTGAGTTCGATTCGTAGAAACTGGGGCCTGTGGCTGGCGACGATCGCCACGCTGGGATTGGTGCTGGCACCGTGGTGGCGCAATCGGACGCTGCTGCGGGACTTTTTTGACTACGGCCTGATGATGGTCTCGTCGGGCCGTTTGGCGGATGGGCAGCGGCCGTTCGTCGATTTCATTACCCCGCTGCAAACTTTCAGCTATCTGCTGAACTACTGGTCTGATCGCGCTTTTGGTCAGGACTACCTGGCTCTCACCTGGGGCAACGGAGTGTTGATCGCGGTGGCCTTGCCGGTGCTGGTGGTGATGCTGCGCCGCTGGTTCAGTGCTCCGGTCGCGTTGCTGCTGGCGGCGGTTTTGGTGGTGGGCTCGCTGAGCCAGCATACCATCATCTGGTATAACGCGGTCGGCGTCCTGCTGCTGGCCCCCATCGCGTGGTGCGGGGCGTTGGCGCCGGTGCTCAAGCGGGAGCAGGCCGCGTTCAACGTGATGGTGGCGGTGGCGTTGGTGTTGAGCGGGATGAACAAGCTCAACTTCCACGGCATCGCGATCGCGGTGGCGCTGGCTTGGACGGTGCGCGCCGGACTGGTGGGGCAGGCTGCCTGGGGGCGGGTCGCGATTACGGCGGTGGCCTGGGTGGTCTTTGGCTTGGTGGTCCCGCTTGGAGTCGAATTGGCGTGGACGGGCGCGACGTGGGAACAGTGGCGCTACAGCGTGATCGACACGGCGTTCCGCGACCGGGGAAACAGCGTGTTCGCGATCTTCTCGCCCGAGTTGTATTTCGAAACGGTGAACGACTTTTACCATGCGGCGCTAAAACCGTTGGGAGCGATCCTTGGCGGGTGGCTGCTGCTGGTGGCGATCCTGGCGTGGAAGGGGCGCGGCCTGTGGGATCGTCTGGCCTTGGCCGGGGCGGTGGCGCTGGCCTTGTTCGGCACGCAGGCGCTGTTGTTGACGAACTACGAGATCGGTTACGTTTCTTTTTCGGCCGGCATGGTGCTCATCCTCGGCATCTGGTTGGGCTACGATTTGCCGCGCAAGGGGTGGAAGGTGCAGGTGGGACTGGTGGTGCCGATGCTGGTGCTGGGCGGCGTGTTTTGGCATTCCGCATGGCTCGGGCAACGGGCCCTGTTTGGCCATAGCGCCGAACCGCGTGCGGCCTACCGCGAAGTCACCACGCCCGGGGACGATTTTAAATATCTTGCCGGCACCCGTATCCCGCCAGACATGGCTGGCGACTTGGAATCGCTGGCCGAGGTGATCGCCCCGAGCGGCAAGGACGGCGAATATCCCTACTTTTTTGGCTCGGGCGTCGAGTGGCTGGAGCGTGTTTGGCCGGGTCGTTCGCTCCAGGGCCTGCCGCTTTTGATGGCGGCCCTTGGTTACGGCGAACCCGAGCTCAAGATTCTCAAACACGCGCTGTCATATCCTTCCACCTTCGACGGCATGGTCGGCATGTCGGCCTGGGAAACGTTGCCGGGGGATATGAACACATTCATCAGCGGGCGATCCTTCAAACAACGTTTTGGCACCCTGGTGATGTGGGAATTCAGTCGGGCCGAGGCGATGCACGGCCTGCCGCCGAACGACGATGCGGTGGAAGTCATCAACAGCTTTGGCGGCAATCTCGATGGTCGACTGGTGGTGGTCGAGGCGGGGGTCCACGCGATGATCACGCCGGACAGCCGGTCGGTGCTCGGTTTGACTGAGGGCACGGGTGGCTTCCTGTTCCTCGAACCGAGCCACTCGGTCGAAGCCGATCTCTCGCTCAGTCGAGTGGAAGGCACTCCCGTCGATGAAGCGCTGGCGGCGACCTTCATCGTGCAGGTGGTCGACACCGAGACCCACGAGATCCTGGGCGAACCGTGGCGTGAGACCATCACCTTGCCGGCGGGGGAGACGCATCTGATCGCGAAGTGCAAGGCCAACACCTTCGGGCGCCCCGCGCGTTTCTCGGTCGCGCTGGATGAGGCGTCGGCCGGCAAGTTGGCCGCCGGTTGGTTGTTGCCGCGGGTGCAGAACACCGCGTCGAAAACGCAATATGCACCCCGGCTGCGAACCCCGTCACCGGAAGAGACCGCCGGTGTCGATCGAGCTTGGCGGGAGGCGATTTTCCCACCGGAGTGGGTGGACGACATCGAGCTCGTGGTGCGCAACGGCCGGCTTACGGATCGTGGCGTCAGCATCGATCGTGGCGGGGAACTGTGGTTCCGCGGCAAACGTCGGATCGCCGAGTGGTGGGGTGGGTTTGTGGCGGAGGAAACCAACGCCGATTGGAACCTGCCCGTGCCGCGGCTCGTTTGGTATAACGGCGGCCGCATCGAAATCATCTTCCAGCAAGGCATACCGGCGGGATCAAATCCCACGCAGTTTCATGCCTGGTCGCCGGAGTTGGACGGCTGGTTCGGAATCCTCGTCGACCGCGGCGACTGGAAACCCGGTGTGCTCTTCAAGGTGGACCGGATGACCGGTCGCGAGCCTTAGGATCTAGCGCTGAATCGCCTGCAACGCCGCGGTGCGCATGGCTTCGACGGGCACCGTGGACCCGGACCAGATTTCCAGTGAGCGGGCGCCTTGGTGGATGAGCATGGCCAAGCCGTTGGCGTGCGGGAGTTCCAGCTCGGCGGCGCGGGCCAGCAGGGGTGTCACCGCCGGATTGTAGATCATGTCGTAAACGCCGGCCGGACGCGGCAGCGCGCCCAGATCGATCGGCAGGGGATCTTCGGGACGCAGGCCGGCGCTGGTGGCGTTGATGACCAAGGCGTTGGCCGGTAAATCGGTTGGCGGTTCCGCCGGGGCAAAGCCGGTCAGCGGAATGTCGCCGGCGAGGGGGCGGAGATCGGCGAGCAGCGCGTCGCGGTTGGCGGCGGTGCGGTTGCCGATGTGCAGGGAGGCGCAAGCTCGGGTCAGACATTCGACCGCGGCGCCACGGGCGGCACCACCCGCGCCCAGCAGGATGACGGGCGTGTCCGAAAGTTGGATACCGAGGGTCTCCGCCACGGCGGTGGCCAGACCGTAACCGTCGGTGTTGTAGCCGTGCCAACCGTCGGCGGTGCGGCGCAGGGTGTTGACGGCGCCGATGGGCCGGGCGGTGGCGTCGACCATCGCGATGGTGTCGAAGGCGAGGACCTTGTGCGGCACGGTGAGGTTCAGCCCGTGGAAGCCGGCGGCGTGGAGTCGATCCAGGGCGAGCGGGAGGTCGGCGGGCGGCACGTCGAAGCGCACGTAGCGCCAGGTGTCGAACTGCGGGTCGGCGCTCGCCATCGCGGCCAAGGCCGCGTTGTGCATCGGCGGGCTGATCGAGTGCTTGATCGGGTGTCCGAGCACGGCGAGGGCGGTGCCGGGGAAGGACCAGGTGTCGAGATCGGCGAGGGTGAGGACGGGCTCCATCGAGTGCGGAGTGCGCCGGGCGCGGAGCGGATTGTCAAATCCGCTGGTTGCTCCGGCCGGGCGGCGCCGCCTTCGCTACATGATGTTCTTCGTGTAGGTGGCCTCGAAGTCGGTCACGAAGCTGTCGAAGAGCGCGGCGTGATCGTGGTCGCCCTTGCTTTCGTAGTGGTTGGCCAGGTTGCGGCAACTGCGGCAGAGGACCTCGCGCACGGGGGTGGGCGCGAGATCGGCGAGGGTCGGAGCCATGTCGTGCGCGCGGAGGAAAACAAAAATCTCCTCCGGTGAGCGGAAGACACCGCGGTCGAAGGCGTCGATGAAGAACGGGTCGCCGTCAGTGAAACAGGCGATCATGAAGTGGCCGGGCAGGCCGATCGGTTCGAGGTCGACGCCCAGGCGACCGGCGACCAGCAGGTAGACGGTGCAAAGCGAAATAGGGATGCCCCGACGGCGGTCCAGCACCTGGTCGAGGAAGCTGTTGTCGGGATCGGTGTAGTGCTCGACGTTACCGCGGTATTCGAGTTCGTGATACAGGACGCGATTGATCACGCGGCACTTCTCGCGGGCGGAGGAGGGGTCGACGATGAGTTCGCGGCAGCGGGCGGCGATGCGGTCGAGCTCCTCGCAGCAGGCACCGGCGTCAAGGCGCGGTCGCACGGTGCGGGCGAGCAGGAGTGCGCCGGTTTCGAGCTCGTAGTTGAGCGAGTGAATGAACTCGCGAAACTCCCCGACGGGATCGGTGAAATTCAGCTCCTCCAAGTAGGCCCGGGCGTGCCAGGCAAGGTGCCGGTTGGAACCGTCGGCGATTTCACGGAGGAAGTCGCGGGCGACGAGACCGAGGGAACCGAAGTGTCGGTTCAGGCCGCGCCGGACGTTCTCACTGGGATCGTCAAGCAGGTCGCGCAGGGCCGCTTTTTCCGTGGGACTGAGGGTTGGGTTGGCCACGGACCCTCAGACAAACGTGCCGCGAAGTTGTGGCAAGAAAAGTGCGCTCAGCCCGTTGAGGGATTAGCGCGCTTAACGCAGCGACGGTGTGGTTAGCGCGTTCCGAATAACGCGGTGCCAATGCGCACCTGGGTGCTGCCGGCGGCGACGGCGGCGGTGAGGTCGCCGCTCATGCCCATGGAGAGCTCGGGGAGGGCGACATCGCGACTGGCGGCGAGTTCGTCGCGCAGGGTGCGCAGGTTGGCAAAGGTGCGTTCGGCCACGGCGGGGTCGCCGGAGAGCGGGGCGATCGTCATCAGACCCTCGACGCGGAGGTGCGCGCAGGTGAGGGCGTGGTCGAGCAGGGCGGGGGCGTCGGCGAGGTCGGCGCCGAACTTGGCGGGGTCGTTGCCGGCGTTGACCTGCAGGAGCACGGCGAGCGGGCGCTCGAGCTCGGCGGCGGCGCGATCAAGGCGGTTGAGCAGTTTGCGGCTGTCGACACTTTGCACGCGATCGAAGTGGGCGACGGCGAGCTTGGCCTTGTTGGACTGGAGGTGGCCGATGAGTTCCCAGCGGGGCGGTGTCACGCCGGCCGGCAGCTCGACCTGCGGCATCTTGTCCACGGCTTCCTGGACCCGATTTTCGCCCACGCCGCGCAGGCCGAAGCGGGCGGCGAAGGCCGGCGCCCACGGGCCGTGGGTTTTGGTCACGGCGAGCAACTCCACGGTCGCGGCGTCGCGGCCGGCTTGCGCGCAGGCGGCCGCGATCTCGGCGAGCACCGCCTCGGCACGATGGGAGAACGACTCATAACTTGGGATCATACAGGCCTATTAATGGGTTGCGTGACGATAAGCATCGTTTATAGATGCACTCAACCTTTCGCTACTGATGCAAATTGAGAACTTCAAGGTCTTCGCGGATCTGGTCGAAACGAAGAGTTTTTCGAAATCCGCCAAAATCAACGGCATCACGCAGTCCGCGGTGAGCCAGCAGGCCCGCGCGATGGAGAAGCATTTCAAAACGCTTCTGATCGACCGCAGCCAAAAGCAGTTTCAGCTCACCCGCGAGGGGCAGGCGGTGTATGAGACCTCGAAGGAGTTGCTGCACGGCTACGACAAGCTGCTCTCGGAGCTGCAGGAGATGAAGAAGGTCATCAGCGGCACGATCCGCATCGCGACGATCTACTCGATCGGGCTCCACGAGTTGCCGCCTTACATCAAGCGCTTCCTGCATGACTTCCCCTCGGTGAATGTGCGGGTGGAGTATCGGCGCTCAAACCTCGTGTATGAGGACATCCTGCACAATTCGGTCGATTTCGGCCTGGTGGCCTTTCCGCTCAAGCATCGCCAGATCGAGGCGGTGCCGTTCCGCGATGATCATCTCGTGTTGATCACGCATCCGGATCACCCGCTGGCCAAGCGCGGCTCGGCGGTGGAGTTGTCGGAGTTGGCCGGGCTGAAGTTCATCGGCTTCGATCCGGATATCCCGACGCGCAAGGCGGTCGACCAGATTTTCCGCGACAACAAGATCGAAATGGAGCCGGTGATGGAGTTCGACAACATCGAGACGGTGAAGCGCGCGGTGGAGATCGATCACGGCGTGGCCATCGTGCCGCAGGCGACGGTGTTGCGCGAATCGCAGCAGGGTTCGCTCAAGGTCCTGCATTTTGCGGGCAAGGATTTCACCCGCCCGCTCGCCATCCTGCATCGCAAGGGCCGTGTGCTCACGCCGGCCATGCGCAAGTTCATCGATACGCTGGGGATGGACTTGAACGAAAAGAAGGCGGAGTGACGGTGCCGGGCGGTGGTTTGCCGTCCGGCGTTGTTTTTCGGGCATAAAGCGGCAGGTTCAGGACTCTGTCCCACTGCGCATGCCCACGACGATCGCCGTCATCTATTTTCTCACGCTCATTGGTCTGGCCTGTTACGGCTGGCACCGGTTGAAGATGCTGGTGCTCTACTGGCGGGCGGCCTCGCGTCCGGAACCGACGGTGCCGCCACTCACGCGGTGGCCGAAAGTCTGCGTCCAGCTGCCGATCTTCAATGAGCCGCTGGTGGTCGAAGCGTTGCTGGAGAAGGTCACGGTCTTGCGCTGGCCGGATGAAGCGTGGGAGATCCAGATTCTTGACGACTCCACCGACGAGACCTCGGCAATCATCGATCGCTGGTTGGCGGAGCATCCGGACCTCGCGCGGCGGGTTGCGGTGATTCGGCGAACCGATCGCGCCGGTTACAAGGCGGGGGCGCTGCGGGCGGGCATGGCGCAGACCGAGGCGGAGTTTTTTGCGATCTTCGACGCCGACTTCCGACCGGAGGCGGACTTCCTGGAGCGGCTCATGCCTCACTTCGCGGTGGGCGACGTGGGGGTGGTGCAGGCGCGTTGGGAGTTTGCGAATCGCAAACGCACGCTACTCACGCGGTTTCAGGCGGTGTTTCTCGACGCGCACTTTGTGGTCGAGCAAACGGCGCGCGCGGCGGAGGGCTTGTTTTTTAATTTCAATGGCACGGCGGGCATCTGGCGGCGAGCCGCGCTGGAGGACGCGGGGGGATGGACGAGCGACACAGTGACCGAAGATCTCGATGCGAGTTATCGCGCGCAGCTGCGCGGCTGGCGGCTGGTCTACCTGCATCGCTACGCGGTGCCATCGGAGCTGCCGGAGAACGTGATCGCGTTCAAATCCCAGCAACGGCGCTGGACGAAGGGCGGTATTCAGGTTGCGCGCAAGTTGCTCGGCCAAGTGCTGGCGGCGCCCTTGCCGGGTCGAGTCAAACGCGAGGCATGGTGGCACCTCACGATCGGAGTCGTGCACCCCTTGCTCGTCACCTTTTCGATCCTGTTCGTGCCCTACCTGTGGTTTGCGGCGGATCAGCTCGGCACGTGGTGGTATCTGGCCAATCCGGCCATTGTGCTGCTGGCGGGGGGAGCGCCGGTGGCGTTTTATGTGGCCGGGCAGTTCCTGCAACGCCGCGAATGGCGGGAAGGCCTGCTGTGGCTGGCGGTGTCGCCGGCGCTGCTGTCGTTCGGACTGGCGTTGAGTGTGACGCTGTGCGCGGCCTTTTTCGAAGGGCTGTTTTCCAATGGTGGCGAGTTTGTGCGCACCCCGAAGGGCGGGCACTTGGCGAAGCCGGCCGGGTTGTTGAGCCGCCTGCGCAGCCGGACCTTTTTTGCGGCGATCTCGGTGATCGAGGTCGCGTTTGGCGCGGTGTTGCTGGGCGGCGCGTTTTACTTCGGCGGCCACGGTCACGCGGAACTGGCGACCGCGCTCACGATCAAAGGCAGCGGATTTATCGCCGTGGCCCTGTTGTCCTCGAGCGACCTCTGGCCAAGTTTCTGGCGCCGGCCGGCGATGGCGGCGGTCGGATAAGCTCCAACCCAGTCACTTTATGATGAAGAAAAAACTCACCCTCTCCCTCTCTTTTGCCCTCGGCCTGGCGACCTTCGCGGCTTGCAGCCGCGAACAGACGGACGTCGCTGTCGTCGATTCCCCGGCCGCGACCGCCTCGGAGCTGCCAAAACTCGGGGCCGCGCCAGCGTGGGCGTTGGCCAAACTGGACGGCACACCGCTGCAATCCAGTGAGCTCGCCGGCAAGGTGGTGGTGGTAGATTTTTGGGCCACGTGGTGTCCACCGTGCCGGGAGGAGATCCCGGGTTATGTCGAGATGCAGCAGGCGCTTGAAGCCGACGGTGTTGTGATCGTGGGGGTCTCGCTGGATCGGGCGGGTCCGTCGGTGGTCAAAGCTTTTGCCGAGAAATACGGCATCAACTACCCGCTGGTGATGGGAGACAGCGAGGTGGTCGATGCCTTTGGCGGCATCGAGGCGATTCCGACGACCTTTCTCATCGATCGGGAGGGGCAGGTGCGCCATCGCAAAGTCGGCGCCATGGATCGGTCGGAGTATGAGCCGCTCGTGCGATCGCTGCTCTGAGTTTGCTATTCAGCCGCTCGCTCCCGCGCGCGGCCGCGCTGTTCAGCAGTCCGGCAATGGCTCTCCTTGGAAAAGGGGAGGGCCCGCCGAAAACCCCTTAACGGCGGGCCCATTGTTTTCTCGTTGGTTCTAGGAACCAACATCCATGTAACCCCAATAACCGGCTGGGCCGGCTTGTGAGTGGGAGTATTGCATCGGCCGTGCCAACCCGGGAGAGGGGTTGAGAAATTTGTTCAAAAAGGGATTTCTGAGAGGGAAAGCGATTGCCGCCGAAGGGCAGAAACGCGGAACGTGGGGCGAAATTGAGCGCATCCTTGGTCATTTTTGAAGACGAACACCTGTTGGTGGTGAACAAACCACCCGGGCAGCCGGTTGCGTCCGGCAAAGGGGTGCCGCCAAAGGTATCAACCACGCTGGCCGATTGGCAGGCATGGCGAGCCGAGGATGGTCTGACGCTCATTAATGCTCACCGGGTTGATTCGGCGGTCGGTGGCGTGCTGGTGCTGGCGAAGACGAAGGCCGCGTTGGATTTCGTGAGTGGCGAATTTCAGAGCAAGGTGGCGCGGCGTGTGTTTGAGGGGTTTGTGGTGGTGGCGCGTGACGAAGTCGAATTTCAGCAACTCACGGATCTGCCGCCGGTGCGGGCGACGGATGGCGGGTTGCCGGACCGATTTGAGGTGAGTTACGGACTCGGTCCGGATCTGCAGGTGCCGGGCCGGATGCATGTCTATCGCAAGCGCGGGGGGCGTCCGGCGCGCACCGCGGTGGTGGTGCGGGAGCGTTTCGGCGGTGGTCGCTGGGCCTGGATCGAGGCGATGCCGGAGACGAGCCGGGATCAGCAGGTGCAGGCGCATCTGGCGGCGGTCGGTGCGCCGGTCGTGGGTGATGAGGTGCATGGGCTGCGGGAGGTCCGACTCCTCTTGTCCCAGTTCAAGCGCGGCTACAAAGGTCGGGCCGAAGAACGGCCGATGATCGAAGGCCTGGCGTTGCATCTTGCCCGAATCACGCTGCGGCATCCGGCGACGCGGGAACCGGTCACCTTCGAGGCCCCGCGGCCAAAGTCGTTTGAGGTGGCGCTGCGCAACCTGCGCAAATTTGCGCGCTAGACAGCACCGCGATGCAGGCGTGATGCTGCGCACATGGCTTCGCCGCTACGCGTCACGGTTTGGAACGAATTTCGCCACGAGAAGGAGATGCCCAAGGTGGCGGAGATTTATCCGGAGGGCATTCATGGCACCCTGGCCGCGCTGCTGGGCGCGGAGCCTGACATCGAGGTGCGGACGGCAACGCTCGATGAGCCGAAACACGGCCTGCCCCCGGAGGTCCTGGAGACGACGGATGTGCTGCTGTGGTGGGGTCACGCCCACCATGGGGAGGTGAGCGATGCCGTGGCGGCGGACGTGCAACGTCGAGTGTTGGAAGGCATGGGCCTGCTGGTGCTGCACTCCGCTCATTACGCCAAACCCTTCAAGCGGCTGATGGGCACGACCTGCTCACTCAAGTGGCGCGAGAACGACGACAAGGAGCGCATCTGGACGGTCATGCCCTCGCATCCCGTGGCGGCGGGGGTGCCGGAGCATTTCGAGCTCACCGAGGAGATGTATGGCGAACCCTTTGGCATCCCGGAGCCGGACGAGACGGTGTTCATCTCGTGGTTTTCGGGCGGCGAAGTGTTTCGTTCCGGCGCCGCGTGGCGGCGGGGGCACGGACGGGTTTTCTACTTCCGGCCCGGCCACGAAACGTATCCGTCGTATCACAACGCCAACGTGCGGCGGGTGATCCTCAACGCGGTGCGCTGGCTGCGGCCGATGGTGCAGATTCCCGATATTTGTCTGAACACGGCGCCGTTGGAATGAGGCCATAAAAAAGCCCCGCCGGAGGGGCGGGGCTGATAGAGAAGGAAGGAACGAGGCCGGGACGCTTATTGGGTGTGGGCGCCCTTGGCCAACTTGCCGCGGATGGCGAAGAGGAGGCCGAAGGCCACGACCAGGACGACCGGGAACATGGTCATGTTGGTGAGGGTGGCCTGACCGGCGGCGAGCTCGATGGCCGACTCATCGGTGAGACCGGAGGCGATCGCCTCGGCGCGGTTGTCATCGATCCAACCACCGATGATGGGATTCCAGATCGAGACGGCGAACATGCCCGCGCCGCCCATGAGCGACATGCCGAGGGCACCGGTCTTGGGCAGGTATTCCGACACGAAGCCGATCATGTTCGGCCAGAAGTAGCAGACGCCGATGGCGAAGACCACGATGGCCACGTAGACCATGCCACCCGTCGCGGTGCTCAGCATATAGAGACCGATGGCGGTGAGAATGGCCGAAACCAAGAGGACACCGGTGACGTTGAGCTGATGGACGAGGGGCCCGCCGAATTGGCGGCCGATGGCCATGAGGCCGGTCGAGAGAGCGAGGAGGACCATCGGATGCGCGCCGGTTTCGTTGAGCACGCGGCCAACCCATTGCTGGGTGCCAAGCTCGGAGGTGGCGGTGAGCGTCATGCAGAAAATCATGAACAGGTAGAGCGGGCTGAAGAGGCTCTTGATGTTGGTGCCCGTGGAGGTCTCGATGTTCTCCGACTTGGGGAAAGTCTGAGTGAAGATGAGCCAGCCGTAGATGGCGGTCGGCACGAGCATGATGCCGATCTGCGCCTGCCAGCCCATGTTGGCGCTGGTCATGAACTGGGAAATGAGGGAGCCGATCACGATGCCACCGGGGAACCAGACGTGGAAGCGGTTGAGCATGGCGGTCTGCTGCTTCGGATACATGTCCGCGATGAGCGGGTTACAGGCGGCCTCGACCGAGCCGTTGGCGAAGCCGATGAGGAAGGTGGAAATGATCAGGCCCCAGAATCCGGTGGCGGTGATCGTGAGCACCAAACCCAGCACGTGGCCGATAAAGGCAATATACATGAGGACCTTCGCGCCGAGGTAGTTGTAGGCGAGACCGAGGATCATCATGGCCAGCGGGAAGCCAAGGAAGGCCATCGAGTTGACCCAACCGAGCTGAGTGTCGGTGAGGTCAAAGGTCTGGCTCAGCTCGGTGAGGACGCCGGCGCGGATGGCGAAGGTCATCGCGGTCACGATCAGCGACATGCACGCGGCGAAGAACAGTTTGGAGGGGTTGACTTGGTTGCTCATGGTTTAATGCGAAGCAGGGAAGGTAGCCGTTGGTCCGGCAGTGCGCCGGGGTAGCGCGGGTAAGGGGTAGGATTAAGGGTTGGGGTGGGTTAAAGCGCTCTCGTTGCTGGGGAAAGGAAGCCGCGCGGGCAACATCAATGACGGGCTTGTCACGAGTTCACGCCACAATGATCGGCCCCTGGCATCAGGGGGGCTACGCAGCTGCAAGCAGATTGCGGGGTGTCACGCCTCAGTCGAGGTGCTCGCGGCGGGGCGGCGACTCGAAATCCAGATCCGGTCCGATGGGCACGATGCAGGTCGGGTTGATCTCATCGTGGGTCGCGTAGTAGTGCGTCTTGATGTGATCGATGCGCACGGTTTCGGCGACGCCGGGATGCTGGTAGAGGTCGCGCAGGTAGGCGCCCAGAGCGGGGTAGTCGGCGATGCGGCGCTCGTTGCACTTGAAGTGGCTGTAGTAAACCGCGTCGTAGCGAATGAGCGTCACGAAGAGGCGGATGTCGGTCTCCGTGAGTCGTCCGCCGATCAGGTAGCGACGGCGTGACAGCCGGTCATCGAGAGCGTCGAGGGTGGCGAAGAGCGGCAGGGCGGCCTCTTCGTAGGCCTCCTGGGTCGTGGCGAAGCCGGCGCGGTAGACGCCGTTGTTCACCTTCTCGTAGATGATACCGTTGAGCCGATCGATCTCGTCGAGGTATTCGACCGGGCAGAGATCGAGCCCAGGATTCTGCGCGCAGGCGTTGAACTCCGAGTTGAACATGCGGAGCAGGTCGTCGTCGGAGTTGTTGACGATGCGTTTGGTCTCCTTGTCCCACAGCACGGGCACGGTGTAGCGTCCGCGGTAGTCGGAATCGGTGGCTTCGTAAGCTTCGCGGAGAAACTTGAATCCGTTGATCGGATCGGCGGAAAACCCATCGCCCTCCCGGAAGCGCCAGCCGCGGTCGTCGCGCCACGGGTCGACGGCGGTCATGCCGATGGCGTCCTGGAGGCCTTTCAGTTGGCGGGCGATGATGATGCGGTGCGCCCACGGACAGGCGTAACAAACATAGAGGTGGTAGCGCCCGGTCGCGGCGGGGTAGGCGGTGGAGCCGTCGGCGCGCACCCAATCGCGGAAGGCATCTTCCTGACGTTCGAAGTTACCGTCTTCGTTTTGTTCGTCGGGAAACTGGGAGCTGGCGGGCACGGGCGGGTTCAGGTCTGGCGGGTGGCATCGAGCTCGCGGCGCGCACGGGCTTTGGCGAGTTCGTCGTGTTTTTTCTGAGAAGGCAACTGCAGCCCGTATTCCAACTGTTTGCGGGCTTCCTCCGTGCGCCCGACCGCTTGGTAGGAAAAACCGAGTTCGAGGTGATGGGCGAGGGCGCCGGGTTCGAGTTTCACCGCCCGTTCGAGGTGGACGATGGCGTCCTCGTAGCTCGCGTCGGGGAGCCCGCCGTAGATGAGGCGGACGAAGAAGCGGGCGACTGAACCGAGGTCGGCGACTTCGCGATGCCAGCGACCGAGCACGTGGTGCGCCCAGGCGTAGTCGGGGTCGAGGTCGAGGGCGCGCTCGGCGTCCTTTTTGATGAGTCGCGAGAGCGAGACCTTGGCGCGGTTGTCGCTGTAGGTGGCGAGTTTGCCGCGGGCCACAGCCACCGAAAGGACGTTGACGGCGTTGTCGGGCTCGAGCTCAACGGCGCGCTGCGCGTAGGTGATGGCCTGCTCGGCGTAGCGGCGCTTTTCGTCCTCGTCGGTCAGATCAACGATGGCGTCGGAGTATTGTTGGGCGATGTCCTGCAGGATGGCGGGATCGTTGGGCCGCTGCTGTTCGAGTTGCAGGAACAGCTCAAGGGCGTCCTGCGAACGGAGTTCGGCTTCGGCTTGGAGGGCGCGGTCGAGCAACGCGGCATCATCGGCGGCCGCCACCGGCAAAACGAGGCATGTGAAGGTCAGGAAAGGGATGACGTGGCGGAGAGATTTCATGATTTCACGAAGCGGTAGTGGCTCACCAGCCATTCCTCGCCGTTGCGGTAGCCCCAGAGCTCCGCGCAGGCCATGTAGAACACGCGCCAATAGACCCACCATTTGGTGGTTTGGTTCGCGCCGTAGGTTTCGGCGAAGAGTGGCAGGATCTCTTCGCGGTGGGCGTCCATATTCTGGAGCCAGTGTTCGGCGGTCTGCTGGTAGTGCCGACCGTTGACCTTCCAGTCGGCCTCGAGCGTGAGGTCGTCCTGGAAATGGCTGAGCAGATCGTGGGCCGGCATCTGACCGCCGGTGAAAAAGTAACGCGACATCCAGTCGGTGCTGTCCCGGGCGACGAAGTGGTAGGAGAGCTCGCGATGGGTGAAGATGTGGACGAACAGCTTGCCGCCGGGGCGCAGCCAGCGGGCGACGTTGGCCAAGAGGCGCTGGTAGTTCTTCATGTGCTCGAACATCTCGATGGAGATCACCCGGTCGAAGGCGGCGGGCGTGATGTCGAATTCGTTCATATCGGCCGTGATCACGGTCACGTTGTTGAGGCCGCGGCGGGCGGCCTCGGCGTCGATGTGCAGCTTCTGTGTCCGTGAATTGGATACAGCGGTGATGCGCGAGCCGGGATAGCGGGCGGCGAGGTAGAGGGTGATGGAGCCCCAGCCGCAGCCCAGTTCGAGGATATCCTGACCATCGGTGAACTCGCCGCGCTCGGCGTAGAGGTCGAGCATGTGGGTCTCGGCCTCGTCGAGCGATTCGGTGCCGTTGGGGTAGAAGCAGCCGGAGTATTTGAGGCGGGCGCCGAGGCAGAGTTGGTAGAAGCGCGTGGGCACCTCGTAGTGCTGCTCGTTGGCGGCGGCGGTCTGCTCGGCGATGCCGCGCGTCTTGAGATCGGCGACGTAGGCGGCGGCGTTGTAGCCGGACTCGTCGCGCAGGCGCTGGGCGAGCAGGCGGCGGATACCGACGCGAATGAGTGCGTCGGGGAGCAGGTTCTTTTCGAGGAGCCAGTCGATCATGGTGCGGCGGGTTCGGAGCGGCGGGGCGGGCCGGGGAAGAAGGTGTTGGTTTCGCGTTGGTATTCGCGGAAAGCGTCGCCTTTGGATTTCAAAGATGAAGCTTCGGCCATGGGCACGCCGGTGACGTTAAGCAACAGGTGCAACATGGCGGCGGGCGCGAGCAGGCCGATCCAACCCCAGGCCGAGCCGCAGGAGAAGAGGCCGAGGCCGAGCCAGACGCACCAGGTGAAGAAGTAGTTGGGGTGACGGCTGTAGCGCCAGAGGCCGACCTTGCAGACCTTGCCTTTGTTATCCGGGTTGCGCACGAAGGCCTTGAGTTGGGCGTCGGCGAGGGTCTCACCGATCAGGGCCACGACCGCGATGGTCGTGCCGATGAGTTCCCAGGTGCTGAAGACGGGGAAAGCGTTGCGCGTGGGGAAGAACAGCGGCGCGCTGAGGATGACGACGGAGACGGCCTGCAGTTGGAAGAACCCGAACATCATGGGGCCAAAGTTGGCTTTCCAATCCTCCCGCAGTTGGACGTAGCGACTGTCTTCCTGCGGGTGATGGCTCATGACCCGGCGATAAAGGTGACTGCCGAGGCGCACGCCCCAGATGCTGGCGAGGGAGGCGATGACCAGACCCCGGGCGGCCCAGCCGTGGCCGGCGAGGGCGTAGTGCCACGCGACGGCGGCGAAGCTGTAGGACCACACGAAATCGACGATGCCGTAATTATTGATGCGGCGCGCCCACAGGTAGGTGAGCGAGAACAGGACCATGAGGCCGAGAGTGGTGGTGAACAGCGTCGAGATCATGCGGCGGAGTCACCGGCACGCAGGCGGGCGAGGCGGTTGATGAGGGGCCGGAGCGGCAGGTAAGTGACGAGGAACAACAGCGGTGCGGTGAGCGCCCACGAGGTGAACGCGTGCACGCCGGCCCAGCCAAATTTCTGGAGAAACTCCCCGAGGGAGAGGTCGGCAAAGTTGCGCAGCATATCGATCACCGAGAACGGCTCGCCCTGGGCCTGCCAGATCCATTCGCCCGCCTTCACGTAGACCACGATCATCAGTAGGTGCACGGGAGTGAGCAGTTGGTTGAGGGTCTGCATGATCGGTTGGTTCAGCCGCAGCGCGACGCCGGCGATGAGGTTGGTGAGCCAGGTGAAACCGAGGAAGGGGAAGAGCGAACAGACGGTGGAGATGGCGAGGGTGAAACTGATCTTGGCCGGCGTGACGCCCTGGGTGAGTTGGCGGGCGATGGGATCAACGAGTCGGCGTTGCCAAAAGCCGCGCCGCGGGGGCGACGCGTCGTCGGTCGCCGTCGAGTCGCTGGACTCGGCGGCGTTCATGAGAAGAGCGGCCCGGCTCCGAGCAGGTAGGCGACGGCCCCGGCGATCACGAAGCCGAGGGGCAGACCGATGCGGCCGGCGCGTTGTTGGGTGAAGACCTCGCGCAGGCGGTCGATGTGATCGATGCGGAAGAGCTCGATCAGCATGTAGACGGCCATGGCAAAGTTGCCCCAGAGGATCACGGTAATGAACCAGAGGATACGCGCGCCGAGGGTGGGCTCCTTCCACGCCACAAAGACAAAGAAGGTGATGAAGGCGAAGTAGGCGTCGAAGAGCGTGGCGATGAACCACGGGTTGCCGGTGACCTCGGGCGGGATGCCGAAGATGGGTTGCTCCAAGCTGGCCCAGACGATGAGGCCGCTCATGGAGGCAAAGATGCCGAGGAAGAGCAGTCGCAGGGCCCAGAGCATGGCGGGTCAGAGCGCGAGGTTGTTGGCGCGCGTGTGCAGGGTGTGCACGACGCCGATGTTGCGCAGGGCGAAGGCGGCCTCGCAGTAGTGGAGGTAGTAGGTCCACTTGCGGATGAAGCGGTCGTCGAAACCGAGGGCACGCACCTCATCGAGGCGGGCGTTGAATGCCTCGCGCCAGAGCTGGAGGGTGCGGGTGTAGTCGTGGGCGAAGTCCTCGACCGAGTTGAGCACAAAACCACCGGCCTTGGCCAATTGGTCGTTCACGCGGTTAAGCGAGAGCAGGAGCGACCCGGGGAAGATGTGTTTCTGAATGAAATCAACGCCCTTGCGGAAGGCATCGTAGCGATCGTCGGGGCAGGTGATGAACTGCAGCGCGAGCAGGCCGTCCGGTTTGAGCAGGCGGCTCAGGGACTCGCAGAACGCAGGCAGATAGCGGTGCCCGATGGCCTCCATCATTTCGATCGAGACGATCTTGTCGAAAGAGCCGGTGAGGTCGCGGTAGTCGCACAACAGGACCTCGATGCGATCGCTCAAACCGGCCTCGGCGATGCGGGCGGTGGCGAGGTCGAACTGCTGTTGGGAAATGGTGACCGTGGTGACGTGGCAACCGTAGGTGCGCGCCGCGTGGATCGACCAACCGCCCCAGCCACTGCCGATTTCAAGGACACGGTCGGTGGCCTGCAGCTTGAGCTTCTGGCAAAGGGCGTCGTTCTTGGCGGTCTGGGCCTCGGCGAGCGAGAGGTCGGACGTCGGCCAGCGGGCGGCCGAATACATCATCGAGGGGTCGAGGAAGAGCGCGAAGAACTCGTTGGAAAGATCGTAGTGCTCGCTGATGTTGCGGCGGGCGGTGGTGCGGTTGTTGGGCCGCAGGAGGTGGAAGAGACGGTTGGCGAAGCGCAGCAGGTTGACGGCTCCGGCGCGGGCGGCGCGCTTCGAGCCGGAGAGGGTGGGGGCATGCTCGAGGTTGAGGATGAACCACGAAATCACAGCGGTCAGGTCGGGTGTTTCCCAATCGCCGTCGATGAAGCTTTCGCCAAAACCGACGTCGCCGGAGAGCACGCATTTGCGGAAAAAGACCTCGCGCTTGATCTTGATGGCGGCGTGCGACGCGAGGCCGCAGGGCAGGGCCGGTGCCAGCTCTCGGTTGCCAAACTCCAAGACCTCGCCGCCCGGCAGCTCCAGTTGCAGGTAGCCGCGTTGCATCGGGGCGAAGGCATCCAGCACCAAGCGGCGGCTGAGGGAGGTGCGTAAGAGCTCCGGGGCGATCGCAGTGGGTTGGGCGGAGACGGTGGAGGGGGACGACATGATGATGAGGTGGCGTTGAAGTGGACGCGGCCGTTGGTCGGACAGGATTCGGCCGGACGAATGGGTCAAATCACTCGGGGTATTTTACCCTAGGATTGAGAAGGACTTGGGGCGGAAGCTTCGGATCGGCGGACCGAGGCGTGGGGGCGGTAGAGGTCGCGCTGGTCGGAGGCGCGGGCCGCTTTCGCGAACCAGGGCACGCGTTTCCACCACAAGCGCAGGGCATGCCAGTGAATCAGGAAGATGACCCGCAGGGTGAGCAGCGGGTATTTGAAGAGGAAGCCGCCGAGGGCGCCGTCGGTGAGGGGTCGGGCCGGACCCGCGACCGTGCTGGTGAGGGTGCGGTCCGCGCCCACGTAGTCGTCGATCTGAATGGACAGCCGTTCGTCGGGCACGCGCAGGCGGAAGTCGAAGGCGACATCGACGTCGGAAAACGGGGACACGTAAAAGTGCTTCGGGGTGCGGCGGCGGAAGGCGTTGCCTTCGCGCATGTCACCGGAAAGCAAATACGGCTTCATCTCGTGAAAGGTGTTGGTGACCTCGGCGATGGCGGCGACGGGTTCGTCGGCGGCGTCGCGCACGAAGTAGAAGGAGACCGGGTTGAAGCGGTAACCGAGGATGCGGGGCAGGGTGACGAGCTGCACGCGGGCCGCGGGGCCCGGATCGATGTGGTGGGCGGCCAGGAAGGCCAGCACCCGTTCCTTGAGGTTGCCGGTCGAGGCGGCCGGGAGCGCCGGCGCCTCGTGGCGGTTATGCAGGGTTTCGTCCAACGGTAGAAAATCGCGTTGGCGCAGGCTGTAGAGATTGCCGCGGTCGACAGAAAACCAGCGCAGCTGGCGGTCGAGCTGCGGCAATTCATCAAGGTCCAGGCTCAGCATGAAGAGCCGGTAGACAAAGCGATGAGCGCGCGGGATGAAACGAGCGTGCATAACATGGCATTCGTAGATCCGGGAGCGCATGGATTCACAAAGTTTTGCCCGCGGAAGCATTGGGACGCAAACCCGCGGCGCACATCGGTCGAAACGCCTCAGGCCTCCCAGGCGTCGCGGCCGAGGAGTTGGGTGCAGAGCCGGTGGGCGCTCCAGAACCCGTCCTCGTGGAAGCCGTAACGTTGCCAGGCGCCGACGAAGAAGGTGCCGGTGGTGACGGCCGCCGTGGCGTTGAGGGCGGGGATCTCGTCCTGCGCCTGGACGGCGGCGAGATCAAAAAGGGGATGGGCGTAGGCGATGCGCCGGTGCAGTTTGCTGGGGTCGATGTCGTCGGCGCGATTGATGGTGACAAAATACTGCTCGCGCTCGCTGACGCCCTGGAGGGAGTTCATCCAATAGTGCGTGGCCGGCTCGATGGCTCCCTCGCGGTTGCGGACGAGTTGATAATTCCAGCTCGACCAGGCGCGCCGGGTTCGCGGCATCACGGCAGTGTCGGTGTGCAGCGAGGCGGTATTGTCCTGGTAGTGGAAAGCGCCGAGCAGGCGGGCTTCCTCGCTGGTGGGATTGACGATGAGGCGCAGGGCGTCGGGCGCGTGGGCGGCGAGGATGACTTGATCGAAGGACTGCGCTTCGCCGCGGTTGGTCATGACAATGCTCTTGCTGCCGGCGCGGACAATGCGGGTGGCGGCGGTGTCGGTGAGAATGCGGTCGGCGAAGGGGACGATGAGGCGTTTGACGTATTCGCGACTGCCGCCGTCGATCGTCCACCATTGGTGCTGGGTGTGGAGGCCGAGGAAACCGTGATTGTGGAAAAAGCGCAGCAGCGTCGACGCCGGGAATTGGAGCATGAGTTCGGGCGGCGTGCTCCATACGGCCGAACTCATCGGCACGAGGTAGAGGTTGAAGAAGTCCTCCCCGTAGCCGCGGGCGCGCACGAAATCCTCGAGCGAGGTGTCGCGCAGCGTGGGGTCGTCCAGCGCCGCCACCGCCTCGGAATTGAAGCGGTTGATGGCGAGGAGCATCTTGATGAAGCGCAGATTGAAGAGGTTCTTGCGCTGGGCGAAGAGGTGGTTGAGCGACGAGCCGCACCACTCGATGCCGGTTTCGTCGTCGCGCACGGCGAAGGACATCGAGGTCTTCTTCACCGGCACCTTGAGCTGATCGAAAAGGCGGCAGAGGTGCGGGTAGGTCTCGCGGTTGAAGACCATGAAGCCGGTGTCGATCGGCACGCGGCGGCCGGTGCCCGGTTCGTCGGCATCGACGGTGTTGGCGTGCCCGCCCGCGTAGTCGGCCGACTCGAAGACGGTCACGTCATGATGACGGTGCAGGAAAAGGGCGCAACCGAGGCCGGCCACGCCCGAGCCGATGATGGCGATGCGGGACATGCGTGATGGGTGCCCCGATCGCGAACGCCGTCAAGCGGCGTCGCGACATCGCTCAGTCTTTGGCCGGCGGGGTCGGCTGGTCGACGGTCAGTTCCGTCACATCCTTGTGGATACCGGGACGTTCGGGTTGCTTGGGGGCGTCGGCCTGGGCGGCCTGGATGGTGCCGACGGCGAGGGCGGCGGCGGTGGGCACGACCTTCTTGAGCGAGGAGCGCACGTGCACGTGCTCGGAGCGGGCGGCGGCTTCGACGGTGCGATGGTGTTCGGCGTGTTCGCCTTCGCGGAGGACGGATTCCGGCACGTCCTTGAAGCCCCAGATCAGGCCGGTCCAGGAAAGCAGTTTCAGCCCGTAGTAGGTCGGATCGATTTCCCACCAGTAGAACCCGTTGCGGGTGGCGCTCTGGTAGCGGTGGTGGTTGTTGTGCCAGCCTTCGCCGAGACAGATGATGGCGAGGATGAAACTGTTGCGGGAATCGTCGGTCGTGTTGAACCGGCGGCGGCCCATGAGGTGAGCCATGGAGTTGATGCAGGAGGTGCCGTGGAACAGGGCGGTGGTGCTGATGAAGAAACCCCAGACGAGCATCTGCGGGCCGTTGGTGCCGAGGCCCGGGGCGAAGCGTTCGAGGATGGCGCCGAGACCGAAGAGGGCGGTGGCGAAGAGCACCGGCACGACGATGTCGAAGCGGTTGAGGAAGACCAACTCGGGGAACTTCGCGAGGTCCTTCACCTTGGAGTAGTCGGTCGGGAAATTGCGCCGGCTGGTGATCCAACCGATGTGCGACCACCAAAAGCCGTGCACGTGGGGCGAATGAGCATCCTCCTCGTCGTCGCTGTGCTGGTGATGGTGGCGGTGGTGGTAGGCCCACCAGAGCGGACCGCGTTGCACGGTCGTGCCGCCCCAGACAGCGAGCAGGAACTGGCCGAAACGCGAGGTGGAGTAAGTCTTGTGCGAAAAATAGCGGTGGTAGATGCCGGTGACGGCGAACATGCGCAGGAAATAGAGCGCGACGGCCGACCACGCGGCGAAGGGGCTCCACCCGGTCCAAATCACGCCGAAGCAACCAACGTGCAGGACGACGAAGGGCATGACGCGCACCCAGTCGACCTTGTCGGGTTCCGAGCGCATTTTTTCCGGGCCATCCGGACAGTAGTCGGCGTCGATCCACTGGACGACGGCGGTTTTCAGGCGGCTAAACATAGGACGGGACGAGGCGGACACGGGCGAATCTGACAGAGGGTTCGAACAAATTTCCGGGGAGGTAAGGCCGCCGGATGCAGAGGATCAAGACCCCTATCGGCAATTTGGCGACCGGATGGAGCAGGTATTGTTCGCACAATTGACCCGAAGTTCCGTTGCGCCCGCCTTGCCAGGCGACGAACGGACGGCTTGGCTCGCGCGCCAGATGGACGAAAACCCCGCGACTCCCCCGGCCTCGCTGCCGGCAACTGTTCCGCCGGTGCGCAAACGGGAGATCTTTGGCTGGTGTTGTTTCGATTTCGCCAACTCGGCCTTCACGACGATCGTGATCACGGTCATCGGCCTGCCGTATTTCACCGCGGTGATCGCGCAGGGACAGCCGGAAGCCAAACAGTGGTGGGGACTTACGCTCAGCGTTTCCCAGATCTTCGTGATCCTGCTTTCGCCGCTGGTGGGGGTGATCGCGGATGTGCGGGCGCACAAGAAGCGATTTCTTTTGGTGACCGCGCTGACGTGTTCGGTGGCCACCGCACTCATCTTCGGGGTCGAGGCGGGACAAGTTTCGCTCATGCTCGCGCTGGTGTTGGTGGCGAATGTGGCGTTTTCGATGAGCGAAAATATTTGTTCGGCCTTCCTGCCTGAAATCAGCACGCCCAAGAACGTAGGCAAGATTTCCGGATATGGATGGTCGTTCGGTTACTTCGGCGGCCTGCTCAGCTTGGTGATCGCGTTGGTGATCGTGAAAAGCGGGGACGGTCGGGCGGTGTGGACGTTTTTGACCACCGGCGCATTCTTTTTTGTCGCGAGTCTACCCACCCTGCTGCTGCTCAAGGAGCGGGCCCGGCCGCGCGTGCTGGCCCCGGGCGAGACCTATTGGCGAATTGCATGGGCGCAATTTGGGCAGATGAAACAGGAACTGCCGCAACACCGGAAACTGGCGGTGTTCTTTGCTGCGATGGTGTTTTTTATCGCGGGACTCATGGCGGTGGTCGGCTTCGCGGCGGGCTTTGCGACGGAGGTCATCGGCATGGGTGAGGCCGAGGTCATCGGGCTTTTCGCCGTGCTCCAGATTGCGGGGGTGGCGGGTGCGTTTGGTTTCGGTTTCTGGCAGGATCGCGTAGGGCCCAAGTGGCCGCTGGCCACGGCTTTAGGACTCTGGATTCTGGTCTGCCTGTGGGCCGCGCGCTGCACCACGGTGACTGAGTTCTATGTTATCGGCGTGCTGGCGGGCATTGCCATGGGCAGTCTGCAGTCGGCGGCACGCGCGGTCGTTTCGACCCTCACTCCGCCGGGGCGCGCCGGGGAGTTTTTTGGCTACTGGGGATTTTTCGCCAAATTGGCCGGCGTGATCGGACCGTTCGTGTTTGGTGTCTTGGCGACACAATTGGGCTATCGTCACGCGATCGCGGTCAATGCGGGGTTCTTTTTGATCGGTTTGATCATCCTTTTGCGGCTTACGTTACCGTCGCGTCACGACGTCACCGAAGCTTAACCGGCGGGGTTGGCACGGCGCTTGCAACTGATGGGGCGGCGACATTCGGTTGCCTTGCTTTCTTAGGACCCTCCCCAAACGGGTTCTTTGATTTTAACTGCGAGAGGAATTTAGGGAAGAGGATCGACCACGGTCGCCGGGCTCCGTGCCCGCCCCGCACGGCGTGTTCTTCCCATCGCAATTTGGTCGCGGCGTGAACTTCCGAGTTTCGTCACGTCGTGACCGGTGGATTTTGATCCCGCGACAGCGGAATCGAAAAACCGTTCGTGCAGCCTGCCGTGCCTGACGCGGGTGGCGGCGAACGTTTCCTAAACCATACAGAAAACAAAACGTGGCCCCGTCGTTTATCGGGGCAAATCCAACCATGAACGCAGTCAAGAAACTCGCTCTCGTGCTCAGCCTCGGCGCTCTCGCCGTCACCGCTTCCGCGGCGACGTCGGAGAAGGCCTACGTTGCCTCCTACGAAGGTGCCACCGACATGCCGGTTCCGGTCAAGGTCGTGGCCCCCGACATCGTCACCTCCCTTGGTGCCGAAGCCATCGTGGAGTTCACCGTGAACAAGGCCGGCGTGCCGACCGCCATCGTTGTGGCTTCCGCCAACAATGAGGCGCTCGCCGCCGCTGCGGTTGAGGCGGTCTCCAAGTGGCGCTTCACCCCGGTGATGAAGAACGGCGAAACCGTCGAGTCCAAGGTGAAGGTTCCGTTCCGCGCGGCGCTGCCCAGCTTCCGCGGTCCGACCTACGCTTCGGTCTTCTAAGGAAGTCCGGACGACCGCTGGCACGAGACTAAGCTAGCAAACAAACTCAGGGCCGCTCTCGTTTTTCGGGGGCGGCCCTGAACATTTGCGGGCGCCGCCGGGTGGCACCGATCCGGCTACGGAAGCACCGGCGATCCGTGGTCGTCGCGCGCATGACAGAATGGGTAAACAGCTATTTCGATCCCGCGGTGATGATCAGCATCATCAGCGTGCTCCTGGTCGCGGTGTTGGCCAATGCCGTGGCGCGACGCATCTTCGATCATCACCTGCGCAAGGCGATGACCAGCGAGCGGCGGACGGGCATCACGTTTCTGCGCAACGCGGTCAAGGCGGCGATCCTGCTCGGGGGTTTGCTGGCCATCATCTACAGCATTCCGGCCCTGCGGGCGCTGGCGGTGGGCGTGTTTGCCGGGGCCAGCGTATTGGCGGCGTTCCTGGGTTTCGCTTCGCAGAAAGCGTTTTCCAACATCGTGAGCGGCGTGTTCATCGTGGTGTTCAAACCGTTTCGCGTGGACGACATCATCAAGATTCGGGGTGAGATCGGCACGATCGAGGACATTACGCTGCGTCACACCGTGATCCGGGCCCTGGAAAACAAACGTTTGATCTATCCCAATTCCGTCATCGATTCGGAACCGATCATCAACTGGACGATTCGCGACGAGAAGGCGCAGAAGTTCATGTTCATCAGCATTGGCTTCGAGGCGAATATCGAGCGGGCGGTGACGATCATTCGGGAGGAGGCGACGAAGCACCGCGACCTGTTGGACCTGCGCACGGAGGAGGAAAAAGCGGCGGGCAAGCCGCTGGTCGAGGTGCCGGTGTTGGATTTCCAAAATGCGATGATCAACTTTCGGGTGCCGCTCTGGGCGAAGGATTTGCCCACGGCGATGAACCTGACTTGGGACGTCCATCGGGCGGTGAAGGAACGGTTCGATCGGGAAGGGATTCCGATGGGACGGCCGTCCCAAGTGATCTACCGCGCCGCCGAACTGGGGGCACCGGCCGATGCGACGCCGGGTGAAAACTGACGCCACGCGGGCGTAATTTCCGCTCTCGCCAAGCGCGGAGAGCCTCATCACGTTCCCCGGTCCGATGCTTGCCGCTGTGATTTACATTTTGGCTGTGCTGGGGGCGAATTTGACCGCCACCTGGTTCATTCCGCTGCCCTTTTTTGGGCAGGTGGCCGTGGGCACCTTCATCTTCGGCTTCACCTTCACCCAGCGCGATCGCATGCACGTGCGCGGGCGCCGGTTTGTTTACACGGTGATCGGATTGGCGGCTTTGTTGAGCTGTTTGCTTTCGGTGTTGGGCCACGTGCCGCCGCGCATCATCCTGGCTTCGGTGGTGGCGATCCTGCTCGCCGAGACGGCGGACACCGAGATCTACCAGCGCCTGCTGGCGAAGTCGTGGTGGCACCGGGTGCTGACGTCCAACGCGATCAGTATTCCGCTCGATTCGCTCTTTTTCAACCTGGTGGCGTTCGCGGGCGTCGCGGGGTTCCCGCCGCGGGTTTTGGTCTCGATCATCTTTGGCGAGATCGTGGTGAAGTTTTTGGTCGGCGCGTTGGCCGCAGTGTGGCGGGGACGTCAGGTCGACGGCGCGGTCGTCGATACGGACTCGCCGGCGGCGCGGGCTTGAACGGGCACCACATTTTAGCTGGGGCTGGGCGTTGAGAGGGGTTTAAGGTGCGGCCGCGTGCAACCGCTGGCCCAACTTGAACGCGAAACCACAACATCCCCCGCGAAACCTGCGTGACGAAAACGTGGGCGTGCATTTGCTGCAGGCCCGTTTTCCGGAGGGTTACTCGCGTTGGATTCTGGGCGGGATTCTGGTGGCGCTGGTGGGCTACGGCGCGACTTCGGTGGGCTTGTGGATCGAGAACGGTCCGCTGGGGATGTGGCTCTACAGTGATACCTGGGTTTTCCTGCTGAGTGTTCTCGGCTTGGTGTTGTGGCGACAAGGCCGCTTGCGGGCCGCCGGTTCGTTGGTCCTGGCGGCGGTGATCACCGAACTGCACCTCGCGTTCATGATGAATGAGGTGGAGTCGTGGACGCCGGCGGCGATGATGATCCCGATGGTGGTGTCGGTGGCCGCGTTGTGGCTCGGGCCGCGAATCGCGCAATGGTTGGGCTGGATCATCATGTTCACCGTTCCGCTCTCGATCGGCATCTCGGGTTGGATCGGCTCGACGCCGGGTTTCGCGACGCCGGGTTTCCCCTACATTGTGATCGTGTTGGCGGCGACCGTGTTCACGTCGAACACGCTGCTGATCACGTTCATGCGTTGGTTGGCGGACAGCTTGCGGCGCAGTGAAACGGAGGAGCGGCGCATGCGCGAATTGATCACGGCGGCGGCGGATGGCTTGGTCGTCGTCGACGCAAATCGCGAGATCAGGCATCTCAACGATGAGGCCGGGCGCGTCCTCGGCGCGCCGCCGGACGAGCTGCTGGGGCGCCGAATCGACGAGCTGCTCGATTGGCCGGACGGGTTTGATTTCGACGCGTGGTTGGACTCGCCGTCACCCAGCGCGGACATGGTGGATCTGCTGGGCGGGCCGGAGGGAATCCCGTTGGAGGTGCGGGCGAGTGCTTTGTCGCGCCATGGCGGGGTGCGGGACGTGTTGCTGGTGATGCGCGATGTGACGCGCCGGCGGGAGGCGGAGGAGCGCGAGCGCGAGTTGCAGAAACAGCTGTTGCAGGCGCAAAAAATGGAGGCGGTGGGCCTGCTTGCGGGCGGCGTGGCGCACGACTTCAACAACCTCATCACCGTCATCGGCGGTTATGGGGCGATGCTGGCGCATTCGACGGACCCGGAGGCGCGCAAGTATGCGCCGGACATCATGGCGGTGCAGGAACGCGGGGCGACGCTGGTGCGGCATCTCCTGACCTTTGCCCGCCGCGAGATGGTGCAGCCGCAGGTCATGGATTTGGCGGTCCGCGTGCAGGAGGCGGTGCCGCTGCTCAACCGCATGCTCGGTGAGCAGGTGAGCTTGTCGGTGCACGCCCCGGAAGCTTGCCCGGTGTTGGCCGATCCTGGGCAAATGGAGCAGGTGTTGGTCAACCTGGCCGTCAACGCGCGGGACGCCATGCCGTCGGGTGGCCGGCTGGAGGTGGTGTGCTACCCCCGTGACGAGGCCATTGTGCTGGACGTGACGGACGAAGGCACGGGCATGGAACCCGACGTGGTGGAGCGGATTTTTGATCCCTTCTTCACCACCAAACCACCCGGTAAGGGCACGGGGCTCGGTCTCTCCACGGTGCACGGCATCGTGAAAAGCGTGGGCGGCGAAGTGGCGGTGGAATCAAGCCCGGGGCGGGGCACTCGGTTTCGGGTGAGGGTGCCGCGATCGGAGGAAGCCTTGGACGAGGCGCCGGTCCCGGCGATGGTCGAGTTGGAGTCGCAGGTCACGGGGCTGCGCGTGCTGGTGGCGGAGGACAATGACGCGGTGCGCAGCTACCTGGAGCGCTTGTTGCGTCGGGCTGGTTTTCAGGTGCAATTGGCGCGGTCGGGTGACCAAGCGCTGGAGATGCTCATGCAGGCGTCGCGGCCGCCGGATCTGTTTTTGGCCGATGTTGTGATGGCCGGCATGACCGGCCTGGAGGTCGCGGAGTTGGCGAGCAAACGTTGGCCGGAGCTACGCACGCTGTTCATGTCGGGTTATCTCGGTTTGTCGTCCGAGGCAGAGCTGTTCGATACAACGGGCAACCTGATCATGAAACCGTTTGGCGCGGGCGAATTGTTGCGTCGCATGGAGATCGTGTTGGCGCAGGAACCGCAGTCGGTGGTGCGGGTGGCGGGCCAAGTGCGGTCGCGCACCTAGCACCACTCACGTTTGCGAATCGGAAGGCAGGGGGGCGGGCCGGCTGGGCGGGCGCACGGCCGCCGCGATGCAACGACGATTGCGCAGGAAAACCCAACCCGCGATCGCAGACCCCAGTCCGGCGATCGCTACCGCGGTGCGCGGGCCGAGAGACGCCGCGATGCCGCCGGCCGCGATGCTGCCGAGCGGGAACATGCCCTGGCCCATGGCGAAGAGGCCCATCACCCGGCTGCGTTTGTCGTCGGCCACGGCGGATTGGATGAGGGTGTTGTTGCCCGCCATCGACAGCACGGTGCCCCAGCCGGTGGCCATGAAGGCCAGCAGCGCCCACGGCAGCGACGGGCTGAGGGCGACCCCGATTTGACCGAGGGCGATGGCGAAGGCCCCGGCCGCGACCCATTGGGGCAACCCGGCCGGGGAGGGGCGGCGGGCGAGGGTGGTCGCACTGATCAAGGCCCCGGCGCCGACCGCGGAATACATGAAGCCGAGGGTGGTGCTGTCGCCGTCAAAGAGATCGCGGGCAAAGACAGGCGCCAGGGTGCTGGCGGCGAATCCAGTCAGGGCAATCATCGGCACCATCACCAGCGAGGGGCGCAGGTCCGGCGTGTGCCGCGCATAGCGAATGCCTTCGCGCAGATCCGATAGCGGATGGGCGCGGTGGGTCGATCGAGGCCGGGCCGGCGGGCGAATGACAAGCAAGGTGGCGAGGATTCCGAGGTAGCTGAGACCATCGAGCAGGTAGCTCACGCCGGGCCCGATCGACGCGATGATCAGACCCGCGATACCGGGCCCGATGAGCCGGGCGGCGTTGAACATCGACGAGTTGAGCGCAATGGCGTTGGGCAGGTCTTCCTTGCGGTCGACAAGTTCGACGATGAAGGACTGGCGGGTGGGGAACTCGACCGAGTTGATGCAACCGCGCAGGGTGACGAGCAGCAACAAGCGACCCACCGTAAGGGCGTCGAAGAGGGTCAGCGCAGCGAGTGTGGCGGCCTGGAGTGCGCAGCACAGGTTGAGCCACCACATCAGGGTGCGGCGGGGCAGCCGGTCGCCGAGGATGCCGCCGAAGGGGGCGAAGAGCAGCACCGGGATCTGGTTGGCAAAGGGGAGCAGGCCGACGAGAAAGGGGTCGCGCGAGAGCTCGTAGATCATCCACGCCGAGGTGGTGAGCGTCATCCAATTGCCGAGGAGCGAAAACGACTGGCCGGCAAAAAAGAGCCGGTAATTGCGGGCGTTGAGGGCGCGGAGCGAAGTCGGGAAAGGCAAGTGGTCGTCGATGGCGGGGAGCGCGGCGAGCGCGCTGTTCATTGGTCCCCGGAAAAGCAACGACCAGTTGGCGGGCGTTTGCAACCACCCCGGTTTTGGCGCGGCGATACCGGGGCAAAAAAAGACCCCGCCGGCGAACCGGCGGGGTCGAAGTCTTGCGAATTTTGGTGGAAACGAGGCCCGTCGCTTAGAAGCGGAAGCGGGCGCCGATGTTCCAGTTCAGCTCTTCGCCGAAGAAGACGGCGGCGGACTGAGCGCTGTGGGACTCAACGCCGGCCAGGCCGGGAGGCAGACCCTCGAAGCGGCTGTTGTCGGAAGCGTCGGAGATGTAGGTGTTGTCGAGCAGGTTGAACACGTGCGCGAAGAGGCTCACCTCGAACGGACCGACCTCGGACGGGATGTCGTAGTAGACGTGCAGGTCGAAGACGGTGAAGCTCGGGATCTTCCAAGACTGGCCACGGTCGGCGGGATCGGTGCGGGTGAACACGTCCCAATCGGCGTAGTAGTTGGAGTAGGTGCGGCCCTGCAGTTTGATCGACAGGCCGTCCGTCGGGAAGATCGTGGCGGCGTAGGCGAACTGGGTCTGCGGCTGGTCACCGACCTTGATGCCATCGAGGTAGAGCTTGTCGCCGGTGGCGGGGAGCTGCTGGCGGGTGCTGATGGTGTATTGGGTGTAGTCCACGTCGCTGACGTAGGACCAGTCACCGAAGGACGCGGCGGCGTCGAAGCGGAGGAACTCGTTCACCTTCCAAGCGGACTCGATCTCGATACCGTTGTAATCGGAGTTGATGCCGCGCTGGTAGGTGACGATGTCGGCCTGCTCGTCGACGTCGGTGCCGGTGAGGTCACGCCAGGTGGTGAAGTAGGCGTTGGCCGAGATGTAGAAGTTGCCCGACGGGCTGTCCCAACGGCCACCGATCTCGAAGGAGGTGTAGGTTTCGTTGGTGGGATCGGGCACGAGGTTGCCGGTCACGTCGTCGATGGCGCCATCGAAGATCGGGGCGCGGTCGACCCAGCCGGCGTTGACGAAACCGGAGAGCTGCTCGGAGAACTCATAGCGCACGCCGCCCTTGATCTGGGCGCCGTCGAGACCGTTGGCCTCGGCGAAGAGCTTCTTGCCACCACCGACATCGGTGAAGTGGTCGAGGTAGCTGTAATCGATGCTGGAGTAGCCGATGGTGCCGAAGGCGTTGATCGGGCCGCTGTCGTAGTTGGTGGTCGCGAAGAGTCCGAGCCAATCAACGGTGTTCGTGTTGTTGTAGGCGATCTTGTCGCCGAGGCGCTTCTTCTGCATCTCGGGCGTGGTGTCGAAGTCGTTGCCGGTGTAGACGTAGTAGTCGCCGCCGAGCAGGTCGCGGACTTCGCGATAGTGATCGATTTCCGCCGTGCGCCAGTCGAGACCGGTGGTGAGGGTGAACTCTTCGTTCAGCTCGTAGGTGAACTTGGAGACGATACCGTAGGTGTTCTGCTCGTTGTTGGAGTTGCGCAGGATGCCGCGGGAGGCGCGCTCGCCGTTGGCGTCGGGGGTCTGCGACTGGTTGCGCGCGATGGTGGCGTTCCAGTCGTAGTTCTGCGAGTAGGGCGTGTCGTAGCCGTAGCGCAGGAGGCTGCCGTAGGTGCCGGAGCCACCGCCTTCACCGCCGCTCCAGTAGAACACGGTGGCGAGCTTGGCGCGGTCGGAGATCTCGGAGAACCAGTTCAGGTTGACCTGCGGCTTGTTGAAGTAGTTGACGCGCTCGTTGATGAAGTTGGCGTCGTAGCGGCTGTGCGTGCCACCCCAGTAGTATTGCTGGCCAGTGTAGGACGGATCGACCGGCGCGGCGTTGGAGTTGAAGTCAACGCCGGCGTCGAGCGGGCCCGAACCGAAGAAGCGGGGGCTGCTGTTGAAGGCGTTGACCGCGGCGATCTGGGCATCGGTGTAGCCAAGCTTCTTGGCTTCCTTGACGCTCCACACCGCGATGTTGGCGTCGAAACGTTGGGCGTGCTGCTGGGGAGCGGCGATGCCGTAGAGTTCGAGACGGTTGGTGTCGTTCACGAACCAGGTGGCGCCGAGGTAGTAACCCTGGCCCTTGGTCCAACCCATGTCGAACTTACCGTCGCCCTGCTTGTGCACGGCGCCGAGGGTGAGGGCGAACTTGTCGTTGAGGATGCCGGTGTTGAATACGCCGGTGACCTTGTAGAAGTCGTTGCTGCCGGCCTCAATCTTGACGGAGCCGCCCATGTCGGAGGCGGAGGGATCGGTCACGATGTTGAGGGTGCCGCCGATGGACGGCATGGGCAGGGAGGTGTTGGAGAGGCCGCGCTGGAGCTGGATGCTCTGCGACACGTCGCCGAGGCCGTCCCAGTTGGACCAGTAGAGCCAGCCGTTTTCCATGTCGTTGGTGGGAACACCATTGATCAGGATGGCCACGTTGCGCTGGGAGAAACCGCGCACGTTGACGCGGGCGTCACCGGCACCACCGCTGTCTTCAGTCGCGTAGATGGAAGGAGCGCTGTTGAGCACGAGCGGGATGTCGCGCGAACCGAGCTCTTTGGTGATCTTTTCCTTGTCGAAGGCCGTGAAGGCGACCGGCGTTTTGCCGAGCACGGCTTGATCGGCGAAGTCGGCCATCTCGGTGACGACGAAGGCGTCGAGTTGGACCGTTTCTTCGGAGGTCTCGGTCTGCTGACCGAAGACCGGCAGGGCCGCGAGGGCGGCCGAAGCGGTAAGGGCGAAAGCCCGTTTCTTATAGTTCATGGTAGTTCGTGTATGTTGGGACGGCCGTTTGGTCCGCGGGCAAGAAGCTGGGAGTTTCTCGCCGTCGGGTTTGCGGCAGGCCTTGTAAGTCAACCCTTCCGAGCAGACTCCTCCGCCGCCCGTGGTCAAGGCCTGTCCGGGCCTGTCGTGAAGATGATGAGGGTTTGTTTCACAAATGTTACGCGGTATAAGCGGAGTTTGCCATTGGCTGGCGATGCCGCGGGGCGGGGGCCGGACCGGGCAGGTGGAAAACGATGACCGGGCGGTTGACGGGCCTCGCAGAGCGAACGACGGTCGGGGTTGAGTATGGCGCGACTGGTTTCCGACGATTGGGCGGCGGGATTGCAGCGATTGATGCTGCCGGATGGCTGGCAGGCCGAAGCGATCCAAGCCCTTGCGGCGGGGCGGGATGTGGTGGTGGACGCGCCGACCGGCGCCGGCAAAACCTACGTTTTCGAGCGATGGGCCGAGCAGAGCAGTTTCGCTCGCCGGGCCATCTTCACGGTGCCGACCCGGGCGTTGGCCAACGACAAATATGCCGAGTGGCGCGAGCGCGGTTGGCGGGTGGGCATCGTGACGGGGGATGTGTCCATCGATCCGGAGGCGCCGGTGGTGGTGGCCACCTTGGAAGCGGTGCAGCGCGACCTCACCGCGACGTCTGTCGCCGGGGCAGCCCGACTTTTGGTCGTCGATGAGTATCAGTGGATCTCGGATGCCGCGCGGGGCAATCACTACGAGGGGGTGTTGCTGGCTTTGCCGGCGGAGGTGCAGTTGCTACTGTTATCGGGTTCGGTGGGGAATCCGGCGGACGTGCAAGCCTGGCTGGGCCGCTGGGGACGTGACGTGTGCCTGGTGCGGCATCGTGAGCGCCCGGTGCCCCTGGAGGAATGTGATGTCGATGATTTGGTGCGCGGGCTGCCGCGGGAGATCACCGGGTTCTGGGCCAAGCGGCTGGCCGGGGCTTTGCGCGAGGGCATGGGGCCGGTGCTGGTCTTCGCGCCGCACCGGCGCGACGCCGAGCGGCTGGCGCGACAGTTTGCCCGGGAGGTGCCGCTGGCCGAGCCCTTGACCCTCACGACGGCGCAGGAGCAGGCGGCGGGGCCCGAGCTCGCGCGGTTGTTGCGGCAGCGGGTGGCGTTTCACCACAGTGGCCTTTCCTACCTGCAGCGTGCCGGTGTCGTCGAACCCTTGGCCAAGGCCGGTCAACTTCGCGCAGTGATCGCTACGCTTGGGCTGAGCGCGGGCATCAATTTTTCGCTGCGCTCGGTCATGGTGACCGCGGAGCGTTACCGGGTGGGGCAGGTGGAGCGGCCGATCGCACCTCACGACCTTTTGCAGATGGTCGGTCGGGCCGGCCGACGCGGACTGGACGACGTCGGTTACATGTTGGTGAGCCAGCGCACGCCGCGTTTGAGCCGGGCGGCGCCGCAACGCCTGAAACGAGCGGCAGCGTTGCCCTGGACCTTCCTGCTGCGGCGTCTACGGGTAGGCGATGACGCCGCGCGGCAGATCGCCGGTTGGGGGGCGCGGTTATTCTCAGCGGAGCCCATCATGGTGGGCACCGAACATACGGCGGCCTTGGGGGCGGCGGTGGCGCTGCCGTGTGGCCAAAAAACGGATACAGGCCGGGCGCGGGTGTTGCGCCGGAAGCGCAATCCGTTCAAAGGCTGTCGGGATTGCGCGCTGCGTTCGGCCTGTCGGGACTTGTCGCCGCAGCCAACCTTGTTGTGGTCGCTGCAGCGACTCGGCGTGCTCGATAAACAACTGCGGCTGACGGCCCGCGGCGCGATCGTGGCGAGTTTCATCGGGCCGGAGGGACTGGCGCTGGCGGCGGCGTTGGAGGATCGGCGTTATCCGCTGGATGACCTGTTGTTCGACGCGGCCAATCTGTTCGGCGGCGAACGTTTCTGCGGCGACGATCCGCGGCGTCTGGGGCGCTTGGTGCAAGTCGCCGAGAAGGTTTACCGGCGTTTCGATTTCGAGGGCTATCTGGTCGAGGGCGTGCCGGAAAATTACGGGGCGGGCGCGGCCGAGGTGGTGCGGGCGATCACGCAACGCAGTGCCCGGCCCGGCGCGCTTATTGCCGACTTGGACAAGGCCGGACGGGGTGATGTGGACCGGCTGATGACGGAGTGGCGTTCATTGCTGCGGCAGGTGGCCCACGCCTCGCCGTTGGAGGTGACGGAGTTGTCGGAGTCCGACCTGCGTTTGGCGGAGCGCTGGGACCTGTTTCGCGGACTGTGCAGAGCGACCTTGGCGGCGCAGCGGGAGGCGGGTTTGCCGGAGGTGCCGCCGTTGACGGCGGAACAACGCAAGCCGATCGAGCATCGCTTCCGCCGCTTCAGCGCGAACAGCCGAGCATTCAACCCGCCAGGCCGGACTGCCTGATGAAGAGGACGAGAATGAAGATGGCGCCAGTGAAGAAGGCGAAGCCGAGCGCGGTGTAGAGCAGGCAGCTCCGCCAGAGCGTGCCCCAGATGCCCGCGCGGAAGATCCGATGCAACGCGAGCGGAAGGTAGAAGAAAACGTAGGCCCCGGCGACTAACTCGACGAAGGCGGCGAGCGGCTCCCAGGCAAACGCCAGCAGCGTTGACCAGCCCTCGACCATCATGGTGAAGGTGAAGAAAAAGGCGCCGCTGTGCAGCGCGATGACGAGGTGCTCCAAGTAGGAATAGCGATGGCGCCAAAACAGGACGCGGGTGCACAGCGCTAGCAGCGGCAGAATGACAAAGAGGATTTTGGGAATGGTGCTCCCGAGCGTTTCGAGGATTTCCTCGCGGGTGGGGAGGCGAAAGTCGCGCTGACCGCGGCGCTCCTCGAAACTGCGGAGGAAACCGGAAAACGCGGCCTCCAGTTCGTCGTTTTCGGTCGCTAGGCGCGGGGTCGGGTCGGGCCTGGTCGGCGTTTCGACGCCTTCGGCCACCGCCGCCTCGGCGGTTGGTTCCGGCTCGGGCAGGCGCAGCTCCGGCACCGTGAAGTCGGTGCGCAAGGGCAGGGTGATGAAGTAGACCAGCGTGACAAAAAGGTAGAGCCGCAGCGGCGGCACCTGGCTGGAGCGTTTGCCCAGCAGGAAACCGCGGGTCAGGCGGCCCGGGACGAAGAGCAGTTCCACCACGCTGCGCGTGAAGCGACCGTCGACATGAAAGAGGCTTTCGAGGGCCTCGTGCAGCATGCTCCAAAAGGAGCGGCGGAAGTCGAAGTCGCGTTGGCCGCAGGCGTGGCAAAACTTCCCCTGCAGGGCGGTGCCGCAATTGAGGCAATGGCCGGGCAGCGGCGGCGGGGATTCGTCTTCGAGCTTCACCGGTGGGGAGTAAGGCGATCCGGCGCGCGATGAGAAGCGTGAAGGCGCGAACATGTTTGGCATTCATCGCGGCCGGTCATTGACGCGGCGGGGCGAACCGAGGAGTCTGCGGGCATGAGTCGCCGCGTATGCATGTTGATTTTGATCGGTCTTTGGGCCGCGACGATCCGCGCGACCGAAGTGGGCTGGGATGTGCTGGCGGGATTCGACTTTGAGGCGCCGGCCTATGAAGCCGGGCAGAGCGATGACGACATCGTGACGCAGAGCCGCGCGCAAATTCCGCAGGACATCGCCGCGCTGCACGATCAGCCGGTGGTGTTGACCGGCTTCATGTTGCCGGTGCGCATGGACGGTTCCGGCAAGGTGACGGAGTTTCTCCTCGTGAGCGATCCCATGGTGTGCTGCTACGGCGCGGTGCCGAGGGTCAACGAATGGGTGACCGTGAAGCTGGCGAAGCCGGCGGAGGCGTTGATGGATGTGCCGCTGAAATTTGCCGGTCGGCTCCAGGTCGGACCGGTATTGGACAACGGCTACCTTACGACGATTTACGAATTGCTGGCGGCGGCGCCGGCCGGGGATTGACCGGCCCGGTTCAGGCCAGGTTCGCGATTAGCGGGAAATGTCGGCCTGGGTGAGCACCCGAAAGCCACTGTTGTTGAGCGCTTGGGCGGCGACATCGATGTCCTCGGCACTGATCACGAGGCCGGGTTTGTCCATCGGGCGTATCAGGAAACTGTATACGTAGTGGATGTTGATCTCGGCCTCGAGCAGGGCGCCGAGCACGTTTTTGACGCAGTGTTCGCCGTTGAACTCGATCGCCAGCACCGTGGTTTCGGTGAAGGGAAAATCGTTGTTGATCATGAGCTCGCGGGCTTGGTCAGGATCGTCGACCACCATGCGAAAGATCGCGCTGTCGGTGGTGTCGAGCACGGTGAGGGCGAGAATGTGCACGTCGTGCGTCTGCAGCACCTGGCTCAGATCGTAGAGTCGGCCGACGCGGTTTTCGGCGAAGACCGAAAACTGTTTCACGGGGTCACGGGCAATGGCAGTCGCGAAGTCCGACATGATGGCGCGATGGTGCAGTTGAACGGTTTTCGGTCAATTGCGGCCTCGCGGTGCGGCGCGTGGTGCGCAGGCTGGGGCAGGTTGCCTGCCGATGTCCTCCCCGACTGAACCTTCCGCCCACGACACCGCCGCGCAGCGCGCGTATTCCGGCGGCGCGTTGGTGTTGCGCGGGGTGCTGCTCAATCTCGGTTTGGCCGGGGTGAAATTTGCCGGGGGGATTTGGGGCAACACCTATGCGCTCATTGCGGACGGGGTGGAATCGGTGGCGGATGTGTTCTCGTCGCTGATGGTCTGGGCCGGTTTTCGCTGGGCGGCGCAACCGCCGGACGAGAATCACCCCTACGGGCACGGGAAAGCGGAGTCCTTGGCCGCGTTGGCGGTGGCGTTGTTCCTTTTTGCCGCCACGGGATGGATCGCGTTTCATGCGGTGCATGAGATCGTGACGCCGCACCGGGTGCCGCGTCCGTGGACGCTCGTGCTGCTGGGTGGCGTGGTGGTGACCAAGATTGCGTTTGCGCGGCGCCTGCGGGATCTTGGCGAGCAGACCGGCAGCAATGCGTTGGGCGCCGAGGCGTGGCATCACAGCGCGGACGCGATCACGTCGGGGGCCGCGTTTATCGGCATCACGATTGCGGTGATCGGGGGGCAACGCTTCGCGGCGGCGGATGATTGGGCGGCATTGATTGCCTGCGGTGTCATCGGCGCGAACGGCGCGCGGGTCCTGCGTCAGGCGGTGGGCGACATCATGGATCTCGCCGCGCCGGATGAAACGGCCGCGCAAGTGCGCGCGGTGGCCGCAGCGGTGCCGGGCGTGCGCGATCTGGAGAAGGTGCGGATCCGGCGGGCGGGTTTGAGCTACCTCGTCGACCTGCACGTGCAAGTGGAGCCCACGCTGAGTGTTCGCGCCGGGCATGACATTGCGGGAGCGGTGAAGCACGCGCTGCTGCGGGCGCCGCTCCAGATCACCGACGTGCTGGTGCACATCGAGCCGGCGGACGATGCTCCCCGGAACACAAGTGATGAGCAATGATGCACAGGTTATGGGGAGAGGGACGCGTGCGTTTCCGATTTACTCGTTCCGCTAACCACAAACAATCCAATGACGATGACCATGCGCAACCCTGCCGAACCGCTTAGCACGAATAAGAACCTGCTCAAGTGGGTTGAAAAGATGGCGGCCCTTTGCAAGCCAGCCGCGATTCACTGGGTCGACGGCTCCCAGGAAGAATATGACGCGCTCTGCCAGACCTTGGTCGATGGCGGCACGTTCACGAAGCTCAACGAAGAGCTTTGGCCGGGCTGTTTCTACGCCCGCTCCGATCCCTCCGACGTCGCCCGCGTCGAAGACCGCACCTACATTTGTTCGCTCTCCAAGGACAACGCCGGTCCCACCAACAACTGGGAAGACCCGTTCGTCATGCGCAAGCGGCTCAAGAAGCTCTTCGACGGCTGCATGGTCGGGCGCACGATGTATGTGCTGCCCTACAGCATGGGCCCGGTCGGTTCGCCCATCTCGCAGATCGGCGTCGAGCTCACCGACTCCGCCTACGTGGTGGTCAACATGCGCATCATGGCTCGCATCGGCGAGGCGGTCTTCAAGGAGATCGACAAGAATGAGAAGCGCGTCGTGCCCTGCATGCACACCGTCGGCGCCCCCTTGGCCGAAGGCCAGGAAGACGTGCCGTGGCCGTGCAACAAGGAGAAGTATATCGTCCATTTCCCGGAAACCCGCGAGATTTGGTCCTACGGTTCGGGCTACGGCGGCAACGCGCTGCTCGGCAAGAAGTGCTTCGCCCTGCGCATCGCTTCCAACATGGCGCGCGACGAAGGCTGGATGGCCGAGCACATGCTCATCCTCGGCGTCGAAGACCCGCAGGGCGAAAAGACCTACGTCGCAGCCGCCTTCCCCTCGGCCTGCGGCAAGACCAACTTTGCCATGCTCATCCCGCCGGATGCGCTGGCCGACAAGGGATGGAAGGTCACCACGGTCGGCGATGACATCGCTTGGATCAAACCCGACGCCTCGGGCATGCTCCGCGCGATCAATCCAGAAGCGGGTTTCTTCGGGGTCGCCCCCGGCACGTCCGACAAGACCAACCCCAACGCGATGAAGTCGCTGGCGAAGAACTCCATCTTCACCAACGTCGCGATCAGCGACAACGGCGACATCTGGTGGGAAGGCATGACGGACACCCCGCCGGCCAACCTCACCGACTGGCGCGGCAATCCGTGGACACCGGAGAGCGGCACCCCCGCGGCGCACCCGAACGCCCGCTTCACCGCGCCGGCTTCGCAATGCCCGACGATTGACCCGGCTTGGGAAGATCCGTCCGGCGTGCCGATCTCGGCCATCGTCTTCGGCGGCCGCCGCGCGACCACCATGCCGCTCATCTACCAGGCCTTCAACTGGTCCGGTGGCGTCTACATGGGCGCGACGATGGGGTCGGAAATGACCGCCGCCGCCGCCGGCACGCTCGGCAAAGTGCGTCGCGACCCGATGGCGATGCTGCCCTTCTGCGGTTACCACATGGGCGACTACTTCCGCCACTGGATCAAGATGCAGCGCACGCTCTCCGAGACCCCCCGCGTCTTCAACGTGAACTGGTTCCGCAAGGACGACGACGGCAAGTTCATGTGGCCCGGTTTCGGCGAAAACATGCGCATCCTGCAGTGGATCGTCGACCGCGCCCGGGGCCGCACCAAGGCCAAGGAAACCCCGATCGGCTGGCAGCCGCATTACGAAGACATCGACTGGACCGGCCTCGATTTCAGCGAGGAGTCCTTCAATGAACTCCAAGCGGTGGACCGCGAAATGTGGCGCAAGGAAATCATGGGTCATGAGGAATTGTTCCTCACGCTCCACGACCACCTGCCCAAGGAAATGGTCTACGAGCGCGAACTGCTCATCTGCCGCATGTAGTCGGTCCGTTTTCGTCTTCTTCCGTCACTTCACGCCGCTCCGCGTTTGTCGGGGCGGCGTTTCTTTTTGGCGGTTAAGCCAGTTGCCCGGCGGGCCGATAGGAACAAGTAGCCATGTCGACCGTCGCCCCCTTTATCGCGGAGGATTCGTTCCTCGCCACCGCCGCCAAACTGCCGGCCTCTCCGGCGATCCTGGCGGAGTTCAATGAACTTACGCTCGACCCTCACATGGTGATCGAGGAAGCCACCGCCCTGCTGCGCCGCGATTCCACGCTGGCCGGCGACGTGGTGCGCGTGAGCAACAGCCCGGTCTACGGCGGCGATCGCATCAGCGCGGTCGAGGACGCCGTGGCGCGGGTGGGTCTCAAGGAAGTTTACCGCCTCGTGAGCCTGGCGACCACCGCGCGTCTGGCGGAACTGGCCATGCCGACTTACGGCGTGTTCGTCGGCCGCCTGGCCAAGTCGACGCTCCTGCACGGTGTCGCGGCCGAGGCGATTGCCACCGAATGTGGACTCGATTGCCGCGCCGCCTATACCGCTGCGCTGGTGCGTATGCTCGGGATGCGGGTGATCGATGCGACGCTGCGCAACTGTGATTGGGTCGCGCCGGCGTCGACCTCCGACATGCTCGGCTGGGAGCGGGAAAAAATCGGGCGCGCCAATCCTGAAGTCGCGGAGCTGGTGCTGCGCAAGTGGCGCTTTGGCGAGGACGTCGTGGAAGCCGTGAGGGAGCAATACCTCGAGGAAGGGCCCGACCAGGCGAGCCTGATGGCCATCGTGCTCAATCTCGCCGGCACCTTTGTGGTGCGAGCCGAAGCCGCCGTGGCCGGTGAAGCCCCGCTGTGGACCAAAACGCCGGAGAAGCTCGCGATTATCGGGCTCAGTGAAGCGAAGTTCGAGTCGTTGCAGGACCCGATCCAGCAGGAATACGAACGCCTGCTTGAGGCCTTCGCCTGAGCGCGCATCTTACCACGGCCACTGCAACCAGGTCGGCCACAGCGGCCATTGCACGGCGTAGAGAAACAGCGCGATCATCATCAGCGCGCAGCCCAGACGGCCGACCGTTGAAAGCAGGAAACCCACCGCGGCGCCCATACCCGCACGCAGCGACTCCTGGTGGGTGCGTTTGGCGGCGTAGCGCTCGGCCACGACGGCGCCGAAGATGGTGCCCAACAGCAGGGCGGGCAGGGAAAAAAACATGCCGATGAAGGCGCCGCCGCTGGCCCCGGCCATACCCCAGCGGGTGCCGCCAAAAAGACGCGTTCCCACCAGCACACCGGCGAAGTCGACGATCACGGAGACGACCCAAACGAGTCCGATCCAGCCCAGCATTCCCCAGCCTAAGGACGCGGGCAGGAAGAGTTTGTGCAGGATGAAGCCCAGCAGGATAAGCGTCGTGCCCGGGATGAGTGGCACCAACACGCCCAGCAGTCCGGCCAAGGTCAGCAGGGTGGTGAGGGACCAAACGAGAAGTTCCATGTGCAGTTAACACCTGAGGGCGGTGGGAGGTTGCAGCGAGGCGGAAAATTGCCGGCGCAAACTGGGTAGAATCACTCAAGTCGAGCGCACGGGTGCCGTTGTCAGGGGATACCTATGTTAGCCGCGGATCTTCCGAGTTACGCCTTTGAGCGCGCCGCCGAGAAACTCTCGGCCGGGCCACGCGTGTTTGCCCGTCTGGTGGAAATGATGCTCGACCCCCGCACCGACATCGAGGCCGTCGCCGACTTGCTCAAGCGTGACGCGGTGCTCTCCGCGCGGATATTGCGTGTCGCCAACAGCGCCGCCGTGGGGGGGCAGGCCTCGGGTTCGATCGCGGATCTTGAGGAGGCCCTGCAGCGCGTCGGTTTGAGCGAAGTTTATCGCATCGCGGGTATCGCGGTCACCTTGCAGAGTGCCCATGCCTCGCTCACGTCCTACGGGATTGGCTGCCAGAGCATGCGGGAAAATTCCCTCTACGAAGCGGTGGCGGCCGAGGCGATCGAGACCGTCTTGGGCGGCGAATACCGCATGGCCTACGCCTGTGGCTTGCTGCGCAACTACGGCCGCCTGCTGCTGGACCGCGTGGTGCAACTTTACCGGCCGCACAGCACGAGTTTTCCACAGGGCGCCTTTGAGTCATTGGTGGATTGGGAGCGGGAGAATTTCCGCACGACCGGTGCGCAAGCCGGGGCCGATCTCATGCTAAAGTGGAAGTTTCCCGAGCAGCTGGTGCACGGCGTGCGCCACGTCGCCGCCGCGGTGGAAACTCGCACGAAGTGGCGGACGGCCTGTGTCTTGAGCTGTGCCGGCGGCATGGCCTCGCGCGATGGCCATGGCCTGCCCGGCGAGAAGGACGAATGGGCCGATGAGGCGGTGGTGCGTGAGGTCATCCAACTTGACGGCAAAAAATACGAGCAAGCGCTCGAACTGGCGCAGCACAACTTCGCCCGCTGGCGGGTGTTGATGCAGTAGAGCCCAGCACGGTCGGGCGGGGGGGGATTTTGGTCGCGCCAAGGTGCGCGATAAAATGTTGATACGTAGTGATCTGCGTGGATCTTTGGCTCCGTTGCTGCCAACGGGGACTTTTTCTGCAACTAAGCGTCCTGGTGCGGTGTTCTCGGCATGAACGATGATCCTCCAGTGCAATCAGAACCCACGGGGCCAATGACCCCGGTCGATTTCACGACGTTTATGCGAAACTACCAAGACATGGTCTACTCCACCGCGGTGCGCCTCCTTGGCAACGAGGCGCAGGCGGAGGATATTTCGCAGGAGGTGTTTCTGAAGGCCTACGAGCGATTCGACGATCTCGGCACGAGTCCCACCGCTGGCGGCTGGCTCAAGACCGTGACGACCAACCTTTCGATCAATCACCTGCAACGCTACCGCAAGCGCTGGAGTTTCTTCTCCGAGCTCGTGCGCCGCGGCGACGATGGCGATGAAGGCGAACCCGTGGAGTTTGCCGCCCCCGACGGTGATTTTCTGTCCGACCTGAATCAAGGCGATCGCCGCGCCTGGGTCGAAAGCGCCTTGGAGAAACTGCCCGATCACCAACGCGTGCCGTTGGTGCTGTATCATTTTGAAGACCAACCCTATGAGGACATCGCCGGCCAGCTCGGCGTGTCCTTGTCCAAGGTTAAAACCGACATCATGCGGGGCCGCGCCGCTCTCGCGCAGATCCTCATGCGCAGCGGCACCGCCCACGAAACCCTCACCGCCCAACGCTAAACCGCCATGGCCCGCCTCACTCCCGAACAACTCGAACAAAAGATTCACGCCGTGCTCCGCGAGCAACCGCCGCGCCGCGCGCCCATGTCGCTCGAGTCCCGCGTGCTCGGCGAGATTGCGCGCCGGCAGGCCTTGCCGTGGTGGCGCAAGAGTTACGCCTACTGGCCGCAGTCGATGCGCCTCCTCTTCATGTTGGTGAGTGTGGCTGTGGTGGCAGGCGGTGTGCTCGGCTCGATGCACCTCGCCGGCCTGCTCACGGCGCAAACCTTCGCGCCGGTGATTCAGCCGGTGGTCGGCGCGGTCGCGACCCTGCGTGCCGCCGGCCACGCGCTCTACGATCTGGTGCGCCCGCTCGCGCCGTCGGTTTCCACGCAGTGGCTCTACGTCGCTCTCGCCGTGATCGGAGCCTCCTACGCGCTGCTCGTGGGACTCGGGGCGACCGCCTACCGCGTGTTGTGGCATGCCCACCGTTGATCTGCCCGGACCGCCATACCCGCCCTCCTTTCGATTTTAAAATGAAACAACTGCGATTCCTGTTCTCCCTCACCGGCGCCACGCTGGCCGTGGCGCTTACCTTGGCCCTGCGCCTGCCGGCGCAGACTCCCCCCGAGGAACCGCCGGCGCCGGAGGCGCCGACCGCCGAGGCCGTCGATGAGTCGTCGTCAGACGAGGTCGTGGCGGAGACGCCGACCGAGGTTGCGGAATCCGAAGCGGCGGAGGAGGCATCTGCTCCGACCCACTCGACCTACCACCCTGAACGCGTGGGCATTGGCTCTGACATCCTGCACCAAGCGGGTGACGTGGCGCGGGTCGTCGTTGCGATCATGGCCGACGCCATCGTGGACGGCGATGTGGACCAGGAAACGGTCGCGATCCTGGGGGATCTCACTGTGAACGGCCGCGTCGGTGGTGAGGCGGTGAATATCTTGGGTCACATGACCATAAACGGGGAGATCGAGGGCGATACCGTCGCGGTCCTCACCTCGGTCCAACTCGGACCCGACGCCCACGTGCACGGCGACTTCGTTTCGGTGGGTGGGGCGATTCAAAAAGCGCCTGGAGCTCGGATCGATGGCAACGTGCAGGAGATCCCCTTCTTGGGAGACGCGCAGGTCAATTTTGATTGGCTCAAGGCGTGGGTGAAACACTGCCTGCGGTGGGGACGTCCGCTGTGGTTTGGCGAAAACCTCGGCTGGGTCTGGGTGATCACCGGCGTGATGTTCGTCTTTTACCTGTTCATCGCGCTGATTGCGCCACGGCCGGTGGCGCGTTGCGCGCAGACGATGGAGAAGCATCCGGGCTTCTCGCTGCTTACGGCAGCCCTGTCTTTGCTGCTGACGCCGTTGCTCATGATCGTCCTGGCGGTCACGGGCGTGGGGCCGTTGTTGCTGGCCTTGTTCATGTTTTTCGTGGGCATCTTTGGGAAGACGGTGTTCCTGACCTGGCTGGGGCGGCGCTTCACGAGCAGCCCCGATCAAATGGCGGTGCCGGTCGCGGTGTTGATCGGCGGCTTCGTGACCACGGTGATCTACCTGGTCCCGTTCGTGGGCTTCGCTTTCCAGAAGTTCTCCGGCTTCCTCGGCTCCGGTATCGTCATCTACACCATCATCCAATCGATGCAGTCGGATCGTGGACCCAAAAAGGGACCGGAAGGTGAGGATGGTGTCGTGCCTCCGCCCGCAAGCGCTCCCGGAAGTGGAGCCACGCCGTTCGCGACTGAACCGGCGCCCGCGGTGTCGTCTGCGACTGCGCCTGAGTCGACCGTTTCCGGCGCGACTGACAGCCCGCCGCCGATGCCGCCGCCACCCGTGCCCCCGCCGCAGACTCCTCCGCCCCCGCCGCGCTCCGCCGGTCCGGTGCCGCCGCCGATGCACGCGGCCAGTGGGGCGCAGATGTCGACTCTGCCGCGCGCTGGGTTCTGGCCCCGCCTCGGCGCGACGCTGCTCGACGTGATCCTGATCGCGATCGTGCTGAATGTGATTCAAACCCGGCACCTGCACCTGACCGACTATTTTCTGGCGTGGGCGGGACTTTACCACGTCGCGATGTGGGGGCTGAAAGGCACCACCGTCGGTGGCATCGTGTTTGGTTTGAAAGTCGTGCGGCTTGATGATCGGCCCATGGACTGGTCGATCGCGATCGTGCGTGGTCTCAGCTCCTACATTTCCCTTTTCGTGATCGGTCTCGGTTTCGCTTGGGTGGCCTTCGATCCGGAGCGCCAATCCTGGCACGACAAGATCGCGGGCACGACCATCGTGCGCGTCCCCAAAGGTTTTTCCCTCATCTAACCCGCAACCCGGAGAATCAATCATGTCTGGTTTTTTCACCTTTTTACTCTGGTGCCTGCTTTTCATCGTGTGCTGGCCCCTGGCCCTGTTGGCTTTGATCGCGTATCCGATCGTTTGGGTGCTCTTGCTGCCTTTCCGTTTGGTCGGGGTCGTGGTGTCCGGTGTCTTCCACTTCCTGCAGGCCCTGCTGCTGCTGCCGGCACGCTTGCTCGGCTGGCGTCCGGCGGCGGCCTGATATTTGGGGCTGACAGCGGATCGCTGAGGCCTGAATGCTCCTGCCATGGCCAAGCCACTGGTAGGAATCATCATGGGCAGCACTTCCGATTGGGAGACGATGCAGCAAGCAGCGGAAACGCTGCACGATCTCGGTGTGCCGTTTGAAAAGCATGTCGTGAGCGCCCATCGCACTCCCGATCGCATGTATGACTACGCCAAGACCGCGGAAGGTCGCGGTCTGAAGGTGATCATCGCCGGAGCGGGCGGGGCGGCGCATCTGCCAGGTATGACCGCCGCGCTCACGCCCTTGCCGGTGCTGGGTGTGCCGGTGGAATCGCGGACGTTGAAGGGGCAGGATTCGCTGCTGTCGATCGTGCAGATGCCGGGTGGTATTCCGGTGGCGACCTTTGCCATCGGCAAAGCCGGGGCGAAGAACGCGGCCCTGTTCGCGGCGGCGATGCTCGCGACGACCAGCAAGCGGATCAAACGAGCGCTGGACGCGTTTCGCGAAAACCAAACCGCGACCGTGCTGAAGGCGAAGTTGCCGGAATAATCGGCCCGTCGGCTGCTTTTACCTTCCCGCGTTTCCGCTTTTCCGTTTTCAGCGTTTTCGATGATTCCTCCCGGCAGCACCCTCGGCGTTCTCGGCGGTGGCCAACTCGGTCGCATGCTGGCCCACGCGGCGACGCGTATGGGCTACCGCTTGCACGTGTATGAGCCGGGGGAGGATTCTCCGGCGGGCGAAGTCGCCACGCGGGAATTCAATTCCGGCTACAAGGAAATCGAGCGATTGAAGGACTTCGCTCGCGGCTGTGCGGCGCTGACCTACGAGTTTGAGAACATTCCGGTCGAGCCCTTGTGGGAGATCGAGAAGCTGGTGCCGCTGCGTCCCCACTGGGAGGTGTTGGAGGTGTGCCAGAACCGGATGCGGGAGAAGAAGTGGCTCAAGAAGAACGGCATTCCCCACGTGCCGTTTGCCGAGGTGGAGGCGGGCGACGACCTCGCCAAGGCCGTCAAAAAGATCGGCCTGCCGTGTGTCGTGAAGACCGCCGATTTCGGCTACGACGGCAAAGGTCAGATGAGGCTCAATTCGGCCGAGGACGTGCCGGCGGCGGTGACGGCCTTTGCGAAGCAGCGGGCTGTTGTGGAGAAGTTCATCGATTTTAAGTGCGAGTTGTCGGTCATCGTCGCGCGTAACCCGGAGGGGCAGTCGCGCACCTTCCCGGTCGCTGAGAACATCCACACCAAACACATCCTCGACTTCAGTATCGTGCCGGCGCGGGTGAGCGCGGCGGTCCAAACCAAAGCGGCGGAACTTGCGGTCGACATCGCCGAGGCCTTCGGGTTGGTCGGCATTCTGGCCGTGGAGCTTTTTATGACCGATGACGGCGAATTGCTGGTGAACGAGATGGCGCCGCGCACCCATAACTCCGGCCACTGGACGCTCGATGCCTGCGTGACCACGCAGTTTGAGCAACAGATCCGCGCCGTGGCTGGTTTGCCACTGGGCGACACGAGTCTCACGGTGCCGGCGGCCGTGATGGTCAATATTCTGGGCGACGCCTGGAAGTGGGAGGGCGACAATCTGGTGGGCGCTCCCGACTGGGCCAACCTGCTCGGCGAGCCGCGCGCCAAGTTGCACCTCTACGGTAAACGAGAGCCGCGCCGGGGGCGCAAGATGGGCCACTTCACCGTCACGGGCGACAAGGCCAAGGCTGTCTTGGCGACGGCGCGAGAGCTCAAGGAGCGGCTCTAATCACGCTCGCTGTCGCGCCCGGGCCAAGTCGTCGGGGGTGTCGACATCGAGGCTGAGTTCAGGGCAATCCACCAATTCAAGTTCGGTGGGGGTCAAGGCCTGCAAAAGTTTGCGGGCGCCTTCGTCGCCGGTGAGGTGGGCCAACTTGCCGAAGTGTTGCGCGTGCAACAGTGCCGGGGTGCCCGCGTGACCATCGTAGCGTGCCGCGACGGCGGAACATGAGCGATTGGCCCGGCGCTGAAGCAGCGTCCGTAGCACCTCCGACGAAAGAGCGGGTTGGTCGCAGACGGTGAACAGCGCGGCTTCGATTTGGCGAGAGAAGGTGATGGCGGTCTCGAGGCCGGTGCGCAGGGACGAAGCCAGGCCCTCTTCCCATGCGGGATTCTCCGCCAGTAGGACGGGGTAGGGAGAGAGCAGGGGGCGCAGGGTGTTGGCCCCGGACCCGAGGACCACGATGACGGGCCACAGCCCCTCGGTGGCCAAAGCGGCTTCCACGGTATGCTCCAACAAGGTGCGCTCGCCCACCGTGGCGGATTGTTTGGGCGAGCCGAGTCGGCGTGACGCGCCCGCCGCCAACACGATGCAGGCCGTCGGTTCGCTGCGGCCGTAGGTTGGGTGATCGATCGGCTTAGTCATCGCGGTGGATCGAACGGGTGCGCTGTCGGAGCGGGCGGGCGTCGCGGTCGTGCAGGGTGGATTGAATCTCGGCCATGATCGAGAGCGCGACCGCTTCCGGACCGTCCCCGCCAAGATCCAAACCGACGGGGCTGTGCAGGAACCTCACCGCGGGATCTTCGGCGGAAAAACCGGCGTCGCGGAGAAGGCGTTCGCCGCGTTGGCGGGGACCGAGCAGGCCCAGGAATTTTAGATGCAGCGGCAGCAAGCCCTGTAACAAGGGAAGGTCGTGAACGTAGTGGTGAGTCATGACGACCGCGACCGTGCGATCGTCCCAGGCGAGCGTTTGGATGGCCTCCAAGCAGGGGCGGGCGAGCACGGTTTTCGCATGGGGAAAGCGTTCGGGCGTCGCCTTGTGCTGACGTGGGTCGACGACCGTCACTTCCCATTGCATCGCGCTGGCCAGTTCGACCAGGGGCGAGGCATCGTCGCCGGCGCCGAAGACGACGAGATGCCACGGCGGGAGCAAATGCTGTCGAACGGTCCCCGGCTGGTCCGGCTGATCAGGGGCCGAAGCGGAGTGCCGGGTGCCGAGCGGAGCTGCAGTGGAGGGATGCTCCCATATGGTTTCGACGGAGACCGGGCGACGGTCGGAGGCCACCGCGATGACTTCGTCTCGCCACGACGGGGGCTCGGTCAAAACCTCCAAGAGGACTTTCACGATGCCATGGCAGCCGGTCCCGACGCCCCAGATCAGATCGTTTTCCCCCGTGGTATCGTATGAGACCAACTCATGCCGTTGTTCGCTTTTGATCAGCGCGCGGGCGCGGGTGATCAAATCTTCCTCCAAACAGCCTCCACTGATGCTGCCAAAGTGCGCACCATCGGCGAATATACCCAAACGAGCCCCAACCCGACGATAGGACGAGCCCTCCACTGAAACCAACGTGGCCAACACGGCGGGGTAGGCGGACGCCTGGTGCAGATAAGCGGCGATTTTGGGGAACTCCATTTGAGGCGAAGATTAGCTTGGGGAATGGCACGCCGCTAGCTTTTTGGCCGCCGAACGAACCCGGCACGGGGACGCTCATCGCAGCGAGAAACCGGTTTATCGCATCTACTTAGGCATTAAACTTATTTCTTGAGCAATCTGTCGTGTGACGTTTACGTGCCGGCAAGATTAGGCGGCTTTGTCGCAAAATCTTGGATCAACTACAACACAACGAAACGAACTATGAACATCCGTCCCTTCAAGGGATTCGCGATGCCGCTTGCACTCGTCATGAGTGTCGCCGGCAGCTCGGTGGGCTTTGCCCAGAGCACCAGCGGATCCGATGACTCGTCTGAAGATGAGATCGTCCTCGAGAAATTCGAGGTTACTGGTTCCCGCATCAAGCGCCTTGATGTCGAAACGCCGAATCCGGTTGTCTCGATCAACGCGGGCACCATCGAAGCCATGGGCTTCCCCACCATCGCCGACGCGGTTCGCGCGCTCCCGTTTAACAACGGTCAAGCGCTCACTCCGACCGACTCCGGCACCAGCTTCACGCCTGGCGTGCAGAGCTTCAACCTCCGCGGTCTCGGTAACAACGGCACCCTGGTGCTCATCAACGGCCGCCGCGCGGTTCCTTACGCGTCCCCGGGTTTTGATGGTTTCCAGACGGTGTTCGACCTCAACTCCATCCCCGATGCGGCGATCGAGTCCCTCGACATCCTCAAGGACGGTGGTTCCGCTCTCTACGGTTCTGATGCCGTCGCGGGTGTGGTGAACTTCCGCCTCAAGAAGAGCTACGTTGGCGCTGAGAGTTCCCTCACCGTGGGTAACTACTTCAACACCGGCGGTCTCCTCAAGAAGGCCAGCGTGACCTTCGGCACCGTCGGTCGCGACACCAGCATCTTCTCGGTCCTGAGCTGGGAAGAGCAGGACGCGGTGTTCTCCCGTGACCTCGCCTACTCCGCCAATGCCGACAACACCAGCATCGCGCCGGACTCCTACGGTCGCTATGAGGTGAATGACGGTGGCGTCGAAGCCGCTGGCTTCTCCTCCCTCGAAGACTACATCGCTGCCGTGGGCCTGACCTATCCGACCGCGGACGGCATGTGGGACAACCGTTCTTCCCGTGGTTTCCCGGGTTACCTGACCATTCCGGGCGTGGGTCGCCGCTCCTTTTCGAGCCCGACCGACAACCCGACGACTGGCGGTGCCACCTCGGCTCGTAATTTCTACAATTACAACGAGACCAACGGCTTCTTCCCGTCGACCCAGCGTTTCAATGTGTTCACCCGCATTGACCACGACATCAACGATCACCTGCGTGCCTTCGCCGAGCTGTCCTTCAGCCGCTCCGAGGCCGTGGTTTATTCGGCCGCCACCCCGGTCGACATTGAAACCTCCCAGGGTCTTTCGGTTGGCACCCAGCTGACCTACCCGGCTTACAACCCCTACAACGTGTGGGGTGTTGACTCCGTGAACGGCCGTCGCCGTCTGGTGGAGCTCCCGAACCGCATCAACGATGTGACCTCTGACACCCCGCGTTTCCTCGTGGGCCTCGGTGGTGACTTCGAGGGTTCCGGTGGCTTCTTCGAAGAGTGGAACTGGGAAGTGGCCGGTATGTATTCCAAGAACACCGTGCTCAACATCTCCCGCAACGCGGTGCCGGACTACAAGATGCAGCAGGCCTTCAACGGTCTGACCCGTCTTGCTGATGGCTCCCTCGTTTGGGATCCGAACACTCCGCTCGCCGATCGCGACTACTTCAACTGGTTCGGCAACAACGACGCGGCCTTCGCCGACTTCCTTGCTGTCGAGAATCCCAACGCTTCGACCATCGAATACCGTGGTGTTGACTTCCGTCTCGACGGCCCGCTCACCGGCGCCGACCTCCCGGGCGGTCAGATCGGTGTCGCCATCGGTGGTGAACACCGCCGTGAGGACTTCGAGGATATCGCGACCGACCTCAATGCCACCGGCATGATCCTGGGTGGTTCCGAAGGCACCAGCTCCGCTGGCAGCCGTGACCTCACCTCGTTCTACGCTGAGGTCAGCCTCCCGATCCACGAGATGCTCGAAGTTCAGCTCGCCGGCCGTTACGAAGAATACTCCGACGACGGCTTCGAGAAGAAGGTTCGTCCGAAGGTTGCCTTCAAGTTCCGTCCGATCGACTGGTTGATCATCCGCGGTTCCTACGCCGAGTCCTTCAAGGCTCCGGACCTCGCTTACCTCTACAACGCTGGCACCACGACCTTCTCCTCCAACCAGGTCTTCGACCCGGTGACCCAGGACCAGATCGACCAGATCCAGGTTAAGTCGGGTGGCAACCTGAACCTCCAGCCCGAGACGACCGACACCTATTATGTCGGTATCTCCCTTGAGCCGGAAGGTCGCTTGGAAGGCCTGAGCCTGTCGGTTGACTACTTCAACTTCCAGCAGTCCAACCTCCTCGCCCAGCTGTCCGACTTCTACGGTTACGCTGACTTCCTCACCGAAGCCTTCAACGGCAACCCGCTGTTCGATGGTCTCGTGGTTCGCGATTCCGGCAGCAACCAGCTGCTCTTCATCCGCGACTACTACGCGAACATCTCCGAAGCCGAATACACCGGCTTTGACTTCGAGGTTCGCTACGCCTGGGACACCAACTCCTTCGGTCGCTTCGCCGTCGGTGCCGCCGCTACCCTCCTCGACAGCTACACCATCGATGGCTCCGAGCAGGTGGGTGGTTACCTGACCGCCAAGTGGAACGGCAATCTGTCGGCTGCCTGGAACTACAAGGACTGGGGCGTGAATGCCTTCGCGGTTTACCGCGGCAAGCGCACCCGCTCCCTCTCGTTCGGCAACATCTTCACCGCCGATGACACGCTCTACCTCGTTTACGACGTGGATCCGCAGATCACGGTGAATGCCTCCGTTTCCTACAACGGTTTCGAGAAGACCAAGCTGCTCGTCGGCGTGAACAACCTCCTCAACGAGGATCCGCCCCTCGACGGTTTCGACGCCTCGGGTTCCACCCCGGGTGTCAACGATCATGCGCCTGCCTTCTGGTATGCGAAGATCACCCGCGAGTTCTAAGCTGACAGCTGCTTAAAACTGTTCGTAACTTTCAGCCGTGCTTCCATTCCGGAAGCACGGCTTTTTTATGATGAAACTTCCGCGCGTATTTGGTCTATTGATACCATTCCTGATGGCTCTGGCGGCGAGCAACGCCGCGGATGAGCAGCCGTTTGTGGGAGGGCTGTCGGACGCCGAGCGCGAGCAAATTGGCCTGGCCAATCTCACGCCGGCTCAGATCGCCGCCTTGGAAGCAGCCGTGCAGCGCTATGTCGATGGACGCAGTGAAGAAGTCGCGGCGGAGGCCAAGGAAGAAGCGCGGGCCGAACTGAGTGAGTCGCTTTCGCAAAAGGATGAGGCGCTGGTCGCGGCGCAATCCGAATTGGCGGCGGCCCAAGCCCAACTCGAGGCCAAGCAGGCGGAGCTGAAGGAGAAAGAAGCGTCGGAGGGACAGTCCTTGCTCCAGCGCGCGAAGGTCCTGCTCACACCGGGCACGAAGATCGAATACGCCACGGTCAACTCCACCCTGCTCGACGAATTTAAAGGCTGGAATGTTGGCACGCTTTTCCGACTCGAGAACGGCCAGACTTGGCGCGTCATCGAAGGCAAATACTGGTCGCCGCGGGAAGACGCGGGCAAGGCGGTCAGCGTCGAGCCGGGCGTTCTGGGCAGCTTCTTCATTCGCATCGAGGGCGTTCGGCAGACGCCGCGGGTTGAGCTGGTGAGTAGAAATTAGCCCGCCCGTCTGGACCTAACCGGCGTGATCACTTTAATGGCCGGAATGATCACCTCGTATTTGCGCCGTTTGCGAACCGGTTCGACGCGTGCCCGGCTGTTCGGAGTCCTGTTCATCGCCAGCCTGCTGGGCCTGCGGGCGGAACCGCTCTCACCCGAACTCGCCAGCCGCAAGCCGGAGTTTATCAATGTGCAGCTCTCGCCTGACGGGTCGAAGCTCGCCTACCTGCGCATCAACGAAAAGGACTTGATGAGCTTGGAGATCCTGGATCTCACAACTTCCGAAAAGAAGGGGGTGGCTGGCACCGAGAATTACGATGTCGGGGGTTACAGCTGGATCGATGATCGCCGCCTGTCGGTAGTTCTGTCCGAGGATAAAATCAAAAGTGTTGGAGTTTATGTCTACGATCTGAAATCGGGCCGCTTGGCCGAGATTCGTAACCGCGAAGAAAGTCCAGTATCCCTGGTTTCCACGCCGAGAGACCGCCCCTCGCGGATTGTTTTTCAAACCTTTGGAGAGAACGCGGTCATGGTCGAACTCAGTTCGACGATCGACTTGAAGAACAATCGGTCGTTCGGCTCCAGTATGGATTCGGTGAAGCGAACCTATCCGGCGCCGCCGGATGGTCGGATTCAGGGCTATTCCGCCAACATCGCAGGCGAGCCGGCGCTGGCTGCCGTGTTTTTGAACGAGGAGAGCAGGGTATACGTGTTCAACGAGAATGATTCGACCTGGTCTCTTGTGCCGTTGGATCAGGAAAAAGCACCGGTGCTGGCCGTCTCGGCTGATAATCAGCTCGCTTGGATTGTGCAGCGCACGCCCGACGGTGGAAGCGCCTTGTATCGATATGACCTGCTCGATTCAAAGGTGCTCGAAGAGGTGTATCATGACCCCAATTACAGCATGGGAAGTGCCCGCCTGTTTCTGAGCCCCGATGGCAAAAGGCTTCAGGGGATTCAGTATTCTCGGGTTCGCGCGCACTCCAAATGGTTCGATTCCGGGCTGGAGACCGCACACGGCCGTTTGGCCGAAGCATTGCAGGGATACGACATATTGCTGGTTGATCGGTCCAGAGATCAGCAAAAGGCTGTGTTCATCGCCAAAAGCAGCACGGAGCCGGCGCAATATTTCCTGGTGGATATCAAGTCCGGTGGGATTCAGCATCTGGCAGCCGCAGCGCCTTGGCTGGAAGGTGTGCCGTTGTCTCCCACGATGTCCTTTAATTACAAGGCACGCGATGGACTTGGGCTCCAGGCTTACTTGACGCTACCGACCCATGAAGGGGCGAAGAAGCCCTATCCTTTGGTGGTGCTTGGCCATGGCGGACCGTGGGCGCGAGATACTTGGAATTACGATGGTGAGGTGCAGTTTCTTGCCTCCCGGGGATTTGCCGTGGTCCAACCCAATTACCGGGGATCTACCGGATTCAGCACCGCGATCTCGATCGATGACCGTTTCGATTTCCGAAAGATGCACGATGATGTGACCGATGCGGTGAAGGCGCTCATCAACAACGGGTTGGCGGATCCCGCCAAGGTCGGCATCATGGGCGCTAGCTTCGGGGGATATCTCGCGATCGCCGGCGCTGCTTGGGAGCCGGACCTCTACGCTTTTGCCATCACCAATGTGGGAGTGTTCGACTGGGACATGCTGATCGCGGATTCGCGTCGCGAATCCTACATCATGCACCATTGGTTGATGAAGAACGTCGGCAACGATCCCGCGGCCGTAGAACGCTTTTCGCCGCTCAACAGCGTAGACAACATTCAGTGTCCGGTTTTCATCGCCCACGGGCGCCAAGACTTTCGTGTGGATATCTCCCAGTCGATTCGTCTGGAGCGGGCACTCAAGGCGCGCGATGTGCCGTTCATGACCTATTACGAAGCGGATTCCGCCCACGGTTTTGCCGCAGCAGAGGCGCAGGCGGCATATCTCCAAAAGGTCGATGAGTTTCTCCAGCAATACTTCTTCAAAGGTCGACCTATTGTGGAGGTAGGAGAGGTTAAGGAGGCCTCGGAGTAGGTTCGGAGTTGCCGCTCGGTCCCGGTCACCGCTGCAGCCTGGCAACCCACTTGGGTTCCCAGGCTGCTCTGTTTTGCGCTCGGTTCACCTGCAGCACCGTAGTGTTTTCCCGGGCGTTGCCCAGCAACACGCGGCGAAACCTGCCCGTCGGCCGATATTCTGTCACCCCGTCCGTCAGGTGCACGTCGCTCACCGCGAAGGCTCCCAGTCCGCGCAGGGCGATGCGCACGGGTGTGGCGGCGGTTTCCAGTGGCACGCCAATCCAATGCCGAATGCGCGAACGGCGGCGAGCAGCGTGGTTGCGAAACTCGATCAGATAGCGCTGCAGCTCCGTGGTCCACGTGCCGTCCGGGGACTGCGTTTCAATGGCAATGGCTTGGAGGTTGGGGTGCGTGGTGTGGACCAGCAGGCGTAGCTGCCAACGGCCAAAAACCGGAGAGGTCGAACGGATGCGTTTCACGTCTCCTTGCACGCGTCGCCACCAAAGCTTCAGCAACTGGAGTCGTTTCCGGTCCTGCTTCAGGATCTCAAGGTTTGGTGCGGTGTGGGCAGGTCGTCGGGTGCCGCGCCACATGGCCTTGGCGGCAGCTTGCGCATCGTCCCACGCCGGCGAGAAGGCTCCGAGGGCGGTCATCGCGCGCTCGACCAGTTTGGCCAACTCGTTGTGGCGCTCGCGATGCAGCAGGCGTCGACCGCGTTGCACCCACTGGGCCTGTTCGCGGATCAGCACGTCGCGTTGCGCGAGGTAGCGTCGCCAGCGCAGACTCGCGGCAAGAGGCGCCGGCCACTTTTGCTGGAGCGTGCGCGTGAAGAAGCGCACGTCGGCCGCATGGGCCGTGGCGCCGTCGCGGCCATGGCAGCTGTCCCAGCGATGGTGCGTTTCCCAACGAGCGTAGCCGGAAAACGCGCGTTCGTCGCAGGCGAACAACTGGCGGGCGCGTTCCCGCGCGTGGCGCTTGCCGTGCACGCGTTCAAGGCCGCGTTGCAACATGCTGACCTGGTCCAAGTCCGTTCCGTTCAGCCACAAAGATGCGATGGCGGCGTCGACCACGACGGTGGTTTCCAAGGCCAAACGGTTTGGCTCCCAACCGGTGACCAGAAACCCCTCGGCCCGGGTTTGCTCGCAACGTCGCCACCAGGATTGGGCGTTGGCGATCCGGTCGCCGAAAACCGGCATCGGTTCATGGCGAAAGGCGCCGTTCATCGGGCATCCCCAGTAGGAGATTCCCTGCGCACGAAGTTTCGGCACGAGATCGTAGGCGCGAAAGTTTTGCGCCTCTAATCGTGGTGTCCGCCCAAAGGCATAATAATACCAATCGTAGGCGACCAGCCCGGGCGGCAGGTCGTCGATGGCCTCGGGCAACAAGGCCAACATATCGGCCCACAGGGCGGTGCGCAGGCGATGGCGAGCGGCGATGTCATGAAGACGGGTGGCGTAGCGGGCGAAGTAGCGGGCAAGGCCGATCGCCTCCACTTCTGCACGCGCCCGAGGATGGCGGCCCAGCAGGAAGGATTCGTCGAGTCCGACGTGGATTTTGCCGGCCGTGCAATATGGCGCCACGTCACCCATGAGCCGCTCCGCGACCTCTTGCGTGCGAGGATGGCTTGGGCAGATCTGCCCAGCTGGCAGCGGCGCGCCGTCGGGCGCCCGCAGCTCGTTCAGATCGCGCCACGCCTCGGTTTTGATCAGGTATTGGGTGTGCCCGAGCAGGTTCACGATCGGGACGGTCTTGATGCCGACGCGATCAGCCGCCGCGACCAGACGCTCGAATTGACGCCACGAATAGGCATCACGCCGGGCCACACCGGGCAGACTGGGATAGTCCACCGCGTCCTCCAGGTGCAGGTGCAGTTCGTTGTATCCCCAAGCTGAATACTTGGGGAGCTGGGCGAGCAGCCAGTCGAGGCGTTCGACCTGGCGGGCGAGGTCCCATTGGAAACCGCGGATCATGGAGACGAAACAAGCCGGGCGGGCGCCCGGCTTGGAAGTAGAATCGAAAGGGTGGGTTCGGCGGCGGGCTCAGCCGCGGCGGTCCGCGATGAGTTTTTCCAGCTTCACGATGTCGGCCGCAAAATTGCGAATGCCTTCGGCCGTCTTTTCGGTCGCCATGGCGTCCTCGTTGAAGGCCCAGCGGAAGGACTTTTCGTCGAAGCTCGTTTGGGCCAGATCGGCGGCGGCGGCGCAGTCGGGATCGAGCATGCGACGGACGTCCCCTTCGGTCTCGTCGAGTTCCTTGAGAAGGTTCGGCGAGATGGTGAGCAGGTCGCAGCCGGCGAGTTCGATGATTTCCCCGGTGTTGCGGAAACTCGCGCCCATCACCTCGGTCGCGTAGCCGAACTTCTTGTAGTAGGTGTAGATCTCCGTGACGGATTGCACACCGGGGTCTTCGGCGCCAACGAAATCTTTGCCGGTGGCTTTCTTATGCCAGTCAAGAATACGGCCGACGAACGGGGAGATCAGTTGAACCTTGGCCTCGGCGCAGGCGACGGCTTGGGCGAAGGAGAAGAGCAGGGTGAGGTTGCAGTGAATGCCGTCCTTTTCGAGCTGTTCGGCGGCTTTGATACCTTCCCACGTCGAGGCGATTTTTACCAGCACACGATCCCGGGAGGTGCCGCGTTGCTCGTAAAGGTCGATCAACCCGCGCGCGCGCTCGATCGTGCCCGCGGTGTCAAAGGACAGCCGGGCATCGACTTCACTCGAGACGCGGCCCGGGACGATCTTGAGAATCTCTTCGCCGAAGGTGACCAAGAGGTTGTCGATCACGGTGGCGGTATCGGCGTTGGCGCCGGCGTCGGCGATCGCCTTGTCGACCAGGGCCGAGTAGTTCGCCTGCCCGGCGGCTTTGAGGATGAGCGACGGGTTGGTCGTGGCATCCTGCGGGGAAAACGCCTTCATGCTTTCGAAGTCGCCGGTGTCGGCGACCACCTTGGTGAAGGACTTTAGCTGTTCGAGTTGAGAAGCCATGGACGGTGACCCTAGCCTAGTTTGCGTTTCTCTTCAAATGGGCATCCAACCATTTTAATGAACCGTCTTCATCATCAAACGCGCCGGCCAGCTGGGCCTCGAAGGCCAGTTTTAACAGCGGCGTAAATGCCGGGCCGGGGGTGAGACCACGAGCGAGGAGGTGTCGGCCTTGTAGGATGGGCGAGGGGGCGTTGTCGGCGATGGCCAGCTCCTGGGCTTGGCTGGTCAGGGCGTCGATGGTGGTCAGAGCATCGGCGCCGTCCAGTGGCGGGCGGCCACGGGCATCCGCCCGCATGACGGTGGCCAAGTCGGTGATGCGAGCCGGAGCGATCTTGCGGGCCAAGCGTCGGAGAAATGAAGGACGGAAGGGGGCTTCGCCGGCGTCGATGTGAACCATGTGAAATTTAACCAGCGGGCCGACGATGTCTGCGAGGCGATGAGGGGCACCGATCCGGCGGAGGAATTGAGTCGTCAGCTCCACCCCCGCGTGGGCGTGACCCGGACTGACCCATCGGAGCGTGCCGTTCTTGTCGGCTTGATGGGTGGTGGATGGCTTGCCGAAGTCGTGGGCCAGCACTGCGAACATCAGGATGCGACGGGTCTCCGTCGCTGTTTCACTCCAGCCAGGGGCCGCGACCAGCGCGTCGAGACAATGGCAGGTGTGCGCGAAGACGTCACCCTCGGGATGCCATGCCGGGTCCTGCGGAACGCCGTCCAGGGCCGCGATTTCGGGGAAGTGGCGCAACCAATCGCAGTCGCGCAGCACCTGCAGCCCGCGGGAGGGCCGCACGGATTGGAGCGCCCACTTGTCCCACTCGCCCCAGATTCGCTCGCGCGCCAGTTCGGGGAAGGTGTGGGTGATCTGGCGACACAGGCGGGCCGTTTCGGGAGCCAGCGTGAGCCCGAACCGGGCGGCAAACTGCATGCCCCGGAGCACTCGCAGCGGATCCTCGACAAAGGCGTCGCTCGTATGACGCAGGACCCGATGTTCGAGGTCGGCGCGGCCACCGTGCGGATCGATGAGTTGCTGTCGGATCGGATCCCACGCCATCGCATTGATCGTAAAATCCCGGCGCGCTGCGGCGTCGGCGTCGCTGAGATTGGGGTCGGGGGTGACTTTGAACCCGCGATGGCCCGCGCCGGTCTTGGATTCCCGGCGCGGTAGGGAGAAATCGAATACCCGGCCGTCTCGCCGGAGTTTGATCGTTCCGAAGCTTTTCCCGACGACATCGGTGGCCCCGAAAGGTGTCAGCACCTGCTGGAGTTGTGCAAAATCGGTGCCGCCGACTTCGACGTCCCAATCATCGGGCGCGCGTCCCAGCAGGGCATCGCGCACGCATCCGCCCACGAACCGGGGGCGACCGATCGCGGCGACGGCGGTCAATACAGGAGCGAGCGTGGCCGGAGGGGAAAACACGTGGAGGGCGGATTATGACCAGTCGGGGACCGAAATGGGCGGCCGTGGAGCTGACGGATCCGGTGCTGGAGCGAGCGATCTCAGCCGCGTTTGAAGGCTGCGATGGCCGCAATTGCCCAGCCAGCGAGGAAAAAGAGACCTCCCACGGGGGTAATGGGGCCGAGCCAACGGGGACCGCCCAAGGCCAGCAGGTAGAGCGAACCGCTGAACAGAAGAATCCCGATGAGCCAGCACCACGCGGCGCGGCGGAGAAGGGGGGAGATGCCTTCCTTCGGCAGCCCGGCCCCCCAGGCGGCGACGGTGTGCAGCAGGTGGTAGAGGACGGCGGTTTGCCAGGTGCTCGTCATCGCGGCCTCAGCCAATCGCTCTTTGAGAGCGTGCGCGCCGAAGGCTCCGAGACTCACTCCGACGAACGCGAGCAGGGCGGCGAGAAATGAAATATTTTTCATACATTGTCTGGATTTGGCCCAATCATTGCTTATGAAATCGATCGTCTGACAGGATTTTTTGCTGTCTGATGCCAGTGCCCGCCTGGGTCTCTCAGGTCTGGTGCGAGGTCAACAGGCAGTTGAAAGGTCCGATGTGAGACGAACCTAAAACTACAGACTATTACCTACAAATGAAGAAAACTGCTGCCTTACTTCTCGCCGCCGTGATTACCGGTGGGAGCCTGAGCGCCCAAGAGGAATCGGCCTACTCGATCACGGTCGATTTCCCCTACGTGAGCGACTACGTGTTCCGTGGTGTCAAATTCGCGGATGACTCCATTCAGCCTTCGATCGAATTCGCCGCTGGCGACTTCTACGCGGGCATGTGGACCAGCCAGCCCGTCACGGGCAATGTCGCCAACGAATTCGACTTCTACATGGGTTACGGTGCCGCTCTGTCGGACACTTGGGCCCTGGATTTCGGTTTCTGCTACTACTACTACCCGGAGACGCCGTCCGGTGATGAGCAGTTCGAGCCCTACATCGGTGTTTCCGGTGACCTCGGCAGTGGCATGAGCGCTTCCGCTTACTACTACTACGAGACGGAGTTCGAAGCCTCCACCTTCCAGATCGGCCTCGGCTACAGCGCCGAAGTTTCCGACACCAGCACCTTCGACATCGCTGGTGACTATGGTTACGTCGACATCTCTGGCGGTAGCTACAGCTACTGGAGCGTTTCCGGCACCTACAACATGACCCTGAACGACACCGCCAGCACCTACGTTGGCCTCGTTTACGCCGACAACGACATCGGCGGTGGGGCGGACGACTCGTTCCTCTACTTCATCACCGGCATCAGCCTCGGCTTCTAAGCCAGTCTGCAGCGTCGTTTTTAACGCTTATCCCGTTCCTGCCGAGAGGTGGGAACGGGATTTCTTTTTCTCCGATAAAATGCAGGTTGACACGCCTTCTTCAAACCCTAGCAGTTGGCCTCTTTTCCCATGAAAACTTTCCTCGCCAAAAAGGAATCCGTGCAACCCAAGTGGCATATCGTCGATGCCGAGGGGCAGGTGCTTGGCCGCTTGGCGGTGAAGATCGCCAATGTTTTGCGCGGTCGCCACAAAGCCACCTACACGCCGCACGTCGACACCGGCGATTACGTGATCGTTGTCAACGCCGAGAAGATTGTCGTGACCGGTAAGAAGGAGCAGCAAAACAGCTACATGTTCTTCTCCGGCTACGTCGGTGGCGAGAGCTACCGTTCCTTCACCGAGCAGCGCGAGCGCAATCCCGAGTTCATCATCACCCACGCGGTGAAGGGCATGCTGCCCAAGAACCGCCTTGCCCGCCAGATGCTCAAGAAGCTGCGCGTTTTCCGCGGTCCGGAGCACACCCACGCCGCCCAAAACCCGACCGAGCTCCCGCTTTAATCTCCCATGAGTGCTGAAACCGCCACTGTTTTTGCCGCCACCGGCCGTCGCAAGACCGCGACCGCCCGCGTGCGTATCACCGCCGGCACCGGCAAGTTCGTTGCCAACGGCCGTGAGTTCGAAGACTACTTTTCCCACGAAAACTTCGCCGGCTTGGCCTCCGCCCCGCTGACGACCGCCGGTCTCTCCAAAGAGATCGACGTGTTCGCCAACGTTGATGGCGGTGGTGTCGCCGGTCAGGCTGGGGCCGTTGCCCACGGTATCGCCCGCGCCCTCGAGAAGATGGATGCCGAGCTCCGTCCGGTGCTCAAGAAGGCCGGCCACCTCAAGCGTGACCCCCGCTCCAAGGAGCGCAAGAAGGCCGGTCAGCCCGGCGCCCGCAAGCGCTTCCAGTTCTCCAAGCGCTAAGCTGCGAGCCTGCTTCGAAACACTTCACCAAAAACCGCCCGAGCTTCGGGCGGTTTTTTTGTGCGCCAATGGCGCGAGGGTTTTTGACCGACTGGCGGCGGCCCCGGTTTAGCTCCGGTAATCGGCGTTTTCCGTCACGTATTCGTGCGTCAAATCACCGCCGTAGATCGTGGCCTCCGCGGAACCGGACCCGAGGTTCACCTCGATCTCCACACACCTCTCGTGCACGGGGAAGTCGACCGGCGGGCTGAACACGGCGTCGGCGGTCGGCCGGCTCTCGTAGAGTTCGGCGTCGCGCAAATGGCGGACGAGCGCCTCCTCCTTGGTGGGATTGAGGCGAAATACGCCGTCGGCGAAAATCTCCTGCCCGCCCATGGTCAGGCGAAGGGCGTCCATACGGGGTGTCGTTTCGAGTTCCCCCAAGGACTTGCCGATGGCTTGCACCAGACGGCCGACGTTGGGGTCGTTGCCCGCCACGGCGCATTTGAAAAGTGGAGCATTGACGATTGCCTTGCCCAGGCGGACGGCGAGTCGGCGGTCGGAGGCGCCGGTCACGCGCACGCGCATGACATGGCGGATCCCTTCGCCGTTGCGCACCACATCCTCGGCGAGGTCGGCGCAGATGGACTTAAGGGCAGCGCGGAACGCCGCATGGTCAACCGGCCCGGCTTGGCCGCTCGAAATCAGTGCGACGGTGTCCGAAGTGCTGGTGTCGCTGTCGACGCTGATGCAATTGAAGCTCTCATCGACAGCCTCCTGCAGCATGGTCCGCAACGCCTCGCGGGGCACCGCGAGATCGGTCAGGATGTAGACAAGCATGGTCGCCAAGTTCGGCTCGATCATACCCGCGCCCTTCGCAATGCCGATGATGCGACCGCCCCCCAGCTCAATCGAACGCACTTTGGGGTAAAGGTCGGTGGTGACGATGCCGTCCGCGGCGGGAAGAATGGATTCGTTTTGCAGTGCGGCGACCGCGTCGGGCAGGGCGGCCATCATCGCATCCGCCGGGAGTGACCAACCGATGACGCCAGTCGAGCTGGGCAGGATCTGGCTGGGGGCGAGACCGAGTTCTCCGGCGATCGCGCTACAGATGCGCTCGGCGGTTTCTTCACCGCCGGGTGCGCAAACGTTGGAGATCTTGTTGTTGATCAGGATGGCGCCGAGGGATGGTTCGGCGAGGCGGCGGCGGCCCACTTTGATCGGCGCGCCCGGGAAAGCGTTGCGGGTAAAGACGGCGGCAAAGTCCGGCGTGGGCTCATCAAGCGCGATCAGGGTGAGCGTCATCTTGGCCGGCTTGGGGGCCTCGATTGGAGTGAAACTGAGGCGGCTGGTGCCGACGCGAAACCCGCGGGGGAGGGCGCTCTGGCTGGCGAGCCAAGCGCGATGGCTATCTCGATCGGTGAAGGTGAGTTGGGTGCTCGGCACGGGCTGACAAGTGGCCGAGGCCCGCGCTGGTGTTAAGCCGATTCTTCACGCGCCGTTGTCGGCGCCCCGCAGTTTTGCATCGAAAAACCCTTGGCTGCGCTCATAACCCCGAAGCTCGTTTTGTCTTCGCCGGGTTCACGGCGGATCAACTCGCCTCGCTCGCCATGAACGTCGAAGAAATTACCGCCAAGGCCAAGGTCCTGCTCGAGGCCCTGCCCTACATTCAGAACTTCCGTGGTTCCACCTTCGTGGTGAAATACGGCGGCAGTTTCATGGACGATCCGAATCCGGAGGTGCGCAGTCGGGTTGCCTACGACATCGCCTTTTTTGCAGCCTGTGGCATCAACACGGTGGTCGTGCACGGCGGTGGCAAAGCGATCACCAAGGCCATGGCCGAGTCGGGTCTGCAGGCGACGTTTATCGGCGGCATGCGGGTGACTGACGAAGCGACGGTCAACATCGTGCGTCGCACCCTCAACGAAGTGGTGAATCCGGAGGTTTGCACCGCGATCACCGAGGCTCGGGGCAAACCCAAGGGCATGCCCGGCGACGAGGTGCTCCTGTGTCGCAAGTTGCAACAGGATGAGGAAGGCAACCCGATCGATCTCGGTTACGTGGGCGAGGTCACCGAGGTGAAAGTGAAGCTCATCAAGAAGGCGATTGCCGACGGCCTCATCCCGGTGATTTCTCCGGTGGCGATCGACCATGAGGGGCATCCCCACAACGTGAATGCCGACATGGCGGCCGGTCGTGTCGCGAGCGCCCTGCGCGCCCGGCGTTTGGTCTACATGAGCGACGTCCCCGGGCTGCTGAGCGATCCGGCCGATCCCAAGTCGCTCATCTCGACGCTCAAAATTTCGGAGGTCGACGGCCTGCGGGAGTCCGGCGTCATCAGCAAAGGCATGTTGCCCAAAGTGGGCGGGGCCATGCGCGCGCTCCAGGATGGGGTGCACCGGGTCCACTTCATCGACGGCCGGCTCCCGCACTCCCTGTTGCTCGAGATCTTCACCGACAAAGGCATCGGCACCGAAATCGTGCACGGTTGACCGGATTTTTGATTTTGGAATCTCGATTTTCGATTGGCGGCGCGAACACGCGAAACCGTTAGATCGATGGTCCATCGATTCCGGTGATCGAAATTCCAGACTCAAAAATCGAAAATTCCCATGTCCGCTGAGATTACCCGCCCGTCCACCGCCGAGCATTACGACGCTTACGTCGTGCAAAACTACGGTCGCGCCCCGATCACGCTCGTGCGCGGCAAGGGCGCCAAGGTCTGGGATGACGCGGGGCGCGAGTATCTCGATTTTACCTCCGGCATCGCGGTCAGCGCGCTCGGTCACTGCCATCCCCACTGGGTCGGTCAAGTGCAGCGGCAGGCCGGTGAGCTGATCCACGTCAGCAACCTGTTTCGCAATCCGAACCAAGGTGAACTCGCCCGTCGTTTGGTGAATCGGGCCGGACCGGGCCGGGTGTTTTTTTGCAACAGTGGCGCCGAGGCCAACGAGGCCTTGCTGAAACTCGCCCGCTTGCACGGACGGAAGAAGGCCGGCGGCGAGGAAGGCAAGTGCTACAAAGTTCTCTGCGCGGAGAAGGCGTTTCACGGTCGCACCTTCGGCGGCATGAGCGCGACGCCGCAGGAAAAGATTCAGGGCGGCTTCCGTCCTTTGGTGCCGGGATTCGCCTTCGGCAAACTCAACGACCTGCAAAGCTTCGCCGATCTCATCGACGAGAACACGGCGGCGATCTTCATCGAAACGATTCAGGGTGAGGGCGGCGTAAATCCGGCCACCCCGGAATTCCTGCGCGGCCTGCGCAAGCTCTGCAACGAGCACAACCTGCTGCTCATGCTCGACGAGGTGCAATGCGGCATTGGCCGGACCGGAACGTTCTACGCCTACGAACAGGCCGACGTGCGGCCGGACGCCATCGGCATGGCCAAGGGCCTCGGGGGCGGTTTTCCGATCGGCGCCGTGTGGATCAGCGAAGGCTCGTCGGACCTCTTCAAACCGGGCTCACACGGCACGACCTTTGGCGGCACGCCCTTGGCCTGCGCGGCGGCTTTGGCGGTGCTCGATATCATCGAGCGCGAGGATCTGCTGGCCCATGTCACGAAGGCCAGCGTCGTCTGGCACCAGCAGTTACAAGGGCTGGTGGCCAAGTTTCCGCAGCATCTCGAAGGCGTGCGCGGTCTGGGTTTCATGGTCGGTCTGCAGATGAAGGACGATGCCGCCGCGTGGGTGGGGGCATTGCGCGATGCGGGCCTGCTCGTGCCGATGGCCGGCGGCAACGTCGTGCGTCTGCTGCCGCCGCTCAACGCCACCGTGGCCGAACTTGAGCGCGCCGTTTTGGTGATCGACCAAGTGCTGGCGGCGCGCCGCTGATCGTCGCCAAACGCGCCATCGAACCGTCACGTCCGGAGGTGGGTTTTACGCTGGCGACGGACCCGCCCGTTTGCCAAGTTTGGCCCTTTTCCCCATGAAGCACTTCCTCAAAGAGACCGACCTGAAGGCCCATGAAGCGGCCGAGGTCTTCGCATTGGCCCGCGACCTCAAAGCCAAGCGCGGGCGGCACACACCGCCGGTTTTGGCGGGGCAGACGTGGGCCTTGATCTTTTCCAAGTCCAGCACCCGCACGCGCGTGTCGTTCGAGGTCGGCATCCACGAGCTGGGGGGCAACCCGCTCTTTCTGAATCGCAACGACATCCAGCTCGGTCGCGGAGAGTCGATCGAGGACACCGCCAAAGTGTTGTCGCGATTCGTGCACGGGCTGATTGTTCGCACCTACGACCACAGTGATGTGGAGCGCCTCGCGGCGGCGGGCTCGGTGCCGGTGATCAACGCGTTGACCGATTTCCTCCATCCCTGCCAGATCTACACCGACGCCTTCACCATGGCGGAGCGGTGGGCTGCGCCGGGGGGCGACCTGATGGCCTCGCTCAAGGGCCGCAAGATTGCCTTCCTCGGCGACACAGCCTGCAACATGGCCAACTCCTGGATTCTCGGCGCGGGCCTCTTTGGCATGCACTGCGCCTTGGCCGGTCCGGCCGAGTTCGCACCCGGTCAGGAAATCAAGGACCTCGTGGCCAAGGAGGGTTTCAGCGAAGACATTTACTCCTTTACCACCGATCCCTTCGAAGCGGTGAAAGACGCCGATGTCGTTTACACCGACGTGTGGGTGAGCATGGGCAAGGAAGAGGAAACCAAAGCCCGCGTCGTGCAGATGACACCCTACCAGGTGACCGAGGAACTCTTCGCCGCCGCCAAACCCGACGCGCTGTTCATGCACTGCTTGCCGGCGCACCCGGATGAGGAAGTCACCCAAGGTGTGTTGGACAACCCGCGCAGCATCATCTTCGACCAAGCCGAGAACCGGCTGCACACCCAGAAGGCGATCATGGCGGTGTTGGCGCAGAGGCCCCGCGCCTAAAATTCCAGCACGAGGATGTAGCCGTCGGCGCGTTTGCGGAAGGAACCCGCATTCAAGTCGCCGTCATCGATCGCGGCGTCGACCGTCTGCATGACCGTATCATCCGCGTTGGGTTGATACACGGACAGGCCGGCCGCGTAGCCAAATTGGTTGAGGTCCCAGTCCCAGTTGCCGCCCAGCGAGGTCGTTTGACCCCAGCGATTGAGGTTCATGTAACCGCTCATTTCAGTGGGCATGGCCGCCGCGCCGTCCGGCGGCCACCCGCCAGTTTCCAGCGCGTAGGTTTCGAAGGCATCTTTCCCGATCCGCAGATCGTTGATGAAGGTAGTCACTCTCGCCTTCTGGCGCACGCGGTTGAAAGCTGGAATCGCCAACGCGGCCAGCAGCCCGATGATCACCACCACAATCATGATCTCCACGAGGGTAAATGCAGACCGACGGTCGCGGTGGGACGGGGAAAGGGGGGGGGAGGCGCGCATGGTATTCGCGAGACGGCCGCGATGTTTGTTTATGGCCATTGATTTGCCAATACTGCAGTGCGTCAACGAATGGTGAATTTCCGCCGACCACGGTGCGGGCGGTTTCCGGAAAATACTTTGCAGGCCGCTGGTGGAGCGGCGTAAAACGTCCGTCCTTTTACTCATGAAAATCGTCCTCGCATACTCGGGTGGCCTCGACACCTCGGTCATCGTCAAATGGCTCAAGGAAACTTACGGAGCCGAAATCGTTACTTTTGCGGCCGACGTCGGCCAGGAAGAGGAGCTGAAAGGCCTCAGTGCCAAGGCGCGCAAGACCGGCGCCTCGAAGCACTACACGCTCAACCTCGTCGAGGAATTTGCGTCCGACTACATCTACCCGATGATCCGCGCCAACGCGATCTACGAGGGTCAATATTACCTCGGCACCTCGATCGCCCGTCCGCTCATCGCCAAGGCGCAGGTGGACATCGCGCGTAAGGAAAATGCGGATACCGTCGCCCACGGCGCCACCGGCAAGGGCAACGACCAGTGCCGTTTTGAGCTCACCTACATGGCGCTCGCTCCGGACCTCACCATCATCGCGCCGTGGAAGATGGACAACTACCGCGAGGCCTTCCCGGGCCGCACGGAGATGATCAACTACTGCCGTGACCACAAGATCCCGGTCGAGGCCTCTGCCAAGAAGCCTTACTCGATGGACCGCAACCTCCTGCACATCTCCTACGAGGCCGGCATCCTGGAAGACCCGTGGTTCGATCCGACCACCAAGGCCAACAAGGACATGTTCAAGCTGTCCGTTTCCCCCGAGGACGCGCCGGACAAGCCCGAGTATGTTGAACTCGATTTCGAGCAGGGCAACTGCGTGCGGGTCAACGGCAAGAAGATGACCCCGGGCAAGGTGCTCAAGACCCTCAACGCCCTTGGTGGCAAGCACGGCATCGGCCGCGTCGACTTGGTCGAGAACCGCTTCGTCGGCATGAAATCCCGCGGCGTCTACGAGACCCCGGGCGGCACGATCCTCATGCAGGCCCACCGCCAGGTGGAGTCGCTCACCATGGACCGCGACCTCATGCATCTGCGCGACAGCCTCATCCCGAAGTATGCCGAGTTGGTCTACTACGGTTTCTGGTTCGCCCCCGAGCGCGAAGCGCTGCAGGCCCTCGTGGACAAGAGCCAGGACTGCGTGACCGGCACCGTTCGCCTCAAGCTCTACAAGGGCAACATCATCACCGTCGGCCGCAAATCGAAGTATAGCCTCTACGACGAGAACATCGCGTCGATGGAAGGCGTGCAGAGCTGGTATAACCAGAACGACGCCACCGGCTTCATCCGCCTCAACGGTCTGCGTCTCCGCGCCCGCGCCCTCGCGCAGGGCGGCCCGAAGCAGGACTGAGGTCGGCTCGCAATCTTTGGCCGGGCTTCGCCGTTGGCGGAGCCCGGCTTTTTTGGGTTCAAACCGGTCTGGGCGTGCTTCCGACTGGAACGTGTGAAGTCGGGATCCAAACTCACGAGTATGCGCCGATTTCTGCCCCTGTTGTTCGCGAGCCTTGCCGCCTGGACCTTCGCCCAAAGTGCTCCGCCCGCGCCGCCGGCGGAGATTCACGATTTTGATTTTTGGATCGGGGACTGGGAAGTGACCGCGAAGGGCAAAGTCGCGGGTTATAACCGCATTGAACCCATCCTCGGCGGCCGGGTGCTGCAGGAGAATTACACGACTCCCGGTGCCTACGCCGGGCACAGCTTCAACCTCTACAACGCGCCGGCGAAGCGCTGGGAGCAGTATTGGGTCGATGTGACCGGCCTTTCGCTGCACCTCACCGGTGGATTGAACGAAACCGGTGCGATGGTCCTGCAGGGCGACCGCGTGCAGCCGGATGGTTCGACGGTAACTGATCGGATCACCTGGACGCCCAACGCCGACGGCACCGTGCGCCAACACTGGGAAGTCAGCGAAGACGGCGGCGCCACGTGGTCGACGGCCTTCGACGGGCTTTACTCGCCGCGGGAGTCGGCGGATTGAGGCCCCGCGGGCCGGCCGAAATTCGCGCGGGACAAAGCGCCGCGGTTTGGCGTAGCCTGCGGCCATGAACCTGCCCCTGTTCCACCCCGCCGCCTTCCTCCGTCGCGTCGTTTTGACGATGGCGTTTCTGGGGCTGACCGCCCTGGCCGGCGCGCAAATGGAGGACTCGCTCAAAGGGATTTGGACCATCATCGACGAAACCCCGGCGCTCATGAACCCGCGGAATTCGGAGCGCTTCGTCATTCAGCAGGTGTCGGTCGGGGAGTCGCAGTGGGCCGATGGCTCCTTTTCCCTGCGCTGGCCGAGCGAACCACGCCCGGAGCGCGGCTACTTCAGCAACAAGAACGGCCGCGTGTGGATCACCACCTATCGCTGGGTGGATAACGAACGCGTGCGGGTCGAATATCGCGGCGAGATCAAACACGCCGACGGCAAGACCACGTGGGAAGGCATGGCCACCACCACCGGCGGCAAGCGCACCAGCTGGGAGTTCATCGCGACGCTCACCCAGTAGCCTGGCGTCCGATCCGGGATGGAACGCTGTAGCCGGAGTCGTTGACCCCGGTTCGTCCGTAACCAACTCCCTGATACAAAAAAGCCGGGGGTGACGACCCCGGCTTCAGTGGCGGAACAGGGAGTTGCTTAGAACAGCGAATTTGCGGCGACGCCCACGGCGGTGATCGGGCCTTGGTCGGCCATGCCGTCGACAGCGCGATTCACCTTCTGCACCGCGTTTTGCGCCTCGATAAACAGGCTGTCGTCGTTGATGAGGCGGCCGAGCGTGCCTTCGCCACTGTTCAGTTTGGTCGAGAGCGCCTTCAGGTTCTCGGACGTGACGCGAATGTTCTCCGCGATGCTGTCGTCGTAGAGCAGGGTGCCGAGCGTGCCGTTGCCCTCCTTGACCTGCGCGACGAGACCCTGCGCGTCGCTCATGAAGGTGCGGGCCTCGGCGGCGGCGCCGCGGATTTCTTCAATCGCGGCGATCAACTCGGTATAGCCGGCGTCGTCGGACAGGAGCTTGCCGAGCGTGCCTTCGCCGTCCTTCAGCCGTTGCGAGACGACTTCCAGGTTGGTGGTGATGGTCGCAATCCGGGAGCCGTTTTCGTCGACCATGGTGCCAAGCTTGCCCATCAGGCTGTCGCTCGAACCGTCGGTGCCGAGCGCGCCGGTGAACTGGCTGAGCGCCTGCTCCACCTTGCGACCGACTTCGCCGATCTGGGAAACGACGGTGTTGAGGTCCGGTGTGTCCTGCGAACGCAGCACGCTGCCCGGTTCGATCGTCGGGGCCTCGCCGGCGCCGAGCGTGAGGGAGACGTAGTTGCTGCCCAACAAACCCGACATCGCGATGGTGGCGACGGAGTCGGACGGCACGTCGACGGTGTCGCTGATCTGCAGCACGGCCTCGGCGAAGCGGCCGTTGAGGCGCGTTTCCTTGACGATGCCCACGGCGACGCCGGCCATGCGCACTTCGTCGCCGGACTTCAGCTCCTTGATCGTGGCGAAGCGGGCGGTGAGTTCGTAGGACTTGTCGGAGTCCAGTGCGTTGCCGGAGAGGGCTTCGAAGGTCACCCAGATGAGGGCGAGTCCGAGTAGGAAAAACAGCCCCACACGGGCTGACATTTGGGCATTGTTCATGATGAGGCCTCCAGGGATTTGAAACGGGGATTGGCGATATCGATTCGCGGATTGAGAAATTCGGTGACGATGGGGTCCTCGCTCGCCCGCAGGTCGGCAGGCGGAGCGACGATGGCGGTGCGGCCCTGGTGCAGCAGGGCCACGCGGTCGGCGATGGTGAGCGACAGGTCGCGATCGTGAGAGACGACGATGCTGGTGACCGCGTATTCTTCGCGCAGGTTCGCGATGATTTCGGCGATGGTGGCCGACATGATCGGATCGAGCTCCGAAGTCGGTTCGTCGTAGAGCAGCACCTGCGGCTCCATCACGAGGGCGCGGGCGATGGCGACGCGTTTGCGCATGCCGCCGGAAAGTTCGGAAGGCATTTTCTGCGCGGCGTGCTCGATCGAGAGGATACGCAGCGCCCGCATCACGCGGTCGTGAATCTCTTTCTTCGGGCAAAGCATGTGCTCGAGCGGATAAAGCGCGAGGTTGTCGTAGACGGAGAGGGAGTTGAGCAGGGCGCCGGATTGGAAGACCAGCGCGAGGGCGAAACGGTTGCGCGTCTCGGGCAGCGTCGGGTCGTGACCGTTGATGTCGATCGTGCCGGCGGTGGGCACCTCGAGTCCGGCGATGTGGCGCAGCAAGACGCTCTTGCCGGAGCCGCTGGGGCCCATGATCACGAAGATCTCGCCGGGTTCCACCTGGAACGAGATGTCTTCCAACACCTGCTGCGAGCCGTAGCGCTTCGCCACGCCGTCGATGTTGACCGCGACGGGACCGCGATCAGCACGCTCGGGAAAAGGAGTGCGGGAGAGAGGCATGGCGGCTTAGGCGAGGAGCTTGGTGATGAAGTAGTCGAGGGTCAGGATCGCGATGAGCGACAGCACCACCGACTTGGTGACGGCGAGACCGATTTCGCGCGGACCGCCGCGGGTGCGCAGGCCGGTGTTGCAGGCGATCATCATGATCACGAAGCCGAAGATCTCAGCTTTGATGATGCCATCCAGGATGTCCTTGCGGGAGACGAACTCCTGCAGCGCGCGGAAGAATTGATCGCCGGAGATGCCGATGAAGGCGACGTATTCGCAGACCACCGCGCCGCCGAACCAACCGATGAGATTGGCCAGGATCGTAAGGACCGGCATGATGAGCAACACCGCGAGGAGCCGCGGCAGCACGAGCAGGCGCTCCGGCGGGATGTTCATCGTGATCAGCGCGTCCACCTCGGAGTTCACGCGCATGGACGCGAGCTCGGCGGTCACGGCGCTGCCGACGCGACCGGCCAGCAGGATGGCGACCATGACCGGGCCGAGTTCGCGGGCCATGGATTCGCCGACGAGCGCGCCGATGAGTTCCTTGGCGCCGAAGTCGCGGAAACTGATGCCGGCCTGCAGCGCCAGCACGGCGCCGATGAAGAAGCACAGCACGCTGACAATGGGCAGCGAAGCGTAGCCGGCCATGTAACCCTGTTCGGCGGTGCGTTTGAGGATGCGAGGGGCGGCGGGCAACATGACAAAGGCACGCCAGGTCATGACCAGTCCGCTGCCGAAGGCCTCGAAGAAGTTGTGGATGCGCGTCATGGTGCTGAGGCGGTGGAAGAAGCTTTGGCGGGCGCCCAGGCGTGGAGCTCGCCGTCGAAGGAGACGCCGAACTTGCCGGCCAAAATCGACAGGCGTTTTTCGCCCGGGGCGGTGGAAAAGGAAAGAAGCGGCCCAAGGCTGAGGGTGTGAGCGCGCTGTTCGCGGTCGCGGCGCCAACGCAGGAGATTCCAGAGCAGGCTGTGTTCGACTCGATCGGCGTTTTCGTCGGCGTCGTAGCGATAAAGCGCAAAGAGGGGCGTCCACAGTCGGCGGGTGCGTTCGTTGTGTGGGAGGAAGACTTCGATGGGGCTTAGCACCTGCACCTGCTTGCGCCCGGCCCCGTTGTCCCAGGCGCTGAAAAGCGGCCAGAGGTGGGTTTTGGACGCGGGCGGGGCGTCGGGATTGGCGAGGCTCGTCTGCACATCCGAATGGTAGAGAAAGTAGAGCAACTGGCGACGGTGGTGGGCCAAGGTCCGGTCGCGCCACATGGCCTCGCGCCACAACGGCCACATGATCCAGGTCTTCTTGTGTCCGCGGATTTCGGAATGGGAGTAGAACGGCGCCCAGCGATTGACGGTGCGGTTCTCACCGCGGCCCTGCACCCACAGCGGCCACAGGTAGTGGGTAGCGTGGTAGCGATAGGGATCGGTGCGATCGACGTATCCAAAAAATGGCCACAGATAGGTTTCGCTCACGTAACCCTCGGAGCGGTCGAGGGCGTAGAAAGGCAGGAATCCCGTCTGCAGTTTCACCGGCGCATCGACCGGGCCGGTGCGTTTGCGATAGTAGAGTGGCCAGACGGCAAAACTCTCCGCATAGCCGCCGTCGAGCGCCGCGCGATGGCCGCCGAGCGGCCAGAACTCAAAGCCGCGTTGTTCCTCGCCACTGATCGTTTTGATGAAGGGCCACGGGGTCGTGGTCGTGACGACGTCGCCCTTTTCGAAGCGACCGTAGAGCGGAAACAACGCAAACTGCAGGCGGTCCTGGCCAAAACGTTGCGGGATGTCGCCGTAGAGCGGGAACAGCGCGTGGTAGTCATCCTCGGCCTCCACTTCGCTGTCCCGCGAGAAGTAAAAGGGCCAGGCGTCGAAACGAGTCACGCCGGTCGCGTCGCTGCGCTCGTGGTTGATGAGGTTGAAGAACGACCAACGATCATTCTCGGCGGCGGGAGTCACCTCGCGATGCCACAGCGGATACAGGAAGCTCGTGGAGATCAGCTCGCCCTTTTGATTTCGCACTTCGTCCCACAGCGGGCGAAAACCGGTCACGGTGTGACCCTCGCTGGTCGGGCCGCGAAACCAGAAGGGCCCGACATCGACGGCCGGCTTCGGCTCAGCCGCCAGCCCCAGCGCGCCGACCGCGAGGGCCAGCGCACCCAACCGTGAAACGGGGCGGCAGATGTGATGAAGCATGGATTGGAAAGAGAGTCTCGAAGGGCCGGAAAGCATCCCGCGAGACATTTAATTAGGCACCTAACTATGTAGCAGGTTCCCTAAACGCAACCGACAGCGGGCACTTCACCTCGAATTTTAGCGGACGGGGTGAAAACGGACTCTACGCAAAGGTGCGCAAATCCGGTGAAGCGGTTCAGACCGCGAGCGATTCTCCCGGTTCGAGCGTGCGAAACATGCGTTCCGGCACCCCGATTTCGGCGAGCGCCTCCCGCAGCGCTTTGACCGGAGCGTCGATCGCTTCGTCGGTGAGCTGAAAGGAGCCCCAGTGGATGCCGATACTGCGGGAGGCGCCCACAGTCCGGTGGATGCGGACGGCCTCGGCTGGATTGCAGTGTTGTTCGGCCATGAACCAACGAGGTTCGTAAGCCCCGATCGGGATGAGGGCGAGATCCGGTGGGCCGCAGCGCTCGCGCACATCGCCGAAAAAGTGATCATCCCACGCGGTGTCACCGGTGTAGAACACGGTGCGGCCGCCGGCGTGGATGAAGAATCCCGACCACAGGCGATGGTTGCGGCTGCCGCTGAGACGGTTGCTCCAGTGGCGGGCAGGGGTGGCCCGCACGTGGAAGCCGGCTCCGATCTCGTGGGCCTCCCACCAGTCCAGCTCGACGATCCGGTCGTCGGTAAATCCGAATCGGCGCAGCAGCGCGCCGTTGCCCAGCGGCGTGATCACCAACGGCGGTTCCGGCAACGCCGCGAAACGGCGCAGGGTGGGCGCGTCGCAGTGGTCGTAGTGGTCGTGGCTGAGCAGGATGACGCGAATCGGCGGCAGATCGTCCCAAGCGACCCCGGGCGGGTGCACGCGCTGTGGGCCGGCCCAGGAAAACGGACTCACGCGCTCGCTGAGCACCGGGTCGGTGAGCACGTTGCCGTGGCGGGTTTGGAGCAGCACCGAGGAGTGGTTGATCCACGTGGCGGTGATCGTGCCGTCGGTGGGAGCCGGCGGCAGCGGGTGGGTTTTGACCTCGATCGAGGCCGGCCAGGCGCTGCCGCGCGAGGTCAGTTTCCAACGCAGCACATCCAGCCACGACCGGTTCGTGTGCGACCGGGGATTAAAGAAGCGGCGACCATCGCAATGGTCGGAGATGGGAAATGTGCGGGAGGCAGCCATGGGACGAGCGCGGAGGCGGGAGACGGAAGCCGGCGGGACGTTGTCTCCTTACGTCGCGGGGGTGAAGCGCAGATTTTATGCAAATTGGCCCATGCCGGTTTTTTATGACGCGGGACGCCTTGCTTCGCGTTTGCCAACCCGCCGACGAAACTGTGCGCTGCGCCGATGCGAATCAGTGGAGGCGTGGCCAGAGGAATCACCTTGCAGGTCCCCAAGGGCGACGCGGTGCGACCGGCGACCGACGGGATGCGCCAAGCCGTGTTCTCCAGTCTCGGCGCGCGGGTGGAGGGGGCGCGCTTTTTGGATCTCTTTGCCGGCAGCGGCGCCTACGGGCTGGAGGCGCTGAGTCGCGGCGCCGTCGGCGGGATGTGGGTGGAGCAACACCGGCGCACGGTCGCGTTGTTGAAGCAGAACCTGGCCGCGGTGTGCCGGAGCTTGGGGCGGACGGTCGATGGTGAGTTGCAGGTGGTGGCAGGTGATGCGCTCACGGTTCCGTGGCCGGAAAGGGAGGCGGCGCCGGACCTCGTTTTCATCGATCCGCCGTATCCGATCATCGAAACGGTCGCGCCGAAGCTTTTCGCGCGCATGGCGGAACGTTGGACCGACGCCACTGCGGCACCGCTGGTGCTCTTTGAGTTGCCCGGAGAACTGGAGCTCGCGCCGCCGGGCTGGGACTGCGTGCGTCGGGTGGGGAAGGGAAAGCGCCAGCCTTCGGTGGCCGTCTTCAGTCGGCAGCCGTAGCGCGGGTGGCGTTGAGCAAGGTCATTGCAGCCGTGACCGCGGTTTCCAACCGCAGCACCCGGTCGCCGAGGTGCCGCCGCTGCGCGCCCTGCTCGGCCAGGATGGCGCGGTCGCGATCGTCCCAACCGCGTTCGGGGCCCAGACACAGGACAACCGGGCCGTTGGCCGCGGAGAGTTTGGTCGCGTGCAGCGGTGTGTCGGCACCGTAGTTGTCGAGCGAGAGGAGGGACGCGCCGGCTGGGGTTTTTTGCAGGGCGGTGGCGAGATCGTGGTGCCAGGTCACCTCGGGCAGATGGGTGTCGAAAGCCTGGGCGGCGCCGGCGATCACGTGCCGCCGCCACGCGTCCTTTTGCCACAAGGAACTGGTCGCATAATTCGGATCACTGCGTGCGGTGGCGACGAAGTGGAGCGCGGTCGCGCCCAAGGTGGTGGCGTCGCGCAGGATGTCGCGGGCGGTCTGCGGCCGTGGCAGCCCGATGATGAGGATGGTCGGCGGCGGCGCCGGGTGCGGCGGCGCCCAGTCGAATGCGAGCTGGACGGCCGCGGCTGCGATCGCGGTGACCTTGGCTTTGCCGCGCGGCCCGTTGAGGAGGCCCACGTCGAGCTCGTCGCCCACGTCGCGGCGCAGAACCCGCAGGATGTGTTGCGCGCGTTCGTCCGTGCGGGCGAGCGGTTGGTCGAGTTCGCTCTGGTCGAAGAGGACGATATTCATGGCGCCGATTCCCGCTGGGCCCGCCAGCCGAAGTCCCGCCTCCGGGGAGCGAAGGCTGGTGCGGCTGGACGGAATCGAACCGACGACATCTGTGTGGAAGACAGAGGTTTTACCACTAAACTACAGCCGCGATGAGGGCGGAAGCATCGACCGCTGCCTTCATGGGTCAAGCCCGCGCTTGGTGCCGGGCGGTGAATTGTCAGGCCGCCGCCGCGTCGACCAAACGCGACTCCGGCGTCCATGGCGGGCCTCGGAAGCGGCTGCGTTTTAGCACTTTCTTGACGGGGGAATGGAGTTGCCGGGTGGAGATGGAGTCCTTTCGCTCGGGGAATGGCTTTCATTTCCAGTGGCGCTTCGGGTTCAGCGGCTTCCAAGAAAACTCCGGCGGGAAAATCGAAGAAGGAAGGCTTCTGGGCTTCGCAGGATTTGGCGAAGCAGAAGGCCAACGAAAAGAAAGCGAAGAACTACAAACTGCCGCTGGAGGAGCTGGCCATCTTTACCCAGCAGCTCTCTTCGCTGCTCACCGCGGGTCTGCCGCTGGTGCAGTGTCTGGAAGCCTTGCAGGATCAGACCGAAGACCAGGTTTTCCGCATCGTGATTCGCGATGTGCGCGGAGAGATCTCCGCCGGTAATTCGTTTTCCACCGCGGTGAAGCGCTTCCCCAAAGCCTTCAACACGCTCTTTGTTTCGATGGTTGAAGCCGGTGAGGCCTCTGGTGCGTTGTCGGAGATTTTGGGCAAGGTGGCCTCGTATTTCGAAGCCAGTGTGAAACTCACCAAGAAAGTGAAGTCGGCCATGACCTATCCGATCGCGGTCATCGGTCTGGCCATCGCACTCGTGAACGTGCTGCTGATCTTCGTCATCCCGGTGTTTGCCGACATGTTTGCGGACTTCGGCGCACAGCTCCCGGCACCGACCCAGTTCCTCATCGACCTGTCGGATTTTCTGAAGGCGAACATCATCTACATCATCATCGGGTGTATCATCTTTGTCTGGATCTTCCGAAAGGTCGTCGCGACCCCCAAAGGTCGCGAAATCAAGGACAAGGCGCTCGTGCGCGCGCCGATTTTTGGCAACCTGATCCACAAGATCGCACTGTCCCGCTTCTGCCGCACCTACGCGACGCTGGTGCGTTCCGGCGTGCCGATCCTGCGCACCCTGGAAATCGTATCCTCGGCCTCCAACAAGGTGCAGATCGAAGGCGCCTGTGTCGAAATAGCCCGACACGTCAGCCAAGGCGGCCAGGTTTCGGAGATCATGGCCTCCAACCCCTTCTTCCCGCCGATGATGAAACACATGATCAAGGCGGGCGAAACCACGGGCAACGTGGACGGCATGATGAACAAAATCGCCGATTTCTATGATACTGAGGCAGAAGCAACTGTGGCCTCACTTACCTCGCTGATCGAGCCGATGTTGATCGTTTTCCTCGGTGTGGTGGTCGGTGGTATCGTCATGGCGATGTTCCTTCCGATTTTCCAGCTCGGCGCGGTGGCCGGCGGCTTGCAATAGCCCGCCGCATGGCCCTCGCTGAAAAACCCGCGGTTCTCACCTGACCGCTGTCACTCCCGTTATGCCTTCCGTTCTCATCGTCGACGATTTGCTCTCCATCCACGAGATGTTGGATGCGGTTATCCAGCCCACTGGATACGCCACGGCATTCGCCACCGATGGCGAGAAAGGTCTGGCGCGCTACAAGGAGGAACGCTTCGACCTGGTCCTGGCCGACATCGACATGAAGCCGATGGACGGCATCACGCTGCTCAAGCAGCTCAAGGCCTACGATCCCACCGCCGTGGTGATCATCATGACCGCTTACGCCTCCACCGAGAGCGCGATCCAGGCGCTCAAGTTCGGCGCCTTCGACTACCTGCAAAAACCGTTCCGGGTCGACGAGCTCATCAGCACACTGCGACGCGGCATCGAGTTTCGCGAGTTCCAGGCCAGGCGCGCCAACGCCAGCACACCGGAGGTGGAGGAGGCCGACATCGAGGCCCGCATCGTCGGCTCCAGTGCCGAGATGAAACGCCTGCGCCAGCAGGTGCAGCGCCTCGCCGCCGCGCGCACCCCGGTCTTGCTCCAAGGCGAGGCCGGCACGGGGAAGGCGGCGATCGCCGAACTGCTTCACCTCGGCAGCGCCGAAGAGGGCGCGGAGCTCGTGCGCATCGACTGCGCGCTCAGTTCCGAGACCAATTTTGCCAAGGGCCTCATGGGGGAGAACGGCGCTGGCGGCGAATGGGTGCAACAGGCCCGCGATGGCACGCTGTTGCTCGAACGCCTGGAGGCGCTGCCTCTCGAGATGCAGCAGGAACTCGTGAGTGTCCTGCGCAACACCGCCCATCGTTTCCGCCTTGTCTGCACGACCGCGGAGGATCTGGAGCTGATGACCGACGAAGGTCGGTTCCACGACGAGTTGTTCTACCGGGTGGCCTCGCTGCCGGTGAGCTTGCCGCCGCTGCGCAAGCACATCGCGGATTTGCCGGACCTCATCCGGAGCATTCTGGCAAAATCGACCAACCCGCAGTTTGACGCCAAGCTCATCGAGTTTTCGCCCGAGGCCATGCAGGTGTTCGAGGCTTACCGTTGGCCGGGCAACATTCTGGAGCTCAACCAGGTCGTTACCCGCATCGCGGCGACCAGTGAGTCGCGAATGGTCTCGGCGGAGCAATTGCCCACTCGCCTCAAGGAGTTGAGCCAGTGGCCGTCGCTGGCCGATCACCTGGCCGAGCAACGTCGCCAATACATCGAGATGGTCCTGCACGCCTGCCGCGGCGATCGTGGCGAAGCCAGCCGCGTGCTCGGAATCGATCCGGCTGAATTGTCCTGATCCGGGCCGCCGGTAAGGGAGGGCGCCGCCAGGGTGGATTCGTTCCGCGCGCCCGGGAACCCGAGTTCACGCTTGCGCCGTCAGTTGGGGCCACCAACCGTCTGTGGAGCCTACGCATATGCCCAAGCGAGACGATCTCCACTCCATCCTCATCATTGGCGCCGGTCCCATCGTGATCGGCCAAGCCTGCGAATTTGATTACTCCGGCACGCAAGCCTGCAAAGCCCTGAAGGAAGAGGGTTACCGCGTCATTCTGGTTAACTCCAACCCGGCGACCATCATGACCGATCCGGAGTTTGCCGATGTCACCTACATCGAGCCGCTCACGGTCGAGTTCGTCGAAAAGATCATCGCCAAGGAAAAGCCCGACGCGTTGCTTCCGACGCTCGGTGGTCAGACCGCGCTCAACCTTTCCATGGAGCTCTTCGAGAAGGGCATCCTGGAAAAATACAATGTGGAGATGATCGGCGCCAAACCCGAGGCGATCGACAAGGGTGAAGACCGCGAACTCTTCAAGCAGGCCATGCTCAAGATCGGTCTCGATGTGGCGCACTCCCGCACGGTCAAGTCCATGGCTGAGGCCCGCGAGGCGGCCGAAGAGATTGGCACGATGCCTCTCATCATCCGCCCGTCCTTCACCCTCGGCGGTTCCGGTGGAGGCATCGCCTACAACGTCGAGGAGTTCGAGGAAATCGTGGCCAACGGTCTCGACCTTTCCCCGGTCCACGAGGTCCTCATCGAGGAGTGCCTGCTCGGCTGGAAGGAATACGAGATGGAGGTCATGCGCGACCACAAGGACCAGTGTGTCGTGATTTGTTCGATCGAGAACTTCGATCCGATGGGCGTGCACACCGGCGACTCCATCACGGTGGCCCCGGCGATGACGCTGTCCGACAAGGAATTCCAAGCCATGCGCGACGCCTCCTTTGCGGTCATCCGCGAGATCGGCGTCGAGACCGGCGGCTCCAATATCCAATTTTCTCTCGATCCGCAGACCGGTCGTCAGGTCGTGATCGAAATGAACCCGCGCGTGTCGCGCTCTTCCGCGCTCGCGTCGAAGGCCACCGGCTTCCCCATCGCCAAGATCGCCGCCAAACTCGCGGTGGGTTACACTCTCGATGAGCTGCAGAACGACATCACGCGGCTCACGCCGGCATCGTTTGAGCCGACCATCGACTACGTGGTGACCAAGATCCCACGCTTCACCTTTGAGAAGTTCCCGGGCTGCGAACCGACCCTGACGTCCGCGATGAAGTCCGTCGGCGAGGCCATGGCCATCGGTCGCACCTTCAAGGAGTCCATGCAAAAGGCGCTGCGCTCACTCGAGATCGGCGCCCGTGGCTTCGGTGGCGGCGGTGGCAAATACGGCAGCGACACCGCGCCGGACCGCAGCCTCATCGTGTCCAAACTCGGCACGCCGAATCCGGAACGCATCTTCTACATCCGCTACGCCTTCCTCGATGGCATGACCATCGACGAGGTCTTTGACCTCACCAAGATCGATCCGTGGTTCCTCCACCAGTTGAAGGAGATCTTCGACATGGAGCAGGCGGTCAAAGGCCAGACCCTCGCCGACATCGATACCGAGCTGTTGCGTCGCGCGAAGAAGTTCGGTTTCTGCGACGCCCAGCTCGCCCACCTCCTTGGCAGCGACCTCGACACCGTGCGGGCAGCGCGCAAGGAGCGCGGCATCCAGACCACCTACCGCCTGGTCGACACCTGCGCCGCCGAGTTCGAAGCGTTCACGCCGTATTATTATTCCAGTTACGGCGACGAGAACGAGGTGATGCCGTCTGAGAAGAAGAAGATCATGATTCTCGGCGGTGGACCCAACCGCATCGGCCAGGGCATCGAGTTCGACTACTGCTGCGTGCACGCCAGCTTCGCCCTGCGTGAGATCGGTTTCGAGACCGTGATGGTGAACTCCAATCCGGAGACCGTTTCGACCGACTACGACACGTCCGACCGTCTTTACTTCGAACCGCTCACACTCGAGGACGTGCTTGAGATCTACGAGCAGGAGGGCTGCGACGGCGCCATCGTGCAGTTCGGCGGCCAGACTCCGCTTAACCTCGCCACCCAATTGAAGGCCCACGGCGTCAACATCATCGGCACCGCGCCGGAGATGATCGACGCGGCCGAGGACCGCAAACAGTTCGCGGCCATCCTTAACAAGCTCGGCCTCAAGCAGCCGGCCAACCGCACCGCGATGAGCGAAGCCGAGGCGCTGGCCGCGGCTCACGAGCTCGGGTTCCCGGTGCTGCTGCGTCCGTCCTTCGTGCTCGGCGGGCGTGGCATGTTCATCGTCTACAGCGAAGAGGAATTTAAGAGCGTTGTCCGTGAGGCCTTCGACGCCATGCCCGACAAGCCGGTGCTCATCGACAAGTTCCTCGAGGACGCCATCGAGCTCGACGTCGACTGCATCAGCGACGGCGAGACCTCGATCATCGGTGGCATGCTCGAGCACATCGAGTTTGCCGGCGTGCACTCCGGTGACGCCGCCATGGTCATGCCCCCGCACACGCTGGGGAAGGAGATGATCGACACCGTGCGCGACGCGACCTTGGCCCTCGCCAGGGAGCTCAACGTGGTCGGCCTCATGAACGTCCAGTTCGCGATCAAGGGTGACGAGTTGTTCCTCATTGAGGTCAACCCGCGTGCCTCCCGCACCGTTCCCTTCGTGGCCAAGGCCATGGGTATTCCGCTCGCCAAACTCGCCGCCCAAATCATGGCGGGCAAGACGCTCAAGGAGCTCGGTTTCACCGCGGAGATCGTGCCGAAACATTGGTGCGTGAAGGAGTCGGTGTTCCCGTTTGTGCGCTTCCCCGGCTGCACCATCGCGCTGAGTCCGGAGATGCGTTCGACCGGCGAAGTGATGGGGGTCGACGAAGACCTCGGCGTGGCCTTCGCCAAAGCCCAGGCCGCGGCCAAGCCCGGCCTGCCGACTTCCGGCAACGTGTTCCTTTCCGTCAAAGACGCCGACAAACCGCGCGCGGTCGATCTCGCCCGCCGGCTCGTGCGTCTCGGTTTCAAGCTCTACTCGACCGGCGGCACCGCCAAGGTGCTGGCCGAAAACGGCGTCGAGGTCACCCGACTGGCCAAGATCAACGAGGGTCGTCCCACCGCGGTCGACATGCTCAAGAACAACCAGATCAAGTTGGTGATCAACACCCCCGGGGGCATGATTCCGCGCAAGGACGAGAACAAGATTCGCGCCGCCGCCTACGCCCACAATGTCTGCCTCATGACCACGGTCATGGGCGCCTTCGCCGCCGTGAAGGGCATCGAGGCGCTGATGGAAAAGCAGATCGAGGTCATGCCGATCCAGCACTACGTGAAGAACGTGCGCCCGGTCTGATTCCGTTTCATCGCCCCCGACCATGTCCGCCTCCGAAGTGGCTCCGCACATTTGTCTGCTGCACGGTCCCGACCAACCCGGTCTGGTGGCCAAGGTGTCGGGTTGGATCTACGAACGGGGCGGCAATATCCTGCACGCCGATCAACACCGCGATCTGGAGGAAGGGATCTTCTTCCAGCGCGTCGAGTGGATCCCGTCGCCGGACGCGGCCGACGAGGAGGCGGCCTTCAAGGCCTTCGCCAACGAGCTGGGTATGAACCCGCAGGTGGCGGTGCCGGACGTGCGCCCCAAGGTCGCGCTTTTCGTGTCCAAGGCCGATCACTGCTTCCACGACATCGTCCTGCGTTGGAAGGCGGGCGAGTTTGCCTGTGATATTGTGGCCGTGGTCTCGAACCACCGCGTGTTGGAGGAGGCGGCGACCAACTACGGTCTGCCGTTTCACCACATCCCCGTGACGGCCGCGACCAAACCCGCGGCGGAGGCCGCGCAACTCGCGCTCCTGCGTGAGCTCGATGTCGAGCTGGTGATCCTCGCGCGCTACATGCAGGTCCTGTCGGAGGACTTCCTGTCCTCGTTCGCCCGGCCCGTGATCAATATTCACCACTCCTTCCTGCCCGCCTTTGCCGGCGGGCGACCGTATCACCAGGCGCACACCCGCGGCGTGAAACTCATCGGCGCCACGGCGCATTACGCCACCGCGGTGCTCGATGACGGTCCGATTATCCAACAGGACGTGGCCCGGGTGACCCACCGGCACGAGGTCAACGACCTCATTCGCAAAGGCCGCGACCTCGAGAAGCTTGTTCTTGCGCAGGCGGTGCGGTGGCACCTCGAGCACCGGGTGTTGGTTTACGGCAACAAGACGGTCGTCTTCGACTGAGCTTCCGGTCGAAATCCCGCCTTTACGAGGGGGAGGGCATGTGTTTCGGTGCCCGTTTTCGCCATCCATGTCCAAGTCCAACGAAACCCCCGCCCAACCCAAAGACGCCGCGTCTGCTTCCGTCGATGTTCCTGCCTCCATGGCCCCCGACCTCGAGGAAGGCGTGCGCTACTTCTGGGAGAAGAACCGCAGCTCGTTGATCGGCCTCGCGGTGGTCGTTTTGTTGGCGATCTTCGCGCGCCATGGCTGGACGATGTGGCAGGACAGTCAGGCCGCCGCCGAGCGTGAAGCCTACGCCGCCGCCGAGACCGACGCCCAACGCGAAGCGTTCGCCAGCAGCCACTCCGGCAGTCCGCTCGCCGGCGCCGCGTTGCTCACGATCGCCGACACCGCATTTGCCGAAGGTCGCTTCAGTGAGGCGATCGCCAAGTATGACGCCGCCGCGGCCGACCTTGAGGGCACCGTATTCGCCGATCGCATTCGCCTCGGTCGCGCCATGGCCCAGCTCCAGTCCGGTGACGTGTCCGGTGGTGAAAGCGCACTGCGTGCCGTCGCCAACGACACGACCGTGGCCGGTCCGATTCGCAGTGAAGCCGCCTTTCATCTGGCCGCCCGCGCCGCTGGCAGCAAGGACGTCGAAGCGCTCAACGAGTTGGCCACCCAGATCCTCGCCATTGATCCTGCGACCAATTGGGCGCAGCGCGTGACCATGTTGCAGGCCGCGGTTTCCGCCAACACCGGCGAAGACGAGCCGACGGGTTCCTCCGAGATTTCTCTGCCCGCACTCTAGGGCGTGTCTCGGTTCGGCTGGTCGGGACGGAGAGATTCGAACTCTCGACCTCCTGCTCCCAAAGCAGGCGCTCTACCAGGCTAAGCTACGTCCCGTGAACCGATCGCACGGCACCGGCAAGGTCGCAGCCTGTCAACCTTCGGCTTTGCTGAAACCGCGCCGGTTTGATCGACCTGTTCGGGAGCCTGCTCGGATCGACGCCGATTTCGCGCATCGCCCGCCGGCTCAGCCATTTCCCTGCTTGCTTATACCCGCGCCACCCACGTAGACCCTGTGGTTAGCATTTTCTCCCATGGACACCATTTCTCAGGAAAATAACGAATCGTTCAGTTGGCTGCCGGTGCTGGCACTCATCGTTGGCGTCATTGCCGGCGTATTGGCCGGAGTGGCACTCGCCAAGGTTTCGAATGTCAGCAAGAGCCTCGCCGATCAAAGCGCTTTGGCCGCTCGGATCGACGACCTCGAGGCCGAACTGCGCAAGACCTCGACTTCCGCCGAGCAGGCCACCAGTCGCATCAACAAGGTGGCCTCCGACACCAATGGTGCCTTCAAGCAGTTCAGCGACGCGTTTGGCGCCCTGCGCACCGAATTTGAGGAGATCAAGGAAAAGGCCAGCCAGCCCGCTCCGGTCGCTGCCAGCCCGTCGAGCTCCTCCAGCGGCCCGGTGGTGGCCGGCCCGAATGAATACGTCGTCAAGTCCGGCGACACCGGCTCCAAGATCGCCCGCACCGCCGGCGTCTCCCTCAGCGACCTGCTCGCGGTCAACCCCGGTGTGAACTGGAACCGCCTCGCCGTGGGCCAGACGATCAAGCTGCCGCAGAAGTAAGCGGTCGCTCCCTGTATCCAAATTTTCAATGCGCCTCCCGATTCACCCGGGGGGCGCTTTTGTTTTCCTTCCCATGAATGACGATTCGGCCCCGGCAAACTGGCAACGTGGTGCAGACCGCGCGCTGCTGCACACCCGTGTCTTCGACGTGCGGGCCTCGCGCTTTCGCCACCCCGGACGTGAAACCGACAAGGAGTTCATGGTCATCGACGCACCCGACTGGGCGGTGGTGATGGCGGTGACGCCGTCGGGCGAGCTCGTGCTCGTGCGGCAGTTCCGTTTCGGCGTCGAACAGTTGTCGCTCGAGCTGCCCGGTGGGGTGATCGAGCGCGGGGAGGACCCGGCCGCCGCGGCCGCGCGCGAGTTGGCCGAAGAGACCGGCTACGTTGGCGCCGCGCCGCAAGTGCTCGGCACCGTGCATCCGAATCCCGCGATTCAAAGCAACCGCGCCCACCTGGTCCTCATCGCGGAGGCGGAGCGGAAACAGGCGACGGCCTGGGATGCGGATGAAGAACTTGGCATTCACTGCCGGCCGATTCCCGAGGTGTTGCGGCGGGCGAGGGTGGGGGAGATCACGCACGCGCTCATGCTCAACGGCTTGTTCATGCTCGAACCCTGGTGGGCCGAACAGGCGGCGTGTCGGGGGTGGCCGGGAATTTGACTTGGACGCCGAGCCTCATTAGCTGCCCGACCTTGAAGATGTCCGCTCCTCAATTCGCCAACGATCCCTCTCAACTCGGTGCCGCCGACGGCGACCGCGTGCCCGCCTCTTTGGAGGGCGAGATTCGACGGATCTATGAGCGCAGTCCGCTCTACACGGCGCGTTTTCCGCTCCACCCGGAGCCCTTGCGCTGGGGCTGCTACGAAGAGATTCCGCGTCTGACCAAGCGGGAGATCGTGGAGCGGGGGCATCAATCCTTCTTCGCCGACTACAGCGAAATCGAGCGCGGGTTGGAGGAATCGCGTTTCGAATACGAGAGCACTTCCGGCACCACCGCGGGCCCGATGACCGTGATCATGGAGGACGGCTGGTGGGATGAACAAACCTCGCGGGCTTACGAAGCTTCCCCGATTCTGCGCCAGTTTGTCGGCAAGGCCTACCGCAAGTGCATCCTCGCGCCGGTGGGTTGCTCCAGCAACCTCTGTCCTTACGAGGATCATCCTTTCCCGAACCGCTATCTCAACGGCACCCACTACCTGAACCTCACCAGCGATCCCTTCGTGTTTCGTGATTCAGAGTGGGATCGCATCGTGGTCGAGCTGCAGGCGGTCAAACCCGACGTGATCGAAGGGGAGCCGATCTACCTCTCGCTGCTGGCGCGGGCTGTGGCCCGCCGTGGGGTGACCGTGCCGAGCGTGAAGGCCGTCATCCTCACTTACGGCAAAGCCAGCCTGCAGCACAGCCGCCGCATCGCCGAGGTCTTCCCGGCGCCGCAGGTCGACCTCTATGGCTCGACCGAGGCCGGTTACCTTTTTGTGGGCGACGCCTTCGCGGACAACTCCCAGGTCATCGACGCCAACGCCTTCATCGAACTCGTGCCCTACCGTGGCCTCGACCAGATCTTCCAGATCATTGTCACCACCCGCGGTCGGGAAGCCATGCCACTGCTGCGTTACCACACCGGTGATATCGTGCAGCGTTGCGCGGAGGGCTTCCGCGTGCTGGGCCGCGAGGGTGGGCTGCATTTCCGTGCCGATGGCTCGCTGGTTTCGCCGACCGATGTCGACCAAGCCTTGCCCGCCGACTTCAAGTGCTGGCACTACTCGCTGGTCCAGACCAAGGCCGACCGCTGGGACTTCCATTACGTGGCCGACCACGCGGCGCCCGATACCGTGACGCAGGCCATTGCCGAGGTGATTGGGGACGGCGCCCGGGTGATCGGATTCCGTCGCCGTCACATCGCGCCGGCGGCCAGCGGGAAGTTTGCCCTGCTCAAGCCGTTGGCTTGAGCGCGTGGCGGCGTTGGCGCCGGACGCGCAGGGCGTAGGCCGCCCCCAGCAGACCGATGAACCACGCGCCGTAGGTGCTCGGCTCCGGCACGGCATTGGCGATCTGACCGCCGAAGCCCATGAAATCGATGTTGCCGTGGGTATTCCGGTCGGTGTCTGTTCGATACACTGCGGCATTGTTCCAGTTCACCAAATCGGAGGCCACAGTCACGTTCACGTCCGACGCCATCAGCGAGAAACCGTTGATCGTCTGGCCGACCTGCAGGCCCATGTCCGTGAAGCGGATGAGGATGCCGACCATGGCGAGATCGTCGGCCAGAGGAGTGAAGTTATAGGCCGAACCGCTGACATCGTCGCCGTCGCCGTAGGTCGCCCGCCCAAATTCGGTGCTGCCGTTGTCTGTCGGCGAAAGCAGGGGGCCGCCGTAGGAGTCCGGGGCGATCAGCAGGCCGGTGTTGGCGTAGAGATCGGGGGCGGCGGCGCTGGAGTCCCAACCGGTGAAGGCGGCGATGCGGAAGGCGTCGCCGAAGTTGCCGGCGTTCTCGAGGTCGAAAAGAATGATGCCGGCACCCTCTTCGACCACGTAGTCGCCAAAAAAGAAATCGATGCGCTCGATGTTCGAGTTTTGTGAGTAGGTGGAGCTGCCGGTATTGGCGAAGGGGTCGCGAATGCCGCTGAACAGGTTGCCGGAGAGAAACACATCCTCGACCGTGGAGGGGGTCGTGCCGTAGGCGCGGTCGTGGTGGTCGATCTGGTAGAAGAGGGTGGTGTAGTTCGGATTCGAGTTCCACCAGGATGTGTTGCGCCGCACATAGACGTCCTGAGCCATCGGCCCGGACATCGTGTAGTCGCCGGCCTCGGTTCCGATCGAATCGACCGCATAGGATTCGTTGCGGAAAACGATCCCGCCCTGGCTCTGGTTCCAGTCATTCTGTCTGGCCCCATAACTGACGCTCGTCACCGCGACCTGAGCCGGCACGACCGCAGCCGCCATCCCAGTGAAAAGGATGATCACCGCCGGAAGGTTTGAGGCACGTCGGGGAGTCATGAATCGTGAATGGACAGACTTCCCCGGGTTCATCGTCACAACCTCGACTCGACTTGAGCCGAGGCCCCGTTTGGCCTGGCTGAGGCGCTCAAGGGCCAGTTTGGGGTGCCAATCTTCTCCCCGGCTTCAGGTTGGCTTATAGGGAGAAGCAGGTGACTATGGGGCGTTTACAATTCCAGCCTGCCTAGTCAGGGTTCCGACCCGCATGGTTTGAGCGCGCTGCTCGACCGGCTTCCAGACCCCTATTTACATCTTCGATGAACCTGTTCCGTAACTTGTTCACCTCCTCCATCGGGCGAAAGATCCTGATGGCGGTCACCGGTCTTATTCTGGTCGGCTTCGTCACCGGTCACTTGGTGGGAAACCTGCAGATCTTTCTCCCGCCGGACCACATCAACGGCTACGCGCACTTCCTGCAGGGCCTGGGTCCGGCCCTCTGGGGCATCCGCCTGTTCCTGTTGGCCTGTGTGGCGATCCACATCTGGGCCGCTGTGGCACTGACCTTGGAGAGCAAGTCGGCGCGCGGACCGGAGAAATACGGCGTTCACCGCTGGCTGCGGGCTTCGGTCGCATCGCGCTACATGCGCATGACCGGCGTCGTGGTCCTGGCCTTCCTCATTTACCACCTCCTGCACTTCACGGTGGGACTGGCCGGCACGGACACTTTTAAGAGCGCCCTGCCGCACTGGACGATGCAGCACGATGTCCGCGAGTTCGGCATCCCGCTCGCCAGCGCCGGCACCGAGGTGCACGACGTCTACTCGATGGTCTTCCTCGGTTTCGCCAGCCCGCTCGTCTCGCTCTTCTACATCGTGGCAGTCGGCCTGCTCGCCATGCACATGTGGCACGGCATTGACTCGGTCTTCCAGACCTTCGGTCTGCGGAACAACTCCTGGAACGGCTGTCTTCGTCGGGTCGTCGCGATCTTCTGCATCGCCTACTTCCTCGGCAATCTGCTGATCCCCGGCACCATCCTGGCCGGTATCGCCAAACCGGCCGCCGACACCCTCGCGCATCAAGTCATGGTCGAAGGCGCTTCCCTTGGGGAGGTCGCCGCCACCGCCGCCCCCGCCAACCACTAAGCTTTTCCCGACATGGCCCAACTCAACTCTGCCATCCCGCCCGGCCCGCTGGCCGACAAGTGGAACAACCAAAAGGCCAACCAGAAGTTGGTCAATCCGGCCAACAAGCGGAAATACAAGGTGCTCGTCGTCGGCGCCGGTCTCGCCGGTTCCTCGGCCGCCGCCACCATGGCCGAGCTTGGCTATCAGGTGGAATGCTTCGTCTTTCACGACAGCCCCCGCCGCGCCCACTCCATCGCCGCCCAGGGCGGCATCAACGCCGCCAAGAACTACCAGAACGACGGCGACAGCGTGTATCGGCTTTTCTACGACACGGTCAAAGGCGGCGACTACCGCTCCCGCGAGGCCAACGTCCATCGCCTCGCCGAGGTCTCGGTCAACATCATCGACCAGTGCGTGGCCCAGGGCGTGCCCTTCGCCCGCGAATACGGCGGCCTGCTCGACAACCGCTCCTTCGGCGGCGCCCAGGTCTCCCGCACCTTCTACGCCCGCGGCCAGACCGGCCAGCAGCTCCTGCTCGGCGCCTACTCCGCGCTGTCCAAGATGATCGGATCCGGCGGCGTGAAGATGCACAACAACTCCGAGATGCTGGAGCTGGTCCTGGTCGACGGTCAGGCCAAGGGCATCGTCGTCCGCAATCTCATCACCGGTGAGGTCACCCGCCACGCCGGCGACGCCGTCGTGCTCGCCACCGGCGGTTACGGCAACGTCTTCAACCTCTCGACCTACGCCCGCAACTCCAACGCCACCGCCGCGTGGCGCGCCTACAAGCAGGGCGCCTGCTTTGCCAACCCCTGCTTCACCCAGATTCACCCGACCTGCATCCCGGTCTCGGGCGACTACCAGTCGAAGTTGACCCTCATGTCCGAGTCGCTGCGCAACGACGGCCGCATCTGGGTGCCGAAGAAGGCGGAGGACTGTGGCAAGGATCCCAACTCCATCCCGGAGGAGGATCGCGACTATTACCTCGAGCGCATCTACCCGTCCTTCGGTAATCTCGCCCCGCGCGACGTCTCCTCCCGCGCCGCCAAGCGTATGTGCGACGAGGGCCGCGGCGTCGGCCCGACCAAGCTCGGCGTGTATCTGGATTTTGGTGACGCCATCAAGCGCCTCGGCGCCGACACCGTCCGCGCCCGCTACGGCAACCTTTTCGACATCTACAAGGAGATCACCGACGAGTCGGCCTACGAGACGCCGATGCGCATCTTCCCCGCCGTGCACTACACCATGGGCGGCCTCTGGGTGGACTATAACCTCATGTCCAACATCCCCGGCCTGTTCGTGCTGGGTGAAGCCAACTTCTCCGACCACGGCGCCAACCGTCTCGGTGCCTCCGCCCTCATGCAGGGTCTGGCCGACGGTTACTTCGTGGTGCCTTACACGATCGCCAACTACCTCGCCACCCAGAAGCCCGGTTCCGCCCCCAAGGGCGACGAGAAGGAATTCGTTGAGGCCGCCGCCAAGGTGTCCGACCTCACCAAAAAACTCCTCTCCATCAACGGCAAGGAGACCGTCGCTCACTTCCACAAGCGTCTCGGCAAGATCATGTGGGATCACTGCGGCATGGCCCGCACCAAGGAAGGCCTGGAGGAAGCCCTCAAACTCATCCCGCAGCTGCGCGAGGAGTTCTGGCAGAACGTCAAGGTCACCGGCACCGGCGACTCGCTCAACCAGTCGCTCGAAAAAGCCGGCCGCCTCGCCGACTTCCTTGAGCTGGGCGAACTCATGTGCCGCGACGCGCTCACCCGCGAGGAGAGCTGCGGCGGTCACTTCCGGGAAGAATACCAATACCCCGATGGCGAGTGCCTGCGCGACGACGAGAAGTTCGCGCACGTCGCCGCCTGGGAATACCAGGGCGAGGGCAACGTGCCCAAGCGCAACGTCGAAGAACTCAACTACGAGACGGTCAAGATGAGCGTCCGCAGCTACAAGTAATCAACGGAACCACCAACCACGTCCCATCATGGTAGCCGACAAATCCTCCACCAAGAATATCTCCGTAACGCTGCGCGTGTGGCGGCAGGCCGGCCCGCAGGCCGAGGGTAAGTTCGTCGATTACAAGGCGACCGATCTCAACCCGAACATGTCGTTCCTCGAGATGCTCGATGTCGTGAACGACAACCTCGAGCGCGACGGCGAGGAGCCGATTGCTTTTGCCCACGACTGCCGCGAAGGCATCTGTGGCACCTGCTCGCTCGTCATCGACGGCAAACCGCACGGCCCACACGAGGGTGTGGCGTCCTGCCAGACCTACGTGCGCAGCTTCAACGATGGCGACGTGATCGTCGTCGAGCCCTACCGCGCCAAACCCTTCCCGGTCCAAAAGGACCTCATCACCGACCGCGCGGCCTTCGACGCCATCCAGCAGGCCGGCGGCTTCATCAGCGTGCGCACCGGCGCCGCTTGTGACGCCAATGCCGTCCCGATCCCGAAGGAGAATGCCGACCTCGCCATGGATGCGGCCGCCTGCATCGGCTGCGGCGCCTGTGTCGCGGCCTGCAAGAATGCCTCGGCCATGCTCTTCGTCGGCGCCAAGGTCTCGCAGTATTCCCTCCTGCCGCAGGGCCAGCCCGAGCGCGACAAACGCGTGCTCGCGATGGTGGCGAAGATGGACGAACTCGGCTTCGGCAACTGCACCAACCAATACGAGTGCTCCGCCGCCTGCCCGAAGTCGATCAGCCCCGACTTCATCGCCCGCATGAACCGCGACTACCTCGCCGCCAGCTTCCGGCAGTCTCTCAAGCCGAAGAGCTCGGTGTAACCGCACTTCGCTGTAGCCGGGGTCGCCGACCCCGGTCCGGTCGGTCGGTCGGGTTTTCACAGAAGGCAACGAAGAGAACGAAGGTCTGGAAGCGGTGTAGCGGCTGCGCTCAAGAATCGCGGGCGCCCGGTGGCAAACCTTTCGGGCGTGAAGCCCGACCCACACCAAGTGGCCGGCTAAAATGTGGGTCGGGCTTTACGCCCGACACCCAGCGCTCGGCGGCCTTCGGAACCGGTGACCCATCGAGCGGTCGCAAGGGCGTCGGTTCATCTGGTCTTGTTCCGCCACCCCATCCGCCACGCCCGTGCCTCTGCGACTGCCCCCGTCGGGTCGCCGGTGCTCCCACCCAGACCCCCGTTCTCTGCCATGAACCCTTTCATGATCCGCCGCACCGTTTCTGCCATCTTCCTGCTGCCGCTCATGGCGCTGACGTTGTTGGCCGCGGAGACCGACTTGGAGATCGCGGTGCAGACCGACTCCACCTTTCTGGGTGAGCAACAAGCCAGTCCCGACCCCGAGCTCAACCCGGTCTACTACCAATTTCTCACCCGCGGATATGTCTTGTTCGGCACCGCCCGGCCCGGCGATGAAGATCCGGAGCGCGAAGCCCTGTTGCAGCACCTCGTCGCGGCGTTGCGGCCCCTCGGCTACCTGCCCGCCGACGCCGACCACCGGCCGCGGGTCGCGTTCATGGTGCTTTGGGGCAGCGCCTTCGGGGAAGACGGCCATGCCCGGGAGTTCCTCAACACCGAAAAACTTCCGCTGAAGTGGGAGCCACGACCGAGCAAAGCGATCCGGAAGAACGAGCGGCTGCGTGACAACTTTCCCGACATGCCAGGCGATCTGCTGAGCCGGGTTCACCGGCTCAGCTTCGACGATTGTTACCTGTTGGCGCTCACTGCCTGTGACTGGAAAAACGCCTCGCAGGGGAGGGAAGTGCCGCTCTGGCAAGTTCGTGCCTTCGCCCGTGCGCGACAAACCACCGCCGATGAAGCCTTCCACCGCATGATCGACGCTCTGGCACCGGATTTTCTCCAGCCGACGGACTACCCGCGCCTGGTGAAAGCGCCCGCCCGATGGACCGATCGCGCGCTGCACTTCGGTTTCGCGGAGTCCACTGACATGCCCGCACCGGTCGACCTCACCGCCCTCGTGGCCCATGACTTCGGCGCGGACCGCTAGAAAAACTGCGGTAGGGGCTCGCGTCGGCAGGTCTACCTTTGTGCCCGCCCAAGCTCGTCCGGGATGGCGCCATTCAATGTTGACAATGTGACGACATGACCCCGTCCGGGCTCCTTTGGGACTCCCATAATGTGGACAGGTGACGACCTGACCCCGTAGCCAGCCCCAAACCTGCGGTGCAAAGTCGTTCCGATCGCAGGGCCTAGCGGAATACCCCGTCCGCATCCGTCAGCCGACACCATGTTGGCAGGTAACGACCTGACCCGCATCCGGCTCAAGCCGGCCGGCGATTGTTGATAAGTAACGACATGACCCCTTGTCCGGCCTCTGACCCCTTTTCCGGCCCTGACAAACTACAAAGCCTGGACCCGCTTCCGGCCCTGTCCGTCACAGGATTGCAAGAGTGCCGAGGACCACTCCGGTTAATCCTGAAATTCCGGCAAGCCACGCGAGTATCTCGCATATAAGATTAGATTCGGAGCGGTCTGATTCCTTCTGGATAAAATCTTCCCACTTCATTTCACCGGACATTACTTTTGAGCTATCCGTTCTCACCTCAAGATACATTCCCTTTTCCCAGTAAAACATCATCGCGGAGTAGCCAATCAAACAGAGGATTCCGACCGAGAAGCACATTACTGGCCAAAATATTTCCCACCCGCCGCCTTTCGTGGCAGCAAACGCAAGCACACCACCTAAGCCCGCAGTGTTCATTGCAAAAAGCCAGTTGAGAATATGGCCTTGAGCCTGTATCGCCGCGTCAAGCCTGTTTGCTTTAAGCTGTTCAATATAATTTCGAATGTAGTCAGGAATTTCGTTCATAGCGAATACTGATTATAAATTTGTGCTTTAATGTCTCCTCTGTAGGTCGGGTGGAGGCCAACTTTGTTGCTGCGCTAGTTCAAATACGAGTTCCGCTGCCAGCTTTCGACGAGAGTTTAGGGCATCGGAATAGGCTCGTTGAAGGCGTTTGTCCCATTCGTCGATTTGTTGATTTGGTTTGTTGATTGCTGGATCCAATTTGATGCTAGAAGTGGCATCGCTGGGGATCACGCAGTAGCTGAGTCGTTTCCTGTAGTATTCACCCATGTGCATTACATTAACGAATTTCAGGAAATCGTTAGCATAAGTTGCAGCTCTTTCACGATCGGCGCACTCGTCGGCGTAGATTCGATCAAAGCGTTCGAACAGGATGCGAAACTGCGCTGTTAAAATGATTGGATCCCGGTAAGTTCTAAAGAACTGCATAATCCGCGAATCAATTGGTTGGGTAGGATTATGTGCATCGCGAACATGGTGGTTCGCGCAGAGGGGGATCAGATTGGATTCCACGCTGTTGGAAGGATCTTCATCAATGTGATGCAAATGGTCATAGTCATCACCGCAGATCGCGCACCGGTGCCTATATTCCTTCAAGACGGAATCTCTGACAGCCTTTGGGATTGCTTTTCTTGATGGCTTCTTACTCGACGGCATAAGCTTTCGATATCAAAGCGTTCCTATTTCGCCATCAGTTTTTGCCTGAATGGAAGAAGGGCCGAAACAGTGTCGAGGGGCCGAAACGGGGCAGGCTTTGTAGTCTGTGGTCCAGGCGGTTTGGCGTCGGTCCTACGCGGGAGTTAGCATCTTGCAGCAAAATGGCGCTCCGAATCGGAGCGCCTTTTCGACTGATAGGGTTTATGGAGCGACGCGTCTTACAACGCTTCGTCGTCGGTTTCGCCGGTGCGGATGCGGATGGCGGACTCGACCGGAATGACGAAAACTTTGCCGTCGCCGATCTTGCCGGTCTTGGCGCTGCGCACGATGGCGTCGACCGCTTTGCCCACGAGGTCGTCGGGGATCACGATCTCCAAGGTCGTCTTGGGCAGGAAATCGATGATGTATTCGCTGCCACGGTAGATCTCGGTGTGACCTTTCTGGCGACCAAAGCCTTTCGACTCGGTCACCGTCATGCCTTGCACGCCGATTTCGTTCAGGGCTTCGCGGACTTCCTCCAGTTTGAAGGGTTTGATGATGGCTTTAACAAGTTTCATAATCTGGGAGCTGGTTTGCTGGTGGCTGGATTACTGGTAGCTGGGATCTGGTTACTGGGGAGGGGGCAAGAGGCTTATTCAAGGTGATAGGCGGTTTCACCGTGTTCGGCTTGGTCGAGGCCTTGGTGCTCGACTTCCTGGTCGATGCGCAGGCCGACCGTCGCCTTGACGATGGCAATGATGATCAGGGTGCCGACCGCCGACCAGATGAGCGTGAAGCCGACGGCTTTCACCTGCACGATAAGTTGGCTCACGACGTTCTCAACCCCCGTGCCGCCAAAGGCCGCCGTGCCGAGCACCGCGACCAGGAGCGAGCCCATGATACCGCCCACGCCGTGCACGGCGAAGACGTCGAGGGCGTCGTCGATTTTCATGCGCTGCTTGATGATGCCGCACATAAAGTAACACACGAAGCCGGCGAGGAAACCGATGATCACCGCGCCCATTGGGCCCACGTTGCCCGAGGCGGGCGTGATCGTGGCCATGCCGGCCACCATGCCGGTGACGATACCGACCACGCCGGGCTTCCCGGCCTTGAACCACTCGACCGCCATCCAGGTGAGCGCGGCGACCGAGGCGGAGATGTGCGTGACGAGCATGGTCATGCCCGCCGCGGCGCTGGCGCCGCCCTGGCTGCCGGCGTTGAAGCCGAACCAACCCACCCACAACATGCAGGCGCCCGTGACGACCATGCCGGGATTGTGGGGCGGGTGCACGCTGCGCGGGAACTCCCGGCGCGGTCCGACGGCCTTGGCCAGCAACAGCGCCGAGATGCCGGCGGTGGCGTGCACCACGATGCCGCCCGCGAGATCGAGCGTGCCGGCCTGCTGCATCCAGCCGCCGCCCCACACCCAGTGCGTGACTGGGGTGTAGACGAGGGCCAGCCACAAGGCCGAGAAGAGCATCATGGCGGAGAATTTCAGGCGCTCCACAAAGGCGCCGACGATCAGGCCCGGCGTGATGATCGCAAAGGTCATCTGGAACATCACAAAGACCGTTTCCGGATAGGTGCGGCCATCGAGGCCGTCGATGGTTATGCCCTTGAGGAAGGCGTGCTGCAGGTCGCCGATCCAGCCGTTGCCGCCGGAGAAGGACAGGCTGTAGAGCCCGGCCACCCAGAGCACTGACGCGAGCGCGGCGATGGTGAAGCAGTGCATGAGCACCGAGAGCACGTTCTTCACTTTGACCAGACCGCCATAAAACAAGGCGAGGCCGGGCAGGGTCATGAAGAGCACGAGCACGGTGGAGGTGAGCATCCAGGCGGTGTCGCCGGTATCGGGCGCCGTGGGCGCCTCTTGGGCGTGAGCCAGGCTCGGCAAGGCAGCCAAGGCGGCGAAGGGAAGTAGTCGAAGCAGGGACAATCGCATAAGGCGGGGGGAGCTGGGTTGGGGTAGGGAAACCGCGGCGGTGGAGTCGAAGGGGGCCACGGCAAACGGATGAGAACAATTAATGCGACACCTCTGGAAAAGCTTAAAAAATGAATCCGATTCATGTTCAGGCCCTTCCGTTGACCTGCGGCTGAAGCGCGGCGCCCGCCTCGACTGTGCGGGCGCCATGATGTTGCCCCTGTGCCCCCCGCGGGCGGGTAGAGGGTTGTCGCAGCGCCGATCATTCGCCGAGCTGGTGGGATGTCCCATCACTTGGCCCAGATCAACGTGGCGCAGGCCAAAGCGCCGCTCGACTCACCGCTGATGCAGGACTTCGCGGCGCAGCTCGATGCAGTCAACGCGCTGGCGGCGGCCTCGCCGGGTTTCGTCTGGGCCTACACCGATGCCGAGGGCGATGAGACGCAAAAGCTCGTTTACCCGGATCCGCTCACCTTGGTGAACATGTCGATCTGGACCGATGTGGACGCGCTCAAGACCTACGTTTATCGCGGCCAGCACGGCACGGCGTTCAAGCGCCGGCAGGATTGGTTCGAGTCCACGGCCGGGCCGAACTACGCGCTCTGGTGGATTCCGGCCGGCACCAAGCCCTCGGTGGCCGAGGGCAAACGGCGGCTCGATCTCCTGGCGGCGCACGGCCCGACGGCCGACGCGTTTACCTTTCGCGAGCTCTTTCCCGCGCCGGTGGCGTAGGCGCACCGCCCTCACGTCGTCCGGAGGTCGACGTCCACCTCAGCGCGTGACGGTGGCCGGCCGGCGTCGAACGGCTCGCTTGGTGCGCCGCTGCGGCGACTGTTTCTTGACCGGGGGGCTTGGCTGCGGTTGCTCCGTGGCCCGCAGCGACCGGTGATGCGCCAACAAGAGGAGCCCCGAGGCGACCAAAGCTTGGAAGACCGCCGTGTGCAGCGCCGGCGTGATCTTGTCGGGCGGGAAGTGTGCGAGGTAGTGCGTCAGGTCCTCGATTGCGCGGCTGTCGGTGAGCCAGCCGATGGTCTTTTCCTTCCCATCGGTGACCATGAAGAACACGTGCCACAGGACCTCTTTGATCGCGCCGGCACCGACCGCGATGACGGTGTCGACGACCTTGGCGAGGCCGGAGCCGAGCAGGCCGATCCAGCCGGTGAGCCCGCTTACGCCTTGGTAATAAAAGACCACATTGAGGAGCAGGGTCGTGGTCGCCGCCGACACGATGCCAATGCGGGCGAGGAAGGAGAGCAGGCTGCGCCCCGCGCGATGTTGGCGGAGCAGCCCGAGCAAACCGAACACCGTCAGCAGTGGCGGAGCCCAGAGGGTGAAGGTCTCGGCATGATTGGTGGCGCCGGCGTGCAGCACCTGCGTGTAGACGCTCGAGCGGATGCCGCTCATGTTGGTGAGGTTGGCGATCGCGGCGGCCCACTCACCGTGCCAGAGGTTGGCCGGCAGTTCACCGGCGTTGCGCAATGCGGCGTAGAAGACGTTGCCCACCTGCGCTTTGACGTCCCACCACGCCTCAATGCGCAGCGGCGAGCGGGCGCGCATGGCGTCGACGTAGTGCGTGGCGAGGCCGTAAGCGGCGAGGGTCATGCCCAACAGCACCGAACCGGTCAGAACGCGCGCAGTTCCGCGGGCGGATTTCCGGATCAGAACCCCCAAAAAACCGGCGGTGCGGCGAAAAATGGACGGGCGTGGACGCTTCATGCCGGGGGCATGGACCGACGCCCGGCGAGTTGGTGCCCGGCGATTCTCGTGCGAGGCGTGTTCACGTCGTCCGGAGGTCGACGTCCACCTCAGTCGTATGGGGTGGGCGCGGACGTCCCCGACCTCGTTGGCTCGTTTCACCGCCCCACCTCAGAGCGCCGCGCGGTCGGTGTCGCCGGTGCGGATGCGAATGACCTGCTCGACCGGGAGGACAAACACTTTGCCGTCGCCGATGCGTCCGGTGGACGCGGTTTCCACGATGGTGCTCACGATGGCCGGGACCCGGTCCGCGGGCGCGACGACTTCGATGATCGTTTTGGGGAGCAGGCCGACGAGGTATTCGCTGCCGCGGTAGATCTCCACGTGGCCCTTCTGCCGACCCATGCCCTGGCCATCGGTCACGGTGAGGCCGTGCACCTCGCGGGCTTCCAGGGCCACCCGCACGTCTTCGAGTTTGAAGGGTTTGATGATGGCTTTGATCAATTTCATGCCGCGCTGCCCCTGACAAAGCACAGGCCGTGCGCGCGGCGCTGAAATTGAGCGGCTTTCATTAATTTTTTGAATCGGTCCGGTTCAGGATCCAGGTCGAGACGGCTTCGAGCGCGACCGGGCTCATCGTTTCCTCAATGGTGCCATATTCGTTGAAGGCGCCGGTTTGCGCGGTTTGGAAGAGGTGGTTGAGATTTGGATACGCTTGGATCGTCACGTCTTCGTTACCGCCGGCGGCGAGGCCTTTGCGGATGCCGGCGAGGTTTTCGGTGGCGGCGACCTGCAGGTCCTTCTCGCCGTTGACCGCGAGCACGGGGCACTGCACCTGCGGCAGGACCTCTGCCGGATCGTAGTCGAGCAGGGCGACAAACCACGGGTTGGCCATCAGCGCCACCTGCTGCTCGATCGCGCCGTCGGTCATGCCCATGGCGTTGCGTTGCTCCGGCGTATACCGCTCCACGGCCTCGCCCAGGATGCGGCGAATCTCGGCGCGGGCTTCTTCCGTCGGGCCAAGTCGGCGCACGGTGTCGAAGAGCTGGGCGCGGATGGCGTGTTGTTGTTGGCGCACCTCGGCATTGATGCCGCTGACGCGCATGAGGTCGTCGCCTTGGCGCTGGAGGAGCTCCTCGGTCGGCACGCCGACGCCGGCCAGCATCACGATAAAGGCAACATCCGGTTCACGGCCCGCGATGATCGGCGCATACACGCCGCCCTCACTGTGGCCCAGCAACCCGACGCGCGCCGGGTCGATTTTGGGCTGGGAGCGCAGGAAGGCCCACGCGGATTCGCCGTCGTTGGCAAAATCCTGATGCGTCGCCGCGGCGAAGTTGCCGGTCGACGCGCCGAAGCCGCGGTCATCAAAGCGCAGCACGGCGATGCCCTGGCGGGTGAGATGGTCGGCCAAGACGAGAAACGGCCGATGGCCCATGAGGGTTTCGTTGCGATCTTGCGGGCCGGAGCCGGTGAGCAGGACCACGGCCGGAAACGGGCCGTCGCCCTCCGGGATCGTGAGCGTGCCGGCGAGGGTGACGTCGGGGGCGCCGCCGGTGAAGGTGACCTCCTGTTCCTGATACGGATAGGGTTTGCTGGGTTCCTGCGGGCGGTTGAGTTTGGCGGCCTGCGCGAGGCGCCGGAACACCAGCGGCAGGGTGCCGGGACCTTGCGACCACTTGCCGTCGATCTGGGAACCGTCGGCGGCGAGCGTGCCGACGTAGCGGGCGCCGATCGCGGGCATCGCGAAGCTGACCGCCTGATCATCGAGCTTGAGGTCGGCGACGGGCAGGCCGTTGGCGCCTTGGTCGAGGCTGTCGAGCGTGGCAGTCAATGCGTCGCCGTCGGCCGTCACATTGAGGACGAGACGAAGTTGGGTGGGACCAACCTGCAGCGAGCCCTGCCAGTGGCCGGCGAGGCCTTCGCCGGTCACGCCTTGTGACGGAGTCTCGCCCTCGACGGCACTGGAGTTGGACTTGCGTTCAAGGGTGAACGGGAAGGACTGTCCGTTTTGGCTGAACGTGCCGCTGATTCGGTCGCCGCTCTCGTCGAAGGTGCCGGTGAAGACGGGATTGCCCGGAATATTGGGCATGGCAAACGACACGCCTTCGGGGGTGGCGGACACGTCACCGAGCGCGAAACCGCGCAGGCCCTGCACCGGAATGTCGATGGCGCCGGCGTCGGCCGCTGTAAGGTCGACGCGGATACCGAGCTCCGTGCCGGGCAGTTGGATGGAACCCTCCCAATGGCCGACGGGAGCGGCGGCCTGGGCGGCGACGACGGCGAACAGGGCGCCGAAAAGAATTTGGCAGAGGTGACGAAGTTTCATGGCGAGATGGGGGACGAGCTCTGGAGCGGGTTGATGTCGCAAGCATCGCACGACCAGCCGGCCGTCGGGTCGAAATTTGGACCAACGGTTCAAATCAAAGACAAAGGGCGCCGCGTTCGGCGCAGTGGGCAGGGAGGCCTTGCCCGGCCTTCCGCCGCGGTGTAGGGTGGTCGTTCATGTGGAAAGAATGTGCCCCGATTCGCCACGTGTTCCGTTTTCTGGTGTTGGCCACTTGGTTCGGTTTGGTCAGCGGATGCCTGGACGTTGAGGAACACTACACCCTCAATCCCGATGGCTCCGGCAAGGTGCGCTTCGTGCTGCGTAAATCGGCGGACGGATTTCAGATTTCCATCGGGGGCCAGTCCCTCGATGGTCCGGAAAAACTCAAAGAGGTGGTGACTGCCATGCTCAAGGAAAGCGAGGGCGTGGCGGCTTGGTCGGACCTCAGGGCCGAGATCGACGATGACAACGATTTGGTCGTGGGCGGCGTGGCCTACTTTCGCGACCTGCGAAAACTCCGGCTGAAGTATGGGGCCGTGACGGTGAACGGCTACGAAGTCGTGTGGCAGGACCGCGACGATGGTCGGGTCGAGTTGCGCATCGGCGCCGCAGCGAAGCCGTCCGCCTATGGTTCCTCGATGACGCCGGCGGAGCCGCCGTCGGAAGAGCGCGTCGCGGCGGAGATGGCCAAGCAGCGCCGGCAATACGGACAGATGCGCGGCATGATGGAAGCCAGCTTGGAGAACCTGCGGGTGGTGAAGACTTTCGCTTTGCCGGCCGGAGAAGAGATTGAACGTGAGGCCTTGGTGGCCGCCGAGGGAGGCGTCCTGCGTTACGAGAAGGACGGTGCGGATCTCGTGCAACGCCTCGACGACGCGATGGCGGATGAAACGCTCTTTCGCCTGATGGCGGAGGAAAGCCTCACCCAGCATGGCCGGGTGGAGGGACGCAGCGCTTCGATGACCCGGTTTCTCGATGAGGATCCGCATGTGATTTTTGCCCCGACGGGCGAGCCGCAGGTTGCGGTGGAGGCGGAGATCGCCGCGGCGGAGGCGGCGTTCCCCGCGATGATGACCGCTCTCGGTTTTGCCCGCGAAATCCCCGGCCTGTTGCCGCCGGCGTCGGCCGATGGTGCGGTGAAGATCCAGCTCGCCGGTCTCCAGTTGGTGCGCGACCTGGAGCTCAGCTCCTTCAGTCGACCCTTCAATGCCGATCCCGGGCTCACGCTGGCGTTCGTCGCGCGCTTCGGCGGGCGCATCAACACCTTCGAGGAGGCACGTATCGACACGGCGGTGGATGAGCAGGGCAGGTCGCTGCTGCCGGAGCATGAGCACCAACGCCGGGTGAACTTTGGGCAAATGAACGAGCCGCAGGACACGGTCACGTTCAACCTGCCGCTGCGGCTGACGGCCGAGGCGAGCGAAGTGCGCCGCCTGACCGGCACACTGATCTACACGGTGGCGAACGAAACAGAAACGGTGCCGCTCGGTTTTGCCAAAATCGCGACCGAGGAAACCGGCGAAGTTGAAGGTGCGCTCATCCGGCGCGTCGGTCCCGCCCAGTGGGGCGAGGGTTACGACCTCGAGGTCACGCTGCCCTTCGCCAAGCCGCTCATCAAAGAGCTGCGCGCGCTGCGTCCGTCCGGCGTGCCCTGGGAAACCACCGAGGGCGGCAGCTCATGGAGCAATCAGCAGACGATCATGACGCTCAGATCCCCGGAGCCGTTTCCCGAGGACCTGAACCTGGTGGTCGAACTCTACACCGATCAGCGCCGCCTGCAGGCGCCGATTCGAGTCGAGCACCTGCCGATCCCGCGCCTGCCCTAGACGGGCCGGCGGGGCGGGGCATGGACAAAGCTTACACCTTGGCCGGATCCGGGTGCTCGTAGGGCGCGCGGTAGGGACGGGCGAGTTTGGCGGTGGCCTCGGTATCACCGGGCACCGTGCGGGTCGTCGGGTCGTAGGCGACGGGGCGGCCGAGCGCGACGGACATGTTGGCGAGTTCGCACATCGCGCTCGAGATGTGGCCCTCCTCAATGTCGGCCAGCGGACGGCCGCGGGTTTCGCGGGCGGCGAGGAAATCCTTCACGTGGTTGTCCTCGGCGACTTGGAACACGCCGCCGTTGCGGAAGTTGATGTTCTCCAAGTCACCGCTCTCCGACATCATGTTGCGACCTTCGATCGCACCGCCGTCCTTCGGGGTGAAGGTGTATTCATACATGGTGAGGTTGAGCGTGCCGTGTTCGCCGAGGAAGCGCGCGCCCCACTGGTCGCTCCAGTGGCGTTGCGGGATGGGCGACGCGCCCCACAGGCGGTGTTCCCAGCTCACGTCGAGGTCGGGGTAGTGGAAGGTGCTGTGCTGCGTGTCGGACACGTCCGAGAACGAGTTCTTGTTCACGTAGATCCCGCCGGTGGAATGCACGTATTCGGGCCAGCGCAGGTCCATCAGCATGCGCACCTTGTCGAGCATGTGCACCCCAACGTTGCCGATGATGCCGTTGCCGTAGGCCATGAAGGAACGCCAGCCGCGGTCTTCGATGATTTCCTTATAGGGCTGCTTCTCGGCGGGGCCGGCGTAGGTCTCGTAATCGAGGTGATCCGGCACGGGCACGGTCGGGCGGGGGCCGGCGGAGTAACCCTCGATACCTAGGTAGCTGTAGGTCTCGACGAGCGAGATTTTGCCCATACGGTCACTGAGCATGTATTTGTCCCGCGCTTCGAGGTAGAGGGGGTTGCTGCGGCGTTGGGTGTTTACCTGCACGACGCGGTCGTATTTGCGGGCGGCGGCGACCATGGCCTCACCCTCGATGACATCGACGCCGATGGGCTTTTCAAGGAACACGTCGCAACCGGCTTGGATGGCGTCGATCGTTTGCAGCGCGTGCCAGTGATCGGGCGTGGCGATGATGACGATGTCGGGCGGATTTTTGGCCAACATGTCGCGGTAGTTGGCGTAGGTCTGCGGCACCTCCTGCTGGTGCTGGGCGACCAGCTCCAGCGTCTTTTTGAGGTTGTTGGTGTTGACGTCGGCGAGGCCGGTGACCTCGAAGTCGCCGCAGCGGGTGAAGACGTTGTAGTTCACGCCGCCATACCAGCCGCAGCCGATGATGCCGAGGGTGGGGCGCTTGCCGCCCGTGGCGCCAAACAAACGAGAGGACGTGGCCGCGGCGGCGCCGGCGACCGCGAGAGAAGAAACAAAAGTGCGTCGATTCATGGGGCAGGGAGAAGGGTGAGGGGCGAAGCCAAACGGGGATCGGGCCGACATGCAGCCCAATATGTGTGCGGCCTTGCTGAACGATGCCCGCCGCGCAGGCTCGGCCCATGGCTCCTTCGTCCGCGCCACCGGAATCCATCATTGAGCCCAATCGGTTGAGCGCTTGGCAACGGGGCGTTATGGTGGTGCTCGTGCTTGGGGTGGTCGGCGCCTTGTGGCTGCGACCGCCAGCACCGTCGGCCTCGGCGACGCGTGGTCGCTTGGTCCGGTACGTGGTGAGCGAGCCGCCGCGACCGGCTTTTGCATGGGAAGTGGCGGAAGGAGCCAATCCGGCGTTGGATCGGGTGGCGGCGGAGTGGGGCGTGGATCCGCGCGCCTACAGCCTCCTGGTCGCGCGGGAGGGGTGGCTGATTCACGAGTCCTACTTTCATGGCCGCGACGCCGAAACGCCCGCCAACCTCAAGTCGATTGGCAAACTGTGGATCACCACGCTGGTCGGGGTGGCTCTGCAGCGCGGCGACTTGGATACCGTTGAACGCGAGGTGGCTGAGCTCATTCCGGCGCACTACGCCGATCTGCCGGTCGATGACGTTCGGCGCCGGGTGACCGTGGAGCAACTCATGACGATGCGCAGTGGCTATCGCACGCCGGACGAGCGACTGGGGGCGCTGTTTCGCCAAGACGATTGGGTGCGGGCGGTGGTGCACGACCGGTTGGTGCATGCACCGGGGAAGCAGTTTTTCTACAGCACGGCGCAGACGCATCTCGTGGCGGGGGCGCTGGCCGGGGTGGTGGAAGAGTCGCTCTTTGAGTTTGCCGAGAAGGAGCTGTGTGCGCCGCTCGGGATCAGCGTGCGGCGGTGGCACCGCGATCCGGCGGGAGCGTGGTTCGGCGGATCTGAGTTGTGGCTGGTGCCGCGGGATTTGCTGCGACTGGGGCAACTCTATCTCCAGGACGGCGTGGTGGACGGGCAACGGATTCTGCCGGCGGGATGGGCGGAGGACTCATGGCGGGATCGACGCGGGGGTGACGCCCGGGTGCCGGGTTTTGGCTACAGCTGGTGGCTGCGTCGGACGGCCGACGGCCAACCCGTGAGGATGGCCTACGGGCAGGGCGGTCAGGTGCTGGCTACGTATCCGGATTCCGGGCACATGGTGGTGCTGACCTGCGGGGTAGAAAGCAAGGCCATGCCTGCCGCCGAGGTGGAACAGCTCCTGTTGGTGCAACTGCCCGCGGTGGGTTTGTGAGGATTTAGTAAACCGCGCGACCGCCGGAGAAGTCCCAGGTGAAGCCGGTGGTGAAGCGGGTGGCGGGCGAAACGATGAAGGCGGCGAGGGTGGCGATCTCGTCCAGTTCGCCGCAGCGCTGCATCGGAATTTTGGCTGTCATGTAATCCACCTGCTCGGGCGGCATGGCTGCGACCATGGCCGTGCGCACGACGGCGGGGGCGAGGGCGTTGATGCACACGCCGGTCCCGGCATATTCCTTGCCCTGCACCTTGGCCATGGCGATGACGGCGGCTTTGGAGCAGGAGTAAGCCAGCATGCCGGCGTTGCCTTCTTTGCCGGCAATGGACGCGATGTGCAGGATGCGGCCGTAGCCTTGCGCGACCATGACCGGCAGCACGGCGCGACTGGTGAGGAAGGAGCCGGTGGTGTTGATGCGCAGCACCCGCTCAAAATCAGCCGGGTCGACCTCGTGACTCTTGATGCCGGTGCGGCCGGTGATGCCGGCGGAGTTGACGAGGATGTCAATGTGGCGGTGCTGTTGCTGCACCGCGGCCAGCGCGGAGTCGACCGACTCGGCCAGCGCGACGTCGGCCACGACGGCGTGGGCACGAGCCCCGAGTCGCTCGGCGGCAGCCTCCACGGGATCGGCGCGATTGTCGAGCAGCACCACGGTGGCCCCCAGCCCGTGCAGGTGGGCGGCGATCGCGAAGCCGATGCCATCGGCGCCGCCAGTGATGACCGCAACCTGATCGGGCCACGACGGATTGTCCTGCGGAGGGAAGGGAGAGATGTCGGTGGTCACGGGGTGGGTTATTCGCTGCCGGCGATGACGGTGGTTTTGCCGAGCCCCTCGGGGCCCATGCTTTGGTAGCCGCCGTCGACCGGCAGGTCGGTGCCGGTGATGAAGGAGGCGTCGTCGCTGAGCAAAAACAGCACGGGGCGGGCGACCTCGCGCGGTTCGCCGCAGCGAGCGAGCATGTGATATTCGCCCCAGATGGGATCCCACTTCTCCCGGCCGCCGCCGTCGAGATTGGCGGCGTTGAGCACCTCGCGGGTCCAAATCCAGCCGGGGCTGACGCTGTTGACGCGGATGCGATCGCCGGCGAAGTCGAGGGCCATGCAACGGGTCAGCGTATGCACGGCGCCCTTGGCGGCGTTGTAGGTCCAACGATGCGGTTGGGCGGCGAAGGCGGAGATGCTCGACAAGTTGACGATGGCGCCGCCGCGGTCATTGCGGCCCATGTGCGGTCGCGCCGCAGCCGCGGTGCGGGCGTAGGCCACCGGGCCGCTGAACAGGCTGCGTTCCCAATCCGCCTGCGTGGCGTCGTCGGCCTTGGCGGTGAAGGAGAAGGCGTTGTTCACCAGAAAATCGATTCGACCAAAGTGATCGGCGGCCTCGTTCACAAACGCGGTGGCGAAGGCTTCATCGGCGAGGTTGCCCGTCCATACCCGCACGTGGTGGCCCGCGTTCTTCAAGGCCGCGGCGAGTTCGGGTGCGGCGGGGTCGAGATCGGCGATGGCCACAGCCGCGCCCTCGGCGCACAGCTCCTCGACGATGGCGCGCCCGATGCCGTTGGCGCCGCCGGTGACGAGGGCCACGCGGCCGGCGAAACGTTTGGGGGTCGGTTCAGCTGGCATCGCCGTTCACCGCGGCAACCGCCCGGATGGGCGAGCCGTCACGGCCTTTGAGGTTGAGCGGGAAACCCATGAACAGAAACTGCTCGGGCAGGCGTTCGAGGCCGCGCAGGGCTTCCACGATGACGATCTCCACGCCGGGGCCGAGCAGGATGAGGTGGCATTCCTTCCAGTCGACGCTCGGGGTCGGTGTATCCATGCCGAGCATACCTATGCCGCGCGCGGCGATCCAGCGGGCAGCGTCGAGGGTGAGGGTGGGGAAGGCGCTGAAAAACTCCGGCGTGCCGAATTGGCGATCCCAGCCGGTGCGGTAAACGATCTTGGCCCCGGGCGTGAATTTGGCGGCGTGCGGTTCAAACATGGCCACGGTCAGCTCGGTGCCGGGAGCCAGCGCGCCGCCGGGGGCGAGATCGACGAGGTGGGCCGGACCGTAGAACTGCGCGAGGTCCATCTGATCGATGGTCTTGCCGTCGTCGTAAAAATGGAACGGCGCGTCAAGGTGCGTGCCTTGGTGGCTGGCCAGGCTCACCTGAGTCATGTTGTAGCCGATCGACGAGACAGTGTTGTGCACCAGCACGCTGATCTTGGGATCGTAGGGGAAGTTGAGCTGGCCGTGCTCCAGCGGATGGGAGAGGTCGATGAGCTGCATGGCGGGGTAGGGGTAACCAACGCCGGGGAGGCGTGAGTTAACCGTCTCGGTCGACCTCGGCCTGCGCAAAATGAAACTCGATGAAAGTTTCGCTGCGCGGGGGCTCCCGCCGCCAACCAGCGCGATCAGTAGTCGAGGTAGGGGCCGAGCCAGCGTTCGACGTCGGCGCGATCACGGCCGCTGCGTTCGGCGTAGTCGGCGACCTGGTCTTTGCCGAGGCGGCCCACGGCGAAATACTTGGCCTCGGGATGCGCGCAGTAAAAACCGCTCACGCTGCTGCCGGGGGTCATGGCGCAGGATTCGGTGAGCGCGATGCCGGTGGCGGCCTCGATGTCCATGAGCTGCCAGAGCTGGGGCTTCTGGGTGTGGTCGGGACAGGCCGGGTAACCGGGCGCCGGACGGATGCTGCGATATTTCTCGCGGATGATCTGCTCCATGCTGAGGTCCTCGTCCAAGCCGTAGCCGGCGAAGTCGCGGGCCTTTTTATGGCAGAGTTCGGCCATGGCTTCGGCGATGCGGTCACCCAGTGCCTGGACCATGATGGCGTTGTAGTCGTCGCCAGCGGCCTTGAACTCCGCGGACCAGGTTTCGACCTCGGGCCCGGCGGTGACGGCGAAGCCGCCGAGGTAGTCGAGGCGACCGCTGTGGCGCGGCGCGATGTAGTCCGCGAGGCAGTGGTTGAACTGGTTCTCCGGCTTCGGATTCTGCTGCCGCAGGAAGTGGAATGTATCGAGAAGTTGGTTACGTTTGGTGTCGGCGTAGACCTCGACCGAGTCACCCACCGCATTGGCCGGGTAGAAACCCATCACGGCGCGCGGCTTGAAGCGTTTTTCGGCGACGATGCACTGCAGCATGGCCTGGGCGTCGTGAAACAGCTTGGTCGCCTCTTCGCCCACGACCTCGTCGGTGAGGATGTCGGGATAGCGCCCGTGCAGTTCCCAGGTGGAGAAGAACGGCCGCCAGTCGATGTAGGGGATGATTTCCTCGAGGGAAATTGTAGCCGGGGTCGCTGACCCCGGACCGGGCTCACCGAGCCCGGCTACAGCGGAGAATATCTTCGTTCCGAGAAACGCGGGCGTCGGGATGTCGACGGTGTCCCAGTCGAAACGCGGGGCGCGTTGGCGCGCGGTGGCCAGCGGCAGCAGCGGCTTGCGGTTTTGGCGGTCGGCGAAGTCCTGACGCTGTTTCTCCTGCTTGGCTGTGTTCTCGGCGAGGAAGGCGGGTTTCTGTTCGTCGCTGAGCAGGGCGCTGACGACGTTGACGACGCGGGACGCGTCGAGCACGTGCACGACGCCGTGTTCGTAGGCCGGTGCGATCTTGACCGCGGTGTGGGCGAGGCTGGTGGTGGCGCCGCCGATGAGGAGCGGAATGTCGAAACCTTCGCGTTTCATCTCTTTCGCGACGTGCACCATCTCGTCGAGGGACGGGGTGATGAGACCGGAGAGCCCGATGACGTCGACGCCGATCTCCTTGGCCTTGGCGAGAATCTTGTCGCAGGGGACCATGACACCCATGTCGATCACCTCGTAGTTGTTACAGGCGAGCACGACGCCGACGATGTTCTTGCCGATGTCGTGCACGTCGCCCTTGACGGTCGCGATGAGGAACTTGCCCTGCGCCTTGGTCGCGCGCCCGGCGGCCTGGGCCTGTTTCTTCTCCTCCTCCATGAAGGGCGTGAGGTAGGCGACGGCCTTCTTCATCACGCGGGCGGATTTGACGACCTGCGGCAGGAACATCTTGCCGGCGCCGAAGAGGTCGCCGACGACGCGCATGCCGTCCATCAGCGGGCCTTCGATGATGTCGAGGGGGCGCGGGTAACGCGGATCGGTGCGGCACTCCTCGGTGTCGGCCTCGATGAAGGTGTCGATGCCTTTCACGAGCGCGTGGCTCATACGCTCGGCGACGGGCAGGTCGCGCCAGGCGGCGGCGGCGGGTTTGTCGGCGACGGCACCGCCGGCCTTGGCGGCTTCAGCCTCGGCTTTGAGTTTCTCAGCGTGGTCGATGAGGCGCTCGGTGGCGTCGTCGCGACGGTTGAGGAGGACGTCGTCCACGAGGTCGCGCAGGGTGGGTTCGATCTCGTCGTAGACGCCGAGCATGCCGGCGTTGACGATGGCCATGTCCATGCCTTCGCGGATGGCGTGGTAGAGGAAGGCCGTGTGCATGGCCTCGCGCACGGGGTTGTTGCCGCGGAAGGAAAAGGAGACGTTGGAGACGCCGCCGGAGACCTTGGCGCGGGGCAGGGTGTCTTTGATGATCCGGGTGGCCTCGAAGAAATCGACGGCGTAGTTGTTGTGTTCGTCGATGCCGGTGGCGACGGTGAGGATGTTGGGATCGAAGATGATGTCCTCGGGCGGGAAGCCGATGCCGGTGAGCAGTTGGTAGGCACGGGTGCAGATGCGGACCTTGTCGTCGCGGGTGGCGGCCTGGCCCTGTTCGTCAAAAGCCATGACGACGGCGGCGGCGCCGTAGCGCATGAGCAGGCGGGCACGCTGGAGGAAGGTCTCCTCGCCGTCCTTGAGGGAGATCGAGTTGACGATGCCCTTGCCCTGGAGGCACTGCAGGCCGGCTTCGAGCACGCTCCACTTGGAGGAATCGAGCATGATCGGGACGCGGGCGATGTCGGGCTCGGCGGCGATCAAGTTCAGGAACTTGACCATGGTAGCCTCGCCGTCGATGAGCGCCTCGTCGACGTTGATGTCGATGATGTTGGCGCCGTTTTCGACCTGTTGGGCGGCGATGGCGAGACAGCCATCCCAGTCGCCGGCTTTGAGCAGTTTGGCGAAACGCGGGGAGCCGGTGATGTTGGTGCGTTCACCGACGACGAGAAAGGAGGAGGCAGCGTTGGTCACTGGAACTTGTTTTTAACCACGGACGGACACGGATGGCTTCGTCCCGCGTCGGCGGGACTACGCACTGATGTCCGGAGCAGGTGAATCTTTAAGCGACGACGAGGGGTTCGAGACCGGAGAGGCGGAGTTCGCTGCGGCGGGCCGGGATGGCGCGGGCCGGGAGGGATTTTACGGCCGCGGCGATGGCAGCGATGTGGTCGGGGGTGGAGCCGCAACAGCCGCCGACGAGGTTGACGAGGCCGGCGTGGGCGAAGGCGGCGAGGTCATGCGCCATGTGTTCGGGCGTTTCGTCGTAGCCGCCAAAGGCGTTGGGCAGGCCGGCGTTGGGGTAGCAGGTGACGGCGCATTCGGCGACGCCAGCGAGCTCCTCGAGATAGGGGCGCATTTCCTTGGCGCCGAGCGCGCAGTTGATGCCGACGCTGAAAGGTTTGGCGTGGCGGATCGAGTGGTAGAACGCACCGATGGTTTGACCGGAGAGCGTGCGGCCGGAGGCGTCGGTGATGGTGACGCTGATCATGATCGGGAGCCGCGTGCTGGTTTCTTCGAACACGGTCTCGATGGCGAAGAGGGCGGCCTTGCAGTTCAGCGTGTCGAAGATGGTTTCAACCAGCAGGGCATCGGCGCCGGCGGCGATGAGCGCGCGCACCTGCTCGGTGTAGGCGGTGACGACCTGGCTCCAAGTGACGGCGCGGTAGTCAGGCCGGTTGACGTCGGGTGACATCGAGAGCGTGCGGTTGAGCGGACCGATGGCCCCGGCGACGAAGCAGCGGCGGCCGGGGGTGGCGGCCTCGGCGGCGGTGGCGGCGCGGCGGGCGCAGGCGACGGCGGCGGTGTTGATGTCGGCGACGGCGGATTCGAGCGCGTAGTCGGCCTGGCCGATGGTGGTGGCGCTGAAGGTGTTGGTCTCCACGATATCGGCTCCGGCCGCGAAGTAACGGGCGTGGATTTCCTCGACGATGTCGGGCCGGGTGAGGCAGAGCAGGTCATTGTTGCCCTGCAGGTCCTGCGGGTGATCGGCGAAGCGTTCGCCGCGAAAGTGCGCCTCGGTGAGCTTGTAGCCCTGCACGACAGAACCCATGGCGCCGTCGAGCACGGCGATCCGTTGGGCGAAAAGCTCGCGGAGTGCGGTGGTAGAGGGAGATTCGGCAAACGTTGCGGACATGGGGGGTCTGTTGAAGGCCATTAAGCTATCGGATGCAAGTAACATATCATTACATTAAAATGCGATGATATGATTTTTGTGAACAGGGCCAAGATGCGACGGAACGGCCGCAAGTCATGCGCAAGGTTGGGGGTTGCTTTATCGAGACCGGGGGGCGGAGAGTGCTCGGGTTCTTTCGCAAATCGCTTCGAGGCGCAGGGAAGGTCGTGAAACTCGGCCACAGTTGCGCTGCGGTAACTCACCAGTCCAAAGCTCCATCCAGCTCGCTTCCGTGCGAGTTGGAGTAAAGCCAATCGACGAAGGAATCTTTTCTATGTTGTTTCCGTTGTAGCCGGGGGCGTTGACCCCGGACCGGCCTCACCGAGGCCGGCTACAGTGGTTCGGCGCACGAAGAGAATCCATCGGCGGTGAAGGCGGGGCGGAGGCACGCTCGCGCGAGGCGCGAACGGGGAAGTGGGAAGTCCGAACACGGTGTCTCGAGGTGCTCACGCGTGGGCCGCGAAACTTTTGCGCGCGGCCGACGTGCAACCTTCATCGCAAAAATGAAGCGTGAGGGCAGCCCAGCGAAGTTCGCCGGATGATACATCCGCGGGAACCGCGAATCTGCTCTTACCCAGAAGAGTCAGTGATTCGTATTCCCATGAAACCTTCCGTTCTCGGAGCCGCCGCGGTGGCTTCCGTTCTCGCCTTTTCGGCCTCGGCGCAAACCGCGCCTGCGACCGAACTCGATCCGTTCATCACGACGGCCACGCGCACGCCCGTGTCGGCCGCGCAGCTGGGCTCGGCCGTCGATGTGATCTCGGCCGCCGATCTGCAGCGCCGTCAGGTCAACACGCTCGCGGGGGCGCTCGGCACGGTGCCGGGCACGCCCAACTTCGCCTCGGGCGCGCTGGGGGCCTCGGCCTCCTTGTTCCTGCGCGGTTCCAACTCCAACCAGACCTTGTTCCTCGTCGATGGCATCCGCCTCAACGATCCCAATACCGACTACAACCTGTTCCTCGGCGGCTCCTGCCTGAGTGCCTGCGACAGCCTCGAGGTGTCCCACGGACCGCAGAGCACGCTCTATGGCGGCGAGGCCATGGGCGGCGTCGTGGCGATCGCGGCGCAACCCGGTTCCGGTGATGCGAGTTCGCGCCTCAGTTTTGAGGCCGGATCGTTCGGCACCGTGCAGGGTTCGGTGCACACCCAGGGCGAACGCGGCGATACGTCCTACGTGCTCTCGCTCACCGGCGGTCACACCGACAACGACCGACCGCACAACGCCTTCGACAGTGCCAATCTCGTCGGTCGCGTCGACCAGCGGCTCGCCAACGGCGCCGTCATCGGCGCGACGGTGCGTGGTTTTGAGGGGCGCTACGAATCGCCCGGCACGCGTTTCACCAACGACCCCGACAACACCGAGGACGAGAGCAACTGGCTCGCCACGGCGTTTGTGGAGTTCACCGCGGGTGAAGACCTGACCGCGCGACTCACGCTGGGCGGCCAGATGCGCGAGTTCGTCTCCACCAACCCGGGCGCGTTCGGCACGCAGGTCACGACGGTGAAGAACCGCCGCGGTGTGCTCGACGGTCAGGCCTCCTACACCGGCCTGGCCGGGCATCGTTTCACCGCCGGTTTCACCGCCGAGGCCAACCACACCCGCAACGACGGCTTCGGCGACATCGACGAGAGCCAGTCGTTGCTGGCCTTCTTCGCCCAGGACGAGATCGATCTGGGTGAGACCGCCTGGCTGACGCTCGGCCTGCGTAGTGATGATCACGATACCTTTGGTCGCGCCACCACCGGCCGCGCCACGCTGGCCTGGCAGGTCGTGCCGGATCGCGTGAAACTGCGCGGAAGTTACGGCACGGCTTTCCGCTCGCCGAGCTTCCTCGATCTCTACGGCGAGAGCTCGTATTACGCCGGCAACCCGAACCTGAAGCCGGAAGAGGCCGACGGTTGGGATGTGGGCGTGGATGCCACCTTTGCCGACGGACAGGGCGCCGCCAGTGTCACGTATTTTGATTCCAACTACGATGACCTGATCATCTTCGACTTCGGCGTGTTTCCGGGCACCACCGCCAACGTGGAGCGCGCGCGCATGCGCGGCGTGGAGTCCAGCCTGAGCTGGTCGCTTGGCGCGGAGACCCTCATCAAGGCCAACTACACCTACCTCGAGGCCGCCAATCTGTCGCAGGGCATCCGCCTGCTGCGCCGCCCGCGGCACTCCGGTGGGGTCGACCTCTGGCACGACTTTGGCAACGGCTTCGATCTCGGCGCCGGGGTCGGTTTTGTGGCCGACCGCCAGGATGTGCATGCGTCGAACTTCAGCACGATCGAGGCGGAGGACTACCTGGTCGCCCGCTTCTACGGCGCCTGGCAGGCGCGCCCCAATGTGAAGCTGCGGGCCCGGATCGAGAACGCCTTCGACGCCAGCTACGAACAGGTCCATGGCTATCCCCAGCCCGGCATCGGCGGCTACGTCGGCGTCGAGTGGGTGTATTGATGGGGTGGGCCCACGAAACACACGAAAGTCACGAAACTGGACCGGATGAATCGCCCCCGAATATTGACCATCATGGTTCGGTCTTTTCGTGCCTTTTCGGGTCTTTTCGTGGGCCTAAGCTTCTGCTCCGCCGAACCGGTGCGGGTGGTTTCGCAGACGGTCGGGACCGATGAACTGTTGCTCGCGGTCGCCGCGCCGGAACAGATCGCGTCGCTGAGCCATTTGGCGCGCGAGCGGGATTTCTCCGCGGTGGTCGAGGCGGCGCGGGACTTCCCGGTGCTCATCAAAGGCGGCGATGCGGAGAACATTCTGCAGTATCGGCCGACCTTGGTGCTGGTGGCTGATTACAGCCGCGCCGACCTCGTGAAACAGATCGAACGCGCGGGTGTGCGGGTGCTGAAGTTCACGCGCTACCGCACGCTCGACGACGCCTATGCCAACCTGCGGATGCTGGCCGCGGAACTGGGCCCGGAGGCGATGGAACGCGCGGAGAAGGTCATCGCAAAAACCTCGGCGCGGGCCGCAGCGCTGGCGCGCAAGCTGGTCGGGGTGCGGCCGGTGAAGGTGATCGCGCCATCGACCTATGGGGTGATTGGCGGAGCAGGCACGACCTTTCAGGATCTGTGTGACCATGCGGGAGCCGTGAATCTCGCCACGACCTTGGGTGGGGTGATCGGGCACGGTGAGATTCCGCGCGAACAGATGTTGGCGTGGCCGGTGGAGAAGCTGGTGGTCGCGGGCCACGATGCCGCCGCGGCGTTGGAACCGTATGTCGCGCTGACGCCCTATCGCTTCATGCCGGCGGTCAAGGAGCGGCGGGTCGCGCTCATCGCGCCGTGGATGTTGAGCGCGGTGTCGCATCATCGCGTGGCGGCGTATGAACAGCTCGCGCGCGAGCTGCATCCGGAAGTGTTTGCCGATGAGTGAGGTCGACGGGGCAACGCGTTTGGCGCGATCGGCGATCGCGCCCTACCTGTGGATGACGGCAGCGCTGGTGGTGGCGTTGATCGCTGCCTTGGGCGTGGGCGACATGGGGATGTTGTGGGCGGCGGTGATCGAGGGGGACGAACTCGCGCGCACGGTGGTGGGCAACATCCGCCTGCCGCGGGCGATCGTGGCGATCGAGATCGGGGCGGCGTTGGCGGCGAGCGGCGTGGTGATGCAGGCGTTTTTTCGCAACAGCCTCGCGAGTCCGGGTTTGCTCGGTGTGAGTGCCGGCGGTTCGGCGGGGGCGGTGATTGCGATCTCGGCCGGTTGGGCGACGGCGTCGCTTTACGCGGTGCCGGCGGCGGCGGTGGTGGGTGCGTTTCTATCCACGCTCGCCGTGGTGGGCCTTGCCAAACGCGGCGCGAGCACGGAGCGACTGCTGCTGGCGGGCGTGGCGCTGAACGCGCTGTTGGGCGCGGTGACGAGTTACGTGTTGTCCAACTTCACGCTGAGTTATGAGCGCAACGCGCAGATCATTTTTTGGCTGCTCGGTGGACTCGAGGATCGCACGTGGGATCACGTTTGGATGGCCTCCCCCGTGGTGATCGGCGCGGCGTTGTTGTGGCCGATGGGGCGCAAAATGGATCTGTTGAGCTTGGGTGCGGTGGAGGCGCAGTCGCTTGGCGTCGATGTGCGCCGCGTGCAGCGTCGCATGCTCATCCTGGCGACCGTGCTGACGGCGTTGGCCACAGCGGTCGCGGGCACGGTGGCTTTCGTGGGGCTGGTGGTGCCACACCTCTTGCGACTCGTGTTTGGTCCGGAGCACCGGCGGCTGGTGCCGATCTCCCTGTTGGGCGGCGCGGCGTTCGTGTTGCTGTGCGATGTGCTTGGGCGCACCGCCGGCAACGTGCGCCTCGGCATCGTCACCGCGCTGGTGGGCGGGCCGTTCTTCCTGTGGATGCTGCGGAGGACGGAAGCATGAACGCCTGCGGCACGATGAATTTTACAGGAGGGAACGGAGGGCAACAGAGGCCTAGAGGCAGCGGGTTTGTTCAAAACGTTTCAGAGGAGTGGCTCTGTTCCCCTATGTTCCCTCCTGTAAAACAATCTGCGGTGGAGGGCCTCGCATGACGGTGCTGGAGCTGCAGGGGATTGCGGTGGAGGGCCGGCTGCAGGCGATGGACCTGGCGTTCATGCGCGGGCAGATGATCGGGCTGGTCGGGCCGAATGGCAGCGGCAAGTCGACGCTGTTGAGCGTGGCGGCCGGACTGTTGCCGAGTGCGGGGGAGGTGCGATGGTCGGGCGAGTCCTTGGCGCAGATTGACTTTGCGGAGCGCGGCCGTCGGGCGGCGTGGGTGCCGCAGGAAGCGAGTTTTGGGTTTGGCTTCAGCGTGCGTTCGGTGGTGGCGCAGGGCCGCTTTGCGCACGGGGACGATGCGGCCGGCGTGGAGGAAGCGTTGGCGGCGATGGATCTCACGGGAATCGCGGAGCGACCGGTGAATCGCCTGTCGGGCGGCGAACGGCAGCGGGTGATGCTGGCCCGCGCGCTGGCCAACAACGCGCCGCTGCAGTTTTGGGATGAACCTTTGGCGTCGTTGGATGTGCGGCACGGATTGGAGGTCCTGATGCGGGCCCGGCAACTCACGCGGGCGGGCGCGACGGTGGTGTTTTCGCTGCATGATCTGCGAATCGCGCATTGTTTGGATTTGGTGGTGATGCTGGACCGGGGTCGCTTGGCCGCGGTGGGCGCGCCGGCCGAGGTGCTGACGGAAGCACGCGTGCGACAAGTATTCGGCGTGCGTATGCGCGAAGCACCAAGCATGATTCTCGAACTGCCATGAACGAAGACGACTCGAAGCCAACGAAGGCTACCCGCGACGATGCGCAGCATCAGCGCGAGATGGCTGCGTTGCAGGTGAAGATGAAGGCGAAGATGAAGATCGCCCGCGACAAGCGCGGCCTGGTCATCGTCAACACGGGCAACGGCAAGGGAAAGTCGACGGCATCCTTCGGCGTCATCACGCGGACGCTGGCCTATGGCGGCAAAGTGGTGGTGGTGCAGTTCATCAAAGCGACGCCCGACGCGGCGGAGAAGGTGCTGCGTTGCGACCAATTGACCTGGCATGCCTGCGGGGGGGGATTCACGTGGGACACGCAGGATCGTGCCGCCGACATCGCGTTGTGCGAAAAAGGTTGGGCGATCGCCGAAGCCGCCATGCAGGACGAGAGCGTGAGCCTCGTCGTGCTCGATGAGCTCAATGTCGTGCTGCACCTCGACTACCTGCCGTTGGCGCGCGTGTTGTCGGCTCTGGTGAGTCGACCCGCGATGCAGCACGTGGTGATCACCGGACGCGACGCGCCGGATGCCTTGGTGGAGAGCGCCGACCTGGTGACCGAGATGCAGGAAGTGAAGCACCCGTTCGCCGTTGGCGTGCAGGCGCAGCGCGGCATCGAGTTCTGAAAACGTAAAAAGCCAGGCATTGGCAAAACGGTGATTGGCGGTGGTTGGCGGCTTACCTAGCTTCCGGTCCATGAGACGTTTACTGATCTCACTCCTCTTCGGATGGACGGCGACCCTGGCCAGCGGGCAGGCGCTGCAATACGGCATGTTGCCCGAGGAAGTGTTGGAGGAGCTCGGTAAACCGCAGTCGACCATGTCGGCCGGCGGGCGCGATATATGGATGTATCCGGCGGACGGTCGCGTGACCTTTACTGACGGGAAAGTGACCGCGATTCGGCAGCTGCCAGTCGATGGTGTGAATGGCGCCGTGACAAAGTCGGTCAGCATGCAAATGCGGCAGGAAGCTGAAGCGACCGCGGCGGCCGAGGCGGAGGCCGAGCGGCTGGCGACGGAGGAGGCACTCCGGCAGGAACAAGCGATGGAGGCCGCCTGGGCGGAGGAGCGGAAGCAGTTTGAAGAGGAGACCGAGGCGTATCTGAACGGCGAATACGGCGAGGGAGAGGACTACGACTATGAACTCTCGATCGGCCAGGAGATGGCCTATCTTGGGGTGGAAATGCTGATCGGTTTGATGGTGATGGTCGTGATCCTGAAGGGGGCCTTCGCGTGGTCGGATATCCACGGAGACTGGGGCCAGATGTTTTTGCCGGCCTTCGCGGCCGTGGCCATGCGCGCGGTGGTGGAGTTTTCGGCCAACAAGATTTTGGGGGTGACCGACACGTTTCATGTCGACCACGCGCTGTCCTACCTCGTGCTGCTGGTGACCTTGATGAAGTTTACCCACGCCAGCTCGTTGAAACGCGCGGTGGCCGTGGCCGGCGCGGCGAAGCTCGCCAGCATTGTGGTCTGGTCGCTGCTGTCCGTGGTGCTCCTGAACCTGATGTTCGGGTGAGGGTGAGCCCAAGGGGGATCCGGGCCCTGCGGCGGGAGGCGTTCAGTCGTTGAAGGTCTGGCGGCCGTGCTCCTGGAGGTAGGTGCGGATGGTGGTGGCGAAGGTCTCGGCGAATTCGGCGTGTTTCTTGGCGCCCATGCCGAAGATGTCGTGCATGGCGTCGGGACTTTCCGGATACTCGCGCGCCATTTGGCGAAGAGTGGCGTCGCCGAAGATGACGTAGGCGGGCACGCCGCGTTCGTCGGCGAGGGACTTGCGGAGCTTGCGCAGTTGGTCGAAGAGGATCTCGTCGCAGGCGATTTCGCCCTCGCGGCGGCGGCGGACTTTTTGCGCCTTCGGCACGATGAGCGGTTTGGTGAGCGTGATGGGTTCGCGGGAGCGCAATACGTCGACGCCCTCCTGGGTGAGCTCGACGGTGGGGAACTTGCCGTCGGTCTGCATGAGGTAGCCGAGACGGAGGAGTTCGCGGAAGACCGCCGCCCACTGCGGGCGCGAGAGTTCGTTGCCGATGCCGTAGGTGGAGATGCGATCGTGGCCCCAGCGGCGGATCTTTTCGGTGTCGGCGCCGGTGAGGACCTCGATGATGTGATTGGCGCCGCAGCCGAACTGGGTGACCTGGCGGATGCGGTAAACGCAGGAGAGAAATTTCTGGGCGAGGATGGTGCCGTCGTAGGTTTCGCGGGGTTCGAGGCAGTTGTCGCAGGCGCCACAGCCATCGATGGAAAAGCCCTCGCCAAAGTAGCCGAGCAATTCGACCCGCCGGCAGCCGGCGCTCTCGGCATAGTGGAGCATTTGCCGGAGCTGGGTGCGGGCGACGGTGCGTTCGTGCTCGTCGGTGATCTCGTCGATGAAGTGCGTCTGTTTGGCGGCGTCGCCGGCGCTGAAGAGCAGGAGGCAATCGCCGGGCAATCCGTCGCGGCCGGCGCGGCCGGTTTCCTGGTAATAGCCCTCGATGTTTTTCGGCAGGTCGTAGTGGATGACCCAGCGGACGTTGGGTTTGTTGATGCCCATGCCGAAGGCGATGGTCGCGCAGATGATGCGGGTGTCGTCGCGCAGGAAGGACTCTTGGTTGGCGGCGCGTTCGTCGTTGCTGAGACCGGCGTGGTAGGGGCGGGCGGAGTAGCCGCGGCTGGAGAGCGCCTCGGCGGTGCGTTCGGCGGTGGCGCGGGTGGCGCAGTAGACGATGCCGCTTTCGTCGGGGCGGGTCTTGATGAAGTCGATGATCTGGCGGGCGGGACCGTCCTTGGGCAGGACCTTGTAGGTGAGGTTGGGACGGTTGAAGGAGGCGACGAAGACGCCGGGATCGCGGAGCTTGAGGTGGCTGACGATGTCCTCGCGCACGCGCTCGGTGGCGGTGGCGGTGAGGGCCATGATCGGCACCTCGGGCAGGATGTCGCGGAGCTGGGCGATCTGGCGGTATTCGGGGCGAAAGTCGTGGCCCCATTCGGAAACGCAATGGGCTTCGTCGATGGCGATGGCGGCGACGTTCCAGCCGGTGAGATTCTGTTGCCAGTTGTCGAGCATGAGACGCTCGGGCGCGACGTAGAGCAGGCGGAACTGACCGCGGTGCAGGCCGGCGAGGCGGGAGCGGGCTTCGGCGGCGGAGAGGGTGGAATTGAGGTAGGTGGCGGGGACGCCGGCGGCCGAGAGTTGGTCGACCTGGTCCTTCATCAGCGCGATGAGCGGCGAGACGACGACGGTGAGTCCGCGGTCGGCGCGGACCAGGGCCGGGAGTTGGAAACACATCGACTTGCCGCCGCCGGTGGGGAGGAGGGCGAAAACGTCGCGGCCGGCGAGGTGCGCTTCGATGATTTCGCGCTGGAGGGGGCGAAAACGATCGTAACCAAAAGTCGTGCGAAGGGTGTCCAGCAGTTCAGGCACGGGGGGAAGGTGAAGAGGGAAGCGGGAAGAGTGAAAGGGTGGAGTTGTGCGACGGGGATTTTATGCGTTCGGTGGAGGTATGTCTGAGGCTGGTGCAAGTGGGGTTTCGACCCGGGTGCGGATCGGGTGCCCGGTGTGGGCGCATGCACCTTGGGCGGGGAACCTCTTCACGCGCGGCGCGAGGCGGGAAGACTTTTTGGGGCAATACGCCAGCGTGTTCGCGACGGCGGAGGGCAACGCGACGTTCTACGGTTTGCCGAGCGAAAAGACGGTGGCGCGCTGGGCGGACGAGGCGCCGGCGTGGTGGCGGTTTGCCTTCAAGTTTCCGCGGACGATTTCGCATGAACGCGCGCTGCTGAACTGCGGGGAGGACACGGCGGCCTTCTTTGCGCGGCTGGCACCGGTGGCGGATCGCTGCGGGCCGTTTTTCCTGCAACTGCACCAGAGTTTTGGGCCGGAGAGGTTGGGGTTGTTGCGCGACTATTTGGTGAGTCTGCCGCGGGACTTGACCTACGCGGTGGAGTTGCGGCACCGGGCGTTCTTCAGGGGCGGGTCGGAGGAGGCGGCCTTGGATGCGATGTTGACGGAGGTCGGCGTGGATCGGGTGAACTTCGACACGCGGCCGCTGTTTGCGGCGAAGGTTCATCCGGAAGACGAGGAGGGGCAGGCGGCGTTGCGCAAAAAACCGCGAGTGCCGGCGCGCTTCACGGCGACGGGTCGGCGGCCGTTTGTGCGCTGGGTGGCTGATCCAACGGGAGGGGACAACGACCCTTGGCTCAGCGAGTGGGTCGAGGTGGTGGCGCGTTGGTTGGACGAAGGGCGCGAGCCGTATGTTTTCCTGCATCACCCGGATGACCTGCACGCCCCGCCGCTGGCGCGGCGGTTTCAGTCGATGCTGCACGACCGCTGTCCCGAAGCCGTGCCGGCGCCCGCGGCGTGGCCGGGTGAGGTGGAGCCGGCGGAGGACGCACTCCCCGGTGCGCAACTCGGGCTATTCTGACAATAGGCGAATTTAAAACCCTATCCCTAAAAGGCTTAAGATGAAGTGTCACCTAATGGGTGACAGTTCATATGTGGAGTTTGTCACTTGCTAAGTGACAAGTTGTGCGAGGGCGCGGGGGGTGTTGCGCGGGGGGCTGGGGTTATTTGAGGCCGAGGAAGGTGGCGACGGTGGCGATGGCGGGGGCGATGCGGTGGGGGCGGGGGCATTGGCGGCCGATTGTGCGCAGGCGGCCGGCGGGGCGGTCGGCCTTGAGGTCGGCGTGGCCGATGAGGTGGTCGCCGGCAAGGAGGGGCAACGCGTAGTAACCACGCTGGCGTTTGGCGGCGGGGGTGTAGACCTCCCAGGTGTAGTCGAAGCCCCAGAGCTTTTGGACGACCTTCCTATCCAGGATGAGCGGATCGAGCGGGGCGATCAGGCGCGGCGCGGGCGGCGGCGGCGCGGTCCCGGCGACGGCGGCTTCCAGCAGGGGGCGGTCTTCGCGCAGGACGTAGAGCGGCGGGCAGTTCTGCACGGTGAGGGGCTGCACGAGGTCGGCGACGAGGGGAAGCTCATCGCGGGAGAGCGTGACGAGGCGGTGTTGACGCAGTTTAAGGTGGGCGATCCATCGGGCGGTGGCGCGGGCGGTGGGGCGCGGTTGCGCGAGGACGGCGGCGGGGAGGAGGCGCTCGGGCAGGTCGTAGACGCGGCGGCCGTTGAGGCGGCGGGCGATGAGGAGGCGGCCGTGGGCGAAGAGTTTGTCCAAGACCACTTTGACGAGGCGCGAGGAGTTCCAGCCGTTGTGGCTGCGGGCGTCGTGGTCGAAGTGTTCGGAGGCGAGGGCACCGCGGGTCTCGATCTCGGCGAGCACTTGCGTGGCGAGCCGGCGTTCGGGGGCGGTGAGTTTGCCGCCCCAGGAACCGGGCAGACGCGAGCGGCGGGCCATGAGGCTTTGCAGGTGCGGCCAGGCTTCCGTGGTGAAAGCGGCGAGCACGATGCGGCCGGGGTGGAAGTGTTCGAAGGCGGTGCGTTCTTCGGCGGGGAGCGTCGGGGTGCCGTGCACGGCGTCGTCGTCGAGCCCATGCACGTGGCGGTGCAGGTCGCCTTCGTGGTAACCGACGACGCGGGTGCGGGCGATGTGCTCGTGCATGCGTCCGCAGACGTTGATGGGGTCGATCTGGATGAAACCGTGGTGGACGAGCCCTGAGCCGAGATCGGGGTGCGGCACGGTGAGGCCGGTGGCGAGCAGGGCGAAGTGGCGCGCGGCCTCGGGGGAGACGTTGAGCGCGGGAACGAGACGCGGGCGGGCGGGCACGGCGCGAGCAAGCGGGGTTGGGCGCGGGGTCTCGACAAAAAAAGGCCGCCATCCCGATGAAGGGGACGGCGGCGCAGACGGACAGCAGATCGCGTTTTGTTTTAACGAATCAGCCGTTCGTAAATCTGACCTTCTGGTTTCCAGTCGCGGTAGTCGGAATCGAGGGTGTCGATCCAGGCGAGTTGAACCTGATCACGCAGCCAGTCGGCGACGCGACGGGTGCGCAGTTGGATGAGATGGAGGAGTTGGGTGGTGGCCATACGGTGGGAACGGGTTGCGGTGATGTTTCCGTATAATACCCCGTTCGCCGGCGAAGGTTGCCGACCTGCTCGGAAATTTCGCACGTATTCGTGCGACTGAAGCGGCCTATCAGGCTTGGACGTTGAGGGACTTGCCGACGGTTTCGGGCAAGGCGGCGTGAGCTTTTTTTACCGGCAGGTGCAGGCCCTCGGCGAGGGCGTTTTTGGCGGCGGCGTCCTGTTCGACAGCTTCCTTTTTGACGAGGGCTTGGTAGACTTCGTGACGACGGGCGACATTCTCGGCTCGGGCTGCATCCATGGGCCAAAGTCTAGCAGACTTGCGGTCCGCAGGGGAATCGGGCTGATGCCCCGGCGGGCTTGGGTAGAACCACGCAGCGGTCGAGCGGAGGGCAGGGGAAGACGCGGTCGGGGACGTCCGCATCCACTTGCCGGTGGCTATTCGGCCAGGCGGCAGACGTAGACGGTGCTTTCGGAATCCCGGTGCAGGAAGGGGTTGGGGAAGGCGACGACGTGGGTATCGACGGTGGCGAAGACCTGGCGGAGGTTGTGCAGGAAGCGGTCTTCGGGCGGGTCGTCGGACCACAGGCCGAAGACGCCGCCGGGATGGAGTCGGGCTTGGGCGAAGGCGCGCAACCCGGCCTCATCGTAGAAGGCCGCGTGGCGCGGGTGCAGCAGGTGGTCGGGCGAGTGGTCGATATCCAGGAGGATGGCGTGAAAACGACGGCCGGGTTGCTCGGGATCGTAGCCGTCGCTGTCGGCGGCGGAGAGGGCAAAGAAGTCGCCGTGCACGAAGCGGCAGCGCGGGTCGGCGGTGAGTTTGGGGCCCAGGGGCACGAGTCCGCGTTGGTGCCAATCGATGACCGGGGCGAGGTAGTCGACGACGAGCAGGGATCCGACGTGGTCGTGTTGCAGGGCGGCCCAGGCGGTGAAACCGAGACCGAGTCCGCCGACCACGATGTCGGCCGAGGGCGCCTTCACCTGGACGAGGCTGAGGTGGGAGAGCTCCTCTTCGACTTTGGTGAAGAGCGACGACATGAGGTAGTCTTGGCCGAGCTTCACCTCGTGGATCTCGCGGTTATCGAACATCTTGAGCACCTGGCGGCGCAGGCTCACCGGACCGAGCGGGGTATTTTGGTAATCGAGCTCCTCGAAGTTGGCGGACATGGGGCGATGACGGCAGCTTGCCGGGGCGGGCGCAAGGACCACTCGCTTGCGCTCGCGGCTGCGTGGTAGTGGGAATTCTGCGATCGGGAGTGGACAGGGGGCGGGTTGGCTGAATGTTGGCGCGCATGAGCAGGGATGCATCCACGCCGGTCAATGACGCGGAATCGGGCCTCGAGGTCCGGACCTTCTTTGTGCGCGAGCGCAATGCGCTGTTGGCGCAGGCTGACTTCGGCCCCTTGTTCGTGGATTATTACCTCCACCTGAACGATCACGGCATCAAGCTGTCGCCGGAGCATGACGCCATGTTCAAGCGAGCGCTGGCGGGTTTCGTCCTGCACTGCGCGTCGCGGCCGTGGAACGAGATGACGGCGTGGACGATCAATTTCCAGCAGCCGCTGGTGAACCTGTTCCTCACCGGTGACAATGAGAATGGCGCGGTCACCGGGCGGGTGTTTGACGAGAACGTGAAGCAGATGGCAGACAACCTGTTCTACGCCGATGTGATTCGCGGTCGCGGCGAGAAGCGGCGGAGCTCGGTGGGTTTCACCGGCGACGATGCGCTGGTGGCGGTGGAGGCGTTCTACCGGCAGAGCGAACAGCGCGGCGCGCGCTATTTTCAACTGGCCGAAGAAACCTTCGCGCTGGTGAGTGAGCACCCGGACTGCGACATGGCCTGGTTTGAGTCACTCGATGGAGATGCGGTGACCCATATCCACGAAACGGAGACGACGAACCTGATGGAGCGGCGGATCCAGCGCTGGCACTGTGGCTGCAATCAGCAACGCATGTTGCAGGTCCTGGCGCCGGCGTTTCAGGCGGAGGGCGACGAGCTGTTTGCGGGCGACCCGGCGATCGAGATCCGTTGTCCGCGCTGCAGCGCGCGTCACGTGGTCACGCGCGAGGCCTTGGAAGCGTTCGTCGCCGCGCAGTAGGCGCGGCGTTTGCGCCAGAGGAATCCCGCGAGGGCGATGCCCATGAAGATGGCGCCGTAGGTGGACGGCTCGGGCACGGTGATCTCGTTGGCGCCGTAGTCGTAGGTGAGCCAGATGGTCTCGGCGGCGGTGAAGCCCTGGAAGGTGATCTGGGCGGTCGTGCTGTTGCGATTGTCGAGGGTCGCGCCGGAGAAGTTGGTGGCGGTCCACAGGTCGTAGAAGCTGGCCCAGCCGGTGGCGGTGACGGCGGCGCCGGGGTCAATGATGAGGGTGCCGATGTTGAAAGTGGCGACGTCGACACCGGCGAAGTCGATGACGGTGTCGCCGGTGATGTGGAGGGTGCCAACGTTGAAGGTGGTGCCGGCGTTGACGAGGTTGAGGGTGGTGTTGGCGCCGAGCTCGAGGGTGCCGCCGAAGGTGAAATTGGCGGCGATGTTGAGGGTGTTGGAGGCGGTGAGCTCCATCGTGCCGGTGGAGCCGGTGCCGTCGGCCGCGCCGATGGTGCCGCCGTTGAGGGTAAGGATGCCGTCGACGTCGAGGACACCGGTAAAGGCGCTGGTGTTGCCGAGCTGGTCGATGGTGAGGTCACCGCCGGAGGCGATGGTGAGGGTGCCGGAGCCGTTGAGGTCGGCGATGGTCTCGGTGTAGGCGCCGACGTTGAAGGTGCCGGCGGCGCCGAGGTTGATGTCCATCGTATCCGTGAGGATATTACTGGCGCCGAGCGCGAAGGTGCCGGCGTTCACGTTGGTGGTGGCGTAGGTGTTGATGCCGGTGACGGTGAGGGTGCCGGCGCCGTTCTTCTCCAGGGTGTTGAAGGTGTTGTTGCCGGTGAAGGTGGTGTTGCCGATGGACTCGACGGTGAGGGTCTTACCGGAGCCGGTGATGTTGCCGCCGATGGTGAGGGAGGCGCCGGACTCGGTCTGGATCTCGCTGTTGGCGGTGAGGGTGACGTTGCCGGCCCAGGAGTTGGTGGTGCCGGTGAGCGCGCGCAAGGCGCCGGTCCCATCGGAGTTATGGCCGGTGCCGGCGAGCTGGAGGGATTCGGCGCCGATGGTCACGCCATTGAGCTGGAGCTGGGCGCCGGAAAGGACCTGGGTGCCGCCGGCGACGGCGCCGAGGCCGGAGTTGTTGTCGACGCGCACGATGCCGTCGGAGACCTTGGCGGTGCCGGTGAAGGTGTTGGCGCCGCCGAGGACGAGGGTGCCGTCGCCGGTCTTGTTGAAGCCGCCGTTGGAGAGGACGGCGTTGATCTGCAAGGTGGAGCCGCTGTTCACGACGATCGACTTGGCGGCGTCGTTGTTCATGCCGAGGCGACCGTCGATGGTGGAGGTGGCGTTGTTGGAGGCGGTGAGGGTGCCGATGATGTCGAGACGGTCGCCGGTGCCGGAGTTATTCTTCGCTTCGATGGTGCCGCCGTTCAGCGTGACGTGGTTGACGGTCTCCTTGTGCCCCTGGAGGTCCCAGTAGCCATCGGCGTTGATGGTGACGTTGGAGGTGTTGGCGATGAGTTCGCTGGAGACGTCGACGCCGCTCTCGTAGAGACCTTGTTGGAGGATGGCGGAGCCGGCGGCGCCGATACCGTCGCCGATGACAACGGTGCCTTTCATGCCGGAGTTCTCGTTGTTGTAGGTGTTGAGGATGGTGGTGCCTTCGTTGAGGTAGAAGGCGGTGGAGGCGCTGAGGATGGAGGGATAGGCCTCGCCGTGGTTGAGGGTGAGGGTGCCGGAGCCGGTTTTGGTGACGTTGCCGGTGTTGGTGAAATCGGCCTCAAACACGATGTTACCGCCGTTGGTGTTGAGGGTGAGGTTGTAGCCGCCCAGGTAAAAGTAGGGGGAATTGGACTGGGTGCCGAGCGTGAGGGTATCGGAGGTGGCGCTGATGGTGGTGTGGCCGGTGAGGGTGAAGGGGGCGTCGAGGGTGTTGTTGCCCGAGGAGCTGACGACGGCGCCGGCGCCGCCCACGCCGGTGCCGGCGAGGTTGATCATGGTTTCGCTCGCGGCAGAAATGCCACCGGTGAGTTGCAGCGTGCCGCCGGATTGAACGGTGGTGGTGCCGCCGCCGGAACCGAGGGCGTTGTTGGAGCTGGCGACGAGGGTGGAGCCGGAGGTGACGGTGACGTTGCCGGAGTAGCTGTTGTTGCCGGAAAGGGTGAGTTGGCCGGCGGTGGTGGTGACCGCGCCAGTGCCGGAGATGGTGCCGGCATAGCTGTTGTTGCCGGAGAGGTTGTTGAGGGTGCCCTGGTTGGTGAGGGCCTCGGCGCCGACGGCGATGTTGTTGGCGAGAGAGAGGGTGGCGCCGCTGCTGACGGTGGTGCCGGCGCCGGTGGAGCCAAGGGCGGCGCTGTGGGCGGCGACGAGGGTGCCGGCGGCGACGGTGGTGGTGCCGGTGTGGGTGTTGGCGCCGGAAAGGGTGAGTGTGCCGGTGCCGGATTTGGAGACATTGCCACTGCCCGATAGGACGCCGCCGGCCGTGAGGGAGGCGCCGCTGGAAACGCCGATGCTGGCAGCGGAGCCGAGCGCGATGTTGCCCGACCAGGTGTTGCTGCCGGTGGTGTTGGCGAGCGCGCCGTTGCCGGCGGTGCCGGTGCCATTGAGGATGAGCGACTGGTCGTAGGTGCCGCCGGAGGTGGCGAGTTCGAGGGTGCCGCCGGTGGAGACGGTGACGCCGGAGGTGTTGCCGAGGCCGGCGGTGTTGCTCACGCGCAGGGTGCCGGCGGATACGGTGGTGGAGCCGGAGTAGGTGTTGGTGCCACCGAGGACGAGGGTGCCGGTGTTGGCTTTGGTGAGATTGCCGGAGCCTGAGATGGTGCCGGCGTTGGTGGTGAGGGTGGTGCCGGAGGCGACGCGGATGGTGGAGGCGCTGGCGAGGGCGATGTTGCCGGTGAGGGTGTTGTTGCCGCTGGTATTGGCGAGGGCACCCGCACTGGCGGCGCCGGTGCCGTTGAGGGTGAGCGACTCGGCGTTGAAAGTCGTGCCGGTGCCGGTGAGCGAGAGCGTGCCGCCGGAGCTCACCGTGGTGCCGGCGGAAGTGGCGCCGAGGGCGGCGGCGTTGGAAATGGCGACCGTGCCGGAGGAAATGGTGGTGGCGCCGGCGTAGTTGTTGGCGGCGGAAAGGGTGAGCGTGCCGGAGCCGGTCTTGGTGAGTCCGCCGGAACCGGAGACCACGCCACTGAAGGCGAAATCGTTGGCCACGTTGGTCGCGAGCAGGATGAGCGTGGCGGAGTTGAGAGAGAGGCCGCCGTCGAAGATGAGGTCGCCCGAGGTCGAGGTGATCGACCAGGTTTGGTTGCTGCTGAGGGACAGCGGCACCGAGAAGGTCTGCACACCGTTGGACGCACTGGTGATGCCGTAGGTGTTGAGCAGGGTGAGGTCGCCGGCGCCGTAAAAGGTGATCGAGTCATTGAGCGTGCTGGCGAAGCGGATGCCGCCGGTGGTGTCGGCGGCGGTGACCTCGATCGCGGTCAGCAGGCCATTGGTATCGAACAAGGCACGCTCGGTGGAGGTGTCGGGCTCGTCGTTGCCGGACCAGTTCTGGCGGCGGTTCCAGTCGTCCTGGGCGCTGTTGTTGCCCGTCCACGTGCGATCGGTTTGGGCAAAGAGACCCGACGCAGCCGCGAAAGCGCCGAGAAGCAGCGTGCAGAAGCGGCGACGAGGAAGGGCAGAACAGGAGCGCATGGAGATTCGTGCGGAAACGCAGCACTGAAGAGGCCAGATAACTCGACCAAAGAAGGGTGAGTCTTGCGGGGGCGATATGAAATTCAGTGGTATCTACGTGTAGTTGTTCTTCGCGAATTTCGTGGGTCGCTTTGGCGAACTCAATAGCGCTTGAGGCCGATTACAAAGACGCCGAAGGACGGGTGGGTCCGATTGGATTGACTGATTAAAGCGCTGTTCAAAGCACCGAACTTGGGTGATGAACGGAGGTGATGCCGTCTTGGATAAGTGAAGTCATCCATGGGTTCCGCGAAGGGAGTCCGCTGGACCAATTGAATCTGGTGTTGGGAATCGCCGGGGTGCTGCTGATGATTCGGCGCAACCTGTGGGCGTTTCCGGTGGGCCTGGTGGCGGTGACGGTGCAGGGCGTGCTCTTTTGGCGGGCGACGTTTTATGCGGACGCGAAGCTGCAGGTGTTTTTCTTCGGCTGTCTGGCTTACGGCTGGTGGCACTGGGTGAAACACAAGGGCAATGCGCCCGAGCTGCCGATCACGACGCAGGGTTGGTCGGCGCGAGCGGGCTGGTTGGCGGCGGCGACCGGGCTCACGCTGATTTGGGGCTGGTGGCAGAGCACGCACACGGATGCGGCGATGCCCTATCGCGACACGTTCATCGCCTCGTTCAGCATGGCGGCGCAGGTGCTGCAGGTGCGCAAACGCCTGGAGAACTGGGCCGGTTGGGTCGCGGTCAACAGCGTGGCGGTCGTAACCTACTGGGCGGCCGGGCTGGCCTACACCTCGTTTCTCTACGCGGTGTTTTTAGTGATGGGGCTGACGGGGTGGTGGAGTTGGTGGCGGGCGATGCAAGCCGAGCGCGCCGGGGAGACCGAGCATGTCTAAAGCCGTAAGACGCGTCGCGATCATCGGGGCGGAATCGACCGGCAAGTCGGCCCTGGCGGCGGCGCTCGCGGAGCGTTGGGGTGAAACGTGGGCGGTGGAGGCGGTGCGGGCGTTTTGGGATCGACGCGCGGGGCGGATCACGTCGTGGGATTTGGCCACCATCGCGCGTGGGCAGATCGTCAACGAGGAGGTGGCGGCGTTGGCCGCGCGTCGGGTGGTGTTCTGCGATACCGATCTGACGACCAATGTTTTTTGGGCTGACGCGATGTATGGCGGACATATCGCACCGTGGGTGCGGGAGGAGGCGGCGCGGCGGCGGGAGCGTTATGCCTTGTTTCTATGGTGTGAGACGGACCTGCCCTGGGAGGCGGACCCGCAACGCTGTTTCGACGATCCGGAGGCGTGGCAGGCGGCGGCCGCGCGGCTGCGGTCGGCGTATGCGGACGTGGCGGATCGTATCGCGGTGGTGAGTGGGGCGGGCGAGGCGCGGGTGGCGAGCGCGGTCGCTGCGCTGCGCGAGCACGGTCTATGAACACGTGGTGGCGCCCTGGGCGACGTTCAGCGCGGTCGGGGGTGGCGATCGGTGCCGGATTGTGGTCGAGTCGGCACAACCCCGATTTATCCCCATGTGTATCCGCCGTGCTGTTTCGCTTTTCTGTTTGGTCTGGTTGGTCGCGTCGTTGCTACGCGCCGACATGGTGCGGGTGGTGCCCGATCATTCCGAGCGCACGAGCGACTACGCTGAGGCGCGTTTGACGGCGGCCTTGATCGAGGCCGGGCACGAAGTGAGTGCGGCGCCGATCGGGTATGATTATCTGGTGAGTTTCTCGACGCATCCGACCCGGTTGGCGAAGGAGGGCTTTGAGATCATTCCCGAGGGCAAGGTGATCACCGTCTACGGCGGCGATGGATTGGGCATGGTCTACGGGGTGCTGGCCCTCGTCGACGAGTTGCAGGCGGGCACGCCGTTGGGTGAGATCGCGGCGCAGGCGGCGCAGCCCGACCAGGCGTTTCGGGGCATCAAGTTCAACTTGCCGTGGGAGACCTACCGGCCGAGCTCGGCGCTCGATCAACACATCCCGACCGCGAAGGATCCGAAGTATTGGGAGGCGTTTCTGGACATGATGGTGGAGAACCGCTTCAACGCGATCAGTCTTTGGAACATGCACCCGTTCACCTTCATGGTGCAGCCGACGAATTTTCCGGAGGCGAGTCCGTGGGGCCCCGAGGAGTTTGCCGAATGGCAGGCGCTCTACCGTCAGATCTTCGCCATGGCGAAAGACCGTGGCTTGGACACCTACATCGTGCACTGGAGCATCTTTGTAAGCCGTGAGCTGGCTGAGGCGCACGGTTTGGCGGAGCGAAATTTTTACCCTTATTACTACGTGGAGGGCGAGAGATCGGAATTGGTCCGGCGCTATATCCGTGAGAGCGTGAAGCAGGTTTTGGCGGAGTATCCGGACCTCGATGGCATCGGCCTTTCGCACGGCGAGGGCATGGCGGGCATGACGCCGCTGGAGCGCCAGCAGTGGATGGATGACGTGATCATCGCAGGCATGTTGGAGGCGGCGGAGGAACGTCCGGTGAAGCTCATCCATCGCGTGCCGTTTTCGGCCAATCTCGATTCCGGCGGCAGCACGAGCAAGAACGTGGAGGTCGTGACGCGGGAGGCGATGGAACGATTGGGCGACGCGTTTGAGGGCCCGATCTGGGTGGAGATGAAGTTCAACTGGTCGCACGCCCACTCGACGCCGAAGTTGGAAAAGGTTCACGGCGGCAAACTGGGCGACACCTACTTCGAACCGACGCCGAGCAACTACCGCGTCACGTGGCAGGCGCGTAACGAGGATTTCTTTGCCCTGCGCTGGGGCGTGCCGGATTTCATCCGCCAACACATCGCGCTCAATGGTGAGCACGCCTACTCGGGTGGCTACTTCGTGGGTTCGGAGTGCTACATCCCGGCCTTGGATTATTTCACCGCGATCGATGATCCGGTGGACTGGACCTGGGCCTTCGAGCGGCAGTGGTTGTTCTACAAACTCTGGGGTCGCCTGCTCTACGATCCGGAGACGCCTGACGCGGTGTTTGCGGCCGAGTATGAGCGACGCTACGGCGACGCGGGTCGCAATCTGCTCGAGGCCATGTCGCTGGCCTCTTCGACCCAGCTTCGCCTTGCCTCGCTCTACGATTCGCGCTGGGACTTCACGCTCTACAGCGAAGGTTTCCTCGCGCTGCAGGGCACCTACACGAACTACATCGGCGTGGACGCCTTGATCAACCAGCCGACGATGGCGTCCGAATACGTGGCGGTGAAGGACTACGTGGAAACGATCCTGAGCGGCGGCAGCTTTGCGTCCGGTCGGATCACGCCCCCGATTCTGGCCGAGATGCTGGAGCGCGATTGCCGCGAAGCGTATCGGCTGACCGCCGACATCGACACGACCGGCAACGCTTCGTTGCGTTACGAAGTGGCGGATATCCGGACCTGGGCCAGCCTGGGCCTGCACCTCGCCGCCAAGCTGCGGGGCGCGGTCGCGTTGGAAACCTTCCGGATCACCGGCGAGGCCGAGCGTCAGGCCGCCGCGGTGGGGTGGTTGGAGCAGGCGCTGCGGCATTGGGACGACGTGATCGCGATCACGCGTCCGCTCTACCGCGACATGAAGCTCACCCACTACAACCACAACTTTTTCACCGCCAACGAGGACAACCTTTTCCACTGGGCGCTCATCCGCGACGAGGTCGCCGCCGACGTGACGGTGGCGCGTGAGGCGGTGCCGGTGACAGAAGCGACCACGGTGGATTGACGAGGCGCGAGGGCTGGCCTTCGCTGGCCGGTCCATGAATGCGCTTCTTGAAAACTGGCAGGCCTGGCTGACGGACCACCGGGTCTCCGAGTATTGGGCCGAGGTGCTCGGCACAACCGCCGGCATCGTGTTGGTGGTGTTGCTTGCCGTGCTGGCGAACCTCATCACGAAACGGGTCATCCTGCAGGTGGTGCACACGGTCATCCGCCGCACGCGCATGACGTGGGACGACCAGTTGCTGGAGACGGGGGTGTTCACGCGGCTGTCGCATCTGGCACCGGCGATCGTGATCAACACCTTCGGGCCGGGGGTGTTGGGCAACGAGCCCTTGTTGTCCAAGATCGTGCACGGCGCGGTCAGCATCTACCTGATCTGCATCTGGCTGGGCGTGCTGTTTGCGCTGCTCAACGCCATCCAAGGCGGCATTGAAAAAAAGAAAGGCCGCAAAGGCGTGCCGGTGAAGGGTTTCGCGCAGGCGGTGAAGCTTGTCGCAGTGGTGGTGGGCGTGATCTTCATCCTCGCCATCGTCCTAGACAAATCGCCGGTGCTGCTGTTCTCCGGCCTGGGCGCAGTCACTGCGGTGCTGTTGTTGGTGTTCAAGGACGCGATCCTCGGCTTCGTGGCGGGCATCCAGATCTCCGCCAATGACATGGTGCGGGTGGGGGACTGGATCGAGATGCCGAAGGCGGGCGCCGACGGCGATGTGATCGACGTCGCCCTGACCACCGTGAAGGTGCAGAACTGGGACAAGACGATCACCACGATCCCGTCCTACAGCCTCATCTCCGACTCTTTCCGCAACTGGCGCGGCATGTCCGATTCGGGCGGCCGCCGCATCAAACGCTCGATCTGTTTCGACGTGAGCTCGATCACCTTTGCCAACGAAGATCAACTCGCGCGGTGGTCCAAGATCGGCCACGTGCGCGAGCACCTCGACGCCAAGCGCAAGGAGATCGCGGCCGACAATGAGAAGCTCGGTCCCGACGCCAGTGTTTTGGGCAACGGACGCCGGCTCACCAACATCGGCACCTTCCGCGCCTATTGCCTGAACTACCTGAAGACGCATCCCCGCATCGCACAGGACAAGACCCTGCTGGTGCGTCAGCTCCAGCCCACGCCGCACGGCCTGCCGCTGGAGATTTATTGTTTCGCCAACAACACCGCCTGGGCGGTCTACGAAGGCATTCAATCGGATATCTTCGATCACATGCTGGCCGTCGCCAAGGTCTTCGACCTCGAGGTGTATCAGCACCCGAGTGGTTCCGACGTGAGTGGAGGCATGGAAGCGCTGCGGGCCGCGCGGGAAAGCGAAGCCGTGGAAATCCCGCGTTCGGCCGAATGAGTTCCAACTACGAAGATCGTTTCGGCGGCGTCGGCCGGCTCTTCGGTTTGGCGGCGCTTGATCGTCTGCGCGGCGCGCACGTCGCGGTGATCGGCGTGGGCGGCGTGGGTTCCTGGACGGTGGAAGGACTCGCCCGCAGCGGCGTCGGCGCGCTCACGCTCATCGACCTCGACGACCTTTGCATCACCAACACCAACCGCCAGTTGCCGGCGCTCGACGGTAATCTCGGTCGCCCCAAAGTCGACGCGCTGGCGGAGCGCGTGCGCCTGATCAACCCTGCCTGCGTGGTGTCACCGGTTACCGAATACATCACGGCCGCCAACGCCGCCCGGCTGCTGGAGCCGGCCTTCGATCTGGTGGTGGACGCCATCGATGGCACGACCAACAAAGCCGAGCTCATTGCGGCCTGCGTGCGCCTCGGCAAGCGGTGCGTGACGGTCGGGGGAGCGGGCGGCAAGCGCGACGCCTCGCAACTGCGCGTGGGGGACCTCGGCGAGGCGGGCGGCGATGAATTGTTGAAGATGGTCCGCCGCAAACTGCGCAAAGACCACGGTTTCGCTCGTGGCGAAGGCAACCGCTACGGCGTGCGCTGCGTATGGTCGGCGGAGAAGCCGGTCTACCCCTGGGCCGACGGCACCTGCAGCACCGAGGCGGAGCCGGGCAGCAACCTGAAGCTCGACTGCGCCAGCGGTTTTGGCACCGCGGTCTGGGTGACCGGCGCCATGGGCCTCACCGCTGCGCAGGAAGCGGTGCGGTGGTTGGTGGAAGTTTAAGCTAGAAACGGCTGATCAACTGCCACGCGCCGACAAAGGTGAGGGCGGCGCCGGAGAGCCACAGGCACGCGGTCCAAACGGGACCCGGGCGAAGCTCGGGGCGCAGGCGGCGATGTCGCAGGTAGAGTGCGCAGGCCGCGAGGAAGGGGAGCAGGATGGCCTGACCGGCGCCGCTGATGATGATGAGCGAATAGGGATTGGGCCAGGCCACGTAGAGCACGGTGCCGTAGAGCGGGAGGGTGACTCCGAGCCATTTGATGCGGCGCGCCTTGCGTTCCGGGTCATCGGTTTCGGACATGAGCCCGAGCATGGGCAGCGCGTCGACCATGAGTCGGGCGTTGGCGGCGGTGGCGGCGAAGGCGGTCGAATAGAGGGTGGCAAAGGCACCGACGACAAAGATCCAGAAGCCAAGCGGACCGAAGCTCTCCAGATACATGTGCGCGAGCGACCCAACCAAACCGTCGTCGGAGAGTTGCACGTCCTTGGCGTGGAGCACCGCGGCGCCGAGCAGGAAGAATACGACCGTCGCGGTGGTGTAGAGCACGAGCGAGGCGAAGGCGTCGACTTTCATCACCTTCATCCAACCGCGGGCGCGGTCGAGCCAGCCGGCGTCGTGGGATCCGACGCGCGCGGCGTAGCCTTTTTCCAGACACCAGTAGGGGTAATAAATGAGTTCGGCGGCGCCGACGCCGATGATGCCGAAGGCGACAAACGCGGCGGAAAAATCTTCGGGCAGGCGGAACTCGAGTCCGCGCAACACTTGGGCGGAGGTGACGCGAAAGTCGGTCGTCTGCAACGCGAACAAGGCGAAGACAGTCGAGACGGTGAAGAGGATGACGAGGCCGATGGAGAAGCGTTCGACGAGTTTGTAGCGGCCAACTCCCAGCAGGAGTGCAAGCGAGACGCCCAGCACGATGGCAAGGGTGGAGGCCGAGGCGTCGATGCCGGCCAGGTGCATGACCTCGGCGGTGCCGCCGAGCATACCGCCGATCACCGAGATCATAGCGACAAAGACGGGTAGGAAGACCCAGACCATCCAACCGACGCGCAGACGCGGGCCAGGCACCATGTCGAGCATGCGCAGGGTGGGCGTGCCGGTTGCGACGGCATAGCGCCCGAGTTCGACCTGCACAAAAACCTTCACCACGCACCCAAGGATGATGAGCCAGAGCAGGGTGAAGCCGCTCTCGGCGGCGACGTTGGGCGTGGCGACCAGTTCACCGGTGCCGACGATGCCGGCGGTCAGGATGAGGCCGGGGCCGATGTAGCGCAGGGACGCGGCGAGGGAACGGGGCGGGGTGACGCCGTTCGGCGAAGTCGGGGTAGACATTTTGCTTTTACAGGAGGCAACGGAGGGTAACGGAGCCGTCAGCCTGAGGGGTTTTACAGAAGGAAACGAAGGGAGCGAAGGGAGCGAAGGGGATAGGAGCGCTCTGTTAACCTCTCTTTTCTCCGGTGGAAAAAACGAACTACAGCTCGATCTGGACTTTGACCGAGGTGGGCTGGGGGGCCTTGGCGTAGTCGAAGGCGGCAATGCTGTCGGCGAAGGGGTAGGTTTCGGTGATGAGCGGCTTCACGTCGAGCTGGCCGCTGCCCATCAGCGCCAGGCAACGCGGGTAGACGTGGGCGTAGCGGAAGACGTGTTCGACGCGGGCTTCTTTGATCTGCGCCGCGACGACATCGTAGGGGATCGGGCCACCCGGCATGCCGATAAAAACGACACAGCCGCCGGGGCAAAGCGCCTCAAAGACCGAAGCGGCGGCGCGGGCGTTGCCGCTGGCTTCGAAGACGAGGTCGGCGCCCCAACCACCGGTGGCGGCGTTGATCACCTCGGTGAGGTTTTCCGCGGCGACATTGACCGGCGTGATGGCGCCGAGGGTGGCGGCAAGGTCGAGTTTCGGCTGAGCGACATCGGTGATGAAAACGCGGCTGCAGCCGGCGGCGAGGGCGCTCAGCGCGGTGACCATGCCGATGGTGCCGGCACCCATGACGATGGCGACGTCGCCGGGCTTCACCTTGGCCTTGGTGGCGGCGTGCATGCCGACGGCGAGGGGCTCGACGAGGGCGGCTTCGCCGAAGCTCACGTTGTGTGGCACCTTGAAAGTGAAGGCGGCGGGATGCACGACGGACGGGCGCAGCACGCCGTGGATCGGCGGGGTGGCCCAGAAGCGCACCTCGGGGTCGAGGTTGTAGAGCCCGAGCTGGGTGGCGCGGCCGAGCGGGTTGGGGATGCCTGGCTCCATGCAAACGCGATCGCCGACGGCAAGGTGGGTGACGGCGGAACCGATCTCGCTGATCACGCCGGCGGCCTCATGGCCGAGCACCATCGGGGCGTTGACCACAAAGGGGCCGATGCGGCCGTGCGTGTAGTAGTGCACATCGCTGCCACAAACGCCGACCGTCTTGATGTCGATGCGCACGTCGTGCGGGCCGAGCGTTTCGGCGATGTCGATGTCGCGAAGGGAAAGTTTGTTTTGTTTTTCGAGAACGAGAGCCTGCATGGGGTGGGGCGGAGAAAGGGGTTGTTCCTACAGAAGGGGACGAAGGCTAATCCAACGTGATCACTTGCACAGGAGGAAAGGGAGGGGAACGGAGGTTTAACTAGCCTTCGTTCTATTCGTTGCCTTCTGTAAAACTTTATCAGGCTGAAGGCTCTGTTGCCCTCTATTGCCTCCTGTAGAACAAATCAGTTCCACGGCGCGGCGTAGAGGAGGACCGCGCCGAGCGCGAAGAGGAGGAGTTGCCACTTGGCCCACCACTTGAACCAAGTGCCGTAGCCGATGCCGGCGCTGGAGAGCACGCCGACGAGGATCACGCTGGTGGGGATGATCATGTTGGTGAAGCCGTCGCCGAACTGGAAAGCGAGGATGGCGCTTTCGCGGTGGATGCCGAGGAGGTCGGAGAGCGGGGTCATGATCGGCATGGTGAGGGCGGCCTGACCGCTGCCGCTGGGGATGAGAAAATTAAGGCAGCTCTGGAAGCTATACATCACGAACACACCGAGATCGGGGCCGAGGTGATCGATGCGCGTGGCAACGCTGTGCAGGATGGTGTCGATGATGTTGGCATCTTCGGCGAGCACCACGATGGCGCGGGAAAAGGCGACCAGCACGGCGGTGGCGCAGAGCTCGCGGGCGCCGGCCATGAAAGAGTCGGCGATGGCGTTGAGGGAGAGGCGAGCGGCGAGTCCGCAGAACAGCGCCATGGCGAGGAACACTGCGGCGATTTCCATCACATACCAGCCGAGGGCAATGGAACCATAACCGAGCACGATCATCATGAGTCCGAAGACCACGAGGGTGACGATCTGCGAGGGGGTGATCACGCTGTCGGCGTCGGGTTCCTCGCCGGATTCGGCGGCGAGACGGCGGCGCCAGTTGGCGTCGGCTGCGGGCGTGAGGCTGTTCGCCGGATCAAGGGCGACGCGGCGGGCGTGCCACATGACGATGGCGACGCAGACGCCGGTGATGAGCAGCCAGCAGAACACGCGGTAGCCGAAGCCGACATCGGTGGGTTGCTCGGCGATCTGTTTGGCGATGCCGAAGGAGAAAGGGTTCACGAAGGCGGTGGCGAAACCGGCCTGCGAGCCGATGAACGGGATGGCGACGCCGGTGGTGGCATCGAAGCCCAGCGAGATGGCGAGTGGCACGGTGAGCAGCACGAACACGAGACATTCCTCGGCCATGCCGAAGAGCACGCCTGCGAAACTGAAGGCGAACATCAGCACCGGGATGACGAGGTAGCGGCCGGCGCCCTTGGCGCGCAGGGTGAGCCACTTGAGCCCCGCCATGAGGGCGCCGGTGTGCATGAGCACGCCGAAGGCGCCGCCGATGAGCAGCACGAAGGCGAGGGTTTCGGCGGCCTGCTCGGCGCCCTTCATGGGCGCGAGCAGGAGGTCGAAGGGCGTCTGGGGAACGGACTCGACGGACTCGAACTGCTCGGGCAGGACGATCTCCTTGCTACCGTAGCCCTCGAACTCGCGCACCTCGCGGCCATAGCGACCACCGGGGATGAACCAAGTGGCCACCATCATGGCGACCATGATGCTGGCGATGAGCACAAAGGCGTTGGGCGCGCGAAACTTCATGGGCGCAGTGCAGCAGGTTTCACACGCGCTCCAAGCCTTTGAATTTGTGGTTGGCGTCGAAAAGCAGGCGGAAGCGGCCGTGCACACCGTTTTCGGTCACGACTTTTTGCAGGGCGCCGGCGGGGAACTGGATGGAGCGACCGTCGTCGAGCCGAGCGACAACATTGCGGGCTTCGCCGCGGTAGTAGCGCAGCACTTCGTCGGGCGTAAAGTGGAGCGTGAACTCGAGGGCATTCATGGGGCTGAATCCGGGGCGGGGCGGGGGCGTATGCGATAGAGGACCAACTCAGCAGTGGCAGCCTCGGCGACGAGGCAGCGCTTCAAGTTTTCGAACGCGTGGTGCTGCTGGAGGAAAAGGGAGAACAGATCCGATTTGGTGAGCAGGATATGCGAGAAGCCCAGGTTGATTAACCGGGTCCCCGCGTCGAGGTCCTCGTCGGACATTGCAGTGAAGAGCCAAGCGACCTCGGGACTCCAAAACGGAGAAGCGGTGACCTCATGGGGTTTTAAATACCCGTAGAGGTAGAGGTGGTCACTGAGGATGCGTCCGTTCACCTGTTGCGCGGTCTGCTCGATGAAGTCCGCGGTGTCCTGCCTGGTCGCCGCGCGAAAGTCGCGCGAGGCCACCGGCCATTGGGCGGGGCTCAAGAAGACCGGGTTGTAAGGATAAACCCATGCCCGGATCGAGGCGACCAAGCTCAGGAGGAACAGCGCGACCAGAAGCGTGCGTGAAAGCCTGAGCTCACGCGTTCGCAGGCTGAGCCATGCGCCACCGCCCACGGCGCCGAGCAGGAGCACCGGACTTAGCACGCGCATGGAGTAGTGGAGCCCACCCGCGGTGGAAGAGATGGAAAACAACCACGCCACGCTGAATCCTGCACTCACCGCCCCAAGCAGCGTTCGGGCGGCCGAAGGCATGCGTCGGGTTGCGACAACGGTGACCAGACCCGCCATGGGGAGCAGCGCATTGAGCGCGAATAGCCGAAGGAGTTCCAGCCAACTGCCGGCGCTGTGCCAATCCATGCCGAACACCGCCCGGTAGTAGCTCATCAGTTGGGCGAAGACGGGATTGGTGGGCAGGGAGGCGAGGTCGTGGCTGAAAAACGGATTCCCGGTCAGCACCGCGTTGCGCAGGTGCCAGACCATGGCGGGGAGCGCTGCTCCGACCGTGAATACGAGGGCGGAGCGCAGGTCTCCCTTGGTGCGCCAGATCCAAAGGCCGGCCGTGAAGGCGCCGATGCCGCCATACTCCCGGGCGCAGGCGGCGACGGCTCCGCCCAGCGCAGCGTAGATAAGCAGGGATCGTCGCTCAGGTTGGGCGTTCCAGTGCAGAAGGTAGTAGACCATGGCGCCCGCCCCGATCGCGGTGAGTCCCGTTTCTTGGCCGATGTTGAAGGCAAACTGAAGCAGGGTCGAGGTGGCCATGATCCCCCAGGCGAAGGAGGCGGCGACGCGGGCGCCGAATAAACCGGCGAGTTGGGCCGCCAGCATGAAAAGCGCGATCACCTGCGCGATCACCGCGGGGGCGGTCCAAACAGAAGCCGAATTGCCGGCCCCGAGGAAGCACCACGCGTAGGTCGCAGAAACCAGCGGCGCGATCCCGTCGGCCCAGACATACATGGAGAAATCGGCGGATGAGACCGGGGGATAAAAATCCAGGTGGTGGTGGGTGAAGATGAGGCGCGCGAGGTGTTCCCAACGAAAGACGTGGTCGTCCCCGGATAAGGGTTGGATGAGGGACATGTGGGCGGCGACAACCAAGGCCGGTGCGGCCAGCAACCAGCCCCAACCCAGCGGCAGGACCGCGGGCTGAGTGACCATCGGCGGGCGGTGACGCCGGTGGCTGAGCCACCAGCCGGGCAGTCCGGTGAGCAGCAGCCAAACGGTCAGGCTGGGCAGGGTGATCGGGAGCGAGAACGCCTGCAGGGCGAGCACACCCAAAAAAAGCAGCAGGATGGAGCCGAGACCGGCGGCCAGACTTCGCAGCGGCACCGAGGCCGCCTTGGCCCAACCCCATCCTGGCCACAAAAGACCAGCGATGATCAGCGCGAATCTGAGTCCGGATTCCAGCAGAGCCATGTTCCGGGCAACGTTGCCGGAGCGATTTGGGCGAGTCTACTCCGCAAATCGCGGTGGCTCGGCCGCGGTCGAAGAAGGCTCAGGCGGACACAAGCTGGCGTTTGTTTCCCTTTGGAGCACGCGGCGAAGCCGGTGGTTGCGCTGAGGTGAGCGGGGTGCCGTAAACGAGTCGGGTGAGCTCTTGGACGTATCGGTCGAGCTCGGCGGCCTGGGTGTTGAGGTTCTGGGCCGACTGGGCGGCGGCCTCGGCGTAGGCGGCGTTGTTTTGAGTGGTGGCGTCGACCTGGCGGGCGGCGGCCTCGATGTGCTCGAGGGCCTGCGCTTGGCGGATGGTGTCGTGGTCGATGGCGGCGACGAACTTCTTCACCTCTTCGGCGTGGCGTGCGATGTCGGCAAACGCGGTGTTGGTGCCACCGACAAACTCGGTGCCTTCGGCGATGTCGGCTTTGGATGACTCGATGAGTTGAGAGGAATCGGCCGATGCCGTGGAGGAGCGTTTGGCGAGGTTGCGAACCTCGTCGGCGACGACGGCGAAGCCGGCGCCGGCCTCGCCGGCACGGGCGGCTTCGACGGCGGCGTTGAGGGCGAGGAGGTTGGTTTGGAAGGCGATTTCGGTGATCGTCTCCATGATCCTTTGGGTGCGTTCGGAGTGGTCGGAAATGTGAGCCATGGCCTCGTTGAGCCGGGCGATGGTGGCTTGGGAGGCGCCGATCACCGCGGTGGTGGAGCGCATCGAGGAATTGGCGGACCGGGCGTTTTCGGCGGTGGAGGTGGTGACCTCGAGAATCTGCTCGAGCCGGCGATTCGTTTCCTGGACGAGCGCGGCCTGATCGGCGGCGCTGCGGGTGAAGTTGGCGCTGTATTCCTCGACGGCGTGGGAGGATTCGGTGACTTGGCGCGCGCCGCGGCAGATGCCACGGGTGATATGGCTGAGGGCGCGGTGCAGGCGTTGGGACAAACGCACGCTGATGATGATGCCAAGCGCGACACAGCCGATGGTGGTGAGCAGAGCGACGAGACTGTCGCGACGCAGGGAGGCGATGCGCTGATCGATTTGCCCCCGCATGTCGTCGCGCATGACTTTGAAAATGCCCAACAGCGCGACACGCCGCTCATCGGCGCGCGGTTTCAGCACGTTTTCGGCGAACGTGCGATCAAAGGGGAAATCGAACCAGGTGTCGCGATGGCGGTTGAGGAATGACTGCGCCAGTTCCTGCAGCCAGACTGAGTTTGGCGAGGCGAGCGTTTCACGGACCTGCGCGGCCAAATGGGGCGGTGCGATTTCAAGAAACTGGCGAAGCAAGGCTTCGCTGGTTTCGTATTCGGCCTCGTAGCTAGCGTAGGCGCCGACCGGCAGGTCCGGAATTTGGTGAGCCCAGATCAAGGTGCCCGTGCAGGCGGTTAGGGTGGTGAAGTAGTCGGTGAAAAGGCTGTAGGCGGTGAGGCGGACGATGAGCTCCCGATCGGAAGTCTCGGTCATCATGGCGGGAAACACGTGCCGGATTGCGTCACGCAGCGCGATGAACGGGGCGGTGAGTTCGGTAAAGGCTTGGTCGTCATGGAAGGCTTGGCGCAACACGACGAGTTCATCGTAGCGTTGGCTCACCTGGGCCATGGCCTCTTGGAAAGTGGGACTGAACTGGCTGCGATCCACTTCTTTGATCACGGCCATCGTGGCGGTATACCGCTCGTCAAGTCGGGCACAGGCGACGTTGAAGCGCTCTTTGGTGTTCGCCACCACCTGCGCACCATTGTTCTCAACGGCGCCGTCGGTGAAGGCCCAAACGGAGTCCAGGGCGATGACGTTCTGTTCGCCGATCTCCGACAGGAGTTCGGCCAGTTCGCTTGCGACGCGGAAAGATTCGAACTCCCTCAGAGTCGCACTGCGTTGCCAAACAAAGGAGGCGCCGAACCCCAGTGCGCAGAGGATGGGCACAGCGGTGATCAGCGCGAGCTGGCGGCGCAACGACACGGAGTGCGACTGGCGGTCGAGGGAGGGCATGTTGACTGGACGAGGACTCATCGTGCCATCGTCACAGAGAGGGAGTAAGTGAATGGCGGAGCCGCCCTAGTTTGAAGGGGGAAACTACCTACTCACGCGGATTGTTTAGAAGAGGGTGACCTCGGAAGCGGCAGCGGGGGCAGCGTCGGATTTCGGTCTGCGGGACGTGGGCGGCTTCGTGGGCGGGGGGGCGGACGGGGGAGGCGTAGACGGACTGGCGGCGGGAGCACTGGCGGATGGGCCGTGGACGAGGAAGGACAAATCGCGCACGTAGCGCTCGAGGGAGTTGGCCTGTTGGTTGAGGGCGGTGGCGGCCTCGGAGCACTCGGCGGCGTATTGGGCGTTGCTGCGCGTGGTTTCGTCGACCCGACGGGCGGCGGCCTCGATGTATTCGAGAGCCTGGGCCTGCCGGATGGTGTCGCTGTCGATGGCAGCGACGAAGCGCATGACCTCTTCGGCGTGGCGGGCAACATCGGCGAAAGCCTCATTGGTGCCGGAAACGAATTGCACCCCGGTGCTGATGTTGCGTCGGGAGTTCTCGATGAGCTGGCTGGAATCGGCCGAGGCGGTCGAGGAACGTTTGGCGAGGTTGCGCACCTCATCGGCGACCACGGCGAAGCCTGCGCCGGCCTCGCCCGCGCGGGCGGCTTCAACGGCGGCGTTGAGCGCGAGCAGGTTGGTCTGGAAGGCGATCTCGGAGATGGCCTCCATGATCTGCTGGGTGCGGTCACTGCTGGACGCGATCTCGTCCATGGCGGTGTTGAGTCGGCCCACCGTCGATTTGCTGGTTTCGATCACCGCATTGGTCGATCGCATCGAGGTGGTGGCGGAGCGGGCGTTTTCTGCGGTCGAGGTGGTGACCTCGAGGATTTGTTCGAGACGGGTGTTGGTCTCCTCGACCAAGGCGGCCTGATCGGTGGCGCTGCGGGAGAAGTTCTCGCTGGAACGCTGCACGGCGCGTGCGGTGGTGAAGACGCTGCGCGCGCTTTCGGTGATGCCGTGGGTGATGAGCCTCAAGTTGCGCCGTAGCGAGCGTGCGAGGGAAATGCAGAAAATGATGGTTAACGTCGAGGCGATCACGGTGATGCCGGCTGCAATCGCACTGTCACGGCGCAAGCTTTTGATGTGAGTGGCCGTGTGGTGGTCGATGTCGGCACGGAGGAGTTCAAGAATCTCCTCCAACGCCACGGAACGTGCCTCAGCCTTGGCCTTAAAGCGTTCTGCGACGGTGCGGTCGAAAGGAAAGTCATACCATTGCGTGCGGTGGGTGTGCACGAACGACTGGGCTTGTTGCTCGACCCATTGTGCGTCGGGAGCCTGTAGGATGGCGTCGAGGCGTTCGAGGATCGGGGCGGGGGCGAGGAGCCGGAAGTGTTTCAGCAGCAACTCGCTGGCGAGTAAGTTGGATTCATAGCCCGTATAACCGCCGGGGGGGAGATCAGGAATCTGGTGAGCCCAGATCATCGTGCCGACGTATTGCACGACGCAGGCGTGATAGTCGGCATACACGCTGTAGGCGTTGAGCAGTTGGACGAGTTCTTTGTCGGTGGTCTCCTTGAGCAGGGCGGGAAACACTGTCTGGATGCCGGTGCGCATCTCGATGTAGGGGGAGATAAGATCGAAGTAGTTGTCTCCTACTTTGATCGTGGCGCGGTGCTCGGCGATTTGACGATAGAGCTTATCGACATGGTCAATGATCGGCTGCAGACCGGGATCATGGCGGGCCCAATCGATCGACTGACGAATGGCTTGGGCGGCTTTAAAGTGACGATCCAACACTTTGCCGACCTCTCGGTGGTTTTGCTTGGCGGCTTCGACCACGGCGGCGCCGTTTTCCGCCACCGCCGAATCGTTGTAGGCCCAGACGAAGCTTAGTTCGGTGTTGTTGGCTTGGCTCATCTCGGCGAGCGCGTCGGCCAGACTCATGATGGTGGCGAAGCGTTCGAACTCGTGCATGGCGCTGATACGTGACCAGGAAAATGCGGCGCCGAAGCCCAGCGCGCACACAATCGGGATCGTGGCCAGCAACAGCAGTTGCCGACCCAAAGGTTTGATACGGGGGCGAGGGGACGAAGCGGACATGATTGAGCTCAATCTTCCCCATCGTCACTCGTAGCGGGAGGTTGAATAACTCAGCAATTTCCACCGCGGCGGGGTGAAATGTGCTTATGGTGTAAGCCCCTGCGATGTATTCGCTTACCGCGGTGGTTTCTGCATGCTGGTCCCCCTCGGCAGTGGAGGAACTGTTAACCGTGATGACCACCGCACGGAGCCCGGACCAGATATGACGGTTAAAGGATTTGGCCTTTGATGGGCCGCGGGTCGTTGGCCTGATGATCGATTCGAAGACATCCTTGGCCGGGGATCAGCGATGCGCTGTCGATCGCTTTTGGTAAAAATTGCCAATCTTCGGGTGGGCAACCTGGGCTAGGATGGGGCAACCTTTGTCATGCCGACCACCCCTTCAATCGGACGTGCCATCACGTTCATGGAACAGCACCTCAAACAGTCGGTGAGCATCGAGGATATCGCGCGGGCGGCGGGCTTCTCGAAGTCGACGTTGCAGCGCCGTTTTCTCGAAGCCACCAATGTCACGGTCGGGCTGTTTTTGCGCCGCCTGCGGATCAATGCGGCGGCGGCAGAGCTCGTTGCCACGCGTCGTCCGATCGTCGACATTGCGTTGGAGTATCAGTTCGAGTCGCAGCAGACCTTCACGCGGGCGTTTCGCGACACCACCTGGCTGACGCCGGGCGAGGCTCGACGGCTCAAGCGATTGCCCGATTTGCAGGCGTCGAACCACGCCACCCGTTCGAGCGTGGGTTGGTCGGTGCCGTTGAAGATGCGCGGGGTGATGATCTTCACGGCTCACCTGGAAGCGCTGACGACCTTCTACCAAGAGGTGATCGGACTGCCGGTGATCGACCCGGATCCAAAGTTTACGCAGTTCGACGCCGGGGGATCGGTGCTGGTGCTGCACCCGGCAACCAAGCGCGGCGCGGAGCGGCAAGCATCGACGATCGAAATCAGTTTCTTCACTCCGGACGTCGAACGACTTCGCCAAGAGCTCATCGCCCGCGGTGTCAAAGCCGGCCGTGTCGCGGTATTTGGGGATCTGCGCATCTGCAAAGCGGCGGACCCCGATGGCAACATTCTGGCGATCACCAACCGACCGCTGCTGCAGGCGATCCATGCCTGAGCCACCTCTCCGCACAATTTGCATCACCACATTATGAATGTTCCCCGTCGCCGTTTTCTTCTCGGTTCCACCACGCTACTGTTGCCGTTTGCGGGCGGCCTTGCTCGTGCTCAAGCACCGGGATCGCCCTCTGTTCCGCCCGACGATCCGGCGCGGCCGCGGCAAGCGCTCGCTCGTGTTCAGACCTTTGTGCAAGCGGCGCACTCCGACCTGGAGACGGTGAAGGCGATGCTCGCGGACGAGCCCAACCTGATCAACGCCGCCTGGGACTGGGGCAATGGCGATTGGGAAACCGCGCTCGAAGGCGCCAGTCATATGGCGCAAACCGAGACCGTGGAGTTCCTGCTGCAGCACGGCGCGCGGGCGAATCTGTTCAGCCTGGCGATGTTGGGCCGCGCCGCGGCGGTTGAGGCCATGCTTGAGGCTGAGCCGGCGCTCTGTGAAACGCGGGGACCGCACTTTCTGACGCTGCTCTTTCACGCGGCGCTCAGTGGCCGAGTCGGCCTCACGGAAATCGTCGCCGCACGGCTGGGCGGCAATCGGGGCGAGCATTTTAACCAGGCGCTACGCGGCGTAGCTCAACTCGGCACGGTCACGATGGCTGAGTGGTTGATCACGCACGGTGTCAGCAATGTGAACGAGGAGAATTTCTGGGGAGAGACGCCGCTCGATGTCGCCCGGAAAAGAGGCGACGACGCGATGGTGGAACTGCTGCGACGAAACGGCGGCGTATCCGCCGCTGGTTGACCGGGCATTCCTTCCGTCTGTCCCGGCCCAAACGAAAGAAAACGGCCGCCCGGAGTGGGCGGCCGTCTGATGATGGAACGGTGGGTGGGAAGCTTAGCTCGCAGCGGCTTCGGCTTCGAGCAGCGCGCGGCCCTTGGCCTTCAGGTCCTCGATGCTGATGTCTCCCTTGTCGACTTTGGCGAGGAGGGCCTTTTGGGCCTGGTAGTCCTTGTTTTCCTGACCGGCGTGGGACTGCAGCATGCGCCAGGCTTTGCGGCGCTCCACGTTGAAGAGCACCATCTGGCGGCTCATCTTCATGGGGATGTGCTTTCCGTTGCCGGCGTCGTATTTGATATAAACCCCGAAGTCGGGGATGTAGGCGCGGCTGGCCGGGTCGTTGTAGCGACGGTAGACGATGTCCTGCTGGGTGACACGGAGGAGCACGTCCTCGAGGTGTTCCATGTGTTCCACTTCCTCGGCAGAGGCCTTTTTGATGTGCTGACGGAAGCGCGCCTCGGTGCAGGCCCAGTGGGCGATGGTGTAGGCGTAGGTGTCATCAGTATCTGAATACTTCGTCATCCACCAATCGCGGTCGGGGTTCTTGTTGCCCTTGAGCGACAAGGCCTCGGTGTAGGACTCGCCGAGACGCGGATCGAAGACGAACTCCGGCAGGCAGCGCGACTCGCGCACGCGCTCGGCCTGTTTGGTCGCCATGTTGTCGGCCACGCCGTGTTCGGGCTGGCAGGTGGTGTAGGCCTGGAAGAAGGCCGTGCCGCGATACTCCAGCGCCGAGATCATCGACTGGTAGAGTTTGGCGGAGTCGGCCATGGAGACCTGGGCGAGGAAGGGCGAGCCGTGGCCGTTGAGGAAGCACTCGGCGATGTTCTTCATCTCGTTGAGCTTACCCTGGGAGGCGGCGCCGGCCTGGTTCATGTCGAAGCCTCCGGTCATGGGGGAGTGATCGGAGTTCTGGCCGCCGGTGTTGGAATACACCTGGGTGTCGAGCATGAGCAGCTTCACGTTGGGGCGATTTTGTAGGATCACCTTGGATACGTTTTGGAAGCCGATGTCGCCCATGCCGCCGTCGCCGCCGACGCACCACACCTTGGGCAGCTCCTTGATTTCCTGGTCGGTCATCAGGGCGTCGGTGAAGTGGGTGTAGTTGAAGTAGGTGGCCTGGTCGAGCTGGTCGCCGGCGAAGAGGTGGTCGATGAGACGCTCCGGGATGATGGAACGACGGGCGTTCTCGGTCATGAAGGTTTCGCCCATCATCCACGAAATGGTGGCGCCGTCCTGGAAGAGGGAGTTGAGCCACGGGTAGGGGTGCGGGTTGTTGGGCGGGGTGGAGCCGTAGACCGTGTTGCAGCCGGTGTGGGCGCCCATGGCCATGACGGACATGCCGTTGGAGAGGCGGCCATCAAGAGTCTGCAGGATCTTGTGGTTGAAGGCTTCCTGCTTGATCACGGCGCAGATGGCGTTGACGGCCTCCTGGTCGGTGATCTCACCACGGGCGGCGAGGCGGGTGTCGGTGTCTTGGTCGGAGTCACCGCCGAGCCCCATGATGATATGGGCGACCATGCGTTTCCACGTGGCGTAGGCGGCGGGGTTTTCGACGCGGAGCTTTTCCAGGGCGGTGGTGCCCTCACGCTTCAGCTTGCCGAACTTCTCGGTGAGGCGGTCGGCCTTGGCGTGGAAGATCGGGCGCATGTAGGCCTCGGTCACCGATGCGATGGCGTGCAACACGGGCTTCTCGCCGCAACCGGCGCAAGCGCCGTCGCCGGAGACGAGGGCGTCGTAGTTGCGGTTGACCATCATGTGATTGCGCAGGGCGGCGGGGCGCGACTGCTCCGGTGCGTCGTTCTGGTAGAGACCGAGGTATTTTTGATCGGTGTCGGGCAGAAGGCGGAGGAAGGCCGTGGCCGAGAGCAGCTCGGCGTTATAGTCCTCGGTGTCCTCGATCATGCGCAGCGCGTCGTGATCGCCGCACTCCTCGACGCAGAGGCCGCAGCCCTTGCAGAGGTCGGAGACGAAGATGGAGAAGATGCCGCCGGCCCCCTTGTCCTTGCGCTCCTTGGAGAGGAACACCGCCGGGACCTTGAGGTAGGAAAGCGGCAGGATGTTGAGGATGCCGTCGAGCTCGAGCGCGGCGTCTTCGGAGATGGTCGGCGTAGATCGCACGATGTTCATCACCAACTCGCGGACGGATTCGCCCTCCTTGGCTTTGGCGTTGGCCAGCATCTGTTCGCGGATGGCGCCATCGATGTCGGGGATGGCCTCGTGGATGGCGGCACGCTGGGCCGGGTCGGTGACGTAGTTGTCGACCGCGGTGTTGAGGATGGTCTGCAGGTCCTGCGCGGTGTTGGGCAGGGCGGTGTCGGGGCAGGAGGTGATGCACTCCATGCACTGCGTGCAGTTCTCGGCGAAGTATTTGGGCGTCTCGCGACGGGCGCCGTATTTGGAGGCGGTGGCGCCGGAGGCGGCGGCCATGACGCCGACGGCGGCGAGGGGTGAGGCGGGTTGGTTGTAACCGAGGCCGGCGCGGTATTCGCTGTCGAAGGTCTCGGTCTTATACATCGGCAGGCCGTCGGGCTGCTCCTCGGACGGCGTGCAACCGCAGGCGCCGCCGCAATCGGAGTTCTTCGGCAGGAGGAGTTCGCCGCGCATGGAGGAGGCGTCGGGGGCGTCGATCGGGCCGTAGGGCACCTGCTGGAGACGGGAACCGCCGGCGGTCATGACCTGCATGTTGGAGTCGACGACGGCGTCGCCGAACTTGCCGAACTTCTTCTGGTATTGGGCGCGGACGACGTCCTTGAAGTGGTCTTCGGAGATGCCGAACTGCTCGAGGAAGGGCGAGACCTTGAAGAAGGCGCCGAGGAAGGAGTTGCCCTGCATGCGCAGCTGCAGGTCGGGGCGGTTGGTGGCGGCCTTGGCGATTTCGAAGCCGGGCAGGATGTAGACCTTGATCTGTTTCTCGATGATCTCCTGGCGGTATTTGGCCGGGATGCGTTGCCAGGCTTTTTCGGGCGACTCGGCGGACTCCCAGACGAAGGCGCCACCCTCGACCAGACCCTCGAGCGGGTTGATGTGGGTGAAGGCCTTGGGGTCGCAGCAGAGCACGACGTTGACGTGCTTGAGGTCGCAGTTGACGCGCACGCGCTCGGGGGCGGCGGTGAGGAAGTAGGAGGTGGGCGAACCCTTCTTCTCAGAACCGTATTTCGGGTTGGCGGAAACGTGAACGACTTCCTTGGGGTTGCCGTTGGCGTCGGTGACGTTGTCGCGCTCCGCGACGTGGGTGCCGAGGTCGCCGATGATTTCGGCGAGGTTCTTGCCGGTGGTGATCATGCCCCAGCCACCGATGGAATGGAGGCGGACGGCGATGGCCTTGTCGGGCAGGAGCGACGGGGTTTCGTCGGCGCAGACCGAGTAGGGGTGATCGACGCCGAGGTTGAAGAAGGTGTAACCCTGCGCGGCGGTCTTGCCGTCCTGGCGGGCGCGGCCCTCGGCGACAAATTCGTAGGCGCCAATGATGTGCTCGGGGCGGAAGTCGCGGGAGCCCATGCCGTAGCAACCGGAGTAGTTGCGCGGCACCTCGTGCTGCTCGATGACGGGCAGGCCGGGGCGGTGGGGGAAACCGGGATGGATGTAGGCCTTGGTGAGGGCGGCACGCACCTCGCGGGCGAGCGGGTTGTCACCGGCGAGCGGCTCGTCGGTGCGTTCGAGAATGATGACCGACTTCTTGCCCTTGAGGGCGTTCACGATGGCCTTCTGGGGGAAGGGGCGCAGCACGTTGACGTGCACGGAACCAACCTTGGCTCCACGCGTGGCGCGGAGATGGTCGACGGCGGCCTCGATGTTTTCGGCGGCGGAACCGAGGGTGACGAAGGTAACCTCGGCGTCGTCGTTCTTGTATTCGGAGACGAGGCCGTAGTTGCGGCCGGTGAGGCGGGCCCACTCGTGGTAGGCGTCCTCCAGCATGGGCAGGATGTGCTCGGCGAAGTTGTTTCGGCGAGCCACCACGCCGTTCATGTAGTGCTCCTGGTTCTGCACCGGACCGATGAGGGCGGGGTTGGTGAGGTCAATGACCTTGGGAATGCGGCGACGGGTGGGGCCAAAGAGTTGTTTTTGGGCCTCGGTCGGGCAGGGAATGATGTCGTCCGGCGAGCCAAGGTATTCGCGGAGGAGCTCGGACTCGTGTTTGAGGAAGGTGCGCTCGAGGTGGGTGGTGAGGAACCCGTCCTGAATGTTCATGCCCGGGGTGAGCGAGAGCTCGGTGACGCGGCGCAGAATCACGGCCTGGTCGGCGGCCTGCTGGGCGTCCTTGGCGAAGAGCATGGTCCAGCCAGTGTCGAGGGCGGCGTAGATGTCGTCGTGGCCGCAGTGCACGTTGAGGGCGTGCTTGGTGAGGGCGCGGGCGCCGACCTCGAGGACCATGGTGGAGAGCTTGCCCGGCGCGTGGTAGTATTGCTCGATGCCGTAGACGATGCCTTGGCCGGAAGTGAAGTTGACGGTGCGCTTGCCGGTGACGCTGGTCGCGATGGCGCCGCCTTGGGCGGAGTGTTCACCTTCACATTCGATGGCGATGGTGGGTCGGCCGAAGACGTTGAGCTGACCCTTGGCGCGGGCGAACTCATACATCTCGCCCATCTCGGTCGAAGGGGTGATCGGATAAAAAATGCCCGCTTCGGTAATGCGCGCCTCGGTGTAGGAGGCGACGAGCTGGTTACCATTGGTGGTGATGCGGATGCCGGGGTATTTGGGTTTGGATGCGACCATAGGAGGAAGGAGAAAAGGGCCGGAATGCGCAGTGGAGTCACCCCAGCGATTGATAAGGGATCTGACTTAAAGAACGGGGGGCAGGCCAAGATCGGCGCAGTGGGGAAGGCGTCGGTGCCGGCGTGCGGGAGCGCCACTATGGAGCGCGGCAAAGGGGGGCGCCAAGGACGGAATGAGTCACAGTCGCGCGACGATTGGCGGATCGTGCGCGTATTTTGACGCGGGCGTTTACCGGACGGTCAAAAGGCAAGAAATAAGCGGTGGAAGTTCGTCGCGACGTGTTCGGTGAGCGTCGGGAGGGGCAGGTCGCGGAGCTCCGCGAGGCGAAGGTAGGCCTGCGCGAGGTTGGCCGGGTGATTGAGCACAAAACCCTTTGGACCGGGGGGCAGGGCGTGCGCCGGGACGGGTGGCGGAGTGGCGGGCGCGTCGGTTTCGACCAGCAGGCGGTCGAGCGGAACCGCGGCAAAGGCGGCGCGTTGTTTGCTGCGGCGCGGATCGAGAAAGGAGGTGTTGAACGAGAAGAACGCACCAAGTTCGGCGAAAGCGGGCACCATCTCGGCCGAGCCTCCGTAGGCGTGGAGGAGGAAACCGCGGGCGGGCAGGGGCTGGGCGCGCAGCAGGTCCAAGAGTTGCCCCCAGGCGTGCAGGCAGTGGATGGAGGCGGGGCGATTTTGATCGGCGGCCCAGCGGAGTTGCCATTGGAAGACCTCCACCTGTTCGTCGATCGGAGCGCGGACGACGCCTTCGAGCATGGGGTGGTCCGGGCGGGCGGCGTCGGTCATCCAACGGTCGATGCCGATCTCGCCGACGCCCGCCTGAGGCACCGCGGTCAGTTGGGCGTTGAACAGCTGCTGCCAGTTAGCCGGGCGGCTGCCGACGTCCCATGGGTGAATGCCGTAGCTGGGCACGACCCACGGGTGGCGGGCGGCGAGGGCGGTGACGGCGTCCCAATCGTCCTGCGGATGGGTGCCATTGACGACGGCGCCGCCGATCGGGAGGGCTTCGATGGCGGGCAGGATGGCGTCGGCGTGACGCGCGAGTTCGGCGAACTGCAGGTGATTGTGCGCGTCGAACAACATCGGGCGGGAGGATTTAGGTGGCCCAAGCCACGGCGAGGCTGGCGATGCGTTCGCGGACGGCGCGCAGGCCGTTCTGGCGAGTGGGGGACAGGTCGCGCCAGAGGTCGAGTTTTTCGATGACGTCGATTTGGGCCGTGGCGACCTCGGCCGGCGCGGCGCCTGCGCAGCATTGGCAGATCAAGTGGACGAGGCCTTTGACCATCGGCGAGTCGCAGTCGGTGGCGAAATGGCAACCGTTGTCGCGCAGTTCGCCGCGCAGCCAGACCCGCGAGGTGCAGCCGGGAACGAGGAGGTCGTCGGTGCGCTCGGCGGCGGAGAAAGGCGGCAGGGCGCGGGCGGCGTCGACGACGGCGCCGAGGCGTTCCTGTTTGTTTTCAATGATGGCGAAGGCTTCGACGACGGATTCCTGGCGTTGGGCGACGGTCATGGCGGAGGAGGGAAGTGGTGGTTGAAGCCGGGCCGCGGCGCAAACCCGGAACGTTGCAAGCGGATGGTGAGGCGCGGACTTGCGTCGGAGCGGGCCGAGGCGCACGTTGCGGCCCATGCGCGTCGGTCGGGTTCTCGTGTGCTTTCATTGCTTTCAGCTCCTCTTGGCGAGTGGCGTGGTGGGGCGTGCGCAGGATGCGGTGGCGACTCCGCCGTTGATGGCCGGGGTGCCGGAGCCGGTCGACGTGGCGGAGGTGCTGGCCACGCAACAGGCCGCCCGGCGGGCGACGCAGATGGGGTTTCCGGGGATCGCCGTGGGCTTGTGGGAAAAGGTCGCGGCGGCCACTCCCTCCGGTCCGGCGCAGGATGCGGTGCGGCTGGAGTGGACGATGGCCTTGCTGGAGGCGCAGGATGTGGCGGGGGCGGCCACCGCGCTGCAGGGAATCGGCAACGCGAATGATCCGCGGGTGCGCTTGCGGCGGGCTTTGATCGAGCTGGCCCGCGGGCACGCGGACCAAGCGGAGGCGGTGTTGGGCGAGCTTTCGGCCGACCGGCTGCCGGCGAGCGAACGGGCGTGGTTTCATTATGCGATCGGCGCGATGGCCGATGCCGGCAACAAACCGCAGGCCGCGCGCCAAGCTTATCGCGCGGCGGTGGCGGCGGCGCCATCCGGCGTGTTGAAGGCGCGGCTGGAGCTGGCGGACCTGCGATCGTCCTGGCAGGTGGCGGAGCCGACGGAGGCGCAGTTGGAAACCGTGCGGCGCCGGATGGAGGAGTATGTCGGCGAGCAGATTGGTTACGACATGGCCAAGCGTTATGCGGCCATCCTGGCGGCGCTCGGGCGGGAGGCGGAAGCGATCGCGTTTTTGCAGAATCAACTGCTGGCGTTGCCGTCGGCGGAGCGGGAGCAGCAGGACGATTTCCGGCTGTTGTTGGGTTTGATCGCGGGGCCGGAGGACGAGCGCGGTCGTTTGCGCTTGGAGCAGTTGTTGCGCGATGGGGTGAGTCGGCAGAAGCAACGGATCGCGCTGCGGATGCTGGCGCAGGGAGCGTTCACTGCGGCCGATCGGGCGGCATTGCGCGCCACGCTGGGCGAGTTGCTCAGCGGCGCGGCCAACCGCCAGGGCGGGCACCCGATCGAACAGGATTTGTTGCTTTTCCGCGCGCAGTTGGCGGCGACGGCGGAGGAAGCGACGCGCGATGCGCTGTCGTTGTTGGAGGATTATCCGGCGTCGGATCTGCGGCCGATCGCGCTGGGGGTGTTGGTCAGTGCGGCGTGGGAGGAGCAGCGTTACCGGGCGGCGGCGGGCTATGCGGCGCAGGCGCTGCGGGAGTTGACGGAAGGGGATGCGCAGGTGCAGGCGCAGTTGGCCGTGCTGCAGGCGGAGGCGTTTTTCCGGGCGGGCGATTACCGGAGCGCGGCCGATGCCTATGCGGCGGCGTTGGATAATCTGCCGCTGGGAATGTCGGCGGGAGACATGATTTTCCAGGAGGTGCTGGCGCGTATCCGGGACCAGCAACTCACGGCGGCGGCGAACCGCATCGATCTGCTGGCCAATGACCCGCGCTTCGACGTGGTCAACCGCTGGCAGGCCGAGTGGAACCTGGCGCGCGCCCTGCAGGCCGAGGGGCGGATGTTCGACGCCGACGAGCGGGTGAAGCAGCTGCGACGGCGCGAACGCGGAGCGGGCGCGGCCCTGCCGCCGGATCTGTCGGTGCGCATGGCGTGGCTCGAGGCGCGGCTGGCGTTGGACGTGGGGGAACCCGACCGGGCCTTGGCGGCGGCGGCGGCATTGCGCGAACGTTTGGCCAACATCGCGCCGGTGCTGCGGCGCGAAATTGAGTCCTCGCTGCGCCTGCTGGAAGCCGAGGCGTTTTTCGCGCTCGATCGCTACGATGAGGCGCTGGCGGTGCTGCAAACCCTGCGTAACGAGGCGCCGGATACGGATGCGGCGGTGTATTCCTACATCGAGGAGGCGAATGTGCAGGCCAGTCGGGGGCAGTTGGTGGAGGCGCAGCGGCTGTTGACCGAGCTGGTGGAAGAGTATCCGCAGCACCGATACGCTCCGTTCGCCTTGTATCAATCGGCCCTGGTCGCCGAAGGGCGGCGGGAGGACAGCTATCTGCAGGAGGCGATCACCAAGATCGAGGAGCTCGTCACGACTTACCCGGATGACCCGCTGGTTTTTTATGCCCGCTTCAAGCAGGGCGACCTGCTGCGAAAACTGAACCAATGGGAACCGGCGCGACTGGTCTATGAGTTGATCACCAACCGGTATCCGCAGCACCCGGATGTGTGGTCGGCGCAACTGGCGCTGGCGGACACCTTGAACGCGCAGGCGGGACTGTCGGAGCCGGCGCTGCGCGAAAGCGCGGGCGCGATTTACGAGCGTTTGCGGGATTTGCCCACGGCTTCGATCCCGTTGCGGGTGGAGGCAGGATACAAAGCGGGCAGCGTGCTCGTCCAGAACGGGGCGCCGGAGCGCGCTGCCGAAACCTGGTGGCAGGTCGCGAACGAGTTTCTGGTGGAACCGGCGGAGGTCGCCACTGCGCCGGAGATCGATCTCGGGGTGAAGGGACGGTATTGGTTGGCGCGACTGCTGGCGCAGTTGGGCGCGCTGTTGGAGCGGCAGGAACGGCCGCTCGAGGCGCGCAAGGCCTACGCGATGATGGTGGACGCGGGATTACCGCAGGCCGATTGGGCGGCGGCGCAGCTGGACCGGCTTGGCGGTCGGCAACCCGTGGCGGGGGCGCCGGGCGATTGACGCGAGAGCGGCATGAATCTCTAACACACGACGAAAACGACTCATGGGTGATTTTGATTTCAGTTTGTTGACGCGCGGTGGCCCGATGATGCTGGTCCTGCTGGTCATGGCGGTGGCCGGGGTGGTGTTGTTTGTGGAGCGCACGCTTTACCTGCATCGAGGTCAGATCCGCTCCACCGCGTTTGTGGAAGGGATCAAGAACATCCTGGAAAAGCGCCGGGTGATGGAGGCGTTGACGGTTTGCGAAGAGACACCGGGGCCGGTGGCGGCGGTGGTGAAGGCGGCCTTGCTGCACGTGCACGACGACGAAGCGAAGATGCGTTTTGCAGTGCAGGAGGCGGGTATCGTGGAGGTTCCGGCACTGGAGCGGCGGATGGGTTCGATCGCGGCCATCGCGCAGGTGGCGCCGTTGGTGGGGTTGCTCGGCACGGTATTGGGCATGGCGACGACGTTTTATGCCTTCATGACAGGGGGCGCGGAGTATGCGACCGCCCGGGCCTTGGCCGATGGGATGTGGCAGGCCCTGTTGGTGACGATCGGCAGCCTCACCTTGGCGATCCCGGCGCATCTGGGTTACCACTTCCTGAGCGGGCGGGTGCGGGCCATCGTGCGCGACGTCGAGTGGGCGGGGAACGAAATCATGCGGTTCCTGCTGGTGGATTACCGCAAGTTGGAGGCCGCCGACGGCAGCGCGGGGAGTGCGGCCGATACCAAGGAGCGCGACGCATGATCACCCGGCCGTTGGATTTGGCGTCCAAACTGCGGCCAGCGCCGCGGATGATGGACAGTGTGTTTTACGCGAACTTGGTTTTGTTGGGCCTGTTCTTTGCGCTTTTTGGGTCCCGTTTTGTGATTTCACCCAGCGTGGAGCTTGGCGGAGCCAACCTGGTGCTGCCCACCGCGACGTCGCCGGCGACATCGGGTGCCAGCACGACTTCGGTCATCAGTGTGCTGGGGTCCGACATGGTGTTCACCTCCGATGGCAGAATGACTTACGGAGAGCTGGCGAGATGGTTGCCCACGCAGGTGGCGCGGGGCAGTGAGAAGGAATCCCGGCTGCTGGTGCGCGCCGACGTGCGGGTCACTGCGCGCGATCTGGCGCGGCTCTCAGATATGGCGACGGCAGCGGGGTTTTCGGGGGTGCAGTTGGCCTTGGAGAATCCTCGTGATGTCCTGCAGGTGCAGGAGGAGCGCTGAAACGTGGCTGGTTCCGGGAAAACCTTTCCGTGGCTGGGGGCGACGATCGTGGCGGCGATCGGGGTGGTGGGAGTGGTCGCACTCGTCGATCTGGGGGGGCCGGGAGAAACAGGAGAAGGTATTTATCCACAAGGAGATGGGGGGCAAATCGGTCTGACGGCGATCGGGGCGGGGGAGGAAGCGTTGCGGTCGCAACCCGGGGCCGAGTTGTCGCTGAACGATCCGACCCCCCTGTTTTTGCCACTGAGCATGAACAGCGGGAAAGTGGATCCGCGGATGACGACCGAGCGTTCGCCCGGCACGTCATTTGAAGCCTTCCCCTCGAAGCTCGTATTCCCGGAAGAGGACAATCGTTTGGCGGTGCCGGACGTGGTGCAGGTTCAATCGCGCGCGCTTGATGTCATGGAAAGCCTGGCGCCAGACGTGAATCTGGGCGAGCTCGCTCGGGCGGACACCCGAGCGCGGGCCATGTCACCCCGGGCGGCGATCATCGAAGTTCACCGGGTCGCCGACGGTGCGTTGGCCTATCGGCAGGAAATCAAGCGCGAGTCCGCCGGGCGCCTGGCCTTGGTGCCGATGGAAACGCTGGTGGTGGTCAACGACGCTGGGATGCTCACCGAGCGCGGGACCCTCAATGTCGTGGCCGGGGGTGGGACCCTCCCGCTTTTCGGGCAGCAGCAAGTCGATTTGGATGAAGCGGCCAAACTGCTCAAATCGGTTGATTTGGGAGCCCATTTGACTCGAGGAATTTATCGTATCTCCCTCGGGCCCTAGAATTTAGCTGTAATTGAAAAATTGCAGTTGACGGTGATTTTTGTGCTCTCCACGTTCGGCACTCTTTTCTCGTCTTTTGACGAAGTCTCGTGTCGCCCAGATAGCTCAGTTGGTAGAGCACACCCTTGGTAAGGGTGAGGTCGCCAGTTCGACTCTGGTTCTGGGCTCCATGTAGACGACGCCAAAAAACACATTCTCCTCACACGTATATAACAATCGTCTCCAACCCAAATGGCTAAAGGCACATTCGAGCGCACCAAACCGCACGTCAACGTCGGCACCATCGGCCACGTCGACCACGGCAAAACCACCACCACCACGGCTATCCTCAAGGTTCAGGCCGACAAGGGTCTGGCGGAATTCAAGTCCTACGCGGACATCGCGAAGGGCGGCACCGTGCGCGATGCTTCCAAGATCGTGACCATTTCCGTCGCTCACGTTGAGTATGAGACGGCCAACCGTCACTACGCTCACGTTGATTGCCCCGGCCACGCCGACTTCGTGAAGAACATGATCACGGGTGCGGCCCAGATGGACGGCGCCATCCTCGTTGTTTCCGCCGCTGACGGCCCGATGCCGCAGACCCGCGAGCACATCCTCCTCGCCCGTCAGGTTGGCGTGCCGAAGATCGTGGTTTGGCTCAACAAGGTCGACCTCATCGACGACGAAGAGCTCCTCGAGCTCGTCGAGATGGAGATCCGCGAACTCCTCTCCAAGTATCAGTTCGACGGCGACAATGCCCAGATCGTGCGTGGTTCCGCCACTGCCGCTCTCGAAGGCAAGCCGGGTGGTGCCGAAGCGATTGGCAACCTGATGGACGCCATCGACGCCGAAATTCCGGAGCCGGCCCGCGAGACCGACAAGCCGTTCCTGATGTCCGTTGAGGACGTCTTCTCGATCACCGGTCGTGGCACCGTTGCCACTGGTCGTATCGAGCGCGGTATCGTCAAGCTCAACGAGCCGGTCGAAATTGTCGGTATCAAGGACACCGCCAACACGGTCGTCACCGGTATTGAAATGTTCCGCAAGCTGCTCGATAGCGGCCAGGCCGGTGATAACGTTGGTCTCCTCCTCCGTGGTGTCGACAAGGACTCCATCGAGCGCGGTCAGGTCATCGCTGCCCCGAAGTCCATCACCCCGCACAAGAAGGCCAAGGCCGAGATCTACGTGCTCGGTAAGGACGAAGGTGGCCGTCACACCCCGTTCTTCAACGGCTATCGCCCGCAGTTCTACTTCCGCACGACCGACGTGACCGGCGTCATCACCCTCCCCGAGGGCGTCGAGATGGTCATGCCTGGTGACAACGTTTCCGTCGACATCGAGCTGATTTGCCCGATCGCCATGGAGAAGACCCAGCGCTTCGCCATCCGCGAGGGCGGTCGCACCATCGGTGCCGGTCGTATCGTCGAGATCACCGAATAAACCGTTTCAGTCGTTTCACCGACCGCCGAGGCCTCGCAAAGGGGCCTCGGCTGCGTCGTCTAAAGAATAACTATCCCAAAGGCGTGTAGCTCAATTGGTAGAGTAGCGGTCTCCAAAACCGTCGGTTGGGGGTTCGAGTCCCTCCGCGCCTGCCACTTTCCTGTCTGATGAAAAACCCATTCCGCAGCACCCGTATCTTTTTCGGTGAGATGATTGGCGAGCTCCAGAAGGCCTCTTGGCCGACTCGCACCGAACTCCGCGACTCCACCATCGTGGTGATCATCGCTGCGGTTATTCTGGGTGTCTTCACCAGCATCAGCGATTTCGCGCTGTATCAAGTCGTCGACCTGCTCACCTCCTGGGTCAGCTAAACCACATGTCCGAGTCCACCAGCACCGCCCCCGCCAGCGCACAATGGTTCGCGCTCCACACGCTCTCCGGCCAGGAGGGCAAGGTGAAGACGTATATTGAGAAGTTCAAAAAGGCGGAGGAACTCGACGACTACATTTTTGAAGTGCTGCTCCCGACCGAGGTCGTTTCCGAGGTCAAGAACGGCAAGAAGAGCACTAAGACCCGCAAACTTTACCCGGGTTACGTGTTCATCAACATGCGCCTCTACGGCGAGGACAAGAAGCTGATCAACAAGCCGTGGTATTTCGTCAAAGAGACCACCGGCGTGATCGGCTTCGTTGGCGGGGAAAGCCCGGCGGCCCTCCGTCAGTCCGAGGTGGATGAAATCCGCGCCCGCATCGAGGCCGCCAGCGGCAAGGAAGTGCCGAAGGTCGCCTACGAAGTGGGCGAAAACGTCAAGATCACCGACGGCGCCTTTGCCAACCTCACCGGTCGCATCGACGAAATCGATCCCGAGCGCGGCAAGCTCAAGATCTCCGTTTCCATTTTCGGCCGGTTCACCCCGGTCGAGCTCGAATACTGGCAGGTGGAACGCATTACCGAGTAACGCGACGCCTCTTTCTCACCGCCGACGTTCAGCAAGTCCCACCAACGTCACTCATCACCCGCCAATTCATTCACCTCCATGGCTAAGAAGATTCAAGGTTACATTCGTCTCCAGCTGCCTGCTGGCGCCGCCAATCCCTCTCCTCCCGTCGGTCCCGCGCTCGGTGCCCAGGGCGTCAACATCATGGCGTTCTGTAAGGAGTTCAACGCGAAGACCAAGGACCAGAACGGCATGATCCTGCCGGTCGTCATCACGGTCTACACCGACAAGTCCTTTACCTTCATCCTCAAGTCGCCGCCCGCCGCGGTGCTGCTCAAGAAGGCCGCCAACATCGCCTCCGGTTCCGCCAAACCCAACCTCGACAAGGTCGGCAAGGTCACCCGCAAGCAGCTCGAGGAGATCTACGAGATCAAGAAGAACGATCTCAATGCCCGCGACGTTGACGCTGGCGTCAAGATCATCGCCGGCACCGCCCGCAACATGGGCCTCGAGGTCGTCGACTAAGCGACACCGTATTTCACCCGTAATCCAACTCACCGCGGGAGTTCCACCCGGAACGTTCGCACCGCAAGGAGTCCATAATGCAGAAACACAGCAAACGATATCGCTCCGCCGCTTCCAGCACCGATCTGAAGCAGGAGTTTGCGCTCGCCGACGCCGTCAAGGCCCTGGCGAACTTCCCCAAGGCCAAGTTCGACGAGACCGTTGAACTCTCCTTCCGTCTCACGGTCGACCCGACGCAGGGTGACCAGATGGTGCGCGGCACCACGCCCTTGCCCCACGGTTCGGGCAAGAAGGTGCGCGTCCTCGTCTTCACCGAGAACGCCGAAGCCGCCCTCGCCGCCGGCGCCGACCATGCCGGTCTCGAAGACATGATGAACAAGTGCAAGGAAGGCTGGCTCGACTTCGACGTCGCCATCGCGACTCCGGAAGCGATGAAGTCCGTCCGCACCATCGCTCGAGTGCTCGGTCCCAAGGGCCTGATGCCGAATCCCAAGAGCGGCACCGTCACCGACGACATCGAGTCCGCCATCAAGGCCGTCAAAGCCGGCCGGGTGGAGTTCAAGATGGACAAGACCGCCAACATCGGCGTGGGCATCGGCAAGCGTTCCTTCTCCAACGACCAGATCGTGGAGAACGCCAAGGCCGTCATCGAGGCCGTGGGCAAAGCCCGTCCGGCCGCCGTCAAAGGCACCTACATCAAGAACGTCTCCATCTCGGCTTCCATGAGCCCGGGCGTTCGCGTCGCCAGCACCGAATACAACCAATTCTGAGGATCCCGACATGCGCGTTGAAAAGAAATACCTCATCGACGAGGTCGAGGCCCACCTCAAGAAGTCCGACTACGTCATCCTGACCAACTACGCCGGTATCACGGTTGAAGAGACCGCTGAACTCCGCGACAAGCTCGCCGCCGACGGCGCCGAGTTCCACGTCGTGAAGAACAGCTCCTTCCGCGTGGCCGCCAAGGCTCTCGGTCTGCCCGAGGTCGATGATTCCCTCAGCGGCCCGACCGCGATCATCGTCGGTGGCAACAACTCTCCGGGTGCGGCCAAGACCGTCACCGCCTTCTTCAAGGACAAGAAGAAGGTCGAAGTGAAATCCGCCATCCTCGGCGACAAGGTCATTTCGGCCGACGACGTCAAAGCCCTCGCTGAGCTGCCGTCCCTCGAGGCGCTCCGCGCCCAGTTGCTCGGTCTGCTCAACCAGCCCGGCACCATGTTCGTCCGCCTGCTCAACGCCCCGGCCCAAAATCTGGCCAATGTGTTGCAGGCCAAGGTCCGCGCCGAAGGCGGCGAGGAGTAATTCCAACCATCACCATTTTAACCCAACCCTTTTCAACAGCGCGCCGACTTCACGTTGGGCGCGCCTGATGAAAGCCCAAAAAATCAACCGCGACTAAATAGGAGATACGTCTCTTAAACGCGCCTCCGGTTTGAGGCCGCTATTTGGAAGCAGGAGATCATATCATGAGCGACATCACCAAAGACCAAGTCATCGAGTGGCTTTCCGGCCAGTCGGTTCTCGAAATCGCCGGCCTCGTCAAGGACCTCGAAGAGAAGTGGGGCGTTTCCGCCGCTGCTCCCGTGGCCGTGGCCGCAGCTCCCGCCGCTGGCGGCGCCGCTGCTGCTCCCGCCGAGGAGAAGACCGAATTCGACGTCATCCTGGCCAACGCCGGTGACAAGAAGATCAACGTCATCAAGGAAGTCCGTGGCATCACCGGCCTCGGCCTCAAGGAAGCCAAGGACCTCGTCGAAGGCGCCCCGAAGCCCGTCAAGGAAGGCGCTTCGAAGGAAGAAGCCGAAGAGATCAAGAAGAAGCTCGAGGCCGCCGGCGCCAAGGTCGAGCTCAAGTAAGGCCCTGCCGCTTGTCTCAATCCGACGAAAATCGTCCGTTTACTTCGGGACAGGCCGTGTCTGCACGCGGCCTGTCCTTTGCCTTTTCTCGTTCCGTTCTTTTTCCGTCAGTTTCGCCTCAATTTGACCGCCGGATTGGCGGGTCTGTCTGAGGGGCGGGGAGGGCGGCTCCGCCGAGCTGCCACCACTTTTTTCATTCCATCAACATAACCGGGAACACCCATGGCCGTCCGCAAAAACCAAGCCGATCGAATCAACTTCGGTAAACTCCGCGAAGTGCTTCAGCCGCCGAACCTGATCGAACTCCAGATCAGCTCGTATCTCGAATTCCTGCAAAAAGGCACCCCGGACAAGCAGCGTCTGAATCAGGGCCTGGAAGCGGTGTTCCGCGAGGTCTTCCCGATCGAGTCCTACGACGGTCGCCTGACCCTCGAATACGTCTCCTACACCATTGGTGACCCGAAGAACTCCGAGATCGAGTGCCTCCGCGAAGGCATCACTTATTCGGTGCCCCTCTACGTGAAGCTCCGCCTTCGCGAGGAAGACTTCATCAAGGACGAGGAGATCTACATGGGCGAAATCCCGATGGTGACCGAGCGCGGCTCGTTCATCATCAACGGCGCCGAGCGCGTCGTTGTCTCCCAGCTCCACCGTTCGCCGGGTATCGCCTTTGAGGTGACCCCGCACGCCAACGGCAAGCCGCTGCACTCCTTCCGCATCATTCCGGACCGCGGCACGTGGCTCGAGGTCCAGTTCGATAACAACGACCTCCTCTACGTCTACCTCGACCGCCGTCGTCGGCGGCGCAAGTTCCTCATCACCACGCTGCTCCGCGCCGTGGGTTACTCCAGCGATGTCGACATCCTGAATCTGTTCTACGAGATCCAGGAACTGTCGGTCTCGCAGGCGCTGGACATGGAGAACGTCTCCAATCTCGTGCTCGTGGAGGACGCCATCGATGCCCAGCAGGGTGTGGTGCTCGCCCGTGCCTTCGAGCCGCTCACCAAGCAGATCGTCCGCACCTTCGAGAAGCACGACATCTCCGTCATCCGCGTGATCGATACCTCCATCGACGAAGGTGCCATCATCCGCGCCCTCAAGAAGGACCCGACCCGCAACGAGGAGGAAGCCCTCAAGGAAATCTACAAGCGCCTTCGTCCCGGCGAGCCGCCGACGACCGCCAACGCCAAGGCTCTCCTCAAGCGTCTCTTCTTCGACCCGAAGCGCTACGACCTCGGCCGCGTCGGCCGTTACAAGGTCAATCAGAAGCTCGGTCTGTCGGTCGACCTCGAGCAACGCACGCTCGAATCCGGCGACGTCACTGCCGCCACCAAGTATCTCGTCCGCCTCAAGAAGGGTGAGGGTGTCGTCGATGACATCGACCATCTCGGTTCCCGTCGCGTTCGCACCGTCGGCGAGTTGCTCGCCAACCAGTGCCGCGTGGGTCTCGCCCGCACCGAGCGTCTCGTGCGTGAGCGCATGACCATGTATGATCAATCCGTCGATTCGATCACGCCGCAGAAGCTGATCAACCCGAAGGCCCTCACCACGGTCATCCGCGACTTCTTCGCCCGCTCGCAGCTGTCCCAGTTCATGGACCAGATCAACCCGCTCGCCGAGGTGACGCACAAGCGTCGTCTCTCCGCGCTGGGGCCGGGTGGTCTCAACCGCGAGCGCGCCGGCTTCGAGGTGCGCGACGTGCATCCTTCGCACTATGGCCGTATCTGCCCGATTGAGACCCCGGAAGGTCCGAACATCGGTCTGATCAACTCCCTCTCCACCTACGCCCGCGTCAACGAGTTCGGCTTCATCGAAACGCCGTATCGTTTGGTGAAGGAAGGCAAAGTCTCCGATCAAATCGATTACCTCACGGCCGACCAGGAAGAGGGGAAGATCATCGCCCAGGCCAACTCCGAGTTGGACGACAAGAACAACTTCGTCGGCAAGGTCACCGTCCGTCAGGACGGCGAGTTCCTCGAAGTTGACGCCTCTGACGTCAACTACATGGACGTTTCGCCGAAGCAGGTCATCTCGATCGCGGCCGGCATGATTCCGTTCCTCGAGCACGACGACGCCAACCGCGCGCTGATGGGCTCGAACATGCAGCGCCAAGGTGTGCCGCTCCTCCAAGCCGAGTCCCCGTTCGTGGGCACCGGTATCGAAGAGCGCGTCGCCCGCGATTCCAAGATCGTCGCCGTGGCCGAAGAGGATGGCATCGTCGCCTCTGTCGACGCGAAGCGCGTTGTGGTTTCCCGCGATGGTGAGCTGCCCCGCAATTTCGAGAAGAACCCGAAGAGCGACCACAAGAACGGCATTCGCGTTTACGAACTGCGCAAGTTCATGCGTTCCAACGCCGGCACCTGCTTCAATCAGAAGCCGGTCGTCGACAAGGGCCAGAAGGTCAAAACCGGCGACATCATCGCCGACGGTCCGTCCACCCAGAAGGGCGAGATGGCCCTCGGTCGCAACGTGCTCGTCGCGTTCATGCCGTGGAACGGTTACAACTTCGAAGACGCGATCCTCATCTCCGAGAAGGTGCTGAAGGAAGACATCTTCACTTCGATCCACATTCAGGAATTCGAAGTCACCGCCCGCGACACCAAGCTCGGTCCGGAAGAAATCACCCGCGATATCCCGAACGTCGGTGAGGAAGCCCTCAAGAACCTCGATCACAACGGTGTCATCCGCATCGGTGCAGAGGTGAAGCCGGGCGACATCCTCGTCGGCAAGATCACGCCTAAGTCCGAGACCGAACTCGCGCCGGAAGAGAAACTTCTCCGCGCCATCTTCGGCGAGAAGGCCGCCGACGTGAAGGACACCTCCCTCGTCGTTCCGTCTGGCGCCACCGGTATCGTGATGGACGTCAAGGTCTCCAGCCGCGTCGACTTTGAGAAGGAGAAGCTCTCGCCTTCTGACCGTCGTCGCCAGATCAAGCAGATCCAGGAGTCCTACAAGACCGAAATGGACAAGCTGCGCGAAGCGCTGACCGAGTCCCTCTCCAACATCCTCCTCGGTGAGAAGATCCCGCTCGACGTCATCAATGGCGACACCGGCGAGATCATCATCCCGGCCAACCGTAAGATCACCAAGACCCTCCTGCGCAAGCTCGCCGCCGTCTCCAAGCACGTCGAGATCGACCCGTCCCCGGTTCGCATCAAGATCATGGAGATCATCGGCTCCTTCCAGTCGAAGTTCGACGAACTCGACGCCGACCGCGAGCGCAAGGTCGCCGGCGTGGAGTCCGGTGAGGACGCCGGCAACGGCGCCATCAAGCAGGTCAAGGTCTACGTCGCCACCAAGCAGAAGCTCCAGGTCGGTGACAAGATGGCCGGTCGTCACGGTAACAAGGGTGTGGTCGCCAAGATCGTGCCCGAGGAAGACATGCCTTACCTCCCGGACGGCACCCCGATCCAGATCTGCCTCAATCCGCTGGGCGTGCCTTCGCGCATGAACGTCGGACAGGTGTTGGAGACCCACCTCGGTTGGGCCTGCGACAAGCTGGGCATCAAGGTCGCCACCCCGGTCTTCGACGGTATTCCCGAGAAGCAGGTGCGTAACTACCTCAAGGACGCCGGTCTGCCGAACTCCGGCAAGTCTGTGCTCTTCGACGGTCGCACCGGTGAGAAGATCGATCAGCAGGTGGTGGTCGGCTACATCTACATGATGAAGCTGAATCACTTGGTCTCGCACAAGATTCACGCTCGTGCGGTCGGTCCCTACTCCCTCGTCACGCAGCAGCCCTTGGGCGGCAAGGCCCAATACGGTGGCCAGCGCTTCGGCGAAATGGAGGTGTGGGCGCTGGAGGCCTACGGCGCCGCGCACACCCTGCAGGAGCTGCTCACCGTCAAGTCGGACGACGTGCAGGGCCGCACCAAGATCTACGAGTCGCTCGTCAAGGGTGACAACACGTTGCAGGCCGGCACGCCGGAATCGTTCAACGTTTTGATCAAGGAAATCCAATCCCTCGGCTTGGATATCAAACTCAACAAGAAGGACGCACTCGGCAACCTGACGCCGGTGCAGCCGCCTTCCGCCGCGTCGATCCAGACTCGCGCCAGCAACTTCTAATCAACTGCCAGGAAGCACGAACACATGAGCATTCAACCCAACGAAGTCGCCGCCGGAGCCCGCGAGGAAGCTCGCTCTGCCCTTGGCGTGGATGAGAACCCGTTCGATTGCGTTTCCATCACCGTGGCCGCTCCGGAGACGATCCGCAGCTGGTCCAAGGGTGAGGTCAAGAATCCCGAGACGATCAACTACCGCACCTTCAAGCCCGAGCCGGGTGGTCTCTTCTGTCAGAAGATTTTCGGCCCGGTGCGCGACTACGAGTGCGCCTGCGGCAAATACAAGCGCATCAAATACAAGGATGTCGTTTGCGATCGCTGCGGAGTGGAAGTCACCATCGCCCGCGTGCGTCGCGAGCGCATGGGCCATATCGAGCTCGCCGTCCCCGTCACCCACATCTGGTTCCTCAAGAGCATGCCGAGCCGCCTCGGTCTCCTGCTCGACATGACCGCCCGCTCGCTTGAGCGCGTGATCTACTACGAGAACTACATGGTCGTGGACCCGGGCAAGACCCCGCTTGAGCAGAAGCAGCTCCTCACCGACGTCGAATACCGTCAGGCCCTCGACGAATACGGTGATGATTCCTTCGTTGCCAAGATGGGTGCGGAAGCTGTGCGCGATTGCCTCCAAGTGATGGACATGGAGTCCACCGTGGTGGAGCTGCAGGAGCAGATGCGCGCCACCCGCTCCAAGCAGATCAAGAAGAAGCTCTCGAAGCGCCTGAAGGTCATTCAAGGCTTCATCGGTTCCAACTCCCGCCCGGAGTGGATGGTGCTGGAAGTCCTGCCGGTCATCCCGCCGGATCTGCGCCCGCTCGTTCCGCTCGAAGGCGGCCGTTTCGCGACCTCCGACCTCAACGACCTCTACCGCCGCGTGATCAACCGCAACAACCGGTTGAAGAACCTCATGCAGCTGAAGACGCCTGACGTTATCATCCATAACGAAAAGCGCATGCTGCAGGAGTCGGTCGACGCCCTCTTCGACAACGGCCGTCACGGCCGCCCCGTCACTGGTGCCGGTAACCGTTCGCTGAAGTCGCTCTCCGACATGCTCAAGGGCAAGCAGGGCCGCTTCCGTCAGAACTTGCTCGGCAAGCGCGTCGATTATTCCGGCCGTTCCGTCATCGTCATCGGTCCGGAGCTCAAGCTCAACCAATGCGGTCTGCCCAAGAAGATGGCGCTCGTGCTTTTCGAGCCGTTCATCATTCGCCGCCTCAAGGAACTTGGCTTCGTGCACACCGTTCGTGGTGCTCGCAAGATGATCGAAAAGAAGTCCCCGGAAGTGTGGGACATTCTCGAGGAAGTGACCAAGGGCCATCCGGTGCTGCTGAACCGCGCGCCGACCCTGCACCGTCTTTCCATCCAGGCTTTCGAGCCGGTCCTCATCGAGGGCGAGGCGATCCGCGTTCACCCGCTCGTCTGCACGGCTTACAATGCCGACTTCGACGGTGACCAGATGGCCGTGCACGTGCCGCTGTCCCTCGAAGCCATCATGGAGTGCAAGCTCCTCATGATGGCGACCTCCAACATCTTCTCGCCGTCCTCCGGCAAGCCGATCCTCACGCCGTCGCAAGACATCGTTTTGGGCGCCTACTACCTGACCCTCGAGCCGCGCACCAAGCCGGCCAAGGACCAGCGCGTGCCGCTCATGGCCGACCTGCAGGAAGTGCTCTTCGCCAAGGACGATGGCGCCCTCACGGTGCACGATTGGGTCGATCTCCCGAATCCTGATCGCGGCGTCGAAGGCACGGTTTACGGCAACTCCGAAAAGAAGGTGCTCCGCACCACCGTTGGTCGGGTGATCTTCAACCAGATCTGGCCGAAGGAACTCGGTTTCGTGAACTTCCCGGTGCCGAAGGGCAAGCTGGGCGACATTATCCTCAACACCTACAAGGTGACCAATGAGGCTGAGACGGTCGTTTCCCTCGACAAGCTCAAGGAACTCGGTTTCCAGACCGCCTTCCAGGCCGGTATTTCGATCGGTATCGATGACATGATCATCCCCGACGCGAAGAAGGACATCGTGAAGGAGTCCCGGAAGAAGATCGCCGAAGTTGAGGCGCAGTTTGCCAAGGGTATCATCACCGACGGCGAGCGTTACAACAAGGTGGTCGACATCTGGACCGGCGCGACCGACAAGATCGCCAAGGAGGTGTTCGGCATTCTCCAGGGCAACGACGGTCGCGAGGAAGTGAACCCGGTTTACATCATGATGGACTCCGGCGCCCGTGGTAACAAACAGCAGGTTCGCCAGCTGTGCGGCACCCGCGGCCTCATGGCCAAGCCCTCTGGCGAAATCATCGAGCGCCCGATTCTATCGTCCTTCCGCGAAGGCCTCACCGTTCTCGAATACTTCATTTCCACTCACGGCGCCCGTAAGGGTCTGGCGGATACCGCCCTCAAGACCGCTGACGCCGGTTACCTCACCCGTAAGCTTTGCGACGTGGCCATGGATGTGGTCATCGCCGAGGAAGACTGCGGTTCCCGCGACGGTATCTGGAAGAAGGCCATCTACGAGGGCGACGACGAGATCGTCGGCCTCAAGGAACGTATCGTGGGCCGCTGCTCCAGCGATGACGTCTTCAATCCGCTCAGCCCCGAGGAGATTCTCGTCAAGTCCGGCGAACTCATCTCCGAGGAAATGGCCGATGTGATCGTCGACTCCGGTGTCGAGCGCGTGAAGGTCATGTCCCCGCTCACCTCGACCAGCCGTCACGGCATCGATGGCAAGAGCTATGGTATCAACCCGGCCACCAACAAGGTCGCCAAGACTGGTGACTCGGTCGGCATCATCGCCGCCCAGTCCATCGGTGAGCCTGGCACCCAGCTGACCATGCGCACCTTCCATATCGGTGGTGTGGCGTCCGGCGGCTTCAAGAATCCTGAAATCCGCGTGCGCAACAGCGGCACCGTGAAGTATCGCGGTCTCCGTCTCGTGCCGACCGCCGATGGCGCCTCCATCGTGCTCAACAAGACCGGTTCGATCCAGATCGTGGATGCCGAGGAGCGTGAGCTCGAAACCTACAACATCGTGGTCGGTTCCTACCTGCCGGTCGGTGATGGTGAAGAAATCGGCAAGGGCGACCTGCTCGCGCAGTGGGATCCCTACAACGTTCCGGTGCTCTCCGAAAAGGGCGGCACGCTCGTCTTCAAGGACATGATCCCCGGCGTTACCGTGAAGCGCGAACTCGACGAAGCCTCCGGCCGCATCGCGACCGTGGTCATCGAGCACAAGGAAGACCTGAATCCGCAAATCGAGGTTCGCGACGAGGCCAACAAGCCGCTCGCGTCCTATGCGATTCCGGTCGGCGCGCAGATCGCCGTCAACGAGGGTGACATCATCGCCCCGGGTTCCTTGCTCGCCAAGACCCCGCGTCAGGCGTCCAAGACCAAGGACATCACCGGTGGTCTTCCGCGGGTGGCCGAGCTTTTTGAAGCTCGTCGCCCGAAGGACGCCGCCGAGATGGCCCGCGTCGATGGCGTCGTGTCCTTCGAGGGCACCCTCCGCGGCAAACGCAAGCTGGTCGTCCGCAACGAGGAAACCGAGCAGGAAGAGGAGCACCTCATCGCTCCCGGCAAGCACATCATCGTGCAACCCGGCGACGTGGTCTACAAGGGCCAGCACCTCACCGAAGGCTCCGCTGACCCGCACGAAATCCTCGAGATTCTCGGCCCGTCCGCGCTCTACGACTTCCTCATCGCGCAGGTCCAGGAGGTTTACCGCCTCCAGGGTGTGACCATCAACGACAAGCACATCGAGATCATCATCCGCCAGATGCTCCGCAAGGTGCGCATCACCGATCCGGGTGACAGCGAATACTTCTGGAGCGAGCAGGTGGACCGTTCGACCTTCCTCGCCGACAACCGTCGCATCGAGGAGGCCGGTGGCAAGCCGGCCGAGGCCGAGCCGATCCTGTTGGGCATCACCAAGGCTTCGCTCGAAACCGAATCGTTCATCTCCGCCGCCTCCTTCCAGGAGACGACCCGCGTGCTGACCGATGCGTCCACCCTCGGCAAGGTCGACAACCTGAAGGGCTTCAAGGAGAACGTGATCATGGGTCACCTCATCCCGGCTGGCACGGGTCTGCCTTCCTACAAGAAGCTCAAGATCAGCCTGCCGTTTGGCTCTGAGGAGCTCGCGGACGAAGCGGTGTCCACGGAAGCCAGCTAAGGCGAGCCTCGCTGCCTAAACACTTATGCGCCCGACCTTAACCGGTCGGGCGCTTTTTTATTTCTGGGACAATTAAGTGCTTGTCAAAGGGGAGGGGACCTCAGACCTTTTCAATCCCTCCCGCCAAAAAGACCGTGTAGAGCCTAGCTCCGCGGTCTTTATTCGCCCGGCCTTCGCGGCCGGGCGATTTTTTTGCCCCAATCGCAAGGTGTCGTCGCGTTTCGGACTTCGTCGCGGTCGAACTGCGCAATCCCAATCAAGCCGGGGTCTCGCCGTTGCACTAAGCTCGGCGCATGAAAGTTCGATGCAACTGGAAGCGAGTCATTTGGAGCGGTGCGATCGTGATCACCGTCCTGGTCGCCGCGGTGGGTGGGATGATTTGGTGGTGGATGGGTCGTCCGTTTTACGAGCCGGGTAGCTTGGCCAACACTCGTATTGTGTCCTTCAAGCCTACCTCGGAAGCAGATCCGAACCGCGCGTGGGAAACAGAGGACGGCGTGAAGATCCACCACTTCGCCACCGGGGAAGGTGCACCGGTCATCGTGCTGCACGGTGGACCGGGGCATCCATTTATCGAGCCGATCGCTGCCTTGGAGCCACTGGGCGTTTCCTATCGTTTCATCTATTACGACCAACGCGGTTGCGGAAGGTCGAGCCGCCCCGTTGTTCGGCCTGTTGGCGATAGTCCCTACGCCCAGATGCAGGACCTTGATCGCCAACTTGGATTGGCGGCGCAGTTGGCCGACATTGAGCGGGTGAGACGCGCCGTGGTGAATGGAACGGATGAACCCGTGGTGTTGCTGGGTCATTCCTACGGCGGGTTTCTGGCCGCACTCTACGCCGCGGAGTTCCCTGAACGGGTGCGTGGTCTCATCCTCGTGGCGCCCGCGAATCTGTTGCTGTTGCCGGGCGAGGGACCGGATCTTTTTGACCTCGTAGGGCAACGTCAGGAGCCCAGCACCCGGGTGGCTTACCGGAAATTTGCCGCTGAGTATCTCGATTTCCCGAGGCTCCTCGAGCGCACGGACGACGAGATGCGGGAGTTCAATAACACCTTTGCTGACTACTTCGGAAAGGCGATCGGGGTGGACGCGCTGCTCTCGGGGCCTGATCGAGCGGCGACTGGCGGTTGGATGACCCACGCACAATATCTCAGTATGGGGCGGCGCCACGACTATCGTGGCGCGTTACGGCAGGTCAGCGCACCGGTTCTCATCCTTCACGGTGACCGGGACCTGGTGCCGAGCTCCGCATGCGAAGCCTATCAGCGGGCACTGAGCGATGTTCGCGTCGAGGTGGTAGTCGGGGCAGGGCACCAGGTTTTCGCTGATCAACCCGAGCTATTCCGAGCCGCAGTGGAGGCGTTTTTAGCGACTTTGCGCTGAAGGCCTGCTAGCGCCGGTCGGTGCGGGCGGGGAGGGAAGTGCGACAAATCCACTCGCTAGGTGATTTCCGAGCTTGTCTTTCGCCGCGCGAATCTGTGCGATCTCCCTCCTTTTCTCCACAAAACAGCGTTCAGCACCTCTCTGCCGAAGCGCTTTTCCTATCGCGAGACGTCCAAATAACGGGTCGTCGCGCGGCCTGCTTCTTTTTCGCCAAAAATTGCTTGATCAGCTTTTGGCGGCTCTCCACGTTTCGCCTCTTTTCTCAACTTCACACCCTCGTTTCAGACATGCCGACCATCAACCAGCTTGTGCGCAAAGGACGCCGCCAGATCGTGGCGAAGTCCAAGTCGCCTGCCCTCGACGCCAACCCTTTTCGCCGCGGCGTCTGCGTGCAGGTCATGACCCGCACCCCGAAGAAGCCGAATTCGGCCATCCGTAAGGTGGCCAAGGTCCGTCTGACCAACGGCAATGAAGTCATCTCCTACATCCCGGACGAGGGCCACAACCTGCAGGAGCACAGCATCGTGCTCGTGCGCGGTGGTCGTGTGAAGGACCTTCCGGGTGTTCGTTACCACATCGTCCGTGGTGCCCTCGATGCGACCGGCGTGGAGAAGCGTCGTCGCAGCCGTTCCAAGTATGGCGTGAAGCGCCCGAAGGATAAGAAATAATCTTTAACACTTAAGACCATGTCACGCCGACACAGAGCCACCAAGCGCAAGGTCAATCCTGACGTTCGCTACAACAGCCCCCTCGTTGCCCACCTCGTAAACGTGGTGATGCAGGACGGGAAGAAGAACCTCGCCGAGCGCATTGTTTACGGTGCCTTCGAGAAGGTTTCCGAGAAGCTCGAAAAGGGTGACCCGGTCGACCTCCTGATTGGTGCGCTCGAGAACGCCCGTCCGCGTCTCGAGGTCAAGAGCCGCCGTGTCGGCGGTGCCACCTACCAGGTGCCGGTTGAGATTTCCTACGAGCGCCAAGAGAGCCTTGCGCTGCGCTGGATCGTCACCGCGGCCAGCTCCCGCAAGGGGATCACCATGCGCGATGCTCTCGCGAACGAGATCATCGACGCCTACAACAACACCGGTGGTGTCGTGAAGAAGAAGGAAGACACCCACAAGATGGCTCAAGCGAATCGCGCTTTCGCCCACCTCCGCTGGTAAGGAATTTCCATGTCCGACGAAAATCCCGTCATCAAGGTCGTCACCGAACGGTCCAAAGCGAACAAGGTTAACGCCAAAGAGCGTCCCTTCCCGCTGGAGTGGACCCGTAATATTGGCATTGCCGCGCACATTGACGCGGGCAAGACCACCACGACCGAGCGCATTCTGTTCTACTCGGGCGCCGTCCACAAGATCGGTGAGGTGCACGAAGGTGACACCGTGACCGACTGGATGGCTCAGGAGAAGGAGCGCGGCATCACCATCACCGCCGCCGCCATTTCCTGCGCCTGGGACGCTTCCTGCGGTCCTTGGCAGGGCATCAAGCAGCGTATCAACATCATTGATACTCCCGGGCACGTGGACTTCACCGCCGAGGTGGAGCGTTCCATGCGCGTGCTCGACGGCGCCGTCGCCGTTTTCTGCGCGGTGGCCGGGGTGCAGCCGCAGTCCGAAACGGTCTGGCGCCAGGCCAACAAGTATGGCGTGCCGCGTATCGCTTTCGTCAACAAGATGGACCGCGTCGGCGCTGACTTCTTTACCGCGGTGACCGAAATGCGTGAAAAGCTCGGAGCCAATGCTCATCCGCTGTGCATTCCGATCGGCGCCGAGGAAAACTTCACCGGTCTCATCGATCTGGTGCAGAACGTCGCCTACATTTTCGGCACGGAAGAGGATCCGCTCGGCCTGAAGCCGGTGACCACCGAGATCCCCGAGGACTACAAGGACCAGGCGGCCGAATATCGCGAAAAGCTGATTGAGGCGCTGTGCGACTTTGACGACAACCTCGCCGAGAAGTATCTCGAAGGTGAAGAGCTTTCCGTTGAGGAGATCATGTTCGCCGTTCGCAAGGCGACCATCTCGCTCGAGTTCACCGGCGTGATGCCGGGCTCCGCCTTCAAGAACAAGGGTGTGCAGCGTCTGCTCGACGCCGTCGTCAACTACCTGCCTTCCCCGATCGACCTTCCGCCGATCAAGGGCCAGGACAGCGATGGCGAGACCGTTATCGCCGAGGTCGACGACGCCGGCAAACTCGCTGGCCTTGTCTTCAAGCTCTGGACCGACCCGTTCGTCGGTAAGCTCGTGTTCTATCGCGTTTACACCGGTCAGCTCAAGAAAGGCACCCCGGTTTACAATCCGCGCACCCGCCGTTCCGAGCGCGTTTCCCGTCTGGTGCTCATGCGCGCCATGGACCGTGACGAGATCGACGTGGCTTATTCCGGCGACATCTGCGCCGTCGTCGGCGTGAAGGACATCATCACTGGTGACACCCTGTGCGACGCCGACTTCGACATCCGTCTTGAGCCACCGTCCTTCCCGGAGCCGGTTATCGCGATGTCGATCGAGCCGAATTCCAAGGCCGACCAGGAAAAGATGGGCACCGCGCTGCAGCGTCTCGTTGCCGAGGACCCGACCCTCTCCGTCAAGACCGACGAAGAGACCGGTCAGACCATCCTCGCCGGCATGGGCGAACTGCACCTCGACATCATCATCGACCGCATGAAGCGGGAGTTCAAAGTCGAGGCCACCACGGGCAAGCCGCAGATCGCTTACCGCGAGACCATTCTCGGCACCGCCAACGGCGAAGGTAAGTTCGTTCGCCAGTCCGGTGGTAAGGGCCAATACGGCCACGCCGTCATCACGATGGAGCCGAACGAAAAGGGCAAGGGCATCGAGGTTATCAACAAGATCGTTGGTGGCGTGATCCCGAAGGAATTCATCAAGCCCACCACCGACGGTCTCATGGAGGCCTGCAACAACGGTGTCGTCGCCGGTTATCCGGTCGTGGACGTCAAGATGACCATCATCGACGGTTCCTTCCACCCGGTCGACTCCTCCGAAATCGCGTTCAAGATGGCGGGTATCTTCGCCTTCAAGGAAGCGATGAAGGCCGCCAACCCGATCGTGCTTGAGCCGATTATGAAGGTGGAAGTCACCACTCCGGAAGAGTTCCAGGGTGATCTGATCGGTGACATCAACCGTCGTCGTGGCCGCGTCAACGGCATGCAGAGCAAAGCCGGTGCCGCCATCGTCGACACCGAAGTCCCGCTCGAAATGCTCTTCGGCTACGTCACCGACATCCGCTCGCTGTCCAAGGGCCGCGCCAGCGCGACCATCACGCCTTCGCACTTTGAGCAGGTTCCGCAACAGGTCCTGACCAAGATTGTGGAGTCCTCCACGCGCGCTCCGGCCCGCACCTAACCTTCGTTCTTTATACCCGCCATGAAAGGCCAACGCATTCGCATCAAGCTCCAGGGGTTCGATTACCGTGTGATCGATCAATCCGCCTTGGAGATCGTCGAGACCGCCAAGCGCTCCGGCGCCCGCGTCTCGGGTCCCATCCCGCTGCCGACCCGCATCGAGAAGCTCAGCGTCAACCGCTCCCCGCACGTCGACAAGAAGTCGATGGAGCAGTTCGAGACCCGCACGCACAAGCGTCTCATCGACATCATCGAGCCCACCGCCCAGACGGTCGACGAGCTGAAGAAGCTCAACCTCCCGTCCGGCGTCGACATCACCATCAACGTCTGATCCGCAACCCACTTTTGCGCATCACCCAGTAACAGTTTCACCAACAGTTTAGCGGCACCTCCGACGGGCCAAACCGCCGGAATCGCTAATGTAGGTCTAAACCAAACGGAAACCCTCCACCTACCACTTAGCCCATGATCAACACCATTATCGGTAAGAAGATCGGCATGACTCAGGTCTACGATGACAACAATGTCCTCGTGCCGGTCACCGTGGTCGAAGCCGGACCCTGCCCTGTGGTCCAGGTCAAGACTGTCGAATCCGACGGCTACAACGCCGTTCAGCTCGGCTACTCCGCCAAGAAGGTCAAGAACACCTCCAAGGCCGAGCTCGCCCACGCCCAAAAGGCGGGCCTCGAGCAAGCCCCGCGCCTCCTCGATGAGGTGCGCCTCGCCGACGCCCCCGAAGCCAAACCCGGTGACACCGTCACCGTGGAAGCCTTCACCTCCGGCCAATTGGTCGACGTGATCGGCGTTTCCAAGGGTAAGGGTTTCGCCGGCGTCGTGAAGCGCTTCCGTGTGGCGGGTGGTCCCGCCTCGCACGGTTCCATGTTCCACCGCCGCATCGGTTCGGTCGGTATGCGCCAGACTCCTGGTCGCGTGTGGAAGAATCAAAAGATGCCCGGCCACATGGGCAGCAAGCGTCGCACCGTGCAGAACCTGCGCATCGTCCAAGTTGACGCCGAGAAGAACCTTCTTCTCGTCCGCGGCTGCATTCCCGGCGCCAACGGCGACACCGTCGTCGTGCGTTCGGCCATCAAGGGTCAAAAACAGGCCGCCGCCTGATAAGGAGAACACGCAACCATGAAACTCACTGTCTATTCTCCCGACGGCACCAACAGCCGTGAAGAAGAGTTCTCCCTCCCGACGTTTGAAGGCGACAAAGGCCTGCAGGCGCTGAAGGAGGCGATCGTCGCGATCAACGCCAACAACCGTCAAGGCACCCGCAGCACCAAGACGCGCGGTGATGTCTCCGGCGGAGGCAAGAAGCCCTGGCGCCAAAAGGGCACCGGCCGTGCCCGTCACGGTTCCACCCGTTCCCCGATCTGGGTCGGTGGTGGCCGCGCCCACGGTCCGAAGCCCCGCGACTATTCCAAGAAGATCAACTCCAAGGTGAAGGCGCTCGCGTTCTCCCGCGCTCTGTTCGACCGCGCCGTCGCCGGCGAAGTCGCCGTGATCGAGGAGTTCTCCGTCAGCCCGGCCAAGACCAAAGTTGCCAACGAGATCATCGGCCGCATCGCCCCCGAGGGCAAGGTGCTGCTGGTGGACGCCCCGTTCGCCGACACCACGGTTCTCGCCGCCCGCAACATCGAGCGCGTTTCTTTCCAGGAAGCCGCCAAGCTCAACCCGCTCGATCTGGCCCAATACGCCAAGATCGTCGTCAGCTCCAAAGCGCTCGAGGCCATCCTCGCCCGCGTCAACGGAGGTGCAAACTGATGCAAGCCGACAAAGTTCTCAAAACCGTCCGTCTCACCGAGAAGTCCAACGCGCAATCCGCCGAGTTGGGCCAATACACCTTCGAGGTGTTCCCGACCGCCTCCAAGGCAGCCATCGCGGCCGCCGTCGAGCAGACCTTCAAGGTCACGGTCAAGCGCGTGAACGTGCAAAACTACCTCGGCAAGACCACCCGCGGCCGCACCGGCCGTCCGGGCAAGAAATCCGACTTCAAGAAGGCCATCGTTACGCTGAAGGCCGGCGACAAGATCGAGCTCGTCTAAGCCCGATCACCCAACCTGGAGATATCATCCCATGGCTATCAATAATCATCGCCCGACCACCGCTTCCCAGCGCTTCACCTCGCTCAGCTCTTCCAAGGGCCTGACCAAGAAGCGCCCGGAAAAGGCCCTCACCGAGCCCAAGCCGAAGACCGGTGGCCGCAACGCCTATGGTCGCATCACCTCGCGTCGTCGGGGTGGCGGTCACAAGCAGCTCTACCGCCGCATCGACTTCAAGCGCCTCGATCGTCTCGACCAGCCCTGCGAAGTCGTCGCGCTCGAATACGATCCGAACCGCTCCGCCCACATCGCTCTCGTGCAATACGAGGACGGTGAGAAGCGCTACATCATCGCTCCCGATGGTCTCGCGGTCGGCACCAAGATCGTCGCCGGCACCACCGCCACGATCAACGACTTCAACGTCGGCAACAACTACCCGCTGGCCCTCATCCCGCCGTCCACCCGCATCCACTGTGTCGAGCTCCTGCCCGGTCGTGGTGCGCAGATGGCGCGTGGCGCCGGCACGGCCGTCGAACTGGTCGCGATCACCGAAGATGGTTACGCGCAGATCAAGTTGCCTTCCGGCGAAATCCGCCTCGTTAACGCCAAGTGCCGCGCCACCGTCGGCGAAGTCGGCAATGGTGACCACAATCGCCAATCCCTCGGTAAAGCCGGCCGCAATCGCTGGCTCGGTCGTCGCCCCCGCGTTCGCGGTATGGTGATGAATCCCGTCGATCACCCGAACGGTGGTGGTAACGGTAAGTCCAAGGGCGGTGGCGGTCGTCAGCACCTTGTCTCGCCGTGGGGGCAGCTCGCCAAGGGCTTCCCGACCCGCAAGCGCTCCAAGGCTTCCAACAGCCTCATCCTCGTTCGCCACGACGGCAAGAAGCCGCGCGGTAAGAAATAAGCATTCAGCCCTGATTTCCCATGGCCCGTTCCATCAAGAAAGGCTTCTTCGTCGACTATCACCTCATCGAGAAAATCGAGAAGGCGAACAACACCGGCGGCGCCAAGAAGCCCATCCAAACCTGGTCCCGTCGCTCCACCATCACCCCGGAGTTTGTCGGTTTCACCTTCAATGTGCACAACGGCAAACAGTTCACCGCCGTTTACGTCACCGAGAACATGGTTGGCCACAAGCTGGGCGAGTTCGCTCCGACCCGCGCCTTCCGTTCCCATGGCGGCATGACCCGCAAGGAATAACGTTCCTCGTTCTTCAACCACACCTTCATTCGTAATCAACAAAAGGGCAGGGCGGTCCGCTGCACGGTCCCGCTGCTGTCGCCCCTCCCGGGGAATCCTCACCACCAACATGGAAGTCCAAGCCCTCACCCGCTACGCGCGCATGTCGCCGCAGAAGATGCGCGAGGTGGCCCGCACCATCCAAGGCCGCAAGGCCCCGGAAGCTGTCGGTCTCCTCTCGATCATTCCGCGCAAGTCCGCCCGTCTCATCGCCAAGACGCTCAAGAGCGCCATCGCCAACGCCGAGAACAACAACAACGTCTCGGCCGACGATCTCATCGTCCATCGCGCCCTCATCGAGCAAGGCCCTGTGCTGAAGCGCTTCAAGGCCGGTGCCCGTGGCACCGCCAAGCCGCGTCGCAAGGGTATGTCCCACATCCGCATCGTCCTCTCGGACGGCTCCAACTCCTAAAGCTACTTCCATGGGCCAAAAAACCAATCCTATCGGTTTCCGTCTCGCCGTCCGCCGCAACTGGCAGTCGCGCTGGTATGCGAACAAAAAAGACTTCCCCACGCTGATCCGTGAGGACGCGCTGATCCGTGAGAAACTCATGGAGAAGCTCAAGCAGGCTTCCGTGCCGCGCATCTTCATCGAACGCGCCTCCAACCGCGTCCGCGTCAAGATCTACACCGCCCGTCCGGGTATCGTGATTGGCCGCAAGGGCCAGGAGATCGAGAAGATCAAGGACGAGCTCTCCAAGCTCACCGGCAAAGAGATCCTCCTCGACATCCAGGAGGTCAAGAAGCCGGAGATCGAGGCGCAGCTCGTTGCCGAGAACGTCGCCCTCCAGCTCGAGCGCCGCATCGCCTTCCGTCGCGCCATGAAGCGCACGGTTGAGATCGCCATGGCCCTCGGTGCGGAAGGTATCCGTATCCAGTGCTCCGGCCGTCTCGGTGGTTCGGACATCGCCCGCCGGGAGTGGCAGCGCAAGGGCCGCGTTCCGCTCCACACCCTGCGTGAAAACATCGACTACGGTTTCGCCGAGGCGAACACCGTCTACGGCAAGATCGGCGTCAAGTGCTGGATCTGTAAGCCGGAAGCCGACAGCAACCAGCCCGCCTAAGGCGTCGCGCCCGCTGTATTCAACAATAGGAGACAAGACCAATGGCTCTCGCACCTTCCCGCACCAAATACCGCAAGGTCATGAAAGGCTCCAACGCCGGCAACGCCAAGGGTGGCAACACCATCGCGTTCGGCGAATTCGGCCTCCAAGCCCTGACCCGCGGACCTCTCACCGGCCGTCAGATCGAAGCCGCTCGTGTGACCATGAACCGTCACCTCAAGCGTAAGGGTAAGATCTGGATCCGCGTGTTCCCCCACAAGCCCGTCACCTCGAAACCCGCGGAAGTCCGCATGGGTTCCGGTAAGGGCTCCGTCGATCACTATGTCGCGATGATCAAGCCCGGCGCCGTGCTCTTCGAGCTCGCCGGCGTGCCGCAGTCCATCGCCAAGGAAGCCTGCCGCCTGGCCGACGCCAAGCTGCCCTTCCACTGTCGCTTCATCGTTCGCGACACGAACATCTAATCCCTCGATCAACCCGTCATGAAAGCCAAAGACATCCGCGAACTCTCGCCGACTGAGATCGAGACCAAGCTCCGCGAAACCCGCGAGGCGCTGCTGCAGCTCAACCTGCGCAAGCACACCGGGCAGATCGAACGCCCGCACGAGCTGCGCGCCCTCCGTAAGGACATTGCGCGCATGGAAACCATCCTCACCGAGAAAAAAACCGCCGCCGCCTGAGGGCCGCACCAATTAAGCACACGCCATGTCCACTGAGACCCGCAACGCCCGCAAGACCCTCATCGGTGTCGTCACCAGCCGCTCCGGCGACAAGTCCGTCAAGGTCACCATTCCCTACAAGATCCCGCACCCGCGCTACAAGAAGGTCATTAACCGTAAATCCGTGGTGCACGTGCACGACGAGAAGAACGAGACCCACGTCGGCGACAAGGTTGAGATCATGGAGACCCGTCCCCTGAGCCGCCTCAAGCGCTTCCGCGTCCTGCGTATCGTGACCCTCTCGGCCGACGCCGAGGTCGCCGCGCATCGTGCTGCCGCCGAAGGCACCACCGAAACCGAGGCCTGAGACCATCGACCACCCATCTAAAGGAGGCACACCATGATCCAACTCCGTTCCGTTCTCGACATCGCCGACAACACCGGCGCGCGCAAGGCCCACATGATCTCCAAAAAAGGAGCAGGCCGCAACGTCGCCGCCGTCGGTGACATCATCACCGTCAACATCAAGGATAGCTCCACCGACGCTTCGGTGAAGAAGGGCGAGGTCGCCAAGGCCGTCGTCGTTCGCACCAAGGCGCCGATCCGTCGCGCCGACGGCAGCTACCTTCGCTTCGACTCCAACGCCATTGTTATCATCAACGCCGACGGCAACCCGAAGGGCACCCGCATCTTCGGCCCCGTCGCCCGTGAACTGCGCGCGAAGAACTTCATGAAGATCATCTCGCTCGCTCCGGAGGTCCTCTAACATGCAGAAATTCCACATCAAACGCGGCGACGACGTCGTCGTCATCGCCGGCGCCCACAAGGGCAAGACCGGCAAGGTGCTCGAACTCCTCCCGGCCAAGCAGCGTGCCCGCGTCGAGGGTGTCGCCATGGTCAAGCGCCACACGCGCAAGTCCGAGGAAAACCCGAACGGCGCCATCATCGAACGCGAAGGCTCCGTGCACGTGTCCAACCTCATGCTCAAGAGCCGCTACGACGCCTCCAAGAAGCGCGCCGTTGCCTCGGCCGAAGCCTGATTCCCGCGACCGCGCCACCCGGCAAGATAGCCCTTGCCAAAGCGGCGCGGCGACTGCGTTACTCGTCCTCTTTTTCCCGCAATTAACTCAATTGCCGCCGCTGGGTCGGTAATCCAGCGACATTTCCCATGAGCTCTTCCTACAATCCCGCCCTCAAGGCCCACTACAAAGACACGGTCGTTCCCGCTCTCAAAGAGAGCCGCGGTTATGACAACCCGCATCAGGTCCCCGGCCTGGTGAAGGTCTCGATCAACTCCGGTTTCGGCACCGACCTCGATAAGAATCAGATCGCGGACATCCTCCGCGACCTCGGCCTCATCGCCGGTCAGAAGCCCGTCACCGCCAAGGCCCGCAAGTCGGTCGCCAACTTCAAGCTCCGTCAGGGCCAAGTGATCGGCGCGCACGTCACCCTCCGCGGCGACGCCATGTGGGACTTCCTCTACCGTCTCATGGTGGTGGCCCTCCCGACCATCCGCGACTTCCGCGGGGTGCCGAGCCGCCTCGACGGCCAGGGCAACTACACGCTCGGCATCGCCGACTTCTCCATCTTCCCGGAAATCTCCGTCGAGAACGTGAAGCGCACCATCGGTTTCGACATCACCATCGTGACCACCGCCCAAAATGACGACGAAGGTCGCGAGCTGCTCAAGCTGCTCGGCATGCCCTTCCGTCGCGCCGCCGAAACCGCCCAAGCCGCCTAAGCCTTTTTTCGCCATGCCGAAGACCTCTGCCATTCACCGCAACCTCAAGCGCCAGAAGCTGGCTGCCAAATACGCCGCCAAGCGCGCTGAGTTGAAGGCCGCTCTCCTCAATCCGGAAACTTCCGACGAGGACTTCTTCGCCGCGCAAAAGAAGCTGCAAAAGCTTCCGCGCAATTCCTCCCCGGTTCGCGTCAAGAACCGCTGCTCCCTCAGCGGCCGCCCGCGTGCCTACATCCGCAAGTTTGGTGTCTCCCGTATCCAGTTCCGTGAACTCGCCCTCGCCGGCAAGATCCCGGGCGTCATCAAGTCTTCCTGGTAAATCCTTTCAGCCGATGGGGGTTCGTCCCGCACACCGCGGGGCCCGGATATGACCCACCGGCCGAGCTAAAAATAAACATCCACCCAAATGACTGATCCCATTGCAGATTTCCTGACGCGCCTGCGCAATGCCAGCCGCGCCCAGCTTGAGGAGTGCGTCGTTCCGCACTCCAAGCTCAAGGCCAGCCTCGCCGGCATCCTCAAGGCCGAAGGCTTCATCCAAGACGCCGAGGAGGGCACCGATGCCCGCGGCCACAAGACCCTCATCGTCAAGATGAAGTATGTCGGTGGCACCCCGGCCCTCACCGGCCTCAAGCGCGTGTCCACCCCGGGCCGCCGCCTCTACTATCGTTACACCGAGATTCCCCGTGTTCTGAACGGCCTCGGCATCAGCATTCTCTCCACCTCCCAAGGTCTCATGAAGGACCAGGACTGCCGCCGCAACAAGGCCGGTGGCGAGCTCCTCTGCAACATCTGGTAATAGGAGCCCACGACCATGAGCCGCATCGGCAAACAACCCGTTTCCATCCCGGACAAAGTCAAAGTCGACGTGTCCGGCCAAACCGTCTCCGTCGAGGGCCCCAAGGGTAAACTCGCCAAGACCTTCAACGCCGCCGCCAAGATCGCTGTCGAAGACAACGAGATCAAGGTGTCCCCGGCCGACAGCTCGCGCTTCGCCAATGCCATGTATGGCACGGCTCGCTCGATCATTGCCGGCATGGTGCAGGGCGTGACCGAGGGCTTCGTGAAGGATCTCGAGATCTCCGGCGTCGGTTTCAAAGCCGTCCTCAAGGGCAGCACGCTCGACCTCGCGTTGGGCTACTCCCACCCGATTCTCTACCCGGTGCCGGATGGCATCAAGGTGACCGTCACCGATCAGACCAAGGTCAAGGTCGAGGGCGTTGACAAGCAGCTGGTCGGCGAAGTCGCCGCCAACATCCGCTCCTACTACCCGGCCGAGCCCTACAAGGGCAAGGGCGTCAAATACTCCGACGAGCGCGTCCGCCGTAAGGAAGGCAAGACCGTCGCCTAACGCCCAGAAAGGTAACCGCACCCATGAAAACGATTCAAAAAGCCAAGCTTCTCCAGAAGCGCAAATGGCGCATTCGCAAGAAAGTGACCGGCACCGCCGAGCGTCCGCGCCTTTCCGTCAAATTCACCTCCAAGCACATCTACGCCCAGGCCATCGACGACGAAGCCGGCAAGACCTTGGTCTACCTGTCCAGCCTCGACGCCGAGCTGCGCAAGCAGAACCTCTCCGCCAACGTTGCCGGAGCCGAGGCCCTCGCCAAGGCCTTCGCCGCCAAGGCGAGCGCCGCCGGTCTCTCCGATGTGGTCTTCGACCGCAACGGCGCCCGCTACCACGGCAAGGTCAAGGTGTTCGCCGACGCCGCCCGCGAAGGCGGTCTGAAATTCTAAGCACGACATGGCCATGAGCACTCCTTCCGCCAATCCTTCCAACAACTCTCCCGCCGGCCAGAATCGTGGTCCCGGTGGCGGTCGTGGCCCCGGTGGCCATAACCGCGGTCCGGGTGGTCCCCGTCGTGACGGTCGTCGCGGTGGTCGCGACAACGCCCCGTCCCAAGACGACGGTCCCGAGCTTTTCGAGAAGGTCGTTTTCATCAACCGCTGCGCCAAGGTCGTCAAAGGTGGTCGCCGTTTCAGCTTCTCCGCCCTCGTGGTGGTCGGCGACGGCAAGGGCCAGGTCGGCGTTTCCCTCGGCAAAGCCAACGAGGTCCCCGAGGCCATTCGCAAGGGCACCGAAGGCGCCCGCAAGCGTATGACCAAGGTCGAGATCAAGAACGACACCATCCCGCACGAGGCCTTTGGCATCGCCGACGGTGGCAAGGTTCTCATCCGTCCGGCCACCCCCGGCACGGGCCTCATCGCCGGTGGCGGTGTGCGCGCCGTCCTCGAGGCCGCTGGCGTCCACAACGTGCTGACCAAGTCCCTCGGTTCCAACAACCACCAGGCCGTGGTCAACGCCACCTTCGACGCGCTCAAGCAGCTCCGCAATCGCGACACCATCAAGGCCCTCCGCGCGCCCATCGAGGCGAGTGCGGACGCCTGATCCGTCGTTTTTCCGATCTCTTCCAAACCACTAATCCGAGTCCCGGCCGGCGCGAACGCCTGCCGGGGCGTCCATTGAGGAAACTGATATGAAACTCCACGAACTGAAGAACGTTAAAGGTGCTGTGCACCGCAGGAAACGGGTCGGCTGCGGCGAAGGCGGCGGCCACGGTAAGACCTCCGGTCGCGGCGGTAAGGGCCAGACGGCTCGCTCCGGCGGCGGCATCCGCATCGGTTTTGAAGGTGGCCAAATGCCCCTCTACCGTCGTCTCCCGCACCGCGGCTTCAACCAATTCAACTTCCGCACCGAGCCGGCCGTCCTGAACGTCGGCGACCTCGCTCGCCTCGACGACTCCGTCACCGAGGTCAACGCTGAGGTGCTCGCCAAGGCTGGCATCATCCGCGCTGGTGAGACTTACGTGAAGGTTTTGGCCGACGGCGAAATCAGCCGCGCGCTCAAGATCACTGCGAGCAAGTTCTCCGCTGCCGCCAAGGCCAAGATCGAAGCGGCCGGCGGTGAAGCCATCGTGGCGGAGTAAGCTCCGCCGAATTTTTGATTTTCGATTCTCGATCTCCGACCGGGCCGCGTGAGCGGCAAACGGGTTGGAAGAGGGAATCGAAAATCGGGAATCCAAAATCGAAAATTTCAAAAATCCCCCGTGCTCTCTGCCTTTACGAACTCGCTGAAGATTCCTGAGCTCCGCCAGCGTATCTTCTATACGTTGTCGTTGCTGTTCATCGCTCGCGTGGCGGCCGTCGTGCCGCTGCCCGGTCTCGATCCGGCGCCGCTCAAGGCGTTCTTCGCCGATCAAACGGCCGCAGGTGGTGGGGCGCTCGTTGGACTCTACAACATGTTCACGGGTGGTGCGCTCGTGCAAGGGGCGATCGGCGCTCTGGGCATCATGCCCTACATCAGTGCCTCGATTATCTTCCAGCTCATGACGGCGGTGGTTCCGGCGCTCAGCCGCCTCCAACAGGAAGGCGATGTGGGGCGTCAGAAGCTGACCCAATACACGCGCTATGCGACGGTCTTGATCTGTCTGGTGCAGGGCACCCTGCTCATTCTCGCGCTGGAGAATCCTGCCCGTCTCTTTTCTGGTTACGACATCAACGCCTACGGTGATATCGTGATCGTGAGCAAGGTATGGTTCCTCATTACCTCGGTGATCATCATGACGGCCGGCACCATGCTGCTGATGTGGCTCGGTGAGCAGATCACCCAGCGCGGCATCGGTAACGGTGTGTCGCTCTTGATCACGGTCGGTATCTTGGCGGATATCCCGGGCGCCGCGCAGGCCACCTATCAGCTCTTCTTCGCTCCGGTTGGGGTGCAGACGCTGGGCCTGCCGCAGGGGCTGATCATGTTCGGTCTCTTTATCGCCGTCACCATGGGTATTGTCATGGTCGTGCAGGGGCAGCGGAAGATCCCGGTCCAATACGCCAAGCGCGTGGTCGGCAACAAGGTGATGGGCGGGCAGAGCTCCTTCATGCCGCTCAAGGTGAACTATTCCGGCGTCATGCCGGTGATCTTCGCCAGCGCCATTCTGATGTTCCCGCAGCAGATCATGTCGCAGCTGGGCGCCGCGGTGGGCTGGGATTTCCTGGTGGAGTTCGCCAACAACCTGTTGCGCGGTCACTGGGTTTACTACGCCGGCTTCGGTTTCCTCATCCTTTTCTTCAGCTACTTCTGGGTATCGGTGATGTTCAAGCCGATCCAGATCGCGGACGACCTGAAGAAATACGGTGGTTACATCCCGGGCGTGCGTCCCGGTGAGCCGACGGCCAAGTTCCTCGACTTCATCATGACGCGTCTGACTCTCGCCGGCGCGATCTTCCTAACCATTATCGCCGTGTTGCCGGACGTGCTCCTCTTCGAGCTCAACGTCCCGCAGCGCATTGCCATCTTCTTTGGTGGCACCGGCATGCTCATCACCGTGGGCGTCGTGCTCGACACGATGCGTCAGATCGAAACCTTCCTCCTTCAGCGTCACTACGACGGCTTCCTGAAGAAGGGGAGGGTGCGCGCTCGCTCCGCCGGTCAAACCCGCGCTGGTGCAACGAGTGATGCTGCCAGCGCCGAGGCGGTGACCAAGCTGGTCACGATCATGTGCACCCTGCTCGGTCTCGGTCTCGCCATCTGGCTTTGGCGTCAGTTCGGCGGCTAAAAATAGCACTTTACTTTGGCGTCGGCGGTCTCCACGTTCTGCCCCCTTTCGCTTGGCGGAATGCCCGCCAAGGCCAAGGTCCTTGTCCTTGGTTCATCGTCACCGGCCCTGGCCGAACGATCCCGTTCTTTGAATTTCGAGCACGTCTCTGCTGCTGAACTGATTCAGCAGGAGATTTCGCGTCGCACGCCCATCGGCCAAGCTGCTGAGCGTGCCCGGGAAAAGGGGCAACCCCTTCCCGAGACCAAACTGCTCGGCGTCATGCGTCGGTGGTTCTGGGCGCGCAAACCCGATGCGGGCTTCGTCCTCACGGACTTCCCGGCTACGTTGCTCCAAGCAAAAGTATTCGACGAGTGGCTCGAGACTCGCGGTTCATCCCTCACAGCTTGTGCTTGGGATGCGCACTCGGCTTCCGAACTCGTCGAGCATTATCGCACCCAAGGCATCGACCTGATCGATGCCACCCAACTCCTCGCCGCCTGATGGCTATTCCGATCAAAAATGGACCTGCCATCGAAAAGATGCGTGAGGCGAGTGCGATTGCCGCGACGGTGCTCTACACCTTAAAAGAGCATGTCGCGCCCGGGATCACCACCTACGACTTGGACCAAATTGGCCGTGAGCTCATGACGAAGCTCGGCGCTCGCAGTGCCTGTTACGGCTACCAGATCGGCTCGCGCCGATTTCCTGCTTACACCTGCCTGTCGGTGAACGACGAAGTTGTTCACGGCATCGGCAGCATGAAACGGGTGTTGGCCGACGGTGACATCATCGCGCTCGACGTGGTGGTGGAATACCAGGGCTACATTGGCGACAACGCCATCACCGTGCCGGTTGGAGCCATCTCCAAGCAGCGCCAGAAACTGCTACGCGTCACCGAAGAAGCCCTCCGGCTCGGCATTGCCCAAGCCACGGTCGGCAATCGGATCGGCGACATCTCCTTTGCGGTGCAAAACCACGTTGAGCGCAACGGCTTCAGTGTCGTGCGCGACATGGTTGGCCACGGGGTGGGGGTCTCGATGCACGAGGAACCCCAGATTCCGAACTTTGGCCGCCGCGGCAAAGGTGAGGTCATCCGTCCCGGCATGACCCTCGCCATCGAGCCGATGGTCAACGTCGGCAACTGGCGCACCAAGACCCTGCGCGACGGCTGGACGATTTCCACCGTCGATAATTCCGACTCCGCTCACTTCGAACACACGGTGCTCACCACCGAACAAGGCCCTGAGATCCTCACAATCCCGAACCTTGATTCGTCTCCGACGGTTCACGCCCTCCTGGCCTGAGCCGCCCTGCCTTTTCTCACACACTAAACTTCCCTCCAACACCCAACTCCTTCCATCATGCCTCGTCTCCTTGGCGTCGACATTCCCGCGAAGAAGAAGCTCTCCTACGCCCTTCGCTACATTTACGGTATCGGTCCTCAGCGGGCCGACCTGATCGTGCAGGAAACCGGACTCGATCCGGACATGCGCGCCAACGATCTGAATGAGGAACAGCTCAATCAGATCCTCAATGTGATCACCGAGCACAAGTGGGTCGTCGAAGGCGATCTGCGCCGTGAGATCACCGGTAACCTCAAGCGTCTCCAGGCCATCGGTTGCTACCGTGGTCTCCGTCATCGCCGCAGCCTCCCGGTTCGCGGTCAACGCACCAAGACCAACAGCCGCACCCGCAAGGGCCCGCGTCGCACGGTCGGTGTCACCAAGAAATAATCCTTTTCCCTCACCGTCATGGCCGAAGAGAAATCCCAACCCGAAAACGAAACCAAGCCCGCCGCCGCCGCTCCCGAGGGTGCCGCGCCGGAAGGTGCTGCCGAGGCTCCCGCTGAAAAGAAGGTCGAGCTCGTCGGTGGCGTGCCGAAGCAGCCCACCGCTGAAGACCTCCTCAAGGAAGAGTTGGGCGCGGTCAAAATCCGCAAGGCCAAGGGCTCGAAGAACATCACCTCCGGTGTCGTTTCCGTCCTCGCTTCCTTCAACAACACCATCGTTTCGATCACCGATCCGAAGGGCGCCGTGATCTCCTGGTCCAGCGCCGGCAAGTGCAACTTCCGCGGTTCCCGCAAGTCCACTGCCTACGCCGCCCAGATCGTCGCCCAGGACGCCGCCCGCGCCGCCATGGCTCACGGTCTCAAGGACGTCGTGATCAAAGTGTCCGGTCCCGGCCTCGGTCGTGATTCCGCCGTGCGCGCCATCCAGGCGATCGGCCTCGAGGTGACCTCCATCATCGACGTCACCCCGGTCCCGCACAACGGCTGCCGCCCCCGCAAGCGTCGCCGCGTCTAAGCGAGCACCGCGCAACTCAATCCATTTCAATAAATAAGGATAACATCCCATGGCTCGTTACATCGGACCCACCACCCGCCTCAGCCGCCGCTTCGGCCAGCCGCTGTTTGGCGCCACCAAGGCCTACGAGAAGCGTTCCTACCCGCCCGGCCAGCACGGTCCCCGTCTCCGCCGCAAAAAGTCGGAATACGCGATCGGCCTCGATGAGAAGCAGAAGCTGCGTTACGTCTACGGCCTCCTCGAGCGCCAGTTCCGCCGCACCTTTGAGAAGGCCAAGCGCGAGAAGGGCGTTACCGGTGAGCGCTTCCTGCAGCTCCTCGAAACCCGCCTCGACAGCACCGTCTACTCGCTCGGCTTCGCCAAGACCCGTGCCGCCGCCCGTCAGCTGGTCAACCACGGCCACGTGCGCGTCAACGGTCGCAAGGTCGACATCTCCTCCTACACCGTCGTCGCCGGCGATGAGGTGATGATCAAGGACACGCCGACCTCCCGCCAGATCGCCACCCGCAATCTGGAAGAGACCCGCGCTCGCAACGTCCCGGGCTGGCTCACGCTCAACCCCGAGACCTACACCGGTGTCGTCAATCGCCTGCCGACCCGTGAAGAAATGACCCAGGACATCAACGAGCAGCTCATCGTTGAGTTCTACTCGCGCTTCTGATCGGCGCTGCCCGCTTGGTTGGGGGAGCAGGTTGGTATTGAAGAAATCCAGCCGCTCCGCCTAAACCTCACTCTTTGTTTTAAAACTTCTCCATCAATATCATGCCAAAACGCCTCGGTAAGTTCGAACTCCCCAACAAGCTCACGAAGGTGGAGGAAGGCTCCACCGCCACCTACGGCAAGTTCATCGCCGAGCCTTTCGAGGCCGGTTATGGCCATACGATCGGCAACTCCCTCCGCCGCGTGCTCCTCAGCTCCATCGAGGGTGCCGCCATCGCCTCGATCAAGATTGAGGGTGTCAACCACGAGTTCCAGAGCGTCGACGGCATCGTCGAGGACGTCACCGACATCGTGCTCAACCTCAAGAAGGTGTTGATCGTCTCGACCGCCAACCGCGACGAGGTCGTGCTGTCCATCAAGGTGGATCGTGAAGGTCCTGTGACCGCCGCCGACATCCAGGCCGACGCCAACATCACCATCGTCAATCCGGAACAGGTCATCTGCACCATCGACAAGGCCCAGACCTTTGAGGCCGAAATCACCGTCAAGACCGGTCGCGGTTATTGCCCGGGCGAGCTCAACAAAAAGGAAGAACAGGCCATCGGTGTCATCCCGATCGATTCGCTCTTCTCGCCGGTCAAGCTCGTCAAGTATGCCGTGGAGAACACCCGCGTGGGTCAGATCACGGACTACGACAAGCTCATCCTCGAGATCTGGACCGATGGTCGCATTTCCCCGGACGATGCCCTGAAGCAGGCCGGCTCCATCCTCAAGCACCACCTCGACGTGTTCGACCGTGTGTCGGAAGAGGCCTACGAATTCGACAACCAGCAGTCCGAGGTCAGCGAGGAGCAGAACAAGCTCCGCAAACTCCTCAACATGTCGGTCAACGAGATCGAGCTCTCCGTCCGCGCGGCCAATTGCTTGAACAACGCGAACATCACCACGGTCGGCGAACTCGCCATGAAGACCGAGCAGGAGATGCTCAAGTATCGCAACTTCGGCAAGAAGTCGCTCAACGAAATCAAGGAGAAGCTCGAGGCCCTCGGTCTTTCGCTCGGCATGAAGTTCGACGAGCGTCTTCTCGATTCGAAGAAGGAAATCTAAGGTCTTTTGGATTTTTGAATTCGGATTTTCGATTGCTGCGGCGGTCGAGAATCCGAATCGAAATTCGAGAATCCAGAATCGAAAATCCCTTGGTCTTCGCGCCGCCGTGCCGCTCAACGCTGCAGCCCGGTAGCCGATCGGAGATCACCCACCACCAAACCACACCACAATGCGTCACAAAATTCATCGCCAGTCCCTCGGCGTTACCCGCGAGCACCGCGCGGCCATGTTGTCCAACATGTCCGTCTCCCTGATCACCCATGGTCGGATTAAGACGACCCTGACCAAGGCCAAGGCCCTGCGTCCCTTCATTGAGAAGGTCGTCACCAAGGCCAAGAAGGCTCACGCCAAGACCGAGCAGAAGGATAAGTTGCACCTGCGCCGTCTCGCTCTCCGCGATGTGCGCGACACCGCCGCGATCAACCTGCTCTTCGACGACAAGGTCTCGGAGTTCCTCAATCGTCCGGGCGGCTACACCCGCATCTACAAGCTCGGCGCCCGTATCGGCGACGCGGCCGAGATGGCCCTCATCGAATTCGTGAAGGCCGACGATCCGGGTTACAAGAAGCCGAAGAAGAAGGCCGCCAAGGCGAAGCAGGAAGCCGCTCCGGCTCCGGCCGCGGTGGAAGAGGCTGCTCCGGCGGCCGAAGAGGCGCCCGCCGCCGAGGCTGAGGCCGCCGAGGCTCCGGCTACCGAAGAAGAGAAGAAGGACTAAGCGTCCGACTCGCTCCGAATCTTTCGACGCCGTTCCGCTTGCGCGGAACGGCGTTTTGCTTTGTCCCGGTGCCCTCTGCGTGCACACGCTCGTCGACTCATGATCGATCTCACCACCGCCGCTGTCGTCTACTGTCTCGGGCTCGCGGCGTTTTTTCTCGGTTTGTGGATCTATTATGATCGGCGGGATCACGCTCGTTTTGAGGCAGAGAAGCGCAAGACGATCTTTCACTGCGTGCGCTGCGACGAGGTGTATTCGACCCGGGGTAGGGTGGACGCCGCGGTCTGCCCGCGTTGCGGCCATGAAAACGGCCGTCTTCGGTTCTAGACGAAGGCACGAAAACCCGTTCACGGTGCTTCGCCTCTTGATTCCGGCATAACGGGTGCTTTTGCTCCCCCATGGCTCAGACGATTGCCGTCCTCGATTTCGGTTCCCAATACACGCAGGTCATTGCGCGTCGCATTCGTGAGTGCGAGGTCTACTCCAAGATCTACCACTACACGACCTCAGCTGAGGAGCTGAAGAAGGACGGTGTCATCGGCATCATCCTGTCCGGCGGCCCCAACAGCGTTTTCGCCAAGGATGCGCCGATTCCCGACAAAGCCGTTTTTGAAATGGGCGTGCCGGTGCTCGGCATCTGTTACGGTCTGCAACTCATGGGCAAGATGCTCGGCGGCAAAGTGGCCAAGAGCAAAGAGCGTGAGTTTGGCCACGGCACCCTCACCATCACCAAACCCGGCCGCCTCTTCCGCAAGCTGCCGCGCAAACTGCGGGTCTGGAATTCCCACGGCGACAAGGTCACCGAATTACCCCCCGGTTTCGCCCCCATCGGCACGACGGACAACTCGCCGTTTGCCGTCATTGAAGACCGCAAGCGCGACTTCTACGGCATCCAGTTTCACCCGGAGGTTTTCCACACCGAGCGCGGCGTGGACGTCATCCGCAACTACCTCGTGAATGTCTGTGGTGCGGCCCAGGACTGGACCACCAAGGATTACATCAAGCATTCCGTGAAGGAGATCCGGAAAACCGTTGGCAAGTCCCGGGTCATTCTCGGCCTCTCCGGTGGGGTTGACTCCTCTGTAGCGGCCGCGCTGATACACAAGGCCATCGGCAAGCAGCTCACCTGTGTCTTCGTCGACAACGGTCTGCTGCGCAAGGGCGAGCGCGAGGCGGTGGAAAAGCTCTATGGCGACCACTTCCACATCGATCTGCGCGTGGTTGACGCTTCGAAGCTCTTTCTGCGCCGCCTGAAGGGCGTCGAGGAGCCCGAGCAGAAGCGCAAGATCATCGGCCGCACCTTCGTCGAGGTTTTCGAGAAGTCGCTCAAGTCGATCGGTCACGCCGACTACCTGGCGCAGGGCACGCTCTATCCGGACGTCATCGAGTCGGTCGCCATCGGCAACAACCCGGCGGCTCTGATCAAGAGCCATCACAACGTCGGCGGTTTGCCGGAGCGCATGAAACTCAAGTTGCTCGAGCCGCTGCGCGAACTCTTCAAGGACGAGGTCCGCGCCGTCGGCGCTGCGCTCGGCCTGCCGCGCGAGGTGGTGTGGCGTCAACCCTTCCCGGGTCCGGGTCTTGGAGTTCGCGTGCTCGGCGCCATCACGAAGGACAAACTCGAAGTGCTCCGCGAATCGGATGCCATTCTCATCGAGGAGATGAAGCGGACCGAACTTTACTGGAAAACCTGGCAGTCGTTCTGCGTCTTCCTGCCGGTGAAGTCGGTCGGCGTCATTGGCGACGAACGGAACTATTCGTGGGTGATCGCGGTCCGCGTCGTGGAAAGCATCGATGCCATGACCGCCGACTGGTCGCGCCTGCCTTACGATCTGCTCCAACGCATTTCCAACCGCATCACCAACGAGGTGCGCGAGGTCTCCCGCGTGGTGTTGGACATCAGTTCGAAGCCGCCCGCGACCATCGAATGGGAGTGAGCGCCGCCACGGTGCTTCCCGTCACTTGCAATCCCGCCGTCGATCACTGATCTTCGGCGCTCCCCTAACGTCCTGTCTCGTTCGCGCACCATGAACTCCCTTCGTCGTCTTCCCCTCCTGCTTGCCCTCACCGCCCTGCCAGCCTTGGCCGATTCTGCGGCGGTGATTGCCAAGGCCCGTGCCTATCTGGGCGGTGATGCCGCTCTCAACAGCGTCAAATCGGTGCACTACCACGGTCAGCTGGAGTCCACCGTCACACCGGCCGAAGGAGAGCCGCAGACCGACCGCGCGGAGATTGAGATCATCTTCGCGAAACCCTTCTACCAACGCATCGCCATCAGCACGGACGAAAAGTCCGAAGTGACCGCACTTGATACCTACGAAGCCTGGCAAAAGGTGGAGAATCCGGCCAACCCCTCGCAGTGGCGCATGTCCCTGCTCGACACCCCGCAGGTTCGTCGCCTCCGCGCCAATACCTGGGAAAACCTCGCCTTCTTTGCGGGTTTGGAAAAGCAGGGCGGCAAAGTGACCGACGGCGGACTCGTGGAGCGCGACGGCCAGCAGCTGCACCAGCTCTCCTTCGACCACGGTTACGGCATCGTTTTCCACCGCTTCTTCGATCCGGCGACCGGCGAGCTCATCGTGAGCGAAACCGACAACGGCGCGATCATTCGCGAAGAGGGCGAGACCATGGTGCAAGGGATTCGTTTTCCCGGTGAGGTGGTCACCATCTCCCGCCGGGCCGACGGCGGCAGTTCACAGGTTCGCGTGGTCTTCGACAAAGTGACGATCAACGAGACGTTTTCGGCCGACCTCTTCCGCGTGCCGTCCGTTGCGCCGAAGACCAACTGATTTCGGCTCGAGCTTTTTCCGGCTGGCCCGTCGTGGCCGTCGGCGCTAACGCTGACCGGTTTCCTTCCAACCGTGCGCCTGATCAACTTTGCCTCCAAGTCCGCTCGTCGCGACCTCGCCGCCTTTTGCGCCGGTGCGGTCGTGCCGCCGGAGATCGTAGACAGCGTGGCCGCGATCCTTGCCGATGTGCGGGAACGCGGTGACGCCGCTGTGGCCGACTACGCGCATCGCTTCGACGGTGCCTCGCTCAAGCCGAGTCAATTCCGCGTGCGCCCGGCGCAACTTGCCGCTGCCGTCAAACGCCTGCCCGCCGACCAGCTGAAGGCGATGAAGGCGGCGCTCGCCAACATCCGGGCCTACAACCAGCAGGGCCTGCCGCAGAATTGGACCAGCACCAACGCGCAGGGCGCCGAGGTGGGGGAGCGTCATCATCCGATTCGCCGTGTCGGCCTCTATGTCCCGGGTGGTGAAGTGCCGCTCGTGTCGACCGTGCTCATGACCGCAAGCCTCGCGAAGATCGCGGGATGTCCCGAGATCGCAGTGTTCACCCCCTCCAACGCCAAAGGGAAGGTGGCCGACGGACTGCTGGCTGCGCTGCACCTGATCGGCGTCGACGAGGTGTATCGCATTGGCGGCGTGCATGCGATTGGGGCCATGGCCTACGGCACCAAAACGATTCCCGCGGTCGACAAAGTTTATGGGCCCGGCAACGCCTACACCTGCGAAGCCAAGCGTCAGGTTTTTGGCACCGTGGGCGTCGATAGTCTCCCGGGCCCCAGCGAGGTCATGGTCATCGCCGACGAATCGGCGCGCGTCGACTTCGCGGCCGCCGATCTGCTGGCGCAGGCCGAACATGGTTCCGGTCGCGAGAAGATCTACCTTGTGACCAAGACCCGTGCGATCGCGGATGCCATTCACGCCGCAGTGCAGGCCCAGCTCCCGTCGCTCGGCCGCAATGTCAAAGCCGAGCGGGTGCTCGATGCCGGTTTCCTGACCGTTGTCGCGGACTCGCCCGAAGCGATGACAGAGGTCGCCAACTACGTCGCGCCGGAACACCTTGAGTTGTTGGTCAAGCCCGCGACCGCCAAGAAGCTTGAGCGGACGATCACGACCGCCGGCGCCATGATGATCGGCAACCTCACCGCGACGGCGCTGGGTGACTTCACCGCCGGTCCGAGTCACGTGCTGCCGACGGGTCGTGCCGGACGTTTCTTCAGCGGTCTTCGAGTGGCCGATTTCCTGCGCCGCACCAGCATCATCCGTTACGACGAGCAGTCGATCGCCGCCGGCGCCAAGGTGGTTGCCGCCTTTGCCAAGATGGAGCAGCTCGACGCCCACGGTCGCAGTGCGACCATGCGCGTCGAGTAGGGCCACACCTTGAGCGAGGCCGCGCCTGCGCCGTATCTCCTTTCGCCACCATGTCCACGCCTTCCGAACTCGCCCGACCACACGTGCCGGCTTTGCATGCCTACACGCCGGGCCTGCAGCCGACCGAGGCGGGCTGGATCAAGCTCAACACCAATGAGTGCCCCTACCCGCCGAGCCCCCGCGTGGCCGAGGCGATCGCGGCGGAACTGAGCGATGGCGGCGCGAAGCTGCGCCTCTACCCGAGTCCGACCAGTGCGCCGTTGCGGGCCCAGATCGCGAAACTGCACGGCGTCGCGCCAGAGCAGGTCATCGTGGGCAACGGGTCCGATGACATTCTCAACCTTCTCGTGCGCGTCTTTGGCGGGGCCGGGGAGTCGACGGGTTTCACGCTGCCGAGCTACTCCCTCTACCCGGTGCTGATCGCGATCCAGGACGGCGGCAACGAGGTGATCGAGTTTGACCGCAGCATGCGCCTTCCGGTCGCTCGCCTCGCCCAGTCCGGAGCAAAAGCCTTCTTCCTCACTTCACCCAACGCGCCGACCGGCGTCGGCTTTAGCAACGCGGAATTGCGCGAGGTGCTCGATGCCTTCCCCGGCATGCTGGTGGTCGATGAAGCCTATGCGCCGTTTGCGGAGGAGAATGCGGTGTCGCTTCTCGCTGAGTATCCCAACCTCGTCGTCGTGCGCACGCTCTCCAAAGCGCACGCGCTCGCCGGCCTGCGCGTGGGTTACGCCCTCGCCGCGGCGGAGACGATCGGGCTGCTCGATCGCGTGCGGGACAGTTACAACGTCAACCGCCTCTCCCAGGTCGCGGCGGCGGCGGCGCTGGCCGACGCTTCTTATTACGCCGCCATCATCGGTAAGATCAAACGCACGCGTGACCACTGGGCGATGGAGTGGGCGGAGCGCGATTGGTTCATCTACCGGTCGGCGACCAATTTCCTTTTTGTCGAGCCGCGCAACGGTGCCGGCGAAGCCGGACCCGAAGTCGCGGCGTCGCTTTTTAAGTTCCTGCAGACGCGCAAAATCCTCGTCCGCGCCTTCCCGAGCCACGCCTTGACCGCATCCTTCCTGCGAATCAGCGTCGGCACCGACGACGAGATGCTCGCCGTCGATGAAGCAATTCAAGCATGGCTGACCAACGCACCGTAACCGTATCGCGCAAAACCGCGGAAACCGACATCGAGCTCACCTTCGCCGTCGATGGCACCGGCGTGGCCGAGGTGGCCACCGGCGTGCCGTTTTTCGACCACATGCTCACGCTGTTCGCAAAGCACGGCCTCTTCGATTTGAAGATCCGCTGCGACGGCGATGTGGACGTCGATTATCACCACACGGTGGAGGACGTCGGCCTGGTGCTCGGCGACGCGCTCAAGCAGGCGCTGGGGGACAAGAAAGGCATCCGGCGCTACGGCTTTTTCCTGCTGCCAATGGACGAATCGCTGGCTCGCGTGGTCGTCGACATCGGCGGCCGCCCGCACCTCGTTTACAGTGCGGAGGCGCCCACCATGTTTGTGCGCGACTTCAACATCGTGCTGGTGAAGGAATTTTGCCGCGCCTTCAGCAACGCGCTGGGCGCCAACCTGCATGTGCAGCTGATTTACGGCGAAGAACCGCACCACGTCGCCGAAGCCATCTTCAAGGGCCTCGCCCGCGCGCTCGATATTGCGACGTCGATTGATCCGCGCGCGGCCGACAGCCTGCCGTCGACCAAGGGCCTGATCTAAACGCTCAGCGATTGGAATCCGACCATGATCGCTGTCGTCGACAACGGTATCTGCAACCTGCGCAGTGTCACCAAGGCCCTCGAGGCGGTGGGCGCTGCGCCACAGGTGATCCGCACCCCGGCCGAACTCGCTGCCGCCAACGCCACGGGCCTGGTCCTGCCGGGCGTCGGTGCTTTGCGGGACTGCGTAGCCTCCCTGCGCGCGACCGGTTTGGCCGATGCCGTGCGGGAGTGGATCGCGGCCGACCGTCCGTTCCTCGGTGTGTGCCTGGGCATGCAGGCACTCTTTGAACGTTCGGAGGAAGGCGGCATCGAGGGCCTCGGGGTCTTCCCGGGCGAAGTGAAGCGCTTCCGTCTGCCGCCGGAGTTCAAGGTGCCGCACATGGGTTGGAACACCGTGCGGTTCACGCAGCCCGAGTCCCCGCTGCGAGTCGATTTGGCCGAGGAAGGTGAATCGTTCTACTTCGTGCACAGCTTCCACTGCGTGCCGGCGGATTCGAGCCTGGTGCTCGCGCAGGCGGACTATGCCGGCCCGTTCACGGCGGCGATTGCCCGCGGCAACTGTTTTGCCACCCAGTTTCACCCGGAAAAGAGCCAGGCGAAGGGGCTGCAGATTTACCGCAACTTTGCGACGGTGGCGGGCGCGTTCGCGGTTTCCTGAGCGCGTCGGGTGATTCGCTGAGCTTAATTCTCGCAACGGGCTGCCTAATGTTGCCCGAATGACGCAACTTTGGTTCGGTCTTTGCTTTGCAAGGAGGCGGAAGATGCTTTTCGTTTTCCGCCTTATGGAGAAGACCGCGACCCTCAAGATTGACGACCAGGAGCTCGAACTGCCCGTAATCGTGGGCTCGGAGGGTGAGAAGGCGGTCGACGTGCGCAAATTGCGCGCCACGACCGGCTACATCACCTACGATGAAGGCTTCGGCAACACCGGCTCGTGCCAGAGCGAAATCACTTACATCGACGGCGAAAAGGGCATCCTGCGCTACCGCGGTTACCCGATCGAGCAGCTCTCCGAGCACTGCAAGTTCGTCGACGTCGCCTACCTCGTCATCTACGGCGAACTGCCCACGCCGGAGCAACGCGCCCGTTTCTCCGCCGCGTTGACCGAGCAGGCACCGCTGCGCGCCGGGATGGAGCGCTTCATTCAGAATTTCCCGCGCGATGCCCACCCGATGGCGGTGCTTTCATCGTCGCTCAACGCGCTGGGCGCCTACTACCCGCACATCGCTTCCAACAACCACAAGCGGGACCTCGAGCATTTCGACGAAGCCGCGGCTATCGCTCTCTCCAAAGTCCGCACCATTGCCGCCCACACATACCGGGTGAACAACGGTCTGCCGCTGAATTACCCGCGCAAGGATCTCGGTTACGCTGAGAACTTCCTGCACCTCATGTTCACGGTGCCCTACGACGAGTATGTCGCCACCCCTGAAGTCGCCCACGCCATCAACCTCTTCCTGCTCCTCCATGCCGAGCACGAGCAAAACTGCTCCACTTCGACCGTGCGCATGGTTGCTTCCGCCGGCGCCAACCTCTTCGCCTCGGCCGCTGCCGGTGTGAACGCGCTCTGGGGCCCCCTCCACGGCGGCGCCAATCAGGCCGTGTTGGAGATGCTCAATGCCATCCACGCCGCGGGCGACGACGGCTCCAAGTTCATCGAAGATGCCAAGAACGGCAAAACCCGCCTCATGGGCTTCGGTCACCGCGTCTACAAGAACTACGACCCGCGCGCCAAGATCATCAAAGGCAGCTTCGACAAGGCGCTCGAGAGCCTCGGTATCACCGATGACCCGCTGCTCGACATTGCCCGTCACCTCGAACAGGCGGCCTTGAACGACGACTACTTCATCTCGCGCAAGCTCTACCCGAACGTCGATTTCTACTCCGGCCTCATCATGAACGCGCTCAAGATCCCGGTGGAAATGTTCACCGTGATGTTCGCCATCGGTCGCATGCCGGGCTGGATCGCGCAATGGCACGAGGTCGCGTCCAATCCGAAGTCGAAGATCAATCGCCCGCGCCAGATCTACGTGGGTCCGGTGCCGCGCGACGTGCCGGCGAGCTGAGCTGGGACCTCCACTCCGATTGCCATTCTCTCACCGCCGCGGTTTGCCCGCGGCGGTTTTTTGTGCGATCTCATCGCGATGGCCGGACAACTCCAACAGGACGACACCCAGATCGGTTGGCGCGAAGACGGTAATTGGGTTTGGCGCGTGGCCTTCGATGCCGCGTCGGTTGCGGCGCCGACTTTGACCCACCTGCGCATCCCGGGTGGTGCGCCTTTGTTGCGGGAGCCGGGCGCACGATTTGGTTGGCCGCGGATCAACGATGCCGTGCCGCAGGTGGAGTGGACGGCGCCGCGGGTGGAGGTGCTGCCCGACGGCGGCGCGGTCGTGCGCCAGCGCATTGACTATGTGCACCCGACTGGGCGGCGCGACCTGGCCGAGTATCGCGACCTCGTTTTTTCCGCGGTGGGTCGCAACGGCAAATACACGGTCGACTGGACCGGTCATTTCACGGCCGGAGAGGTGGGAGCCTGGTTGGCAGACGGGCCCGACCTTCGGGCCGGGTTGCACCTGCCGTTGGCCGGTGGGAACGAGCCGCTGGACCTCGTCGAGGTTCCGCTCGTTGGTCGGTATGATGAAACCGAGCCCTCGGCCGGGTTGGTGTTGGCCGGGGGTTTTGGCACGGAGCTTTATCCGTCGGCCCGGCATCCGGGATCGATTGGGCTGGTCGCGGATCCGCGCAGCACTTTGGGGCCGCACGCGTGGCAAGTGGATCGCGATCGTCGCGAAGTCGTGGCGGCCTTGCTGGGTGACCAGCCGGTGCAACTGGAACCGGGCGAAGTGTGGGAAGTCAGCTATCGCTTGGTGGTGCGCCCCAAACAATGGGATGTGGCCGACCTGCGCTTGGAGCTGTTCCGCTGGCTGGGCCGATAGCGCAGCTCCGCAATGCAAACCTCACATCTGCAGGATGTAGGAGTAGCGTCCGGTGTTGCCGCGAAACAGGCCGGTGGTCAGGTCGCCGTCGTCGAACTCGGCGTCGAAGCGGGTGAGTTCCTCCGTTGAGATCGTTGCATCGGCGACCGATACGGCCGCGTGGATCCCGAAGGCGTTATAATCCCAATCGTAGCTGCCGCCAATCGGGGTGGTGGCGGTAAAGGCGTCGCGGTCGAGCGTGCTGTTGCCATTCAGCATCTCAGGCGGGAGCACGCCGATGCCCACGTCCGGGGGGAAGCCTCCGTTCTCCAGCGCATACGTGTCAAAAGCGGCGGCAAAGGCCCGGATGTCGTTGGCGAGCGTGGTGTGGCGCGACTTTTCGCGCACCCGGGAAAATGCCGGAATAGCCATCGCGGCCAGCAGGCCGATGATGACGACGACAATCATGATTTCGACGAGGGTGAACGCGCGGCGGGACGAGAAGGAACGTCGGAGCATGAGAAAGTTGATTCAAATTACATGCGGTCGTGAAAGCAGAATGGTGCCGCACACTTACTCTTTTTTTTGGTGCGCATCACTTTTGGTGCTCGGCGTGCAGCATCTCCTCGAACTTGAGGTCGGTCAGGCGGGTGATGCCGGTGACGAGACGCCACAGCGCGAACATCGTGATGACCATGGTGGGCACCACGATCACGGGCCAACTCAGCGCGTTCATCTTACCCAGCTCGGCGTTGAACTCCGGGGTGCCGGTTGGGCTTTGCAGCAACCACCGCGCGAGCACGAAGTTGAGGATGGAGCTAAGGATGAAGGACAGGACCAGCAGATAGGTGGACGACTTGAGTAGGGCGTCGAACTCGGCTTGGCGGTCGCGCTCCGCCAGCGCGGTTTCAATTTTGCCCACATCGAGCACCTGATCGTTGAACATGAATTGGCGCACCAAGGGACGCGACGTGAACATCGAGGCCCACACCGCGAGACCGATGAGCCCTGGCACCGTGGCCTCTTTCACCGCAAACCAGAAGCGGTCGGCTTCAGTCAGGCCGAGTCCACCGGTGAGGAGCACGCTGGCGAAGCCCAGGATGGAGATGAAGTTGGCCTGCTTGCGCTGGACGAAATCCCAGATGCCGTAGCCGAGCGGGAAAGCGAGGGCGATGACGAGACCCCAGACTGGCCCCAGCCGATCCGGTGTGCTGGCTTTGGCGAGCAACAGCGACGGCACGGCGATGTTGAAGAGAAGGTTGACGAGGAGGTTCTCGCGTTTGGCGGGCGGCGGCATGGGGAAGCATCAAGGCGCTTTACTCCGCCTCAGGAAAGCCGGAAGGGGTGCAATCTTGCGGGGAGCGTCCGTTATCACCTCACTGCTTGTCCGCCATGATTCTCCTCGGTCTCAACATCGATCACTGCGCCACCGTGCGGCAGGCCCGTTATCGGGCGGTGCCGGCCGGGGCGGAACCTGCCGTCGAACCCGATCCCGTCGCCCTGGCCGTCCAGGCCGAGCGATCCGGCGCCGACGGCATCACGGTGCATTTGCGCGAAGACCGTCGGCACATCATCGATGCCGATGTCTGGCGGCTCCGGGAGGCGATCGCCACGCGGCTCAATCTTGAGATGGCCTGCACCGCGGAGATGACCGAAATCGCGCGCAAGCTGAAGCCCGACTCGGTTTGCCTGGTGCCGGAGAACCGGGCCGAAATCACCACCGAGGGGGGGCTCGATGTGGTCGGTCAACGCGACCGCGTGAAGGCGATCATTGATGCCATGGGCGAAATCGGTGTGACGGTGAGCCTATTCATCGATCCCGACGAACCGCAGATCGCGCTCGCGGCCGAACTCGGTGCGCCCTGCATCGAGTTGCACACCGGTTCTTGGGCGAACGCTTACTACGTGGAGGATCGGCGCACCGCCGAATGGACGCGCCTGGTGCGCGGCGCCGAGCAGGCGCACGCGCTGGGCCTGACGGTCAACGCCGGCCACGGCATCAACTACGTCAACGTCGCCGAGATGCGCAGGCTGCCGCACCTGCACGAGTGCAACATCGGCCACAGTATCATCAGCCGCGCGCTTTTTACCGGTATCGATGAAGCCGTGCGGGAGATGCGCACGCGACTGAACACCTGAACGGGCGGCGATCGGCGCCGTGCCGGAAAACCCGGAAAATCGGTTTTTCTTCCGCCGGTTCTGTGTATTCCGTGGGCAGTCCCATGATCGACCTTCCCCCAGGTGGCATTCTCCTCGGCCTCGGCTGCGACCTCATCGAAGTCGACCGAATCCGCGGCGTGTTGGAGCGGCAGGGTGAGCGTTTCCTCAGCCGCGTGTTTACCGACGAAGAGCGAGCGTATTGCGATGGGATGAAGCATCCGCACAAGCACTACGCTGCCCGTTTCGCGGCCAAGGAGGCCGTGAGCAAGTGCTTCACCACCGGCATCGGCGCGGAGCTCGGGTGGAAGTCCGTCTCCGTCTATCATGGCGCGCGCCACGAACCGCTGGTGCGTTTGGACGCGCAGGGGCAGGCGTTGTTGCAACAGGTGGGGGGTTCCCATGTGTTGGTGTCCCTGTCCCACACTGAAACCGCCGCGATGGCGGTGGCGGCTATTTTGAAACCCCCTTCGCCATGAGTCTCGAAAACGATTCCGACAACCCCACCAAACCGTCGCAGACCCCTTCGTGGGTGCTGTTGGGTTTTGTCTTCGGGGTGCTCACGATGTGGTTTTTCGAAAGTGGCCAGGAGGAGTCGGAGCCGACAGAGTCGGTGATCGCCGAAGTCCCGGTGGAACGGCCGCGCCCGCCACCCGAGCCGCCGGCCGATAATCCGCTCAGCCAGGGCGGCAAGCCGAGCATTGAGATCGTGCAGGACCTGTTCGCCGGGCTCCGGGAATGGGCGTTCTGGACCGATGACCGCACCGAGATCGCGGTGTGGAACAGTGCGACGCTGAGCTTCAGCGATCACTTCGAAATCATCCGTCTGCCGGACGCCGATTACTTCCGCGCCATCCCGGCGTTCTCGCGTTTGCCGATCCCGGGTTATGGGCCGGAAAACAGCCCCATCCTCTTCACCGAAACGGCGGAACAACGCGCCAAGCGTTACATCCAAGCCAATCCCGACAAGGCGCCGCCGCCCCCGGCCAAGCCAAGTCCGGTGGAGTTCAACACCGTGCCCCGTCCGCCCGGCGGAGAGTAGGGATGACCTACCTCGCCGGCACGCACCCGATCTTGGATTGCGCCGCGTCGGCGGCGTTTGAACGGGAGCTGTTCGCCGGGGACGAGACCCGCGAATGGCCGGCCATGCAGGCGGCTGGCCGCGCCGTCGCGGAGGCATTGCGCGAGGATTTGCAGGTCGCCGGAAGGTCGGTGAGGGGAGGGCGACTCTTGCTGCTGGTGGGCAAAGGACACAACGGCGGCGACGCCATGTTGGCCGCGGCGGAACTGTTGGTCTCCCCCCACTCCCGTTGGCAGGTCGAAGTTGGATTTGTTTTCGGTCAGGCCCCATTGCGTCCGCTGGCGCAAGCGGCGTGGCGGAGACTGCAGGAAGCCGGCGGTCAGGGGCGGGTGCGGCCGGTGCGCCGCGAACAAATTGATGGAGCGTATGCTGCCGTGCTCGATGGCGTGTTTGGTTTTCAGTTCCGCCCGCCCTTGCCCGGGCCTGCCTTGGCCTGGATCGATGCCGCGTCGCAAGTGGACGTGGCGGTGAGGGCGGCGGTCGATCTGCCGAGCGGGCTGGACGACTCGGGAGCATTTCGCGCCGACGTGACCTACGCGACGGGCATCCTCAAGACACCGCTGCTCGACTGCGTCAATGCGGGACGACTGCGCTATCTGGACCTCGGATTTTTCCATGATCCTTCGCCGGGGGAGCGACGGGTGCTGACCCACGAAGTTCTGGCGCCTCTGCGCCGGCTCCGTCCCGCCCGCTCGGACAAACGGCATTTTGGCCATGTGGTGATCGTCGGCGGGTCCCGATCCTACCCGGGCGCGGTGGCAATGAGTGTGGCGGCGGCACTGCACAGCGGCGCGGGATTGGTCTCCGCTTGTGTGCCGGAATCGATCGCCCCGGCGATGGCGGCGCGGTGGCCCGAGGCCATGTGGATGGGGTGCCCGGAAACGCCCGATGGTGGCATCGCGATGGAAAGTGGACTCGCGATTCGCGACAAACTCCGCCGCGCTCAAGCGATGGTCATCGGGCCGGGATTGGGTCGAGAACCCGAGACGCAGACGCTGGTGGCCGAACTCATTCGCGGGGCGGAAGTGCCGCTGGTGCTGGATGCCGATGCCTTGCAGCCGGAACTCGTGGCGCTCGGCTCGGCGCCTCGAATCCTCACGCCACACGCCGGCGAATGGGCGCGCATCGAGTCGGCGGTCGACACTGCCCGGTCGACGTTCGTGTTGAAGGGCCCCATCACGCGCCTTCGACACGACGGCGTGGATTATCACGGCATCGACGGTGGGCCGGTGCTCGCGCGCGGTGGCAGTGGCGACATCCTGGCGGGACTGACTGGCGGACTGCTGGCGGGCGACCCGGACGATCGCGTGGTGGCAGCGGCGCGAGCGGTGGTTTGGCAGGGGCTGGCGGCGCGATCGCTGGCGCGGGAACGAGGCGAGGTGGCTGTGTGCACCACTGAGATCATTGCGCACCTGAATCGTGTTCTGCGCGAGGAGATCGGATCGTGAGCCTTTCAAAAGATCAGGCCTTTTTGGTGCTCAACGCGCTGCCCAATATCGGGCCGGTGAACTTGCGACGTCTCTTGGAGGCTTTTGGCGAAGACCCCTGCGCCGTGCTCGCCGCCAGCGCCATATCGCTCGAACAGGTGAAGGGCGTCGGCGCCAAAACCAGCGCGACCATCACTGGCTGGGAGCAGCATTTTGACCTGGCCCGGGAGGAGGCCCGCATCGCCAAGGCGAAGGCGAAGTTTGTGACCTGCGTGGACGCGCATTATCCGGCGGCGCTGCGCGAGATCTATGATCCGCCGATCGGATTGTATCAGCGTGGAGATTACACGTTTGAGCGGCCGGGCTTTGCGATCGTGGGCAGCCGCAAGACGACGCTCTATGGTCAGAAGGTGGCGCGCACCTTGGCGGCCGAGCTCACGCGGGCCGGGTTCACCATCGTCAGCGGGCTCGCCCGGGGCATCGATACCCATGCGCACGAAGGGGCGCTGGAGGCGGGTGGCCCGACCGTTGGCGTGCTCGGCACCGGCATGGACATTATCTACCCGCCGGAGAATCTCGACCTCTACCGGAAGACGGCGGCAAATGGCGCGGTGGTGAGCGAGTTTCCGTTTGGGCGCCGGGCCGACCGACAGTCCTTTGCCATGCGCAACCGCATTGTCGCCGGTATGTCGCAGGGCGTGCTGGTGATCGAATCCGATGTCGCCGGCGGTTCGATGATCACAGCGCGCTTCGCCGGAGAGCAGGGGCGGCAACTTTTTGCGGTGCCGGGACGCATCGACCAGCCGACGAGCGCGGGTTGCCACCAACTCATTCGCGATGGCGCGACGTTGGTCACGTGCGTGGATGATATCCTCGCCGAGTTCAGTTTTCTGGATGGGCTCAAACCGCAGCCCATCCCCGGGCAGGGAGAGTTGCCGGTGGATGATGGCCCGCCGATGTCACCGACGGAGGAAAGGGTCATGGCCTGCTTCGCCGGCGGCGCGCAGTTGAGTCCGGATGAGTTGACCGGTCTCACCAGCCTGGGCATCAGCGAGGTGAGCACGGCGCTGATGATGCTGGAACTCCAGCGCCGTCTCGCGAAGCGCACCGACGGTCGTTACGAGCTCACTTGATCCGGTAGAGGTCGAAGTAAACTTCGTTCACCGGGCCCACGCGAGTGATGTGCTCGAAACCGGGATCCTGCTCGAGCTCCGCGCGAATGAGCGGCAGCAGCCGGTGCGAATACAAACCGACCCAGAGTCGAAAAGCGGTGTCGGCCGTGGGGAGCAGGACGAAATCGTTTTCCCGCGCGAGGCGCTGCAGGGTCGTGCGAACGGCCTGGCGCGCGGCTTCACTGGAAACGTCGTCGGCCGCGTCGCTGGAGAGACCAAAGTCCTGCGGGTAAAAAGGCATCGAGCCGGCGCTCAAGGCCAGGCCTTCCGCCCGTGCGACGGGCATCATGGCCGCCACACTGGCGGGCAGGTCATGGAAACCGGTGACCCGCGCGTCGCTGTCGAGGTCCGCGATCGTCGTCACCACGTGGACAATTTCGGCGCGCGCGCCCGGGCGTTCCTGAGCCAGGGCGCGGTGCAGGCGGAATGGCAGCAACGCGATGACCAGCGCGAGGGCCCCGCCTGCCATCCGGATGTGCGCCTTCGCGTTGGGTTTCGAGGACGGGAATGCGGCGAACAGCAGCGCGGGGATGAACAGGCTCGTTTGTTGCACGAAGACGTTCCCGGTGGTGCGGAATGCGACCAAGGTGAGCAGGGGCAGGGCGCCGAGAGCCAGCACCGTCGCAAAGACTTGGATACGAGGGCGGGGCTGGAGGCGAACACTGAAAACCATGCCGAGCAGCAGCACCGCGCCGGCCGCCCAGCCGAAGGAGGTGGCGAAGGCGGATAGATTGAAACGGGCGGACTCGGCGAAAGCGGCGTTGGCGACATCCGGTCCAAAATCGAGGTAGTAGTGTTGCAGGGCTGACAGGTGTCGCAGCACCCAGGGGGTGGTGAGCACCAGCACGGGGGCGGCGGCGGCAAGACCCTGCAGGCCCCATTGTTTCGCGCGCTGGCGATGTCGTGCGAACGCTACGACCGCGAGGAGCAGACCGACCAGCGCGAGGGTTGGGACCAGCAGCGGGCGATGCAGGGCGGCGAGGGCGGCGATGAGTCCGGTGATGGCGGCGGTGCCGACGGTGGGGCGCTCCAACCAGCGCAGGCCCTGGGTTGCGATGAGCAGGTAGAACGCGCCGGTCACCAGATCCAGGCGTTGGTCCCCAATACCATCGCGCAACAGGCCAAAAGGAACGGTGGCCAGCCACGTGGCGAGGGCCCAGCAGGCGGGCGCGGGACTTTGGCACAGGCGCCGCACGGTTGAGAACAGTGACCAACCAGCCAGAAGATGAATCGCGAAGAGGTAAACGAACATGCCCTCCCGGGGCTCCGGCAGGACCGGGCCGGCGATCGCCGCGAAAAGTTTGTGCAGGATGACGTTGTTACCGTTTTCGGTCCAAGCCCGGGTGAACGCGCTTGAGATCCCTTCCGCTTGGGCGATGGAGGCGATGTTTCGATAACCTTCCTGGTAAGTGAGGCTGTCGTAGAACGGGATCACCCGATCGTAGAACGCGGTCCCGAAAAACCACCAGATGCTGGCAATAAGGACCAGTGCCAGCAGGATGCCGGTCGAGGTCTGGCGAGAGGTGGAGTTGTCGTCAGCCGGGGAAGACATAGGGGGCGACACCGTCGCTCAGCTCAACCCGGGGGCCACTGCATCTGGCGTTGGCCGAGCAGGTGGACGTGCAGGTGGGGGACGCTCTCGCAGCCGTCCGGGCCGTTGTTGATCACGACCCGGAAGCCGTTGGTGAGCGCAAGTTTTTTGGCGACGTCGCGGGCGGTGAGCAGCAGGTGGCCGAGCACGGCTTGGTCTTCGTCCGCCGCTTCGCCGACGCGCGGAATCGGCTTCTTGGGAATCACCAACACGTGCACGGGTGCCTGCGGTTGGATGTCGTGGATCACGATGCAGTGCTCGTCCTCGTGTTCGATCTTCGCGGGGATTTCGCGGGCGATGATCTTTTCAAACAGGGTGGGCATGCGGAAAGACTGGCCGGCTGCGTTTAGAGAAACAAGAGATTCAGGTTGGCTGATGGGGCGGTGCGGGCGGCGGCCAATTCGCGGATGAAGGCGAGGGCGTCGGCGTAGGCTTGTTTGCGCTTTTGCGTCTGGCGTTTGTCTGGTGGCAGGAGCGCCGGGCGCAGGTTGGTGACGAGCAGGGTCGACTCGCGAAAGGGCGCGAGGCGCTTGAGGCCGGTCATGAGTTCGGCGCGGGCGAAGAGCGGCTCGACGGCGGTTGCGGTCGAGGTGGCGTCCCAGTGAAAGAAGCCGTGACGAGGCAGGTGGCTGAAGGACTCCTCCAGCAGTTTGGCGGCGGCGGTGTTGAAGGCGGCGTCGTAGCGGGCCGCGAACTCGGGGTGCTCGCGGGTCTGCTCTTCAAACTCGGCCAAGCTGAAGGTGATCGCGCTCTTGATCTGCTCGGCGAGGTAAAGGTTTTGCCCGGTGACGTGGGCAAAGATCGCGTTGATGTGATGGAGGCGACGAAGGTCTTCGCGCTGCGGTTTCGTCATGCCTTGGGGCGAGGCTCGAGGGCGTTGATCTCGTGGATAAATTCCGAGGCGTCGCGAAACTGTTTGTAGATGCTGGCGAAGCGCACGTAGGCGACCTGGTCGATGCGGGAGAGGCGTTGCATGACCGCGTCACCGATGTGGCGCGAAGGGATGTGGGCATCGAACTGCGCTTCGAGCGCGTCGATCACGTCCTCGATGAGCATGGCGATCTGCTCGTCGTCGATCGGGCGTTTGTGACAGGCGGCGTTGATGGCGCGGGCGAGCTTGGACCGATCGAAGTCCTCGCGGCGGCCGTCGCGTTTGATCACGGAGAGGCCTTCGCGCACGAGGGTTTCCGTGGTGCTGAAGCGGTGCCCGCATTCCAGGCATTCACGACGGCGACGGATGGTGTTACCCTCCTTGCTGATGCGGGAGTCGATGACCTTGTCATCGATCGAAGTGCATTTGGGACAGCGCATGGCGGCGGAGTGGGATCAGTTCAGAGCCAGAAAGTTCTCCAAAATCTTCATGCCCCCCTCGGTGGCGATGGACTCAGGGTGGAATTGCACGCCCCAGATCGGCAGGGACTTGTGGCGGATACCCATGATCTCGCCCTCGGCGGTCTCGGCCGTGATTTCGAGGCAGTCGGGCAGGGTGGCGCGCTCGATGAGCAGGGAATGGTAGCGGGTCGCGGCAAAGCCCTGCGGCAGGCCGGCAAACACGTCGGTGTCGGTGTGGGTGATGGGCGAGGTCTTGCCGTGCATGAGCCGGTCGGCCCGCACGATGTTGCCGCCGAAGTGATGGCCGATGGACTGGTGGCCGAGGCATACGCCGAAGAGGGGCACTTTGCCGGCAAAGGCGGCGATCATGGCCAGCGAGACGCCGGCTTCGCGCGGCGAGCAGGGGCCGGGGGAGATGAGCACGCGGTCGGGCTGAAGCGCGAGGGCCTCGTCGGGCGTGATCTCGTCGTTGCGAAACACACGCTGCTCCACGCCCAATTGGCCAAAATATTGGACGAGGTTGAAGGTGAAGGAGTCGTAGTTGTCGATGACGAGCAGCACGGGGCGGGAGAGTAGCCGAGCATTAGCTGGCGGATTGACACCGGGGTCAAGCGTCCGGGTAGGCTGTGGGTGCCGCCATGCCCGCTCACTTTGACCTGATTACCACCGACACAGCCACGGCCGCCCGCCGCGGTCGGCTTCGCACCCGTCATGGGATCGTGGAGACACCGATTTTTATGCCGGTGGGCACCCAAGGCACCGTGAAGGCCCTCACCCCGGCGCACCTGCGGGAGATCGGCGCGCAAATCATTCTCGGCAACACCTACCACCTCAACCTGCGGCCCGGTAGCGAATTGGTCGCCGAGATGGGCGGACTGCACAAGTTCATGGGGTGGGACAAACCGATCCTGACCGACAGCGGCGGGTTCCAGGTCTTCTCCTTGGCCAAGTTGCGCAAACTCAAGGACGACGGCATCGAGTTTCAGAGCCACCTCGATGGAAAGACGCTCTTTCTCGGCCCGAAGGAGGTCATGGCGATCCAAACCAATCTAGGCAGCGACATCGCCATGGTGATCGATGAATGCCCGCCCTGGCCCTGCGAACGCGACGCCTGCGCGGCGGCGGTCGAGCGGAGTTTTCGTTGGGCGAAACAGTGTCGCGACATCGCGGTCGATTCGGGATTTCTCGCGCAGCGGCATCACCTCTTCGGCATCGTGCAGGGTTCGACCTTCGACGACCTGCGGCGCGAGGCGGCGGAGCAGCTGGCCACGCTCGACCTGCCGGGCTACGCGGTCGGCGGCGTGAGTGTCGGTGAACCGGAACCGGAAATGCTCAAGCAGGTGGGCGCGACGACGCCGCACATGCCGACCGACAAGCCTCGTTATACCATGGGCCTCGGCACCCCGCCGCAGTTGCTCAAGATGGTGGCGCTAGGGGTGGACATGTTTGACTGCGTGCTGCCGTCGCGCGTTGCCCGCAACGGCCTCGTCTTCACGCCGGACGGCCCGATCAATTTGCGCAACGAACGCTTTCGCGATGATCCGAATCCGATTGTGGACGGGCTCGCGAACTACACCTGCCGCAACTTTTCGCGGGCGTATTTGCGGCACCTCATCATCGCCGAGGAGATGCTCGGTGGCACCCTGCTCACCTTGCACAACCTGCACTTTTATCTCGATCTCATGAGTCAGGCGCGGGCTCACATCGAGGCCGGGGATTACGGGCCGTGGCACCGGGCTTGGATCGAGCGCTACGAAGCGGGTGCGGCGGCCCGCTGACCTTCTGGTCACGCGGCTTTCAGACCGGGGAATAATTGCCGGGCCTCCACTTCGAGTTGAGCGATGAGGTCCATGCTTTGCACGAGCCGATCGGCCGCGAGGGACCAGTCGGCCGCAAGTGCGGCCTTTTCCACCGCGATGAGCGCGCTGCGGACCGTGCGCGAACCGAGGTTGGCGCTACTGCCGGCGATGGCGTGGGCGCAACGGGCCGCGGCCTCGGCCTGGTGTTGACTGAGTAGCTCCTGGAGTTCGCCCAAGCGCTCCTCAATGGTGACGAAGTAGTTGTGCACCAAGTCCTCCAGCAAGGTCGCGTGCGTCTGTCCGGGCAGCTCCCGATACTCGGCCATAAGCTCCGCGTCCAACAAGGGCTCGTGACCGTTTTCCTGCCCGTCCGCAGTGGGGACGAGTGGGGTAGGGGCGATCACGCGCCAGCGTTGCAATACGTCGCGCAGGATGTCGGAGCGAATGGGTTTGGTCACGTGGTCGTTCATCCCGACCGCGAGGCAGCGTTCCTTGTCCCCCTTCATGGCGTAGGCGGTGAGGGCGATGACGGGAATGTCTGCTGGAATTCCGGGAACCCCACCTTCGCGAATGCGCTGTGTGGTCGTGTAGCCATCCATGACCGGCATCTGGCAGTCCATCAGCACGGCGGCATACGGGCCCTCCGGTCCTTTTTGCAGTGCCTCGGCGCCGTTGCCAGCGACGACGTAGCGCAAGCCCATTTTCTCGAGCAGGAGCGAGGCGACCATCTGATTGGTCGGGTTGTCCTCAACCAACAGGACCTTGCGGCCACAGGCAGCCGGAGGTGCTGACGACGACGCAGGCGCGGTGGGCGCTGCCCGTGGATCCAGACGATTGCCGGTGGTTGGCGGAGACGCCGGTCGGGGGGCTAACCCAGCGATATCCGGCAGGGCGGCGGCCTTCGCCAGTTTGAGAACAAACCAGAAGGAGGAGCCCTCTCCGGGCGCGCTGTGGAAGTCGATCGAGCCGCCCATCATCTCAACCAATTGACGGGAGATGGCGAGGCCCAGACCGGTGCCACCATGGCGACGGGAATGCGACCCGTCCACTTGCACAAAGGGGGCGAAAAGTTGCGATTGTTCCGCCGGAGAGATGCCAATGCCGGTATCGGTCACGGTCGCTTTGATCTGACAGCATGTGCTATTCTCCGCGATGACTTCGACCGTCACCTGCACATGGCCTTGCTCGGTGAACTTGACGGCATTGCCGACAAGATTGGTCACGATTTGGCGCAGGCGCAGGCTGTCGGCGACGACGCGATCGGGGATACGCGGGTCCATGGTCGGCGCATGCATTTCAATGCCGCGGTGCTTGGCCTGCGGTTGCATCAGCGCGACCACGTCGTCGACGATTTTGCGCAGGTCGGTCGGCTCGTTTTCTATTCGCATCATGCCGGCCTCGATCTTGGACAGGTCGAGCACGTCGTTGATGATGGCCAACAAGGCGTCGCCGCTTTCGCAGATCACCTTTCCCATGCGGCGCTGGTTGGCGTCGAGGGAGGTGTCCATCAGCAGGTTGGCCATGCCCACGATTCCGTTCATGGGCGTGCGGATCTCGTGGCTCATGTTGGCCAGAAACTGCGATTTCACGCGCGAGGCCTCGAGGGCTTCGTCGCGGTCGCGTTGCATGTCCCGCTGATAGCGTTTCTGGAGGGTCACGTCGGTCGCGGCGCCCACGAGCCAGAAGCGTTGCGGACCGATGCGCGTGATGGTGACGGTTTCGCGTATCCACAATTCGGTGCCGTCATCGGCGACGACGCGAAACTCCTGATCGTAACCGGGCAATTCGTTGTGGAGCGCGTGGCGGCAGCGCCGGTCCATCTCCGGCTGGTCGGGGAGGGCGAGTTTATACCACAGGCCGTCGCGGTTCTCGATGACGCGATTTCCGAACAGGCGTTGGTTGAGGCCCGAGGGCTGGATGTTGAACTTCCAGTCCCAATCGGCGCCGGTGTAGCTTACCTCCGCTTCCCACACCAGGCAGTCCGCCCATGCGAGCAGTTTCTCGAGGCGATCCTCGGTGGCTTGGAGCGCGGCGTCGCTGAGACGTCGATGATGCACGCGAGCGACCTCGGATTGCACGAGGGCATTCAAGTCGTGCATCAACTCGATCTCGTGCTGCTGCCAGTCACGCGGCTCGTGGGTGAGGGTGCCGAACGCGCCCACAACAAAACCATCGGGCGTGCGAATCGGGAATCCGAGGTAGGCGCCCACGGCCGGGGCGGTGGACGGAGCCGGGGAAAGGGTGGGCAACACCAAGGCGTGGCCGCTGGCGACGACTTGTTGGTTGAGCGCGAGGGCGATCGGGTGGCGGCGATCGACCTCGCCGTCGGCTGGCAAGCCTTCGATCGCTTTGAGAAAATGACTTTGCCGGCCCACCAGCGCGACGAAGCTGATCGGCGAGTGGAGAAACTGGCAAGCGAGGCGGGCAAACCGGTGATAGGTGTCGCGTTCGTCGGTGTTGAACAGGTCCAGTCGACGCAGGGCGTTCACGCGGGCGGGATCGTCCAGCGGCAGGGCCTTGGCGGCAGCCCGGGCACAACCGTCACGGCCCGGTAGCTGGGGCGAGGAGACCGGCGGGGAGCTGGGGGAGGCGGGCGTCATGAGGAATGGTCATGCATGATGCGGCCCGGGCGGTTGCGCGGGGGCACACGGCTACACTACGGAGGCTTATCGGGTGCCGGGGCGGGAGGTTGAGGAAAACATGTTTGCCGTGTGCCCTTCCGTGGTCGTGGTGCTGGCGCGTGCTCATGGCTCGACACGAACGGGTGGAGGGCCTCGACTGCGACCATGCGCATCCTTGTCACCGGCGGAGCCGGTTTTTTGGGCTCTCACTTGTGCGATCGTTTGCTCGGCGACGGCCACGAGGTCGTTTGTCTCGATAACTTCTTCACGGGGCGGAAGGCCAACATCGCCCACTTGCTGGGCAATCCCGACTTCGAGCTGGTGCGCCATGATGTGATCGATCCCTTCAAGTTTGAGGTCGATCAGATCTACAATCTGGCCTGCCCCGCGTCCCCGCCGCACTACCAATACAACCCCATCAAGACCACGAAGACCTCCGTGATGGGGGCGATCAACTGCCTCGGCCTCGCCAAACGCGTGCGGGCGCGCGTCTTTCAAGCGAGCACCAGCGAAGTCTACGGCGATCCAGCGGTGCATCCGCAGCCGGAGTCCTACTGGGGCAACGTCAACCCGATCGGCCAACGCTCCTGCTACGATGAGGGCAAGCGCTGCGCCGAGACCCTGTTCTTCGACTACCACCGGGAGAACGGCGTCGATATTCGCGTCGTGCGCATCTTCAACACCTACGGTCCGCGGATGCACCCGAACGATGGCCGGGTGGTGTCCAACTTCATCGTGCAGGCGCTCAAAGGAGAGGACCTCACCGTCTACGGCGATGGCTCGCAGACCCGGTCCTTCTGCTACGTCGACGACCTTATCGAAGGCTTCGTGCGCCTGATGCAGCAGGACGAAACCGTGGGCCCGGTGAACATCGGTAATCCCGGCGAGTTCACCATGCTGGAACTCGCCGAGCTCACCCTGAAACTCGTCGGTGGCTCCTCCAAAATCGTGCACCTGCCGCTCCCGGCCGACGACCCGAAGCAACGCCGACCCGACATCTCGCTGGCGCAGCATCATCTCGGCTGGGCCCCAACTGTGCCCTTGCAGGATGGCCTCGAGCGCACCATCGCCTACTTTCGCACCCAGGTCTGACCCGCCTGCCTGGCAATCGCCCCTCGGCGGGAACCGCGATGGCGGGTTCGCGGTCCGGAGGGGTCTCCTTTTCTTGGCGGGTTGCCGATCCGCTTCTTCGCAACATCCGATCCAAACATCATGAAATCCATCCGCCCTGTTATCACATTCCTCGCTCTTGCGCTGTTCGCCTTGCCGGCGATGGCGGCCAATCGTGAATTCGCGCTTTCGGCTCCGGCCAAGGTGCCTTCCGGCGGCACGGTGAACGCGGTGATCAGCGCCAGCACCGACGCGAAGGGGGAACAGATTGGCTTCCTGCAGGCGGAGTATTCGCTCGATGGGGGCGAGACTTGGACCGGCATCTCCTACGACCAGGATCTCGGTCCCCGGGCGTCCCGCTCCGCCGAGATTCGTTCCGGTGCCCCTGGTTCCACGGTCATGATCCGCGCGCGCATCGCGTTCCGCGGCGGCAGCGACGGCGATGTCGACTACCGGGGCGAGACCCTGGATTGGGAAACGTCGTGGAACAACTGGAGCACGCCGCCCGCCAAGGCGGTCACCGTTGAGGTCAAATAAAACGGCGCAGACCTGTCTCAATCATGTGCGCCATGCTGGCGCACATCGGCTCGCGCGTGCCGACTCCAACCGGTGCGCGCGTCGACGAGTTCCGCGAAAGTTACCTCTGAGCGGCATCCCGATTTGTCATTTGCCAAGGCCGTGGCCCGGCCTACGCTGGCCGGTTCCTCATGTTCGACTTTCTGTTCAAACGTTTCGCCGGTCGTCACTACCGCAAGTTCCTCGAGTCCGTTAAGCCCACGGTGGCCAAGATCAACGAGCTCGAGGTCTCGTATCAGTCGCTCACCGACGAGCAGTTGCAGGCCAAAACGGTCGAGTTTCGCGAGCGTTTTAAGAACGGAGAGTCCCTCGACGATTTGCTTCCCGAGGCCTACGCGGCGGTCAAAAATGCGGCCCGCCGTCTCGTCGGTTCCACCGCCGAGGTGAATGGACATGAGCAGACCTGGGATATGGTGCACTTCGACGTGCAGCTCATCGGTGGCATCGCGCTTCATCGCGGCAAAATCGCTGAAATGGCCACGGGTGAGGGCAAGACGCTGGTCGCCACCCTGCCACTGTATCTCAACGCGCTGACCGGTCGCAACTCGCAGCTCGTCACCGTCAACGACTACCTCGCCCGCCGCGACTCGCAGTGGATGGGCCACCTCTACAAGTTTCTCGGTCTTACCGTGGGCTGTATCCAGCAGCAGATGTCGCCGTCGGTCCGCCGCGAGATGTATGGCTGCGACATCACCTACGGCACCGCTTCGGAGTTCGGCTTCGACTACCTGCGCGACAACGGCATGGCCACGCGCAAGGAGGACCAGGTCCAGCGCGACCACTGGTTCTGTATCGTCGACGAAATCGACTCCATCCTCGTCGACGAAGCCCGCACCCCGCTCATCATCTCCGGTCCCGCGCCCATCGAGCGCGAGCAACCCTTCACGCGCCTCAAGCCCACGGTTGAGCGGCTCGTGAACATGCAGCTCAAGCACTGCAATCGCCTCATCTCCGAAGCCAAGCCGGTCATCGAGGACGAGAACGCCTCGGCCGAGGCTCGGGACGAGGCCATGCGCAAGCTGCTTCAGGTGAAGCTCGGCAGCCCGCGGAACAAACAACTGCTGCGCGTCCTCGAGATCCCCGCCGCGCGCAAGGCGCTCGACAAGATCGAGACCGAGATGAACTCCGATCTGCAGAAGACCGAGATGTTCGCCCTCAAAGAGGAGCTCTTCTTCACCATCGACGAGCGCCAGCACCAGGCTGACCTCACCGAAATCGGCCGCTCGACCCTGCGTCCTGACAACCCCGACGCCTTCGTCCTGCCCGACCTCGCCACCGAACATTCGGCCATCGATGCCGACGCGTCCCTCACGCCCGAGCAGCGCGAAGAAAAGAAGAACGCCTCGCACCAAGCATACGCCGCGGTCTCCGAGGAGATTCACGCCATCTCCCAACTCCTGCGCGCCTTCTGCCTCTACGAGCGCGATGTCGAATACGTCGTGCAGGAGGGCAAGGTGAACATTGTCGATGAAAACACCGGTCGTGTCATGCCGGGTCGCCGGTGGTCCGATGGCCTGCACCAGGCGGTCGAAGCCAAGGAGGGTGTGACCATTGAGCGTGAGACCCGCACTTACGCGACGGTCACGATCCAAAACTACTTCCGCATGTATGAGAAGCTGGCCGGTATGACCGGCACAGCTGAGACGGAAGCCACCGAGTTCAGCGAAATTTATCGCCTGGGCGTCCAGGTCATTCCGACCAACAAACCCAACATCCGCGTCGATAAGAACGACTCCATCTTCAAGACCCGACGCGACAAGTTCAACGCGGTCGTCGCGGAGATCACGGAGGCCAACAAGCGCGGCCAGCCCGTCCTCGTGGGCACCGTGTCGGTCGAGTCGTCCGAAGTGCTTTCCCGCATGCTTCGGCGTGCCGGCATCACCCACACCGTGCTCAACGCCAAGTTCCACGAGCAGGAGGCCGACATCGTCGCCCGCGCTGGTCACCGCGGCGCCGTCACCATTGCGACCAACATGGCCGGTCGTGGCACCGACATCAAACTCGGTGAGGGCGTGCGCGAGCTCGGCGGCCTTTACGTGATCGGCACCGAACGTCACGAGTCACGCCGCATTGACCGCCAGTTGCGAGGTCGTTGCTCGCGTCAGGGCGATCCCGGCACGACCAAGTTCTTCCTCTCGCTGGAAGATAACCTCATGCGCCTCTTCCTCCAGGGCAACCTGGCCTCCCGCCTCATGGAGGGTTCCATGCGCGAGGGCGAAGAGCTGGAGCACTCGCTGCTCAACCGCTCCATCGAAAGCGCCCAGAAGAAGGTCGAGCAGCAGAACTTTTCCATCCGCAAGCGTCTCCTCCAATACGACGACGTGCTCAACCAGCAGCGCGAGGTCATCTACGGCATCCGCAATGGCGCGATCCACGCCGAGCGTCCGAAGGAGATCATTTTCGAGCAGGTGGAGGAGGAGATCCAAGAACGCCTCGAAGCCGCTGGATGGGAAGACAAGTCCGGCGCGACCGAAGACGCCGTCGATCACCTCGTCGGTTGGTTCAACACCCACTTCCCGGTCGGTCTCAAGATCGATGAACTCAAGGACAAGGACTTCGAAGCCGCCACCGCCGTGGTGCTGGAGCGCGTCAAACGCGCCTACTCGGTGAAGGAATCCGTCGAGGTCCCGGAGGCCCTCGGCGCTCTGGAACGCTACGTCATCATCAACGCGATTGACCGCCACTGGCAGGAGCATCTCACCGAGATGGAAGAGCTGCGCCGCGCCATCGGCCTGCGCTCCTACGGCCAGAAGGATCCGCTCGTCGAATACAAGGGCGAGGCCTTCAAATACTTCGAGGAACTCATGGCCAACGTGCGGGTGCAGATTTGCACGGGTCTCTTCCGCAGCGCGTCCAACATTCAGGCCTTCGAAAACATGCTGCAGATGCTCAGTCGCGGCGCGAAAACCGAGGGGCCGGAAAACGCACCGGCATCCACCGCGCCGAGCGCCCCGCGGGTCCAGGTTCGCTCCACCGTCACTGGCGGCGGGGTAGGTGGCCTGCCGGGTGGTCCGACAAGCAGACCGGCCAGTGACATCAAGTTGCCGATGCCCAAGCCGAAGCCTGTGCAGACGATGCCCAAGGTCGGTCGCAACGACCCGTGTCCTTGCGGCAGCGGCAAGAAATACAAGCAGTGCCACGGCCGCTGAGCCGCCAACTGCTGACCAATCGTAGCCGGGGTCGTCGACCCCGTGCTGGGTTTGACCGACTGCGCACTTACCGCACGCTGGCGACCGCACCGTCGCGGAAGATCACCTGCAGTCCGCGCTTTTCCTCGCGCTGGTAGACGGCTTCCCGCACTGGAATGCGGTAGCTGATCTGCTGGCCGGTGCGCACGTCGAATTCGGTGATCTCCTCATAGTCGACGGTCTCCTCGCTCACCTTGCGCTGCGAAACCTTCGGGTAGTTCCAGATTGTGACGATCCCGCCGTCATTGGCGGTGAAGGTTTCCATGTCACCGGGTTTGCCGAGCGCCACGTAGACCATGTCGAAACTGTCCCCGGGTTTGATCTCTCCCCGCGCGACGCGCTCCTGCGTCACCGGGTTCCATTCGCGGTAGACCGCCTCGCGTTCCTTGATGCGCGTGCCGACCGTTTCGCAGCCGGCCATTGCCCACAGCACGACCAATCCGAGTCCAACCCGCGCAACACGTTTCATGGTGCGAGAACCTTGTCGCCGGTTTGACGCCGCGTCGAGGCCGCACATCGATTACAAAAACCTTTCACAAGCTTTGCTTGGCAGCGTGGGGCGCCGTGCTAATCAGCGTCCCTCGACATCGTAAATGTCACCGACCGATTCGCCTCCCCGGCACCTGCTCTCTTTCGAGATCCTTTCCCAGCCCGACGACACCACCTGCGGCCCGACCTGCCTGCACGCGATCTACCGTTACTTCGATCGCGAGGTGCCCTTGCCCGAGCTCATCCGTTCCGTGCCCCGTCTCCCGACCGGCGGCACCCTTGGCGTCCTTTTGGCGATCGACGCGTTGCGCCGTGGTTATCGCGCCTCGATTCACAGCTACAACCTGCAGGTCTTTGACCCCACCTGGTTCAGCCTGCCGTCGGGCGAACTGATCGCCAAGCTCGTCGCCCAACAAAAGGTGCGTCGTTCCGAGAAGCTCAAACTCGCCTCGGCCGCCTACGTCGAGTTTCTCGAACTCGGCGGCACCCTGCATTTCGAGCCCATCAGTGGCGCGCTCATCCGTCGTCACCTGCGGCGGGACCGTCCCATCCTCACGGGGCTCAGTTCGACTTACCTCTACCAGGCGATGCGGGAATACGGTCCCGATGACGAGGACGACGATCTGCGCGGCAACCCCTCCGGGCACTTCGTCGTGCTCTGCGGCTACGACCGCAAGGAGCGCCTCGTCGAGATTGCCGACCCCCTGCAGTCCAATCCCCATTCACCCACGCGGCGCTACGCCATCGATATCAACCGCGTGATGTCCTCCATCCTGCTCGGTGTCCTCACCTACGACGCCAACCTCATCATCCTCGAACCCCCGTCCGCCTGAGTCCCAGGTTTTGTCATGCGCAGTCTCATCGTGGTCAACCATCCCGAGCGTTGGCCGTTCTCCATTCCCGGCGTCGAAGTCGTCGCCGCCCGGGCTTATCTCACCGATCCGGCCTTCACCGCCCAGCGTCACGTGCGGGTTTACAACCTGTGCCGTTCCTATCGGTATCAAACAGTTGGATACTACGTTTCGCTGCTGGCCGAGGCGCGCGGCCATCGGCCGCTGCCCAGCGTGTCGACCATCCAGGACCTGAAGTCGCCGGTCGTTGCCCGCATCCTTTCGCAGGAAATCGACGACCTCATCCAGAAGTCGCTCGCGCCGCTCAAGGGTGACCGCTTCGTGCTGAGCATCTACTTCGCGCGCAACACCGCCCGCGCCTACGACCGGCTCTGTCAGCAACTTTACAATCAGTTCCAGGCGCCGCTCATGCGTGCGACCTTCGTGCGCCGCGAGGACCGTTGGGATATGCAGGACATCAGTTCCATCTCGGCCGCCGACGTGCCGGAATCCCATCGCTCCTTTGTGGCCGAGGTCGCGAAAGACTTCTTCGCCGGCCGCCGCCCGACTCGCAAACCCAAGACGCCGCCGCGCTACCACCTCGCCATCCTCCATGATCCGACCGAGGAGCACACCCCCTCCAACGAGAAGGCCATCCAGAAGTTCATTCGTGCCGCGGAGAACCACGACGTGGAGGCCGAGGTCATTTCGCGTGACGATTATTCACGCCTGGCCGAATTCGACGCCCTCTTCATCCGCCAAACCACCGCGGTCAACCACTTCACCTTCCGCTTTGCCAGCCGCGCCCAGGCCGAGGGCCTGGTGGTGATCGACGACCCGCAGTCGATCCTGCGCTGCACCAACAAGGTTTACCTTGCCGAGCTGCTCGACCGCCACGACATCCTCGCGCCGCGCACCATCATCGTGCACAAGGACAATGTCGATGAGGCGCCTGCCCAACTCGGTTTCCCGATCATCCTCAAGCAACCCGACAGCGCCTTTTCGCTGGGCGTGAAGAAGGTGAAGACCCGCGAGGAATACGACGAAGTCACCGCGCAACTCTTTGAGGACACCGATCTCCTGATCGCGCAGGAATTTCTCGTCACCGACTTCGACTGGCGCATCGGTGTGCTCGATCGCAAGGCCATTTACGCGGCCAAATACTTCATGGCCCGCAAACATTGGCAGATCATCTCCAACCAAGCCGGCGGCGGCGCCGATTACGGCAAGGTCGAGGCAGTGCCGGTCGAGCTGGTCCCGCAGTCGGTCGTGCGCACGGCCGTCAAGGCGGCCTCGCTCATCGGCGACGGCCTCTACGGCGTCGATGTGAAACAATCCGGTCGCCAGGCCTACGTCATCGAGGTGAATGACAATCCCTCCATCGACGCCGGTTACGAAGACGTGCTGCTCAAGGACAGCCTCTACGAACGCATCATCGAATATTTCGTCGCCAAACTCGATCGTCGCAAGGAGCGGCGGGTCGAGGAATAAGTCACGTGAGGATTGGCCGCAAAAAGGCGCAAAAGGCGCAAAAATGAAGACTAGGAAGGACGCAGTCGTCCCCGCGCCTATCGGCGCACGCACGTGACCGCCCGCAGTTGAGATTTTTTGCGCCTTTTTGCGGCTATTCGTCTTTCCGCCTCCCGCCCGACATCCCTTTCCATGAAACCTCCGCACCTCTTCGCCTACTTCGGCGTCGAACTCGAATACATGCTCGTCGATCGCGACGATCTGAGCGTGCGCCCGTGGGCCGATCGCATCCTGATCGACGACGCGGGCAAACCGATCTCCGACATCGAGCGTGGTCGCCTCACCTGGTCCAACGAACTCATTGCCCACGTGCTGGAGATCAAAACGACATTGCCCGAGGAATCGCTCGACGGACTCGCCGAAGCCTTTGCCGCCGAGGTCGCCGAGGCCAACCGTCGCCTCGCACCGCACAATGTCTGCGTGCTGCCGACCGCGATGCACCCGACCATGCGGCCCGAGGAAGCCGTGCTGTGGACGCACGATTTCTCCGAGGTCTACGAGGCCTTTGACCGCATCTTCGATTGCCGTGGCCACGGCTGGTCCAACCTGCAGAGCGTGCACCTGAACCTGCCCTTTGCCGACGACGCCGAGTTCGCGCGCCTGCATGCCGCCATCCGTCTCGTGCTGCCGCTGTTGCCGGCGCTGGCCGCCTCGTCACCGTTCGTGGAAGGCCAGTCCACCGGCTGCGCCGACAACCGCCTCGCGTTCTACCGCAACAACTCGATCAAACTGCCCGCGCTCTGCGGTCGCGTGATCCCAGAGCCGGTGTATTCGCGCGCTGACTACGAACGGGTCATCTTCGGCCCCATCGCCGAGCAGCTCGCTCCGCACGACAAAGACGGTGTGCTCGAAGCCCGTTTTTCCAACTCCCGTGGCGCCATCGCGCGCTTCGACCGCGATGCCATCGAGATCCGCGTGCTCGACATTCAGGAATGCCCGGCGGCGGACCTCGCGGTCCTGCGCGTCATCATCGCGCTGCTGCGCGAACTCGTGGCGGAGGCCAACCTCTCCCTCGCCGAACAGCAGACCGCCCAGGTTGAACCACTCCGCGCGCTCTTCGACGCGGCGGTGGAGCAGGGCAGCGGCGCCGTGGTCACCGACCCGCTCATCCTGCGCGCCTTCGGCCATTCGGGTGCGTCCGCCACCATGTTGGAGCTCTGGCGCGAAGTCGCTAAACGACTCGATCCTTGCGCCGCCGGATCGGTCAACGAGAAGGAAGCTCTCGCGGTCATCCTGCAACACGGTCCGCTCGCCGAACGCCTGCAACGCGCCCATGCCGCCGGCCAGTCGCTGGACGCGATCTACCGCCGCTTGGCGGATGGTATTGAGTCGAACACGATGTTTGTCGCTTGAGTCACGGGGTCGTGTGCGGCACGCGTTGGAGTTTGCTCAGGTCGAAGTCGCGGCGCACCAGCTCGGTGCGGAGCTTTTCGTAGGTCGCTTCGTCGATCTGTGGTGAACGGGTCATGATCCAGGCCAAGTCGCGATCGGGGTGGCCGATCACGGTCTGGTCGTATTCGTCGTTCACATACAGGATCAGGTAGGGCGAGGTGATGAGCCCGAAGAAGGTCATGCGCCATTCGGCGTTGCTCTCGGTATCGAAGACCCGGCCGGTCGGGCGGTAGGTCTTCAGCTCGCCATCGGGTCCGCCGGCGTTGAAGCGGTAGGTGGTTTCGATTCGGCCGTTTTCCCTGCGTGCGTAGGTTTCGGTCGCATTGTGAGCGTTCTTGTCGATGGCCGTCGGAGTATAGCCGTGGACATACCAGGTGCCCATGAAGCGATCGAGGTCGACGAATTCAGCCAAGGCCATCGGCGGCGTGCCGCGCTGCGGTCCGCTTTGGCATCCGACCCAAAAGAAAAACGAGGAGAGGAGTCCGGAAAGGGTGGCGAACGAACGTTTCGACATGCCCGACCCTAGCCAGGTCGGGCTTTGACGCCAGCGACGGCGGCCGGTTTACCACTGGTCGGTGCGGAAAGGGACGGCGGGCTGGCCGGCGCCATTGCTGAGCGGCGTGTGCGGACTCGATTGCCAAGCGTAACGCACGGCGACCGGATGCGGAACCGTGGGCGAACGCAGCACAATGGTGTCACCGTCGATGAGGGGCTTCGCCCAGTGCCACTGGCGGTCGGCTCCGGCGACGGCAAAGGCTTGGTCGCGACCTTCTTCGCGCAAGTGGAGTCCGCCGTCGGTGTGGTCGAAGTGCAGGCGGACGGACGATCCTTCGACGTCATAGCCGCTGAGCGTCGGGCCCTGCCAGACGACGTCGTAACCGTAGGCGACGGCGAGCGCGGCCGACACCGCACGGGCCCCGACGGGTTGTTTGTCGCGGGGATGGATGTCGTTCTGATCACCGGTATCCGTCGCATTCACGAAACCGCTGCGACGAGTGTGCTGGGTGGCGTTCCACTGGGCGTCGCGGATCTTGGTCCAACCGTTGCTGAACCCGGCTTCGTCGCTACGGCCCATGAATTGGGGCAAACCGATCACGAGGAAAGGAAAGTCGCCCTGGCCGAAATGTTCGCGCCAGTCGGCCATGAGGGCTGGAAGCAGGTCGTAGTAGGAATCCGGATATTCCTGGTTGGCTTCGCCCTGATACCAGATGGCGCCCTTGATCGCCAAACCGGCGAGAGGGGCGATGAAACCCTGATACTCGACGATCGGCGCGGTGGGGTAGTTTTCGAAATCGAGCGGCAGCGGGTGCGGCGGAGCGGCGTGCACGCTCAGTTTGCCCTTCCAGGTGCCGGCGAGATCTATCTTCGATTCGTCGCCGAGCTGGAGATAGGGGATGCCTTCCTCGTTGGCCGGGATGCCGCCAGCGCCGGTGCGTTTGAAGATGCGGATGGCGACAACGTTCTCCCCCGGTTTGAGCAAATCGGCCGCGACCCGGTGACGGCGGGGATTGCCCACCCACGAGCTGGCGCCAACCCAGGTGCCGTTGATGTAGGAGCTGTCCATCTTGTCGACCTGACCGAGAAAGAGCCGGGCTTCACCCTCCGGCAGCGGGTAGGGCAGGGTGAAGGTGCGGCGGATCCAGATGACGCCCGGATCCTCGCCGACCCCGAGCTTGCCGAAGCCGGTCGGCACTTCGACGTCGGTCCAATCGGAGTCATCCAGTTCGACCGCCGACCAGGCCGGATCGGCGTCCTGCCCGAGGTCGTAGTCGTCGAGCCAGTGCATGAGGAAACTGCCGTATTCGTTTTCCACGCCGGCGGCGACGAGGCGCTCCATTTCCGCGAGCTTGGCGCTGAACTCGTCGAACGAGGCGAGGCCCGTCGGGCTGATCCAACACTCAATAGCGGTGCCGCCGACGGCGGCGGAGACGAGCCCGATGGGCACGCCCAGCTCGCGATTGAGGCCTTGGCCGAGCAGGTAGCCGATGCCGGAGAAGCGTCGGGCGGAGTCCGCCGTGCTCACGATCCACTCGCCGCCGGCGGTGGGCAGTGGCGAATAGGCGGCGCGCCCACGCACCGCGAACATGCGGATGGCGTCGTTGTCGGCGGTGGCGAGCACCTCGTCGGCTCCGTCCATGAAACCAACGGGCACGGCCATGTTCGACTGGCCGGAGCAGAGCCAAACGTCGCCGACGAGGATGTCGGTGAGCTGCACGTGGTCGTGGCCTTCGCCACGGATCTCGATCGTGTAGGGTCCGCCAACGCCGGGCGGTGTGAAGGCGATTTGCCAGCGACCATCTTCGCCGGAGGTGGTTTGATACGTGGTGCCGTCGAGCGTGAGCGCCACCGAAGTGTCGGGCTGGGTCCAGCCCCAGAAGCGATTGGGCTGGTCTCGCTGCAGCACCATGTGATCGCCAAAGAGATTGCTTAAAAACGGAAGATCGTCGGCGGCGCGGACGAGAGGCGCGGCCAATAGGAATACGACGGCGCACAGGCGCAGCGGGCGGGGCAGGGGTTGCAAGCGCATGGTTCGAATTTGAACGGAAGAGGGTGCGGTGGCCAAGGCGGCATCGTGCTAACCCCGGACCGCGATGGCCGACGTTGACGTGCCGGAATCGGTTGCGGGAGGCGTCGAGTTGCGTATGCAAACCGTGTTCATGCCTGCCCGCCGCGTCACCTTGTCCGAGTTGTTCTGGTGTTTCCTCAAACTGGGTTGCGTGTCCTTTGGCGGCCCGGTGGCCCACCTCGGTTTTTTTCAAACCGAATTTGTGCAGCGACGGAAGTGGCTGAGCGATGCGGACTACGCCGACCTCGTGGCGCTGTGTCAGTTTTTGCCGGGACCGGCGAGCAGTCAGGTGGGGTATGCGATCGGGCTGCGCGAGGGCGGGTTTGTTGGCGGCCTACTGGCGTGGGTGGGGTTCACGCTGCCATCGGCGGTGCTCATGATCGGGTTCGCGCTCGGCGTCGCAACGTTGGGCGACGTCGGCCAGGCCGGATGGGTGGTCGGGCTTAAGCTGGCGGCGGTCGCGGTGGTGGTGCAGGCGATCTGGGGGATGGCGGTCAAATTGTGTCCCGATGTTCCGCGCGCCGGGCTCGCGCTCGCTGCGACCGTGCTGTTGGTCGCGACCGAAGGCGCGGGATGGCAAGTAGTCGCAATCCTGGCCGGTGCGTTGGCGGGTTGGATCCTGTTTCGCGGCCATACGGCGGAGCGGTCGAGCGCGGTGACTGCTGCGAGCGAGTCAGTCGTGCTGCCGGGTTGGATTTGGCTGACCGGCTTTTTCGCCCTGTTGGTCGGACTGCCGCTGCTCGTGGGCGCCGGGGTGGGCGGTGAGGGGCTGCTTGTTTTTGATGGGTTCTACCGGGCGGGTGCCTTGGTCTTTGGCGGTGGGCATGTGGTGCTGCCGCTGCTCGACGCATTTACGGTGGGCCGGGGCTGGGTGGATCCGGAGATCTTTCTGGCGGGCTACGGTGCGGCGCAGGCCCTGCCCGGGCCCTTGTTTGCTTTCTCCAGTTTTCTGGGCGCATCGATCTCGACGGGTCCGGGGGGGATTGCCGGTGGCGTGTTGGCCTTGGTGGCGATCTATGTGCCCTCGTGGCTGCTGGTGCTCGGTGCGATGCCGTATTGGGAGCGCCTGCGCCACCTGCCGGCGGCACAGGCGGCGCTGCGGGGCACGAACGCGGCGGTGGTCGGACTGCTGGTCGCGGCGCTGATTGATCCGATTTGGCCGGCCGCAATGACCTCGACGCGGCGCATCGCGTTCGCGGCCATGGCCTTCGTGGGATTGAAGTTCACCAAGTTGCCGCCGTGGGCGGTGGTGCTGGTCTGTGGCGGGGCGGGCGCGCTGCTATTTTAAGGCGGCGAGCGCCTGCGCTTCGCGGCGCGGATCGCGCACCTGGACGACCAGGTCGTCGAGAAAGGTCACCTCGCGCACCAACACGTGAACGACCCGGTAAACGTCGGCGACTTCGGCGGAGTGGCGGCGTTCGTCGACGCGCAGCAGCTGGGAGCCTTCCTTGATGTATTGCTTCTCTGTATACACCCAACTTCGGCGGATGCGACCGTTGCTGGTGCTGAGGGATTTGTCGTCGTCGGGTGTGCCGAACGCGATCTCGACCATCGCCGGGGTGTCACCGGTGCGCACCTCGCCGGTCAACAGTCTGGCCTGCACTGCGGGAGCAAGGCTTTGGAAGACCTCCGCGTGCTGGCGGGCGCGGGTGCTGACGGATTGGCAGCCGGCGCCGGCCAGCGCCAACAGGGCAGACAGACTCACAAGGCGGCGCATCATGTCGCCAAACTGTAACGCCGACGTCACGTGGTCGACACGGGAGTGTCACCAAGGGGCAAATGTCACAAAGGTTACGATGCGGTTCGGCGGCCCCGGGCTGTCGGGCATAAAAAGGGCGCCCGTGATGGGCGCCCTGAAAAGACTGCGTGAGTTTAACGGCTCGAGTTAGCCACGGGTGGCGGCGAAGAACTCGGCCACGACTTGCTCAAGTTGCGCCTGCGACGGGTGGAAGGGCGGATGCGAGGACAGCAGCAGGTAGTAGAAGTCGCCCAGCGGCTCACCACCGACGGTCGCGATCTGGTCGAAGTCCGAATTGGTGCTGTTGGAGTAGGTGTGGTTGATTTCCACGCCGGCGGGCAGGATCCAAACGTGCACCACAGACGGGTCACGACCATAGGCGTCGGTGACGGATTTGGTGAACACCTGGTAGGTCGCACCTTCAAACGTGACTTCAAACGCGTTTCCGACCACCGCGCCGCTGCCGTCGGCACCGAGGTTGCCGGAGATCCACGCGCGGTCGACGGTCGCGTTGCGAACCGACAGCACGAACACGCCGCTGCCTTCGATGGTGTAGTAGGATGAGTCGGTGCCGTAGGCATCGTCGCCATTCGCCAACTGGCCGTTGGTGTAGGGGATCATGGCCGTCGCGACCCCGGGCCAGTAGTCGAGCGCTCCGTTATTCTGTAGTGGAGACTGCAGTATGTTGCCGGCGTCATACATGTCGCGGCCACCGTCGTAGATGAGGTTTGAGCTGTTGTAGTTGTTGCCATCGTAGTTGAAGGCGTAGGCGTTCGGCAGGACGGCGGTGACGTTGCCAAGCAGGGCAGGCAGAGAAGCGACTTCGTCGTCAAGCGAGGGCAGGCCGGTGTTGCTGCCGAGGGTGTCGATGCGGACGTTCAGATCGGCAATGGCGTCGGTGTTGGCGGTGACGCGCGTATCCAGATCGGAGATACTGGCCTGCACGAGGGTCAGCTCACCGTCGAGGGCAAGGATGTCGTTGTTGATTCCAGAAACCGCGCTTTGCAGCGTGGCGACGTTCTGTTGCAGGTCGATGACCAGGGTGTTGTTGGCCACGATCGCGTTGATGTCGGAAAGAGAGGGGATTTCAGAACGAAGCTGGGCGATGGTCGCGTTGATCGCGTCGATCTGAGCGAGCGCGGCGGCGTTTTGATCGGCGACCTCGAGCTTGAACGCGGCGAGTTCGGCCGCCTGGGCATCGAGCGTGGCGGCGAGGCTGGCGTAGAGCGACTGCAGCGAGGCAAAGCCGTTGGACACGGTTTGCCCAAGCGCGGCCAAGGCTGCTTCGAGTTCGGCCTTGTCCTGATCGGCTTCGGCATCGACGCGAACGATTTGAGCGTGAAGGTCACCGATCTCCGCTTGCTGAGCAGCAATGGTGCCGTTGATCGCGCCGATCTCGTCGAGGATTCCGCCGATGGCGGCGGCGTTGGCGGCAATGTTGCCCTCGTTGGCACTGACGCGGCTTTCCAGGGCGGCGAGGCCGGCGAGCAGAACCGAAGAGTCGGATTCGAGATCGGCGATCGCGGCCGAGTTGTTGGCGATGAGCTCGTTGAGGTAGACGAACGGTTTTCCGTTGGGCGTGCTGCCGCCGTTGGTGTTGGAGCGGCCTTGGGCCGAGAGCGGATTGGCGGTGGCAAAGGACAATGCCGTAGCCGCAACCGCGCAGATGAACGCAGATCGTTTCATGAGTCGAATGGGAGTAGTGGGTTGTTGAAGCGCCCAGCTGGGTCGATGGGCTGTTGGACAAATCGAGAGGAGAGCCCCTCGGGTTCGCAGCCCTGAGTCAGTGCAGAATGCAACGCGATGAAATTTCGTAAGAAACGAAATAAAAGCCATTTATGTCGACCAGACTGGGCCTTAAATCGGCCTTCAGTAGGTCCGTTTTGCCCCCGCCCAATGGTTGATGTGCGCGGGTTCGACGCACTGGCCCAACGCTCAGTCGTCCAAGCGGACTCGTCGCAGCCGCAGGGCGTTGGAGACAACGCTGATGGAGCTTAGGCTCATGGCGACACCGGCGAACATCGGGTGAAGCAACCAGCCGGTGAGCGGGTAAAACAAACCGGCGGCGACAGGCAGGCCGAGGCTGTTGTAGAAGAAGGCGAAGAAGAGGTTCTGCTTGATGTTCCGCAGGGTGGCGCGCGCCAGCGTGACCGCGGCGGCGAGCGCCGCGAGGTCACCGCGCACGAGCACGAGACCGGCGCTGTTCATGGCGACATCGGTGCCGGTGCCCATGGCCACGCCGACATCGGCGGCAGCGAGGGCGGGCGCGTCATTGATGCCGTCGCCGGCGAAGACGACGGTGGCGCCGCCAGTCGCGTCGGCTCTGGCGGCTTTGACCAGCTCCTGTTTTCGTTCAGGGGTCACTTCGGCGTGCACCGCGTCGAGTCCGAGTTCGTTGGCGATACGGCGGGCGGAAGCCTCGCGGTCGCCAGTCACCATCACGACCTTGATACCACGTTGGTGCAGGGCTTTCAGTGCGGCGGGGGTGCTGGATTTGATTTTATCCTCGAGGGCGATGTGCCCGAGCAAGGTTTCGCCCCGTCGCACCGCAACCAAGGAGGCGTGCGGGTGCTCGTCGATCTGAGCGTTGGTATCGGCTCGGCCGACGGTGATGGTGTCGCCGTCGACCGTGGCGTGTGCGCCCTGACCCGGTTCGCTGGCGAAGTCGATGGAGTCGGGAATCGTGAGATTCCGGTCCTTGGCGGCGTCGATGATGGCGCGGGCCAGCGGATGTTCGCTGTGGGTTTCCACGGCGGCAGCGAGTGCCAGGAGTTGATCCTCGTTGGTTTGTTGGTCGCGAGATTCGAGGCCCACGACCTGCGGGCGTCCCTCGGTGAGCGTGCCGGTCTTGTCGATGAGCAGGGTGTTGGCGTGGGCGAGGCGCTCAAGCGCGGTGGCGTCCTTGACCAAGACTCCGGCTTGAGCGCCGCGACCGATGCCGGTGACGATGGAAACCGGCGTGGCGAGTCCGAGTGCGCAGGGGCAGGCGATCACGAGCACGGCGACCGCGTTCAACAGGCCCCAAAGCCAGCCTTCGTCGCCGCCGAGAAGCGTCCACGCACCGAAGGTGACGACCGCGATTGCGAGCACGGACGGGACAAAAATATTGGAGACGCGATCGGCCAGGCGCGCGATGGGCGGTTCGCTGTCGGCGGCCTCCTCGACGAGTTTGATGATCTTGGCCAACAGGGTGTCGCCGCCGACGCCGCGCGCGGTGATGACGAGGGTGCCGGAGGTGTTGACGGTGCCGGCGCTGACGGTGTCGCCGCGCTTTTTCAGGACCGGCTCCGGTTCACCGGTGAGCATGGCTTCGTCGACCTCGCTGCGGCCGTCTGCGACCTCGCCGTCAACTGGCACGTTTTCGCCGGGACGGATGCGGAGGCGGTCGCCGACTTGGACTTCCTGCAAAGGCACGTCCTCCTCGTTGCCGTCGGCATCAAGCCGATGCGCAGTCGGCGGAGTCAGGTCCATCAGCCCGCGGATTGCGGCGTCGGTGCGGGAATGCGCGCGCTGTTCGAGGATCTGTCCCAGCAGCACGACGGTGGTGATGAAAGCCGTGGCTTCAAAATAGAGCGGCGCGCCGTGATCCGTGAGCAGCGCGGTGGGAAAATGTTCACCCCAGATCAGCGCGACAAGGCTGTAGAAGTAGGCCACGCCCGTGCCGGTGACGGTGAGCGTGAACATGTTGGTGTCGCGCTCCTTGATGGAAAGCCACCAGCGCCGGATGAAGAAGAGTCCGCTCCAGAAAAAGACCGGGGCGGCCAGCAATGCCTGCAACCAGCCGTTGGCGGCGTGGGAGAGACCGGGAAAACCGTGCGCCCAGGCAGGGACGAGCATGGGCCCCATGGCGATGATCAGGACCGGCAGGGTGAGTGCCACCGCAACGTAGAAGCGCGGCCGCAGCACGCGCTCATGGGGCATGCCCATGTAGACGATCTCGTTGGAGCTGGGGTCGTCGGCCATATGAATCAACCTATTCGAGAATCCCGGCGCTGACTACGCGGGTTCTGCTTTTCCTTCGCGTCGGCTGTGCAGCCAAAGAAAGATCACCGGGGTGACGATGAGGATGTGCAACAGGCTCGACACCATGCCACCGACGACGGGCGCGGCGATCGGGCGCATCACTTCGACACCGCTGCGATCGAGCCAAAAGAGCGGCGTGAGCGAGGCCACGGTGGTGGCGACCGTCATGACCTTGGGACGCAAACGCAGCTTGGCTCCGGCGATCACCACTTCGGTGAGTTCGGTCGGTGTGAGCGCGCGGCCGGTTTCACGCCGCGCGCTTTCCACGGCTTCCTGGAGATAAACGACCATGACCACGCCGGTCTGGATCGCGGTGCCGAAGAGCGCGATGTAGCCGACCCACACCGCGACGCTAAACGGGTAACCGAGAGCACCCTGCAGCAGAAATCCGCCGGTAAGGGCGAAGGGAACCGCGAGGACGACGTGGGCGGCTTCCTTGGCCGATTGAAAGGTCATCACCAGCAGCACAAAGATGATCGCGATCACGGCGGGCACCATCAGGCGCAGGGTGTTGCGGGCGCGGAGCTGATTTTCGTATTCGCCAGCGAAAGCGATGGTCATGCCGGGATCCAACGCGACTTCGGTTTCGACGCGGCGTTTCACTTCGTCGACGAAGGAACCGAGGTCGCGGTCCTGCACGTTGGCCTGCACGAAGACGCGCAGTCGGCCGTTTTCGGAGGCGATCTCGCTGGGACCGAGCACGCGCACGATGTCGGCCACCTGACTAAGTCGGATGATCGCGCCGCTGGGCGTGGTAAGAGGGATCTCACCGAGCGCCTCGATGTCCCCGCGATCGGCGGTGTCGAGGCGCACCTGCACGGGCCAGCGTTCACGCCCGCGAATGGTGCTGGTCGGGACAGTGCCGCCGATGCCGGTCTCGGCCAGTCGCAGCACTTCGGCGGCGCGCAATCCGTAGCGCGCCATATCCGCACGGCGGATACGGATCTCAAGGTAGGGCTTGCCTTGCACGCGGGACGGCGCGACGCCGGCGGCGCCGGGAATGGTTTGGATGACCTTTTCGATGGCGAAGGCCTTTTGCTGCAGGGCGTCGAGGTCGTCGCCGAAGAGCTTCACGCCGACCTGCGCGCGGATGCCCGTGCTGGTCATCAGAATGCGGTTCTCGATCGGCATGAGGAACCCGGGCACGTAGCCGGGCACCTGAGTGAGCAGCTCGGAAAGTTCATTGACGATCTGCTCCTTGGTCACGCCCGGACGCCATTGATCCTTGGGCTTAAGGGTGATGGTGGTTTCGATCATCTCGACCGGCGCCGGGTCGGTCGCGGTGTCCGCGCGACCCAGCTTGCCGGCGACGCGCACGACCTCGGGATGATGGCTCATCACCTCGTCCTGCCAGGACATGATGCGTTTCACCTCCGACAAGGAGGTGGCGGGCAACAGCACGGGCATGAAGAGCAGGTCACCTTCCTCCAAGGGAGGCATGAACTCCCGGCCGAAGCCCTGGGTGTGGCGCGCGATCGAGTCGGGCAACTTTTCGTTCCATGCCCGCGGCAGACCGAAGGCGTAAAGCAGCGTGCCGACCAGCAGGATGACGGCGCCGATCAGCACCACCGCCCGGTTCCGCAGCGCGGCGCGCAGCAACGGATCGTAGCCGCGGAGCAGGAAACGCATGAGCACGTTGTTGTCCTCCGAACGAAAAGGCCCGCGCACCAGCAGGGTGCAGAACACCGGCACCGCTGTGACGGCGAGCAGCGTGGCGCCGATGAGCGCGAAGCTCTTGGTAAAGGCAAGCGGATGAAAGAGTTTGCCGGCCTGCCCGCCGAGGAGGAACACCGGCACGAAGGCCAGGATGATGATGCCCATCGAGAAGGCGATGGGGCGGGCGACCTGTTGGGCGGCGGTGAGCGTCAGCTCGAAGACGCGTTTGCGCGTGAGAGCCCCTGCGCCGCGTTCCTCCTGCTCCCGTTCGCAATGGCGGATCACGTTCTCGGTCATCACGATGCCGGCGTCCACCAGCACGCCGATGGAGATGGCGATACCCGTGAGCGACATGATGTGCGACGGGATGCCGAACTGATCCATGAGGATAAACGAAATCAGGATCGAGGCCGGCAGCGGCAGGGTCACGATGAGGATGCTGCGGAAGTGAAAGAGGAAGAGCACGTGCGCGAGCGTCACGAGAATGATCTCCTCGGTGAGGGCGCCCTTGAGGGTGTCGATCGCACGCTCAATGAGAGAGCTGCGGTCATAGAAGGGCTCAATGGTCACGCCGCTTGGCAGGCCTGGCGTGATGGCGGCGATGCGGGCTTTGATGTCCTGGATAACCTGATACGCATTTTCGCCGTAGCGCATCACCACGATGCCGCCGACCACCTCGCGGCCATCGACGTCCAGCGCGCCCCGCCGGAACGCGCCGCCGATGCGGATCTGGGCAAGATCCCGCAACAGCAGCGGCGTGCCGTCGCGGGCTTGCACGGCGATGAGTTCGAGGTCCTCGACGGACTCGATCAGACCCACGCCGCGCACGATGAACTCGGTGCCGTTTTCCTCGATGGTTTTGCCGCCGACGTTGGCGTTGCTGGCCGCGACGGCGTCGAGCACCTCACCGAGGGTGGCATCGTATTGGCGAAGCTTGGCCGACGAGACCTCGATCTCGAACTGTTGCACAAACCCGCCGATCGACGCGACCTCGGCGACACCGGGCACGGCGCCGATTTGATAGCGCACAAAGGTGTCCTGGAGGGTGCGGAGAGAGCCGAGGTCCTGCGTGCCGGATTCGTCGTTGAGGTAGTATTGATAAACCCAACCCAGACCCGTGGCGTCGGGGCCGAGGCGGGCGGTGACGCCGCTCGGCAAGCGACCTTCGCCGATGGCATTGAGCCGCTCGAGCACGCGGGTGCGGGCAAAGGCGTTGTCGGTCTTCTCGTCGAAAATGACGGTGAGAAACGAGAAGCCGAACATCGAGGAGGCGCGCACCGTCTTCACGCCGGCCAAGCCCTGCAGCTCGACCGACAGCGGGTAGGTGATCTGGTCCTCGACTTCCTGCGGAGAGCGTCCGGGCCAATCGGCGTAGACGATGACTTGGTTCTCCGAGAGGTCCGGAATGGCATCGATCGGCACGCGCTGCAGCGAAACCACTCCCCAACCGCAGAGGACGAGGAAGGCGCACAACACGACGAAACGGTTGTGCAGGGACCAATGGACGAGGCGGTTGATCATTCGAGGAGGGAACCGCAGGTGAGCATCATCTCACCGAAGAAGGGATTGCGCAGCTCATCGTCACGTTGCACCCAGCGGCCGGTGCCCAGCACGGGGGACATCGGGCATTGGAAGATGCTGACCTTGCCCTGGCGATGCAGCCCGGCGCTGCGGGCCAGATCGGCGACCTGGGTGCTGAACGGCTCAAACGGCGTGCGTGCCTCCTCCAGGGTCGGGCCGTCGACGAGGTCATCGACCATGGCGGCGAGCGAACCGTCGGCCGCGTGCGGCGTGGCCGTAAGGTAAGCTGTCCAAGCTTCATGGATACGCGGCAGGGTTTCGGCGTAGGCGGTGACGTCGTCGTTGGCGAGGGCAGCGGCGGCGTCAGCGGCGGCGAAGATGAGCGGTTCCAGGGCGGCGATGTCGTCGGCGGCGTCGGTGGCCGCGGGCATGACCGCCATACCCTCCATGGCCATGCCGCCGGCCGGTGCGGAGAGCTGGGCCTGACCCTCAAGGAGCAGGGTGGCGCGGGTGACGACCTCGTCACCTTCATTGAGTCCGGCGATGATCTCGTAGACGTCGGCGTTGGCCCGGCCGACTTTGACGGTGTGGGGCTGGTAGGCTTGGTCGGGGAGGGACAGAAAGACGGTGGGCTCGGTGCGGGTGAAGAGCACGGCGCTGCGCGGCACCGTGAGCGTGGTGCCCAAGTCGATCGTGATGCTGGCGGTGGCGGTCTGCCGGTGGCGCAGGGCGCCGTCCGGATTGGGCAACACGACGCGGGCGCGGGCGGTGCGCGTCATTTCATTGAGGTTGGGATCGATGAACGAGATCTGGCCAGTGAGGGGCGTTCCGGTCGCTCCGGCTGGGGTGACCTGAACCGTTTGGCCTTCATTCAGCTGGGCGAGGTCGGACTCGTAGACGTCGAACACGAACCACATCGACGACAGGTCGCCGAGTTCGAAGAGGCTCTCGGCCTCGGATACGTAAGCGCCCTCGTAGGCTCTGGGGCCGCGGGCGATCACGGTGCCGGCAAAGGGAGCGCGCACGGTCACGTTGGCCTCGGGTTTCCGCGTGCGCTCAAGTCGGGCGATGTCGCTTTCGTCGGCGCCGAGGTCGAGCAGACGCTCGCGAGCGGCGGAGATCTCGGAGGTGGAAATCGCGCTCGGTCCCACGGCGATGCGCTCCAAGTAGACGCGTTGGGCGGTGAGCATGGCCGGGCTGTAAAGCGTGGCGAGCGGGTCGCCGGCGGCGACACTCATACCGACTTGGTCGACATTGAGATTTTCGATGCGACCGGGCACGCGGGCAGAGAGCACGCGGTGGCGGGTGTGGTCGGCCTCAAAGGTGCCGTTGACGCGCAGGGTGCGGGTGAGCTCGGTGACGCAGGCGGGGCTGGTGGCCACACCGATGACGGCGGCGGTGGCGTCGGAGAGTTTGACCGTCTCTCCGTCGCCGAATCCGGCCTCGCCTTCATAGACGGGGACCAGGGCCATGCCGCAAATGGTGCAACGGCCGGGTTTGTCGGACGTAATCCACGGGTGCATGGGGCTTTGGTAGAAGCGCACCTTGCGTTCCGTGGTGGAGCCGGACGAAGCACCGTCGGCGTTCATCGCCATCGGTTCGTTTTGACCGGACCGGGCCGCGATGAAACCGATCGCACCGGCGAGCGCGGCCACCGCCAGGTAGCCGAGCCAAGAGCTGGACCCGCGGGAAGACATCAGGAGTGGTCGTGCTTCTCGGCGGCCGCGTGAGGCTGTGGCTTTTCTTGATCCGCGTGGTCGGCGGATTCGTGGGCGGCGTCGAGTTTGGCGAGGTATTTGGCCGGGTTGCTGTTGAAGCGGCCTTTGCACATCTCGCAGCAGAGGCGGACTTCGCGGTCGGGTTTGCCGGCCTCCTGATACATGATCACATAGGGATCGCCCATGCCGCCGAGTTTTTCGCCGGAAACGACACAGGTCTTGAGCGGGTAGTCGTCCGTCTTGGCGGTCTTTTCGCCATCTTCGTGGTGCGCGGCAAACGCGGCGGCGGGCAGAGCGAGGGCAAGGAGGAGAGAGAACAGGGTCTTCATACCCTGATTGATACGTTCGCCGCCCGCGTCGCCCCTCAAAGAAAATTCAAGGGATCGCCGGTGCCACCCATTCGGGCAGGACGTCGATTTGGAATCCGAAAACATGGGGCCCGAGCAGCCAGATCACGGCGACGATGAGCGGCACAAGCAGGAGGTTGAGCCACAGACCGGTGCGCGCCATGACGGGCAGGGGAATTGCGCCGCTGCCGAAAACGATGGCGTTGGGCGGCGTGCCGACCGGCATCATGTAGGAACAGTTGGCCGCGAGCGCGGTGGGCACAAGCAGGAGCAGGGGATGTTGGCCGAGGCTGATGGCGACGGTCGCGATGACGGGCAAAAAGGTCGCGGCGGTCGCGGTGTTGCTGGTGAGTTCCGTGAGCAGCAGAATGCCGAGGCAAACGGTCGCGACAATCAGCACGAAGGGCATGCCGTCCAAGGTCGCGGCTTGGTCGCCGAGCCAGGCGGACAGCCCGCTCGCCTGCACGCGACCGGCGAGGCAGAGGCCGCCGCCGAACAGCAGGAGCACGTCCCACGGCAGCGCTTTGGCGGCATCCCAACTCATGACGAAGCGACCCGGCTTTTGCGGGTCCGGAATCATGAACAACACGACCGCGCCCGCGATCGCGATGGTGGTGTCGGAGATCATCGGCGACAGTTCGGCGAGGTAGTGGCGAAACACCCAGGACAGCGCGGTGAGGGTAAAGACGATGGCCACGATGCGCTCGGCGCCGGCGAAGGGACCGAGGCGTTGCTTTTCAGCCGCGATCAGACGACCGACCGCTTCCAGCGGTTGGGACCCGACGCGGAAGGCGATCCGTGTGAGCACCAGGTAGACCAGCGGGAGAGCCAGCAGCACGACCGGCACGCCGATCAACATCCACTGGCCGAAGCCGATGGATACCCCATAGGTGCGTTGCATGAAACCGGCCAGAAGGGCGTTGGGCGGAGTGCCGATGAGGGTGCCCATGCCGCCGGTGGTGGCTCCGTAAGCAACGGCCAGCAGCAAGGCGGCGCGGAAGGCGCGGGTTTGGGCGGGGCTGCTTTCGTCATCCGCGATCAAGGCAGCGACAGAGAGGGCGATCGGCAGCATCATGAGCGCGGTGGCGGTGTTACTGACCCACATGCTGAGCAAGGCGGACGTCAGCAGGAATCCGCCGAGGATACGGCGCGGTTTCAGGCCCATGATGCCAATGAGTCCGAAGGCGATGCGCCGGTGCAGACCGCTGCGTTCCATGGCCAGCGCGAGCAGGAACCCGCCGAGAAAGAGAAACACGATCGGATCGGCGTAGGCCGGCATGATGGTCTTGATCGGCGCGAGTTCACCGAGAGGAAAGAGCACGATCGGCAGCAGGGCGGTGACGGGAATCGGCACCGATTCGCTGATCCACCACACCGCCATGAGCGCAGCGACCCCAGCGGTCCGCCACGCTTCGTCGCTCATCCCGCTCGGGGCGGGCAAGATCCAACAAGCCAGCAACAGGACCGGTCCCAGCACGGCGCCGATCTTTTGCCGCAAGCCGTAGCGATTCGGCTGCGTCAGCGCGTCGTGAACAGAGGAGGGGGGAGCGGCCAAAACGGGGAGGGATGGGAGGAAGCTGGCCTCGCCAGCCGAAGCGCCGTGGGAGCGGAGCGAAGGTTGGTGCCCCGGGACGGACTCGAACCGTCACGGCCTTGCGGCCAAGAGATTTTAAGTCTCCAGTGTCTACCATTCCACCACCGGGGCGCGGGGTGAGGAAAGGGCAGTTTTAAGGGTGAACTTCCCCACCAAGACAAGCGGGGTTTTGTTCGTCCGGTGGAGTAGCGCTGAACTTCGCGCTTCTATCCAAGTGCGATGCCCCTCACAACCGCGCCATGAAGATTGGTCTCATGGGCGGCAGTTTTGATCCCGTGCACTTCGGTCATTTGATCGCGGCACAGGATGCTTTGGAGCAACACGGGCTCGACCACGTGGTGCTCGTGCCGGCCGCGCAGGCGCCCTTGAAAGACTATGAGGTGAGCGCGTCGGGAGCGGACCGGGTGGCGATGGTGCGGGCGGCCATTGATTGGGATCACCGCTTTGAAGTATCTGACTTTGAAGTGCGACGTGGTGGGATCAGCTACACGGTCGATACGGTGCGGCATTTTCGGGAACGTTACCCGGAGGCGCAGTTGTTTTGGATCATCGGCGGTGATCAGGTGCCGAAGCTGGACCGATGGCACGCGATCGAGGAATTGGCCGGTTTGATCGAGTTCATCTTCCTCGAACGCCCCGGGCATCCGGCCAAAAAAGCGCCCGAGGTGCCGGGGCTGAGGTTGCACCGCTGCGATGGCCATTTGATCGAGTTGAGCTCGACGGAACTGCGCGAGCGGATGCGGCAAGGCCTCTCGCTCGACTATTTCATGCCCCACAAGACGATTGAGTTCATTCGTGAAAAGGGCCTATACCGCTGACCAACTTCATGCCTGCCACGTCCAAAACCGCTGCCACCTCCCTGGCCAAACTGCCCGATGCCCGCGCCCTGCTCACCGATTTGGTGAAGGCGCTCGACGCCAAGAAGGCGGAGAATCTGCGCGTGCTCGCGGTCGGAGAGCATTCGAGCATCACCGATTTTCTGATCCTGGCCACCGGTATGGCCAACCCGCACCTGCGGGCGCTGCGCATCGAGGCCGAGCGCGTGCTCGACGCTGCGGGCGCGCCCATCGCGGGCGTCGAATCGGGTGACGGCAGCGGGTGGATCGTTTTCGACGCCTACCAGATCATGATCCACCTGTTCATGCCGGAGCAGCGCGAGAACTACCAACTCGAGCAACTCTGGCGCGACGCGGAGGAGATTTCGGTCGAGGAGTTGCTGGCACCGCCGCCGGCGCCCAAACCGGTGAAAAAGAAGGCCGCGACGAAGAAGGCCGCGACCAAGAAGACTCCCGCCAAGAAGGCCCCGGCCAAGAAAGCGGCCACGAAAAAGGCTCCGGCGCGCAAGCCTGCGAAGTGAGGCGCCCTAGAATCCGTAGCCGATCGAGCTGGTGATGCGTTGATCGGCGCGGGCACTCTCGGTCACGACCGCGTTGTCGAATTCGTATTCGAAGCGCAGATTCAGGGAGATGCTGTCGGTGAGCTTGCCTTGGAGGGCGGTATCGAAGCGCAACTTGTAGTTGGACTCGCCGGTGGAGACTTGCGACGGCTGGTTGTTGACAGTGATGAAGCGGGATTGACCGTCCGGCGAATACTGCGCGACGGCATTTTGCGAGAACTTCACCCGCTTGTTGATCTGGTAGCTGTAGTCCTGGAAGAGCTCAACCAGGGCATAAACGCTGCCGTCGTCGAATTCGGAGGTCCGGTATTGGGCGGTGAGGCCGGCGCCGACGTTGACCACGTGGTCGTCGGTTTTAAGGAGGCGATAGCCGGCACCGACGTTTTGCTCCAAGTTGTTGAGGATGTCCTTGATCGGGTCGCGGTAGTAGCTGGTGAGTGATTGGGCGAAGGTGCGCTCCCCGAGTTCGCGGCGCCACCGGAAGCTCGCGTCGTAACGCTCGGTGGTGACTTTTTCGCTCTGTTTGCCGTAGAGCAGGCGGGCGGCGGCTTTCAGGTCGTTGGGACCGATCTTCTTCTCGGCGGAGGCGCGGAAGTCGAAGTTGGTGTCGTCGCGCTTGCCGTCGTATTGGCGGTAGCCGAGTTCCAGTTTGCCGGACCACGCGGTGGATTCCGCGCGGGACTTGGGCTTCGGTTGCGCGTCGGGCGCCTTCGGGGCGGTGGGTTTGGGCTCAGGGGACGCCGGAGGGGTGACGGCGGCCACAGCTTTGGCGGCTTCCGCGGCCGCGGGGTCGGCGAGGTCGCTGGCCGGGAGACTCTTGATGACCTCGGCAACCTGTTCGGCCGCCAAGTCGAGGGTGCCGAGCACCGGGGAACGGAAGACGACCCGGCTGTCGTCTTGCCGAATCAAGTCGCCGGAAATACGATCGCCGTTGGCAAGACGCAGTTCATCGGCACGGCTGGCCATCACTCCCGCGATAGCCAAACCGACCCACAGCGCGCGAAAGGGAAGGCGGTTCAGCAGGTGCATATTCGGCCTCCAATAGGAGCCCATTTGCCGCTCAGGGCTAGGTTGAATATGCGCAAATCGTTGGCGGGTGGCTAGGTTTCGCGCCAAAATGCATTTTTGGGAGGTAGAGGGTGGGGCATCCGCCTCAGCCAAGTTTGCGTAATACTACGCACAAATCATTTGCGAGATTGAACTTGCGAAAGAATGGCCGGTTTTACTTGCTCGGAGTGACGTCCGCACCCCGGGCGTTTCTATAATCATCATCAAAACCAATCCAATCAGTATGAAGCGTTCCAATTCCTCCAAGGGTTTCACCCTCGTCGAAATCATGATCGTGGTCGTCATCATCGGCCTCCTCGCCGCCATGGCCATTCCGGCCTTCCAGAAGGTTCGTCAGTCCTCCCAGGACAAGGCCGTGTTGAACAACATGCGCCAGCTGGGTTCCGCCGCTGACCAATACTTCCTCGAGAACGGCACCTCCACGGTCGACATCACCTCGCTCGTCGGCGCCAACGCCTACATCAAGTCGCTCTCCACGGTGGCCAGCGAGTCCTACCCGGCCAACTACACCCAGGGTAACGCGATCATCGTTTCCGGCATCGCCGGCGCTCGCACCCTGACCTACCTCCAGTAAGGTTTAGGCATTGAATCTTCCGACCGCCCGCACACTGTGCGGGCGGTTTTTTTATGTTCAAACGCTTGGTATTGTTTGGCTTGGTGGGGCTGCTGGCGGTCCTGCTGGGTTTCGTCGCGCTGACGCCGGTGCAGGCGGTCGAAGCCGTGCGCGATTACGGGTTCTGGTTCGTCGCCGCGGCTTTCGCGGGCTTGGTGTATCATCTGGGGCGAGACCTGGTGCGTGGCGCCAGGCGCGATCCGCAGGCGTCGGCCGCTTCGAGCGTGGGCTGGCGGCGATTGGTTCCCGGAGTCTTGGCGGCGGTGCTGGGAGCGGTTTACCTCCAGGTGGTCGAACCGCACGGGTTTAAGATCGTCGCCGACGAATACCTACTGAGCTCCACCGCCAAACAGCTGCACGAGCATCGCGAAGGGGCGATCGTATTGCGGGCCTACGATTTTGGCGGCAACTTTGTGACGCTCAACACGCGGGTGGATAAGCGTCCCTTGTTCTTTCCGTTTTTGATTTCGCTGTTGCACGACGCCACGGGTTATCGGTTCGAAAACGTCTTTGTCCTCAATGCGCTGCTGGGACTGGCGTTCACCACGTTGCTTTTTCTGTTCGGTCGCCGGTTTGGTGGAAATTGGGCCGGGGTGGTCGCGGTCGCCTGGGTCTGTTTGGTGCCGCTGGTGGTGCAAAATGCCGTCGGTGCCGGATTCGAACTTCTGAATCTGGTCATGATCCTGCTCGTCGCTTTGCTGGGGATGCGCTTCGCGGAGCAGCCGACCAATGACGACCGATTGTCGGCTTTGCTCTACGCCACGGTTCTACTGGCTCAGGTGCGGTATGAGTCGGCGCTGTTTGTGGTGCCGACTGGCGTGGTCGTGGCCTACGGGTGGTGGCGCCGTCGGGCGATCCATCTGCCCTTTGCTGCTTTTGCGACCCCGCTGCTCCTCCTGCCGGTTCCTTGGCTGCAGAACGTCTTCAAATTGAGCGAAGCTTCCTGGCAGTTGAAGGATGTGGAAGGCGCCACCTCGCCATTCGGGTTCGGTTATTTCTACGACAACATCGGGCATGCGCTGAACTTTTTCTTCTCCTTCGATGGGTCGCAGCCGAACGCTTGGCTGCTGGGCGCGCTGGGCATTCTGGCGTTGGGCTTCCTCGGGTTGTTGGTCTACAAGCAGGGCTTGGAGGTCCTGCGGCGGGAGCCGGCCGACACGGCCCTGCTCATCACGATATTCGGGCTGATGGCTCACACCCTGTTGATGCTTTGTTATTTTTGGGGCAAGTGGGATGACCCGGTGATCCGGCGCCTGTCGTTGCCGGCGCACCTCTTGTTGGTGATGGCGATCATCTGGGTGTGGTCCCGGGTGCCGGCGCTGCGGAGGTCCTGGTGGATCCTGGCGGGCTTGGCTGGTTTTCAATGGTTGGGTTGGAGCGTGCCTGCGATCACGCGGCAGGAATACAACGCGGAAAACTATGCGGCGCGGACAGCCAACTGGCTACAGGACTTCGCCCAGGAACAGACCGCGGCGGGCAACCGGATTCTGGTCATTGATCCGGCGGCGGACGTGATGTGGTTCCTGCACGATCAATCGTCGTTGAACCCATTCACCTTCGCGAAACGCCTGGACGAGTTCGTATTTCACTTTGATCGCCAGACCTTCGATGGCGTCTACGTGGTTCAACGCGTGATCGTGGATCTGGCCTCGGGGACTCGCTTCGTTTCCGTCGATCAGGATTATGGCTCGGCCTTCACCTTGGACCTGGTCATGGAACGCACCTTCGCTCCAACCTATGTGATCCGGGTGAGCCGCGTGCAGGCAGTCGATCTGGAGTTGTTAAAAGCTTGGGCGGAGAAGTTCGAAACCATGAACCCGGACGCCGCGGCGGCTGAGGTGACAACGGTGCCATATGATGCCGAAGCCCTCAACGAGTGGATTCGGAAGCTGCCGTAATCAGCTGTCGCGTCCGGGAATCTCTCCGCGCTTGGCCGCTTCGATCATCCGCTCGACCACCGTCGGGGGGCCATCGATCATGGCCCGCAGCTCCAGCTCGTTGAGGCGAAAGACCAGGGTGGTGTTGGCCACGATGGCGTCGGGGCGACGCTCGCGCAGGTATAGCATCAGGCGGGCGAAGCGCAGTCGCTCGACCTGCCAGAGGCCCGCGGTGCCGGCGCGGCCGAAATCGATGATGCGATTCTCCAGCTGGCCGGTTTCGAGTTGTTGCCGAGCCCAGGCCATACCGGCGCGGTAGGCCTCTTCCTTGGCGGCGTCCCAGGGCCCGTTCACGGGACTGAACACGTCCTGCAACATCGTCGCGCCGATGCAGTATAGGCCAGGTTCAAGCTCTTCGAAACGACGGAGGCGGAAGTGATCGTAAATCGGGGCGAAAGGAATCGCATCGGGCAAACGCCGGGCCAATGCATCGCTACCGAAGTAGGACACATACAAGGTCTCGTCGGGTTGGCGGTTTTCTTGCACCCAGCGGCTGAGTTCCGGCAGCCCTTGGCCCCAGTCGAGTGAACTGTCGGCGAGTTTTTTCCAACCCTGCTTCGGTCCCCCGGACAGCGCATTGAAGAAGGTGAGGTAGTGCGGGGCGATGTTCAGCGCGATGATCGCGGACGTCAGCGGAAGCAGGATCATGCCTTTTCGAAACCGGGACGGCACGGTGGCAAACAAAGCTCCGGCCAAAATGAACAGGACGGGGTAGAGAGGGAGAATATGTCGTTGGCCGATGTTCAGGTTGCTGGTGAGGCAGAAGGTCCCGAAGACGACTGCCCAGACGAGCAATGGGGCCAAGCGGGTCAGGCTGCGGAGTTGGTGGGGCCACGGCCGCCGGATTTTGGCGACGAACAGCGCACCGAGCGCGCCCGTGCACAGCAGCTCGACGACGGTGCTTTTCCAGTAAAACGCAGCAGGAAAGAACCACCACCAACCGGTGGTGCTGTAGGCCCCGTCGAGAAAGGCTCCGCGGGCGGTTCCGAAATAGCGCACGAAGGCGAAGCCTTCGATGTAGGCTTCGGGCAGGAGCTTGAGGTCGCGGGCAAACTGAATGACCGCAGTGACCATGCCGGGGAGGGAGAGTGTTTCCTCCCACGGAAGCATGAATTTCTCGATCGGCGGCATCGCCGGTCCGCTCGCTCCGTAGCGCAGTCCGAAGAATAGCCAAATCGACGCGACGGCGGCCACCCCGTTGAGCAAGAGTAGCAGCGCAAAGGTGCGTCCGGCGGCAGCGCGCGACGGCTTATCCCCCGGCGGCAAAGCCACGTGCCATGCTCCCAGCAACGCGAAGGCCGGCAGCAGCATCACGCAGGAAAATTTGGCGACGAAAGCCAGTCCGGTGACCATCCCACTCACGGCCAGCCACTTTCCGCCCTGCCGCAAGGCCCGCCAAAAGGCGCCGACCGCGGCGAGGAGGCAGCACGCTCCTGTCACGTCGGACGTGACCAAGGGGGCGTGGGCCAGAAGGGTCGGACTGAAGGCGTAGAGCGAAAGTGAAACCAGGGCCCCGGCGTCGCCCCACAGCCGACGTGACCAGATGAAAACCAGCAGGCCCAGTGCCGCGCTCCATACCACCATCGCGCGACGCGCCCACCGCAGCAGCAGGTCCGGATCGTTGCCGGAACCGAAGAGAAAGTGATCCGACAACAGCCACAGTTCGGTTTGTTGCCACCATTCGGGGTGATCTGCCGGCGTCAGGTCCGGCTGGAGCGCGAGCAGGGGAAGGGCGCCCCAGCGTTGCGGCAGGTTGCCGTTCTCCGGCTGGAGGCGATAGTCATTAAATTTCCAATACGTGTAGCCCGCGGTGAGGTGGGCGGTTTCATCGTTGGTGAAGCCCACGCGGGAGAGACCGAAGGTGGCCAGGAGAACATGTAGCACCAGCAGGCCGGCGGCGATGGCCAGGGTGCGCCTTGAGGACCAAGTCATTCGCGGGGAGGGGGGCATTCTCAGTGATGTTGGTCGCGGGCTGCTTCCATGAGGTCCGCCAGTTCCTGGCTGCTACCGGCGGCGACGACCCTCACTTCCTCGGCGGTGAGACGATACACCATCATGCAGTGGTTCAGGGTCGCTTCGGGGCGCCGGAAGCGGAGGTAAGCCACCAGTCGATTGAAGCGCAGGCGGTCAAACTTCCAGACTTGTTCGGTGTCGCCGTAGCCGAAGTCGATGATGGTGGCGTCTTGCTCACCTGATTCGATCGCCGGTAGCAAGGTGCGGCGAAGAAACTGGTAGCCTGCCTCCTTGTCCGGATTCCATTCTCCGGCGAAAGGGCTGTAGACATCCTGCAGCATGGTGGCGCCGACCGCGTAGAGTCCTGGTTGGAGGGGGACCCATGGGCGGGGTCGGTAGTGGCTGTAGAAGGGCGATAGCTCAATGGCGTCCGGCATGCGAAAGCGGGGGCTGTCGGTGCCGAAATAACTGACGTAGATGGGTTCATCGTCCTGGCGATGGTCACGCATCCATTGGGCGGTCGCGGGCAGGCCTTGGCCCCAGTCGAGTGAGCTGTCGACCAACTTGGTCCAGGCCCGATCGGGACCGCCGGAGGTGACGTTAAAGAAGGCGAGGAAGTGAGGGGCGACCGCGAGACAACCGGCGAGTGATAGCAGGGGGAGACCGCCGAGAAACCAGCGCTTTGAAACGTTGGGGATTGCGGTCACCAGACCACCGGCGGCGATGAACAGGATCGGGTAAAGGGGGAGGATGTGGCGGTGACCGATGTTGAGGTTACTGGTCAGTGAAAAAACGCCGTAAACCAGCGCGAAGGCGAGCAAGGGCCACATCGGCGAGGCCGGGTTGAGACGACGCAGGCGGGCCTGGGCGAGCCGGTGGATCCCCGCCGCGGTGGTGGCCATGGCGGTGATCAACTCGGCGACGGTGCTTTTGAGCAGAAAGGTTGCCGGGAAGAACCACCACCAGCCGGTCCGACTGAATTCGCCGAAGAGGAAGGCGTTGCGCGCGTTTCCTTGGTAACGCACATGCGCGAAGCCGTTGATAAACGCCTCGGGCAGAATGCGCCAATCGCGCGCCCACTCGATGAGTGTGTTCATGGGGCCGCCGAGGCTCAGCATCTGATCCCACGGCAGGAAGTATTTCTCGACGGGCGGCATGCCCGCGCCTTCGGGAGTGAAACGAAGGCCAAAGAACAACCAGATCGCCAACCAAGCGCCGAAACCATGGATGAGCGTGAGTCGGGCCAAGCGACCGAGCTCGTCACGCTGATGCCACCAGCGCCAACCAGCGAGGATGGCGAAAACCGGGATCAGGAGAACGCAGGAAAATTTGGATACGAAGGCGAGACCCGTGGCGCCCACGCTCAATGCGGCGGTGCGCCAACCGGCCCGGTGCAGGCAACGCCACCAGCAATAGGTTGCGGTGAGCAGCGCGACCGCGGCCGTGGTGTCGGAGTTCACCAATGCGCCGTTGGCCAGCACCGTTGGGCTGACGGCATACAGCGCGGTGGAGAGAAAGGCGCCGGCTTCGCCCCACAGTCGTTTGGACCAAAAAAACACCAGGGCGCCCAAGGCCAGCGGCCAAACGAGCATGGCGCAGCGCGTGAGGAACAACATGCGGTCGATCGGATTGCCCGCTCGAAAGAAAAATACCTCCCCGATCATCCACACATCGGAAGCGCGCCAGATGTGTTCCAGGCCGTCGACTGGCAAGGCCGGTTCCTGCAGGAGCAGGGCCAGCCCCGCCCACCGTTGCGGCAGGTTGCCGTTCTCCGGCTGCAGGCGGTAGTCGTTGTATTTCCAATACGAATAGCCGGCGGTGAAATGGGCGATTTCGTCGCTGGTTGGGCCGGCGGCGCGGAGGCCCCAGATCGATAGACCGAGGTGCAACAAAACGAGGCACAGAATCCCGCCGAGTCGACCCCATCGAGGTATCGTTGCGCGCAACGATTCGATCCTCATGTCGCCGAAAATTTCATCGACAGAGCTATTGGGCGGTCGAAGCCTGCCGACAAGATTGAATCGCCCGATGCATGGACTCCGCTGAATACGACAACCTGGCCGCGATCGAAACCGACCACTGGTATTACACCGGCAAACGGGAGATCGTGCGAAGCTGGTTGCGGCGGGTCGGCGCTTTGCGCAGCGACGCCCTGCTGCTCGATTGCGGTGCTGGCACCGGGGCGTTTGCGGAGGAGATGCAGTCGGATTGTCGCGTCATGGTGCTTGATGACCACGAAGAGTCCATTCAGCGGCTGCGGCAGCGATTTTCGCCGGAGCAAGTGATCGGCTTGGCGGGCGACAAAGTGCCGTTGGGCGACGCCTCCGTCGACATGGTGACAGCGCTCGATGTGCTCGAGCACGTGCCCGACGACCAGGCGGTGGTGCGGGAGTTTGCGCGGCTGTTGCGGCCGGGTGGCACGGTGGTGGTCACGGTGCCGGCCTTCATGTTGCTGTGGAGCGAGTGGGACGAGTCGCTGCACCATTTTCGTCGGTATCGGCGGGCGGGACTCGCGGCTTTGTTTGCTGAATCCGATTGGGTGGTCGAGCACGTGAGCTACACCAACACCTTGGCCTTCCCCGCGGTTTTGCTCCTGCGTCGCGGACGCAAATTGCTGCGTCAACTCGGATTGATCAAAGCGGTGACTCGCAGCGAAGACACCGTGCCGCCGGCGTGGCTCAATCGGTTCGCGCGGTGGGCCTTCGTGACTCCGGCGACGAAGCGTGTCTTCGTGCCGTTGGGAGTGAGCTTGTTATTGGTCGCCCGTCGTCGTTGACGCTTCGGCCGGCCAGGGCGGGACGCGCAGCGACTGGACCATATCGCCGGCCTCGTCGCGGAAGATGAGCACGCCGTCGATACCCGGTGATCCGGTCGGCAGGTCGAGCGTATAGCCAAACCATGAATCGACCGTGGGGGAGTGATCGAGCCGGAGTTCGTAGTCCCCGGGCGATGACTTGACGAGGCGATGGCGGAAGGGGTCGTCCAACTCCCACAGCTCCACGGCGGAAAACTCGGGCAGCGGTTCCGACAAAGAGAAATGCAGGGTCCCTGGCGAGCTCCAGCGGGCAAGGCCAAGGATCTCTACCTGGCGATCTTTTTTCAGCCACAGGCCGTAGCCGTCGATTTCCAGGACGGGCGTGAAGTTGCGGGTGAGAAAGTCGACCAACGGTCCGGAGATATCCCGGCCATCGCGCAAGAGAAAGCGCACCACGTCGAGCTGCACGATGACGCCCGCCCGGGGATCGTTCTCGAGGCGGTTGATGATCGCTTGTTGTTCGGCGGGGGAAAGCAGGGAGAACCAGTGGGTCGCGTTGGCGAGCGTGGGAGTGGGGAGTCCGGTCCAAAGGTTGAAGCTGTAGACGCCGGTTAGGCTGAAAAGAGTTGAGATATGCGCCGAAGCGTTGCGCGTCAGGAACTGCAGGTTGCTCGTCATTCGACTGGGCAATAACAGCGACTCTGCTCCCGGGAGTTCCAGTCGATCACCAGCGTGCTGGTTGTGCCAACCGCGGATGGCCAACTCAGCCGCGGCGCGCCCGCCGCCCAACAGGCCGGCCGCGGCCGCGGCGCCCAAGGCCCAGCGGCGAAACGATACCGGTGGCACGCAGCGCAAGCTCTCGTGCGCCGCCAAGCACATGAGCGGCACCCAAAGAAACGTGCCCCAGTTGAGCTGACTGCCCGCGACCGGATAGGCATGCAATGCTTGCCAAGTCAGGAGCATCGCGATCCAGAACCGTCCGGTGGCCGCCTTGTCTTTGATCAGCGGGTAGGCCAACACCGCGGAGAGGGGCAGTGCGTAAGATACGCCGAGGGCGATGATACTGGCGGGCAGCCATTGCCAGATCGCGGCGATGAGCGCGAGCGCCAGCGCCGCGCGAAGCGTGTGGATGAGCGGGTTGATCCATCGGGCGTCGGACCAGCGAAGCGCGGCCACGATGAGGATGGCGATCAGCAGACTCAACTCCCGGGTTCCGGGCCGCCACAGGATCGGAAACGAATAGGCGCCGGGGTGGCGCAACGGTCCCAGCAACACGCCATTGAGCAATCCACCGGGCGATGTGCCCAACGCGAGCGTGGTGCCGGTGATGGCGACCGCCACCGCCAATCCACCCAACCCAACTGCGCGCCAGACCCGGCCGGAATCCGTGGCCAACTCAACGCTGCGCCAACCCACCGCGTAGGTCGTCACCAGCGCCAGCGCACTGACTTGCGCAAACGTCGTCACCCAATCGGTGTCCAGCAGGCCGTTCATCACCACCATCGGGCCGACGAGCAACAAAGCGGCGGTCAGTAGGGCCACGGCCTTGCCGGTCCGGGTATCGCGACCGGCGAGCACCAACCAGCACCACAGGGCGGCAAGCAGGAACAGCCCGGTGTTGATTTTGCTCAAGGCCAGCGCCGTGCCCACCATGGCGATGGCCGCGGCTGACCACGCGTGGCGGCTGGGGTCGCGCCACACTCCAAGCCATGCGGCCAGTGCCACCAAGAACGCGATCATGCCACCGGGATGCATGGGCTCGTTGATCATGACCCAGACGGCAGTAAAGGTGATACTCAGGGTCGATAGCGTGGCGATCACACTGCCGCTGAGCCGACGAACCAGATCCGCGCAAAGCCCGCTCAATCCCAGCCAATAAAACCAAGTGATCCATCGGCCGGTGGTGTTGGTCCATTCCCATCCCCCCAGCGCGGCCAGACCTTTGTGCCAGAGGTAGAAAAACGGTCCGTATTGGGTGTAGACCTCGTCAAACAGCGGGCCGGCGGTGAAGGCATTGCGCAAGGTGATCAGCACGTAGCCCTCGTCGTCGTAGATCATGAAGGTCGAGAACAGGAGGTCAGCTGCCGCTTTTGCCAACACCGCCAAGAGCAGTCCGTAGAGCGTCCATTCGAGGATGCGGTAACCTAGGATGGGGCGGGCTGGTGTTGGCTTCATGCGGTTGCGGCTGACCGCCAGATCAGGTCCGGTCGGCGACATGCACGACGCCAAGGGACCTGCGACAGCGCAAGGGAGAAGGCGATGCTGCCGCAACTCACGACGGGCCGCTGGCCCCCCCCTGGCTCCAGACCGGAGTCGAGCCGGTGGGGTTGTGACCGTTTTGTTACGCGGAATAAATTTGCGCGGCTCGACTCTCATGCCCGAATGCAATCGCCTCCCGTCGTGACCCCTTCCGTTCTCGTTTCCGCCGCCGCGAGGGCCAACCTCGTTTTGGTGGCCCAAGGTATCGAAGTCGTGCAGCGCCTCGGCGTTGCTCACTACACGGTGCCGGTGGCGGGTTGTTTCAACTCCTCGGCCGGCGGCCATTTCCGGCATGCGATCGAGCACTACCAAGCGCTGATCGGCGCGCTCGAGGAGGGCGAACTGGACTACGAAAACCGTGCCCGCGACATCCGCATCGAAACGGAAGCCGACCATGCCGTCGCCATTTGGCGTGAGATCGAAAGCGGATTGAAACACTTTGCCGGCGGCGGCGTCACGGATCGCACGCTGCGGCTGGCCGCGGAGACCAGCGAAGGCGGCGTGCTGGTCACGTCCTTGGCCCGCGAACTGGAATTTTTGGTCAACCACACGGTGCACCATTTTGCGCTCATCGCCGTGATCGCGCATGCGCATGGCGTGGTGCTGCCGGCCGATTTTGGCATGGCGCCGTCCACGCTTAAATACCGTCAAACCCTCGCACCGGCATGTGCACGCTGAGCTGGCTGCCGCATCGCGACGCGGATGGTTACACCCTGTGGTTCAACCGCGATGAACTGCATACTCGCGCGGCCGAGCTGGCTCCGCGGGAGTTTGCGACCGATCGCGGGGTGACCTGGCTGGCGCCGACAGATCCCGACAGCGGCGGCACTTGGCTGGCGGTCAACCAGTTCGGCGTCACGGCGGCGCTTTTGAACGACTACGCTTCGCCGTGGTCGCCTCCGGCCGACGGCCATCGTGACAGCCGCGGGCGTCTTGCCCCCCTGGCGATGGCGGCGAGCCATGCGCATGACGCCATCGCGACGATGGAGGACGTGGATCTTGGGCGCACTCCGCCGTTTGAGCTCGTGGCGATCGATGGGGCGGGGGGCGTGGCGCGTCTGCGCTGGAACGGTTGCCAACGGCGCATCGACTTCGATCAACAGGTGGTGGGGCCGATCACCTCGTCGTCGCATCAACCCACGCGGATCGCGGCCGCCCGGCGACGGGCGTATCCGCAGTGTAATGACGCCGCCGCCATCGCCGCCTTTCACCACTCCCATGATACGGAGGCCTCGGCTGCGTCGGTGAACATGAGCCGTGACAACGCGGCGACGCGCAGCATCAGCTGCATTCGCATTGGCGCGGAGTGGGTCGTCTTCGATTACGAACCGCAGAACTGGCCGGGCACCCCGCGCGTGGGTGGCGGCAAGCGCCAGTGGCGATTGCCCCGCGTGCTGGCGATTTCTCCCACATTTCCGGAATAGCTCCGACCCACCGCAACTCGCACGCCCCATATGAAAACAACCCTGGAATTAAGCAAAGGTCTCACCATCGTGAGCTGGGTGGCGCGGGTGGTCGCGGCGGTGATCCTGCTGCAGACCCTCTATTTTAAGTTCAGTGGCCATCCGGACTCCGTGGCCATTTTTACCGCCGTGGGCCAGGAGCCCTGGGGGCGCATCGGGTCCGGGGTGGTTGAGCTCCTGGCGAGCGTGCTGTTGTTCATTCCCGGGCTGGTCGCGGTCGGTGCGGCGTTGGCGGTCGGGGTGATGAGCGGTGCGATCTTCTTTCACCTCACGAAACTCGGGGTGGTTGTGAACGACGACGGTGGTTCGTTGTTCGTCCTCGCCCTCGTGGTGTGGGTCTGTAGCGCGTTCGTGCTCTGGCTTTACCGTAAAACGCTGCCGGTCATCGGAGGTAAATTGTAATGAAGAAGCTGATACTTTGCGCCCTGATGGCGGTCGGGCTCGCCGCCGCGGCGAAGGCCGACGAGATCTATACCAATTGGCGGGGACTGGCCATCAAGGGCTACGATCCGGTCGCCTATTTTACCGCCGGTCGTCCGGTCGAGGGCGACAGCGATTTCGAGTTTGAGTGGCGGGATGCCACCTGGCGATTCGCCAGTGCGGAAAATCGCGATCTGTTTGCCGCCAATCCGGAAAAGTATGCGCCACAATACGGTGGCTTCTGTGCCTGGGCGGTGAGCCAGGGCAAGACCGCGCCGATCGATCCGGACGCCTGGCGCATCGTCGACGGCAAACTCTATCTCAACTACTCCGCCAAGGTGCAAAAGACCTGGGAGTCGGATATTCCCGGATTCATCAAACAGGCCGATGCAAACTGGCCCAAACTACGCGACAAGTGAGCTCGACGAGCGCGCATTGCGCAACTCGCTCGACGCCGTGATACCCGCCTCGGTCGGCTGGCGGCGTTGGCGTCTGCTCGTGTCGGCGTGGACGCGGTTCACGCGGTGGGAGTATTGGCCGATCTGGGCGATCTATCCGCCGGTGGTGCTGACCTGTCTCTGGCTCGCGGTCCGCCACCGGGGGGCGATGCTGTTCACGGCGGTGAACCCCGGTATGCCGGCGGCCGGCGGCGTGGTGGGTTTTTCGAAAGCGGCCATTTTGCGCGGCTTGGCTGGCGCGGGCGAGGCGGTGGCGACCTGGGCCGTGATCGAGCCTGGCGCTTTTCCGGCGCGCAACGCGGCGGTGCGACGCTTCATGGCGGAGAACGATCTACGTTATCCGATTGTGTTGAAGCCCGATCGTGGTGAACGCGGCAGCGGGGTGGTCATTGCCCGGGATGCGGTCGCGGTGGAGGCGGCGTTGCGTGGTGAGTCGGGACCCTTGATCGCGCAGGCTTACGTGCCGGGGATGGAGTGGGGGGTCTTCTACGTGCGTCATCCGGCGGATGCGCAGGGCCGCATCTTCGCGGTGACCGACAAACGCATGGTGCATGTGACCGGCGATGGCCGCCGCACCTTGGAGCGACTCATCCTGCAGGATCGGCGGGCGATCGGGATGGCGCGTTTCTTCCTCGAAAAATTTTCCGCGCGATTGGCGGAGATTCCGGCCGAGGGCGAACAGATCGCCTTGAGCGAACTCGGCACGCACTGCCGCGGCGCATTGTTTTTGGATGGCGAAGATCAGATCACGCCCGAGCTGACGGCGGCGGTCGATCGCGTGAGTCGGGCCTACGAGGGGTTCTATTTTGGCCGCTATGATTTGCGGGCGGAGTCGGTCGAGGCGATGCGAGCGGGGCGGTTCCAAGTGATCGAACTCAATGGCGTCACGTCGGAGGCGACCAGCATGTATGATCCGCGCCATTCGGTGTGGTTTGGGTGGCGCACCCTGTGTCGGCAATGGCGTCTGGCTTTCGAAATCGGCGCCGCCAATCGACGGTCGGGGGCGCGCGTATGGACCTTGGGCGAACTGCGGCAATTGCTGCGCGAACACCGGGAAGCATGAACATGACCTCACCTACCTTGGCTCACCCGCTCAGCGCGGAAACCGATCGATACGTCCTGCGCCTGGCCACCTCGGCCGCCGATCTCGAGGCGGCGCAGCGATTGCGCTTCGCGGTCTTCAACCTCGAGTTGCATGAAGGTTTGATCGAATCCTATGCGACGGGCCGGGATGAGGATAGGTTTGATGCGGTGTGCGACCACCTGCTGGTCATCGAACGCGATTCGGCGACGGTGGTGGGCACCTACCGCATGCAGACCGGGGAGAGTGCCGCGCGGCATCACGGTTATTACAGCGCGACGGAGTTTGACCTCTCACCGATGGAGCCGGCGCGCGGTGAAATTCTGGAGCTGGGGCGGGCTTGTGTCGCCGAAGGCCATCGGAATCAAACGGTGCTCGGCCTGCTGTGGAAAGGCATCGCGCGCTACGCCAAGCTGCACGGGTCGCGCTATCTGGTCGGCTGCAGTTCACTCACCTCGCAGGATGCGGCGGGGGGGATGGGCACCTACGAACAACTCGCCAAACGCTGCTTGGTCGAGCCGCGTTGGCGGACGTTGCCCTTGCCGGCCTGGCGTTGCGGCGTGCCGGCGGGGGAGCCATTGAAGGTGCCGAAGTTGATGGCGGCCTATCTGGCGCTCGGGGCGCGCATATGCGGGGAGCCGTCGCTCGATCGCGAGTTTGGCACGATTGTTTTCCTCACCTGGCTCGACCTCGAGTCCCTGCCGTTGCGGGTGCTGCGCAAGTATCTGTCCTGACCGCCGCATGGCGGCTTTAGGGTGACGAAGGCGACGGTTTCGTTGCGACGGAGTGAGCGCCGCGTGACAATGGTGACAAATCGCCGACGGGCGCGGAGGGCGCTTGCACGGTTGCCGCCCGGTTCGCAGGGGAATGAACTGCTGCACCGGCTAATGGGGGTTGGGCAGCGCTTTCGTTTTCATGAGTGTGCGCGCTACTGTCGGGTCGGTCGGAACCAGTCGTTATCGGGCGTATTGGGCGAAGGGCGAGTCGGACCTGCGACGGGCGCAGCGACTGCGCTTTGAGGTCTTCAACTTGGAGCTCAACGAAGGCTTGGTTTCGTCCCACCTGACCGGACTGGATGAGGACAAATTTGATCCGGCCTGTGAGCACCTGCTGGTGTTGGATCAGGCGACCGGCGCGGTCGTGGGAACCTACCGCATGCAGGACGGAGTCACGGCGTCGCGAAATTATGGATACTACAGCGCGCAGGAATTTGACTTCGCGCCCTTCGCCGATCGCCGGGCGCAGGTGCTCGAACTGGGTCGGGCTTGTGTCGCGGCGGAACATCGCAATCAGACCGTGCTCTCCTTGCTTTGGCGTGGCATCTTCCAGCGGGCGCGGGAGCGCGGTCTGCGCTACCTGATCGGTTGCAGCTCGCTTTCTTCGCAGGATGAGGCGGGGGCGTTGGTCACGTATCAGGGACTGGCGGCCCGGTTTCTGGCGGATGAGGGGTGGCGGACGCGGCCGGTGGACGGCTGTCGTTGCCGACCGGCGCCGGCGGAGCCCTTGGCGGTGCCACGCTTGATGGTGGCCTATTTGGGCGCCGGAGCGCGGGTGTGCGGGGAGCCGGCGATCGACCGCGAGTTTGGCACCATCGACTTCCTCACGGTGTTGGATATCGCGAACATGTCGTCGCGGTTTGCGCGAAAATACCTCGCCTGAAGTCCGGGATTTGCCGTGATGGCGGGTCCATGGCCGTAGATGGATCACTGCCCGAGTCCCCCCCGATCCCATGGCGCTGGAGTATTCGCGCTTTTTGGCGGGTCGGGAAATTGTTGCTCGGCGCAGCGGCCAGCGGGGTGGGGTATTTGGCGATGCCCAGGACGGAGCGAAACAGTGTCGCCGGGCGGGCGCGGTGGCTGCAGCGCACCTGTCAGCGAGCGTTGCGCGCGATGGAGGTGGAGGTGGAGCCGAATCAGCCGGCGCCGCCGCAGGGCGTGATGTTGACGCCCAATCACGTGAGTTACCTGGATATTCTGGTCCTCTCTGCGCTCGCGCCGACGGTGTTTGTGGCGAAGGCGGAAGTGAAGGGGTGGCCCCTGTTCGGCTGGTTTGCGCGGCGAGCGGGCACGCTGTTTCTACGGCGCGAAGTGCGGGCGGATGTGGTGCGGGTCGGGGAGCAGTTGGCGCCGGTGATGGCGGCGGGCGTGAATCTGGTGGTGTTTTTGGAGGGCACGAGCACCGACGGGACGAGGGTGCGGACCTTTCGGCCCTCGATGTTGGAGCCGGCGGTGAAGGGCGGCTGGTTGGTTTGCCCGGTCACCCTAAACTACCAAGTGCCGGATGGCGCCGACCCGCGGACGGAGGTTGCATGGTGGGGGACAATGCCTTTGGCGCCGCACCTGTTGGGTTTCGCGGGACTTGAATGGGTGCGTGCCGGCGTGCGCTGGGGGGAGGTGCTGACCGCGACGGGCGACCGTAAAGCATTGGCGGCGACGCTGCAGGCGGCGGTGGCTCGGCATTTGCCGTCGCCGCGGGCTGATTAAGCGGCTGGGGCAAGCGGGTCTTGTGCTGGGCGGGCGGATACCCTTGAGTCCAGCGTCCCCTTCAACCCAAACCTCGTTAATACGCAATGTCGTCGAACCCCCACGACCTGACCGGTGCCGGCAACTGGGCCACCGTCTCGCGCCAGCCCTTTGGCGAAACTCGCGACGGTGAGTCCACCGAGCTTTTCAGCCTCACCAACGCCCGCGGGATGCGGGTCGACATCAGCAACTACGGGGCAACGATTGTGCGTTGGCTGGCGCCCGATCGGGACGGGGCGATGGGCGATGTCGTGCTGGGTTACGACACGCTGGCGGCCTACGAGGCCGGCGGAAGTTATTTCGGCGCGGTGGTGGGACGATTTGGGAACCGCATCGCGGCGGGGCGCTTTTCGCTCGATGGCGAAACGTTCTCGCTGCCCACCAACAATTCGCCGGGAGGGATCCCGTGTCACTTGCACGGCGGCCCCAAGGGATTTGATCGGCGGGTATGGCAGGCGAAGGTGGTGGCCGAAGGCGAGCAGGCTCGCCTCTCCCTGACCCTGCACAGCGCGAGCGGTGATGCCGGGTATCCCGGAAATTTGGACGCGACGGTGGCCTACTTGCTGAAGGCGGACAACACGCTGGAAGTGACCTACAGCGCCACGACGGACGCCGCGACGCCCGTCAACCTCACCCAGCACACCTACTTCAACCTGGCGGGCTCCGGCGCGATCACGGGCCACATCCTGCAGATGCAGCATGCATCGCGCTTTCTGCCGGTGGATGAAGGCCAGATCCCGACGGGCGAACTCGCGCCGGTGGCGGACACGCCGTTTGACTTCCGGGCGCCACGGCCGATCGGTTCGCGGATCGATGACGCGCACCCGCAGATCGCGATCGGGCAGGGCTACGACCATTGCTGGGCCTTCGATCAGGCGGACGGCACGCGGCACTTGGCGGCGAAGGTGATGGAGCCGATGAGCGGGCGGGTATTGGAAGTCTGGACCACCGAACCGGGGGTTCAGTTTTACAGCGGTGCTTTCATCAAGCCGGGGGACGCCGGCAAGGACGGGGCGGTTTATCAGCCGCGATCCGGTTTCTGTTTGGAAACGCAACACTTCCCGGATTCCCCGAACCGTCCGGAGTTTCCGGATACGATCCTAAGGCCCGGCGAGACCTATCGTTCGGTCACCAGCTTTCAATTCACGACCGCCTGATCCCCTCGGCACTTTGGGGGGACGGTTGGTTTGACCTGGCAGCCTTGGGTCGCGCCGCAGTTCCCGGTTTCCACCTCTCACGTTTATTCTCATGCACCTACTCGAAGTCGTTCTGTTCGTCACCGCCGTCGTCGGCGTCATTTGGCTTGGTATCTGGAAGAGCAAGGGTGCCGGCTCCGAGGCCGGTGCCAGCGGCTACTTCCTGGCCGGTCGCGGTCTGACCTGGTGGCTGGTGGGCTTTTCGCTCATCGCGGCCAACATTTCGACGGAGCAGTTTGTGGGCATGTCGGGCTCGTCGGCCAATTGGCTCGGCATGGCGATCGCCTCTTATGAGTGGATGGCCGCGATCACGCTGGTGGTGGTGGCGTTCTGGTTCCTGCCGAAGTTCCTCAAGGTCGGCCTCTACACGATTCCGGAGTTTTTGGAGTATCGCTACGGCACGGTGTCGCGCATGGCCATGGCGATCCCGGCCATCGTGACGCTGGTGTTTGTGACCACGGCTTCGGTGATTTTCTCCGGCGCGAAGTTTGTGTCGGAGTATTACCACGACGTGCCGGTGCTCAACAGCCTCACGGCCTGCTGCTGGCTCATCGCGATTTTTGCGGCGGTGTATGTTTACATCGGCGGTCTGCGGGCCTGCGCGTGGACCGATCTCGTGTGGGGCTCGGCGCTGATCGTGGGCGGATTCATCGTCGCCGTGCTCGCCTTCACGACTTTGGCCGAGAAGCCGGCGGAGGAGTTGATCTTGACCAAGGTGCAAAATTCATCGGCGACCGTCGCCGACCTCGAGGCGGCGGGGCCGTGGGAGCGGTTCATGTTGCTCAATGATGGCAAGGACGGTGAGGCCGAGGTGCGCAACGGCCCAAACACGGCGGGCGGCAAGGTGCACATGGTGCGACCGGTGGAGGACTCGGATATCCCGTGGACCGCGTTATTGGTCGGCCTGTGGATTCCCAACTTTTTCTATTGGGGGCTCAACCAATACATCGTGCAGCGCACGCTGGGTGCGAAGTCACTGGCGGAAGGGCAGAAGGGTATCGTGTTCGCGGCCTTCCTGAAGCTGTTGATTCCCTTCCTGGTCGTGATTCCGGGTATCCTGGCTTTCAACCTCTTTAGTGAGCAGATGGCGCTGCCGGGTGGAGGCTACGATTACGACAGCGCGTTTCCGGTGCTGGTGCGTGAGTTGGTGAAACCCATGCCGCTCATTTCGTGGTTCGTATTGGCGGCGCTGGCGGGTGCGGTGATCAGCTCGCTTGCGTCCATGCTCAACTCGGCTTCGACCATCGCGACGATGGATCTTTATGCGAAGTTCACCGGCGAGAAGGACGAGATGAAGTTGGTCGGCATGGGTAAGATCTTCGTGACCATCTTCGTGGTGCTCGCCGCGTTGCTGGCGCCGCAGTTGAACAAACTCACCTCCATTTTCGCCTACATCCAGGAGTTCCAAGGCTTCATCTCGCCGGGCATTCTGGCGGTGTTCATCTTTGGCTTTTTCTCGCCGCGCACGCCGCGGTTCTTCGGGTGGCTGGGTATCGTGATCAACGCCGTATCGTATGCCGCCTTTAAGTGGGTGTTGGGGCCGTGGCTCGTTTCGAATGGCTGGTGGTATTCCGGCGAGATGGCCTTCCTCGATCGCATGGCACTGTGCTTCTTCCTCGTGTTGGCGGTGGGCGCGTTGGTCACGAAGTTCAAGCCTCTGCCCGAGCCGGTGGTGATGCCGACCAACGACGCGATCGAGCTGGAGACGTCCTCCGGTGCGAAGCTGGTCGGTATCGGTGTCTGTGTGCTGACGGTGATCTTTTACGTGATCTTCTGGTGACGGTCGCGGCGCGCGGTGCGCCCAGGGTTGCATGACTTGGGTCTGCTGCCCTTGGCTGGGGGTTTATGCAGATCCAGTTCCCGACCCACGCCTACGCCGGCTACATCTTCGATCTCGATGGCACGCTCATCGATTCCATGCCGGTGCACTACCGGGCCTGGGATCTTGCCATGCGGAAGGCCGGCGTGCCGGGGCCGTTGGATGAGGACCTCTTCTACAGCCTCGGTGGCGTGCCCACGGTCGGAGTGGCGGACTTGATGGCCAAGCACTACGGGCTGACCATCGATGCCGAAGCAGTCGCGCACGAAAAGGAGCACCTCTATCTCGAGTGCCTGCGCGAAGTGAAGATGATCGAGCCGGTGGTGGCTTTCGCCCGCGACGTGGCGAAGCGGGCGCCCGTCGCGATCGCCACGGGTGGCGCGCCGTTGATCGCGCACCCGGCGTTGGAAGCGACCGGCTTGGACGCGCTGTTCGAGATCGTGGTGACGCCGGAGGACGTCGCCCCGGGGCGGGGCAAGCCGGAGCCCGACATGTTCCTGGAGGCTGCCCGGCGGATGGGGGTGGCGCCGGCGCAGTGCGTCGTCTTCGAGGATGCGGAACCGGGGGTGCGGGCGGCCGTGGCCGCGGGCATGGATGTGGTGCGGGTGCCCAGTCGCACTTAGGCGCGGCGGGCCGGTTCAGTTGTTGGTCGGCTCGAAACGTCGGATGTGCACGGTGTCGCCAACCTGGAGGTTGGCGGTGGCGGCGGCGTTCCCCCAATTGCGCGACAACCAGTAGAAACCGTCGGCGTTGGGGAAGGCGACCCACTCGCCGCGTTCGACGTCGGAGAAATCGCGGCCGTGGCGGAAACGGTAGGTGTCGCCGCCGGCCTCGAGTTGGGCCCAGAGGCCGGTCGTCAAACCGATGGTTTCGAAGTCGGCAGGTTGGGCGTCGAGCCAGACATTGCCGTAGATGGCGGAGACTTCGGTGACGGTCGCCGTGAAACCGCGTTGGTCGCCGTCGAAGGCAACTTGCGAAGGTTGGGCCGGCGGGGTTTGGGTGGCGTCGTGCGGCTGACGCGGACTGTTGGCCGGCAGGACGTCGCGACCGCGGTCCAGCCAGGCTGACATCGCGCGCACGGCGTAGAGCCGCTCCGCTTGGTTCACATTCACATGGCCATCTCGGTCGATGCGGAAAAGCGCCGGGGGGAGCGAACCAAAGGAGGAGGGTTGGCTCAGAACGGTCTCCAGGTAGCTGCGGGGACCCGCGATCTCGGACCGGTTGGCGATGAAGAGCAGGGGATGGCGGGGACGCAGGGCGACGCCGGTCGAGCCGTTGGGCTCCTTGAGATCGAGCGCGGCGCCGATGGCGATGAGTCCATCGTAGGGGGCGTCTTCCGTTTCGGCCAGCAAGGTGGCGATGGTGCCGCCCATCGAATCGCCGGTGAGCAAGGTGCGACGCGGGTTGCCAAAGGTTTTCGCCACGTGGTCGCGCAGGTTGCGCAGATCGCGGATGGCGTCGTTCACGATGATGCCGTTGCGGCGGTAGCTGGTTTTGGCGATGATCCAACCTTCGGCGAGCAGGGTGGCGTAAGCACTTTGTTCCGGGTTGAGATCGGCCACCAGCGGGGCCGTTTCCGGCCGGTAGCCATGAGCGATGAGGAGCAGGTGGCCGTTCCAGGCCGAATCGTGGGGAGGAGCGGCAACGGTGTAGAAGGCGCCGTCAATCTCGCCCGTCAGGAGGCGTGTGGGCTCAGCGCGGGCGACAACGGCGAGCGTGGCGGCGAGGAGCACAAAGCAGGAGGTGAATGGCGAAACGCGACGCATGGGTGAGGTCGTATTTGGCTTTTGTGGCGTTGTCGAATCGTGTTGGTTCGCGGTGATGAAGCTGCGCGATCTCGTGAACCCCAGTGTATTGACTCAACCGGTGTATGAGCCGGGTCGTCCGATCGAGGACGTGGCGCGGGAGTTGGGACTGGACCCGGCGGGTATCATTAAGTTGGCCTCAAACGAGAACGCGTTGGGCGCTTCGCCGCGAGCGATCGAGGCGATGACCGCGGCGTTGGCGGACTGTGAGTTGTATCCAGATGGTGGGTGCGTGGCACTGCGAGCGGCCTTGGCGGGGCGGCACGGCGTCGAGCCCAGCCAAGTCGTCGTGGGCAACGGATCGAACGAGTTGCTTGAATTGCTGGGCCACGTGTTTCTGCGGCCGGGCGACGAGGCGGTGATGGGAGCGCCGGCGTTCATCGTCTACAAGTTGGTGACCCTGTTGTTTGGAGCCACGCCGGTGGAGGTGCCGCTTGTGAACCACGTGCACGACTTGGCGGCAATGGAGCGCGCGATCACGGAGCGAACGAAACTCGTGTTTTTACCGTGCCCGAACAACCCCACCGGCACCTTGAATCCGGCCGCTGAAGTGCGGGCGTGGATCGATCGTCTCCCGGCGCATGTCGTCGTCGTGTTGGACGAAGCCTACGCCGAGTATCTCGAAAACGAGCCGGATTGGACGGATCTGCTACAGGGCGAAGGGGTGCGCCATTTGGTCGTGTTGCGCACGTTTTCGAAGATCTACGGATTAGCGGGTCTGCGCATCGGCTATGGACTCAGCACGGTGGAACTGGCGGCCATGCTGCAGCGGGTGCGGCAGCCCTTTAATGTGAACGCGATTGCCCAAGCGGGAGCGTTGGCGGCACTCGCGGATCATGAATGGGTGCGTGCTTGTCGGCGGGCGAATGGTGAAGGCCTTTCGCAGTTGGCGCGTGGATTCGACGAGTTGGGAGTCGAGTATGTCCCCTCTGAAGCGAACTTTCTCCTGATCAAGGTCGGTCATGGAGGGGCTTGTTTCTCCGCGCTGCAGAGGGTGGGGGTGATTGTGCGACCGGTGGGACCCTACGGCTTGCCCGAGTGGGTGCGGGTTACGATCGGCACCGAGGCGCAAAACGCCCGGCTTCTGGAGGCCCTGGCGAGCTACCTGTCGGAGGCCTGAACGTGGGCAGGCGAGATCTGCGGGCGCGGCGGCGGCGTCAGCGCGATGCGGTCCGGTTTCGGCCGATCAAGGATTGCTTCACGGATTGGATCAGCTCCTCGCGGTTTGAGAGATAAATGAAGCGATCCTGTCCCAAGGTTTGATACGCTTGGCGCAGCAACTCCGGTGAGGGACGTCGCATCCCGAGGAGCTGCGCAAGGTGAGTGCTCAATTCGGGCGAGTCCGGCGCGAGGAGTTCAAACTTCACCAATGCTGACAGCGCCGGCTGGTTGGCCGGGTCCACTTGCACCGCGCGCTGCAATACTGTGAGCGCTTGATCTCTGGCGCCGACCGAATCGAGGCGATTGGAAACGGCGATGAGGTTTTCGGCCCGCAGGTTTCGTTGGTTGAGGAAATCGTCCAGATAGAGGTCGGCGGACTCGCGGTCGCCCAGTGCGTAGTGAGCGATGGATTGGAGCCCATTGAAAACGGGGGCGAGGGACGTTTCCCAGTCCGGGTTTTGATCGAGCAGTTCGTGGGAGAGGTTGACGGCGTTTTGGTAGCGCCGGGCGACGATCAACGCCTCGACTCGCATGAGCGCCAGACCGCTGGTGGGGAAGTCACGTCTTTCGGCCTCGTCGTAGGCGAGTTTGGCGATTTCGGGGAGGCCTGCATTCGCGGCGAAATCACCCAGGAGGAGATAGGCCTCCGGCTGATCCGGGAAACTTTGCAGCAGCGCGGTGCTTTCCGCCGCGATGGCGGCGACATCTTGGGACTGATGGAGGGCGTTGAGGAAATCCAAGCGTGGACGCAGGTCGTTTGGCCGATCAATGCGTCGCAGCAGGCTGACTTGGCGGGCGAGATCCACCTCACCGGAGTCGGCCAGCCACTCGGTTCGAAACCGATAAACCTCTGGGTGATCGGGAAATTCGTGCGCGAGTTGGTTGATCAAGACCAAGCCCAGTTCCTGAAAACCACGTTCCCACTCAATTCGCGCGGAGAGCAGCCGTCCTTCGAGCGTGGTTTGTAGGTCGAAATTGCGCAGCGTTTTCTCGGCTTGATCAAAATTGCCCCGGAAAAAATAGGCATTGGCCTGAGCGAAAGCGAGATCAGCGGCGACACGAGAGGGGAGCTCGAAGCTGCTCAACATCTCTTCGCTTAGTTCGATGACGACCTCATCCCGTTGCCGCTGGAAGAGGAATGCCAACGTTCGCCGGAGGTAGGCGTCATTCGTTGGATCGAAGGAGTCCGGTTTTAGTCCATCCATGAGAATGGTTTCTGCGAGGTCGCTACGCTTGGCGTAGGCAAAAATATCGGCGAGAAGTTGCCTTCCTTCCAGGTTGGCCGGGCTGCGGGCGAGGCCGGTTCGCAGCAGGTGGATGGCCGTTGCCACGTCTCCTTTGTCGAGGGCCTCGCGGCCATTTCGAATGAGGCTCTCGCCGCGGGCGATGCGGTATTTCGGCCAATTCGGCGGATAGAGGCGGTCAAACAGCGAGATGCCGTCGAGGTGGTTCCGGTAACGATCGTTGACGTAGAGGGCGACGCCTCCGCTGAAGTAGGTCCCCGCAGCTGCGCTGAAGAGCCACACCATGAGCATGCCGGGGAATACCCGAACGCGCCATCCATTCCGCGACCGGTAGGGAATAAGCGGCAGCAGCCGTTTCCAACCTTTGACGACCTTGACTGGGGGGCCGACTTTGGCTGACGCGCCCGAAGTGTTGTCAATCATGGTAATGGCATGGAATTTGCAGGAGCGGGGCCATTCATCAAGCTCCTCCTTGCTCCTCAGCGAGGATTGGAGAATTCAACTATTTTGCAATTGACGCCCGTGCCTCTCGAATGAATTCGTTTTCTGGTTTGCTTCCATCCGGCGCCCTTTCTTCGTGGTTCGCTCTCGGCGAGACCGCCAAGATTTACCTTTCTTTTCAGAGCTAAGTAATCCTAACTGCGACGACCTAATCACCTCACAGACTACTATGAATAAGCATATCCTCTCGGCTACCGTTGCGTCCGCGCTCCTCGGAGTCTCGGCCTACGCCGCGCCTTTCTTGGCTATCGGCAGCAGCGCTGAGCTCTTTGTCACCGCGAAGGTCGGCATCGACATCAATGACAACGTTACTCTCGGTAGTGACTACGTGGCGCCAGGCGCCACCAGTGCGTCGAACCCGGTGCGCGACGACACGATTTTCCGCTTCTCCCCGGGTCTCTCCTATGAGTTCGGCAAAAACGCGCTGGTGAATGGCAGCCTCTCGTATGTTGAGAACATCACCCGTTTTAGCGACAACGATGATCTGGATTCGGAGCTCTCCGATGTGACCTTCAACATCCAACACAAGGATGAGAAGTCGTCGACCAAGGGTAAAATGTCCTTCCGCCAGCTCAATCAGAACACGGTCGATTCCCGTTCTCCGATCCTCAACCGCCGTGACGTTTTGAATGCCGGTGTGGAGCATGAGATGGAGATGACGGCGAAATCGTCCCTGCTCTTCGGCTTCGATTACACGGACACCGATTACAAGAACGTGGGCTTCCTTGACCGCGTTCGCACTGAGCTTCCGGTCCGCTACTTCTACGAGCTCTCGCCCAAGGTCGACATGAGCTTTGGCGTTCGCTACCGCGAAATCGACACCCCGATTGTTAACTCCGACTCGAAAGACTGGTTCTACAGCGTGGGTGCTCGTGGTGAATTCTCTCCGAAGCTCAGTGGTTTCCTCCGTGTGGGTGTGACCGATCGTAGCTTGGGTGGTGGCGGTGGCCGCACCTCCTTTGGTCTGAAGTCCGACTTCAAATACCTCTACTCTGAGAAGACGAGCCTCACCTTTGGTGTCGGCAATGACTTCGGCACCTCCGGCACCGGCGCTTCGCAGGAGAACTTCGACGCGTTCGTCGGATTCAACTCCAAGATCGCTCCTGACTTTGAGCTGAGCTCCCGCGTTTCGGTTCGTAAGATCGACTACTTCACCCGCGCTTCCGACACCTACCTGTCCGGCAGTGTCAGCGGTGACTACATCGTGAACGAATACCTCAAGCTCCGCGGCTCGTTCCAATATAGCGACAACGACAGTGGCCTGGTTGGTGGTGACTTCGACAACACCATCTTCTCCCTCACTGCCCAACTCCGCTACTGATATTGCGGGAGGTATTTTCAGTATCTTGAAATTCTGGGAAGAAGGCCCGTAGGGTCTTCTTCTTTTTTTTCCCAATGCTATCGTTGAAACGCGCTCTGTTGCTCTCGCTCGTTCTTTTTTCGAGCTCAGTTTGGGGGCAAGACCTCGACGCGGTTACTAGTGAGGCCAAAGCCGATTCTGGGCAGACCGACGATTACATCCTTCAACCGCTCGACCTCCTTCAAATTCGAGTTTTTCAGGAGGAAGAAATGGACCGTGAGGTTCGGATTTCCCGGGAATCGGTTGTCTCTCTGCCACTGATCGGGCGAGTGAACTTGAAAGGGCTGACGATCCGCGACGCGGAACGTCATGTTGCCGAACTCTATGATCGGGATTACTTGGTGAATCCCCAAATCAACATCGTCGTGCTCGAGTATGCTCGTCGCACGGTGAACGTTCTTGGTTCGGTGGGTGAACCCGGCGAGGTGGAGTTCCCGCGAGAAGAGGGATTGACCCTTTTGGATGCGATCTCTCGTGCCGGTGGATTCACCCGCCTGGCTGATCGGCGCAAAATCAAGCTCACCCGCAAGGGCGAAGAGGGTCAGGCAGAGACGGTCACCATCAACGCCGACGATATCATTGAGGGAGATTCTAGTGAACTTTGGGTTCTGCAAACGGACGATCTTATCTATGTCCCGGAGCGAATCCTGTAAGGATTGTTTTAAATGAGTTCTTCTGAGAAAGAGGTTGGTCCGAGTCGCGGTGAGTCGGGATATGGCTACGGCGGTTATTCAGGCTACGGTTCCTCCGGCTATGGCGAAGGTGACGGCACCGCTCATCGTAGCCTTCAGGATTACGTGCTGATCCTTCGCGAGCGGATCTGGTATATCATCGTCGTCTTCCTCGTCGTATTTTCCTCGGCCTTGGTCTACACCGTCAGCGCGACGAAGATCTACGAGTCGACTGCGACGATTCAGTTGCTGCGGGACGACCCTACGGTCCTGCAAGTGGAGGACGTGGTCGACACCCAGATTCGCGGTGCTGAGGATCTGAATACTCAGGTCAAGCTGCTGGAAAGCATGAACCTCATCGAGAAAGTCGCTGATCGTATCACTGGCGATGAATTGGTGAAGTTCCTCGCTCCCTACCAGAAGGGGAAAGAAGGCGATCCGGTCACTCCCCATGGAATCCTTGCGGAGAACCGAAAGATCGTTCCGCAACGCCTCAGCTTGGTGATTGCGATCCAATTTCGGCACCCTGATCGGGTCATTGCCGCCAAGGTCGCCAACTATTTCACGGATGAGTTCATTAACTTCAACAATCGGCAACGTATCGCCGAGTCCTTGAAGGCCGTTGATGATTTGAAGGTCCGCGCGGAGACCCAAGGCGAGAAGGTCGACGAGCTCGCGCAAGAACTGCAGGCCTACCGCGAGCGGAACAACATGGTCTCTCTGGATGAGCGACGCGACATCGTGACCGATCGTCTCAAGGCGTTGGGAAATTACGTCACGACCGTTTCGACCCAACTCAAGGAAGTCGAAGTCCGGTTTAATCAGCTGCAGGAACGCGACGGGGATCTGCGGGCAATCGCTGAACTTCCTTTCGTCGCCACCGATGAGCACATCGCCGCCTTGAAGCGGGAGATTGCCGCCGAGAATATCGCGATTGCCGAGCTGCAAGAGCGCTACCGCGACAAGCACCCCCGCATGATTGAGGCCAAGCGGAAGCTTGAGCAGACCAATCGGGAGCTGGAATCCGCGATCCGTGGCGTCGTCAGTCAGATTGAGTCACAATATGAGGCCGCACAGCGGAGTTTGGCCGAGGCCAAGGCCGAGTTGGTGGACCAGGAAACCGAGTCACTGGCCCTCAGCCGCGCTGCCGTTGAGTATGACAAGAAGGAGCGGGAATACCTGATCAACAAAGAGCTCCACGATCACATCTTGTCCCGCATGCGGGAGACGACGTTGGGGACCACGATGGACAATCAGAACGCTCGCGTAATTGATGACGCACAGCCTCCGCGCGAGGGTAACTACGTGTCTCCGAACTTGATTCTCAATCTGGGATTGGGATTCGTGGGCGGTATTGGTCTGGGACTGGGTTTTGCCTTCTTCGTCGCCTTCATCGACGACCGGGTGAAGAGCTCCTTCGATATTGAATCGGTGATCGGCGTCCCGCTGATGGGCGTCATTCCGCAAATCAAGAAATTGGATCCGGTGGAGAAAGCGCAGGTGGTTGCGAACAATTCCGACCGCCAGGTTTCGGAGGCCTTCCTCACGTTGCACTCTTCGCTGCGGCTCAAAGAAGAGTCCAAGAACGCCAAGTGTTTCCTCACCACGAGCACGATTCCCGGCGAAGGTAAGTCTTTCACCACGACCAATCTTGCCCTGACTTTCGCGGCGCACGGCGAAAAGGTCGTGATCGTGGATTGCGACCTCCGGAAGCCGAACATTCACAAGACGCTGCAATTGGAGAATGTGAAGGGCGTGATCGATATCGTGGGGGGCGAGGCCTCCATTGATGATGTGGTCATCAAGGACGTGTTCCCCGGGATGGATGTGATCCCCACCGGCGGGCGAGCCAAGAACCCCACGCACGTGCTCAACTCCCGCAACTTCGAGGCCATGGTCGCGGATTTGCGCAAACGCTACGACCGCGTTTTTGTCGACACCCCGCCGTTGGCCGCTGTTTCAGACGCGATGATCATCCTGCCCTTGGTGGACGGTTCCCTCTTCACCATCTTCTTCAACAAGGTCCGTCGAAAAGCGGCCCAATATGCCGCCAAGAAGTTGCTGGAAAGCAATGTCCCGGTGTTTGGCGCAGTGCTCAACGGCCTGAACCTCGCGGTCTCGGGTTACTACTACGCGCAATACTACGACAAGTCCTACAAGGACTACTACGTCGTTGCGACGCAGAAGGACGACACCCCGGAGCGGGACTGATCCTGGTTGCACATCGAAAGGCGGAACGATGCGTTCCGCCTTTATTTTTGAGCGGCGCGGTTCAACCGATCGAGCAAGGCCTCCCGAAACCGCACTCCTTGCGGGGGGCGTTCGATGTAGATGCGCCGATACGTTTTTTGATCCAGCGCTCTCAGCAGTTTGAAGAGATTGTGCGCCGCGGTTTCTCCCGATCCATCGTCGCTCAAGTGGTAGCAGGGTGCCCGTGCCGACGCGGTCAACCTACGGAATGAAACAAGGGCGACATCGGGGGCGTGTTCACCGGGCAGTTGATCAACCAGTTCGAGCGGCGTGCGCGGGCTGTAGTGTTTGTCCAGTTGCCCTGGGGCGACCGAACTTGCGATCGTCGTCGCGTGGTCGGAAGTGAGTTGGATGTCGAGGCATTCGCCAATGGCTGCCGCCGTGACAACGCCGGGGCGCAATACCCTCGGTTGGCTTGGGTCCCGCAGATCCAGGACGGTCGATTCAACCCCCACCGCACATTCTCCCCCGTCCAATATGTATCGAATCCGGCCGGAGAGGTTATCCAGCACATGCTGGGCGCAGGTCGGACTGATATACCCGAAGGGGTTGGCACTGGGTGCGGCCAAAGGGAAATCCAGCAATCGCAGCAGGGCCTGAAAAACAGGGTGCTGCGGCACTCTCAGAGCGACGCTGGGCAGGCCCGAGGTCGCGATGTCAGGCACGTGACTGCGCTTCGGCAGCACCAGGGTAAGGGGACCAGGCCAGAACGTGTCCGCGAGTTTTTGGGCGCTGGCGGTCCATTCGCAGTGTTTCGGCGCGTCGTCCGCCGAAGAGAGATGCAAAATAAGTGGATCGTGGGCCGGCCGGTCCTTGGCTGCGAAGATGCGTTCGCAGGCCGCGGTGGAGAGGCCGTTTCCGGCGAGGCCATATACCGTCTCGGCCGGCACGGCGACCAATTCACCAGCTCGCAGTTTCTCGGCGAGAAACGCGAGGTTTTCGGGCGTGGGTGAATAAATCTGGGTGTTCACGTGGGGGCACAAAAAAGCCGGAGCTGTCAAAAAGCACCGGCTCAGTGAACTTTGCTAAGCTGTTCTTATTGAGCGAAAAGCAGGTTGCGGGCGCGCTTGATCGTCTTGGTGATGCGGCGCTGCTGCTTCGCGGAAAGTCGGGTATACTTGCGCGGGAGGATTTTGCCCGTGTCGGTGGTATACTGCTTGAGCGCCTGCGGGGTGGAGAAGGGAATCTCCTCCGGAGTGAGGCTGCGCTGGGTTTCTTCGGAAGTGGTCATAGCGGAAAAAGGCGTGAAGAAACCAAGGTTGCGCGGGGGTTGTCAATGCGGATTTGCGCGCACGCTTCGGCCGGCTCGTGGGGCTCAGGGTTTGGCGGTTTTGGTGATTTTGATTTGGGCGGGCAGCGTTGTGCTGCCGGCGTCGATCAAAACGCCGAACCAACCGTCGGGTCCGGAGGACCAGGCATGGAAACCGCGGGTGCGGGAGTCGTGCGGAAGGGTGAACTGCTCCATCACTTGCAGGCGCCCGCCTTTATACCAGACGATTCGAACGGTTGGTAGTCGGCCCTCACCGGGATCGGTGACGGTGATTTCTCCATCAAAGGCGCCCAGCCCTTCGGCGCTCTTCAGCCAGATCTGGCTGCCGTCGCGAAGCCACCATGCGCCGTTCTCCAAATATCCACCCCGCAGGAAGATTTCATCGGGTATCCAGTCCGTCTGGATCGCGGCGGCCGTGAAGCCGTCCGGCACCGGGATGACGGGATTGGGGTTTCGGAACAGGGGTGGGGGTGGAGTGTTCTCGTCAAGCGAGTGCAACATCGTGGGCGGGAACCAACCAACGATGGCGTCGTTGGCCGGACGATCCAACGCCTCGGCGGTAAACCGAATGAAATGCCGACGACCGTCGAAAGCGATTTCCTGGACGAGTTCGGATTCACCAGCCGGCAAGGTGAGGGTCTGCTCCTGGAGTTTGTGCCAGACGCCATCGATGTCGTATTCGAAGAGGAAGCGCGCCGCGATTTCCTCATCGGATCCGGCCGCGAGGCGCTTGATGACGGCACGCACAACCAGCTGGTTTGCGATGCCATCGAAGCGAACGACCGCGCGATCTTCCGGTGTGCCCATGAAGAGCGCGCCGGTCTCGGTCGTATAGAAGTATCCCTTTTCCAGATGGAGGAGCTCCGGCAGATAATTTATTCCCAGCGTATTGATGGTGAACATATCGTCGGCCTCCCGATTCAGGGTCGGAATCGGCACCCGCTGTCGAATGTCGCTGCCGATTTCGTGGGTCCGGCAAAACATGTTGATCGGCACGTCGAGCGGGGAGGGCCAAAAATTCCACGCCACCGAATCATAGATCGCGGCGAAGCGTGACGGTGTGCTGATCAATCGGTGCACCAATTGGCGTTCGCTCTCCTGATAGCTGGTGCCGTTGTGCATCCACAAGGGCACGCCGCGAACGGTCACGGCGGGCCAGATACGTTGAAGCCATTCCAACGACTGCGCGTAAAACACGGGATACGCGCCGCTCGCCTCCGGCGCCGGTAGACTCTGGCCCATCAGCTCCAGCGAGTTGGCCATACTGGGGGGGATGTGGAGGCCCGCGATATAGGCGAATTGCGGATCCCGATCGGCGAGCACCTCGTAGGCGGAGCGCGGACTCAAAGCATGCCCGAATTGTGAGCGCTTTCCCTGCCACGCCGACTCCCATGCCGCGATTGCGGGCAACAAGGCCAACAGCGCCGCGACGGTCACGGCGAAGCGATGGCGTGGGCGAATGCGAAAGGTGACCAGCAACGCACCCGCCAGCCCCACGGCCAAACCGTAGGCGACGTAAGCGATGTCCTGATTGGTGGCGAGTGCCGCCAGCGTTCCGGCGGCGCCGCCGATGGCCGCGACCAACAAGGCGAAACGGTCGAGCCATGGTCGTTTGTTCCAGCCCGCCACGACAACGAAAGCGAAGCACGCCACGCTCGCAGCGCCGATCCAAGGGAAGCGGAGTCGGCCGTAATAGTCGTGCACCGTCGTCAGGTAGAACCCGGGTTGCAGCAGAAACTTCAGATAAGCGGCGCGATCGGCAGCGGCGAGATCGATGACGTTGTAGCGCCAGGTCGACCAGCTTGCTCCGGTGGCACCGAGCTCGATGGCCAAGGGGGCGGCAAGTCCGCAGCCGAGAACGATGAGCCCTGCCGCAGTGGCTTTCCGCCACGAAAGAATCCCGAGGAAGATACCGCGCAGAACGATGCCGCTGACGCCGGCGAGCGCGATCAGGTGGAAGTTGAGCTTGTTGATCCCGCCGAGACAAAGTGCGCTCGCCAGCACAATCCAGAGCCCGCCCCCGGCCGACTTTGCGTCTTTGTCCCCAAAGAGCCGCGCAGCCGCGATGCAGGCCAACGAGGCGGTCAGCACGCCCCAGGTATTGTGCCACAGGATCGTGTGCTGTGCTGGTGCGCAGACCACCAGGCTCCACGCCGCGCCCAGCGCAATACCTCCCCCCAGCGAAGGGCGGAGCAGCAAAAAGATGCCCGCCCCGCCCAGCATGACGGCCCAGAGTGCTCCCTGGGTCATGCCAAGGTAGGTGCCGCCGCCCGCCTTTTCGATGAGCCGATTGAGGTGGAGGAAACCGGCTTGAATTGGGGTCACGAAGTCGACGTAGGGCGCTTCACCGGCGTTGATTCGCCCCGCCGCGGACATGACCAAGCCGTAGTCCATGAAGTCGCGCAGGTAGTCGTGATTGTGCACCCAGGGCGCGATGGCACTACCGAGTGCGAGCAGGGCGACGAAGATGAAGGCCTTGCGGTTGGACTGGCGCGACGGGGAGGGGGCCATGGAGCGAAGCCAGTGACCTTGCGCCACCCCCTCGCGGCGGCAAGTGGTTTCCCCCGCGCGACTCTGGTGCGGTCGTCCTGCGAAGCGCGGGCAAATTCGTCGTCTGATTCGCGCCGCGGGGAATAAGCGACTAGACTCGTGGTTCTCCCGCCTATGAAACGTTTCGCTTTCCTCTTGTTCGCCTGTTTCTCGTTTTCGCGCCTGGTCATTGGTGGCGAACCGCAAAAGGCGACGCTCGGCGCCGGCTGCTTTTGGTGTGTCGAAGCGGTTTATGAACAGCTCCCGGGGGTGTTGGATGTTGTTTCCGGTTACGCGGGGGGGGAGGAGAAGAATCCGACCTACAAGCAGGTGAGTTCCGGTGCGACCGGCCATGCCGAGGTGGTGCAGATCACCTTCGACCCGGAAAAGACCAGTTACCGCGAGCTCATCGATTACTTTTGGAAAACCCACGATGTCACGGATCCGCGCGGCGTTTGGCCGGACTTCGGGCGGCAGTATCGCAGCATCATCCTGGCCCACGACGCAACCCAGCTCGAGGCAGCCCGCGACTCCCGCAATGCAGCGCGGCAACACTTTGATAAGCCGATCGCGACCGAGATCGTGATGTTGGATACGTTCTATCCGGCGGAGGACTACCACCAGGATTTCGTGCGACGGAATCCCAACCACCCCTACGTGCGCAGCATCGCCTACAAGAAGTTGGACAAGCTGGGACTGAAGCACCCGTAGGTCGCCAAACTCCGTTGAACGGTCGCCGCGCTGCGGGGCCTATTGATTCGCCAGACGCGGCAAGGGCCCGTTGGAATGCGGGCATGCCCCCATCCGAGTTCATCCCCTTCTCCCGTCGCTCATTCCTGAAGTCCGGTTCGCTGGCGGCAGCGGCAGCGTTGGTGCTACCTCGCTCGCTGCGCGCGGCGGGCGAAGGGCGCAAGCTGGGGGTGGCCCTCGTCGGGCTCGGCTCCTACTCCACCTACCAACTGGGTCCGGCGCTGAAGGAGACGGCGCACTGCCAGCTTGCGGGAGTCGTGACGGGAGATCAGGCGAAGGGGAAACGGTGGGCGCAGGAATATGGATTCCCTGAGTCATCGGTTTATGGTTACGACAGCATGGATCGCATGGCCGAAAACGATGCCATCGACATCGTGTATGTGGTGACGCCCAACGCCCTGCACGCCGAGCATTCCATCAAAGCGGCGATGGCCGGGAAGCATGTGATTTGTGAAAAGCCCTTCACCGTTTCCGTGAGCGAAGCGGTGGCGGTGATGGAGGCCTGCCAGAAGCAGGGCGTGAAACTCTCCATCGGCTATCGCCTGCATTTTGATCCCTATCACGAAGTGCTGCGCAAACTGGCTGCGACCCGGCACTATGGTCCGTTTCAGGAGATGAACGGAAATTTCAGTTTCGTCATGGATCGACCGCAATGGCGGGCGCAGCATGCCCTCGCCGGCGGGGGGCCGCTGATGGATTTGGGCGTGTATGTGATTCAGGAAGCCCTGATGGCGAAAGCCGAAGTGCCGCCGATCGCGGTCACGGCCCAGGCATTGCCCAAACAACGCCCGAAGTTTTTCGCCGATGTGGAGGAGACCCTCGAATGGACCATGGAGTGGGCCGATGGCGCCGTCCTGCAGGGGCGCACGAGCTACAACGACCGCGGCAACCGCTTCGAGGCGAGCGCCGCGAAGGGGTGGTGTCGGATTGGCCCGGCCTTCGGCTACGGTGGCATCCGCCTCTTCACACCCGAGGGCGAAATCCAGTATCCACCTTTCAACCAACAGGCCGCGCAGATGGATGACTTTGCGCTGTGCGTGAAGGAGGACCGCGAGTCCAAAGTGAGCGGTGCCATGGGTCTGCGCGACATGGTCATCGTCGAAGCGATTTACGACGCCATGCGCTCCGGCCGCCGCGTGCTGGTTGATTTGATCTAGGACGGCCGAAGCAGTGTCAGCGCAGGGCGGTGAAAAACCGCTCCCAGCGCGGCAGGTAGGTGTCGTTCAAGTCGAGCGAGACCAGCACGCCTTTGGCTTGGCCGAGCACGTCCTGTCGGTCGGCGAATCCGAATGCCCGGGAGTCGTGGCTGTTGTCGCGGGAGTCACCCATCAAAAAAAGCCGCCCGGCCGGAACCGTCACCGGGCCCCAGTTCGGGGGCGGTCGCGTGGTGCGCAATCCCATTACCGCGTGATTGAGTTCCGGGCTGAGCTGCTCTTCGGCGAAGAAGGCGTAGGGCCGAAGCTGGCTGCCGATTTGCGCGGCGTAGTCGGCCTCGGGCGCTTCATAGTTCAGCGGCGTGCCGTTCAGGATGAGTTGGTGGCCCGTCATCTCGATTTGATCGCCCGGCACCCCGATCACGCGTTTCACCAGGCGGGTGCGATCGGCCGCCGGCGACAAGACCACCACGATGTCGCCTCGTTGGGGTTCCGCCCAGTCGGCGAGATGAATCCGCGTGAGCGGCACCCGCAGGCTGTAGGCGAGTTTATCCACCCACACCACGTCACCTTCCAGAATGGTAGGGTTCATCGAGCCGGTTGGCACGGGGCTATAGTCGATCACCGCCGACCGCACCGGCAGCAGGACCAGGCAGAAAAACAGCAGGAACCCGCGCCATTCCCGCCATTGGCGGTGGAGAAACGCAAGGAAAGCGGCGCGGCGCGTGGGGGAACTCATGGTGCGAAGGACACCGGTGAACGTCTCGTGGTTGCAGCGAAGTCGAATAAGTTTTTGCCCTTTGCCGCTCGATCGCGGCGGGCCAGCTTAGCGGTATGGGTAACGTCTTGGTTCTCTATTCTTCGGCCAGCGGCAACACCGCCAAGATGGCCGAGCAGGTTGTCGAAGGGGCGCGCCGGATCGATGGGATCGAGGTGCGCCTGCGCAACATCACCGAAGCCACCTTGGCCGACGTGAAATGGTGCGACGGCATCGCGCTCGGCGCGCCCACCAACATGGGCACGGTGCCGTGGGAGATGAAACGTTTCTGGGACGTGGAGGTGCAGCCCGCGTGGGCCGAGATCGATGGGCGCATCGGCTGTGCGTTTGCCACTCAGGGTGGTTGGAGCGGTGGGGCGGAACTCACCTGCCAAACGCTCAACACCATCCTCATGAATTACGGTTTCCTCGTCTTCGGGGTGACCGATTACGTGGCGCAGGGTTTCACCCTGCATTACGGGGCCACGGTGGCCGGCGAGCCGCGCACGGACCGCGAGGTCGAAGCCTGCCGCCGTCTCGGCCAACGTCTCGCCGAGTGGGTCGCCGTCTACATGGACGGCCGCAAAGCCGAGCACCCGCTCACCTCGGGCCGGACGCGGTTTCCGTGGCCACGGGATTAGGCGGTTTGGTCGCGCGATAATAGAGCGAAAATGTCGTCAGGTGGTCGAGTTCGGCGGGCGCCACCTCGGCACCGTTTTCGCCCTGCATGACCACGGCATCGATGAAGCCCAGTCGGGCCAATTCGGCCAATTGATGGACCGGGCGCACATACACGTGGCGCACGGTTTCGTCGGCGCCATAGACGCCGTCCCAGAAAAGGGTTTCAGGTTGGTCGGCAAGCTCGGCCAAGGGCGGGTTGTTCCGCTGGATGTCTGACCAGCGCTCCGGCGTGATCTCCGGGTTGTCCGCGTGATAGGTCACCGGGATAGTTTGCAGATTGTGGGATGAAATCAGCATCTGGCCTCCGGGGCGCAACACGCGGTGGATTTCTCGCAGGCACCGTTTCCGGTCCGCGACAGACAGGCAGTCCAAGCCGTTGAAACTGAAAAATACGAAGTCGAAGGACGCCTCGACCCAAGGGCTCAGGTCGGCGGCGTCGGCTTGTTCGATTTGCCAACCGTGTTGGGCAATCTGGGTCGCAAAAAGACCTTCGCAGTGAGCCACCATCCCCGGGGCGAGATCGACGCCGACGTAGCGACCGCACAGCGGCGCAAAAAAACGCGTCGTGCGACCGGCGCCGATACCGAGGTCAAGAAAGTAGGGGTCTCCGGGATGGCGCATCACGGCGCGCAGGAATTCGCCCTCGGTGAATTCCAATCGAGAGAAGTCGAACTGGCGCACGATGTCGGGATGGCTGTAGATCTCGGCAAAGCTGGTCACGGCGGACTCCATCGAGCGGGCGGACGCGCGTCGGGTCGATCCTGTTTATCATGGAGCAAGGCCTTGGGCGCTTTCGCGCTTGTTCGTCTCCGGTCGAGCCCTACGGTCGCGCCATGCCCCAAACCCCATCTGCGTCCGCGAAGGGCGATCGCTTGTCGTTTAAGGAGAACCTCGGCTTCGGCCTGGGCGACATGGCGTCGAACTTCTTCTTCCAGACCTTCGGCATCTTTCTGCTGTATTACTATACCGATGTGTTCGGCATCGAGCCGGCGGCGGCGGGCACGATGTTCTTCCTGACGCGACTGATCGACGCCTTCACCGATCCGGCGATGGGCGCGATCGCGGACCGCACCAAGACGCGTTGGGGCAAATACCGCCCCTACCTGCTGTGGATGGCCATCCCGTATGGAATTTGCGGATACCTGATCTTCGCCAATCCTGATCTCGAGGGGGCATCCAAGCTCATTTACGCCTACGTGACCTACTCGGCCATGATGCTGATCTACACCGCGATCAACGTCCCCTATTGTTCACTCATGGGCGTGCTCAGTCCGTCTTCCAAAGCGCGGACGGTGGCCTCGAGTTTCCGTTTTGCCTGCGCCTTTGGCGGTGGTTTTCTGATCTCTCTGTTTGTGCGGCCGATGGTGGAGGCCCTGGGCGCGGGCGACGAGGTGAAGGGGTTCCAGCACGCCATGGCGATCTTCGCGGTGGCCTCGGTGGCACTCTTCCTGGTCACGTTCCTCACGACTCGGGAGCGGGTGCAGCCGCCGGCAAACCAGCAGCACAATCTCAAGGAAGAGCTGGGCGAACTGCTCAAGAACAAGCCTTGGGTGATCCTCTTCTACGGCGCGGTGGCCTCGACCACTTTTCTGGTGCTCCGCGACTCGGTCACGATTCAGTATTTCAAATACGTCGTCGGAGTGAGCGATGAGAAGTATTGGTGGATTTTCGACCAAGCCTCGTTGTTTCTGGGGGCGGCCAAGCTATCCAATGTCGCGGGTATTCTCTGTGTCGGACTCTTCCTGGGTAACTACGATAAGAAGCCTTTGGCCGTCGTGCTTTGCTTGATCACGGCTTTGAGTGTTCTGGCCTTCTTTTTCATCCCGGCCGATCAGTTCGGTCTCATGATCGCGGTCAACACGATCGGCACCTTCGTTTATGGTCCGACGGCGGCGATCATCTGGTCGATGTATGGAGACGTGGCTGCCTACGGTGAATACAAGTTTGGTCGCCGCTCGACCGGTCTGGTTCACTCGGCTCAGCTTTTCTCATTGAAGACGGGTAGCATGATCGCTGGGTCGCTCGCCGGTGCCCTGTTGGCCTATTTCGGTTTCGTTGCCAATGAGGTGCAAACCGAGCGTTCCATCCTCGGCATTACGCTGATGTTCTCGGTTATTCCCGCGGTTTTCGCGCTCATCAAGGCGTGGGCGATCTGGGCCTATCCGCTTGATGCGAAGAAGATGGCGGAGATTGAGACGGCTCTGGCCGAGCGCAAAGCCGCCGAGGCGGCGGGCTGATCCGCTCGTTAACCCCGACTTAACTCAGATGCTGCGGTTGCTCAGGCGCCGCAGCATTTTTTGTATTTTTTGCCGGAGCCGCAGGGGCAGGGGTCGTTGCGGCCGACCTTGGCGGTATTGATCACGGGAGCAGGTCCCTCGCGCAGCGGGCGGGTGAAGATCCACTCGCCGTCGATGCGCTTGAATTCCGACTTCTCGTGCATCACCCCCTTTTGTCCGCGCTCCTCGAAGTGCGCGGAGAAATCAACGTGCGAAACGTCGGGACGCACTTCGGGTTCGTGGCTGTGCACCTCGAGTTTGGTCCACTTGATGTCGATCCCGTATTCGGCTTCATCGAACGGCGTGTCCTTGCTCTCCGCGTAGGTGCGATGGAGGTAGCGAAAGTCGTGCGTCACGTGCGCCGTGTAGCGGGAGCGCATGGTCTCCTCGGCGGTCGCGGCCGGCCGGGTGCCTTGGATCACAGGCTCGCAACACTCGGCGTAGGCCTTGCCCGAGCAGCAGGGGCAGGGATCGGCGGGGGAGAGAACGGGAGGTTTGACGGCGGACGATTCGCTCATGGCGCGCAGGATTGGAGCCCACACCGACGTTTGGCGAGCTTGTTGCGGGGAATGTGTTGTTCGGTGACGGAGTTCCGACTCAGATCGTGATCATGCTCATCAGCACCGCGTCCCTCGCCCAGCGTTTGTCGGATCCCAACGTCGTCGTCTTCGACTGCCGCCATGACTTGGGTCAACCCGAGGCGGGTCGGGCGTGGTATGAGGCCGGGCATGTGCCGGGCGCTCGCTTCGCTGGCGTGGACACGGACTTGTCCATCCCGCCCGATGGCCGCAACGGTCGTCATCCCTTGCCTTCGCCGCATGCGTTCGCGGTGTTTCTCGCCGCCGCCGGAGTGACCGCGCAGTCCACGATCGTCGCCTACGATCAGGTCGGCGGCCAGTATGCCGCGCGCCTGTGGTGGATGGCCCGATGGATCGGGCATCCGCAGGTCGCCGTGCTCGATGGGGGCTGGCAAAAGTGGAATGCGGAGTCGCGCCCCTTGGAGACCGTCATCCCCGTCGGGATACCGGGCAATCTCACGCCGTGGCCCGACGATACGCGATGGGTGGACGCGGCAACGGTGCAGGCCGGCGCCGGTTTGGTGGTCGATGCGCGGGCGCCTGAGCGATACCGCGGCGAAGTGGAGCCCTTGGATCCGGTGGCGGGGCACATACCCGGGGCGGTCAATCATTGCTACAATCTGAACCTGAACGCCGACCTCACGTTTCGGGCGCCGGATGAGCTGCGGGCCGCGTGGCAGGGGGTTTTGGCCGGTCGTGATCCGGCCGAGGTCATTCATCAATGTGGCTCCGGCATCACGGCCTGCGTGAACCTGTTGGCGATGGAGCTGGCCGGACTGGGCGGCTCACGGCTTTACGCGGGCTCATGGAGCGAGTGGGTGGCGGACCCGACGCGTCCGGTGGCGACCGGGGCGGAGTAACCGACGACCACTCGCTCACGCTCGCGGCTACAAGCTGAGGTTTTGGGTGCCGGCGGTGAGGGGCACGGTTTGGCCGCGCCATTCGAAGGTGCCACTGAGATCGTCGGGCAGGGTGACGACGGCCTCGATGCCACCCTCAGGCGTCGCGAGCAGTTTGACCGCGATGTCGCCGAGTGGGTGGGGCAGCGACCCTTCGGCGCGGGGTAACTTGCCGAGGTGCGGAGCGATGCGCACCGACTTGAATCCGGGTTCGGCGGGCTGGATGCCGAGCACCGTGTTGAGCAGGCCGAGCATCGGGTGGGATCCCCAGGCGTGGGCGTCGGAACGCGAGTCCGGTGCCGGCGTTTCCGGCACCGTGGTAAGCCCCATGGCCAAAACGTCGCGCCATGGCTCGAGCCAGTCGAGATAGCGATCGCCGAAGCCGGCGCGCACGAGCGCCGCGTGGGTGTAAAAACTGAAGTAGAAGGTCGCCGGTGCGAGATCTGTGTCGCGCAACATCCGCTTGGCGACAGCGGACATTTGAGCCTTTTCCTCCGGTGGCGCGGTGAGAATGAGGTAGGTGTTGGCGTGCTGGCTGTAGGTCTGCTGCGCGGGTGTGTCGGCCACCAAACCGCGGTTCGCGTTCCAGCATGTATCCAGAACGTGGCGACGAATGTTTGCCGCCCGTTCGACATAGGTGCGTGCCTCATCCGCCAACCCGAATGCGGCAAAAAGTTCGGCGGCCTGTTGCAGCGTGTAGACATGGTGGAGGTCGAGGATGGCCGAGGCCCCATCGGCGTCCCGCGGCGGCACGCCCCCCAGTCCCGTCACCGGATCGCGGCCCCAGCCTGGAATCCAGTCGATGTAGTTCCACCACCTGCGGCCGGTGTAGACGCCGGTGGTCGGATCGGAGTGTTCCGCGTAGTAGCGCAGCACTTCTCTGACACCGGGGAGGCGCGCGCGCACGAAGTCCTCGTCGTCGCGGAGCATCCAGTAGTCATGCACCATGCTGATCCAGACCAGTGAATAGGGCGGGATGATTTGGTGCCGGGAATCGGGCCAGCGCGAGGAGGTGAGCCCGTTCGGGTTGCGGCTCTCGTCGAAGGCGAAGATGGCCTTGCGCATCAGCCGGTCGTCGCCGCCAACCACCACGCTGACCAAGGCTTCGATGCGGGTGTCGCCGACGTAGCTCAGCTGCTCGTAGTAGGAGCTGTCGGTAAAGATGTCGTGGGTCCCGGTGCGTAGCGTGCGCCAGGCGATGTTCCAGATCTGTTTGAGCTCCGCGGCGGGACTGACGAACCGTGCTTTCTCGATCAAAGGATAGGCAGTGAATTCGGCCGTGAGGTCAGCCAATTCCAGCGGCTCATCGGCGGTCGTGATATCGATCTGCAGGTAGCGCCAGGTGCGCCAGCGCAAGGGGCGGAACACGCGATCGTCGGCGCCGTCCGGGTGGAATAGGTCGAAGAAGCCCAGGATGTGTTTCCCCTCGATCGCGTCGCGGTTGCCCTTGAGCTTGGAAGCGGGTGTGCCGTCGCCCTCGTAGAGGGATTCGGCGTAGGTCAACTTGACCGTGCTGCCGGCGCCGCCACTCACCTGAAGTTCGGGATAGCCCGTGGTGTGTTCCGCTTGGTCGAGCAGGATGGTGGCGTGCGTGTTGGGGGGCACGGTGGCGGGGGCGGTGCCGCGCACAAACCCGGCTGGGACGTCCGCTCCGGAGCTGCGACGCACGGTGGCCAGGCGCAGGAGATTTGACTCCATGAGCGGAATCTCCCGGGGCACCAGCAGCCAGATGCCGTCGGTGCCGATTCCGCGTGGGCGGCCGGGCCGCAGGGGGCGGGCGGGAGTCCAGGTTTCGTCGTCGTAGGCGGGGTCGGACCAATCCCACGGATAACGGGCAGCGTCCACTTCGTCACCCGGTCCGACGACGATGTAGGTCCAGAGGCGACTGCCCATGTCGCCGATCGGCTGGTAGGCGGGATTGGTGAAAGAGGTCCACGAAGCGTCGGTATTGGCGATTGCTTCGAGGTCGCCGTCCCCCTGCAGGATGAAGGCGGTTTGGTCGGTGAGCTGAGCGACCGGGGCGTGTTCGGCGAAATTCCAGACCTGAGCGGCAATGACGTTGTCGCCGGCGCGCAGGAAGGGGCCGATGTCCAGTGAATCGAAGCGCCAGTGTTTGAGGTCACCGCGCGCGGGACCGATGTGGATGGGCGTGCCGTTGACGAAGAGGCGGTAGCGGTTGTCGGCCGAAACGTGGACGACAAAACGATCGGGCTCGGCGTCGAGCGCGATGTGCTTGCGAAAGTGATACACGCCGTAGCCGCGCGCCGGGGCGCCAGCCGGGGCGATCCATTGCGCGACCCACTGCTTTTCCAACCAGCGTTGGGCGGGCGCGGCCGACTTTACGGTTTGAGCGGAAACGGAGGGGAGCGCGCAGGCAAGGAGCAGCGCGCACCGCAGCGCGCCGAAGAAGGGGGGGCGGGGCATGCCGTCAGTTCACGCGATCCCGCGACCGCGCTCAATCCTTCTCCCGCGTGAGATTCCAGATTACCCGGCGGGCGCGTTCGGCGGATACCCGCAGGCGGAGCCGATGACGCCAGCGTCGTTCCCGGCGGCTTTGGTCGAAGAAATCGTTGGCTTCGAGGGGGAAATCCCGGCGGGAACGCAAATGGGCGAGTGCCGCGATGAACTCGCGATCCAGATGGAATGCGCCGGGGTGAAGTGCTTCGATGACCGGCCGGAGCAGGCGGGCATGCGGGTAGAGCGAACGGCGGAACAAGTGTTCGATGAAATCCGCCGGATCGACGTCGTGGACGGCACAGTAACAATCCGCCACCCAGTCAGGAGAAGTTTTGGTCGCAGCGGGCGTGGGAGAGTCGCCGCGGAGGACCCAGGCGGTTTGCTGGTGTGGCGCGGAGTGAGCGGATGGTGGCGGGGAGGAGGTGGACGGGAACGTGGAGGCAGAGGACGACATGAGGAGCACGGATCGCGTGCCTCATGATGCGTGGTTGCTCGCGCGATCGGCTCACTGTGCCGGCGATTTCTTTGCGATCGCCTCAAGGGCGGCGGCGCGGGCGGTGGCGAACGCCGCGCGGTCGGCCTCGGGGATCTTTGCCTCCTGCGCGGCATAGAGCGCGGTGCCGGCGTCAACCAATTGCCGCGCGATCTCCGGGTGTCCGGCCCCGGCTTCGGCGCGGGCGAGCCAATACTGATAAAGCGCCATGATGTGGCGGTCGGGGTAGCGGGCGAGCAACTCGTCGAGAAAACGGTGGCCGACCTCGGCGGCGGCAGTGGGGTTGCCCGTCAAGAGGTGGGCGCGCATGAGTTGCCCGGCCATGTAGGCGGTGTTGATGGAATCGCGGCCGTTGACCTCCACGCTGCCCGCCAGGGTGCGTTCCATGATGGGCACGGCTTCGGCGCCGCGGTCCATTTCGTTGAGCAACTCGCTGTAGAGCAATGCGGTGACGAAGACGCGCGGGCTGCGTTCGCCGAACTGGGCGCGGCGGGAGGTGAGCGCTTTTTCAAAGATCGCGGCGGCTTCGTCGCGTCGGCCCAATCGTCCGAGGTTTTGCGCGAGCACCGTCATGGCGTCGGTCGTGCGGTAGTGGTCGGGGCCGAGGGTGCGCGAGGCGCGTTCGATGCATTCGCGCAGCACGGCGACGGCCTCGTCGCGGCGATTCAGGTCGCCGAGCACGTTGCCGAGGTTGAAGAGGATCAGCAGGGTGTTCGGGTGGTCCGGGCCGAGGGTCGAAGCGTAGCCTGCGCGGGCCCGGGTGAAGGCGTCGACCGCTTCGTCCAGGCGGAATTGGCGGGAGTAGGCCGAGCCCATGTTTTGCAGCGTGCCGAGCGTATCCGGATGGTGCTCTCCCTGCACGCGCCGGCGGATCCGATAGATATCCTGGTAGAGCGCGAGGGCCTCGTCGCTGCGGATCTGGCGGTTGTAGTTGTTGGCGAGACTTTGGCGGGTGCGCAGGGTGGCGGGATGCTCGGGGCCGTAAACCTCGGTCTGGCGCGCGATGAGGTCCTTTTGCAGGTTCTCGGCCTCCACGTATTGGTGGGTCATGCCAAGGCAGGCGGCGAGTTCGCTCAGGGCGCGGAGGGTGGCCGGGTTGAGGCGGCCGAGTTTGGCTTCGAGCCGGGAGGCGGCTTTGCGCAGCAGAGGAAAAGCTTCGTCAAAACGACTTTGCAGGCGGCGCATGAGGCCAACCCGGCCGGTGGCCTCGAGGACGAGGGTATCGTCGACGCCGAGCACGTTTTCGAGGCGGGCAAGGTAATCCGCGCCCATTGCCGCTTCGGCCTCGTCGTAGCGGCCCAGCGACAGGAGATTCGTCAGCAGGGCTTCCTGCGCCACGAGCGTCGGCCGGGCGTCCGCTCCCAGCTGGTCGCGGCGCAGTTGCCAGGCGCGATCGTAGTGGTCGTGAGCGGTTTCGTAGGCACCGAGATCGTGCAGCGATTGGGCGATGGTGAAGCGCACATCGGCCTCGACGAGCGGTTGGCCGGCGAAGCGTCCGTCCTCGATATGTGTCGCGGCGTTTTCGAGGGCGGTGATGATCTTCATGTCCCGATCCGGCTGTGCGTCGGGCGAAGCCTGGGCGAGCACGTCCTGTCGCAGAAATTCCACGACGGCGCGACTGGTGGCGGCTTCGGCGGCGGCGTGTTGCTCGGCGCGCAGCGCGCGACGGGCCTGGGTCTGGCTGACGATGGTCGCGGCGACCAAAGCGGCCGCGACGATCGCGGTGGAGAGGTAGGCGTAGCGGTGGCGGCGGAGGGATTTGCCGAAAAGGTAGAGCCGACTGGGCGCGACGGCTGCGACGGGTTCGTCGTCGAGATGTCGGCGCAGATCTTCGGCGAGGTCGCCGACGGTGGGGTAGCGCCGCTCGCGGTCGGGATCGAGGCAGCGTTGCACAATCCAATCCAGTTCACCGCGCAGCGCCTGGGACCAGGCGGCGGATGTGGCGCCGGCGGTGGTGGCGTGCTCGGCTTGGGCGGTGGCGTCGCGCTGCGCAAAGGCCGCGCTCGGGCGCGACGCGGGGCCGTCGCGCAGGCGGTGATGGAGCTGGGCGATCTCGTTGAGCGTGCGCACCTCGTCCGGCAGCGGTGGGACACCGACCAGCAGTGTGTGCAGCACAGCGCCGAGGCTGTAGCCATCGCTGCGGGTATCGAGGTCGAGTTCGCCGGCGGCTTGCTCGGGACTCATGTAGGCGGGCGTGCCGATGAACTCCGACTGGCGGGTGAGGTCGCCGTCTTCCGGCGCCCGGGCGGCCATGGCCTTGGCGATGCCAAAGTCGATGACCTTGCAACGGGGGGCGTCGGCTTCGCCGCCGATGAGGATGTTGGAGGGTTTGAGGTCGCGGTGAATGATACCGCGGCGGTGCGCGTGTTCGACGGCGTGGCAGACCTCGCGGAAGAGCTCGAGCCGGGCACGCAACCCGAGCTGGTGACGACGGCAGAAATGGTGGATCGGCTCACCCTCCACCAGCTCCATGACAAAATAGGGCCGGCCGAGATCGGTCGCGCCGGCGTCGATGACGCGCGCAATGCCCGGGTGATCCATGAGGGCGAGGGTCTGACGCTCGGCCGCGAAGCGCAGCAGGACCTCGCGGGTGTCCATGCCGGGTTTGATGGCTTTGATTGCGACTTCGCGGCGGATGGGTTCGTCCTGGCGCGCCCGATACACGACGCCGGTCCCGCCGGCGCCGAGGCACTCCAGAATATGGTAGGGTCCGAGCTGCGCGCCAACCAGTTCCTGGTCGCCTTTGCCCGTCGCGACCTCGTGCAACTCTTCGTTGAGGCGGTCATGCACGACCGATTCGATGTCATCTTCGGTGCTGTGCAGGGTGAGCAACATGCGCACGCTCTTAAGCAGGTCGGCATCGCCCTCGCAGTGGGTGCGCAAGAAGGCCTCGCGCTCGTCGACGGGCAGTTCGAGCGCGGCGATGAAGAGGGTTTCCTCGAGTTCTATCCGGGGGTCGTTCAACTCCGCTCAATGATGGCGCGATTTGTGAGCCGTTTGGCTCACGGTCGGGGCAAAAAGGGCCGCGGGGAAGGCGGGGGCATCACGGTGTGGCTGGCGAATCGCCGCCGGCCTCCGCCGTCATGTCGCGCAGGAGCCACACCCGGGCGAAGGCCCACCAGCGCTTGGCGGTGGCGAGGGAAACGCCGAGCGTGTCGGCCGCCTGTTCGAGGGTGAGGCCGGCGAAGTAGCGCAGACGCACGAGCTCGTATTTGGCTTCGTCGACCTGGCGCAGGCGTTCCAGCGATTCGCTCAGGGCGAGCAGACGCTGGTCGTTTTGCAGGGTGTCGTCCGTGACGTCGTCGGGCAGTTCCACGCGGACCATGTCGCCGCCGCGTCGCGTCGTCTGCCGCCGCCGGGCCCGGTCGATGAGGATGCGGCGCATGGCTTCGGCCGCGGCTCCCAGAAAATGGCGGCGGTTTTGCCATGCGGCCTGGTCGTCGCCGCCGAGGCGCAGCCAAGCCTCGTGGACGAGGGCGGTGGGCTGCAGGGTGATGTTGGCTGACTCGCGGGAAAGTTTGCTCGAGGCAATGCGCCGCAGTTCGTCGTAGACGAGCGGCATGAGTTGCTCCTGGGCCTCGGGGGCCCCGGATTCGATCTGCGCCAGCAAGAGCGTAACGTCACCCATTTGCGCCAAGTCTTCGGGGCGGGCTGATTTGGTGCAAGCGCGGGGAGGTTTTTGGTCGGTGGAATCCGGGGGCACGTGGTCAGGGGCGGAGGCGGGAATAATACCCCCATTGGGAAGTTTAAAACGGGTCCGAATGACCCCTTTGGGTTCGTGAGTCCGCATACATCACTCGATGCACCTCACCTCATCCCCCTTCTCGACGCATTCCGCCCCTTTGGCGTCAGCCACGGAGCGCAATGACGACCAGTTGTTGCGTGTATTGATGGAAGCCGACCACGCGGTGCGGGCGTTGCTGTTGGGCCACCTTTGCGATGGCGACCTGGAGCGCCAGCGGCGTTTGGCGGGAATGGTGGAGGCCGCCCTGGCGTGGCGGGCACGGGACGAGCGCGCGGGCGCGTCGACGGTGGCTTGATTTCGTTGGAGCACTTGCACGCCGCCTGCTTGGTTGGCGGGCATGAAACGAACACTTGGGCGCTGGCTGAAGGGGTTGAGCTTGGGGTTTGCGGCCGCACTCGCGGCGAGCGCTTCTGCGTTGGCCATGAAGGAGGTGAAGGTGGTTGTCGTCACGATGTATGAGATCGGCGAGGACACGGGCGATGGTCTCGGCGAACTGCAGACTTGGGTGGAGCGGGGGGGCTTCGACGAGAAAGTCACCTTTCCGCTGGGTCATCGCGCCGGTTATTGGCGGGAGGATGGCGTGTTGCTCATTTGCACGGGCGGCGGGGTGACCAACGCGACGGCGACGATCATGGCCTTGGGACTCGATCAACGCTTTGACCTGCGCGAGGCCTATTGGGTCATCGCGGGGATTGCGGGGGCGGATCCGAACGACTGCTCGCTGGGTTCGGCCGCTTGGGCCAAGTGGGTGGTCGACGGTGACCTTGCTTATGAAATTGATGGTCGGGAGATTCCGGCCGACTGGCCCTACGGGTTCGTCGCTCTGGGCGCGCACGAACCCAACACCTTGGAAGACGGATGGACCGTCGAAACCATCGCCTTTGAGTTGAACGCGGAGCTGGTGGAGTGGGCGTATTCAATCACCAAAGACGTGGTCCTGCCCGACGACCCCGAGCTGGCTGCATTTCGGGCGCAGTTTGCGGAGGAGTTTCCGGCGGCGGCCCGTCCGCCCTTTGTGCTCATTGGGGACTCACTTGGTTCGAGCACCTACTGGCACGGCGCCCTGCTCAATGCCTGGGCGAACGACTGGATGAAACTGCACACCGACGGCGCGGCCAACTTCGTCATGAGCAACATGGAAGACAATGGCACGCTGACCGCGCTGCATCGCCTGGCTCAGACCAATCTGGTCGACCCGCAGCGCGTGTTGGTCCTGCGGACCGCGAGCAACTTTTCGATGCCTCCTCCGGGCAAGGATGCCGGTTGGAGCACGACCGCGCCCTATCCGGCCGGAGGGACGCCGGCCAAAATGTCCGCATATCTTGTGGCGAACCGAGTGGTCGATGCTCTCGTCGCGGGGCGTTATCCGGGACCGTAGACGTCGCAAAGCGGCGCGTCCTGGCGGGCTTGCGTCAGGTCGCGGCCCCAAGCGCGGGTTGTTCGGTGCAAGCGCAAGAATTGCGTGGGTATTTTTCCCAAAAAAAACGGGCTACGAACGAGCTCAAGCCGTGACGAAAGAGAGGGCGCACTCAACGCAGTCATGAAAAGTCCCCGCACTCTCGCGCAACGCATCGGCTTCGGCTATGCCCTCTTGTTAACACTCTGCGGAGCCCTCGGGTCTGTGGCAGTCTGGCGGATGTATACCTCGGCTTCGGGAGCGTCCTTCCTCTCGGAAGCGATCGTGCCGCAGGTCACGATCGCGTCGGAGCTCAGCGAGCACGCGGCGGTGATGAGCCGGGCGGTGCGTTCCTACGGACTCACGGGTAACGCCGCCTACATGGAGACGGCGAGGGCCGGGCTGGCGGAGCTCTCGAATGACATGAAGAATGCCAACCAACTGGTGCAGGCGCATCCGGAGCTTACGGCCTTGGCACAGGCGGTGGTCGACGCGCAATCGGCGCTCGAAGATTATGAGGTGGGCATCGCGGAGACGCAGGAGACGCAGGAGAAGCTGGCCGGTGTTCGGCAGACCCTGGATGAAACCGCGCAGGTTTTTGTCAGTTCGGTCTCCGACTTCAGCGCCAACCAAAGTGAGGTTTTTAAGCGGGAGATTGCGGACGGCGCCGACGAGGCCGCGCTGGTGGAACGCCACGAAAAACTGAATTTGGCGAAGGAGATCCTTCAGCTGGGGAACGAGGTGCGGGTGGCCAATTATAAGGGGCAGGTTTTGCGCGATACCGGAGTTCTCGAAGCCGCGCTGCCCACCTTTGATGCGATCATTCGCAAGTGTGACGAACTGGACAAGGTCACCCATCTCGCGGTCGACCGTCAGGAACTTGCCGATGTGCGGCAGTCGATCACGGGCTACCGGGACGGGGTTCTCGAGATCATTGCGCTAAACCGGAAGATCGCCGAACTCGAAGTGCGGCGCACCAAGTCGGCCGATCGGTTTGACGACGTCACGGCGGCGGTGATGACGCGTTCGCTCGAACGCACCAAGGAGTATGCCGACTCGACGGCGTTCGGCCTCAACGCCGTTGCGACGAGCTCGATCGCCGGCGCGTTGCTGGCGGGCTTGGTGGGCGTGGGATTGGCGTGGTTCACGGTGCGCAGTATCAATCGTTTGGTGACATCCATTGCCGGCTCGATCAATCAAGGCGCGATGCAGGTGGCGACGGCGGCGACCCAGGTCTCCGGCTCAAGCCAGACCCTCGCCGAAGGCGCCAGCGAGCAGGCCGCGTCGCTGGAGGAGATCAGCTCCTCGGTGGAGGAACTGGTGAGCATGACCCGGCGCAACCGTGACCATGCGGCTTCCAGTAAGGAGGTCGCCAACATTGCCCGGCAGTCGGCGGAGACCGGGGTGGAGGAGATGGAACGCCTGGAAGCGGCCATGCAGGCCATCCAGCAGTCCTCCGAGGAAATCGGCCGCATCATCAAGACCATCGACGAGATTGCGTTCCAAACCAACATCCTCGCGCTCAACGCCGCGGTCGAAGCCGCCCGGGCCGGCGAGGCCGGTGCAGGTTTTGCAGTCGTCGCCGATGAGGTGCGGGCCCTGGCGCATCGTTCCGCGGCCGCCGCTCGCGACACGGCCGAAAAGATCGACGATGCGATGAAGCGCAGCCACCAGGGCGTTGACCTTTCCAGTCGGGTGGTGGCCGCCCTTCAGGATATCGTGACCCGCGTGCGCGAGGTCGATGGACTGGTGGTTGAAGTGTCCAACGCTTCGGCCGAACAGACGACCGGGCTCGATCAGGTGAGCCAGGCCATCACGCAGATGGACAGCGTCACCCAGACCGGCGCGGCCAACGCCGAGGAAACCGCCAGCGCGGCCGAAGAGCTCAACGCCCAGTCGGCCGAACTTCGCGGCGCCGCCCACCTGCTGGCCGATCTTGTCGGCATGAAAATGGCCGAATACGACGATGCGCCCGCCGTCCGGTCGACCACTGCGGCCGTTGCCCGACCCGTGGGCTCGCCGGCGAAGCCCAAGGTCGCGGCGATTGCCGGCCCGACGGATGGTTCGCGCGACGAAGTGTTCTTCGAAGCGATGAACTGAAGGCTCCCGGACAACTCGGATGCAAAAAGCGCGACCCGTTGAAGGGTCGCGCTTTTTTATTGTTGGCTCACGCCAGAATCAGGAAATCGAGCGGGAGATGTCGTAGATCAACTGCCGGGCCAACTCGGTTTCGTAGAAGAGTTGGTCGCTGCTGCGGAAGTTGATGATCTGCTGAAAGGCCGTGTCGGAGATGCGGCGTTGGCCCTTGCTCACGACCTCACCGGAGGGCGTGGTGACCTGATACTCAACGAGGAAGCTCGGGGTGTAGATGCCGCGCACGATGCGCACGTCGTCGTCGCCCGGCGTGATGTCGGGTTCAAATTCGCCGGCCATGTTGATGTCGAGGAAGGTGAGCTCCAGATGGCGGTCGGCCGGAATGTAGCGCGGCGCGATGCGTTTGATCTGTGCGCGCAGCTCCTTGGCGAGGGCCTGCTGTTCGGCCGGCACCGGGTGCATGGAGGTGCCGAAGTCGGTGAAGTCGGCCATGTCCTCAAATTCGACGCTCACGACGCCGTCGGGATGCTTCATCTCGGCTTGATGGTGATCGGCATGCAGCGACGAAGCCGGGCCGAGCGCGAGAACGAGCGAGGCGAGAAGGGGAATGCGTAGTGTTTTCATGGTTACAAGGGATTGTGGGTTCTTGTTGCGATTAACCATGCCTCCAAAAGCGCAAAGCCCATGCCAGTTGTGTAAGTGCCGATGGCGCAGCGAACACGTTCCGTTGGTCCTGCAATCTGCAACACCGCTTCCTTCGGGATACTGCGAAACGCAGTTTAGGGCAGATCGAAGTGACGCCTGACGATCGATCGTTCCGCCTCGGTCAGCGCGTTTGACTGAATCCAGGTGAGGGCGTCGGTTGTTCTGACGTGCAACCAGAAGAAAGCCACTTGGCAAACCGCCGCGCGGTGCAGGCGCTCGTCTTGGATCTCGTCGATCCATTTGGCCGCATTGCTTGGATCGCTCCACATCAGCTCGGTGGCCATCGCGTAGGCAGCGTGACCACGGCCGTCACCGTTGAGGTGGTGGACCCAGCGCCCCGCCGCCGCCGGGTCCTTGCGGCACCACTGGGCGGCGATTTCACCGGCGGCCCGGTCCATATCTCCGTGGGGAAAGGTTGCCGCGTGGTCGTGATGCCACTGGGAGGCGGCGACGGGATCACGATTGGCCCAGAGGGCGAGACTTAACTCCGCATAGAGGCCAGGGTCCTTCTCGAGCGGAAAGAGCGAGATGTTGCGGAGGGCCTGGTCGGGATTGTCGGGCAACCAGTCCCGGATCGCCGTGTCCCCCGCGATGCCGGTGTGAGCGCCGGATGGAAGCCTGTCTTCCAGCGCTGCCCGTTGATCTTTGAGTGGAATCCGCCAGGAAACGAGCCGGCTTTCTGGTTCGGGAATCGGGATGGCGGCGAGTCGGGCCAGAAACGCGGCGGGATCGGCGCTGATCTCGGCGAGCAGCGGCAGGTTGTGGTTGCTGGATGTTTTTTCCTGCCACGGCGGCAGGCGGTAATCGAACGGTGCGGCGGCGCTGAGTGGGGCTTTGACGAGAAGCAGACAGAGCACGATCGCGCCTCCGTGTTGCAGGAGCGTGTTGAGTGGACGCTGCCACGTAGGCCGGGAGTGCACGACGTTGAGGTTACCTTAGGTCTGAGCCAGCGTCACGGATGATCTGGACGATATGGCTGCCGCCGTCGCCTGGCTATTCCAGGCCGAAATGACGGTAAACGAGTGTGCGCTCCGCCTCACGCAGCGCATCTCCGGCGATCCACCGCCGGGCCGCCGCCGCGTCGTGCTTGAGCCAGAACAAGGCGACTTGGCACACGGCGGCCGCGTGCAGTTTTCCGTCGCGGATGCTGTTGGTCCACGTAGCCGCGGTCGCCGGCGCGGACCACATCAATTCCGTGGCCATCGCGTAGGCCGCGTGATCACGGGCGTCGCCGGTGAGGCGGTGGCCCCAGCGCCCCGCCGCCGCCGGGTTCTGGCGACACCATTGGGCGGCGATTTCGCCGGCGGCCGAATCCAAGCCGCCATGCGGAAAGGAGGCGGCTTGGTCGCGGTGCCACAGCGAGGCGGCGACGGAATCGCGGCTGGCCCAGAGGGCGAGAGCCGCGATGGCATGGCCCCCCGGGTTGTCCTCGGGGGCAAGCCGTCGGACCACCTGCAGGGCGTGGAGCGGATCCTGCGGTAGCCAATCGCGGAATTCGCCGTCGGCCCAGACCTGGCCGCGCACCTCCTCCGGCATTTTTCGAGCGAGGAGCGAGCGTTGTTGGTTCTCCAGGGTGATCCATGATCCCGCCCACACCCGCACGCGGTCATCGATGGGCACCGTCTGCATCGCCGCCAGGAAAGCGCGGGGATCGTCGCACATCCGGGCGAGCAAGGCGGACGACTCCGAGGAGGGCTCAACCAGGCGCCAAGGCGGCGTGCGGTAGTCGAATGGATCTTCAGTTCTGGCCGAGTCACCGCGCTGTGTGAGCGTAATCCCGAGTGAAATGACCAGGACGAGGCTCGAAAGCACGACGAGGTAACGGCGATTCATCACAGCCTCCCGGCGTAGGCGTCGCGCAGGATTTGGATGGTGTGGCGAATCGGCAGCGGCGGACCACCGTCTTTGGCCAAGTGTGTCTTGATCTGGGTGAGGCAGCCGATGTTGCCGGTGGCTACGAGGTCGGCGCCGGTCGCGCGCAGGTGTTGCGCCTTTTGGCGGCCGAGTGACGCGGCGATGTCCGGTTGATCGATGTTGTAGCTGCCGGCCGAACCGCAGCAGGTGGTGCCGTCCGGCACTTCGATCACCTCCACGCCGGGAATGGCGCGCAACAGGTCGCGGGGTTGCGCGGTGACACCCTGTGCATTCGAAAGATGACAGGCGTCGTGGTAGGCGATGCGCAAGGGGCGGGTTGGCGTAGGAATCGGCGCGAGGTCGGCGCCGAGTTTCGCGAGAAACACGCTGATGTCGCAGGTGCGTTCGGCGAAGGCGACGGCGGCGGCTTCAGCCCGCGTGCCTTTGAGGATGAGCGGATATTCGTGGATGCCCGAGCCACAGCCAGCAGCGTTGGTGATGATGGCATTCACGTCGGCCGGGAAGGCGGCGAGGTTCTTGATGGCGGACTTCTGCGCGGCGGGCAGATCGCCGACATGCCAACTGAGCGCGCCGCAACAGCCTTGGGTTTCGGGCACAATGACCTCGATGCCATTGCGATTGAGCACCTCGACGGTCGCGTCATTGATGTCGGCATCGAGCACCTGCTGCGCGCACCCCAGCAACAGGGCGACCCGGGCGCGCACCGGAACGCCATCGGGCGGCGGGATGCTCGGCGGATAAACCACGAGCGGCGCGAGCGGTTCGTCGGGGACCAGTTCAAGCATCGGCCGCAGCGCCGTGGGTAGCACCTTCGCCAACGGTTTGGCCAATCGAGCCGCCCGCGCGGCGAATTGAAACCGAGCCGGATGGGGAATCGTGGCCGAGACGAGTTTGCGTCGGAGTTTTTCCATGAGCGGCCGTGAGCGCTGCGGTTCCGTGTTGGCGCGATAGGCGCTGACCAGATCGCGGTAAGGCACGCCGGAAGGGCACGCCGGTTCGCAGGCGAGGCAACCCAGACAGGCGTCGACGTGCGGACCCGCATCGGCGACGGAGAGCGTGCCTTCCAACACCTCCTTCATGAGCACGATGCGCCCGCGGGGGCTGTCCATCTCGGTGCCGAGCTCGCGATAGGTCGGGCAGGCCGGCAGGCAAAAGCCGCAATGCACGCACTTCTCCACGGCCTGGGCCATCGGCGCGGTCAGCGGACCGTGAGCGTCATTGACGATGTTGTGCTGCATACGAGAGGACGGGGTGGGCCCACGAACCACACGGGAGGAATGAGAACAGACCGCCGGGAGATGCCCGGTGGGTCAATCGCGGACGTAGGCGCGCAGAACGCGGGCGTTCAGGGCGGGTGGGGGAAGCGTGGCGTCGATCACGAACTCGACGCCCCAGCGGGGCAGCCCGTTCTCGTCGGGGGCGCCGAACACCCAGTGCAGAAACTGGGTGGGGTTGAGCCACCCGTGGAATTCGTTCTGGGTGGCGCGCGCGAACTGGGCCGCCGCGATGAAGGGATCCAGTTCGTCGGTGCGTATGTCGATGCGTTGTTGGTCGAGCTCGAGGGTATCGATCAGGAAGGTATTGCGGCGGCCATCGAGTCGAACCTCAGTGGCGGCGAAGCGACGACTGTCGGGTGCCCAATAGAGCGCGGTGAACGAGCCGGTTGACCAGAAGTGGTAGCGTCGCCCTTCGCGAAGCTGTTCGAGATTGAGGACGGCGCGCAGCGTCCCCTGCATCATTTCACCCGCAGTGTGCCAGGCGCCGTCTGGCGAACGGCCGTAGAGGGTCGATTGCAGGGGTTCGCGCAGATGGAACAACCCGGCCTCCGCGGCCTGGTCCGAAATGAGCGCCCGTTGGGTGTCGGGCGGAAAGAAGTGGTCGTGGTTGACCGCCGCCAGCGCATCGAAGCCGAGTTCGGCGAGGTTGAGTTCGGTCTTGGGTGGACCGGTCAGAAACTGGTTCACGTCGAAGTCGAAACTCCAGCGCGGCGCCTGCAGCTCGAAGGTCGGCGGAGTCGAGCGGCAGCCGGCGAGCATCAGCAGCACCACGGCACCCAGCCACGCGCTCGGGATGCGTTTCATGGCGGCGAGAATGCGGACCGGTGGGCTGATTGGCAAGGTGGCCAAAAGAAAAGCGCGCCCGGTTTCGGGCGCGCTTGAAAGCATGAAGCGGAGTGGGTCGAGGAACTCAGACTTGTTCGAGCAGCTTGTAGAGGCGCTGGACCATGGTGCTGGGGTCCTCAAGCAGACCGGCGGCGAGCATGGCGTTGTCGAAGAGTTGCTCGGCGACGAGGCCGCTCTTCTCCGCGTCGGTGTCCTTGCCGGCGCTGAGCTTCTTGATCACGGCGTGGCGGGGGTTGAGCTCGAGGTTGACCTTGAGCGGCGGCGGGGCGGCGCCTTCTTCGCCGTCCTTTTGCATGGCCTTCATCATGGCGCGCATCTGCGGGGTCATGAAACTGTCGGCGTTGAGCACGGCGGCGGGGGAATCGACGAGGCGGTCGGAGGCCTTCACCTCGTTGACGCGGTCACCGAGGGTTTCCTTCAGCCACTTGGCGAGGGCGTCCATCTCATCCTTGGAGAGGGCTTCGCCTTCCTGCTCCTTGTCGGCCAGCTTTACGTCGGCGGAGTCGGCGGCGACGAGCTTCTTGCCGTCGAACTCGCCGAGGTGGCGCATGACGTAGTCGTCAACGGCCTCGTAGCAGAAGAGCACCTCAAGGTTGCGGGCCTTGAAGCCTTCGAGGTAGGGACCGCGCTCGATGGCATCGCGGCTCGGGCCGATGAGGAAGTAGATCTCTTTCTGCTCCTCACCCATGCGCGACACGTAGTCGGCGAGGGAGGTCTGCTTGCCCTTGTCGGTGAGGGAGGATTCGAAACGGAGGAGCTTCGAGAGCTGCTCCTTGTGGGTGAAGTCGGTGGCGGCGCCCTCCTTCACGAAATAACCGAACTCGCGGTAGAACTTGTCGAAGTCGTCGGGACGGTTCTTGGCCTCTTCGCCGAGGAACTTGAGGAAGCGTTTGGTGACGACCTTGCCGAGTTTGTCGATGAGGGCGCGATCCTGCATGGTTTCGCGCGAGATGTTGAGCGGCAGGTCCTCGCTATCGATGACGCCCTTGAGGAAGCGGGCCCACTCGGGGAGGAGGTCCTTGGGCGACGGATCGATGAGGACCTTGCGGCAGTAGAGGGACACGGCCGGCTCGGCGCGGGTCATGCCGAACTTCTCCGGGTTGTTCTGCGGGACGAAGAGGATGGAGTTGATCGCCAGCGGGGCGTCGGCCGAGAAGTGCAGTTTCAGGCGCGGCTCGTCGTAGGCGTGGGCCTGGAACTTGTAGAACTCGGTGTATTCCTCGTCGGTGATCTCGGACTTGGAACGGAGCCACAGGGCGGAGACCTTGTTGACGCGGTCGCCGTTGAGGTTGATCGGGAAGGTGACGAAGGCGCTGTAGCGCTCGAGGATGGCCTTCACGCGATCCGCGGTGGCGTATTCGTGCGAGTCGTCGTTGAGCTCGATCACGATCTTGGTGCCGCGGGAGAGGTCGGCGACCTCCTCGACGGAGTAGGAACCGGAGCCGTCGGAGGTCCAGACGTGGCCGGACTCGGCGCTTTGCCAGGAGCGGGAGTAGACCTTGACGGACTTGGCGACCATGAAGGCGGAGTAGAAACCGACGCCGAACTGGCCGATCAGGTTGTCGTTTTTGGCGCCGCCGTCCTTGAGAGCCTGGAGGAAGGCCTTGGAACCGGAGTGCGCGATGGTGCCCAGGTTCTTGACCAGCTCGTCATGGGTCATGCCGATGCCGGTGTCCTGAATGGTCAGGGTGTGCGCCTTGTCATCGGTGGTGAGGTTGATCTCCAGCTCCTTGTCGCCCTCGAAGATGTCCTTCTCGGTGAGCTGGGTGTGGCGGAGCTTCTCAAGCGCGTCGGACGCGTTGGAGACCAGTTCGCGGACGAAGATCTCTTTTTCGGTGTAGAGGGAGTGAACGACGATATCGAGCAGCTGCTTGATCTCGGCTTGGAACTCGTGGGTTTCAGGCATGGTTGGATTTTGGATTTTCGAATTCGGATTTTCGATTTTCGACAAACGGGCGCTCCGCGGAGCGGACGCCAAAATTGAAGGGCCGGAAGTTTTAAGCGATTTTCCGGAAAATCAAGAGCCCGGCTGCGCGACGGCGGCCGGGCTCCAAGCGGGGTGGGTTTGGTTAAACTTAGCGTGAGGCGCTCTCGTCTTCGTCGAGGGGTTCGACGTGGGCCAGCTCGTGTTGGTGTTTGGCGCCGGGGCCGCGGAGGACGCGGGTGATGCAGTAGACGAAGAGGCAGGTAACGAAACCCACGGAGAGCAGCATGTTGATCCAGCCGCCGATGGTCATGGTCGCGAGAAGCATGGTGAGATTTGGTTCGGGGTGGGTTTAGTCTTCGAGGGGCCGCGGTGGGTTCGTGGTCCACCGCTTGCCGGCGATGTTCACGAACACCAGGGCAAAGACCGTGATGATGAGGATGAAGCCCACGGTGATGCGGGCGACGTGGCTGGGCTCATCGCCGACGAGGTCCTTCATGTAGCCGGTGGGTTCAAACACCGGATCGCTGAAGGAGTAGTTCCAGCCGAAGACATTTTGCAGGAGGAACATCAGGAAAATCGCCAACAGGTAGGTGGGGGTGATGTAGCGGATGATGACTCCGAAGATATTGGGGATGCGCATCTCGGCGCCTTCGTGTGCGATCTCGAAGCCGCGTTTGATGCCGAGGCCCCAGCCGAAGATGATCACGAGGATCGTCGCCTGGACAAAGAGCATCACGGTGCCGACCCAGAAATCCATCGTGTCGAGCGCCTTCAGGTCCTTGGAGAAATACCACACGAACATTGTGCCGACGGCGGTCATGAGGCCGAGCAGCGCGACCGAGGCCTTGCGCTCGATGCCGAGGCCTTCCTCGAGGAAGGCGATGCCGGGTTGCAGCATGGACAAGGAGCTGGTGACCGCCGCGATGAAAAGCAGGACAAAGAAGATCGAGGCGAACAGATGGCCGGCCGGCATGGCGGCGAAGACCTGCGGCAGCACGTTGAAGCCGAGGCCGAAGGTGCCTTGACCCACGATGCCGGCGGCGCCGAGGAAGACGAAGGCGGCGGGCACGGTGATGAGGCCGCCGAGGCCGACTTCGCAGAACTCGTTGGCGGCGGTGGCGGTGAGGCCGGACAGCACCACGTCGTCGGTTTTGCGCAGGTAGGAGGCGTAGGTGATGATGACGCCGAAGCCGACCGACAGGGAGAAGAAGATCTGGCCGGCGGCGGCGAGCCAGAGCTGCGGGTTCTTCAACCCCGCGGCGACGTCACCGGGGTTCCACATGTAGGCGAGGCCGTTGATGACGTTTTGGTCGGGCTTCGCCGGATCGGGCGTGCCGAGGGTGAGCACGCGCACGAGGATAATGATCGCGATGAAGATGAGCGCGGGCATCGCGACTTTGCAGACCACCTCGATGCCCTTGGAGATGCCGCGGTAGATGAAGAAGAAGTTCACCACGTAGACGACCACCACAAAGATGCCCACGTCGCGCAGGCCGAACTTGAAGGCCACGCCGTCCGAACCCGCGCCGGTGAAGTTGGCGAAGAAGGTGCCGTAGTCCTTTCCGTCGATGGAGAGGTTGCCCATGAGCGCGTTGAGCGCGTAACCGAGCGCCCACGCCTCGATGTAGACGTAATACATGTAGATGATGACCGGCACGACGAAGCCGATCACGCCCAGGTATTTTGCGGCGGGGTGCTTGAGCAGCGCGTTGAAGATGCCCGAGGTGGAGTGGTAACCCTTGCGGCCGCCGTAGCGGCCCAGCGTCCACTCGGTCCAGCAGATCGGAATGCCGATCAGCAGCAGCGAAATAAAATAGGCGACCATGAAGGCCCCACCGCCGTATTGGGCGGCCAGACCGGGAAAGCGAAGGAAGTTGCCGAGACCCACGGCGCTACCGGCAACCGCGAGAATGACACCGAGTCGGGAGGACCACGCCTCTTTGGGGGCAGACATGGGCCCAACCGCCTAAGGCCACCCGCCGTAACTGCAACGGTGTTTTTGTCCGCGAGCGACGGATGGGTCGCCTGATGCCCGCCGGTCGGGCGGAACTTTGCCCGATTGACCTCGTCAATGAGATCGTCGCGAAGAAACTCATGAACCGTATGGCCGAACAATCTCGATGGAGCCGCTACCTCCTTTGCGCGGGAGTCGTCTGGACGTGCGGGCTCGGACTGGTGGGTTGCGAATCGACCGGGACGACTGCGAAGCCACCGGGGGAAACGTCCGCCCCGGTGGGCGCGACCGACGCCGCGTCGGCCGAAGTGGATGCCGCGGTCGCCGCGGCCCGTGAGCAGGCCGAAGCGGCCAACCGCGAACTCGAACGCGATCGGCAAACCCTCCAATACGCCGCCTGGCAGCACGTGAAGGCGATCGTCGAAATGTGGCGGCAGATGCCGGCCGAATATTTTCCGGGCATCGCGCGACTGGTGGAGCAGACCGATGCCCTCGCGGCCGAGATCGAGAGCGACGAGACCATTCGCGTGGGAGCGATCGACCCGGTCGCGCTCACCTCGACGAATCCGGCTTTCTGGCGGGCGATGATGGAGACCACGCCGGAGGACCCGGTGGTCGCCCTCTACCAACAGATGTTGTGGGCCGCGCGCGGTTATTTCGATCGGGCGACCTGGCTCATCGACCTGCAGATTTACGGACCGACCTTGCCGATGCCCGTGCACCGCCTGACCTACGGCATGGGCGAGGAAATGGGCAGGGTGCGTCGGCGCCAGTTGCAACGCCGCAACGCCCTGCTCGCCAATTTGCCACCCGAGGAAATCATGGGCGCGGTGCGCGCCGCGCAGTCCTTCCGCCCCGACGACCTCGATTGGACGGTCACCGGCCTCATGCTGCGGCTGCGCGCCGGTGGCGTGGACCTCGAGCGGATGGATGAGCAGGCCGCACTCGTCGATGGCCTCATGGCCAACATGATTGAGGATTGGAAAGTTGTCGCCCGGCAAAGCCCCTTGACGGCCGCCCGGTTTCACCCGGAGGCGGAGGTTCGTCGGGCCGCGGCCGGAGTGGACAAGATCCTGGGGCAGCTCGGCGAAAGTCGCGGCGCCTATGGCGAACGTGATTTGAATCGCCTGGCCGATGCGCTGGCCGAGGCCGGCCTCTATGCCGAGGCTTTGCAGACGACCCGTCGCGCCACCGGCATGCGTGGCTTCGCCTTGCCCGGCGCCTTGGAGCAGTGGTGGCGTTGGCTGCCGAATCTCATCGGCCAAGAGGAAACCGACCAGCTACGCCAGGCCGCACAGGACGGCAGCCTGCGTCCGGTGGCGTTCTTCAACGTGGGCAACGGCCCCGACGGCGTCGCCGTGCTGCCCTTGCACCCGATCATTGCCGATCGCACCGTGCGTCGCTTGCAGGAAGCGGAACGTCGCCTCAGCGAATCGGATCCGAGTCCGCAGGAGACCGCCTACGCGCTCGTCACGAAGGCCGAGACGCTGGGTCACCTCGGGCGCTGGGATGAAGCCGAGGCCGCGCTCGATGCCTTGCCAACCGAGATCGCCGACGCCGGCGCGCCGACCCGGGTGTGGCTGGCGTTGTGGAGCGGACGGGTGGACGACATCGATGCCCGCGTCGCGGCCTTGGAGCCGGGGCTGGCGCTCACCGCGCCGGCGCTGCCGGCCCTGGCGGCGGCCGCGCAGGGCCGCTGGAACGACGGCGCGACGATCTTTGTGACCGCGGCGGAGGCGGAGGAGAACGAGACCGAATACCGCGCCTACTACGCCTTGATGGGCGCCGCCTTTAATCGCCTCGGCGGCGACGACGTCCGGGCCGACGCGCTGATCGAGCGCGCGCGCGAACTGGCGCAGGGGCATGACTGGGTGAGTCTGCTCGCCCGCGGCATGGCGGGCGAAACCAGCCGTGAACCCGTGGGCGACAACATCAGCGAAATCACCGAAGCCGGGCGCGTGTGCGAACAGCGTTTTTATCGGGCCTTTCAACGTGGCCTCGATCCCGAGCGCCAACGCGCGCTGCTCGAGGGCTGCGTCGCGACCGGCGTGGTCGACTTCGTGGAATACACCGCTTCGCTGCTGCGCCTGCGTCAGCTCGAACCGGAGGTGTGGGACCCAACCGTCGCCCCGCCACCGGAACCGGAAGGCGACGACGGCGCGCCGGCGGACGAGCAGGATTGGATCCGGGGCGCGAGCCCGTCGTGGTCGATCCCGTCCTGAACCCCAGTGACCAAATTTGGCATGATCTCTCAATCAACCCCTTTACGCTCCCTTGTATCCAGAGGATGGGCACACGTGGCGCTGGCCGCGGTGCTGCTGTTCAGCGCCGGCTGCGCGTCGATCGACTCCAGCCCGGACATTGTCGCGGCGACGGCGGGGGAAGTGCAGGACGAAGCCTGGGCCAATGTGCAGGCGCTCACCAACGAGCTCGCCCAACTCGACGCCGACGATCACCCGGGGATCGCGGCCTTGGTGCGAGATCTGCGGGACGCGGCCGCCCGGGTGGACGCGGGGCTGGGTGGCAGCTACGAGATGCTCGATCCGGCGCAGTTGATCACGGAGAACCCGCACTATTGGCAGGCGCTGCTTGAGATGGAACCGGGGGACACCACGCTGCCGGTTCTCGAAGGCATGGTTCTCGCGGCGGCGGGTCACATCGAGGGCGCGGCGGATGTGCTGGAGCTGGTGCGCGCGGGCCCCTTGCTCGACGACGAATTGGGTGATCGGGTCGCCGCGCAAATGCGCGTCATCGACGCGTGGACGATCACCCCGCCGGGCATCGAGTTGTTCCAAGTCGGCGGCCTGCCGCCGGAGGAACGGTGGGAGCCGGTGAAGAAGCTGGAGGTGATGTATCCGGAGTCGGCCACGGCGGCGATGGCTGTGTTGCAGATGCGGGTGGATCTGGCGGACATCGACCTGATTGCGGAAGGGGAGGACGAGCGCATGCGCGACAAGATTCTTGCCGCGGAACCACGCGCGATGGAGGTGTTGGAGGCGCAACGTCCCATGCGGGCCGCGATCATCAAAGCCAATGGCGAGGCGGGCGATGCCGCTCGGCGCATCGACGAGATGCTGCAGGTGGATCCCGTCGAGGTCTTGAATCTCACCGCGGCGGATTGGGAGCAGCTGATGGCGGACTTTGATCGCATCGGCCTGCCCGATTGGGCGGTGCGTGCGGTGCGAATGCGGGCCGCGGAATCCGGAGCCTACCGGGACAGTGACCTTGCCGCCCTGCGACAGTTGCTGCCCCAGGTGTTGCCGGAGGAAACCGCGGCGACCCTGTTGGAAGCGCTTGAGGCGAGCACGGCCAAGTTGGCGCAATTGCATGTCTCCCGGCCGGACCCGACAGGCACGCCCGCGATGCCGGTTTCGGCGGTGCACGGCGGCATCATCGCCCTGCAGCAGCGGCAGGCGGACGTGGTGCTGCGCGAGATGGAAGGCGAACCGACCAAGTTGGTGGAGAAAGGCGCCATGTTGGCGCGGGCTGAAACGGCGCGCATGATGGGCGATCTGGAAGTGGCTGATCGCGCGCTGAGTGAAGCGGCGGTTTTGACGGGATTGGAGGTGGATGTCGGCCGCGAGCGATTGATGCTGGCGATGACGCGGGGCGATCCCGCCGCGGTGGTCGCGGCGCGCACGGACCTGTTGCGGGCGGATCGCCGGATGCGCGCGACGTTCTACACGGTGGGCAACAGCTACATTTTCACCGGGGAATGGATGGCGGCGAGCGAGGCCTTTGAGCGCGGATTTAAGAACGTATCCATTCCGACCGACCGTCGGGCCTACGCCGCGATCTACGCGTATTGCGCGGCGGTGCTGGCGGGGGAGCGGCGGGATGACCTGCTGGAGAAGGCGATCGCCCTCTACGCCGATGAAGAAAGCGATGAGTGGGTGGTCCGGCTCGCCAAAGCGCTGCAAGGCGAAGTCGGTCGCGATCAACTCCTGATCGAAGCCGATGAAGGCCGGGAATCGGTCGCGCTCGGCAAGCGCTGCGAAGCCCTGTTTGTGCTGGCGTTTGCGCCGGGCCAGACCGCCGCGGGGCGTCGGAACGATCTCATCGCCTCGCGTGAGCTCGGGGTGGCCAACTTCATCGAATACGCTTTTGTGAACGCGTGGTTGGCGGCAACGCGGTAGGGTTTGAGGCGCGGTCGGGCTGTAGCCGGGGACGCCGACCTTGGACCGACCGCACCGAGGCCGGCTACAGGTGGGGTGGCGGTGGACCGCGACCCCCGGACGCGGTTTGGCGGGTGGCTGCAGTTCTGCCTTCAAACGATTCGATCGGCGCCTAGAGTCGCGCGCAATCATGCCGCCCGACTCGTCAACCGTTCGTGAGCCCACTTTGGGCGAGTCGTTGGTGCCGGTCGGGTGTCTGGTGGTTTTTTTGGCGGGCGCCGTGCTCAATCTCAACGAGCTGCCGGAGATCGCGGTGGTCACGCCGCTGCTGCGGGCGCTGGCGAGGGTGCCCTATCTGGGCAGTGTATTGAACGCGTCGATACCGGTGCACCTCCCGCTCATCGCGGCGAGTGCGGTGGCGTCCCTGCTGGCGTGGCGGTTGGGCATGAACTGGCGGTCGATTCAACGCAGTTACCTCGATGGTATTCGCCTGTCGCTGGGGGCGGTGTTGATCCTGTTGATCGTGGGGGTGTTGATCGGGGTGTGGATCGCGAGCGGGGTGGTGCCGCTGCTCATCGTGTGGGGGCTCAAGCTGCTCTCGCCGGGCGTGTTTCTGGCGGCGACCTGTTTGATCTGCGGCATCGTGTCGCTGGTGACGGGCAGTTCCTGGACGACGGCGGGCACGGTGGGGGTCGCGCTGATCGGGGTCGGGCAGGGGCTGGGGGTGCCCTTGCCCATGGTGGCGGGCGCGATTGTTTCCGGGGCCTACTTTGGCGACAAGATGTCGCCGCTCTCGGACACGACCAACCTCGCGCCGGCGGTGGCGGGGGCCGAGCTGTTTGAGCACGTGCGACACATGTTCACCACCACGGGGCCGAGTTTTGTGATCGCGCTCGGTTTGTATGCGCTGCTGGGGCTGCGATTCGGCGGCGGTGACGTGGATGGCAGCGCGGTCGACGCGATCGTGCAGGGCATCGGCAGCCACTTCCAGTTGTCGGCCTGGCTGCTCCTGCCGCCGCTATTGGTGATCGGGCTGGTGGTCCTGCAGGTGCCGGCGCTGCCGGCGTTGCTGCTCGGTGCGACGGTGGGAGGCCTGGCGGCGAGTGCCTTGCAGGGCGTCTCGCTCGCGGAGGTGCTGACCATCGCCTACGACGGTTATGTGGCGGAAACCGGACTCGCCGCGGTGGATGACCTGCTGACGCGGGGCGGTTTGAGCAGCATGTATGGCACGGTGGGGATCATTCTCTGCGCGATGTGTTTTGGCGGGGTGATGGAGCGCTCGGGTATGCTGAGCCGCATCGCCAATGCCATCCTGGGTTTGGCGAAGACGCGCGGCGGTTTGGTCGGTTCGACCCTCGCGACGTGTGTGGGCATCAACGTGGTGGCCTCGGACCAGTATCTCGCGATCGTGGTGCCCGGGCGCATGTATCGCACGGCGTTCGCGCGCCGTGGGCTGCATGCGAAGAACCTTTCGCGCTGTTTGGAAGACGGCGGCACGGTCACCTCGCCCTTGATTCCATGGAACTCCTGCGGCGCCTACATGTTCGCGACCTTGGGCGTATTCCCGCTGGCCTATCTGCCCTTTGCCTTCCTCAACCTGCTCAACCCGCTCATTTCGCTGCTCTATGGCTTCACCGGCTGGACAATGACGCCGGCGGAACCCGACTCGGTTGAGTCGGGAGTGAAAGGGAGTGAGTGAAAGGGGGTCGGGGCGAACATCCGACAAGTCGGTGGTTGTCGGTGTGATCCTCATCCCTTACTCCCCTTCACTTTCACACATCACTTCCCCCATGTCCTTGATTGATCGATACGTTTTGCGGGAGTGGCTCGGGGCCCTGGGGCTCGTGCTGGGGGCGACCATGGGCCTGCTGTTGATGTCGGCGATGGTCGACGACTTGACCGACCTCACGAGTGTGGGGGCAGGCGCGGTGGACATCTGTTTCTATTTTCTGATCAAGCTCCCGAGCTTTCTCTCGGTGGTGCTCAACCTGTCGTTGTTGTTGTCGCTGCTCTACGCGCTCGGTCGCCTGCACCGCAACTTGGAGATCACGGCAATGCGCGCGGCGGGGATGGGTTTCTTTCGCATCACCCGGATGATTTGGTTGGCGGGTTTGGTGCTGTGCGGCGCGACGTGGTATCTGAACGGCACGGTGATTCCCTGGTCGGTCGAGACCTCGCGGGAGATTCTGCAGGACCTGCGGGTGCGCGGGCAGGGGCGGATCGAGAGCGCCGACCGGGTGGAGGCGGTGTATTCGGTCGCATTCGACAATCGGCGCGAGGACCGCATGTGGTTCATGAATCGATTCAGCCGCTACACCAATCGCGGCTACGGCGTGATGGTCACGGAGTTGGATGAAGAGCGCCGGGAGAAGACCCGCCTCCAAGCCCGCGAGGCCTGGTATGACGCGGCGACCGGAAGTTGGGTGTTTGTGGATGGGCGCGAAACGTGGATCGATCCCGAGACCACCGAGGTGCAGCGCACGCTGGCCTTTGAGGAGAAAGCCGTGCGGCACTACCAGGAGGATCCGGAGTTGATGTTGGTGTTCGACCAGAAGCCGAAGGATTTGTCGTTTTTCGAGCTCGAGCGGGTGATGGCGTTTCACCGCGCGACCGATGACCCCAAGCTCAAGCGTTACGCGGTGCGCTACTACGGTTTGCTGGCGGAGACGCTCGGCCCGCTGATCATCATCTCGCTCGCGGTGCCCTTTGCGGTGGCGGGGGTGCGCACCAATCCGGCGGTGGGCGTTTCGAAATCGATCGGTCTGTTTCTGCTCTACTTCATCCTCTTCCGCGCCAGCACGGCCCTCGGCGCGCGCGCGGCCATTGACCCGATTTGGGCGGCCTTGGCGCCCAACCTCGTGATGCTCGTGCTGGGGGTGGTGCTGATGTTCCGCACGCGCTGAGCGCGCGGCTCAGCCGGCGGAGGCCAGTTGCTGGCGCAAGCCCAGCAGGAGCTCGCGTTGATTGCCGGCGGGCAGCAGGCGCAAGGCGTGATCCAGCACCGCGAGGGCGCGTTGCACGCGTCCCTGATTGGCATGCAGGATGGCGACGCGGCCAACGATTTGAGGCGCGGTGGGGAAATGCAGCACGCCCTCGTCCAACTGGGCCAACTCGCGGCGGGTTGGTGCCCGGTTCGCTTTGAGCCAGAATTCGGCGAGCAACTGGTAACATTCCGGCAGCGGCGGCGCGGCGGTGAGGGCCTGTTGCAGATGGGCGAGGATGGGGCCGGCCTCCTCGGTCGTCATTTGCGTGCCGGTCACGCGGTCGAACTCGATGCGGGCGTGGGCAAAGTGGGCGAGCGGGCGGCTGGCGCCGAGGGCGAGACCGTTGCGCAAATAAGGGTAGGCGGCGGCGGAGTCGCCCGCCTCAAACTCGATCAAACCCGCGACCAGTTGCGTGGCGGGATCCTGATCGGAGGACTGGAGCAGCGAGGCGACTTGGGCGCGGGCTTTGTTGAGGTAAAGGTCCAGCACCTGCGGTTGGTGCTTCCGCACGTGAGCCACCTGCAGCAGTTCCCACTCGGCCCGTAGCCGCGCGATTTCGGTCGGGGTGGCGCGACGCACGTCGATCTCCGGCAAGACGGCGGAGGTCAGCGCCTGCAGGGGTTTTTGCAGGGAGACAGATTCGGGCAGGTAGTCGCTGAGCAGGTCGCGGGCATCGGCGTAGCCGAAACCGAAATGCCGCCGGAACAAGGCCTCGTTCATCCCGTGCGTGGCGAGGTCGTCGACCAAAGCCCACAGCGCCTCGCGATAGCGGGGGGACTCCTGCGTATGGATCCAATGCAGGAAGAGGCGACATTGGTCCACCCAGAGCCGGGTGTCGCCCTCGGGCGGTCCGGTGAAGAGTTGCGCAAAGGGATAGAGCTCACGCGGACTCGAGTCCGACACGCGGTGCCGTTCGGCCGCTTCGACCGTGCCCAAACGCGAGATGGGATTGACCGCCAGCTCACCTTCACCCACCGCGGCTTCGGCGTAGAGGGCGGCCAGCCCATTGACCAGCCACGGCGGCAGCGGGGGCGTGCGGTGTTGCAGCAGCCAGGTGATGCGTTCCGGCGTGAAGCGGTAGGACTGACCGGTGAGCACGGCGATGTTTTCGGGGGTGACTTCGTAACCTTGGCGACGCAGTTCGCTGACCGAGTGCGTGACCAGCGAGTTGAAGGATTCGCGCAGGCCGAAGATCATGCTGCTGTCGCCTTCGGCGATTTGCAGGTTGGGCAACACATCGGCTCCGGCATCGATCAACTTTTTGCGTTGATCGGCGTCGCCGAAGAGGTCCTCCAAAAGTTCGTGGGACTGCATGCGGCTGCGCGGGAGTTCATGGATGATGCAGCGGTCGGGCTGACTGGAGTGCCAGCGGAAGCGCGCGGGGATGAACCAGTCCAGCAAGCGCTGCTGCAGCAGGTAGTTTTCCGCAAACTCGCGAGCAACATCCGGTTTGGCGGTGGTGAGCATCTCAAAGCCCTCGGCGCGCACGAAGTGCCACTTCAGCTGCTGGCCCTCATCGACGACGAAGGGCGGGAGCACGACGGTGGTTTCCTCCTCGGCCGAAAGACAGCAGACGGTGGCGAGGGTGAGCAAACCGGAGCGCAGGAGGCGATTGAAGCGGGTGGTCATGGCATCCGTTGGGCGGGCCCCAGTTGCACGTCGTAGTTGTAGAGGTTGGCGGCGAGGTAGGCGGCCACATGGTGCCAGACGTCGGTGCGCTCGGTGAGGTCGCGGGACCAGCTGGCTTCATCGATCATCCAGCGTTCGACCGATTTGTCCTGCCGGCGCAGGGCTCGGACCAGCGGACCGGAAGGGTTGTCCCCGAGGTAGGGGTTGCCCTCCTCCACGCCGAGCAACACCGCGGCGGGCAGGTGTTCGGCATCTTCGACCAAGGAGCGTTTCATGGCCTCCTCGGGCAGGTCGCGCAGGGTTTGTTGGAGGAGCAGGGGCGTCAGCGGCTGGGATTCCAACGCGCGCAGCGAACGGGCACCGGTCATGGTGCGCTGGGTGATGGCCGAGAGGATGAGATTTGGCGGCCGGTATTCGTTGGAGGCGGGGTTGTTCCCGTCTTCGTCCGTCTCATCGGGATCGAATGGATCCGACGGCGAGCCCGCGGACGAGCTCGTGCCGAAGGATTGCCCGTTGTTGAGCAGTTCCTCGCCCTGGCGGCGCAGGCCGTCGAGCAGGGCCGTGGCCATGGCCAAGGTCTCCTGCTGCTGGTTTTGCACGCGCACCCCGCGGCTCAAAAATTTAGGCGGGTAGAACGCCTCGCGCAGGCGGTTCTGGTGATTCAGCGCGACGGTCGCATCGAAGTGATCAGGCAGGAGTTGGGCGACCCGCAGACTGAGCCAACCGCCAAAACCCCAGCCGACCGTGGCCATCTTGCCAGGGCGGATGCTGTGTTCCTGGTCCAGCCACGTGAGCACGGTCTCGACGCGACTGGCGGTCAGCGCATCGGGGGCCAGCGGGAGCGGCTGGTGCGGAGACAGGGGCAGGGGGGCTTCCAACTCCAACACCAACGCGCCGGCATCGGCAAAATAGTGCGCCACCGGGTTGAAGGACGGGCGGGGGCTTTCCCAAGGTTCGTCGGAAAACAAACACACCAAGGGCGGTCGGGTCACCCGCGGCGCGTGGGGGTGGATGAGCCGGGCGCGAAAGTCTCCCGAGGGGGCGGACAACGTGACCGCCTCGACGCGATTCCGTTGGGTCCATTCCCGGGCGGGGCTTGTTCGGTAGTATTCCACCCAACTGGCGGAGTCGAGGTCGTGCAGGAAAACCCGGGCGGGCTCCTCGGCCGATTCGAAACGAACAAGCCAACGACGATGATCGGTGCTCCAGTCCAACACGACTGGACGGCGGCCGGGAAAGTCGCGGTCGAGATGCGTGGTGAGCCGACTCCAGGCCTCGCTCCGCCAGACCGGATCGGCCGGTTCGCCCGCTGTTTCGAGCAGCACGTCCTGGCCGCCGGGGCCGGGCGAGATCCGCACCGCTGGAAAAGAGTTCGGCGCAAAATCGGTCATGATCATACCGGCCAAGGCCTCACGGGTGCGCTGCTCCAGACGGCCGTAGGGCCGGGGGGCGCCATAGTCGCGGGGGTAGACGCTGTGCGCGGCGCTTTGCTGCAGGTAGGGTGCGGGCGGCTCGTCGGAACCGAGGTCGATCGTGAACAGGCTCCAGTAACCGTCGGGCAGATTGGAGGCGAAGATCAATTGATTGGGGGCCGGGCCGAAGGCGATGGCCTGGCTGCGCTGCCGGTGGGCGTCATCGAGGGCGAAGGCGAAGGACGCGGCCCAGTCGGCCGGAAGGACCCGGTCGAGCGGGGTCCACTTGCCCAGGCGACCTCCCGTATCGAGGCGAACCTTGCCGGTGAACTCCCGACCCACCCGCTCGGTGATGAGGCGCAAACGGCCGGCCGCGTCACTGAGAAATCGGGTATCGGAATGGTTGATACGCTCCCAGTCCAGGTTGCTGATCTCGCCGGTGCGGGTGTCGAGCGAGTGGGTGCGGATGTCGGCGTTGTCGAGCGCGTTGCCGGTCACCGACTCGATGATGACGGCGTGGGGCTCGGTGGGATTGGGACCGCGCAGGCGGGGAATGCGGGGCAGGCGCTCCGATGCCGAATAGTCCGTGTCGGCGCTGTCGCTGAGGGTGCGGGCCGAGACCACGGGCACCGAAAAGGTGGTTTCCATGGCCGAGGGGTCGGTGAGCACCTCCACAGCGGACTGGCCGGGGCGGACCGCGGCGATGACCCAGTCCTCAGTGGCGAAGACGAGGGTGCCATCGTGGGCCCAAACAAAATCCGTCACGCGCGGATTGGGCGGCGCACCGAGATAGGCGATGGTGCGAGCGGCCGGGTCGGCGACGGGGGTGAGCTCGATGCGGGTCGTGTGGCCAATCGTGAAGGCGGCCGCCACGAAGCGCCCGTCGGGGGAAAGCGAGGCCGTGGTGAGCTGGTCCTCGCGGAGGACGACGGGGGCTTGAGTCGGGTCAGCCTGCGCCTGCGCGACGGTGGCGGTGACCGTGCCGAAACTGGCGCAAAAGAAGCAGGTCCGGAGCAAAGGGCCGGAGAGGGTCATGGAGCGGCGGGCAAGCGGGGCGATCGGGAGTCAGTCGATCCAGGGAAGCAGCGGGGCCAGAACGGAAGTCAGTTAAAGAGGACCGGCGAGGGGGACGCGACAAAAAGTTGGATTCCCGGATGCGGCCTCACAGGTGCGCCTGTTGCGCTTGTTGCAGCCGTTGTTGGAGCTCCTCGTAGGTGGCGCGGGTGTGGTCGTTGCGGGCGTAGTTGAGGCCGTGGGCGATGAGGCGCAGCGCGCGTTCGAGGTGGCCGTGACTGGCGAGCACGATGGCGGTGCGGGTGATCACGGCCGGTTGGTCGGGAAAGTATTTCACGCCCTCGAGCAGCTGATTGAAGTCCGTCGGCGCCGGGGCGTAGTCAGCTTCCATCCAGATGCGACCCAGCAAGGCATACACTTCGGGCAGTGGCGGCCGCTGGGCGGCGGCGGCGCGGAGCAGGTGCAGGAGCGGGCCGGTGTGTTCGGTGGTGAGGAGCGCGTCGGAGGGCAGGCGGGCGCGCGCTTCATCGTAGCGCAGCTGGGCCAGCACCTGCAGCACGCGCGGTCGGGCGACCCCCTGGGCCACGGCGGCCTCGAGGTGGCGACGGGCGGCGGGGTGATCACCGGCATCGTATTCCAACAGACCGGCGGTGGCCTCGAGATCGGCGGTGTCGTCGAGTTTGGCGAGGGCGCTTTGCACGGTCGCCCGGGCCTGGCCGAGGTAGGCGTCGACCAGTTCGGGATGCTGCTCGCGCACAAAGTTGACCTCCAGCCGTTCCCATTCGGCGCGCATGCGGGCGACCTCCAAGGGCGTGGCCCGGCGAATCGAGTAGTTTGGCGCCGGCGGGATCTCGGCCAGTTCGAACACCGCGGAGGTGAGCACCGCCGAGGGGAGGAAATCGCTCAGGCGATCGCGGGCCTCCACGTAGTCGAACCCGAAGCAACGGATGAAGCTGCGCTCGGAGACGCCGGTGAGGGCGATGCGGTCGAGGTAGGCCCAGAGCGCGTCGCGGTGCGCGCCGTCGTCGCCGAAGAGCAGAAAGCGGGTGAGCAGGGTCGCCTGCTCGCGCCAGGCCAACTGGCGGGCGGGAGAAAGCTCGCTGGGATTGACGGTGAAGAAGGAGGCAAAGGGCTCGATCTCCCGGGGGTAGTCCGGGTCGAGGCGCAGCCGGTCGGCCTCGGCCGGGGTGCGCCACGCGGCCTCGCCGAAGCCGAGGGCGTCTTCGCCGAACTGAACCTGCTGGTAGAGGTTGAGGAACCCCGCGCGGAACCAGGCGGGCAGCAGGGGCGCGCGTTGATTGAGTAGGAAGGCCACCCGGTCGGCGGTGAAGACGAGGTGCAGTCGGTTCGCGTCGGCCTCCCGTTGTTTGGCGAACCAACTGACCTCGAGGTCGCGCGTGCCTTGGAGGAAATCGACGTCCTTTTCCTCGAAGTTGTGGGTGGCGAAAACCGCGGTGCGGTCGCGGTCGACCAGGCGCAGGTTGGGGGTGGTGCGGATGGGGCGGCCGCCGCCCACGACGGTGTCGTGGCGGGCGAAGAAGGCTTGTAGGGCCTCGTCGGATACGAGGTCGCCGTCGTTGTCGTCGACCAGCAGCAGCACCTGCGGGATCGGGCTCTGCCACAGGAAACGTTCCGGGATGAGCTGTCGCAGCACCGCTTCCTGTTGGTGGTAGTTGCGGGCGAACTCCTGCGCGGCCTGGTTGGAGCCGGTGGAGAGAATCTCGAGGTCCGGCGTGGCGAGGTAGGACCAGACGCGGCGCTGCACCGATTTTTCAACGAGGAAGGGCGGGAGCATGTAGACCTCTTCGTCGGCCGGCAGTGGCGGCGGGGCGGTGTCCTGGGCGGAAACCGGGTGCAAGAGGCTGAGCGCCAGCAGGCCGGCGAAGAGAGGGCGGGGCTTCATCGGGTGCGGGCTCATTTGACTTCCACCGACGTGCCAATCTGCACGTCGAAGTTGTAGAGGTTTTCGTTGAAGAAGCGGGCAACCTGCAGCCAGACCTCGGGACGTTGGTCGAGCGGGCGACTCCAGGCGTGCACGGGAATCTCCCAATATTCCGGAGGGTTGCGCACGCGGTCGAGCGCGCGGCGCAGGGCGACGGCGTCTTCGGTGGGGGCGTGCGGGTTGAGCGTTTCCTGACAGATGAGCACCTCGGCCTGCAGTTGGTCGATGTGGGTGAGCACGGAGAGGTCCTCGCCCCGGGCCTGGGCGGGTTCAAAATACCACGCGGCAAAGGCGGCGCGGGCGTCGACCGGGGTGGCCTCCACCGCATCCCGCATGCGTTGGGCAGCGTCCAGTCGTCGTTTGTTGGCCCAGAAAACATCATTCATACCGGAGTCTTCCCCTTCGCTGGCGGACTCGGTGTCGAAATCAAAGCTGGTGAGCCCAAAGTCGTCGTTGGAGGGCATGCGTTCGGTGGCGCCGGATTGGGCGAGTTCGGCGGAAAGGTCATTGCCGCTGCCGGCGGAGTTGCGCGGGTCCTCCTCTTCGGCGGAGTCGAGCAGACTCTCAACGGATGCCTTGATTTCGTCGAACATCGCCATGGCGTTTTGGGCGCGTTCGAGGTTCTCGTTGCGCTGCCCCGGGAGTTCCCGGTCAGGCGACGCACGAAGGAGTGGGGAGAGATCGTTGAAGCCGTTGAGGGACACGACGCAACGCACCCGATCGGGCAGAATCTCTGCGGTGCGCAAGGCCAGCCAGGCTCCATAGCCGACGCCGATGGTCGCGACCCGGCGGCGGTCAAAGCCGTAGTCGCTGGCCAGCGCATCCAGCGCCGCGGCAGTATCCTGCGCGGCCATCAGGTCGGGAGCTTCCCGCGCCCCGAGGAGTTTGTTGCGCCCGAGGCCGGCACTGCCGCGATAGTGGAGTTGGAGCACGGCGCAGCCGAACTCGGCCAGCATCTGCACCGCGCCGGAGTAGGCGCGCGGGGCGGTCTGCCAGGGGCCGTCGGCGAAGTAGATGACCAACGGGGGTTTTTTGAGCAGCGGGTCGCGCGGCTGGGTGAGAAGTCCGGTGATGGGTTCGCCGTCGGGCGCGGTGGCGGCGAAGGGAATGGTGGGATGAAGGTCCGCCGGGGCGAGCTGCGGCGCGATGCGGATTTGTTCCACCCAGCGTCCGAGCGGGCGGTCGTAGAGGAAAAAGCGCCCGGGGTCGCCGGGAGATTCAACGCGCACGAGGAAGCGTTCGCGCGTGTCGTTCCATTCCTCGAGCAGCACCCGGCGGCGCGGAAACTGGGCGCTCGCCTCGGCCTGGACGGCGCTGAGCTCGTCCTCCAACCACATCCGGCCGGTGGCAAACGAGGCCGTGCGCACGCCGACGATGCGTTGATCGGTGCGGTCGCGGACCAAGGGATCGCGGGGCGGGGCGGGTTGGAAGTCGGTGTAATACATCGCCGCGATCTCGGCGCGCATGTAGCGTTCACTGCGGCCGATGGCGCGGGGAGCGATTTCTCCAACCGGATCGACCAGGTCCATATCCGCGGCGCCGACGCTGAAGGCCGCCGGCTCGCCGGTGCGCAGGTCGACCGAGCGCACGCCAAAGGTGTCGGAATCGAGGTTGGTCGCGTAGAGCAGGACGTTGGGGTCGGCGGGGGAGAAGCACAGGGGAATGCTGCGGCGCGACCAGAGGTCGGCCACGGGGGCTTCGAAGGAGGCGGCGAGTTCGGCGGGCAAAACGTCGTCGAGATTGCGCCAGCGATTGGGGCGGCCGTTGGTATCCAAAACCCGGACACGCCACTCGTAGGGGAAGTTGGTGCGGTCTTCCTGCAGACGGACGTGGCCGGCCTGGTCGGAGAGCAGGCGGACGGCCGGTCGCGTGATCCGGGTTTCATCGAGGAACTCCCACTCGCCGGTGCGGACGTCGAGGCGCAAGGTTTGGTAAAGGGCGTTGCGCAGGTTGCTCCCCACCACGGACTCGAGCAGCAGGCTGTCAGGTCGACTCGGATCGACGCCATAAACGCGGGCGGGTCGGTCCATTTCGAAGCGGTTGTAGGGATCGACCGCGCGGCCCTCGGTGATCGTGTAGGTGTCGGTGAGGCGCGCCTGGAGGATGCGCGGGGAGATGAGCTTGCGGGAGCGTTGGGCATCGAAGTCCACCGCGGCCACGACCCAGTCTTCGGTGGTGAAGACGAGTTGACGTGGTGAGGTCCAGCGCAGGGAGAGCACCTCCGCGGTGGCCATGTCGCCAAGTTGCACACGATGCACCTCGGCCGGCCGATCGAGGTCGCGGATGTCGATGCGGGTGTAAGGCCCTTCGGTGACGGTGTAGGCGAGCAGGCGGCCGTCGCGCGAGAGGCTGGCGAGTTGGGTGCGGAAGGGCGCGAGTTTGAGCGCGAGCGCGTCGGCGTTGGCGACGGGTCGACCCTCAAACTGGAGGTGCGGAATGAGGGCCTGCAGGTCGGCGGAGGTGATCAGCGGTCGTTGCTGCGCATGCAGCACGGAGGACAGGAGCAGGAGGCCGGCGGCGACCGGCCGAAGGAGGGAGGGGGAAAGCATGGCGGGTAGGGGCGGAGGGGTAGCGCCGCGTTTCCGCTGTGGACTAGGGGGGGCGGTAGCTTGTTCCGCCTTTTTGGGTGGAGCGGTTACCGGGGGCCGAGCGCGGCGGTGATCTGGGCGTGAAGGGTATCGAGGAACTGGGCCGTCTTGGCATCGCGGACGCGGGCGCGGGCGTAGCCGATGATCTGCAGGGCGGAGGCCGGCTGGCCGCGCTGTGCCTGGAGGATGGCCATGTTGGCGACCAGGGTGGGCCACTGCGGGAAGGCACGGGTGCCGGCGGCCAAGGCGGCGAGGTCATCGGCGTCCGGCGTGGCATCGGTGTTGAGCCACAATTCGACCAGTTGGAGGTAGGTTTCCGCGATGGGAGGATCGGTTTGCACGGCGGCGTCCAGCAGCACGGTCACGGCACCGATCGCTTCGGCGGGAATGGTGGCGGGTTGCGGGTAGCGGGCGCGCAGTTCGCGGAAGCGCAGGTTGGCCAGTGCCTGCAGGACGCGGGGTCGGCGGATGCCGGCGGCGACGGCGGCTTCAAGCTCGGTGCGGGCGGAGGCAAAATTGTCGGCCTCGTATTCGATGAGGCCGGCGAGTGCCTTCAGCTCCGGTGTGTCGGCGTTTTGGCGGGCGCGGTGCACGGTGCCGCGGGCGCGATTGAGGTAGAGCTCGACGAGGGACGGCACGTGCTGGCGGACGTAGGCGGTCTCGAGGCGTTCCCATTCGCCTTTGATGCGGGCGACCTCGGCGGGATCGGCGCGGCGCGTGACGATCTCGGGCGGGACAAATTTCTCCGACGGGGCGAGCTCGAAGGTTTCGCTGACGGCGACATTCAGGTAGTCGCTCAAGCGGTCGCGGGCTTCGGCGAGGCCAAAGCCGAAGTGGCGTTGGAAGAGTTTGTCGGAAACCGCTTGGACTTCGAGTCGGTCGACAAAGGACCACAGGGCCTCGCGGTGTTTGCCCTCGTCGGCGAACAGGGCCCAGCGGACGAAAAGTTCACTTTGGCGTTCCCAGACGGCGCGGCGCGCGGGAGCGGCTGGCGGCGGCGCGGAGAGCAGGTCGGGCAGCACCATCATCTCGCGCGGATAGTCGGCATCGCGGCGGAGCAGTCCGGACACATCCGACGATTCCCACACCAAGGTGGCGACCTGAATGTCGTCGTCGCTGAAGAAGCAATTGCGGTAGACTCGCGTCATGCCGGCGATGAACCAGGCGGGCAGGGCCGGGGTGCGGCGACTGAGCAGTTCCTCCAGGCGCGATGCGGTGAAGTGAAAGCCGGGGGTATCCCGTCCGCCGCTCCGGGAACCGGGGCGCAGGACGCGCATGGCAAAGGAGTCGTTGGTGGTATCGCGCTCGGGTTCGTCCTGAAAGGCGAAGACCGCGCTGCTGTCGTGGCCGCTGATGCGCAGGTTGGGCAGAAACTTGGTGTTCGTTTTGGCGGCCGCCTCGCCGCGCTTCTGGTTCTCGGTCTTGAAGCGATTGATGGCCTCCTGCATCGCGGCGTCGGTTTCCTGGCGGCGACTGTCGGTGCCGACCACCAGGTGCTGCGTGGGGAGGAAGGGTTTCCACTGGTAGCGTTCCGGCACGAGCAGGCGGACCAAGGCCAGTTGTTGGTAATACTGGCGGGCGTAGCCGCGGGCGAACTCCGTGTCGTTGGTCGTGAGCAGCTCGAAGTCCGGGCCGGTGGCGAGATACCAACGTTGTTCGCGGGTGGAGGACTCCACGAAAAAAGGCGGCAGGGAGACGGCGTCGGACTCCGGGGCGGTCTCGGCGGCGGGCAGCGTGAACGGCGCGGCCAGGGAAAGAAGAGTCAGGCCGCGGCGGGCCAGTGAGGGGATGCGGATCATTCTTTTACCTCCTTAACGGTGCCGATCTGCACGTCGAAGTTGACCAAGGTTTCATTGAGAAAAGCGGCGACGCGCAGCCAGACCTCGCTGCGATCGGCCAAGGGGCGCCCCCAGGGCGAGGCGGGCATGATCCAGACGTCGGCCGGGTTTTGCACCCGTTCCAGCGCGGAGGCGATGCGACGCGTGTCGTCGACGGGCCGGTTCTCGCGGTCGGGCGAGGCACAGAGGAAGACCGCGCTTTGCAGGTCCGCGATGTGTTCAGTCACTGAATACGCGGGATCCTTGGCCGCGTCGCGGCCGAAGAACCAGCGGGCGAAACCGACTTGCAGCGATGCGGGGGTGAGCTCCTCGGCCCGGTCCATGCGCTGGGCGACGGCGAGGCGTGAGGCGAACGGACTGGATTCGCTCACGGTGGAGGGCGTTTCAAACTCATCGCTGCGGGGCGTCGCGGAGAACGAGCGTGCGTCGGTGGGCTCGGTGCTGCCGGCGCCGGAGGTGACGGCGGCGAGGCGGTCGAGGTCGGAACGAACCGCGTCGAAATACTGCATGATGTTGTTGGCGCGTTCGAGGCCGCGGCTGGCCGTCTCGAGGCGCTCGCGCGGCGGCGGCGCGGTGAAGAGGTAATCGAGGTCGTCGAAGCCGTTGAGGGAAGCGACGGCCCGAATGCGGCCGCTGCGCAGCTCGGCTACGCGCAGCGCGAGCCAGCCACCGTAGCCGACACCGATGAGCCCGACGCGGTTGGGATTGAAGGGTTGGCGGCCCTCGAGCCAGGCGAGGGCACGATCGAGTTCGCGGGTGGTGCCTTCGGCGGGTTGGTCGCGGTTCCGCAGCAGGGCCGCGGTGCCGCGACCGGCGACGTTTTGCGGCTCGAACTCGAGCACGACGCAGCCGAACTCGGCCAACATCTGCGCGGGGGCGGAGCGGGCGTGGTGAGGTTGTTGCCAGGGGCCGTCGGGGAGGAAGCAGACCAGCGGCGGGCGTTTGCCAAGTGGCATGCGCGGCAGGGTGAGCCGTCCGCGCAAGGGCGTGGGGTGGTCGGCATCGGCGGGCAGGACAAAGGTCTCGACGACATGGCGCTCGTCCTCGCGGTCGATGGCATCGCGGCGGAAGAGCTCGACCCAGGCGTCGTCGGCGGTGCGGTAAAGGTAGTAGCGGCCGGTGGAGGCTTCGGTGGAGACGTTGACGAGGAAGCGTTGGCGGCGGTCGTCCCAGTCGAGGATCTGCACGGCGCGGCCGGGGTGATCGGCCTCAAGCTGAACTTGCAGGTCGGCGAGGGTGGGATCGAGCCAGTGGGCGCCGGCCGCCAGCACGGGGGTGCGCACGCCGACGAGGAAACTTGGATCGGCCCGGTCAAACACGAGCGGGTTGGGCGGCGGCTTGGCGCTGAAGTCGGTGTAGTAGACGGCGGGGTTGTTGCGGCGTTGGTTGCGCTCGTGCAGGCCCAGCAGGCGCGGGGCGAAATCGGCGACCGGGGGGGCGAGGTCGACCGCGGGATGATCAATTTCCAGAGCGGCGGGAGACCCGGTGGCAAAGTCCCAGGCGCGGATGCCGTAGGTGTCCTGGCCGAGGTTGGTGGCGAAAAACAGCAGGCGGGAATCGGCGCCGAAACCGAGGGGCACCGCGCGATCGGTCCACAGGCGTTTGGCATCGACCGAGAAGGCGTCGGCCAGTGTGTCGGGCAGGACGCTGCGCAGGGAGCGCCAGCCGCGCAGGTCGCCGTCGTCGTCGGTGGCGCGCACGCGCCAGGACATGGGCAGGTTGGTGCGGTCGAGCAGGAGGCGATACCGGCCCTGGGCATCGGTCCACATGCGATTGGCGGGTTCGGTGATGCGCACGGTGTCGATGCGTTTCCACTCGCCGGTCACGAGGTTGAGACGGGCGGTGGTGGCGATGGCGTTGCGCAGGTGCGTGCCCACAACGCCCTCGACGATCACCTCGTCGTCGGCATCCGGCGCCAGGCGGAGCAGGCGCGGGGGGCGCGCGTAGGTTTCGAGCCCCAGCGGGTTGTCGCGGCTGTCGGCGTCGTAATCATCGCCAATGCGGGCGGAGAAACGGTCGGGATCGAGCACGATGCGGGCGGAGCCGTCGGCGAGGGAGAGGGTGACGATGGCCCAATCTTCGGTGGCGAGCACGAGGCGATCGGACGAGGTCCAGTGCAGGGCGTGGATCTGGGCGCCGCGAATGTCGCCGAGGAAGATGGACTGTTTCTCGTAGGGCGCGTCCGTGGCCACGACGTCCACCCGGGTCTGGCCGCCGGCGTTGACGGTGAAGGCGAGGTGGCGGCCGTCGCGCGACAGGGTCGCGAACACGGAACGCGGCGGGGCGATCTGTTTGATCAAAGCCTCGGCGTTGGCCACGGGCAGGCGATTGAGATCGATCTGGGGCAGCTGAGCCGCGAGGGCTTCGGCGCTGGCCTGAATCGATGGTTGGGCGACTGCGGGCAGAGCCAGCAGGAGGGCGGCAAAGAGCCGGGAAACGGGAGGAAGACTCACAGGGGCAGAAAGACAGGTCGGGTTCGGGGCAAGCTGGCGCGGGGATTAGCTCCCCGCAAACCAATCGGCCAATCGGCGCCAAACCGAGTTGGAAGGCCAGAGGAGAATGATCCACACAACGATCGCATTGATGTAGCTCAAGAACACCGCGGCGCTGCCCATGTCCTTCACCCGTTTGGCGAGCGGATGGATTTCCGGGCGCAGGTAGTCGATGGTCCACTCGATGGCCGAGTTGAGCAGCTCGACGATCATGATAAGGACCAGCACCGCGATCATGAGGGCGGTCGACACCGCGTTGACCGGCAGGATGACCGCAAAGGGCACCAACAGGATGACGAACAACAGGTCCTCGCGGAAGGACGGTTCGTGCTTTACGGCGGCGGCGAAGCCCTCGACCGAATAACGGATCGAGGCGAAAAAGTTCCGCAGGTCGCGGGTCTTGTTTTCGATGTCGCCCCCGGCGGCGGCGGTCGGGGCGGCCGGGGCCGGTTCCGGCGCTGAGGGATTGCCGGCGGGGGAGGATGCTGGGTCGGGGGACGCGCTCACGAGCGCGGCATCGTGGGCGGTAAGCCCGCGAGGCGAAAGCCTTATCGACGGGCCGCGCCCCGCACGTTCACCGCGACCGCTCGCTACCCAAGCATCAACGCCATGTTCGTATGACGAACCTTGCGCCCTGCGAAACCGACTGGGGGCGATGGGCGGCCGGTCAGGCCGCGAAGGAGATACGGCGGGCGGGGCGGCGCATGCCGATGACATTGCAGGTGAAGTCGATCAGCTCTTCGCGGTAGCCGCAGAACTCGAGGACGCGCGAGAGGAAGCGGCGCTTGGTCGGCGTGTCGATGTTCATGATGGCCCAGAAGGGGGTGCCGGGAATCTGGCGGGCCTGATTGTGGCGGCACTGCGCGATGATGTCCTCGCGGCTCATGCTCAGGTAGCGGCGCCCGCGGTTGAGCGATTCGATGTATTCGCGGAAATCGGCGGGGTGCTGCTCGGCGACCCAGCCGAGGATGGCGAGGTATTTGTCGGCGTCGGTGAACTTGCTGCGAAATTCCGGGCTGAGCAGGTAACCGGTGAGCGGGTCCTCCTGCGTGGCCGAGCAGACCGGCAGGTGCAGGAGTGACGCGAGAACGTCGTTGGGACTCTGGTTGAAATCGGTGGTGAGGCGCTTGAGGGCCTCGTAAACGTCGTCGGTGACCTCGATCTGCTTCATGGTGGGTCCACAGGTTGGACCGGTGTGCCGGAGCGGCGACCACTCTGCGACGAACCGGTCTATTATTGCGACGAACCGGTTTCTCGCTGCGATGAACCCGCCGGCCGGGCGGGGGAGTTTGTCACGTCGGACGTGACAAGTTGGGGGCGGGCGGCTGGTTCAGGCCGAAGTCGGTGAAGTCGTTGAGCACGTCTTCGTAGCGTTTGTCCTGCTTGTAGATCTGCAGGATGCGGGCGTGTTGCACGTCGTCAGTCGGGAAGATCCGCGCCGGTTCGCCGGGGAGGAATATCCCGGTGTAGGCCCGGCGGCGGTCGACGATGCGGCGAATTACGATCATGACTGCGCCATGAAAATCCCAATTCTCGAAATCCCAAACCCCAACGAGTGAAAGTTGTCCCCGCTGCTTGGGTTGGGATTTGGGGTTTGTGCGGTTGGGAGTTCCGGCGCCTTCGCGCCGGTCTCAGTGCCAGGCGTAGTTGAAGGAGATGGAGATGCGCTCTTCCGAGACTTGGTTGGCCGGGACCTCGTGGCGCAACCAGCTCTCGAAGAGCACGACGTTGCCGGCCTCGGCGGGGTAGGTGACGAAGGCTTCGTGCTCGGGCTTGCACTTGGTCTTGCGCGGCGGCGCGGCCATGAAGCGGTCGAGGCGCGGGTCTTCGAATTTGATGCCCGGGCAGCCGGGCGGGGTCTGCACGTAGTAGGTGCCGCTGATGAAGGACAGGGGGTGAATGTGCAGGCCGTGGCTGGTGCCCGGGGGCATCATGTTCACCCAGCAGTCGGTCATGTAGACCTCACGGCCACGCAGGTCGAACTCGAGCAGCTTGGCGTAGGCTTTGACGTGTTTGGCGATCTTTCGCTCGAGTCCCTCGAAGGTGCTGGAGAAGCGGTGCAGCTCGTTCATCGAGGCGTAGCTCGTGTAGCCGCCGGGGTAGTTGGATTCCGACCACTTGCGCCCGGCGACATCGAAGGCGCGCAACTGGTCGCACTCGGTCACGAGCTCGGCGTTGAGTTTGTCGAGTCCCTTGGGCTGAAGGGACTCGCAATACACGTAGGTCGGGAAGTGCAGATTCGCGGGCATGGCCTTCTAGAAAGCTGAAAAGCGGAAATGCGGAAACGCTGAAATGACTGTGCCGCCTCAGTGCACGCCGCCCATCAGGCGCTTCACCCACGGGACGAGGGCGAGCAGCACGACGGTCGCGCCGCCGACGAAGAGGGCCTGGGTGAGGAAGAAGTCGGGCAGGCTGGCGAGGTCGTTTTCGTCGAAGCCGCTGGCGAGCAGGCCGGCGAGTTTGTTGCCCAGTGCGGCGGCGAGGAACCAGATGCCCATCACGAGGCCGGTGAGGCGGGCGGGGGCGAGTTTGGTCATGGTGCTGAGGCCGACCGGGCTCAGGCACATCTCGCCGGCGGTTTGGAGGAAGAACAGGCCGAGCAACCAGGCCGGGCTCACGAGGCCTTCCGCCGCGAGCTTGGCGGCGGGGATCATCCAGATGAAGGACAGGCCGACGAGGAGGAGGCCGAAGACAAACTTCATCGGGCTGCTGGGACCGCCCTTGCCGAGCTTGATCCAGAGCCAGGCGAAGAAGGGCGCCATGAGGATGACCCAGATCGAGTTGACCGATTGCCACCACGTGGAGGGGTATTCGAAGCCCAGCACCTGATTGCGCGTGAGACGATCGGCGAAGAGCTGCACGGAGGAACCGGCTTGCTCGAAGATGGCCCAGAATACCTGGGCGGCGATGAAGAGCACGAGAATGGCGGCCATGCGCCGGCTCTCATCGGAGGGGCGAAAGGCGAAGAACAACACCGCGCCGATTTGCGCGGCGAAGAGCACGTAGACGATCGCGGTGTAGGTCTCGGCCAAGACCATGAGCACGATGAGCGCGGCCGAACCGATTGCGACCAGACCGAGTTTGCCCCAGGGGCGACTGCCATCGGCCTCGCGCGACGGCGCCTGGCCGACGTGGGCGAGCGTGCCGGCGCGTCGCAGGTAGGAGATGAGGCCGAAGGTCATGCCGACGCCGGCCGCACCGAAGGCCCAGTGCCAACTGCCGTGTGGGTTCATGCCCCAGCTTTCCAACATGCCGCGGAAGGTGTCGGACTGCGCCAGCCAACCGCAAACGAGGGCGGAGGTGAGGGCACCGATATTGATGCCCATGTAGAAGATCGAGAAGCCGGCATCGCGGCGGGCGTCCTCGGGTGAATAAAGGCTGCCCACCATGGTGGAGATGTTGGGCTTGAGCAGCCCCGTGCCCACCGCGACCAGGAAGAGACCGATGAAGAAGGTCGTCTCGGACGGCAGCGCCATCGAGTAGTGGCCGCTCGCGATGATGATGCCGCCGATGAGCACGGCGCGGCGCGCGCCGATAAAATTGTCGGCGATGAAGCCGCCGAGTATGCCGAGCAAATACACGCTCATCGTGTAAGTGCCGTAGATGTTGGCGGCTTTTTCGGTCGAGAATCCCAGGCCACCCTCGGTGATCGCGAGGGTCATGAACAGCACGAGCAAGGCGCGCATGCCGTAGTAGGAAAAACGCTCCCACATTTCGGTGAAGAAGAGCGTGGAGAGGCCGCGAGGGTGGCCGCCGATGCCGCCGCGATCGTTGGTGGAGTCGGCGGCGACGGGGGAGGAAGTGGGTTCAGTCATGCAGTCGGGTGTGTGACCGCAGCGAAACAAACCCCTCTGGGGATGCGACGCAGAAATTTGGCGCGCCGCGGGCCGGAGGCCTACTTGAGCGCGTCGCGAGCGGCTGCGAGCAGGTCGGCGGGTTCGACGCGTTTGGTGTAGTCGTGATCGAAGAACGCGTAGGTCACGCTGCCGCCACGATCGAAGACAAAGGCCGCCGGCACCGGCAGCCAATGGTGATCCGGATTGTCCGGAATCGGTGCGATATCGATGCCGTATTCCCGATACTTTTTCTCCAGATCCGGCGGCATCTGGTAGGCCAGGCCAAAGGAGGATGAGACCACCATATTGCGGTCGGAGAGGAGGATGCGCGAAGCAGGAGGCGGATTGTCCTTGAGGGCCTGGGCGAGGGTCTCCGGACGTTCCGGGCTGATCGCGATCACCTGAAAGCCGAGGGCGTCGAGCTCCGGTTCGATGGTGGCCAGCTCGCCGAGGTGGGTGTTGCAGTAGGGACACCAGCCGCCGCGGTAGAAAATGAGCACGGTGGGCTTGGCCATGACGAGGTCGCGGAGATCGACGGCCTTGCCCTCGAGGTCGAGCAGCTCGGCTGACATCATCTCGGTGCCGACGCCAACGGGGCGGGTGTTTTCCGCACCCATGGGCAATGGGGCGGCGAAGGCGTGACTCACGAGCAGGGTCGCAGCGGTGAGGGCGAGGCAAACGGGACGGGGAAGGAAGGTCATGGCGGGTCGGAGCCGGCGCTCCGCCACCTTATTCCGAACCTTGCAGGATTTGATCAACCGTCGCGGCGGCACCCGCCTGGCCGGGCGAGGGCATGAGCGCGTAGAGCACCTCGCGGGGGATGGGCAACAGGGTCGCGGTGATCGGGAGCCGGGCCGCGAGGGCATTGGGGTCGAGGGGCAGCGCGTTGGCTTCGGGGAAGTAGCCCATGTCCTTGAGCAGATCGGTCGCGAGGTTGGCGTCTCCTTGTCGGACGGCGAGGACCCAGAGCGCGGCCAGCGAGGCGCGGTCGTCATCGGGCAGGCGCACCCGCAGCGCCGCGAGCGGCACCTGGAAAGGGGAACGCAGGGCCACCGCCACCAGCCGCGCGATGTGGGCGGGCGCGGGGTCGAGGGGGATGAGGTCCAGCCACCATTGGGCCGCCTGGGCGGCGGAGGTGCGCGGGTCGATCGTCGCCCAGCGGGCGAGCTCCAGTTCAAAACGACTCAGGGTTGCCGTGTCGCGATTGATCGCCTGCAGCGCGGCGAGACGGTCGCCCTGATCGAGCAGGAGCCGCCAGCGCAGGATGGCCTGGGTCGGATTGTTCGCCGGTGTGGTGATGATTTGGTTGCGGATGAACGCAGGCAGGGGCCGCTGGTGGTTTGCCGCCAGTTCCAGGAGGGCGCGTTCGCCGGAGGTGAGATCGTTTCGTTCGTCGGTCGGCGGCAGCACCTTGACGGCGAGTGGATCGGCCGCGAGGGCATGCGCCAGCGGCACGAGCCACGTTTCACGATCGTTGGTGGCGTGCTGGAATTCCCGCCAGGCGAGTTCGGCCAGGGAGCGGAAGCGGCGCGAGTGCAGCAATGCGTCATGGCGGGCCACGGTGATGGTGGTGTGATGATCGGGCGCGCGTTGTTCCGCCTGGTCAAAGATGTGATCGGCGGCGGCGAATTGGCCGGTGCGTTCGTAGATCTGTGCGAGCACCAAACCGTCGCGCCAGCAGGTGTCGCAGGAGACGAAGGCGGAGTGGAGCGCGACGATCGCGGCCGGGATGTTGCCCTCGGAGATGGCGTGTTGGAACTGGTTGCGAAAGTGTTCGGCGCGGGCTTCGCCGACCCGTTCGTGCCGCGGCGGCCACACGCAATCCAGCCAGGCGACCCTGTGCACGCCGCCGATGCGCAAGCTGCCAAACCACAAGGTGGCGCCGGTGACCCACAACAGCAGGGCGAGGGTCGCGTAGGTGAGGATGCAGCGACCCCAGTAGGGTCGCACGGTGGCGCGGTCGTGATGGCAACGCCAGCCGGCAGGCGTGTTGCGCAAGGCCGGGCAGACAAACTGAAAACGGGTGGGCCGATCGAGCAGGAAGGAGGCCTCGCAGCGGGTTTCGCCGGCGATGCCGGAATCGCTGGGTGCCTGACAGGGACAACGGCGACTGAGGCCGAGCCGGAACTTGGTTTTACGGGCGTTCCAAGCGATCAACCCCCACGCGATGCGGATGAGGTCGATGGCCCAACTATCGAGGTTTGCCCGCGAGAACGGAGCGGCGCTGGACCTCGACTTGGCCATCAACGGTTGGCGAGGTCGCGAGCGTGCTGGCGGCGTCGGCGCCACGCCAAGCCGCCGGCGACGAAGAGCATGGCCCCGAGTTGCGCGTAGGTGGCGGGTTCGGGCACGACCCCATCGGGCGTCATGACGGCGGAAAAGCCGGCGCTGTCGAACGTGGTCGCGCCATCGATGCCGTTGGACCCGAAAAGGTCCTGGTTGATCGTGTTGTTGTTGGTCGCGGTGAACGCGATCATGCGGATGGCCGAATTGGTATCGAAGCTGATCGACGGGTTGTAGTCCTCGATGGCTTCGGCGAGCAACAGGACGGGGATGGCAAAGGTGACGTAGGCGTCGGCGTCCGGTTGATTGACCTTGTTGGTGGCGAAGATGCTGAAGCCGGGCATGGAGCCGTCGATGGTGGCGGCGTCGTGGTAGCTGTAGGTCGTGCCCTCGGTCAGCGTCATGAGCGCCGTGATCTCGGCGGCGCTCAGGCTGAAAAGCGCGTCGCCGGACTCAAAGGTGGGGGTGAAGTTGTTGCCGATGGAGCTCGTGCTCGGGCTGATGTTGAGGTCGGTGCCCGGATCTTGGAAACCGAGCGTGGGCGGACCGCTTTGCGTGCCGTCGATGCCGAAGAACAAGTCCACGTCGTTGTCGGCGTCGGCATCGATGCCGAAGCGCAACTTGCCGTTGTTGTTGTAACCATTCGGATCGTAGGTGTTCATCCGCACGCGGATCACCATGTAGTCGAGCGATCCGGCGGAGGTGCCGGCGTCATAGGTGGCGAGGTTCATCATGAACCCGGGATTGTCCGTCGTGCCGCCGACAAAATCGTCAGCATACTGGCCGGTCTGCTGATCGGCGCGCAGGTCCTGCAGGTAGGTGCCGTCTGAGGCGAGGACGGCGTTGTAGCTGGTGTAGTCGCTCGAAATGATGCCATCAACCGTCAGCTGCGCGTGCACCGCCGGCAGGCCCGCACCGCATCCGAGCAGGAGGCAGCAGCGCAAAAGGGCATAGGGGATGTTCCTCGGGAGGCGCATGGATCGTCGACGAGGGAATCGTAGCCCGAAGCATGGTTGATTCGAGCCAAAATCTCGTAAATACGTATAAATCAGGACGATATGACATGAATGGCGGGGTTATGTCTGGCCTATCCTGAAGACAAACAGGCCTATTGATTTATCCGTTCGGACCCGGGGACGAGGTTGGGGAGGTTTTGTCTCGAAGCACGCGCGCCAATAAAAACGGACCATCATGATGATGGTCCGGGGAAGGAAGAGGGCGGATCGGTCGCGATCCGCGGTTGGCGGGTAGGTGATCTCAGTGCGAGGTCTCGACGGTGGCGCCGCGCGGTTGGCCGATGGCGCCGAGGAGATCGTTGAACCAAGTTGTGGCGGGATCGAAGGGCTTGCCGCCTTTGATGCGCGGGAACTCGATCGCGCGCAGCACGTTGTTCTGGTCCTCATCGTGACCGATCACTCCGCCCTCGTTGCGCAGGGCGCAGTCCACGGCGTGGTGCACGCAGTCGCGGATGAGATCGAGGTCGGCTTGGTTGGCCGGGGCGGCGCGGGCGAAGTAACCGCTCTTTTGCACGAGCACTTTTTCGGCGCCGAGCATGGCGGCGAACTGTTGGCCGAACCACTTGCCCGGATTGACGGCATCAAGCTTCACGTGACCGAAGGCGTCGCGCGGCACGGCTTCACCTTTGGCTTCCATTTCGGCGACGATGCTTTCGACTCCGGCCCCTTCGCTGATGAAGAGGTTCACGTTGTCGGTCTCGTCCATGACGGCGCGCAGGCGCTTGGCCTCGGCCTCGAGGTCGAGGGCCATTTCGGGAATGAAGACGCCGTGCACGTCGAGGTTGGCGCGGGCCAGACCGAGTCCGGGCACAAACTCCTCGGTAGCGAGCAGCTTGCGGTAGGCCTCGGCGGTGGCGGCGGTGAGCCAGCCACAGTTGCGGCCCATGACCTCATGGATGATGAGCATGCGCGGGTTGGCGTTGTGCTCGGCGACGACGTTGCGGAAGTAACGGGCGCCCTGTTCGGCCGCGGTCCAGGCGCCGAGGGATTGGCGAATGGGAAAGACGTCATTGTCGATGGTCTTGGGCAGGCCGATGACGGTGAGGGGATAGTCGTGCTTGGCGAGGTAGGCGGCGAGGTCGGCGGCGGCGGTGTTGGTGTCGTCACCGCCGATGGTGTGGAGGACATCGACGCCGTCCTTGATCAATTGATCGGCGGCGACCTTTTGCGGGTCCTGACCCTCGGCGACGAGGCCCCGTTTCACGCAGTCCTTCACGTTGGTGAGTTTGACGCGGCTGTTGCCGATGGGGCTGCCGCCGTGGCGGTGGAGGATGCCGGCGGCGGCTCGTTCGGCGGGACCGACCTGGTAGGAATCGCCGAGCAGCAGGCCTTTGTAGCCGCCGCGATAGGCGATGATTTCGATGTCGGGGGCGATCTCGGTATAGCGCTCGATCAGGCCGCCGACGGCGGAGCTGAGGCAGGGGGCGAGGCCACCGGCAGTGAGAAGGGCAACTTTCTTGGGTTTGGCGGGCGTGGACATGACGAAAGGGAGATCGCCATCTCAAGCCGCCGCGTTGCAGGCGTCAAACCGGCAACCACTCCGCGAGGCATTCCGCCAGGCGTTCGCGGGTGATGGGCTTGGTGAGCACGGCCGAAAAACCGGCTTCGAGAAAAGTGCGGTGCTCTTCGGGGGAGGCGCTGGCCGTGAGGGCGATGATCGGGAGCTCGGCGGTCGTGGGGTTGGCGCGGATGCGACGGGTGGCCTCGATGCCATCGAGCTCGGGCATGTGCACATCCATCAGGATGAGATCCCAGCTTTCGTTGAGCACGAGTGAAACGGCTTGGGCACCATTGCCGCAGGCGGTGTTCTGGATCTGCAGGAAGTGAAGCAGCCGTTGCACGACCGCGAGGTTGGTGCGGTCGTCCTCCGCGACCAAAACGCGCGGGAGCCGCGGGGGCGGGGAGTTGCCGGGCACCCGGACAGGTGCCGGCGCAAGCGGCGGTTCGGTGGGCAGGGGCAGGGTGAGGGTGAAGGCAAAGGTCGAGCCCTGACCCTCCACGCTTTCCACCTCGATGGTTCCGCCCATGCCCTTGACCAAGCGTTGGGAGATGGCGAGGCCGAGGCCAGAGCCGCCGTAGCGGCGGGTGGTCGAACTGTCGCCCTGACTGAATTTCTGGAAGAGCTTGGCCTTCACCTCGGGCGACATGCCAATGCCGGTATCGATGACGGCGAAGCGCAGGGTGGCGGAGCGGGCGTCGCAGGCGACGGTTTCCACCTCGAGGTCGATCGATCCGTTGGCGGTGAACTTCACGGCGTTGCCGAGAAGATTGAGCAGGACCTGGCGCAGCCGCAGGGGGTCGCCCACCACGTGGTCGGGCGCGGCATCGTCGATGGCGGCGCGGATGTGGTTCCGTTTCGCGGAGGCGGGCGCGGCGAGCAGGGCGCCCACTTCGCCGACGAGGTTGCGCAGGGCAAAGGGGGTCGTCTCAAAGGTGAGTTCACCAGCCTCGATGCGGGAGAGGTCGAGGATGTCGTTAAGGAGGTGCAGGAGCGAGTCGGCCGAACTCATGGCGATGTCGACCTGCTTTTGTTGGGGCTCCGGCAGATCGGAATGGCGCAGGATGTCGAGCATGCCGATGACGCCGTTCATCGGGGTGCGGATCTCGTGGCTCATGACGGCGAGGAACTCGCTCTTGGCGCGGTTGGCCGATTCGGCGCGGTCCTTGGCTTCGCTGAGCACCTCCACGAGTTCGGAGTTTTGGAAATTCAAGCGGTGGAGCTTGCGCAGGTCTTGTCGGTGCAGGCGCGCGGTGCTGTTGAGGAAGACGGCGAAGGTGAGGGTGCAGGCGGTCATGGTCCAACTGCCGATCTCAGGGCGCAGCGCGAAGTGCAGACTGACGGGCGTCAAGGTGGCGACGATGTAGGACAGCGAAGCAGCCTTGACCGAAGCGAGGGATCGCGCGGCGCCGGAGTTGAGGCCGGCGACGATGAGAATCGTCAGCACGAGCGGGAGCAGGTGCGTGTTGTTGATGAAGATCCACGAACCCACCCCCCAGAGCAGGCCGGCCGGCAGCAGCAGGAGGACGAAGGCGCGCCGCCAGCGCGGGAGTTCATCATCGGTGGGGGCGGCGGCATTGAAGCGACGCAGTTGCCACCAGCGCGCCAACACGACGCCGCCGCTGGCCGCGAGCCACGCCAAGGCCAGTGTCTGGTTCACATAAATCCACGAACCGGCGACGAGCAGCGCCGCCAGCACGAAGTTGGAAATCAAACCGGTGCGGACGGAGCGAAACAGCAGGCGGGACATCTCCGCCTCGATCCGGGCCTCGATGCGCGGCGAAACCTCCGGCGGGGGCGAAGCTGGCGTGGCGGAGCTCATGACGAAGGCACCGACCACAGTCGGCTCCCGTGTGGATGCAAGTGGATTTCAATGAGTCTTAACCCAGGGTTTCGGCTGCTGGCATCCATCTTGCTCAAATGGGGCTATGCATGTTTCTCATATTGATAACACCGGCGGCAGCGTGCTGACGCGCCCGGTTTGGGGTAGGGACGAGGGGGTCGCGCATGCGCATTGAATCCCCGCGGGAGTTTGAGCGTTTGGGGGCCGTGCGCATTTATGGCCTGCAAAAAGTTTATGAGCTCGATGCCGGTCCGGAGCATGCCTCGCCGGGCAATGATGATGACTCGGTGGTGCGCCGGGTGCCGTCGGAAGCGTTGCACGAGATCGAGAGCCAGATGGCCATCGTGGTGCCGGTGCGCAATGAGCGGTTGAAGCTCATCGAAGGCGTCTTGGTCGGCATTCCGCACGACTGCCTGGTGATCGTGGTGTCCAACAGCCCGCGCGCGCCGGTGGACAAATTTTTCCTCGAGCAGGAGGCGATCAACAATTTCTGCCGCTTTACCCGCAAGCAGGTGTTGGTGGTGCATCAAAAGGATCCGGCCATCGCCGCGGCCTTTGCCGCCGCCGGCTACACCGAGATCCTCGACGACAAGGAGCTCGTGCGTAACGGCAAGGCCGAGGGCATGATCATGGGTTCCCTGCTGGCGAAGCTGATGGGCCGCAAATACGTCGGCTTCGTCGACAGCGACAACTACTTCCCCGGCGCGGTGAACGAGTATGTGAAGGAATACGCCGCCGGGTTCTGTCTCAACCCGAGTGACCACGCCATGGTGCGCATCTCCTGGCACTCGAAGCCCAAGGTGGTGGAGAACTCGCTCTACTTCGCGAAGTGGGGGCGCAGCTCGCGGCATTCGAACCTCTTCCTCAATCGTCTCGTCGGCCACCACACCGGCTTCGAGACCGAGATTGTGAAGACCGGCAACGCCGGCGAACACGCGCTCACCACCGAGCTCGCGATGGGCATCGACTATGCGACCGGTTATGCCGTCGAGACCTTCCACTACGTGCACCTGCTGGAGAGATACGGTGGCATCCTGGCCGAGGGCGAAGGCGTCGGGCAGGACATGCACCGCATGGTCAAGATCAGTCAGATCGAGTCGCGCAACCCGCACCTGCATGAGGTGAAGGGAGACGAGCACGTCGAGGACATGATCGCGGCCTCGCTGAGCACGATCTATCACTCGAAACTTTGCCCGGAATCCCTGCGCGAGGAAATCGAACGCGACCTGCAGCGCCGCAACTATCTGAAGGAGGGCGAGCAGCTCGCGCCGATGCGCGTCTACAAGAGCCTCGATCGGATGGATTTTGATGTGTTCTTCGACACCGCGCAGGAAGCCATTTCGAGCGGCGGTAGCACGGGCACCACCGTGCCGATGTCGTCGGGTGCTCCCGGTGCGAGCTGAACTGAACCCACGCGATCTGCCCCACATGTCTCTGAGTTCATTGTTGGACCCGCACCGGCCCTGGTTGGTGTTCACCGACCTCGACGGCACGCTGCTCGAGTGGTCGAGCTTCTCGCCGCAAGCGGCGCGGCCGGGCTTGCTCCGGCTGCGCGAGATGGGCGTGCCCGTCATCTTCTGCTCCTCCAAGACCGCGAGTGAACAACGTGCCTTGCGGCAGGAACTGGGCATTCGCTCCATCCCCGCCATCGTCGAAAACGGCGCTGCCATCATCACGCCCGATTCCACCGGACTGCCCACCGGGGGCTGGCCGCCCGCTCCGGGTGAACCCGGGCGCAGCGCGCTCGCGCTCGGATTGGTCGCCGAGGACATTCATGCGCGACTCGATCGGGTGCGCGAACGCACCGGCCAAGCCTTGCGCGGTTATCGCAACATCACCGACGAAGATCTCGCGGCCCTCACCGGCTTGAGTCTGGAAGCGGCCGGGCGCGCGCGGCGCCGCCACTACAGCGAGACCTTGATCGAGGACCTGCCCGCGGAAACGTGGTCGACCTTGGAGGCCGAGTTTGCGGCCGAAGGCTTGGAGTGTCGCCACGGCGGACGCTTCCACACGGTCACCGGTGCCGGGACCGACAAGGGCCAGGCGGTGCGTCGCGTGGTCGACCTTTACGAGCGCGCCTACGGCCGGCCGGTGCAGTCGGTTGGTCTCGGCGACAGCGCCAACGACGTGCCCTTGCTCGAGGCGGTTGACCTGCCGTTTCTCGTGGCGCGGGAGGATGGCACCTGGGCTGATCTCGATCTGCCTGGGCTGCGGCGGTCAGACGGCCGCGGACCCTTTGGTTGGATGGAGGTCATCACCGGCCTGTTGGGTGACGACCTGCGCAACGCCGGGGCGGCCTGATCCCGCGCACCGCGGGATTGCCATGTGATCGATCGGCACCATCTTTCGCCATCATGGAGTCGCACGCTTTACTCAAGGAACTGCTCAAAAAAACCAGTGCCAAGCAGGTGTGCTCCGACATGGGCCTTTCGCTTTCGCTCATCTACAAATGGGCCGAGCCGCCGTCAGCCAGCGCGGGCAGTGGCGCGGTGAATCCGCTGGATCGCGTGGAGCAGTTGCTCAAGACGACGGGCGACGTGCGCATCGCGCAATGGGTGGCCGAGCGCGCCGGTGGTTTTTTCATTCACAACCCGAAGGCGACGAGCTCCAGCGCTGCGCTCATTCCCTCGACCAACGCCATCGTGCAGCAGTTTGCGGACATGTTGGGCGTGATCGCCGCCTCGGCGGCAGACCAGCAGATCACCGACCTGGAGGCGGCCCGGATTCGCGCACAGTGGGAAAATCTCAAGAGCGTGACCGAAGGTTTTGTGCGGGCGGCCGAAGAGGGGAATTTTCGCGGCATCCGTGAGGAGTTGACGCAGGAGAAGTCGGCGTAGGGTTTGTTTGGGAAAGACGAGGGGCCCGCGTGAGTGGGAAGAGGGCCTCGCGCGGCGTTGGCACCGGACCACTGTGCCCCCGGGCACAGTCAGCCTGATTCCGCCTGCCTGCCTCCGGCTGCGTTCCCAGCGATGCCCCCTCGGCTTTCCCAGACACACGCTAAGGCGAGATGGGGGACCGGGGTCACCCGCCGACGCCCAAGCTATGGCGGGCAGGGACGACCCCGGCTACAGCAGCGGCTCGGTGCGACGCCCACGCGCTCACGCTCGCGGCCACATCTCGGAACGGTTCACCGCGGGTCGACCGGCGCGGCGTGTTGCAACGCCTTCTGCAGGTGCGTGGCGAGGCCGTGGAAGGAGAAGGGTTTTTCGAGGAACCATTTCACGCCGAGGGCACGGGCCGTATCGACGTCGCGCGCGTTCATGAAGCCGGTGGCGATGACGAGCGGCAGGCCGGGGCGCAGCTCGAACACACGGCGGGCGATGTCGACGCCGGTCGCGCCGCCCATGGTGAGATCGGTCACGACGATGTCGAAGTCCTGCGGTGTGCGGGTGAAGCGCTCGAGCGCTTCGCCGGAGATGGTGAAGGATTCCACCTCGTAGCCGAGGCGCTTGATCATGCGGCTGCCGATGTTGACGACCGATTCCTCGTCGTCGACCAGCAGCACGCGCTGACCGGAGCCCTTGGGCAGATCGTGCGGGGTGGCGACGACGTCGAGGCTCGCGGGATCGACCGTGGGGAAATAAATGCGGAAGCAGGTGCCGGCGCCCGGTTCGCTTTCGCAAATGATGGCGCCATCATGGTCCTGCACGATGCCGTGCACCACCGCGAGACCGAGGCCGGTGCCCTCGTTGGACGGCTTGGTGGTGAAGAAGGGTTCAAAGATGCGCTCGCGGGTGGCGGCGTCCATGCCCACGCCTGTATCCGAAATGCTGAGACAGAGGGTCTGGCGGTTGGCGAGCTGCGGGTAGCTGTCGAAGAGCGCGGGCTCCGCCTGGCCCTGGGTGAGGCGCAGGGTGAGCACGCCGCCGTGCTGGTTCATGGCGTAGCCGGCGTTGGTGCCCAGGTTCATGATGACCTGGTGCAGCTGCGTGCCGTCGCAGAGCACGGGCGGTGCGCTCTCGTCGATCTCGACCTTGAAATCGATCGTGGCGGGCAGGGAGGCGCGGAGCAGGCGCAGCGCGTCGTGGATGATGGGCGCGATTTTGCCGAGGGCGCGCTGCTGTTCGCGGCGGCGGCTGAAGGTGAGGATCTGGCTCACCAGATCGCGGGCGCGTTCGCTGGCCTCGAGCGCGCCGACCAGTTCTTCGCGGATCGGTGAATCGTCGGGCATCTCCAACTGCACGAGTTGGAGGTAGCCGAAGATGGCGGTGAGGATGTTGTTGAAATCGTGGGCGATGCCGCCGGCGAGGGTGCCGATGGCCTCCATCTTCTGCGCCTGACGGAGTTGTTGCTCGAGCGCCTGGCGATCGGCGCTGGCTTTGATCGTCGCGGTGATGTCGCGCGAGATCACCACCGCGCGGCGCTCGCCGGCCGAGGTGTGGTAGACCTGCAGGGAGGATTCGAAGGTGAGCCAATGTTCCTTGCGGTGGCGGAACTGCAGGCGCACCTCGGCGCGGTGCTGGAGTTGGGTGAGCAGGGCGGCGACGTCGTCGAGCTCGTCGGGGTGAATGAACTCCTGCACCTGCCGACCCTCGAGTTCATCGGGAATGTAGCCGGTGACCGCGAGGTGGTTGGGGCTCACATAACAAAAGCGACCGGAGGCATCGACCTCGCAGATGAGGTCGTGGGAGTTCTCCACCAGCAGGCGGTAACGTTCCTCGCTTTCGCGCAGGGTGTGCTCGGCCGCTTTGCGCTGGGTGATGTCCTGCATCATCACGAGCAGGCGGTTACGGCCTTCGAGTTCAAAGCTGGAGAACGATGCCAATACGGTCTTGGTCGCGCGACCCGGAATCTTTACTTCGCGTTCGATGGTGTGGCCCACGCCACCGAACAGGGCGTCGGCGACCAGGCGGCGCCGTTGCGAGAAATCGGCCCAGGCGCCGAACTCCATGGTCTTGTGGCCGACGATGGCGTCCCGCTCGAGTTCGACGAGGCTGCACGCGGTGGGGTTCACGTCCACGATGGTGCCGTCTTCGATCTCCGTGATGATGGCGGCGATCGGACTGCTGTGGAAGAGGGTGGCGAAGCGGCGTTCGCTGGCGGCGACCTTGCGCAGGTCGGCCTCGTGTTGCTGGCGGTGGCGTTCGTAGCGCTTGGCGCGCACGATGGCGGCCGCGACTTCGTTGGGTTGGTCGTGACGAATGATCGCGGCGACACCGGCGTCGAGGGCGGTCTTGGTGTCGGCCACGGTCACGGTGGGGGCCAGCACCAGCACCGGCGGGCTGCCCCGGCAGGTGGCCCGCAGTTGGTCGATGGCGTCCGCCTCAAGTGCGATCAGGTCCCGGGCGACCACGACGGTGCTCCAGCTGCCGACGCGATCGCTTGCAGCGATCTCTTGGATGGAACCGATATGGTCGATTTCGGCGGGGCAGTCACCGCTCTGCAGTTCCTCCTGATAAGCCGCGGCCGGGAACTCGGCGGGGGCGATGAGGAGAATCCGAAGCGGAGCGGAAGAGGACATGTCGTGACGCGTTGGGGACCAGCGGTGAGCTGGCACTACCCAGCGTTTAGAGAGTCCTCCTTACGGCAACCGATTTTCACTAAGTAATAACCAGCAGCGAGGGGCTTTGGGCGCGGAAAACAGGCTTCAAAAACGCCATTGCGCACCGAGTCCGAGTGCGAGGTCCCACTTCTGGAAATCGGGCACCAATGGGTCGGTGCTCTCGCGGTGATCGAAGCCGGCGGTGAACCGCAGCTCGGCATGGCGACCGAGCGGGCGGGTCGCGGCGACGCGCGCGGAAAACTGTTGATCGGAGCGATCGCGTTCCTCGGCCGTGTAGTGGCTGATGAGGTAACGCAGGGTGGGGCGCAGGTGCCAGTGCGCGCCGAGGCTTTGGTCGATCATGACGGCGACGCTCTGTTCGACGCGGTTGTTCCAATCGTGGGGCAGCAGGCCGAAGGAGTCGGTGTCGGAAAAGCGCAGGGCGCCGTCCAAGCCGATCGCGAGGGTGCGTTTGGGACTGAGCGGCTTTTGCCAGAACAAGGCCCACTCGGTAGCGAGCTCTTCGTAGAAGGTGTGATCGGTGGCGTTGGAGCGCAGGGTGGAGGCGCGGGCGGTGAGCGCCGCGAACCACGGGCCGCGTTGCCAATCGACGCGGGCGTGCAGGCCGGCGAGGTCGAAGTTGTTCCGGTCGATTTCGACCAGGTTGATCTTTTGGTTTTCCCCGGCGAGGTAGCCGTAGCGGTAGGCCTGGCCGCGCGCGCCGAGTTGCCACCCGGTGGTGCCACTCCAGAGCGGTCGCCGGGTCGAGTCGCGGTTGAGGCCGACCTGCGCGACCGTGAGGGTGGAGGCGGAAACGTCGGTTTCGACGAGGGTCACGTTGGTCGTGCCGGTGATCTCAAGGTCGGCCCAGAGCGCCCAGGGGCGCGGTTTGGGTTGGGCGACGAGGAGGTATTGCGGACCTACGTCGTCCAACTCGCCGGCGAAGAGTTCCGGGACTTCGTTCGCGGCAGGCGCGGACGTCTGAGCGACGCAAAGGGTCGCGAGTGCGACCAGTCCACCGGCGAGCCGGGCAAGGTGAAGGAGCGCGCGTTGCATCAGTTGCCGGGGTTGGGGGTGGTGATGGTGATCCTGGGCGTGCCGAGGCCGGTGCCGCCGGCCGCGATCGGCACGTGGTCCTGCGCCGGCGCGCCGCCGTAGGTGACGTCGCGCACGAAGTTGACGAAGCCCGGTTGCACGGCGGCGCCGGTGTTGGGCGCGGGCGCGAGTTGGCCGGTCTCGCTCACCAGCCGCACGGTTGAGCCGGCGGGGAAGGCGACGTCGGTCAGCGCGATGGTGCGGGCGCCGAGGTTGATGGTGGCGAAGCCGTCAAAGTTGAGCGCCTGTGCGTCGATCAGGTTGACGGCGGTGGTTTGGAACACGGCGTCGGTCGGGGCCACCGCCCAGGTGAGGCGGGTGAGCGCGGCGGTGTCGCCGGCATCGGCCCAGAAGTCGCCCTCCAGCAGGAAGTGGGTGTCGCGCAGGTCGAGCTTGGCGGCGAGGTTGGTGAAGGTGGTGGAGCCGGTGAAGACGATCGCCTGCTTGCCCACGAGATTGAAGGCCGGGACCCCGGCGTCGGCGAAACTGAGCTCCGGCGAGGCGATCGTAACGGTGCGGCCGAGCAGACCGGTGAGCAGGGTGTCGGACTCGAGGTTGAGGAACTCGCTCTCGGTGGCCGGAATGAGGAACTCGGCGCGGAAGACGCGGTTGGCGGGCAGGGTGGCCGAGGCGAGCGTGACGTCGGAGTTGAGCGCGAGTTTCTGGTGCTGGTTGAAGTCGCCGACCAAGCTGTCGTCGGCATCCGGTCCGGCGGCTTCGATGCCGTTGACCTGCGTGTCACTGGTCGCGGCGTAAACGAGGAAGCCGGTCGCGAGGTAGCGGCCCTGGCCGACGGCGCGGCGCTGGTCGGCGATGGCGCGGTCGATTTTGGGTTGGGAGGCGAGCGGGCGTTTGAAGCCTTTGACCAGGTTTGAGTTCTTCACCTGGCGCTCGAGGTCGAAGTGGATGGTCGGGCCAGGCGTGCCGGTCCCGAGTCCGCCGGGACGCACAAACAGCATCTGGCCGGCGTTGAGTTCGCGGCGGGCACCGGTGGTGAAGTCGACCCGGGCGCGACCTTCGAGCACGAGGAGTTTGAAACCGCCGTCGGCGGTGGCGGCCGCGATGATGGTGGTGCCGAGCACGGAGGCGGAAGCGGAGGGTGACTTGATCGTGCCGCCGCCACGACCGGTCGGGGAGTGAAACAAGACGCTGCCGCGGTCGAGCTGCATGGAGCGCGTGGCGCGGTCGAAGGCGAACAGCGTGTTCGCCCCGAGCCGGGTGATGGTGCCGTCGGGTGCCTGGAGTTCGGCACGGGAAGCGCGACCGGTGCGCAGGCGGTCGGGGGCGTGCAATTGGTCGTGCCGACGGGCGGGCGCGGTCGAACCGGCGGGCATGGTGATGAGCGTCACGTCGTTGACGGCTTCGATCACTTCGGACTGCTCGAGCGCCTGGGGAGCGCCCAGGGCGCCGAGAGCGCTGGCGACGGCGAAGAGGAGATAGACGATGGGGCGGGTGGTCATGGCGAAATCACTTGGCGGTGAGGTCGAGGGTGGGGGCGTCCAGTTGGCTGCGGCGGTGGAAGTAGGCGCGCAAGGGGACGTCCTGCGCCGCGAGGCGGGACCAGATCGCGTTGGCGGTCGGCGTGTCGCGCTCGCTCCATGCCTGTTGCGCGCGCGCGGCGTCGGCCCACCACGTCGAAGCCTCCGCGGCGACGGGGTGGAGTGGGATGAACAGATCGAGGGGGGTGCGTTTGCCTTTCAACGTGGCCGGACCGACGGGGAGGAAGCGGACGCGGCCCTCCAGCAGGGTCGCGATCTGCGCGCTCACCAGCACCTCGGTGTCGAGCGGACGGTTGGCGGTTTCCAAGCGCGAGGCGGTGTTCACGGCGTCGCCCATCACGGTGAACTCCATGCGGCGCGGATGGCCGACGTTGCCCACCATGACGGTGCCGTGGTGCACGCCGATCGCGATGCGAAGTTGGGCGCGACCGGGCTCGGTCGCCCATTGCGTGTTGAGGCCCTGCAACGCGGCCTGCATGGCGAGGGCGGCGGCGACGGCGCGGGCGGAGTCCTCCGTCGGTCCCTCCGTGCGGGTGTCGCCCCACACCGCGAGGATGGCGTCGCCGATGTATTTTTGCAGGGTGCCGCCGTGGGCGAGCACGCAGTCGACCATGGCGGTGAAGTAGGTGTTGAGCTGGCCAACAAAAGCCTCGGGATCGGCGTCCTCCACCCAGGACGTAAAGCCGCGCAAGTCGGCGAAGAGCACGGTCACGGCGCGACGTTCCCCGCGCAGAGATTGGGCGAAGTTGTCGGGCCGGTCGGCGATGAGTTGAGCGACCTCCTCGGAGACGTAGCGTCCCAACATCGAGCGCAGCCGGCGGCGCTCCCGTTGTTCGCTCACCAGTTGCGCCCCGATGCCCAGCGCGCAGCCGCTAAGCCAGGCCGCGCCGGGCGCAACCAGCGGCACGACCAGATCGGCCAGCACGAACGCCGCCAGCGCGAGCACGAGCCAAAGCGCGCCGCCGCCAATCGCCAGCAACCCCTGTCGGCTGGCGCGGCGCGGGCGCGCAGTGTGCCCGAGTCCGGCAGCGGCGAGGAGGAGCACCAGCACGGCACCCAACACCGGCGGGAAGCTGCGCGGGGCGCGATCGTTGAGATAGGAGTCGGCCGCCTGGGCCTGCGCCATCACACCGGGCATGCGGCCGAGCGGAGTGAGGTGCACGTCTTTGAATTGGATCTCGGACAAGGGGCCGATCCACACGATGCGATCGCGAAAAAATTCCCCGTCGGCGAGCCAGTCGCCCTGCCAACGATCGGGCAAAAAGAGGTCCTCGATGGGCACGACCGGGATGTCGGCTGCGGCGAAGCGGTAGTCGATGAGCGGGCTGGTTGCGCGCGACTCGGCGGCGAGGGTTTGAGCGGCCGCCAAGGCGAGCGAAGGCACGGCGGCACTTGGGTCGGGCGCGAGGCCCAGCAGGCTGGCGTCGTCGAGCTGGGTTTCGCTGTGGCGGAGCACGCCGTCGGGGTCGGCCCAGACATTGGCGAAGCCGTGGCGGGCGCCGGCGGCGAGCAGCGGCGCGGAGGGTTCGCGCAGCACGGCCACCGCCTCGCCGGTCGCGCGGTGTTCCACCTGCCAGAGCGAGGCGAGCACAACCGGGGCGCCGGGTTCGGCCAGAGCGGCGGCGAAGTCGGCATCGCCGGGGTTGGGACCGGCAAAAACGATGTCGAACACGATGAGTTTGGCGCCGGCCGCGCGCAGGCGCCGCACGGTGTCGCCGAACATCGATCGGTCCCAGGGCCAGCCGGCCTGTAAGCGGGCGAGGGCGGGATCGGCGGCCACGAGTTCGGGGGCGCGTTCGGCGAGGGTGAAACTGCTGTCGGTGATGCCGACGATGAGCGGCGCGGGACCACGGGGTGCACGCAGGTGGCGGCGCAGTCGGAAACGTTGGTCGAGCGCGATACCCTCAAGGGGTTGCTGCCACGACCACGAGATGCCCCAGGTGAGCACAATCACCAGCAGGCCCAGACCCAGGAGCCACGGGCGCGAGGGCAGAGTGCGGGAGGTTGCGGTGGGGGAGGTGGTGCCGGACATCGAATCGGAAGGATTCCGATCGATGAGCTAACTCCCGGCAGATGAACGCTGCGTGAGCTTAAGATGAGAACTTGTTCATCAAACGCCGCGCCGCGCGGGGCGCCTTATTTGGCGCCGAGCAACTGCTGGGTGAGGAACGCGGTCTGGGCGGCGGCCAGTTCCTTGAGTCCGCCTTGGGCGAGCGCGAGCAAGGTGGAGAACTGTTCGGGCGAGAAGGTCGATTCCTCGCCGCTGCTCTGCACCTCGACGAATTGGCCGCTGCCGGTCATCACGATGTTGGCGTCGACCTCGGCGTCACGGTCCTCGGTGTAGGGCAGGTCGAGCATGGGGGTGCCATTGACGATGCCCACGCTCACGGCGGCGATGGAGTCCTTGAGCGGGTTCTCGGTGATACGGCCGACGTCGAGCAGCTTCTGCACGGCGAGGCGGGCGGCGACGTAGGCGCCGGTGATGGACGCGGTGCGGGTGCCGCCGTCGGCCTGGAGCACGTCGCAGTCGATCCAAAGGGTGTGGGTGCCGAGTTTTTCGAGGTCCACGATGGCGCGCAGTGAGCGGCCGATGAGGCGCTGGATCTCAACGGAGCGGCCGTCGACCTTGCCCTTGGAGCTGTCGCGCTGTTTGCGGTCGTGCGTGCTGTAGGGGAGCATCGAATACTCGGCGGTGATCCAGCCGCCCGACACGTTCTGGGCGCGCATCCAGCCGGGCACCCGGGCTTCGATGGTCGCGCCGCAGATGACGCGGGTGTGGCCAAACGATACCAGCACGGAGCCGGTGGCGTTGGGCGCGATGTCGGCCTGGAAGGAAATCGGGCGCAGCTGATGCGGCAGGCGGCCGTCGGCGCGGGTGGTGTCGGTCATGGGGGCCACCTCATGCGGGCTTGGAGCCGAGCGCAAGCTGTGGATGCGATCGGGCGGTTGCCGGGCTGGACGCAGTCGATCACGAAATGACGCGAAGCAGAGCGGTATGCGTGGTGGTTAAGCGCAGATGACGCAGATGGGCGCAGATGCTGAGGGGCAGGGAGTTTTTTAACCACGGAGCGCACAGCGGAGCACAGAGCCGGAGAGGCATGCGCGACGCCGTCGGGGATCACCGCGTTCGCGGGACAGGCGTCGGCGTCCACCTGATCGGAAAAGGTGGACCGCGACCTCCGGACGCGGTGCTGCGGCGGAGTGGATTACTTGGTTGAACCGCCGATGACGCGGATGGGCGCAGATGCTGGGAGGCCCGCCTTCGCTGAAGCTCCGGCTGACGGGGCAGAACATGCTTGGGAACGCTGATAGGCGCTAATCTTCGCTCAAACCAATCAGCGAAAATCAGCGTCGATTAGCGTTCCTCGATGGTTCGCGGGAACGTGGTCCCTGTCCGGCGAACGCGACCTCCGGACGCGGTGCTGCGGTGGAGTGGCTTCGCGTGTCTTCGCGCTCTTCGCGGTTCGATAACCCGTTGCCTCACCGCATCCGCACCCGTCTGCCCCTCGGCGTCGCGCCGCCGCGTTCGCGAAGGCGTCGGTCGCCGAGCGCCAAAAAAAACCGCCGGTGCTTGGCCGGCGGTTTGAGAGGGAGGCGCGCTGCGAAGACGCTCAGCGCATGCGGGCGAAGGTCTGCTTGAGCAGGGTCGCGTCGTCGGCTTGTTTGGTCTTCTCGCGGGCCTTGGCGATGAGGCCGGCCTCGAGGGCGTTTTTGGTCGGGCGCTGCACCTCGTAATACACGCCGAACTTGCCGGGCCAGGGTTCGCTGGCGAGGCCCATGGCGGCAGTGATATCGGTTTTGTCGTGCGTGGCCTCGTCAATGAGTTCGAAGCCGCCGCCCTTGCGGGGATTGGCGGAGTCGAAGGCGCCGGGGTGGAACTCAACGCACTCGGAGAGGATTTCGACGACGGCGAAGCCGGGATGCTCGGCCGCGCGCACCATCATCTCGGTCATGTGCTTGATCTGGGTGGCGTGCGAGCGGGCGACGAAGGTGGCGCCGGAGTTGACCAGTTTGCGCATCGGGTTGATGGGCTGGTCGATCGCACCCCAGGGGTCGGTCTTGGAACGGAAGCCCTCGGGGGAGGTCGGCGAGGTCTGCTTTTTGGTGAGACCGTAAACCTGATTGTCCATGATGACGTAGGTCAGGTTCACGTTCTTGCGGGCCACGTGATCGAGGTGGTTGCCGCCGATCGAGAAGCCGTCGCCGTCGCCGCCGAAGACAAAGACCTTGAGGTCATCGCGCGAGAGGCTGATGCCGGCGGAGAAGGGGACGGAGCGGCCGTGAATGAAGTGGCCGCCGTGGGTGTTGACGAAGTAGGGGAAGCGCGACGAGCAACCGATGCCGGCCATCGTGACGATGGACTCGTGCGGGTAATTGAGTTGCTCGAGGGCGCGGTAGAAACAGGCCAGCACGGCGAAGTCACCACAACCGGGGCACCACGTCGGGTGGTCGGCGGTGAGAGCTTTTTTGGTGAGCTTGGGCTGGTCGGGGGCCGGGGCTTCTGCGGTAGCGGACATGGCGGAAGGAGAAGTTTGGAAGGATGAAGTCTGATGTCAGACGGGAGAGGTCAGACCGGCTTCCTGGTTGGGATTTGGGATTTTGAGAGTTGGGATTTGCTCGCAACGCGCGCTCAGACGTCGGGGTAACCGGAGACGCTGGCGTAGCGGGAGCCGGAGAGCTCGGCCATGCCGTTGAGGATTTCGCGCACCTTGAAGGCGAGACCGTCGGTCTTGGTGATCGAGCGGATGGCGGGGTTGGCGTAGCGGGCGCGCAGCAGGGTGGCGAGCTGGCCGTAACCGTAGAGGCCCTGGTCGTTCATCTCGACGACGAAGACCTGGCGGAAGCGCGAGAAAATGCGCTCGAGCTCGGGCGGCAGGGGATTGAGATGGCGCAGGTGAATGTGGCCGACCTTCTGGCCGTCCTTGCGGGCGCGGTTGACGGCTTCGCGCAGCGGGCCGTAGGTGGAGCCCCAGCCGACCAGCAGGATGTCGCCTTCCTGATCGCCGTGGATTTCCGGGCGGGGCAGGGATTTGCCGAGCTGCTTGATCTTGTTGCGGCGCTTGGCGGTCATCTTCTGGTGCTGCGCCGGGTTGCCGGAGGGATGGCCGTGCTCGTCGTGTTCGAGACCGGTGACGGTCGGGTAGGGCGCGCCCTCGATCTTGGTGCCCGGGTGCGCGTGGCGGGTGAGGCCGTCGATCGGGTAGGGCTTGAAGTCGGCGCCCTGCGGCGTGAGGTCGAGGTCGGGGGCGACCATGAGCGCGTCGACATCGGGTTCGTCGAAGGCCTCGATGCGGGAGGACAGCGCCTGGTCGGTGAGGATGATGACCGGCGTGGAGTATTCCTTGGCGATGCGGCAGGCTTCGAGGGCGATGTAGAAACAGTCCTCGACGTTCTGCGGCGCGAGCACCACGCGGGGCGAGTCACCGTGCGAGCCGTAGATGGCCTGCATCAGGTCGGACTGCTCGACGTTGGTCGGCAGGCCGGTGGAGGGGCCGCCGCGTTGCACGTTGATGATGATGAGCGGCAGTTCGGCCATGGTGGCCCAACCGAGGGCCTCCATCTTGAGGGAGAGACCCGGACCGGAGGAGCCGGTGATGGAGAGGTGGCCGGCGTAGGCGAAACCGAGGGCGTAGGCGATGGCGCCGAGCTCGTCCTCGGCCTGCACGAAGAGGCCGCCGTATTTCTGCAGCTCGGTGCGCAGGGTCTCCATGATGGTGGACCACGGGGTGATCGGGTATCCGGCGCCGTAGCGCACGCCCGCGGTGATGAGGCCGAGGGTCATGGCGGTGTTGCCGTCGGTCGTGATCTGCGGGTGACCGTTGGACGCGTCGGGGGTCGCGAGCTTGTGGTAGATGTCGCGGATGTTCTGGGCGGGCCAGGCGTAGCCGGCGTCGAAGGCCAGCATGGTGTTGCGCACGACGTCTTCGCCGAATTTGCCGAAGCGCTCCTTGATGAGGCCGGTCAGCTTGGCGACATCGAGGTCGAAGAGGCGGCAAAGCAGGCCGAGCACGAAGATGTTTTTGCCCTTTTCCTTGGCGGAGCCGCCGACCGCTTCGATGGTCGCGCTGGTGAAGGGCACGCCGACGGCGAGGTAATCATGGCTGGGTTCGGGCGAGACGTGGTCGCTGTCGAAAATGAGGATGCCGCCCTTCCGCAGGTGATCGATGTGGTTCTTGTAGCTGTGCTCGTAGAACGCGACGAGGAAGTCGGCTTCGTCCCCGGAGCTGAGGATGTCGCCGGTGCCCATGCGCACTTGAAAAATCGAGGGACCGCCGGAGATCGTCGACGGGATGGTCATGTAGGTCATGACCTCCTGCGCGCTGCGGCCAGCGAGGCGGGCGAGGAAGCCGCCAATCGTTTGGATGCCGTCCTGGGAGTTTCCGGCGAGGCGGATGACGACGTCGTTGATGGATTTGGTAGCGCCGGGGGCGGGGGAGCCCTCGGACGAATCGGAGGAATTGGGACTGACCATTACGGGGGTTTGTGGGAACGGCGATGAAGCGTGCTCGCTGGGGGGCAGTCAACGCGCGGTTGGGTAAATGACACGGTTTTGACGCACAAAATTATCCTGACTGTTCAACAAAGCGCCGGGGGGCGGCCGAGATTCTGCTGCCAGACTCCCGATGGGACTCGCCAATGGTCGCCGTGGCGCGTTAGTTCAGCGCGCCGGCTGGTCATGGGGCTCCCGAAAACCGGGTGGCGTGCTTCCGCCGGCAACCTGCGCCGCAGAGCGTGGTTTCTCTATGGTCTTTTCCGTCTCTCTCATCCCGCGCCGTCGGTCGGCCCTTGGTCTGGCCTTCCTCATGGGATTCCTGCCACTCGTTCGCGCCCAGTCTCCCGCGGAGGCGGCGCCCGGCGAGCGGATCGGCGATTACGTGCTGCAGCCGCTGGACCTGATCCGCGTCCGCATTTACAACGAGCCCAACCTCGATCGGGAGGTGCGGATCTCCGGCGATTACCGGGTCAATCTGCCCCTCATTGGCAGTGTGGATCTGAACGACCAGACGATCCAACAGGCGCAGGATCAAATCAGCGCACTCTACGATCGTGACTTCCTGGTGAACCCGCAGGTCAATGTCATCGTGCTCGATTACGCCCGACGCACGGTGAACGTGATGGGGGCGGTGGGCGCACCCGGGGAGATCGCGTTTCCGCGCGAGGAGGAGATGTCCTTGCTGAGTGCGATCTCGCGGGCCGGCGGTTTTTCGCGGTTGGGAGATCGCAAGCGGGTCCGGCTGACTCGCAAGGTGAAGGACGAGCCCGCTGTCACCTTCGTGATCGATGTGAATGAACTCATCGAGGGTGAGTCCGGTGATTTGTGGCCGTTGCAGACTTCCGATGTGATTTACGTGCCGGAGCGCTTCTTCTGAGCCGACCGCCACGGAAGCGGGTCATGCCAACAAGGCAAAACGCCCGAAGCGTGAGCGCCTCGGGCGTTTGCGGGAGCGCGGTGGGGGCGCGGCCTCAGGAGTCTGACGGCGGCACCCGGTAGAGCTCGAGCAGGCCGATGCCGGTGGTGTCGCCCACGCCGGTGAGCTGCACGCTGTAAACGCCGGGCGGCAGCGTGACGACCATGGCGGCGTCGGCGCTGGTTTCATCGCTGAGGGCAAAGGCGCCGACCGTGGCCGCCGTGCTCACGACCGTGGCGTCGCCGGCCCAGTCGTCGTTGGTCGCGACCGGGGTGTCGTTGCCGTGGACGAAGACCTTGAGCTGCGGATTCTGCAGCGTGCCGGCGACATCGTAGGCCGCGAGTTCCGGGCCGATGCCACGAATGAGCACGGTGGCGTCCTCCGAGCCGGCGACCACGAAGCCGAGGGTCGGCACGTCGTTACCGGTGCCGACGAAGGTGCGGGCGGAGATGTTGGTGAGGATACCGCCGGTGCCGTAATCGGCGTCATACAACTCGGCCAGGGCGATGCCCGGGGTGCCGGTGGCGGACTCAATGTGCACGCTGTAGGAACCGGGGTCCATCGTGCGCAGGAAGGCGGCGTCGAGCGAGTCGTCGGCGAGGGCAAAGGCGCCGAGGGCGACGGCGGCGTCGCGAATCGCTGCGTCGCCGGCCCAACCCGCGTTGACCGCGAGGGCGTCGCTCACGCCGGCGGCGAAGAGGCGCAGGCGGGGATCGGTGAGGGCGGTGGGTTGGTCGTAGTTGAGCAGGGTGGGGCCGATGCCGCGCACCAGCACGGACTTCGTATCCCCGGCCACGGCGAAACCAACGATCATGGTCGCGTCGCCGCTGCCCGCGCTGGAGCGCACGGAGAGGTTGGAGAGTCCGCCACCGGCCACATCGACCGTGCTGCCGCCACCGGAGCCGGAACCGCTGCCGCCGCTGCCCGAGCCGCCGCTCCCACCCGAACCGCCCGAACCGCCGCTGCCGGAGGAGGCGGTCGTGATGCGGATGGCGTTCATGGTGACGTAGCCGTTGCCCTCGATGAGGGCGAGGAGCTGGAGGCGTCCGTCGTCGCCCACGGTGACGTCGGACCAGATGAGCCAATCGAGCGGCGAGACCGCGTGTGTGTTGGGTCGCCAGACCGCGGGCGGCGTGGCGCCGCGGTAGGTGGTGTCGGGGGCGATGGAGTTGGCGGTGTAGGTGCCGGCGTAGACGTCGAACGTGCGCACGGCGACGACTTCGACACGGTAGCTCCCGGCGGGCAGGCCGTTGAAGGTGACGCTGCCGCCGTTGAAGTTGGAGGTCACGCTGGACTCCAGCGCCGCCGTGGTCACCCAGTCTTCGTCGGTGAAGTCGGCGCCGGGGCCGAAGGACGGGAACAGGGTGGAAACGGTCGCGCCGGTGTCGGCGCCGGTGTTGTAGTCGATGAGGGTGAAATCATCCTGGCCATTGGAGACGTTGGTCCAGTTGGTGCCGCCGTCGATGAGGCCGAGGTTTACGCGGGCTTCGATTTGAGCGTCGGTAAGGTGGATGCCGACCGCGAGAGCCAAGCTGAGCCCGGCGAGTGGTTTGCGGGAGAAGATCATGGTGCGCAGGGTGTTTGACGAGGAGACAGGACGCCGGAGGCGCCGGTGAAGGTTCGCCGCGAAGTTAGGCCATGCTCCGGAATGTCGGTATACGCATTGGTGCGTAGATGGGCGTGGAACGCGGGGCCGGGTTTGCGAGTCACACCGGCCTCCACGTCTTCTTTATGTTCTCAATACTGCGGCTGCGGCCTTGGGTTTGGTGCATGGTTTTTAACTGCGCATGGCTCGGCGAATCACCGGGTCAAACGCCCCCCACCGTCGCGGGCAGAGCGCGCGATTATGTGCTGCAGGCGCTGGATCGCATCAGCGTCAGGATCCACGACGACCCGACGCTGGATCGCGAGGTGCGGATCAGCCGGGAGCATCGCATCAACCTTCCGTTGATCGGAACGGTTGACCTCAAGGGCCTGAGCGTGGCCGCCGCCGAGGCGCGGATCGCGCAGCGCTATGACGAGGAATACCTGGTGAACCCGCAGGTGAACCTGCTCGTGCTCGAATACGCCCGTCGTTCCGTCAACGTGCTCGGTTCGGTGCAAAAGCCGGGCGAGGTGGCTTTTCCGCGCGAGGATTCGCTTACCCTGTTGAGCGCGGTGGCCGGGGCGGGCGGATTCACCCGTTCGGCGAATCGCGCGAAGGTGCGCATCTCGCGCTTGAACGCCGAGGGCCGGATGGAATCACAGGTCTTCAACGTGGACCGGCTGATCAAAGGCGACGCCCGTGCCGGGTCCGATCCGGTTCTGCAGCGGGGCGACACCGTGTGGGTGCCCGATGTGCTGTCGCATGACGGCGGGGGAGACGGGGGCGGGGAGGGCTGAGGGCCCGCCGCAAGATGCGCACGCTGCCCGAGCGTGCTGTTGGACCTTATAAGTGTCCGGAGCAGGGTCTAGGGTCCCCATCCGGTCGGGTGGCGTTGGGCAGAATATGCGCAGTGCCCTGCGGGGTTGCGCGTGCTTTTCCGGGGGCGTAGACCCCCATGCCGTCAAGATGCGCGCGACGTGTGGCAAGGCTTGCGGAGCTGTTCATCCCGCCGGTGTGCCACAATGCCCCCAACACTCGCCGGGCAACCGGCCCATGAATCCCTTTCCTATGAACTACCCGTTTCCCACGCTCTCTCCCGAAGAGGCTGCGGCCATGGTGCAAGACAACCAGACCGTGGGTTTCGGCGGCTTCACCGCCGCCGGTGCCTGCAAAGTCGTGCCGCTTGCCATCGCCGCCAAGGCCAAGGCCGAACACGCGGCCGGTCGGCCGTTTAAGCTCGGTGTCATCACCGGCGCTTCCACGGGTAAATCCCTCGACGGCGCGCTCGCCGAAGCCGAAGCCATCTCCTGGCGCACGCCCTACCAGTCCGACAAGACGCTGCGCAAATCGATCAACGAGGGGAAGACGCAGTTCTTCGACCTCCACCTTTCGGCGGTTCAGCCCAGCGTGCGCAGCGGGGTCTTTGGCAAGATGGATTGGGCCATCATCGAGGCCAGCCATGTGACCGCGCAGGGTGAGATCGTGCTCACCACGGGCGTCGGCGGCGCCAACACCTTTGCCCGCGTGGCGGACAAGATCATCATCGAGCTCAATGCCCATCATCCCGGCGACCTCATGGGCTTCCATGATCTGTTTGAACCAGCCGATCCGCCGTATCGCCGTGCCATCCCCATCTACGCGCCGACCGACCGCATCGGCGCCAGCTTCATCAAAGTGAATCCCAAGAAGATCGCCGGCGTGGTCATGACGAACCTGCCCGACGAATCCGGGGGCTTCACGCCGCCCGATCCCATCACCACGCAGATCGGCGAAAACGTGGCCGGCTTCCTCGCCAACGAGATCAAGATCGGCCGCCTGCCGCCGTCCTTCCTGCCGCTGCAATCCGGCGTGGGCAACATCGCCAATGCCGTGATCGGCGCGCTCGGCGCGCACCCCGACATCCCGCCCTTCATGATGTATACCGAGGTGCTGCAGGACTCGGTCATCGACCTGCTCGAGACCGGCAAATGCGCCTTCGCCAGCAGTTGTTCGCTCACGCTCAGTCCCGAGCGCCTGCAGGACTTCTACGCCAACCTGGAGTATTACCGCTCCCGTGTCGTGCTGCGCCCGCAGGAGATTTCCAACAGCCCGGAGATCGTGCGCCGCCTCGGCCTCATCACGATCAACACCGCCATTGAGGTCGACCTCTTCGGCAACGTGAACAGCACCCACGTCATGGGTCGCGATCTCATGAATGGCATCGGCGGTTCGGGCGACTTCACCCGCAACGCGCACGTCTCGATCTACACCTGCCCGTCCGTCGCCAAGGGTGGCAACATCAGCACGATCGTGCCCTTTGTCACCCACCTCGACCACAGCGAACACTCGGTGCAGGTCGTGGTGACGGAACACGGCGTGGCCGACCTCCGCGGCAAGTCCCCGCATGAGCGCGCCGTGCTCATGATCGAGAAGTGTGTCGCGCCGGAATACCGCGACACCCTGCGCGGTTACCTCAAGGCCTCCGCCCGCGGCCACGTGCAGCAGACGCTCAACAACGCCTTCAACATGCACCTCGCCTTCCTCGAACAAGGCGACATGCGCAAGGTCACCTGGCAGAGCTGACGCGGCGCGACATTGTAGTGGCCCACGGACTACACGGTAGCCGAGAGTCAGGATGGGTCTCACCGCAGCTGACGCAGATGGGCGCAGATGCCGAGAGGCAACGCAACGCCGGCGGGGATCGCCGCGTTCGCGGGACAGGCGTCGGCGTCCACCTTGGATCGGGGTGGACCGCGACCTCCGGACGCGGTGTGCCGGTGGAGTGGATCTGCGAGTATCCGCGCTACCTGCGGTTTACCATCCGGCCGCTCAGCCTTCCAGGGCCTCGACGTAGTGGCGGCGGCACATGGCGACGTAGCGTTCGTTGCCGCCGATCTCGATCTGTTCGCCTTCGCGCAGGCCTTTGCCGTCGGGGCCGACGCGCAGGTTCATGGTGGCCTTGCGGCCGCAGTGACAGATCGTTTTCAGCTCGATGAGGTCGTCGGCCAGCGCGAGCAGCGCGGCACTGCCGGGAAAGAGTTGCGCCTGAAAATCCGTGCGCAGGCCGTAGCACAACACCGGGATGTCGAGCTTGTCGGCGACCTTGCACAACTGCTCCACCTGCGCGCGGGACAGAAACTGCGCCTCGTCGACCAGCACGCATGCGAGCTGCTCCTCCCCGTGTTGCGTGAGGATGCGGCGGAACAGGTCGTCGGTCGGACTGAACGGATGCGCCTCGGCGCTCAGGCCGATGCGCGACGCGATCCGGCCGATGCCCGCGCGTTGGTCGATGACCGGGGCGAAGAGCATCGTGCGCATGCCGCGCTCCTGGTAGTTGTAGCTCGACTGCAGCAACACCGTGCTTTTGCCGGCGTTCATCGCAGAGTAGTAAAAGTAGAGTTTGGCCACGGGGTTCTAGGTCAGATGGCTGATGTGTGATGTCTGATGTGAAGGAAGAGAAAGCACCCGGTCGGTGCCAATCCACATCTTACTTCTCACCTCTTACATCGAACATGATCACTCCTTCGTGAACAAGATCTCCGCGCGCAGGATGTCGTGCAGGGTCATCAGCCCGATCACGACCTCCTCTTCACCGCCGACGATCACGATCATGTTGGCCGGCGATTCGATGACCTTGCTCTGCACATCGCGGATGGTCGCATCGCGGCGACAGGTCGCGACCGGATCGATGATCGGCTCTTCGCCATGGTCGACGATGCGCTGCAAATGTTCGCGTGTGATCGCGCCATGCAGCTTGCGATCGATCACCACCGGGTAGCAGTCGTGCTTGGTCTCGGCCAAGAGTTTCTTCACCGCCTCGGGCGCCAGGTCGCGCACGAGCACCGGGCGGAAATTGGCCGCCCGGCTCACCGCGGTTTCCTGCCATGAGCGCAGGTCGCGCGGCGGCATCACGCGCTCCACTTCCTGGCCGTCCTGTTCGAGGATCACGTCGTAGAAGTTGTGTTTCGTGAAACGCTTCGCGATCGCGATGCTCACCAACCCACCGACCATCAGCGCCGGCACCATGGCAAATTCGTGGGTCATCTCGAACACGATGAGCAGACCCGTCACCGGCGCGCGCACCACCGCTCCGAGGCAGGCGCACATGCCGACCACGGCGAGCGTCACGTGTCCGGCGGTGCTCAGCGGGAAGATCAGCGAGATGAGCCCCGCCATGGCGGCGCCCGCCATGCCGCCGAAGAACAGGGTCGGGGCAAAGATGCCGCCGGCCGCGCCCAGCCCGTAACACAGTGCGGTGGCCACGAGTTTGGCGATGAGCAACAGGCCCGCGCTCTGCCAGTCCATCTGGTCGTTGAGCGCCATGGAGAGGTCTTCGTAACCGAGGCCGAACACGCCGTGGTGACCGGTCCAGAGGAACACCGTGCTGCCGATGAGCCAGACGCCGAGTCCGCCCAACATGCAACGCGCCCACGCCGGCACGCGGTGTTTTTCCTTGTTCCAGGCCCGCAGCCCGAGCGCGAATTTCTGAAACCACACGCCGGCCAGCGCCGCGACGGCCGCGACGATCGGCGTCGCCAGGTAGACCTGCCATTCCGGCGAGCCCGCGCCGCGCAAGGTGAAGGCCGGTTGTTCGCCCAGGAGACCGTGCGCGACCAAGGCCCCCACGACGGCCGCGAGCAGGATCGAACCGAGCATGCGGCTGTTGAGGTCGCCGATGATTTCCTCGAGCACAAAGGTCACCGCCGCGATGGGCGTATTGAAGGCCGCCGCCAAGCCCGCCGCCGCCCCCGCCGCGGTGGCGAGACGCCGTTTGTGTTTGGGCGTGCCGAGGGTGCCACTCACCTGCGACGAGAGGCCGGCGGCCAACTGCACCGATGGTCCTTCGCGGCCGAGACTGTTACCCGCGCCCACACTCAGCGCGCCGGCGATGAACTTCACCCAGACGACGCGAAAGGGGATGTCGCCCATGTCCTTCCAGAAGGCGAGTTTGACCTGCGGGATGCCCGATCCCGCCGCCGCCGGACAGAAGGCCGAGAGCAACCAACCCGATACCGCCGAAAACACCGCGATGATGACAAAACTCCCGACCAGGAACACCTCCGTGCTCTCGTGCGTCAGCCGCTCGATGCCGTGGGTGAAGATGGTGTGGATCGCGATGTGAAACGCCACGGCCCCGCCACCAGCGGCGAGACCAAAACAAATGGTCTGCACGATGCCCCGCGTTTTTGCGGGCAATCGCGCCATGGCACGGGCTGGGAGGTCGAGGATCACGAGCTGCTGTTGTGCGGGGTTTTCGGGCGGGGACTCAATGGCTTTTTACGTCGCGTCGCCAGTGGTCGGCCTGGAGGAGGCCGTGATTGAAGGGCCGCCGCGCGACCCGGGCGAAGCCGGCGCGGATAAGAAAGGGATCCGGCGGGGTGAGGTGCCGCGCCTCCAATCCGGTCACGATGCGGAAGGCGCCATACATGAGCGCGTGGGCGCCCCGCGCGCGCAACCGCCGCCAGCCGCGATCGGCCGGCACGGTGAAATCGGTGATCAACCAATCGGCCGTGGGCGCGGCGGCTGAGGCCAAGGTATCGACCACGCGGGCCAACGAGTCGGGCGCAAAACAGTCCAACACGCAGTGGGTCACGATCGCGTCCCAAGTGCCCAGGGGCGGTGCCCACGAGCGCAGGTCGGCCTGCACCAAGGTCGTGCGCGGCGACGGGTCGGCGCGGCGCGCTTCCCGCAGCATGGCCGCGCTGGCATCGAGCACGGTGATGGCGACCTTGGGTCGGCGTGCCCGCAGCGCGGTGAGAAAACGCCCGGGACCTTCGCCGACGAGCAGCACGCGGTTCGCCTGGTCGAGGGCCGCGAGATGAGCCAGCCGCGCCCGTTGCAACACCCGCCCGGCAATCGCGGTTTCCAGCCAACGGTAATGCGGCGCGAGCGTGTCGAAGGACATGGGCAGCAGTCAGCGATCAGCTCCCCGGGTAGGGCGGGACCGCTGGGCCCGCCGTTTCGGAAGGCTTGGGCGACGGTGACCGGCGCGCCCAGCGGTCGCGCCCTACCTTCTCCGCCACCTGCCACCATAGCCCGGCCACGGCGGCCCCTGCGGTGTAGGCGACGAGGTCGCGCCAGTCCCCGGTGGCGTGGGCCACGAGGAGCGGACCGGCGACTTCGCAGATCACGCCCCAGATGGCGAGGTGCAGGCCGATCTCACTCCAACGCGGCGCGTCGTCATGGTCGCGCCAGGCGAGTTTGCGTTGCACCCAGAGGATGAGGGGCAGGGCGGCGGGGATGAGCAGCAGATCGTTGAAGTGATCGTGCATGAAGCCGCCCGGCAGGTGCGGTTTGAGCGCCCAGCGATTCAGCGCGTAGAGCGCGATCGAGATCAGGCAGAGCGGGTCGCGGGCGTAGCCAAACGGCTTCACAGCAAGGCCAGAATCACGAGGCCCGAGAGGGTCGCGAGGCCGATTTTGCCGAAGAGAATGAGCATGACGGGGACCCTCGCTTTTTTGCCCGCAAGGTCAAGGAACCATCGCGGCGTAGAGACAGAGGAGCCGAGAGGCCCGCCTTCGCTAGAGCTTCCACCTTCGCTCACGCTACGGCGGACTTGGTCGGCGGACGGGGTGGGAACGCTGATCTTCGCTTATCTCCGCTCATTCCAATCAGTGAAAATCAGCGATGATCAGCGTTCTTCTTTCCGTCGCCACTCAGCCGTGCGGCTCAACGTTGTGTGCTCCGGGATTGACTTGAAGGAGGCGCGGAACCGCTTTCGTCGGCATGACTGTTCGCCTTCTGCTGCTGCTCGGGGTTGTCGTCGTCACGCGCGCGTTCGCCGCGCCGGAACCGGTCGATCCGGGAGCCACGCCGGAGACGCGGGCCTTGTTGGCCAATCTGCATCACCTCGCCTGGGACACCGACACGATCATGTTCGGGCAGGAGTTTCCGCTCAGCTACGATCGGCGCGTGGTGGGTTACCTCGATCAAGGGCAGTCCGACGTGAAGGATGTGGTGGGCGATCATCCGGCGGTGCATGGATCGGACTTCCACTTCTTCATCGATAAAGATCTTCACGAGGTGCTGGCCCACCAACGGGCGGCGCGGCAGGCCTATGCCGCGGGAGCCATGGTGACCTTTGACTACCATTGGCTGGGACGGCACGGACGGTCGCACAATTGGGATGAGGCGGATGCCCGGATTCTCCATCGCGTCGTGAACGGCGATGACTCGGAAGGCGACGTCACCTGGTTCTACCATTCCCTCGATGCCGTGCTCAAAATCATCAACGAGGACCTCGGTTTCCCCATCGTCTTCCGACCGCTGCATGAGATGAACGGCAACTGGTTCTGGTGGGGCAGTCGATTGGAGGGCGGCGCCGAGACCTACGTTGCGGCCTACCGGATGTTGGTGGACTACATCCGCGAACGCAGCGATCTCGTGCTCTTCGCGTGGTCGCCCGACAAGGCGCTGGCGATGGAGTATTATCCGGGCGATGCCTACGTCGATGTCATCGGCGTGGATGGCTACGGTCAGGGCAATCCGGCGATCGAGTGGTTCAGCGTGCCGCAGATGGTGGCGCTGCTGGAGCAAGCAACGGACTTCGCGGCCGAACGCGGCAAGGTCGCGGCCTTCACGGAGACGGGTTATCACACGCACGGCGAAATTGCCTACCACACCGAGCAGCCCGATTGGTGGACGCGCAGCGTGCTCGATCCGATCTTCGCCTCGCCCAAGGCCAAACGCATCGCGTGGGTGCTCACGTGGATCAACGCCCACTGGTCCGGCCCCTACACCCCGCACGCCGAATCACCGATCGAATCCCAGGAGGCGTTCCGCGCCTTCCACGCCGACCCGCGCACCCTCTTCGAACGCGACGTCGCCGCGATGAATCTCTACCAAATGCCCGAGGGGCAGTGAGTAATTTTACAGAAGGAAACGGAGGGAAACAAAGCCGTCAGCCTGAAAGGGGTTGAATAAGTTCTCGTTGGAACGGCTCCGTTCACCTCTGTTTTCTCCTGTGAATAATTCGTCTCTGCATGCCTTTGATTGAATCGACTTACGTGGCGCCGGGGTGGGCGCGGAACGGGCATGTGCAGTCGATCGTGCCGGCGCTGTGGCGGCGGGTGCCGCGGGTGGCGATGGCACGGGAACGCATCGCGACGCCGGACGACGATTTTCTGGATCTTGATGTCGCGACGGTGGAGGCTTCGCGGGTGGCGATTGTGTCGCATGGGCTGGAGGGCAGTTCGCGGTCGCCCTACATTCAGGGCATGGCGCGGGCGCTTACGCGGCGCGGGTGGGATGTGATCGCGTGGAACTGCCGCGGTTGCAGCGGCGAGCCGAATCGCCAACTGCGCTTCTACCACAGCGGCGCGAGTGAAGACCTCGCGGTGGTGGTGGAGCACGCGCTGGCGAATCCGGCGTGGCGCGAGATCGCGTTGGTCGGCTTCAGTCTCGGCGGCAACCAGACGCTCAAATACCTCGGCGAACGGGGCGGGGCGGTCGATCCACGTATTCGGGCGGCGGTGGCGATCAGCGTGCCCTGTGATCTGACCGCCAGTTCCGAACGATTGGCGCATTGGAGCAACCGGCTCTACATGGAGCGCTTCATGCGCACGCTCCGCGCCAAGGTGCGCGAGAAGGCGGCGCGTTTTCCCGGCGCGCTCGAAACCGCGGGGCTCGATCGCATGCGCACCTTCGCCCAGTTCGACGACGTCTATACCGCGCCGCTGCACGGCTTCGCCAATGCGCGCGACTACTGGGCGCAGTGCGGCAGTATCCGTTTTCTGGATGCGATCCGGGTGCGCACCCTGCTGGTCAACGCCCGCGACGATCCCTTCCTGGCGGGTCGCTGCTGGCCGCAGGACCTCGCGCGCGATCACGCCCACCTGCACCTGGAGACGCCGCGGCATGGGGGGCATGTCGGATTCATCACACGCGGCGTCGACAGCGAGTTTTGGTCCGAGACGCGTGCCGCCGAGTTTTTGGAAACGTAGACTGCTGAGGGGCGGATGCGGTTGAACCGCAGATGACGCGGATGGGCGCAGATGCCGTGAGGCCCGCCTTCGCTGAAGCTCCGGCTGACGGGGCAGAACATGCTTGGGAACGCTGATAGGCGCTAATCTTCGCTCATACCAATCAGCGAAAATCAGCGTCGATTAGCGTTCCTCGATGGTTCGCGGGAACGTGGTCCCTGTCCCGCGACCGCGACCTCCGGACGCGGTGCTGCGGTGGAGTGGCTCTGCGTCTTCCGCGCAATCCGCGGTGAGGCATGGGTTTCCTTGTTTCTGTGTTACTCTGTGTGCTCTGTGGTCCAACCGCGTTGCCTCACAGCATCTGCGATCGTCAGCGTGATCTGCGGTTTAAGAAAACGTGTGCTGAACCGCAGATGTCGCCGATAAGCGCAGATTTTTTGGGGGTTCTGGATCTGTGCCTTTTGTGCTTTTTGTGGCCCAATCGCGTTGCCTCTCAGCCGCTCGGTTTTCCCGACAAGCGTCAGTGGGTCTCGCGTTTGGGGTGGTTTTGACTACCCCTGCGAGCGATGGGTCAGATCACGTCGCTGTTTGCCTGGAAGGTCGCCGCCGCCACGGATGCGCGGGTTGACCGGGCGGCGTTGCTGAGATCGGTCGGGATTGATCCGACGGGTGAACCTGATCCCGGCTTCAACCTCGATGACCAGGCCTACTACGGCTTCTTCGCCGAGGCGGCGCGGCGCGATGCGGACGGGGCGACCTTGCCGCTGCGCACCGGCGCCTCGATGCGGCTTGATGAATACGGGGCGTGGGGGCTGGCGTGGAAAGCGGCGCTCAACCTGCGCGGCGCCATGCAGCGCGCCGAGCGCTACGCGCGCATGCTCACGAGCGTGACCACCTACGAGCTGGTCGATGCGTCGGAGGGCGCGTGGTTCAAACTCCACCGCGAAGGGGAACGCATCCTCGGGTTGCGGCTGTCCAACGAGGCCTCGATCGCCAGTGCCTACTCCTTGAGCCTGCAGGTTGCCACCGAACCTTTCAGTCCGCTCGCCGTCTGCTTCAAACACGAGGGGCCGCGCGACCGGGCGGGGCACGAGGCGCACTTCGGCTGTCCGGTCCACTTTGGCGCGGACCGCGATGCGCTGCTGATGCCGGGCGATGCGCTGGCGCGGCCCAACCAACTCAGCGACGCGGGCATGGCGCGGTTCTTCGATCGTTTCCTCGACGAAGAGCTGGCCCGCATGACCGAGCCGGAGGCGCTCGACAAAAGGGTGCGGGCGGAGATTTCGCAGGCGCTCAGCGGCGGTGTGCCGATGGTGTCCGACATCGCGTCGCGGCTCGGCATGAGCGCGCGCACCCTGCAACGGCGCTTGGGCGAGAACGGCGTGTCATATCAGGATCTCGTCGACGATTCGCGTCGGCGTCTCGCCGAGCGGTTGCTGCGCGAGACGCGTTACTCGCTGCTCGATGTCGCGTTCATGACGGGCTTCTCCGAGCAGAGCGCCTTCACCCGCGCCTTCAAGCGGTGGGCCGGGCAGACGCCGCGCTCGTTTCGATTGCAGGCAACGTAGGCGTGCAAGGTAGGGCGGGACCGCTGGGCCCGCCGGCTACGGTGGGGGGGCGGTGGCAACTGGAACACGCGGTCGGGGACGTCCGCGTCCACCTGCTGGGGGTTTGCCGACAAAAATGGGCCGATTGGCGCGATCGGCCAAAAGCTTGGCGGGCGGCGTCAATAAATCACCGGCGGTCTTCCTCTATGGTGGTGGCGATGAAACCAACCCATACTTCCTCCTCCTCCGCCTCCGCGCCACTCACCCTCGTGCTCGGGGCCAATGGCAAAACCGGCCGCCGCGTCGCCGAGCGTCTCACTGCGCTGGGTCTCCCGGTGCGTCGCGGCTCCCGTCGCGGGGTGCCCGCCTTTGACTGGCACCACGAAGCCGGCTGGGACGCCTGCCTGAGCGGCGTGTCCGCCATCTACATCAGTTACGTGCCCGACCTCGCGATCCCCGGCGCGACCGATTCGATTCAGTCCTTGGTCGATCACGCCAAACGCGCTGGCGTGCGCCGCCTCGTCTTGCTCTCCGGTCGCGGCGAAAAGGAGGCGCAGGCCTGCGAAGCCATCGTGCAGGCCAGCGGACTCGAGTGGACGATCGTGCGCGCGAGTTGGTTCAACCAAAACTTTTCCGAAGGCGCCTTCCTCGATCTCGTGCAGGCGGGCCAGATCACGCTGCCGGCCGGCGATGTGAAGGAACCCTTTGTCGACGCCGACGACATTGCCGAGGTCGCCACCGTCGCGCTGGCCGCGACCGACGAGCGGCACGTCGGTCAGGTCTACGAAGTGACCGGGCCGGAGCTGCTGAGCTTTGCCGAGGTGACCCGTGAGATCGCGCAGGCGACGGGCCGCGCGCTCACGTATCAACAAATCCCGCACGAAGCCTTCCTCGGCGGTGCGCGTGAGTCCGGCGCACCGGAGCCGGTGCTGTGGATTCTCGACTACTTGTTCTCGACGGTGCTCGACGGCCGCAACGCCTACCTGACCGACGGCGTGCAACGTGCGCTCGGTCGCCCGCCGAAGTCCTTCGCGACCTATGCTCGTGAGATCGCCGCCACCTCGCTCTGGAAGGAGGCCGCGTCATGCCCGGCCTGAAGACGCGTCTCCTGCTGGGGCTGTCCGGCCTCATTCTGCTCGGCGTGGGCGTCTCGGTGCTTTTCAGCCCGGTCGCGTTCTTCGCGGGCAACGGCGTCACGCTGCCGGGCAACCCGAGCCTCATGTCGGAGGTCCGCGCGCCCGGAACCCTGTTGCTCGTCACGGGTTTGCTCATGCTCACCAGCGCGGTGCGGGCGGTTGCTTTGCAGGCGGCGCTGGGCTGGGGGGCGCTCGTTTATGCCTGCTACGGGCTGGGGCGGGTGCTGAGCCTGTTCCTCGACGGTCTGCCGAGCGCCGGACTGGTGGGCGCGGCGGTGCTGGAGTTGCTCCTCGCCGGCTTCAACGGCGCGGCGTGGCTGCACCATCGCTTGGGGCGCGCCAGCACGGACGAACCCGCGTCCGGCGTTGAGTCGGCGATCGGCTTTCCCAGACACACCCTAAGGAGATCCGCACAATGAACCTTTTCGTTTTCACCCTCGTCCTCACAACCCTGCTCGTCGCCTTGGTGGCGGGCCTCGTCTTCACCTTCGCGGTGGTGGTGATGCCCGGCCTCGCCAGCCTGTCGGACCGGGCCTACCTCGCGGCCTTCAAGGCGATGGATCGGATCATTCAGGACGGTCAGCCGCTCTTCATGATCGTGTGGCTCGGCTCGATGGTCGGCCTGGTGCTCACGGTGGTGCTCGGCTGGAATCAGGTGGTGTCACCGCATCGCGCCCTGCTCATCACCGCGGTGGTGCTGCATCTGGGCGGCGTGATGGTGCCGACCGCGCGCTACAACATCCCGGCCAACAACCGCGTGCAACGCCTCGACCTCGCGGCGATGGACGCGGCCACGTTGCGCGATGAACGCGCTCGTTTTGAACCGATGTGGGTGCGCTGGAACACGCGCCGCACGGTGGTCGCGATCCTGGTCACGGTGATCCTGCTCGTCGTGCTCTGGCGGCAGGGTGGGTGAAACGCATTGGCCGCAAAAAGGCGCAGAAGGCGCAAAAACGGAATGGGGACTTGGGAACGCTGATGAACGCTGATCTTCGCGAATCGTTATGAGCGGAGATGAGCGAAGATCAGCGTTCTTTTCCCATCGCCTGTTTTCGGTCGGACTGGATTACTTGCTTGAACCGCCGATGACGCAGATGGGCGCGGATGCTGGGAGGCCCGCCTTCGCTGAAGCTCCGGCTGACGGGGCAGAACATGCTTGGGAACGCTGATAGGCGCTAATCTTCGCCAATACCAATAAGCGAAAATCAGCGTCGATTAGCGTTCCTCGATGGTTCGCGGGAACGTGGTCCCTGTCCCGCGAACGCGACCTCCGGACGCGGTGCTGCGGTGGAGTGGCTCTGCGTGCTTCCGCGCTATCTGCGGTTGAATTCAGATTTCGGTGATTCAGCTGGGTTTCAGCCAAACAGGTCGAGTTTGCCTTGGGCCCAGTCGACGCTGCCGCCCTGGGTGATGAGTTCGGCCTGTTGTTCGCGGAAGACGGTTTGGGCGCGGGCGGCTTCGTCGCTGTTTTCCGTGTGCACGCCCACGAGGAAGGCGCCGTCGTAGGCGCGTTGGGCGCGGCGCGTGGCATCGAGCGGCAGCACACCAAAGGTCATGAGGGCGGCGGCGATGGCGTTGGGCTGGGCCGGCTTGAGGGCGCGGCCGAGGGGGCCGGCCACGATCAGGTAGGTGGAGCTCGGCAACATCACGGAACGCACCTCATCGAGCGAGGCGACGATGCCGCGGATGTCGGTGGACGACTCCGGCGCCGGACGGATGGTGCGCCCGCGGGATTGCGAGGTGGGAGGTTTGCGATCGAGGAAGAGCAGGGAAATCGATCCCGGGCCGAAGCCGGCTTCCTTGAGGGCGTGCAACAGGTGATCGGCCGGCGCGCGATCGCGGGCGATGCCGTGGACGGTGAACAGGGTGGTGGGAGACAAGGTGGTGGTGGGCATGGGCAAGAGGGAGATCGGATGGACGCTCAGTTTCCGGTGAACATGGCCTCGATCGCGGGGAGGGTGAGTCGGCGATGGGCGTGGACCATGCGCATCGCGGTCTGCACCTGCGCTTCGGTGGCGCTGGCCAGAACGGTGAGGCCGATGAGCATCTGCGGGACGCGTTGGCGTTGGTGGCCGTCGACGAAGAGATCCATCGCGCCATTGGTGGCGGCCTGGGACGGGGTGATGGGGTGAACGCGGCGGATCACGTCGCCTCCACGGCGGGTGTCTGGCGGCGTTCGCGGCGAACATTGCTGGGGCCGGAGACATCGGGGATGTCGTTCTCGACGATCACGGCCAGTTCGTAGCTGATCTTGCCCTCGGCGATCTCGCGCAGGGCGACGTCCTCGAAGGCGAGTTTTTCCAACGACTCGACGAGCGGGCGGCTGCCCTGGCGCAATTGCTTCACGCGGCGCGAGACCACATTGATGAGGACATTGGGGTCCTCGATGACGAGGCGGGCGCTCTGCAGGTAGTCGTTTCTCATAATGAACATCGACCGAGGGCGCGGGGTGGGACAGCCGGCGGAAATGCCGTTGTCGGAGGGGCGAGCCACTCGGTCACTGCGCAGATTTTAGGCCGGGCGCGCGAGGGAGACGATGTATTTCGCCGCACCGACCCTCGCGCTTCCCCAAGCCGTTCCCCCGCGAACGATATGCGCCGATTAAAGTTTGGCCGGGTGCGGTTTAGCCGCCGATCAGAGCAGGATGCTGGGAGGCAGGGACTTTGGGACCACAGAGGGGCACGGCGGCTGAGGGGCCCTCCTTCGCTACAGCTTCGGCGGACGAGGCAACGCGTGACGCCGTCGGGACCGCCGCGTTCGCGGGACAGGCGTCGGCGTCCACCTGGTGGCTTCGGGTGGACCGCGACCTCCGGACGCGGTTTTGCGGTGGAGTGGATTCCTTGGTTGAACCGCAGATGACGCAGATGGGCGCGGATGTAGATTCGCAGTTAGGCGCCCAGGGGCACGGCGGCGCTGGGGGTGGGGGCGAGCTCCGGGGCGGTCGTGGGGATTTCGAACCAGAATTCCGCCCCGCCGTCGGGCGGCGTTTCCACGCCGACGCGGCCGCGGTGTTTGGCGATGATGCGTTGCACGATGCTCAGGCCCAACCCGTGGCCCTTGGCGTCGCGCATGGTGATTTGGGCGAAAGGGGTGAAGACGGCGGAACGCGTCGTGTCACTCAGACCGGGACCGTGGTCACGCACCGCGAAGCGCGTGAACCGACCGCGGGTGGCGGCCTTGATTTCGATCTGGGGCGGTGAGCCGCCGTATTTCGCGGCGTTGCTCAGGAGGTTGGTCCACACGTGCACGAGCCACGGTGCAAAGCCGACGGCGGGCGGCCAGGTTTGCGGGAGGGTCACGCGGGCCTGCGCTTTGCGGATTGCTCCCTCCACGCGGAGCAGGGCTTCGTTGACGACCTCGGCGGAGTCGACGGGCGCAGGTTGGAGTCGATCCCGGCGCAGCCCGGCGAGCAGCAGCATTTCCTCCACGATGTTCACCAGGCGGTGGGCGACCTCATGCGCGCCGTCGAGGTTGTGGGCCACCTTGTCGAGATCGCCCTTGGGCAACATCATCTTGGCCAGTTCGACGCGACCGGTGAGGGTGCCGAGGGGTGAGCGCAGGTCGTGCGCGACGGTGTGGGCAAAGGCGTCGAGTTCGTCGTAGAGCGCCTTCTTTTCGAGCCGGGCCGCGAGGGAATGGAGGAGTTCCTCTTCGGTGAAAGGTTTGGTGATGAAATCATCCGCGCCGAGATCCATGCCGCGGCGCATCATCTCCCGTTCGAGTCGGGCGGTGATGACGATGACCTGCGTGAGGTGGAGCTCGGAGTTGGCCCGCAGTTGCTCGATGACGTCGAAACCCGACATGCCCGGCATGGCGAGGTCGGTCACCACGACGTCGGGGTGCGTTTCCTGGGCGATCTCCAATCCTTCCTCCCCATTCGCGGCGGTCAGCACGGTGAAGCCCTCGCGCTCCAACATGGTGGAAACGGAGCGTCGCACCGATTGCTCATCGTCGATGAGCAGAATAGTGGCGTGTTCGGCGGCTGGCATGGAGAGAAATGACCCGGGCCATGCGGCGCGGTTCGCGACGGTGTTCGCGTGGGAAGGGGATCACAACTTGCAAATGAGTTTCGGTTCAGAACTGAACCGCGCTTTTCTGCCTATCGGTTAGGTAGCTGTTCGGGGCCGATCGGGGTGACTCCGGCCCAGGTGGCGGCGGGCTGGCGGGCAGTGCGAACTGGACGCATGGTCACGGGTCGGCCCAGATGGGGGCCGATGCTCCTTTGCTTTCTCGCGCTCAACCTGGTGTTGGCGGTGGCGACCCTGCTGCCGCTGTCGCGACAGACGCACTACCTGGTGCGGGGCTGCGACTTTCCGCGCGGGCAGATCGCGGCCGTGCTGGCGGGCAGCCTCGCGTTGCAGCTCGGGTTGGGCGCGCGGGACGGCGCGCTGGCGTGGACGGCCCTCGGTCTCGGCGGCGGCGCGCTGCTGGTGCAAGCGTGGTGGATCTTGCCCTATTCCCGACTGGGTCGGCGCGAGGTGCCGGATGCCCGCAACGGGTCGCGGGAGCGCTCGCTGCGCATCCTCACCGCCAACGTGCTACAGACCAACCGACAGGCGGAACGCTTTCTGGCGCTGGTGCGGGAAGCCGCGCCCGACGTGCTCATCGCGATGGAGACCGACACCTGGTGGCGGGATCAACTCGACGTGCTGCGCGAGGAGGGCTTTGCCCACACCTTGCAGCGGCCCTTGGACAACCTCTACGGCATGCTGCTGTATTCGCGCTATCCCCTGCATGGTGCCTCGATCGAAACCCTGGTGGAGGACGACGTGCCGTCCATGCACGCGTTGGTGGAGTTGCCGGCCGGACCGCGGGTGCGCCTGCATGTGCTGCATCCGGCGCCGCCCTCGCCGACGGAAAACGAAACGTCCGACGAGCGGGATGCGGAACTGATCGTGGTGGGCCGTGAGTTGAAGGACACTCAGCAGCCGACGGTGGTGGCCGGCGACCTCAACGACGTGGCCTGGTCGTCGACCACGCGGCTCTTTCGCAAGATCAGCGGCCTGCTCGATCCGCGGGTGGGCCGGGGCATGTTCTGCTCCTTCAACGCGCGGGTGCCCTTCCTGCGCTGGCCGCTCGATCACCTGTTTCACAGCGCCCACTTTTGTCTCAACGACATCCGGCGCCTGCCGGATTTTGGGTCCGACCATTTCCCGCTGCTCATAGACCTGCACCTCGAGCCGGCCGACGCCGGCGAAGGCTTGGCGGTCGATGAAGACGACCGCGCGTGGGCGGCGGAAAAGGTGGCCGAGGAAAACGTCTCGGCCGCCGACGTGCCGGATCCGGCAGAGAAAGCGTAGGTGGTGGCGGAGAGGCAGCGCTGGTTCGACCACGGATGGACACGGATGCACACGGAGATGGAGGGGCTATGCTTTCGGTCGACGAGACCGGCTTTGCGGGCCTCGGCGATCTTTGCGTTTGAACCGCGTTGCCTCACCGCAGCGGAGAGGCAGCGAGGGGATTTTTACACCAAGATCGTGAAGGTCGCGAAGTTTGGTGGGATGAGGCCAAGGACCCTCAGGTCTTGGCGATCAGGTAGCTGCCGGCGCCGACCATGACGCCGCCGGTGGTGAGTTTGAGCCCGCGGGCGACGGACGGTCGGGTGGTGAGGCGGGCGAGTCGGCGGGCGGCGATCGCGTAGGCGAGTTTCACACCGCCGACGGTGAGCACGGTGACCGCCATGATCACGGCAACATCGGTTGCGGTGAGCGCGGTGATGTCGGTGACGGAGGGAAAGAGGCTGGCGTAGAAAAAGATGGCCTTCACGTCGCCGAGGGTGAGGAGGAAACCGGCGAGGAAGCTGGTGGTGTGCGGTCGGCCCGCGGCGGGATCGGATTGGTCCGCGGCGACGTCGGCAGGTGGACGTTTCCAACCAGCCCGCAGCAACTGGGCGCCGGTGTAGATGAGGTAGCCGCCGCCGAGGATTTTGAGCGCCACGAAGAACGGCCCCAGCGCGTGGGCGAGGGAAGAGAGCCCGAGGATGGCGAGGGTCACGAACACGAGATCACCGAGCACGATGCCGCCGGCGACCGCCGCGCCGCTGCGCACGCCGAACATGGCCGCGCGACTCACCACCAGCGCGACACTGGCACTCGGCGTCGCCGCGAGGCCCACCATGATCCCAAACAACAACAGTGCGTCAGCCCACGTCATGGCGGGCATGCCGACACAACCCGGGCCTGCTGCCAAATCCAGAAACCCGCTCCCGCTTCGGATGGGAAAAGTGACAGAGGTCTTTGAACCGCAGACGACGCTGATGGGCGCAGATGTTTTTAACCACTGATTTCACAGAGGAGCACAGAGGCTGAGGGGCAACGCGTGACGCCGTCGGGGACGTCGGCGTCCACCTGAATGTCTTAGGGTGGACCGCGACCTCCGGACGCGGTGTTGCGGTGGAGTGGAACGTCAACCTCTGTGATCATCTGCGTTGTCTGCGGTTAAACCGGTGCGGAATTTTGGGTGGAGTAGGGGATCTACCCGATTGGGCTCGCCAAAGGGGCTGGGAACCAACACGTTCTCGCCTCGTTGCCTGCGACTGGTCCTCGGCGGGTTTCATCTCACCTCGTTTGTGACTCGGCATGATTCCCCGCATGCATGACCTGCCATCTTTTCCCGACTGTTCGACCGCCCGGCCCAAGCCGTGGGCGCGGCGGGAGCGACCGCAAGATCGGAGCGATTCCTGCTCCGACTGGTGGGGATCCGGCCATCGCTGAGTCCGTTTTCAACCCCATTGCCCATGAGCTCCTCCACGCTGTCTGAATTCGTCAATCGCACTAAAAATAAGGATCGGGGGCAGGGGCTCTTCGAACTTGAGACCGACCGGTTTTTGGAGGTGAACCTGAACGGTTCCATCTGGATGAAAATGGGCGCGATGGTCGCCTACAACGGGTCGGTGAAGTTCACCCGGGAGAACATGCTGTCGCAGGGCCTCGGCAACCTGTTGAAGAAGGCGGTGAGTGGGGAAGGCACGAAGCTGACGAAGGCGGAAGGGCAGGGGGCGGTGTATCTGGCCGATGCCGGGAAGAAGATCACGGTGCTGCAGCTGCAAAACGAAGCGCTGGTGGTGAACGGCAACGACGTCCTGGCCTTCGAGCCGCAGATCAAGTGCGACATCAAGATGATGCGGAAGATGGCGGCGATGCTCTCCGGCGGCCTCTTCAACGTGCGCTTGGAAGGCACGGGACTGGTGGCGATCACGACGCACTACGATCCGATCACCCTGCCGGTTGATCCGGGCTTCCCTGTCATCACCGATCCCAACGCGACGGTGGCGTGGTCAGGCAACCTTGAGCCCAATTTCCGCAAAGACGTCTCCTTCAAAACCTTCCTCGGCCGCGGCAGCGGCGAAAGCATCCAAATGGAATGGCAAGGCACCGGCTTCGTCGTCGTCCAACCCTATGAGGAAGTTTATATGCAGTCGGGGCAGTGAGCATGACCGGACCACAATCTACAAAGCTTGACCCCTCATTACCTCCCCTTCTGTTAATCGAAAACTGCGTCATTGCGACACACGATAACGCAAAACCCTGTCCTTAAATGCCAATAACAGGATATTTATCAGTTATCCCCCTGTTTTACAGGGGCTAAACAACGATGGGCGAATAAAGATGTCCGCACAGAGTGACATGGCAGATCGAATTCGGGAGCGCTTAAGAAAGAAGGCTGTTCCCGCATCGGACATGATCCGCGAGATTCGCGAGGAGTGGGGACCATCGCACGGTGTCGTAGAAGTTCACCATTTCGTTCGAGAAGTGGGCACCTGCCTCCTGTGGGGGAATGACGTTGAGGTAGGTCATATCGAGGATGGGCAGTTTGTTGCTTGGCCGGTTGAGCCCGAAGAGGCCGACGAGAGAATAGCCGAGGAGTTGGTGCCTATGGATCAGTTCTGGGAGGACCCCACCTGCTATGTATTTCGGCAGAAATAAAGAGCCCATCCAATCGCCGGAGCCAACGACGGCCAAGGCCGTCGTTGGCCGTTCCGTTGTCCTCCAAGCGAACCCCATATTTCATTCGCTGGCCGTCGCGGCTCAGCTTTAGCGTTAGCCGGTGATGAGGTCGAATCCTTCACGTGCCTGGGGCTTTGGACTTGGTGCAGCATTTATGACCCTAAATGCACTTATTTGGGGTGTCTCCTCGATGATTTATCTCTGGATGCGAGATGCAGGCAGGTCTCTCGCGTATGCGCTCTTAGCGGCGATTATCGGTTACGTCGCATCGTGCCTCTGGAAGGAAATGCGACGAGAACGTGATGAGTGGCGACGATTTGGGCTCAAACCGCTTCGCACCAAAGGAAAAACCAAACAGGCTAACCAACCGCCCGAGCCAACGAGCACCGTCGCTCCGCGCCGGCGCTCGCGGCTCAGCTGAAACGTTCTGCGTAAATGATTGATCCGGTCGCGAGACTAGTCGTTCGAATACTCATGGGTGAGCGCTACGAAGCGCCCTCAGAGGCTGATACGAGATATTGGGTGTCTGTCCTGGCTGTGTTTCCGATCATGATGGCAGGCCTCTACGTTCTCGTGCCGCACATCGGAAATGCCACACTTGTGATGGTGTGGGGCGGTCTTGTGCTTTTCATGTCCATTCTCGCAGCACTTGTCGGGGTCGTTTTTTCCATCCCGAGTAGGGCCACTCGCATTGCCATCATCCTCGTTGGATGGAGCATTCTACTGACCTACTACGGACGACAGTTCGTGCTTCTGATGCGCTATTGAAATTAAAATGAAGAAAAGGCAGAACCAGTAGGAATGAGAAGGCGTGAGTCTACCGGATCGCGGTAAGCGGCCGGTGGATACAGACTCCGCCTTATGAAGCACGCCACCACATCGACCGATAGTTCCGCCTGCACGATTGGCCTCGACCTAGGAGACCGCCGCCACGCGGCCTGCGTTCTCAACTGCCCGGGTAAGATCATCGACGAGCACACTGTGACCAACGATCGCGAGGGGCTCGCTCGCTTGAGCACTCAGTATCCCGGGGCTACCCTCGCCATGGAGACCGGCACGCACTCGCCGTGGATCAGCCGGTTCTTCACCGAGCGTGGCCACCGGGTCTACGTAGCCAACGCTCGCAAACTGCGCGCGATCTCCAAGTCCGACACCAAGAGCGATCGGCACGATGCGCGGATGCTCGCTCGGTTGTGCCGCGCGGACCCGCAGTTGCTCAGTCCGGTCACCCATCGCAGCGAGCGCTGCCAGCGGGCGTTGCTCAAGATCAAGGTGCGCGACGCGCTGGTCCGCAGCCGGGTCGCCCAAACCAACACCGTGCGCTTCCTGCTCAAGAGCCTGGGCATCCAGCTGCCCGCCGCGACCAAGGGCAGCCAGAGGGGGTCATGTCGTCACATTGTCAGCAGGGCCGGGGCCGACTTTGAGCGGCTGGGAGTGATCTGACGGGTTTGGGTCGTTACATTTGGGAGTCGGTGGCCGTTCGGTGAGGTCTTGATTGGTTTGGCAAGGGGTTCGCGGTTGCTCCTGCGGCTTCGTGCCGGAACTGTCGCACGGAACGTTTCCCGTCTATCGGAGTCTCCTGCCGACTTTTCCGCCTTCTCCCGTGGCCGATCTGTTTTCCTTTCAATTGACCTCCTTGGGGGCAGCCAGACGGGGTCATGTCGTCACATTGTCAGCAAGGTCGGGACTGACTTTGAGCGGCTGGGAGTGGTCCGACGGGTTTGTGTCGTCGCATTTGGGAGTCGGTCGTCGTTAGTTGAGGCCTTGATTGTTTTGGCAACGGGTTCGCGGTTGCTCCTGCCGCTTCGTGCCGGAACTGTCGCACGGAACGTTTCCCGTCTATCGGAGTCTCCTGCCGACTTTTCCGCCTTCTCCCGTGGCCGATCTGTTTTCCTTTCAATTGACCTCCTTGGCGATCCCGCAGGCGTTGGCCGCGGGGTTGTGCGTCATGGCCGGTGGGTTCGCCCTCCCGCTGCGTAAGGATTACGCTTCCGCCCGCTGGTTGCTGGCAGTGCTGGGGGGAGCGGCCTGGTGGGCGGCGGCCGGCGCCGCCGAGTTCTGCGCGGCGAACATGGCCGCCAAGGTCTTCTGGTCGCAGGTCTCCTATCTCGGCGTCGCCATGGGGCCGGTGTCGCTGTTCCACTTTGCCTACACCTATACCCACGACCAGCAGGCGCCGCCCCGCACCCTCAGTGCCGTGGTGATCGGACTAGGTGTCGTGGTCGTGCTCTCCGCCGCCACCAACCAGCTGCACCACCTGCACTGGCCCGAGGTGCGCCCGATCGAACGGGATGGTCTGCTCTTCGCCTACTATGGTCGGGGACCCGGGTTTTGGCTCACGGTCGCCTACTGCTATGGCTTCATGTTCGCCAGCTCGGTCATGCTGGCCGCGCACACCCTCAATCAGCGCACCGTCTTCCGCCAGCAGTCGATCGTCATCCTTCTCGCCACCCTGGCGCCTTGGATCACCAGCATCGCCTATGTTTTCCGCGTGGGTCCCTTGCCAGATCTGGACCACACACCCGTCGGCTTTGCCTTCACGGGCCTCATCCTCAGTTGGGCGGTCGCCCGGGCCCGCCTGTTTGAATTGGTCCCCATCGCCACCAATACCCTGTTCCTGCGCCTGCCCGATCCCGTGCTCGTGGTCGATCCGTCGGACCGACTCGTCCGCGCCAACGCGGCCGCCATCCAACGCCTGCCGACGCTCGAGCCGTATCTGGGCCAGTCGCTTTCCGCCTGGCTGGCCGACCGTCCCCAGCTCCTCGACGCGCTCCTCCACGCCACCGCTGTCCCGCGTCGTTTTGCCTTGGGTGAGCAGTGGTGGACGGTGGAAGCCGCCCCGCTCGATGATACCGGCGGTCAGGCCCGCGGGCGCATCCTCATCCTGCGCGATATCACCGACGCCCGCCGCAATGAGATCGCCGTGCAGCAAACCCAACGCGAGCTCGAGCAAACCCTCGCCCGGGCCGATGCGTTCGCCCGCGAAGCCGTCGCGGCCAACACGGCCAAGAGCACCTTCCTCACTCAGGTCAGCCACGATCTGCGCACGCCCCTGCACGCCATCCTGGGCATGGCCGACTCCCTGGGGGCCGGCAACCTGACCTCCACCCAGCGCGAGGCGGTGAGCACCATCACCGACGCGAGCGACATCCTGTTGCGCCTCATCAACGACCTGCTCGATCTCAGCCGCATCGAAGCAGGTCGCCTCGCGATCGCCAACGAGCCCTACCTGCTCGATGACGTGCTCGATCAGATCGCCGATTTGCTCAGCTCGGTCGCCCGGGTGAAAGGGCTGCGCCTGTTCCACTGGATCGAGCCCGGAGTGCCCGCCGGTCTGTCCGGCGACGCGGAGCGCTTCCGCCAGATCCTGTTCAATCTCGTGGGCAACGCCGTGAAGTTCACCGAACGCGGCCTGGTCACGCTGCGGGCCCGGCGCGAGGACCAGCACCTCGTGGTCGAGGTCGCCGACACGGGCCCCGGCATCGCCGCCGAACACCTCGATCAACTCTTCGAACCCTTCAATCGCGGCGACCCCCAAACCGCCCGCCGCACTGAAGGCACCGGCCTGGGGCTCGCCATCACCCAACGCCTGGCTGAAGCCATGCAGGGTCAAGTCACGGTCCGCAGTGAAGTCGGCCGCGGCTCGGTTTTCACGCTTACGCTCCCCCTCGTCGAAGCCCCTGAAGCCGCGGTGGCCGTGCAACGGCTGGGCGACGAGCTGGACTCGCTCCCGGTCGCCGTGGTCCTGGATGATCCCACCGCGCGCCGCGCGGCCCTCGCCGGCCTGCGCAGTCTCGGTCTCGAAGCCACCGAGCATACCTTCCCGCTGGCGCCGCCGCCGGCGGAGCGCACCGCCCTGGTGGTCGACGAAGGTTATGCCGGCGAGGAGAGCGTGGCCGCGTGGACTGCGGCCGGTTACCCGCTGGCCGTGATTGCCAAGCCCGAGACCAAACCCGGCACGGCTCACTTCATCCCCCTGCGCCGCCGGCGCATGGCCCATGCCCTGCTCTCGGCCACCCCCACCGAAGACCGTCGTTTCGTGGCTGCCTCGACGCCGCGTCGTCGAGTTTTGTTGGCGGATGACAATCCCCTCAGTCGCCGCGTCAGCTCCTCGCAACTCGCCCGCTGCAACTGCGAGGTGACCATCGTCGACGGTGGACGTCCCGCGCTGGCCCGCCTCGCCGAGGAGGACTTTGACATCATCGTGCTGGATGGCCAGATGCCCGATCTCAACGGCTGGGAAGTCGCGCAGCTGATCCGTGAATGGCCGCCGGAACACCGGAACACCACCACGCCCATCGTGGCCCTGACCGCCGACCTCACGCCGGATTCCCACCGCCGCTGGATCAACGCCGGCGTATCGCTTGTGCTCGGCAAACCGATCCATACCGATCGCCTGCACGAAGCGCTCGAATCCTTTCCCGCGCGATCCGGCAAGCTGGCCGGCCTTTGATCCGGCCTGGGCACACCCTCGAAAAAAACGTCGTCCGGAGGTCGACGTCCACCATGGGCGGGAAAGGGGGCCGCGGACGGGCTGGGGGCGAACCGACGAAGACCGTGAGAACGGTCACTCCACGCGGATGATCTGGGCGGTGAGCAGGACTTCGCCGCCTGAACGCGTGAGCGGGACCCGGACTTCGATGGGGAGCTCGGAGGCGGGGGCGAGGTGAAAGCTTTGCTCGAGGCGGCCGGCGAACGAGAGGGTTTGGTCGAGCTGGGCGGTGTGGGCGTAGTCGGCGAGAAATTCCACCGTCAGTTGTCGGGCGTCATCGCTGCGGTTGCGCAGGACGCTGGTGACGAGCAGCTCCGGGCCTTGCTTCCGCCAAGTCGTGTCGGTGATCTGGTAGTCCGGCGCGGGCTGGAAGAGGATCGCGACCAGCGAGACCGCCATGACGGCGAGACTGAGGCGACTCAGCCAACTGATTCCGGGTTTGGGCTGGCGTCGTGCGGGTGGGGGAGTCTCCGGCGGCACGAGGTGTTGGCGTTCCTCCGATTCCATCGCGGGGGCGCCGTCCAAGGTGGCTTTCAGTTCGGCCTGACGTTCGGCCAAGGTCTCGCCGAGTTCGTCCTCCAGTTCCGGCCCACAATGTTCGTAGAAGAACAGCGCGCGACGGAAGAGGGATTGGCGCTCGGCGGGGTCGGAGGCCAACAGGCCCTGCACACGCGACAACTCGGCCACGGCGTAGCTTTTCTCGGCCACCATCCGATCCGATCCGGCGATCAAACGATACACCTCCGCGGGAGGCAGGGTGCACACCGTCGTGGCGGGCAGGCCGGTCAACTCGTTCGCCAGTTCGTCGATCCGCACCTGGGTTTGTTCCGGGGAGTCGCCCCGCTTCATGACCTGGCGCACCAACTCCCCCAGCTTTTCAATCATGGTGAGGAGGTAGTCTCGGTGCATCGACATCACCTCTTGGCTAGCGGAGGCGTCCCCGAAGGCCACGCCCAAAAGCCCCGCGCTGGCGGGGACGGTTCCGCGCTCGACTGGTTTACGCTGGGACCGATTTCGACCGAAAACCGGTCGGGATCGGTGGCCTCGGGGTGGGGTTTGGGTAGGGTCCGGTTCCTCACGGCCCCGGCCGTGTTCGTTCACCCTTCGTGTTCCGTTTCCCCATGTCTGATATCCGCCTGACCGAGACCTTTAAGGAGTTTTTCAACAACGAGAAGTCCGCCGGCTTTGTGCTGATCGCCTGTTCGATCCTGTCGCTGCTGGTGGCCAACTCGGCCTTGTCTTCGTCCTACCTCGGCTTCTGGCAGAGTTATGTCGGCGGGTTGACCGTGGCCTACTGGGTCAATGACGGGTTGATGGCGGTGTTTTTCCTGCTCATCGGCCTCGAGCTGAAGCGCGAGCTCTACAAGGGTGAGTTGTCCGACCTGAAGAGTGCGATGCTGCCGATTTTCGCGGCGTTGGGTGGCATCGCGCTGCCGGCGCTGATTCACTTCGGCTTCAACGCGGGGCTGCCCACGCAGAAGGGGTTCGGCATCCCGATGGCGACCGACATTGCGTTCGCGCTCAGCGTGGTGGCCTTGGTCGGCAGCAAGGCGCCGGCATCGCTCAAGATCTTCCTCACGGCGGTGGCGGTGATCGACGACCTGTGTGCGATCATCGTGATCGCGCTGTTTTATTCGGCCAAATTCTCGGCGGTGTATCTGGGGCTGTCGTTCGGCGTCCTGGCGATCCTGGCGGTCTTGAACCGCATGCGGGTGATGACGCTCTGGCCCTTCCTGCTGGGCGGGGCGCTGACGTGGTTCTTCATGCTGCAGTCGGGTATCCATGCGACCATCGCCGGGGTGTTGTTGGCGTTCACGATTCCGTTCACGCCGGTGCGCGATGATGTGAAGTCGCCGTCCTACATCGTGGAGCATTTCCTGCACAAGCCGGTGGCGTTTTTCATCATGCCGGTCTTCGCGCTGTGCAACACGGGCATCGTGATCGGCGCGGACTGGGCGGCGAGCCTCACGAGTCCCAACAGCCTGGGCATCTCCACCGGCCTGCTGGTCGGCAAGGTCGTGGGCGTCACGGTCTTCAGTCTCATCGCGGTGAAGCTGGGCGTGTGCAAACTGCCGCTGGGCATGGGCTGGAGCCACGTGACCGGCGCCGGCTTCCTCGCGGGCGTCGGTTTCACCATGTCGATCTTCATCACCAACCTGGCCTACAAGACGACGCCGGAGCTGGTGAACAGCTCCATCATGGCCGTGCTGCTGACCTCGCTCGTGTCGGGAATCATTGGATACGTGTGGCTCAGCGCCGCGGGTAAACAGAAGACGAGTTGAACCGCCGATGTCGCAGGTCAGATGGACTGGATGGATGCCGAGGGGCAGATGGGTTTCTTTAACCGCAGATGACGCGGATGGGCGCAGATCAGGTAGGATGGGTGCCGAGGGGCAGATGGGTTTTTAACCACAGATGTCACAGAGGGGCACAGAGGGTGGGTCGGCTCTGTGTTTTTCTGTGTCATCTGTGGTCCAATGTCGTTGCCTCTCCGCATCTGCGATCATCTGCGTGATCTGCGGTTTAGTCCTCAGTCGGGTTGAACCGCAGATGGCGCAGATGGGCGCAGATCAGGTAGGATGGGTGCCGAGGGGCAGATGGGTTTTTAACCACAGATGTCACAGAGGGGCACAGAGGGAGGGGAGGCTCTGTGTTCTTCTGTGTCATCTGTGGTCCAATCTCGATGCCTCTCCGCATCTGCGATCATCTGCGTGATCTGCGGTTGAAGGAAATGACGTGGTTGACCGCAGATGACGCGGATGGGCGCAGATCAGGTAGGATGGATGCCGAGGGGCAGATGGGTTTTTAACCACAGATGTCACAGAGGGGCACAGAAGGTGGGGAGCCTCTGTGTTTTTCTGTGTTCATCTGTGGTCCAATCTCGTTGCCTCTCCGCATCTGCGATCATCTGCGTGATCTGCGGTTGATGGAAATGACGTGGTTGACCGCAAATTTCGCGGATGGGCGCAGATATTGAGGGAGGGGTGGAGGGGGAACACTGATCCTCGCTGATCTACGCTGATGCGGATGAGCACAGATGAGCGTTCCTGTTCCGCCGGGCGGATCTGCGATCATCTGCGTCATATGCGGTTTCTAAGCGTTGGGTCTGGAACGCGGATGACGTGGGGCGGAGCGCCCGCCAGCGGGCGGCCTACGGAGGGGTTTGGGACCGGCCCATAAAAAAGCCCCTCGCGCCGCGCTGGTGTGGCGGCGGAGGGGCGAAAGGGGGAGGCGCGGTGCGGATCAGCTCGAGGGGCTGACCACGATCACGTTGCCGGTGCCCGGGACTTCGACGACCACCTGGCCTTGGTTGGCGGCGGTGGCGGCAGCGGCCAGAGCAGTCTGCAGCGCGGTGCGCTGAGTGGCGGTCATCTGGCCGAGGTTGGCGATGGTGAGCTCGTTGTTGGAGCCATCGGTTGTGCCCGCGCCCGTGCGGGTCACGGTGACGGTGGTGCCGTCGGCGGCCCACTCGATGAGGAAGGTGCCATAGGAGAGGTTCAGGGAAGCGGTCAGGATGGTCGGTTGTTCGACGGTTTCTTCGACTTCGACCTCCTCGATCACCAGGTCCGCCTCGTTGGCATCCTGTTCGATGAGCTCGGTGGTTTCGGCGTCGGCGACGATGACAGCCGTGCTGGCCTCGTCGGTGATGGTCGCGGCGGCGAGACCGGTGTCGGAGGCGACGGCGGCGGCGACATCGTTCACGGTCGTGCCGACACCGCTGGCGTTGGCGACGGCGACGGCGTTGGCGGTGATGCCACCGACCAGATTGGTTTGCCCACCCGCGACGGCCGAAGCGGTGGCGGCGGCGGCGATTTGATTGACCTGGGTCGGAGCAGCGGCGACGGCGGCACGGGCAATGGCCACGGCGGCGGCGGGGCGCTGGGCAACCACGGCGCGGGTGATCGTGCCGGCGGCGGCGGGATTGGTCTTCACGGCGGCGTTGGTCAGGGCGGCGACCGCACCGTCAGAGAGGCCTGGGTTGTTTTGGACCACGGCGGCGGCGGCCTGCGCGATCTGTTCCGGCGTGGCCGTGGCGACGTCGAGGCCGACGAGGGCAAGCTGGGCACTGATCGCCGCGTCGAACACGGCTTCGGTGGCGGCAGCGATATCGGCCTCGCTGGCGGTATCCAGCGCGAGGCCGTTCATGGCCAGTTGGGCGTTTACTTGGTCAGTGAGGCTTTGGGCCGAAGCAGCGGCGGCGAAAAGAAGTGCAGCCGCGATGGTCAAAATAAAACGACGGTTCATGGGAGTGGTGGGCAGATGATGGTTGGTGAGGGCGGTGGGCGTGAGAAGGAGGTGTTTCACCTGCAGACTCGCCATTCGTCCATGATCGGGATCGATATGAGCGCATTTTTACCGCGCAACCGGAATCCGTTGGGGTTACAAAGTTGTCCGGCGGCGTGAGGTAGCGGGCCCGGGCGGGCTACCATGGGAGGAGTTGAACCGCAGATGGCGCAGATGGGCGCAGATGTTTTTTTAACCACAGAGCGCACAGAGAATTGTTAAGTCCCTGTGAACGCTGTGCTCTCTGTGGTCCAACCACGTTGCCTCTCCGCATGTTCATTCGCCTGCCCGACGGGCACCCGTCTCAATCACCCCTTCGCTCCGCTTCGGGGCACCTCTCTTCGTTCGGCACCATCTCCGCGCATTCGCGCTTCGTCCGCGTTTCTCTGCGTCATCTGCGGTTGAAAATAAGGACCTGGTTGACCGCAGATGACGCCGATGGGCGCTGATGAGGTAGGCTGGGTGCCGAGCGCCGGAAAAAGTTATTCTCAAAAACCTGTCACCTCGGCGCGCTTGGGTGGCCCCTATGGATGAAGCCCGTTGCGGCGGGCGCTCAGTTCCAACCCACCGTCCACCCTCCAACCGATCTTAAAATGAAATCTCAAGACTCCTCCGCCAAGCCCTCTCCCGTCGTCCTCGTCGCATTCTTTTGCGCCATGGCCTCCGTCGGCATCGCCGCGCTCGCCTTCTGCCTCAACCGGGAGATGAGCGCGCTGTTCCTCATCAGCACTGCCTTCATGGTGGCCTGCCCGGCTGCGATGGGGGTCGGCATCGCGAAGTTCATGCTGCAGGATCCGACGCGAGCCGATCGCGACTGAACCGCCGCCGAACGCCGATGGGCGCAGGTGCTGAGAGGCAGGTGCCTTTTGAGCCACAGAGGTCACCGAGGGGCACGGAGTGCGTCGGAGACTGAGAGGCAACGCGACGCCGTCGGGGACCACCGCGTTCGCGGGACAGGCGTCGTCGTCCACCTGGGAGCTTGAGGTGGACCGCGACCTCCGGACGCGGTGCTGCGGGGGAGTGGAGAACGTGGGCGCAGGTGCTGAGAGGCAACGTGACGCCGTCGGGGACGTCGGCGTCCACCTGGGGTCTTGAGGGTCCTGTGAGTTTGCCGGGCCGGCGAATTCGCGGTAGGGATGTCGTCGTTTGCCATACCCCGTCGTTTCCGTTCTTCCTGCCATGCTTTCGCTGTTTTCTTCCCTGGTCTCCGGTCGCGTTCTGCGGCTGGGTGTTTTCCTTTCGTGTTGGGTCGGTGCCGCCGGCGCAGCCGACGTGGTCACCTATGAGCAGTTCGGCGCGGTGGGGGACGGCCTGACGGATGACCTGCCGGCCATCGTCGCGGCCCACGCGCACGCCAATGTAGAGGGTCTGCCGGTGCGGTCCGATCCGGACGCCACCTACCACCTTGGGCGGCAGGCGCTCACCGTCGCGATCCAGACGTCGACCGATTGGAGCACCTCACGCTTCATCATCGATGACAGCCAGGGCGTGGCGGACCACCGGCGCGCCCTGTTTGAAGTGCAGTCGCGCTTTGAGCCGGTGCCGCTGGCGATCGAGCGCCTCGCGGCGGGGCAGGAGCGGCTCGATGCGCGCCCCGAGACCGATCTGTTGGTGTTGGTGGAGAACGCCAACCAGCGTCGTTTCATTCGACGGGGCCTGAACGTGAATTCCGGCCACCCGCAGAACGAGGTCTTCATCGTGCGCCGCGACGGCACGATCGAGGGGGCGATCGAGTGGGACTACGAAACCGTGACCCGGGTTGAGGCGCGGCCGATTGATCCGGAGGTGCTGGTGCTGCGCGGCGGCTTTTTTGTTCACATCGCGAACCGGATGCAGCAGCCGGTGGGCTACAACTATTGGGGCCGCAACATCCGTATCCTACGTTCCAATACAGTGATCGAGGGCCTCTCCTGCGAGGTGACGGGCGAGACCGACTTCGGCCATCCTTACAATGGCTTTCTGCGCGCGGAAAAGGTGGCCAACATCACCTTTCGCGACTGTCGGGTCGACCCGCACAAGGTTTACCCGACGATCGGCTCTGCCGGTAAACCCGTGCCGATGGGCACCTACGGTTATCGGGCCGATCTGGTGGTGAACTTCACCATGAGCGGGTGCCGGATGGGGGACATTCACGACCGGACGCGCTGGGGCGTGGCGGCGACGAACTTCATGAAGAACGTGCTCGTCGAGGACTGTGTGATCTCGCGCATGGACGTGCACATGGGCGTGTCGGGCGGTTATGTGATCCGCGCCTCCACGCTCGGGCACATGGGTCTCAACGCCATTGGTCGGGGGCGGCTGCTCGTCGAGGACTCCACCGTGCACAGCTGGCGCTTGATCAGTTTTCGGGAAGACTACGGCGCGACGTGGGCCGGCGACGTGGTGATCCGCAACAGCCGGTGGGTGCCACCGGCGTGGAGCGGGGAGACGCTGGCGATGTTCGGGGTGCGCAATGACGGCACCCATGACTTCGGTTACCCGTGCTCGATGCCGACCACGATCACGGTCGATGGGCTGACGATCGACGACGGGCCGCCGCATGACGGCGTATCGCGGGTGGTGTTGTTCGACAATCCGAGCGGCGCGCTCGACCCGAGCCTGCCGCATCCGTATCGCCCGACCGCGCGGGTGGAGATTCGCGGACTGGCGACCACGAGCGGTTTGGCTCCGCGCGTGAGCAGTGACCCGCGCTTGGCTGAGGTGGTGGACGTCGTGAAGGTGGGCGATTGAGGCTGGGAAACCGCCGATGCTCCTGCGGCGCACAAGTCGTGCGGATGGATTCCGATAGCCCCTAGGCTGTAGCTAGGCTGAGGGGCAGGGAGTTTTTTGACCACGGATGGACACGGATAAACACAGATGCGGAGGGGCAATGCTCACGCCGTCGGGGACGTCGGCGTCCACCTTATTGCGGTGTGGTGAACGGTGGCCTCCGGACGCGGTGGTGCGGTGGAGTGGCGCTGTGCCCTTCCGGTCAGCCGAGAGGCAGGATGGGATTGAACCGCGAAGATCGCGAAGCCAACGGCAACGCGCAGAACAACGGAGACGGTCCCACCACAGATGACCACAGATGCCGTGGGGCAACGCTCACGCCGTCGGGGGCGTCGGCGTCCACCTGTTTGCGGTGAGGTGAACGGTAGCCTCCGGACGCGGTGGTGCGGTGGAGTGGCTTCGCGACATTCGCGGGTTAAAACCACGTTGCCTCACAGCATCCGCGTTGATCAGCGAAATCTGCGGTTCCAGTTCGCGGTTTGTTTCTTGCCAATGGGCCCAAGTTTCACGGAGCCGCGCTAAAGAAGGAGTTATTGCAGGGAATTTGCTTAAATCGTGAACCGATCACGCTGGTTCATGTTGGTGCTAGGGGAACTGACCAAACTTCGGGGCGGTGCCTGCGGGCGTTGCCCCCTGACTCAATCCCACCGCTCGGCCGCTGCCGAGGGGTGCTTGGTCCAACTGCAAGAACCTCCAATCAAAATTATGAAACGAGATATTCTGAAACTAGGCGCCGTCGCTTTGCTCGCCGCAGGCACCACGTTCGCCGCCCACTTCACGCCCATTCGCTTTGTCGCCAATCTGAGTGGCGCCAACGAAGTGCCCGCCGTCACGACCGACGCCTGGGGCAATGCGGAGCTGACCCTTTATCCCGAGGACAACACCTACAAACTCACCGTCACCGCGTCCGGTTTGAGTGGCGCGATCACGGGCTCGCACATTCATGAGGCCGCCGCCGGTGCCAACGGCGCCGTGGCCATCGGCTTGGGTGACTCCTCGGCCTACACCATGGCCGCCAACGGCTTTCACGCCGGCACCTTTGAGGGCACCTACACCGGCGACCTCTCCGCGCTGCTCGCGGGTGGGGCCTATGTGAACATCCACACGGCCGACAATCCGGGCGGCGAACTGCGCGGTCAGTTGAACCGCCAGATCGATGGTCGCATCACCGCGCTCAACTATTCCGGCCGCGGCCTCATCAACCCCGGCAACGGCCAGGTTGGCACGCTCTTCGGCGGCTGGGTGCTCGGCACCGAAACCAAGGTCCTCATTCGCGCCGCGGGTGAGAGCCTGAGCAACTTCGGCGTGGACAACGCGCTGCCGGACGCCGCGATCGAACTCTTCAACGGCGCCTCGGAAATGATCGCCAGCAATGACGACTGGAAGACCACGCAGTGGATGAACATCCAAAGCACCGGCTTCGCGCCGCTCGTTGACAGTGATGCCGCCATCGTGGCCACGCTCCCGGCCGGCGCCTACTCGGCGCAGGTGGACTCCACCAAGGGTGCCGGCGTCGCCGTGCTTGAGGTCTACGTGCTCGGCATGGACGACCTCGTCGCCACGCTCTCCGCCACCGGCATGCACGATACCCTCGTGACCGCGCTCGAAGCGGCCGACCTCGACGGCGTGCTGATGGGCCCGGGTCCGTTCACGGTCTTCGCCCCGACCGATGACGCCTTTGCGGCGCTGCCCGCCGGTGCCTTGGACAACCTGCTGCTGCCGGCCAACAAGGCCGACCTGCAGGCCACCTTGCTCTACCACGTGATCACCGGCGCGGTGCTCTCCACCGACTTGAGTGACGGCATGACGGCTTCGACTCTTCAGGGCTCCGACGTGACCATCACCTTGCCGGAAGCGGGTGGCGTGATGGTGAACTCCGCCACGGTGCTCGAGGCTGACATCCAGACCGCCAACGGTGTGATCCACCCGATCGACACCGTGCTCATGCCGTGAGCGTGAGCGGATCGGCGAATGTCGTATCCACGATCCGGTGACATTTGCAACGGCCCCTGCTTCGGCGGGGGTCGTTTCGTTTTGTCCAAGCGATCAGAGATTAAGTCCGCTGTAGGGGAGGTCGTTGACCTCGGCCCGGGGGACACGGAAACCGGGGTCACCGACCCCGGCTACAGTCAGGTCGGTCACGGTGAAGGCGAGTCGACGTCATACCCGTCGCTGGGCCTTTAGCTTGTAGCCGAGGTCGTTGACCTCGGTGCGGACGGTCGGTGAAGACCGGGGGCAGCGACGCCGGCTACCGTCGCGCGGGCGGTGGTTGGATCGCGCCGCGCTCAGCGAAAGAAGGTGGTGGCGGGCTCGGCGTTGCCGGCGCGGCGCGGCGCGCTGGCGGGGCGCCGGACCGGTGAGGGGATCCGACGTTCCGGGCGACGCTGAGACGTGCCGGGGGCGGCGACGCCGCAAAGTTGGCAGAGGGTTTCGACGGCTTGCTGCAGGACGGTGGCCTGGGCGTTGAGTTCCTCGGCGGCGGCGGCGGTTTCCTCGGCGGCGGCGGCGTTGGTCTGGGTGACCTGATCGATCTGCGAGGTGGCGGTGTTCAACTGGTCGATGCCGCAGTTCTGTTCCTGCGACGCGCGGGCGATCTCGGTGATGTGGGAGCTGAGGTCGAGGATCTGGCGTTGGATGTTCGAAAAGTGTTCGGCGACGAGATTGCTGGTTTCGGTGCCGTGGCGGCCTTTGGCGACCGAGCTCTCGATGCGGGAGGCGGTTTCCCGGGCGGCTTCGGCGGAGCGTTTGGCGAGGGCGCGGACTTCATCGGCCACGACCGCGAATCCGGCGCCGGCTTCACCTGCGCGGGCGGCTTCGACCGAGGCGTTGAGCGCGAGGATGTTGGTTTGGAAGGCGATCTCGTCGATGGTCTTGATGATCGCGGTCACTTCGGCGGAGGCGCGTTGAATCTCGGTCATGGAGGCCTGCAGGGCGTCGATGTGACGACTGCCCTGATCGGCCGATGCCTGGGCGGTGCCCACGATGCGTTCGGCGTCCTGGCTGTGGTCGGCGTTGCGGCCGGCCATGGAGGAGAGTTCCTCGATGGCGGCGGCGGTTTCCTCGACGGAGGCGGCCTGTTCGCTGGCGCCGGCGGCGAGGGTTTGGCTGGAGCCGGAGACCTGGTTGGCGGCGGTCGCGGTCTGTTGCGCACCGTCGCCCAGGGCGGTGGCCAGGTGGGACAGCGGTCGGGTGATGCTGCGGGTGAGGATGAGGGCGAGACCGATGCCGAGGACGACCGCGGAGAGGGCGAAGCCGATCACGTTGCGCTGGGTGCGGACGATGTCCGCGGCGAGGGTTGCGCCGAGTTGGTTTTGCTGATCCAGCAGGATTCGTTCGAAGTCTTCGACGTCGTGCTTGAGGACGTCGGTGAACTTCCCGAGTGAGGCGATGGCCGCCTGGATGCGGTCGTCGTTCTGATCCTTGATCGCGGCGAGCAGGTCGTTGGCGCCGGCGTGAAAGGTGGAGATTTCCTGCGCAATGGCCCGCAGGTGGGCCTGGAGCTCCGGCGCGGGGTAGGCCGCTTCGGCTTCGTGCAGGCGGGCTTCCAGCGCGAGCTGGTGTTGTTGGTAATTTGACCAGTCCGCCGGGTCGCGGGTCAGCGCCAGCTCCTTGGTCGCGAGGTCGGCCTCAAAGAACTCGGTGAGCAGCGCCACGGTTTCGGCGTTGGTGTTGGCGCGCTGTTGGAACCGGCGGAAATCGGCCAAGGCGTGGTGCAGGCTCAGGTAGCTCTCAAGCGCGAGCCCGGTCAGCACGAGGAGCATGGTGCCAAAACCAAACTGCAAACGGCGGCCGACGGTCCACGTCGTCATGCCGCGTTGGGCGAAAATGCGGATCGCGGCGAGCACCCCGGTGACAGCGAGGGCGAGCCCTGCGATCAGGATCCCGATCTCGCGCACCCGGTCGGCAGCCGAGGCTTCGTCATCGGCGCCGACGGAGGAAGGTCCGACCGCCAGGACGGTTCCAACGTCAATGGGTTCGGGCGCCGCCAGACAGCCACTGGCGATTGCAGAGAACGTAAAGAACAGCGCAAGGAGGCCAGCGGGCGTTGAAGGAGGTTGCATGAGCGCGGAAGGAGTGGGGATGCCATCGTCCCACCGGAGGCCGGGCTTAATGTCTTTCCGCGAGGGAAATACGTAGGCATTGCGAAAAGTGGACGGTTCACAGGTGGGGTGACCTCGATCGTGACCATTGGCACATGTGAGAACGGGGGGGACTGCGGTAGGCTGGAGGGGTTATGCAACTTATCCGTTCGTTTTCGCGTGTCCTTCGGCCTTTGGCGGGGATGCTGGTTATTGCCGGTGTGGTCGGGGCGCAGATGCCCGACTTCAAAGCTCCCGCTCAGGCGGCGGTGGGCGAACTCAAAGTCATGGTTGGCGAATGGCGCGGTTCGGGTTGGGCCATGCAGCCGGACGGCTCACGCCACACCACGCACGTGCACGAAACGGTCGTGGCCAAACTCGACGGCACGGTGCTGCAAGTCGAAGGGCGCGGCACGGGTGACGATGGCGCGCTGGCGCACGATGCGCTGGGGCTGATCTACTTCGACAACATGACTCGCGGGCTGAAGATGAGCTCTCATCTCGCGCGCGGCATGCATATGCTGGCGGACATGGAGGTGCTCGAACCGAATCGGCAGCTGCGTTGGGGCTTCGAAATGCCCGGTGGCCAGATCCGTTACACGATCACCTTCAAGGACGACGGCCAGACCTGGCACGAGATCGGTGAATTTTCCCCCGACGGCACCCAGTGGTTTCCGACCCTGGAGATGACGCTGCAGCGTGTGGTGGACTGAGCGTTCGCCTCACTCCGCGCGCAGCGAGGTCATCGGATCGACCTTGCTCGCGCGGCGAGCGGGGAGGAAGCAGGCGAGGGCGCCGACCAGCAGGAGCAGCCCGGCGACGCCGAGGTAGGTGGTGGGATCGAGGGCGTCGACCTCGTAGAGTTGCAGTTGCACGAGGTGGGCGGCGAAGCCGGCGCCGATGGCGCCGAGCAGCAGGCCCAGCCCGATGATGCGCAGGCCGTCGCCCAGCACGAGCCGGACGACGTCGCGGGCCGCCGCGCCGAGGGCGAGGCGGATGCCCATCTCGCGGGTGCGTTGGTTCACGCTGTAGGCCATGACGCCGTAGATGCCCACGCAGGCGAGCAGCAGCGCGGCGCCGGCGAAGAGGCCAAGGAGGGTGAGCATCATGGTGCGGAATTGCAGGGTGCCTGCGGCCATGTCCTCCAGAGTGCGCAATTGGTGGATCGGCAGGTCGGGGTTCACGCGGGCGACCGCGGCGCGCACCGCGGAGCCGAGCGACTCAGGCGGGAGTTGGGCACGCACGACGAAGTGGGTGCTCCACGGGAAGTGAGCCAGCGGAATGAAGACCTGCCGGAAGGGTTCGTTGTCCACCGCGAAGCGGCGGGAGTCCGCCACGACGCCGACGATCTCGTAGGGTTCGCGTTTGAAGAGGATGTGGTGGCCGAGCGGGTTCTCCCCCGCCTCGAAGAAACGGTCGATGACCGACTGGTTGACGAGCATGACCTTGGGGGCGTCGACCCGGTTGTCGGCGTCGGTGAGGTCGCGCCCGCGCAGCAGTGGTGTGCGCATGGCTTCGAAGTAACCCGGCGATACGGCGTCGAAACCGGCCACGATGTTGTTGTCGGGTTCGAGGCGGTCGGCGCGCTGGATGGAGTCGCCGTAGAAGCGATTGCCGTTGAGAGGCATGTTGCTGATGAAGCCCGCGCGCTCGACGCCGGGGATGGCGCGCAGCTCGGTCAGGACCTGATCGGCGAAGCGAATGCGGTCGTCGACCGTGCGAGCGGTTTCGCCGGCGTTGTTGAGGCGGAAGGTGAGGGCGCCGGCGGTCTGGAAACCGACGTCGGCTGACGAAGCCTTGAAGAAACTCCGCATGAGCAGACCGGCGACGACGAGCAGCACGACGGTGAGGCCGGTCTCGGCGATGATGAGGGCCGACTGGGCGCGCTTGCGTTTGCCGGCGCTGCCGCTGCGGCCGCCGTCCTTGATGGATTCCGCGACATCGCGGCCGGCGGCGCGCAGCGCCGGCAGCAGGCCGAAGATCAGCCCGGTGAGCACCGAGGCGCCGAGGGCGAAGACGAGCACCGTGCCGTCCACGCCGATCTCCAGTCGTTGGATGTTGGATACACCGATGAAGACCGTGAGCGGATTGATCGCCACCGTGGCCAGCGCGATGCCGGCCGCGCCGCCGAGGACCGCCAGGAGCAGGCTCTCGGTCAGCATCTGCCGGATGATGCGGCCCTTGGTGGCACCGAGCGCGAGCCGCAGGGCCAATTCGCCGCGGCGGGCGGAGGTCTTGGCGAGGAGCAGGTTGGCGACGTTGGCGCAGGCGATGAGCAGCACCACGCCGACGGACCAGAGCAGGAGGTTGAGCGGTTGGCGGGCGCCGCCGAACATGCTCTCCTGCAGCGAGGTCACGGCGACGGTCCACTCCTTCTTCCGATCCGGATAGAGGTGGTTGATGCTTTGCTTGGCGGCGGTGAGCTGGGCGGCGGCAGTCTCGGGCGCGACGCCGGGTTTGAGGCGACCGAAGGTGGTGGTGACGTAGTGGTAGTTGCGGGTCTGCTTCTGCGGGTCGTTGAACAGGCCGGTGGGGGAAAGGAATTGCACGTCGGGATCGAGCAGGGCGTCGGGCGGCAGCACACCGATGATCTCAAACCCCTCGCCGTCGAAGGTGAGGAACTTGCCCAGCACATCGGGCGCGCCGTTGAAGGTTTCCTGCCAGAAGCGGTGGCTGAGGATGACGATGTTCTCGTTGGCGCCGGCGACATCGTCCTCGGGGCGGAAATCGCGGCCGAGCGTGGGGCGCAGGCCGAAGAGGCTCAGGTAGCCCGGGGTAACTTCGAGGCCGTTGATGATGCGAGGGTCGCCGTGGCCGGTGAGGGTGAAGGCCATCGCGTGGATCGCGGCCATCGACTCGAAGTGGACGTTGCTGTTCTGCCAATCGAGGAAGGTGCCGCCGCAGGAACCACCGGCGGCGCCCGGCGCGGGCGCTTCGTCGATCTGCATGATGCGTTCGGAATCGGCGTAGGGCAGCGGGTTGAGCAGCAGGCCGGAGACCACGCTGAAGATGGCGGTGTTGGCACCGATGCCGAGGGCGAGGGTGAGGATGGCCACGGCGGCGAAGCCGGGAGATTTGCGCAGGTCGCGGGCGGCGAAGCGCAGGTCCTGTCCGAAATGGTCGAGCCACGCGCCGAGCCGGTGCTCGCGCACCTCTTCGATGCGCGCGTCAACGGAACCGAACTCAGCGGCGGCGCGGCGGCGGGCGGTGACCGGGTCTTCACCCAAGGCGATGCGGCGAGCGGTTTCCTGTTCGAGGTGGTCTTTCATTTCGTCGAGGAGTTGTTGGTCCATCGCGCGTCGCTGGAACGCGCGCCGGAGGCGGGTGCGGAGGCCGGAGAGTTTGCTCATGGGAGAATGGTGAAAGAATGGGGGGTAGGGACGGACCGCCGGGCCGTCCGGGTTGCGGCGGGCCCAGCGGTCCCGCCCTACCTCAGTCCGCGCGGAGGGCTTTGATCGGATCGGCTTTGGCAGCGCGGCGGGCGGGGAGGTAGCAGGCGAGGGTGGTGACGACGGCCAGAACGAGGGCGGCGCCGGCGAACACCAGCGGGTCGCCGGCCTTCACTTCGGCCATGAGGTTGGCGGCCAGCCGGGCGGCGCCGATACCGGCGAGCAGGCCGAGGCTGAGGCCGATGGCGAGGAGGCGGCCGCCGTGGCGGAGGATGAGGCGCATGATGTCGGCGCGGGCGGCGCCGAGGGCGACGCGGATGGAAAGTTCGCGGCGGCGGTTGGCGACCGCGAAGGCCATGACGCCATAGAGGCCGATGGCGGCGAGCAGGAGCGCGACGACGGCGAACACGCCGATCAGTTTGAGGGTGAGCCGTTGCGGACCGAGGGCTGCGGCCATGGCGTGCTCGACGGTCTGCACGTTGGCCAGCGGCAGGTTGGGATCGAGGCGATGGATGGCGGCGGCGATGGCGCCGGCGTAGGACGACGGGTCGCCCTGTGTGCGCACGATGTAGCCGGAGTTCCAGACGAACTCGACCTGAGGCGCGTAGAACATCGGCTGAGGCGGCAGGTGCAGGCGCTCGGTGCGGGCGTCGGCCACGATGCCGACCACTTCCCAGGGTTGGTTGCGGGCGTGCACGAGGCGGCCGAGCGGATTGACGTCGGCGCCGTAGAGCACGCGGGCCATGGTTTCGTTGATAACGATTGCGGGAGGAGCGCCGATACGGTTGTCGTCGGCGGTGAGCCAGCGGCCGCGCACGAGGTGCATGCCGAGCGTGTCAAAGTAGTCCTCGGACACGTATTTGATGCGCGCGGTCAGGTCCTGGCGGGTCTCGGGCTTTTCCTCCTGGCTCACGAAGTAGCCTTGGCCGCCGCTGCCGAAGGGCAGGTCGTCGGCGCTGGCCGCGGCGATGACGCCCGGCACTGCCTGCAACTCCGTGCGCACCCGGTTGAGAAACTCGGTGCGCGATTCCTGCGGGCCGTAGTTGCCGGAGTAGGGCGGGGTAAGTTCAAACGTGAGCAAGTTTTCCGCCGTGATGCCGGGGTCAGCCGTGACCGTGCGAACCATGCCGCGCACGAGCAGGCCGGTGCCAATGAGCAGCACGGCGGTGAGAGCGATTTCGGCGATGACGAGGCCGCTCTGGCTGCGCGAGCGCGCGCCGTCGGTGGCGCCGGTGTTGCCACTCTTCAGGGTGGTGTTGAGGTCGGGCCGGCGCGCGCGCAGGGCCGGGAAGATGCCGAAGCAGAGGCCCGTCAGCATGCTGGTGCCAAGGGCGAAACTGAGCACACGCCAATCGAGCTGGGGCGACATGGTGGCGGGCAACAAGTCGGCGCTGGCCACGGTCAGCACACGGATGCAGGCGAACGCCACGAGCAGGCCGGCGGCGCCGCCGAGGCAGGCAAGGAGCGCGCTCTCGGTGAGGACTTGGCGGACTATGCGCGCGCTGCTGGCGCCGAGCGCGGCGCGCACGGCGATTTCCCGCTGGCGGGTGGCGGACCGGGCGAGCAGCAGGTTGGCGACGTTGGCGCAGGCGATGAGCAGCACGAGGGCGGTGGCGCCCAGCATCATGAGCAGGAAGGGCCGGGGATTGGCCGCCAGCTTGTCCCGTAGTGGCTCCACCCCTACGCCCCAGCTGCGCATCCAATCCGGGTAGCCGGGGTTGAGGTTGGCCTTGATGGCGTTGAGTTCCGCGTTGGCGCTGCTGACGGAGGCGGTGGGGCTCAGGCGGCCAAACACCTGAGCCATGTGCACATCAAAACTGGTGCGGTAGTTGTTGGGGGTGAGCACGTGCGGCACGAAGAGTTGCACCGATGGGTCATGCCAGGTGCCGCCGGGCATCACCCCGATGATCTCGTGCGGGCTGCCGTTGAGGGTGAGGGTCTGGCCGAGCGCAGTGGGCGAGCCGCCAAAGCGCGTGCGCCAGAAACCCTCGGTGAGCATGACCACGTTGTTCTGGCCACCGACCTGGTCGTCGGCCGGCCTGAAGTCGCGTCCGATCAGGGGGCGGATGCCGAGCACCTCGCTGAATTCGTTGGAGATGGTGACGGCGGCGATCTTCTCGGGATCGCCCATGCCGGTCAGGTCGAGCTGGTCGCCGGCCCAGATGCAGAGCGCATCGAACTGGGTCTGATGATCGCGCCAGTCGATGAAGGAGCCGCCGGCGACGGTATTGGCGCCGCCTTTGGGGGTGGTCTCAAAGACCCGCACCAGACGGTCGGGCTCCGGGTAGGGGAGTGAGCGCAAGAGTACGGCGTCGACGCCGCTGAAGATGGCGGTGGTCGCGCCGATGCCGATCGCGAGGGTGGCGACGGCGACGAAGGTGAAGCCGGGGGCCTTGCGCAGTTGTCGCGCGGCGTAGCGCATGTCCTGCCCGAGCTGGTCGAGCCAGGAACCGAGCCGGGCTTCGCGCACCTCCTCGGCGCGGGCGTCGACCGAGCCGAAGTCGGCGGCGGCGCGACGGCGGGCGGTGGCGGGATCTTCGCCGAGGGCGATGCGGCGGGCGGTTTCGCGTTCGAGGTGATCTTTCATTTCGTCGAGGAGTTGTTGGTCCATCGCGCGGCGCTGGAAGGCGCGCCGGAGGCGGGTGCGGAGGCCAGAGAGTTTGCTCATGGGCTGAGGGGCAGGATTTTTTTAACCACTTCCGAGCGTAGCGACATCTGAGAGACGAAGTGCCGAAGCAATGGACACGGATGGCTTCGCCTACCGGCTACGCGCCGCAGGAGTAGCAGGAGGAATCTGGTTTGGACCTGGGGGTATCCGTGTTCATCGGTGGTAGGAATTATCCGAGGTCCTCGAGTTTGGCGGTGAGGACGGCGTTGACGGCGTCGGAGAGGCGGGACCAGTTGGCGGTTTCCTTCTCGAGCTGTTTGCGGCCGAGTTTGGTGATCTCGTAGAAACGAGCGCGGCGGTTGTTTTCGGAGACGCCCCAGTCGGCCTTGATCCAACCCTGTTCCTCGAGGCGGTAGAGCGCCGGATAGAGCGAACCCTGCTCGACGCGCAGGACGTCGGCGGAGATCTGGCGGATGCGCACGCTGATGCCGAATCCGTGCATGGGCTGCAGCTGCAGCGCCTTCAGGATGAGCATGTCGAGGGTGCCTTGGAGGAGGTCGGATTTGTCTTTGGCCATGGTTGAAGGTCTTTCCTAGATAATCGACAGGAGAGGCGCCTTTCCTGTAGATTGTCAAGGAGAGGAACACGGCAGCATGGCGCGGGGTTACAGAAAAGTTTGGCGGCGCCGCAAAAGTGGTTTGGAACCACGGCGGGCTTCGGCGATCCCACCCTCTTGTGTCCGCCCCGTTTCGTCTGAAAGCCCTGGTTGTTTGTTTGGTCGCGGCGTCGATCCTGCTGCTGACCGGTTGCCTGCAAACCGTGAGCACCGGGGGTGGTCCGCCGGCGATCCGGCCGAAAACGGAGCCGATCCCGGAGGTGTTTTTGGATTTTGATTTCGCGATCCTCGCGTTGGAGATCGGCGACACCTTTCCGAAAGAACGGGTCAAGGTGGGGGAGTTGTTTGGCGCGGTGTTCACCGGATCCCCCAAGGCCGACTACACGCTGGAGCTGGTCGAACACGACCTGTTGCGGCGTTTGCCGGATGGGCCGCTGCTGGTCACGCATGTGCGCTACGAGTGCGAGATGACGTTTCGGTTGAAGACCGTGGAGGGTCTGGAACGCATCATCACCGTGCGCGGTGATGGGCGGGATGCGCGGGTGGAGCGGCAGGAGCTCAGCGTGCGCGAAGCGGTATGCGACGCGGTGGAACAGCTCGCGGAGAAGGTGCGCTACCACCTGACGCCGTAGGCTGGGGACGTGACTCGCGATCGCGGTGATCCGGATGCCGTGCTGCGGAGGGGCGCAGATGCCGTGAGGCCCGCCTTCGCTGAAGCTCCGGCTGACGGGGCAGAACATGCTTGGGAACGCTGATAGGCGCTAATCTTCGCTCATACCAATCAGCGAAAATCAGCGTCGAATAGCGTTCCTCGATGGTTCGCGGGAACGTGATCCCTGTCCCGCGAGCGCGGCGATCCGGACGCGGTGCTGCGGTGGAGTGGAGAACGTGGTTTTAACCGCAGATGGCGCGGATGTTTTTTTGACCACGCATGGACACGGATGAACGCGGACGGGCGGCTGTTCTGTGTTTTCTGTGCGCTTGCTTCGGCGCTTCGTCATCTCAGATGTCGCTGTGCTCGGTAGCGGTTCAAAACCTGAGAGGCAACGCGACGCCGTCGGGGACCGCCGCGGTGCGGGGGGGCGTGGCTACTTTTTAATGAGTGCCTGCGCCAGCCAGGTGGTGCGGTCGGCGCGAATGGTGTCGGGTGCGTTCATTTCGTGCCCGGCGCCGGGGTAGATTTTGACGGTGGCCTCGGCGGCGAGGGCGGTGACGAACGCCTCGCGGCGCGCGGACGGGATGTAGAAATCCTCTTCGGCCCATTGCAGCAGGATGGAGCGGTCGCCGAGGCGCGCGAGGTAGTCGGGCAGGTGCAGCGGGCGGTTCTCCGCGAGGTAGGCGTCGAGGTCGGCGGGGCGGGTGACGTAGAAGGCCCAGTCACGCAGCTCGGGGGCGGCGGCGATGAAGACGGCGTGGCGGATGCGGGGGTCGACGGCGAGCGCGATGCTGCCATACATCGCGCTGTAGTCGTGGGCGACGAACGCGGTGCGGTCGGGATCCACGCCGGGCTGGGCGAGCAGCAGGTCCATGGCGCGCCGGAAAAGGATCACCTGTTTCACGCCGTGCGCGAAGTCGTTGGCGAGGTCGCGGTCGCGATACCAACGTGGGTCGGACCACAAGGCGTCGACGAGCACGGAGGTGGCGCTGTGGTCGCGCGCCCAGGCGCGGGCTTCGTCGAGGTATTGCTGGCGGTGCGAGGTCTCCGGCTCACCCAGCCAATGTCCCCACAGCAGGCCGGGGGCGGAGTCGGGCGCTTGCGTCGGGCGCACGATGGTGACGCGCAGGGGCGCGTGATCGGGCTGACCGGGATAGGGCGCGAACACGTGGTCCGTAACCGTCACGCCGTCGGCGGTGCTGACGAGCGGGGCGCTGTCGGTGAGGGGCTCCGGTGGGTAGGCGAAGAGCGCGTCGTCGGCCGAGGCGGCGGGGGAAGACATAAGGCAAAGCGCCAGGCAGCCGCGGCGGGCGATGGCGGCGATCGGTTTCATGCCGGTTTGGTAGGATCGTCGGGGGGCGTTGCGGGCAGGCGCGCACGCAGGTCCTTGAGTTCGGTCTGGATCGACTCGAGTTGCGCGACCATGCGGCGTTGGGCGTCACGGGAGGCGGGCTCGTCGTCGTTTTTGCCGAGGAAGATGCTGGCGGCGACACCGCTGAGCGTGCCGAACATGCCGATGCCCGCGATCATGAGGAAGGTGGCGATGATGCGGCCGGCGGTGGTGACGGGGTATTTGTCGCCATAACCCACGGTGGTGGTGGTGGTGATGCTCCACCAGAGCGCGTCGTTGGCGGTGTGGATATTTGCGCCGGGTTCATCGAGTTCCGCGATGAGCACGCCGGTGGAGCCGAACGAGATCACGAGAAAGGTGAGGACCAACACGCCGGTGAGGCCGGCGCTGGCCTTGTTGTCCCACAGGATGTGGTAGAGTCGGCGAAAGGAGCGGATGGCGATGAGCACGCGCACGACACGCACGACGCGCAGGATGCGGAAGGTCTCGATGGCGGGGATGGCGGCCAAGAGGTCGAACCAACCCCATTTCATGAAGCGGAGTTTGGATTCGGCCTGACCGAAGCGGATGGCGAAATCGACGAAGAGGAGTCCGCAGATGGTGGTGTCGATGTAGAAGACCAGCCGGCGGATTTCTTCGGGCACGTCGAAGACGAGTTCGGCGCCGAGACCGGCCAGCAACACCAGCGAGAGCACCAGCACGCCAAACTGGAAGGGGCCGAGGTCCTCGGGATTTTCGGTGGGGGGAAGCACCTGCATGCGGGCAATTCGAGCAAGTCGAGGGCCGCGAGGCGAGGCTGGGAATGAAAACGGGGCGGCCCCGCGTGCTCAGCCGACGTTGTGCACCACCAGCCAGCCGGTGTAGGCCCCGTAGGCGAGCAGGAGGGCCGCACCTTCCCACCGGTTGATGCGGCCGCCGGTGTGCACCAGGGGCAGGACGGCGATGGTGATCGCCAGGAGCACACCGAGATCGAGGAGGTTGAGGTGCGCGATGGTGCCGCCGGCGGCGAGACCCGTGGCGCCGAGGATGCCGAGCAGGTTGAAGAGCGAGGAGCCCACGAGGTTGCCGATGGCGACATCGTTTTCGCCCTTGAGCACGGCGACGAGGGAGATGGCGAGCTCGGGCAGGCTGGTGCCGACCGCGACAATGGTGAGGCCGATGAGGGTTTCACTCCAGCCCCAGTCGCGGGCGAGGATGACGGCGCCATCGACGAAGAGATCGGAGCCGTAGAGGAGCAGGCCAAGTCCGACGAGGCTGAGCACGGTGGCCTTGGGCAAACTGGTGGGGGCGGGGACGTCTTCGCCGAGATGTTGGTCCGGGTCGTCGGCAGCGCGGCGCAGGGTGAGCCAGGTGTAGAGGATGAGGCCGACGAAGAGCACGGCGGCCTCCCAGATGGCGAGGTGGTCGTTGAAGAGAAAGACCGCCGCGAGCACGGTCGCGCCGATGAGCAAGGGCACCTCTCGGCGGATGACGGAGTGGCTCGCCATGAGCGGCCGGCAGAGCGCGCACAGGCCCATGATGAGGGCGAGGTTGCAGAGATTGGAGCCGATGACGTTGCCCACCGCGATGGCGGCGGCATCGCGTTGGGCGGCTTGCAGAGACACGACCAGTTCCGGCGCGCTGGTGCCGAAGGCGACCACGGTCAGGCCGACCACCAACGGCGTCAGGCCGAGTCGCAACGCGAGTGCGGCGGCGCCCCGCACGAGCAATTCCGCGCCGAGCGTGAGCACGATGAGACCGATGATGAGGAGCAGAACCGGAGGCATGGACCTGAAAACCAATGCGCACCGGGCCGGACTTTGCCAGCGCGACCGTCAGGTGTTCCAAATCCGGTGAGCTTGTGGAAGGGAGGGGAAGGGAACGCTGATCTGCGCTCATCTGCGCTTATCTGGATCAACAATGATCAGTGATGATCAGCGTAGATTAGCGTTCCCCTGCGGGGCCTCACCGCTTCTGAGCCCGAGGCGCGCGAGTGACACAGATGCTGCGAGGCAACGCGGGGATTAACCGCATGTTACACAGATACCGTGCGGCAACGTGGTGTGGAACCGCGAAGGGCGCGAAGGGACGCGAAGCCACTCCCTCGCAAAACCGCGTCCGGAGGCCGCGAACGCGGTGGTCTCCGCCGGCGAATCGTTGCCCTCTCAGCATCTGCGCCCATCCGCGTCATCTGCGGTTCAACACGACTGAGGACATAACCGCAGATCACGCAGATGATCGCAGATGCGGAGAGGCAACGAGATTGGACCACAGATTACACAGATGAACACAGAGCCTCCTCATCCTCTGTGCTCCTCCGTGACCTTGCTTCGGCACTTCGTCTCTCAGATGTCGCTGCGCTCGGTAGTGGTTAAAAAAACCTACCTGCCCCTCGGCATCCATTCTACCTGATCTGCGCCCATCCGCGTCATCTGCGGTTCAACACGACTGAGGACATAACCGCAGATCACGCAGATAATCGCAGATGCGGAGAGGCAACGAGATTGGACCACAGATGACACAGATGAACACAGAGCCGACCCACCCTCTGTGCCCCTCTGTGACATCTGTGGTTAAAAACCCATCTGCCCCTCGGCATCCATTCTACCTGATCTGCGCCCATCCGCATCATCTGCGGTTGAACCACGTTCTCCACTCCACCGCAGCACCGCGTCCGGAGGTCGCGGTCCACCTCAAGCCGCCCGGTGGACGCCGACGCCGGTCCCGCGAAAGCGGGATGCACCATCTGCGCTTGTCTCCATTTGTGCCTGCGGTGCTCAACAATGTTCGCGGGCGGGGTTGCTCGCGGGGGTGGGTCTGCCAAGCTCACGTCGTTTCCCGCCCTCAAGCTGCTTTGCCCCATGAAAAAGGTCTTTGGTCTCTCCTTCCTGCCACTCAATGCGGATCTCGGTTTGTTGGTGCTGCGGCTGGCGCTGCCCTTCGTGATGGTGCGTTACCACGGTTGGGGCAAATTGACCGGTTGGCAGGACGAGGCCGCGGGCTTGCCCAACTGGTTTTCGTTGGCCGGGGCGAAGAAGGAGTTTCACAGCTTCCCCGATCTCATCGGGATTTCGAGTGAGCTGAGCTATGTGCTCGTCACGTGGCTGGAGACCTTTGGCTGTTTTGCGATCATGCTGGGCATCGCGACGCGGCTGCATGCCTTGGGACTGTCGATCGCGATGTTCGTGGCCTGGGGGTTGTTTCATCACTTTGGCTTTCGCGCGCCGCACGGCGGCGAGACGGCGTTCCTCTTCGCGTTCAGCTTCCTCGCCCTCTTCCTGCTCGGCCCCGGCAAATATTCGCTGGATCGCAAATACGGCATCGGGCGGACCTGAAAGGAAACGCTCATCTTCGCTGAACTTGCTGAGCGAAGATCAGCGGTCCGGCTGCGGGTGAGGTCCGCGGGGTCAACCACCGGCGTCGGGCGTGGGCGGCGAGGGCGGGGTGGAGGCGAGTGACTCGAGTCCGTTGATCCAGCCGCCGAAAACGTTGCGGTAGAGTGTCAGGTTGTCGGCGTCGATCGTGGCGGTGATTTCATCCAGCATGGTTTGAGCCTGGGTGGCGGCGGCGGGGTTGCCGGAGGACGTCTGCAACAGTTCCTGGGCGGCGAGACGCGTGTGGTAGAGGCTGCGGGCGGCGCTGGCCGGCAGGCCGACGCGGGCGGCGAAGGCGTTTTCCATGGAGGCCTGCGGGGTGAGAGCCTGGTTGAGCGCGGCGGCGCGTTCGGGACCGAAGAGGGTGCTGACTTGGGCGATGAGGGCTTCGCGGGCGGCGAGTTCTTCGGGCGAGCTGGCTGCCACGGTGTTCATCACGCGGCGCGGTTCGTTGCCGACGGGCATTTGCTGCCAGAGGGGCAGGAGTTGGCGAAACTCAGCTTCGGTTGGTTGCATGACCCCGAGGCTTTGGCGCAGTCGATGGGCCGCAGGGTCGTTGCGCACATTGAACTCCAACAGTTCGCTCGGGCTGAGCAGGGCGGCGAGGTCCCGTTGCTGCTCCTGTTGGATCAGGGTGAGGGTTTCGACGTCACCGGGGAGTTCAAACATTGTGACGGTGTAGCTGGCCGCGAGACTTTGGTAATCGCTGATGATGGCTTCGAGACGCGGCAGCTTGGCGGGATCAATCGGACCGTAACGGCGCTGCAATTCGGCGATGCGAATCGGGTCGTTGCGGTAGTCGTCGCCGAGCAGTTCGCGGAGTTGGGTTTCGATTTCGCTCTGCAGCTGGATGATGGCGCGCCGCTGGTCGGGGTTGAGGTCCGGCGTGCCGGTCCAATAACCGTCCTCGCTGTTTTCGTTGCGGAGATCGCGCAAGCGGTGGTTCAGCGCGCGGTGCAGGCGGTTGGAGACGACGGCGTTGAGCAGCGAGGGCGGCAGGCCGATCGCGCGCAATCGGGCGGTGAGTTCGGCGGGGTCGTCGGTGCGAAGTTGTTCGCCGAGGGGGGGCGGTGGTGGCGGAGGCGGCGTTGCGGGGGCCGCGGGGGCTGGAGCGACAAATAGTTCGGTGGCGGCAGGTTGGTGGGCGGCCCAAAGGCGCCAAGCGATCACTCCGTTGGCGAGGAGGGAGGCGGCCAGGAGAACGGAAAGGGTCGTGCGCATGGTCAGTTGCCTCCTTGCGGTGGTGGGGCGACCGGCACCATGCGGCTGATCCACTGGCCGACGCCGGAGCCTTCGTAGGCGGCGAGACCGTCGGCGGTCAGCAAGGGTTGGAGGGAATCGCGCACCGATTGTTGCAGGGCGGCGAGTTGCTCGATTCGGGCGTTTGGCGCGAGGTCCCGATTGGAGAAAAGTTCGCGCATGCGCGCGGTGGTATCCATTTGGAGTTGGGCGGCCGCGCGGGCGTTTTCGGCGGGGAGGCCCAGCCGGTCGGTGAGTTGTTTGGTGAAGCGGTATTGGGGGTGGGTGAGCACCTGGTAGTCGGCGTAGCGCTCAGGCCCGAGAGTGGCGGCAATCTGGGCGTCGAGTTCCTGGCGGGCGGCGATTACGGCCTGGCGTTGCTCGCGACTCATCCCCGGACCGCTCGTGCCCCATTGTTGTTCGAAGGCGTTCTGCAGCGCGTAGAGGGATAGGAACTCGGTTTCGGTGGGGGCAAATTCCGTGAGGGTTTGGCGCAGGCGGCTGCCGACCGGTCCCGAACGCACGAGGTAGGCCTCCAGTTGTTCGGGCGTAAGCAAGGCGGCGAGATCGGCCATGCGCGCTTCCTCGATGAGGGCGAGATCCTCGCGGTCGGAGGGGAGGGAGAACCCATTCATTTCGGCGCGCGCTTCGGCGGCGAGGTCGCGGTAGTCGGCAAAAAGGTCCTTCAGTTTCTCGGCGGTTTCCCGGGGCAAGGGGCCGAAGCGGCGTTCGCGGGCGCGGCGATCTTCGGCGGATTCCGCGGCGGGGCCGAGCAGGGCGTCGAGCTGGGCGTTTTGTTCGAGGCGCAGTTGGCGCAGCGCGGCGCGTTGTTCCAGCGGACCGCGCATGGTGATGGTATAGCGCTGGCTCCAATACTCCGGTCGCGGTTGGGCCTCGATCAAGGCGACCTCGCGATCGACGTAGCGGTCTTTGATGCGCCGCCAGAGCAGGTCCCGAATCGTATCGTCGTCGAAGTTGGCCGCCCGCAGGCGTTCGACGAGCCGGACATCGTCGGCCGGGTTGTCGTCGATGCCGTCGGTGAGCTCGGCCCACGTCTGGGGCGGTGGGGGCGAGGCCGGGGTGGTGGCGGACGCGGGAGCGTCAGTTTTCGACGGCGATGCGATCGCGGCATCGGCGGTGTTCGATGCCGCGGAGGACGGGGGAGGAGCGGACCACCAAGCCGCGGCCAGCAGCAGGTTGGTGACCAGCGAAACGGCCAGGACGGCGGGGAGACGTTTCATTGGTCGGAATGGCGGGGAGGGGAAAGCGCTAGGCTGTTGGTGCCCTCACCCGATGAAAGCGCGAAGAAATTCGGACAGTCGTGCTGTGCCGCCGAGGCTCCCGCGGCGCACAAATAACTCAGGCGCGGGCGGATCCATCAGGCCGCAGTGGAACGCTCATCGGCGCTGACCTTCGCTGATGAAGATGAGCGAAGATGAGCGGCTATCCGCGTTTCCCTAATCCTGCCTTCAGTTTTCGAAGCTGCTGCCGGCGAGGTCGGTCGGGAGGGCGGCGGGCCGCTCGCAGCTCGACTCGATCGTGATGTGGCGGCCTTCGGCGCCGCTGCGGGTGGCGGCTTCCATGAGCTCGACGACATGGTGAGCGAGCTGGCCGTTGGCGCGATGCGGGCGACCGCTGCGCAGGGCGGTGGCGAGGTCGGCCACGCCGCTGCCGCGGGCGCGGCCGGTGGCGTGCGTCATGGGCACTTCCTCAAAGTCCATGCTGCCGGCCTTGGCCAGGAAGCAGGGGAGGTCGAACCAGTTGGGATCGCAGACGCGCAGGGTGCCCTCGGTGCCGTGCACCACGATGTGGGGCAGGGTGGTCTTGGGCACGTCGAAACTGAGGACGAAGGTGCCGACGGGACCGCTGGCGAATTCGAGCGTGGTCGAGAAATGGGTCGGCACATCGACGGTGATGGTCTGGCCCTGGCGTGGCTCGCTCTTGATCGTGCGCTCGGCGAAGGTCTTGCGGGCAACGCCGCTCACGCGGGCGACGGGACCGAAGAGGTTGACCATGGCGGTGAAGTAGTAGGGGCCCATGTCGAACATGGGGCCGCCGCCGTGTTTGTAGTAGAAATCCGGATTCGGGTGCCAGGCCTCGTGGCCGGGGCAGAGCATGAAGCCGGTGGCGGAGACGGGCGTGCCGATGGCACCGTCGTCGATGAGTTTGCGGGCGGTCTGCAGGCCGGCGCCGAGGAAGGTGTCGGGCGCGCTGCCGACGCGCAGGCCGGCGGACGCAGCCTCGGCCACGACGGCGGCGGTGTCGTCGGCGGAAAGGGCGAAGGGTTTTTCGCAGTAGACGTGTTTGCCGGCGGCGAGCACGCGGCGGTTCACCTCGGCGTGGGCACCGGGAATGGTGAGGTTGACCACGATCTCGATGTCGTCGCGGGCGAGCAGCTCGTCGACGGAGCCGCCGAAGGCGAGGCCGCGTTCGGCCGCGGTCTTTTTCGCAAGGTCGACGTTGAGGTCGGCCACGGCGCAGAGGTCGAGGATGGGGTAGTTGGCGCAGCCCTCGAAGTAGGCCTTCGAGATGTTACCGCAGCCGATGAGCGCGATCTTGGTGGGGGAGTCGGACATGGAAAAGACGGGCTGAGAGGCAGGTTTTTTTAACCACAGATGACACAGATTATCACAGAGGCTGAGAGGCAGGGTTTCGGTGGAGTGGATCTGCGTTTATCTGTGATATCTGCGGTTTCCCAAGGGTTGGAGTGGTTCGGTGTCCTCTGTGAAATCTGTGGTTGAGAATTGAATTTCAGTTCAGGTCGCCGGCGGCCCAGCGGAGGCCGCGGACGTTGAGGTCGAAGGCGTGGGGGCTGGTGGCGAATTCCTTGGGTTCGTGGCCGAGGGCGCCGTAGAAGACGCGGGCCTGGCCCCAGTGTTTGATCCAGGCGATGGGCATGGGCACGGACTGGCCTTCCCACACGTAGGTGGTCTCGGCGAGCACGTGCACGCCCGGGTCGATGAGCATGTAGTATTGCTCGGAGGTGTAGGTGAAGTCGGCCGGGATGCCCTGCATGATGACGTGCTCGGGGTCGGTCACGTGCACCTCGTAGTCGCCGATGTGCGGGTGCGAAACGAACATGCCGCCGACCATCCACTTGAACTCCACGTCGCCGCGGAAGGCGTCGCCGAGGCCGCCGTGGAAGCCGCCGAGGTTTACGCCGCCAGCGACCGCGTCGCGGAGGGCCTGGGATTCCTCCTTGGTCCATTCGCCCATCGTCCAGTTAGGCACGATGAGATCGAAGGTGGTGAGATCGAGCCGGGTGAGGCAGGCGGTCTCGGTCTCGAGCTGGCACTCAAAGCCATGCGCGGTGAGCGCGTCGGCATACAGTTGGGTAAAGGTTTCGGGAACGTGGCCGGGCCAGCCGCCACTGAAGAACAAAGCGCGTTTCATGAAAGGCCGAACAGAACATGGCCCGGAGGTCCCCCGCAAGGGCGGGACACGGAAGGCGGTGGTTTCCGTTCAGTGCGGAGAGGCGATTCCAGATTAGAACCACAGCGCTCGCCTGGAATCGCAGATCAAGAGACCAACTGAGGAACGCTAATCGACGCTGATTTTCGCTGATAGGTATGAGCGAAGATTAGCGCATATCAGCGTTCTCCTGAAAAACTTGTCCCGCCCCATCTGCGTCATTGCTTCGGCACTTCGTCTCTCAGATGTCGCTGCGCTCGGTAGCGGTTCATAGTTTTAGTGGTCAGGCCTTCCGCCACGTGCGCGTTGACCGGGTGGGGGAGGCTGCCAACGTCGCGGCGATGTTCTTGTCCGATGCCCACCAGCGTTTGCTTGCCCGGCTGCTGCCGGTGTTGGCGGCTGCGTTGCTGGCGATGGCCGGGTGGTGCGGACGCTTGGACTGGATCGACGCGCACAACCCCAACGTGCTGCGAGTCCCCTTGCGGGTGGAGCAGGTGTCGCGGGCGGAGCTTTACTTCGATGTCGGGCAGGGACTGTGGGCGGGGGATGTCAGCGTGCGGGAGCTCGTGCCGGGCATGCCGGAGACGGTGATCGGGTTTACGGTGCCGCGGGCGCCGATCTTCACGCTGCGATTGGATCCGATGACGACAGGCGGTGCGTTTGCGGTCGGCGTGCCGTGGCTGGAGTCGGCGACGGGGCGGGTGATCGCGCGCTTCCCGCGCTCGGCGGTCACGCCGCGGCTGCAGGTCGATTCGTGGCACGATGCCGGCGAGTGGTTTGAGGCCACGGCGGCGGTGGGATCGGACGACGTGCAGGTGTGGTTTGGGCTCGGCGGACCCTTGCGGCACGCGCGCGGCCGGGCGTGGGGCTGGTGGCTGGCGGCGGCGGTTGGCGTGATCGTGCTGCGGGTTGGGTTGGCGCGGTTTCCGGCGGTGCGGGAACGGGATCGTTGGCATCGAGTGGTGCCGGCGGCGTTTGGGCAGGGGATGGCCCGGGCGGCGACGGCGACGTGGCGGGGCGGGAGTCGAGTCGGCGAGGTGCTGCTGGCGGACGTCGCGGCGGCGACGCCACGGCGGGTGGTGATCGGCGCGCTGATCGTGGTCGCGGCGCAGGCGTGGTTGTTGAGCGGCTGGTTGCAGACGACGGACTGGCCGATGTGGGACGAGGCGAATTTCGCCGGCCGGGGCGCGGACTGGGCGGAGGGACGCGGCAGCTTTGGTGAGTTGCATACGGGGCCGGGTTACGTGGTGAACTACGGCGTGCTGTCGTGGTTTGGCGACGCCGGGCACACCGTGATCTGGCAACACGCGCTGGTGAAGCTCGGCGTGGCCGTGATGCTTTATCTCGCGCTGGTGCGGCTGTGGCGGAATCCGACCGCGGCGGTGGCGGCGGTGCTGGCGTGGAGCGCGACGTGGTTTCAGTTGGAGTATCCGTCGATGGTTTATCTGGCGGCGTGGATGTGGTTCCTCGCGGCGCTCGCGTTGATCGATCGCTGGCCGCTGCTGGGGGTGTTGCTGCTGACGTGGGCGGTGGCGTATCGGCAGGATTACCAGTTCGCCTTGCCCGTGGTGCTCGCCGGACTCGGTTGGCGCTGGTGGCGCGACGGATGCCGGGTGCGTGAATGTTGGATACGCGGCGAGGCGGCCCAACCGGCGGTCCAGGTGGCCGCGGTGGGGGCGGCCTTGCTGTTGGTGCTGGCCATTGGCGTGGTGGTGAAGGGCAGCTCCTGGGGAGGCGTGGGGCATCGCGGGTGGTTTGCCTTTCAGCAGCACTATGCGGTGCGCGAGGTGACGGTGCGGGGGCTGAGCAACTTCGACCCCTACGCGCGCTATCCGGAGATCATTGCGGAGGATTTTCCCGGCGCGACTTCATTGACGGAAGCTTGGGCGAGCAACCCCGGCGCGATGCTGAAGCATGTGGTTTGGAACCTGACCCATGCGGCGGAGGTGCTGGTGGAGTATTGGCGACCGTCGGCGGGATTGGGTTTCGGCGTGGGGTTGGCGGCGGTGCTGGCCGTGCTGGCCCTGTTGATCCGGGAGCGGGTGCCAAGTGCCGAGCCAGGCGCGTGGTGGTTATTGGGCGGAGGCTTGCTGGTGGTCGGTCCGGGTTTGGTCGTGCTGGCCAAGGACACCTATCTGCTGCCGGTGCTGGCGGGAGCCTTGGCCGTGGTGGGTTGGGGGCTCGGCCAGGTCGCGCCACGGATCCCCGCGCGGGCCCGCAGCGGGTTGCGGATGATCTGGGTGGTGGGCGCGCTGGTCCTGATGGTCTGGTGGTGGCCGGCGCGGGCGCGGCTGGCGGCGCGTCCGGCCGTGCTGCCAGTTTCGACCACGGCGCAGGCGCTGGCCGAAGTCTGGCCGGACGACGGGCGGCATGTGTTGGTGGGTTACGGCGCGTCGACCTACGAAGTGTATTTGGGGCGGGATCGTTGCCGCGGCATCGAGGCGGTGAACGCCATCACCGGCAGCGCGGCGCCGGATCGCTCGGTGGCGCAGTTCCTCGCCGAGGAGCGCCCCTTCGCCGTGCTCATGACCGGCCTCTGGTGGGACAACGTGCCGGTCGACGAAACGCCCTTGCGCGACCTCGTCGCCAGCGGAACCTGGTCGGTGAAACCCGTGCCGCGTGGCCGGCTTTATTACCGAAATGGCAACGAGTGAAACCCGCGAGGCACGGAGGCTTTGACCGCAGATGGCGCGGATGGGCGCAGATGCCGTGAGGACGGGATCTCTTTAACCACTACCGAGCGCAGCGACATCTGAGAGACGAAGTGCCGAAGCAAGGGCACAGAATCCACGGAGGGGTATGGTGGCTGAGAGGCAGCGTGACGCCGTCGGCGTCCACCTGGCGGCCTTGAGGTGGACCGCGACCCGCATGTCCCGCGAACGCGGCGATCCGGACGCGGTGCTGCGGTGGAGTGGAGAACGTGGTTTAACTGCACATGGCGCGGATGGGCGCAGATGCCGTGAGGCCCGCCTTCGCTGAAGCTCCGACTGACGGGGCAGAACATGCTTGGGAACGCGGATAGGCGCTAATCTGCGCTCATACCAATCAGCGAAAATCAGCGTCGATTGGCGTTCCTCGATGGTTCGCGAGAACGTGGTTCCCGTCCCGCGAGCGCGGCGATCTGGACGCGGTGTTGCGGTGGCGTGGCTTCGCGTCTCTTCGCGGTTCAATGCCACGTTGCCCCACGGTATCTGCGCCTATCAGCGTGATCTGCGGTTCAAATCTGCGGTGGAGCTGCGCCCGCAGATCTGTCTGGCATTGGGCGGGGCGTCGCTGGCAGCGTGGCGGGCTCTGTTTTTCAATCCATGCCGCTGCTGACCATCAACGACCTCTCCCATGCCTTTGGCGGGCCGCCCGTGCTCGATGCAGTCAATCTGCAGGTCGATGCGGGCGAGCGGGTCTGTTTGGTGGGGCGCAACGGCAGTGGCAAATCGACCTTCATGAAGCTGCTGGCCCGCGACATGTTGCCGGATCGGGGCTCCATCGTGCGAGCGCCAGGCACGCGCATCGCCCGGCTGCCGCAGGACAGCCCGGCGGATGTGCAGGGCACGGTGCACGACGTGGTCGCCGCGGGTCTCGTGCCGCTGCACGACCACGAGGAGGAGTGGGAGCAGGAGGTGCGGATCGAAAACGTGATGGAGCGCATGTCGCTCACGCCGACGGCCGACTTTGAATCGTTGTCCGGCGGACTCAAACGCCGCGTGCTGCTGGCGCAGGCCTTGGCGAGCGCGCCGGACCTGCTGCTGCTCGATGAGCCGACCAACCACCTCGACATCGCCAGCATCGAGTGGCTCGAGTCCTTCCTCTTGGAGAGCGGACTGGCTTTGTTCTTTGTGAGCCACGACCGCGCGTTCCTGAAGAAACTCGCCACCCGCATTGTGGAGCTGGACCGCGGGATCCTGACCAACTGGGACTGCCCCTATGACACCTTTCTCGAGCGGCGCGAGGCGCGGCTCGAGGTGCAGGAGCGCGAGTGGGCGCAGCAGGACAAGTTGCTGGCGCAGGAAGAGGCCTGGATCCGCCGTGGCATCAAGGCCCGGCGCACCCGTGATCAGGGGCGCGTGGCGCGGCTGAAGGAACTGCGCTCGGAGCGCAGGGCCCGGCGCGAGCTGCAGGGCAGCGCGACCATGCGGGTGAGCGAGGCGGACCGCAGCGGTCAGCGGGTGGTTGAGGCCATCGGCGTGGAGTTTGCGTATCCAGGGCCTGGTGACGTGACGCCGGTGCGCGGGTTGGAGCTGCTGATCAACCGCGGCGACAAGATCGGTATCCTGGGCGCCAACGGTGCGGGGAAGACGACGCTGGTGAAGCTGTTGCTGGGTGAGCTCAAACCGACGGCGGGGGAGCTGAAGTTTGGCACGCGCCTGGAGGTGGTGTATCTCGACCAGCTGCGCGCGCAGATCGACGGCAACAAGACCGTGATGGAGAATGTGGCGGAGGGGAACGACCACGTGACGGTCGACGGCAAGCGCAAGCACGTGATCTCCTACTTGGAGGACTTCCTGTTCGAGCCCGATCGCGCCCGCACGCCCGCGCGGGTGCTGAGCGGAGGGGAGCGCAACCGGCTCTTGCTCGCCCGGCTGTTCACCAAACCGGCCAACGTGCTGGTGCTCGACGAGCCGACCAATGACCTCGATGCAGAGACCTTGGAATTGCTCGAAAGTCTGCTGGTCGATTTCGGCGGCACGCTGCTGGTGGTGAGTCATGATCGTGACTTCCTGGACAACGTCGTGACCTCGACGCTGGTGGCGGAGGGCGATGGCAGGTGGCGCGAATACGTCGGCGGCTACAGCGACTACGCGGCGGATCGCGCGCGGAATGCGGGACCGGGGTCGACGACCCCGGCACCAGCGAATCCGGCCAAGGGAAAGCCGGTGAAGGCCAAGGTGGCCAAACCGCGGAAGCTGAACGGCAAGGAGAAGGCGGAGCTGGAGGCCTTGCCAGCGAAGATCGAGGCGCTGGAAGCGGAGCAGGCCGAGTTGACCGGCAAGCTGGCCGACCCGGCGTTTTACGCGGACAAGGCCGCGGAGGTGCCGGCGATCAAGGCGCGGCTCGATGCGATCGAAGCGGAGACGCTCGACGTCTTCGCCCGCTGGGAAGAACTCGAAGCGATCAAAACGGCGAGCGAAGCGGGGTAGTTCTTACAGAAGGCAACGAAGGGAACAAAGCCGTCAGCCTGCTGGGTTTTACAGGAGGAAACAGAGGTCAACAGAGCCACTCCAAGGCCGGTATTCACAGAAGGTAGCAAAGAAAACCAAGGCCCTGAGGGAGGGATGGTTCGACCACAGATTTCAAGGAGAGCTCGGAACACGTCCAACTGGGATAAAACCGCAGATTTCGCTTCGCTCGGTAGTGGTTAAAAGATCAGCGCGTCGACGCGGGCGGTGGTTTACAAAGTAATTGGCGATGGGCTTCGACAAGTGGGGGCGGGGGGCCGACGCTGACCCTCTTGACCGTTCTCTGGAGTTTCTTCCTACCGGGAGTGTTGTTGCTGTTGATCCCGGCGAACGCGCTTCTTTCGACCCGAGTGCAATTGCGCACCTTGGAGAGTTTTCATTCGCTCGACAGCGCGCGCCGGTATCGTCGCTGGTGGTGGGTGCCGGCGCTGTGGCTCGACCCCTTGCGCGCCTTCGGTGGAGTCTGGTTGGTGAAAGCCTCGCTGAGCTTGGAATACCAATACTGGACCCAGGCGATGCTGCCCGACTTCGCGCTGTTGTTCGGGCTGTTGTTGGTGAGCATGGCGGTGCAACTCTACACCTCCCGCGAGGCCGGCGTGATGTTGGCGCCGATCGGTTTTTTGATCGGCGTGATTGCCGCACTGGCGCCGTGGTCGGTCGCCGGCGTCGGGCTGGTGGGTGGTTTGGTGGGACTGTTCGGCTTTCGTCACTTCGCCGGATTCTTTGTCGGCTGCAGCGTGGGCGTGGGCTTCTTCAGTTTTGTGCTCGACCCCAGTCTCGTCTGGACGATCCCGCTCATCGCGACCGCCTTTGTGCCCCTCGGCGCCTGTTTGGTCACCGGTCGCACCCTGGAACTGCCGACCCGCGACGCTTCCGGCGCCGACGGCAAAATGCGCTAGGCGGACGCGCGGTGGGACGGCGGAGAGGCCGGGAGGTTTTTAAACCACGAATGGACACCAACGGCTTCGCCTACCGGCTACGCACCGCAATGGCAGGCGTGCTGGGACGATGAACTGATAGGTGAATCGCCATTCGTGTGTATTCGTGTCCATTGGTGGTTAAAAAACAGCGTTGGAGTGGTTCCGGTTTCTCGTGTGAGATCACCGCTCCATGTTCGCCAACATTTCCTGCTACAAGTTTGCCCGGCTCGATGGCCTGAAGGCGCTGCGCGAGCGTTTGCTCGGGTTCGCGAAGGCGCGCGGTTTGAAAGGCACCATCCTGTTGGCGACGGAGGGGATCAATCTGTTCATCGCGGGACCGCGCGCGGACGTTGATGCGCTCGTGGACGAGATTCGGTCTGTGCCAGGCCTTGAAGACCTGGCGCCGAAATACAGCGAGAGTGAACACCAACCCTTCAACCGCATGCTCGTGCGGATCAAAAAGGAGATCATCGCGTTCGGGGTGGAGGGCATCGATCCGGCGGCGCGCACGTCGCCCAAGCTCAAAGCGGCGGAGCTCAAGCGTTGGCTCGACGAAGGTCGACCGGTGACACTGCTCGACACGCGCAACGACTACGAAGTGAAGCTCGGCACCTTTGCGGGAGCGATCCCGGCGGGCATCGATCACTTCCGCGATTTCCCGGCGGCCGTCGCCAAGTTGCCCGCGGAGCTGAAGGACCAGCCGGTGGTGATGTTCTGCACGGGCGGCATCCGCTGCGAGAAGGCGGGACCGTTCATGGAACGCGAAGGTTACCAGCACATCTACCAACTCGATGGCGGCATCTTGAAATACTTCGAGGAAGTCGGCGCCGACCACTACGATGGCGAGTGCTTCGTGTTCGATCAGCGCGTCGGCGTGGACCCGGCGCTGGCGGAGACGGATTCGACGCAGTGCTTCAATTGCCAGACCCCGCTCTCGGCGGCCGAGCAGGCGCACCCGCATTTTCAACCGCCGCACAGCTGTCCGCATTGTTACGTGCCGCCGGAGGCCCGGGTGGCCGAGCGTCTCGCGCAACGTCAGGCGGCGTTGAGCGCCTTGGCTGATCCGCTGCCGGGCAGCGTGCCCTACGACAATCAGCGTCCCTTCAACGTGCCGGGTGACTTCGATCGGTCGACCCTCGGCGAAGCGTTGGCGGCGGCGTTTCCACATCTGCCGTCGAGCCATTGGGCGGCCCTCGTCGCCGAGCAACGCCTGGTGGACGGGCAGGGTAGTCCGGTGGCGCTGGATCGCACGGTGCGGGCGGGGGAGTTCTTTGCGCGATTGCAGCCGGCCACGATCGAACCGCCGGTGAACGCGGCGATCCGGCTGTTGCACGAGGACGACGCCATCGTGGTGCTGAGCAAACCTGCGCCGCTGCCGATGCACCCGGCGGGGCGCTACAACCGCAACACCCTGCAATACCTGCTGGAGCAAGCCTACGCGCCGTATCGGCTGCGCCCGGCGCACCGGCTCGACGCCAACACCAGCGGACTCGTCGTCTGTGCCCGCACGCGGCAACACGCGAGCCGCCTGCAACCCCAGTTCGCTCGCGGCGAAGTGGAGAAAGTTTACCTCGCCCGGGTGCACGGCAAACCGGATTGGGATACCCAGCTGTGCAAGTTGCCGATTGGCGACGACGTCGGCCCGGCCGGCAACCGCACGGTTGGCGAAAACGGTCGCGATGCGCGCACTTTGTTTTCCGTGGTGGCGTATCGGGAAAGTGATGACACGACCCTGCTCGAAGCGCGCCCGCTCACCGGTCGCACCAACCAGATCCGCCTGCACCTGCAAAGCCTCGGCCACCCCATCGTCGGCGACCCGGTTTACGGCCGCGAAGCGATTGAGACCGGAGCCACGCAAACCCTGCCGGTCGACGCCCCGCCGCTGTGCCTGCATTGCCAATGGCTCGAGTTCACCCACCCAACGACGGGTCAACGCGTGAGCTACGAAGACCACGCCCCCGACTGGGCAAAGTAGGTTCTACAGAAGGAAACGAAGGGAAACGGAGCCGTCAGCCTTAGGATGCTTGCCTAGGTTTATATGAGGCGGTAGGCGCTTCCTATTCATGCGCTACTGGTGGGTGAACCATAAACAAACGTTCCGTCAGGAGTTCGATGGGAAGTATGTTTGGTGCCCTAAGCTCAAGACAAACGGCAGTGTAAATCACTTCTACGAGACACTTAGGGCAGTTCGAAGTGGCGACTTGGTGTTTTCCTATGCGTTTGCTGCGGTGCAAGGCTTTGGGTTTGCGAGACGGCCTTGCTACTCGTGCCCACGTCCTAATGAGTTTGGCAAAGTTGGCGATGCTTGGGACGAACGAGGATGGCGAGCAGATGTGGATTTTCGCCGATTTAGAACCCCGATTCGGACCGCGGATTATCAGGCAAAGCTAGCGCAACTCCTGCCGCTAAAATACTCGCCAATCAAAGCCGACGGTTTCGGCAATCAGGGTGCTTACTTCGCAGAGGTGCCGGAACCTCTCGCGATGTTCATCTTGGAACTAGGGGCTCCCGAAATTGTCCCCGCGTTGAGCGGACAACTGGTGGCCGAGGACGGCCCTAGCGAAGACGAGGGTATTCCTGTGATTGTCGATTGGGAGGACAGGCAACAGCGGGTGATTGAAGACGGTGACCTCCCCCAGACTATGCGAGAGGACTTGGTCCAATCGCGTCGCGGACAAGGAAAGTTTCGCAAGGCTGTCCTTACGTTTGAACGCCATTGTCGAGTGACGCGTGTGCAGAATCCGGATCACTTGATTGCCAGCCATATTAAGCCATGGCGGGAGTCTGATGATTCGGAGCGTCTGTGTGCTGGGAATGGGCTCATGCTGACTCCGAGTATCGATCATTTGTTCGACCGCGGCTTCATCTCATTCGAAGACTCCGGTGACTTAATTGTTTCTCCAAGGGCCGATGCAGATTCGATGGTGAAGATGGGGGTTGATATCGATGCAATGCCCAACGTTGGACGTTTTAACTCCGACCAGAAGCACTTCCTCGACTACCACCGAACTGCGATCCTACTTAAGCCATTGAAATAGTCGGACGCATCGGGTGGCAGTCTGGTCAACGGGCTCCAAAGCATTCGTGTTTATTCGTGTCCATTCGTGGTTAACCCTCATTCGCTATGGCTATGGAATTTCGTCAATTGGGTCGGTCGGGGTTTAAGGTGCCGGTGTTGTGCATGGGGACGTGCACGTTTGGGCCGTCTGAGATCAATCTGGGGTGGGGCGATACCGATGCGAAGGAGGCGGCTCGCTTCATCGATATCTGTCTCGAGCACGGCATGAACTTTTTCGACTCCGCCAATGTGTATGGCGGGGGCACGGCCGAGACCGTGTTGGGCGAGGCGATCAAGGGGCGGCGCGATCAGTTGCTCATCTCCACCAAGGGCACGTTTCGGTTTGGCGAGGGGCCCAATGATGTCGGCCACTCGCGCGCCGCGATCACCAAGGCGGTCGAGGGCAGCCTCAAGCGCTTGGGCACCGACTACATCGATCTCTACGAGCTGCATGCCTTCGACGCGCTGACGCCGGTCGAGGAAACGCTGGGCACGCTCGATGACTTGGTGAAGGCCGGTAAAATCCGTTACATCGGTTGCTCCAACTTCTCCGGCTGGCACTTGATGAAGTCGCTCGCGGTGAGCGACCGGCTGGGACTGTCCCGTTACGTGGCGCACCAGGCTTACTACTCGCTGGTGGGCCGTGAGTATGAGTGGGAGTTGATGCCGTTGGCGCTCGATCAGGGCGTCGGCTTGGTGGCGTGGAGTCCGCTCGCCATGGGCCGGCTGGGCGGGGCCATGCGACGCGGTCAGCCGCTGCCGGACGTGAGCCGCCTGCACAGCGACTGGACCAAGCGCGTTTCGCCGCCGGTGCCGGATAACTTTGTTTACGACGTCGTCGACGTGCTCGACGAGGTGGCGGCGGAGACGGGCAAAACGATCGGCCAGATCGCGCTGCGCTGGGTGGTGCAGCGGCCGAGCGTGTCGACGGTGATCTTCGGCGCGCGGACCGAAAAGCAGCTGCGCGAAAACCTCGACGTGGTGAACTGGGAACTCAGCGACGCGCAGATGGCAAAGCTGTCGGCGGCGGGCGCGAAGACCAAGACCTACCCGTATTGGCATCAGGACGGTTTCGCCGAGCGGAACCCGTTCCCGTGTCAGGACTGAGGCGGACGGGTTTGTTCTTACAGAAGGTAACGAAGCGAACGAAGCCCTTGGAGCAACGTGGGTTTACACGGAGACAAGGGAGGAGAACGGAGCCGTCAGCCTGATGGTTTTTTTGACCACTACCGAGCGCAGCGACATCTGAGAGACGATGTGCCGAAGCAATTTCACAGATTGTCACAGATGCCGTCAGCCTTAGGTGGGAACGCTGATCTTCGCTGATATCCGCTCATCCTGATCAGCGAAGATTAGCGGCTATCAGCGTTCCAAGCCACGTCGGTTCGGCTTCGTGCTCTTCGTTTCCTTCTGTAAAAACGTCAGGCTGACGGTTCTGTTCCGCTCCGTTTCCTCCTGTAAATAATACTCACCCGCGTTGGGCGGCGGGGAGGGCGTTGGGGGCGGAGGATTTTTCGCGGCTGCGGATGCGCGCCAGGAGGTTGTGGGCGCCGGTGTAGAGGACGGGGATGAAGAGGAGCGTCACCAAGGTGGAGGCCACGAGGCCGCCGAGCACGGTGCGGGCGAGGGCGGCCTGGATCTCGGCGCCAGAGCCGATGCCGATGGCGAGCGGGAGCAGGCCGAGCACGGTCGTGAGCGTCGTCATGAGGATGGGCCGCAGGCGACGGGAACCGGCCTTCTTCACCGCCTCGGCCATGGAGAGGTTTTCCTCGCGGCGCAGCAGGTTGATGTAGTCGACGAGCACGATAGCGTTGTTGACCACGATACCGGTGAGCATGACGAGGCCCATGAGGCTCTGCATGTTGATGGTGGTGCCGGTGAGCAGGAGGGTCGGCACGACGCCGATGATGGCGAGCGGCACGGCGCAAAGCACCACGAGCGGATCGAGGAAGCGCTCAAACTGCGCGGCCATGACCATGTAGATGAGCAGCAGGGCAATGAGCAGCGACATGCGGAAGTCTGCGGCGGACTTGGCCTGTTCCTCGTAGGCGCCACCAAAATAGACGGACAGCCCCGGCGGGATGGCGACGTCGCCCATGCGGGCGCGGATCATCTCCACCGCGTCGCCGAGGGCGGTGCCTTTGGCGAGGTTGGCGGTGATGTAGGTGATGCGCTGGCCGTCAACACGGTCGATCTGGGGCGGGCCGCGGCTGGCTTCCTTGTCGACCACGGCGGAGAGCGGGATGGTTTCGCCGGAGGGCAGGCGGATCGGGATGTTGTCGAGCGACTGCGTGCTCTGGCGGTCCTCGGGGCGGAGGCGCACGACGATGGGGAACTCGTCTCCACCGATGCGATACGCGCCGGCGCGGCTGCCGCCGACGTTGGTCTGGAGGGTGGAGGCGACGTCGCGGATATTGAGGCCGAGCTCGGCGATTTTCTCGCGGTTGAAAATGAGGTTCTGTTCGGGGCGGCCCTCGCGGCGGCCAACGCGCACACCCTCGATGCCGGGCAGGCCCTCGATGGCGTGTTGGATCTGGCGGCCGACCTGCTGGGCGAGTTCGAGGTCGTGGCCGCGGAGCTGGATGGAAACGTCCTCGTTGCCCCCGCCGTTGCCGAAGACCATGCGGAGGATCCAGAGACCGTTCTGCGCGCTGACGCGGATGTCGGCGCCGGGGATGCGGCCGTCGGTGACGGCGCGAAGCCGGTCGGCGAGCTCCATGGTGGAGATGGAGCTGTCGTGGGACATGGCGATCTCGACCTCGGCGCGGCCGTCACGGATCTCGGTGGTGAGGTGTTCGATGGCGTCGTCGGGCACCTGCGCGGCGACGATTTTCTCGAGGTCGGTGAGGTAGCGGTTGAGGACGGCGATGTTGGTGCCGTCGGCCATGCGGATATCGACATCGATCTCGTCGGCCTCGGTTTGCGGGGCGAGTTCGACCGGGATGAGGGGGAAGGCGGCGGCGGCGGCGATGACGAGGGCCACGGAACCGAGGAGCACACGGCGCTGGTGATGGAGGGCCCAATCGAGGGCGTTGGCGTAGCGCTTTTCGAGGGCGGCGAACTTACCGCCGGCTTGGGCCGGCGAGTTGGAGGTGGAAGTTGCCGTTGAAGGTTTTTTTCGCGGCCAGCGGTCGAGGAGCTTGCTGGCGAGCATGGGCACGAGGGTGAGCGCCACGAGCAGCGAGCAGATGAGGGCGAAGACGACGACCAGGGCGAGCTGTTGGAAGATAACGCCGGAGACGGTCTGCATGAACACGACCGGCAGGAAGATGACGGTGGTGGTGAGGGTGGAGGCGACAATGGCGCCGGCCACCTCCTTGGTGCCGATGAGCGCGGCCTGGCGGCGGTCGTTGCCCTCCTCGCGCTGGCGGGTGATGTTCTCCAGCACGACCACGGCGTTGTCGACGACCATGCCGATGCCGAGGGCGAGTCCGCCGAAACTCATTTGGTTGAGCGTGAGGCCGTTGAAGTAAAGCAGGCCGAAGGTGGCGATGATCGAGATGGGAATGGCGGCCGCGATGATGAAGGTGGAGGAGCCCTTGCGGAGGAAGGCGTAGAGCACGGCGACGGCGAAGAGGGCGCCCCAGCCGGCGGAGTTGGCGACGTTGGAGATGGAGCTCTGGATGAAGGTGGCCTGGTCGGAGGCGATGAGCATGCGCAGGTCGGGTCGCTCGGCGTTGATGCGCTCGACCTCGGCGCGCACGGCTTCGGAGACGGCGACGGTGTTGGCGCCGGTCTGCTTGCGGATGGCGAAGCGGAGCATGGGGCGGCCGTCGATCTGGACGAGGCGGTTGAGGTCCTCGTAACCGAAGCTCACCTCGGCGACGTCGCCGACGCGGATGGCCTTGCCGTCGATGCGGGTGATGACGGTGTTCCGAATCTGGTCGAGGTCGGTGTATTCGCCGAGGGTGCGGACGTAGAGCTGCTGCACGCCGGAGACGACGTTGCCGCCGGGCAGGTTGATGTTGCCCGAAGTGAGGGCGGTGCGGACATCGGAGGAGGAAAGTTGCGAGGCGTTGAGGCGGTCGCGTTTGAGGTCGATGCGCACCTGGCGGTGGACGCCGCCCCAGACGTCGACGCGACCGACGCCGGGGAGCTGCTCAAAGCGTTTGGAAATCTCGCGCTCGAGGATGAGGGTGAGCTCCTGCAGGTCCCAGGTCGGCGAGGACGCCCCGACCATGATGACGGGCACGTTGTTGGGGTCGAATTTCCAGACTCGCGGCGGCTCGATCTCGGGCGGGAGATCGTCGCGGATGGGCTCCATCGCGGCGCGCAGATCGTTGGCGGCTTCGTCGAGGTTGGTGCCGCGCACGAAGTCGAGAGTGACGCGGGACTCGCCCTCCGAGGAGCGGGAGCGGACCCGCTCGATGCCGGGCACGCCGGCGACGGCGTTTTCCACCTGACGGGTGATGATCTCCTCGATCTCCTCGGGGCCGACGTTCGGGTAATCGACGGCGACGGTGAGGGAGGGGAACTCGATCGGCGGGAGCAGATCGATGGGGAGGTGGCGGAGGCCGGAAACGCCGAGGGTGATGATGATCAGGAAGACCATCGCGGTGGCGACGGGGCGTTTGACGGAGGTGTCGGTTAAGGGCATCGGAGCAAACGAAAGGGAGCGGAGATGGGTTCGGGCTCTTTCTCTTTATCTTTCTTCCTTCTCTTTATCCCCACGGGGCGAATGGCGCTCGCGGTCGCGTTTCGGTCGGCGGGGAGAAAGATAAAGATAAAGAAGGAAGAGAAAGATTGAGCTTCGCTCAGGAGTCCTGGCGGGCGGTGGCTTCGAGGACTTCCTTGAGGAGATCCTCGCGATTGAGGCTCTGCAGCTCGCGGATGTGGTCCCAGGTGACCGGGCGCACGCGGGCTACGGAGCGGCCGTTGGAAGCGAGCAGATCCTGACCGAGGGAGACGACCCAATCGGTCGGGTTGAGGTTGCCGATGGCGACTTCGTTGGCACCGCGGGCGAGGACCTCGATGTTGCGGAAGTTGACCGGGAGCGGTTCGGAGAGGGAATCGGGGCGGGCGGCGATGGCGCCGGAGTCGAGCGTTTCGACGCCGAGGACGAAGACACCTTCGCGGCCGGTGTTGGGATCGGTGAAGAGCGCGCTGGTCGGCACGAGCGTGGCCTGGCGGCTTTGGCCGTAGAGGATGTCGACCGGGAGGAACATGCCGGGGCGCAGATGACCGTTGGGTTTCTCGATGCGGATCTCGGCCTCGGTCGAGCGGGTGATCTCGTTGAGGAAGGGGGAAATGCGGGCGACGGTGCCGGCGAGTGGCTCGGTCTCGCCGGTGAGGTCCTGGATGAGGAGTTCGGCGGGCTGGCCGACCTCGATGTAGCCGATCATGGCGTCGGTGAGGTTGACGCGCACGTGGAGTGCGGAGAGGTCGCCGATGGTGAAGAGAGCGGAGGAAGGCGAGACCTGCATGCCGATCTCGGCGCGGCGGGCGCCGACGACCCCGGCGACCGGGGCACGGACGAGGGTGCGGGCGAGCAGGTCGCGGCGTTCGGCGAGGTTGGCGGAGGCCTGCTCGAGTTCGGCCTCGGCGAGTTCGACATCGGCGGCGGCGGAGTCGCGTTGGGCGGCGAGGGTTTCGTATTCGAGATCGGAAACGAGGTCGCGTTCGTTGAGTTCGCGGGAGCGACGGGCCTGGGCCTCGGCTTCGGCGAAGCGGGCGCGGGCCTGGCGAAGGCGGGCGGCGGCGATGCGGTGGCCGGCCTCGGACTGGCGGACCTGCTCGCGGACCTGATCGTCGTTGATGCGGACGAGGATGTCGCCGACCTGCACTTCGTCGCCGTCGTCGACCAGCACCTCATCGATGCGGCCGGTGACCTCGGGGTAAAGCACGACCTGGTTGTCGGCCCGGACGGTGCCGGAGAGGCGTTCCTCGAGCGGGAGCGAACCGCGACGGGCCTGCACGGCTTCGACGGGCGGGGCGACGGTCGCCGGAGCGGCCGCGGTCGGGCCGGATTTGGAGCAGGCGCCCAGCAGCAAGGCGGCGGCGAGCAGCGCGAAGGGCATCGCGCGGCGGGCGCCGGCACTGAGGGCGCCGCGGCGGCGCGGGGAGGTGGTGGAGGCCGAGTAGAGCACGGTCGCAAGGTTGCACGGTGCGGGCCAAGCGCAACTTATGGGCGGCATCGAACGGTTCGAGGTTTGGTAGCACGTTGACCGGGATTGCGGTCGGGGGACGGATGCGTTGAGCTAAGTGTATGGAAGACAGGGATACAGCGATGAACGGTGACGAAATGCGGTTGAGCCCGCTGGAGGCCCGCGTGTTGGGCTGCCTGATGGAAAAGGAGGCGACGACGCCCGATGTTTACCCCTTGTCGCTCAATTCGCTGGTCAATGCTTGCAACCAGAAGAGCAATCGCTCGCCGGTGATGGAGGTGGGCGAGGAGGAAGTGACCGCAGCGATCGAGCTCCTGCGCGAGAAACACCTCGTGACCCTGTTTTCCGGGGCGGGCGCCCGGGCGGTGAAATACCGGCACAAGTTTGCCGAGGCCTGGCCGGTCGAGCCGGTGGCGCAGGCGGTGATGTGCGAACTGCTCCTGCGCGGACCGCAGACCACGGCCGGCCTACGGGGCAACTGTGAGCGATTGGCGGCGATGCCGGAGCTGGCTGAAGTGGATGCGGTGCTGGCGGATCTGGCGGCACGACCGTCGGGCGCCTTGGTGCGCAAGCTCGAACGGCAGGCGGGGCAGAAGGAAGGCCGCTGGGCCGCGCTGATCGTGGAGGGCGGCGACGTCGTGGGGGTGGGGGAAACGGTGCCGACGAAGGTGGCGGTGGCGCTCACTTTACCGCCGGAGGCCGAGGCGCGGTTGGCGGCCTTGGAAGCGGAGGTGGCGACGCTGCGGACCGAGTTGGCGACGCTGAAGGCCGAGCTGGGGGCGTAGCGCTGAGGCGGACCGAAGGGCAGGTTTTCTGAACCACAGAAAGCACGGAGCTGCACAGCGGGGAACGGGGTCCGAGGGGCAACGTGACGCCGTCGGGGACTTCGGCGTCCACCTTTGAGTCTGAAGGTGGACCGCGACCTCCGGACGCGGTGCGGCGGTGGAGTGGGAAACGGGGTTGAACCGCAGATGACGCAGATGGGCGCGGATGCTGAGGCAGACGCTGAGGGGCAGGGCGTTTTTTTAACCACAGATTCCACAGACGGGCACAGATGCCGTGAGGCAGGGACTTTTGGGCCCCGGATATACCCGGATGCCTTTGAACGGGTTGTAAGGCCGGGGGCTTCGTGAGGTAGGCGAGGCGGGAACGCTGAGATGCGCTGATCTCCGCTCATCCGGATCAGCGAAAATGAGCGTGAATCAGCGCTCCGATTCCCACCCGTTTAGGCGGTGACGCTGTCGGGGACCGCCGCGTTCGCGGGACAGGCGTCGGCGTCCACCGTTGAGTCTGAAGGTGGACCGCGACCTCCGGACGCGGTGCTGCGGTGGAGCGGGAAACGGGGTTGAACCGCAGATGACGCAGATGGGCGCGGATGCTGACGTAGACGCTGAGGGGCAGGGCGGTTTCTTGGCCACAGATTCCACAGACGGGCACAGATGCCGGAGGCAGGGACTTTTGGGCCACGGGTATACCCGGATGCCTTTGAACGGGTTGTAAGGCCGGGTGCCTCGTGAGGCAGGCGAGGCGGGAACGCTGAGATGCGCTGATCTCCGCTCATCCGGATCAGCGAAAATGAGCGTGAATCAGCGTTCCGATTCCCACCCGTTTAGGCGGCCCGTAACCGCTGGTCAGCCGGCGTCGCGTTCGATCTGGAGGTCGGCGGCGAGGAAGTGGCCGGCACATTCGTAGCGGTAGACGATACGGTTGGCCTTGGAGGCGGAGCCGGTGGAAAGTTTTTGGGCCCGGATGATGGTGGGCAGCGTGAGCATGCAAGGGTGGCCCGCGTCGCAGAGCACGTTCTTGAAGTTGCCCACGGTCATGTTGGTGAGCTCGCCGATGGTGTCCTTGATGAGATCGAAGCCTTCCAACATCACCTCGGCGCGATTCATCCCGAGGGCCTTTTCGGTGGCAAACAGGGCGAAGTCCTCGTCGAGGCAAAGGTAGACGATGCCGTTCACATCTCCCACGAAACCGACACTGCCGATCACGTAGGCCCCGTTACCGTCGGCGGCGGGAATGGGTTTCGTCGAGGAACCCATCTCCACGACGGCCTCGTCCAGCATGGTGTTGCAGACGTTGTCGACCGCTCGGTTAATGGCGTTGCGAACGATGTCCTCGGAGATGCTCGAGGTGGGTTGGGGCGGCGATTCAGCGGTGGACATGAGAACACTTTATGATCGGCCGGATTAGCACCGGGTTTAGGGTGGGTTTTGGAAATAGGAGGGGCAGCGCTGGAAATGTCGCCAATTTGCTTCAACGTGCTTCACCGTTGCCATGGCCGGGGGATTTTAGCGAAATTTCATGCACTTCGACCCGCGTTGTGGGCGGGGATTTGCCGAGTTTCATGCCGACACCCACTCCAGATGCCGAAACGCGCGAGCAATTGCTCGGCATGGTTTTTGATCGTGCCCGCGACATGATGGTGCTCAGCAAGGTCGATCCGGAGGAGTTGTTCAGGGTCGTGAGCGTGAACGACAGCTACCTGCAGGTGGCGCGAGCGGCGGGCTACGAGGTGATTCGGGAGGAGTTGGAGGGGCGCACGTTCGGCGAAGTGATGGTGCGGCTCAACTTTGCGCCGGAGATGGTGGAGCAGATTCGCGAGCGGTATCTCGAGGTTCTGCGCACCGGGCGTCGGGTGGATTACGAGGAAGTCGTGACCACGCCCGGCGGCGTGTTCTACGGTGAATGCACCATCACCCCCTTGCTGGACGAGGACGGGCGCTGTGCGTGGTTCCTCTACTCGATGCGCGACGTGACCCAGGAGCGGCGGGCGGAATTGGCGCGGCGGGAGTCGGACGCCAAGTATGCGACGTCATTTCGTTTGAGTCCGGCGGCCATGCTGCTGGCCGATCAGGGAACCGGAGAGATCCTGGAAGTGAACGAGGCGTTTGAACGGATCACGGGTTTCAAACGCGACGAGGTGCTGGGTCGCACGGCGCTCAGTCTGGGGATTATCGAAGGCAAGGCGGAGCGCGACGAACGGGCCGCCCGCATTCTGGCGCAAGGCGAGATCCGCGATGAGCCGGGGCGTTTTCGCCGCAAGGACGGCATGTGGGTCGATGCGATCAGCTGGGCCGCGCTGGTCGAGGTCGACGGTCGCAAATGTATCCTCAACACGGTCGAGGACATCACGGATCGCCTGCGGGCCGAAAAGGAGCGCATCGAATTGGAGCGGCACTTTCGGCAAAGTCAGAAGCTGGAAGCGTTGGGCACCCTGGCCGGTGGTATCGCGCACGATTTCAACAACATCCTCACGAGTCTGCTGGGCCATTGTGAACTCAGCCTGCGGGAGGTTCCGCCGCAGTCGGAAGTCAAGGGCCGCTTGGAATCGATCCGGCGCTCCGGTCTGCGGGCGCGTGATTTGGTGCGGCGGATCCTGACCTTCAGCCGGCAACAGGCGCAGGAACACACCGACCTCATGCTTGATGGGCTCCTGTTGGAAGTGAAGTTGCTCCTTGAATCCTCCTCGCCGCCTTCGATTCGGGTTGAACTCGATGTCCCCGACGAGGTGCGTCCGGTGTCCGGCGACAGCAGTCAGTTGCATCAGGTGTTCCTCAACCTTGGCACGAATGCGGCGCACGCCATGCGGGAACGGGGTGGGGTGCTCGGGCTGGATTTGTGTTTTGCCACCATCGCTCCCGAACAAGCGGCGGCCATCGGTCTGCTCGAGTCCGGAGACTACGCCGTCATCAAGGTGCGGGATGAGGGGCACGGGATGTCGCCGGAAATCCGGCACCGGATCTTCGAGCCCTTCTTCACCACGAAGCCGATCGGCGAGGGCACGGGCCTGGGCTTGGCGATGGTGCAGGGCATTGTGACGGACCATCATGGCGCCGTGACGGTGGAGAGCACCGAAGGCAAGGGCACCACGCTCGCGGTTTACCTGCCGGTGCAGCGGACCGCGACCATCGGTCGCGGCCTGTTTGAAGGGCAGATGCCGCAAGGCACCGGCGAGCGCGTGCTGGTGGTGGACGATGAGCCGGGCGTAGGGGAGTTGATGAGCCGACTTTTGCAGTGCATCGGCTATCGGGTTGAGGTCTGCAAATCGGCTGAGACGGCATGGGCACTTTTTCGGGTTGAGCCGACCCGGTTCGACCTACTGCTGACGGATCTGACCATGCCGGGGTGGAACGGCTTGGAGTTGGTGCGCCACGTGCGCGAACTGCGGCCGGATCTGCCGGTGTGCCTCATGTCCGGCTATGCGGGCAACCTGTCCCGCGACGACATGCGCCGTCTGGGCGTGTCCGAATTCATCGGTAAACCGCCCGAGCTGCGCGTTCTCGCGCGCAAGCTGCACGCGGCGCTGCATCCGGCGGCGACCGACTGACGGGGGGCGAACGGAGCCGTGGCTTACTCGGCGGCCGGCACCGGCAGGTCGAACTCCTTGAGGATCGCGTCGATCATGGCGGTCTTTTCGGCGTGCGGCATGGCCGGGTGGAGGCCGCTCTGGCGCACGGTGCCGTCGGGCGCGATGATGGCCATGTGCGGGATGCCGGTGACGCCGTAGTCCTCGTTGAAGACCTCCTGTTCGCTGAAGGCGACGGTCCAGGTCATATCCTTGGCGAGGATGAAGTCGTCCATCAAGGCATGCTCCCGAGCGGGATCGTCGCGGGTGTCGATGGGCGTCGGTTGCAGGCCCATGACGCGGCCCTGCAGGCTGGTGACGCCCACGACCTCGACCGGGCTGTCGGCGTAGTGCGCGGTGAGTTCGCGCATCTGGGGGAAGGAGCGGATACAGGGGCCGCACCAGGTGGCCCAAAAGTCGAGCACGACGACTTTGCCCCGCAGGTCGGAGAGGTGCTTGAGGCCGGTTTGGGTGGACCAGGTGAAGTCGAGTTCCGGCGCCGGTTGACCGACGAGTTTGTCGCTTGCTGCCTGCGCCGCCAGCATGGTCTCGGCGCGCTGGATCATTTGCTTGGCGACGACGGCGGCCTCGGATGCGGGGAAGCGGACGGTGACGTCGTGGAGGAGATCAATCACGTCCTCCAAATCGGCGCCGAGCTGAGCGCGCAGCAGGGCGCGGGTCATGGCGATGCGGGCGGCATCTTCGCCGCCATCTTCCGCGGTCTTGGTGACAAGGGCGTCGAGTTCGGCCAGCTCGGGCTCGAAGTCCTCGGCGGACCGGGCGCCGTCCTTGGCCTTGGCTTGGACGCGGGCCGTGATGGCTTCGAGTTCGGTGATGGCGGGAGAGGTGACGGAGGCCTCGACGGCCGGGCTGGCTTCATCCTGGGCGACCAGTGGGACGGAGGCGGCGGGCAACAGGGCGAGGGCAATGCGGAGGGCGGAAGGGAGTCGATTGAGCATAAAGGTGGTGAATCTAAATGGACGCGAAGGCGGTGGAAAGATTAACGGACCGCGAGATGGGAAACGCGTTCCGACATTGACAGGGCTTGGCGACTGACTGCGCTGGGTCGTTCTCCCTTTTGCGCAACCATGACTGACAAGAGCCTCCCGTTTACCCGCGACCAGTTGGAAGCGATCGCCACCCAGGTGCCGACGCCGTTCCACATCTACGACGAAGCCGCGATGCGGGCGAACGCGCGGGCGCTTTACGAAGCGTTCTCGTGGGTGCCGGGTGGTTTTAAGAATTTCTTCGCGGTGAAGGCTTTGCCGAATCCGCATGTGATGCAGGCGCTGAAGGAGGAGGGGCTCGGTGGTGACTGCTCGTCGTTTGGGGAGTTGGTCCTGTGTGAGGCCGTCGGCATCACGGGCGAAGACATCGTGTTCACCTCCAACGACACGCCGGCCTACGAATACCAAAAGGCGGCCGAGCTGGGCGCGATCATCAACCTCGACGACATTTCCCACATCGAGTTCCTGGAGAAGGCCCTGGGCGGGAAGCTGCCGGAGCTGCTTTGCTTCCGCTACAACCCGGGACCGCTCAAGGCCGGCAACGCCATCATCGGCAAGCCGGAGGAGGCCAAGTATGGCTTCACCCGCGAGCAACTTTTCGAAGGTTACCGGATGGCGCAGGCCAAGGGGGTGAAGCGCTTCGGACTGCACACCATGGTGGCGTCCAACGAGCTCAACCCCGACTACTTCGTGGAGACCGCGCAGATGCTCTTCGACCTCGTGGTCGAGTTGCACCGCGAGCTGGGGATCCGCTTTGAGTTTCTTAATCTCGGTGGCGGCATCGGCATCCCGTATCGCCCCGAGGATACGGCGGTCGATCTCGCCCGTGTGGGCGCCGGCATTCGTGCCGCCTACGAAGCCTCGATTGTCGCGGCGGGCTTGGGTCCGATCAAGATCACCATGGAATGCGGCCGCATGATCACCGGTCCCTATGGTTACCTGGTGGGCCGCGTGCTGCACAAGAAGGCGATCTACAAGAACTACGTCGGCCTCGACGCCTGCATGGCCAACCTCATGCGCCCGGGCATGTATGGCTCCTATCACCACGTGAGTGTGCCAGGCCGCGAGGATGCGCCGAAGAAGGTCTACGACGTCACCGGCTCCTTGTGCGAGAACAACGACAAGTTTGCCATCGACCGCGAGATTCCGGACCCGGAGATCGGCGACCTGGTGGTGATCCACGACACCGGCGCGCACGGTCACTCCATGGGCTTCAATTACAACGCGAAGCTGCGTTCGGCCGAGGTGCTGTGGCAGGGCGGCGACCAGTGGAAGTTGATCCGCCGGGCGGAGACCCTGGCCGATCATTTCGCGACGCTGGAGTATCCGGGGCTGGGGTGAGCGGATTTTCGATTTTCGATTCTGGATTTTCGAAGGGTGAGTGAGGCGGGCGCTGCGCGGTCGGCGCAGCGTTGTCGCGCGGCGCCGAGGAACGAAAGCTGAACGCAGAGCGGTCTCTGCCTGCGCAAGGATGCGTATGGTGGCTTGGGGCGGCGGGCGCTAGGGTGGCGGGGCCTTGAGCGATTCGACTCCGCCACCGCTGCCTGCCCACGCCACCCTTGCCCCGCCGCCGTTGCCGGCGACCGGAGTGAACTGCGCTTACACGACGCGCCACGACGCGTTCACGCCGACGTGGGAGCTGCAATTGCGCGGCGGGGAACTCGTGATCGTCGCCGAGCGGGCGGAGGTGCGGCGCATCACGCTGGCGGAGGTGACCGAGCTGCGCCTGGAATTTGCCCCCACGCGGGTGGAGCCGAACCGCTACCGGTGTCGCTTGGTGATGCGGCGAGGCGCACCGCTGACGTTTTTCAATCGATCCTACGAAGGGCTCGCGCAGTTCCGCGAAACCTCGACCGACTATGTGGCTTTCATGACGGCTTTGCTGCGCCACCTCAGTCGGCATGCGCCGGGCTGCCGGTTTGTCGCCGGGGCCAGTGCCGGGACCTACGCGTTGAGTGTGGTGGGTTTCGGGATCGCGGTGGTGGCGGTGCTGGGCGTCGCGGTCTTCGCCATCCTGGTCGGACTCTGGTGGCTCGTGATCGTGAAGGCGCTCGTGATCGCCTTCTACCTGCCCAACGCATGGCGCTGGCTGCAGCGCAATCGGGAGCGCTGGTTCGAGCCCGACGCGCCGCCGGCCGCCGTGTTGCCAATCGAGGCATAAAAAAGCCCCGTCCGCGCAGAGCGGGACGGGGCTGGAAGGGGAGGAAGAACTCGCGAGTGCTTACTTGGCTTCCGCGACCGCGGCCTGGGCAGCGGCGAGGCGGGCGACCGGCACGCGGTAAGGCGAGCAGGACACGTAGGCGAGGCCGAGCTTGTGGCAGAACTTCACGGAGTCCGGATCGCCGCCGTGCTCACCGCAGATGCCGAGCTTGATGTCGGGGCGGGTGGTGCGGCCCTTGGCGATGGCGATTTCCATGAGCTGACCGACGCCGGTCTGGTCGATCGAGGCGAAGGGGTTCTTCGGCAGGATCTCGTTCTCGGCGTAGGGGCTGAGGAAGGAACCGGAGTCGTCGCGGGACATGCCCAGGGTGGTCTGGGTGAGGTCGTTGGTGCCGAAGGAGAAGAACTCCGCGGTCTTGGCGACTTCGTCGGCGGTGAGGGCACCGCGCGGGATCTCGATCATGGTGCCGACGGAGTAGCTGACCTTGGTCTTCTGCTCCTTCATGACGGCGGCGGCCTCGGCGTGCACCGTGGCGACCTGGATCTCGAGTTCCTTGGCGAAACCGACGAGCGGGATCATGATTTCAGGCTTGGCCTTGATGCCCTTCTTCTTGGCTTCAACGGCGGCCTCGATGACGGCGCGAGCCTGCATGCGGGTGATCTCCGGGTAGCAGATGCCGAGACGGCAGCCGCGGAAACCGAGCATGGGGTTGAACTCATGGAGCTCAGCCACGCGGGTCATGATCTTCTCGACCGGAATGCCCAGGGTGTGGGCGAGATCGAGCTGCTGCTCCTTGGTGTGGGGCAGGAACTCGTGCAGAGGCGGATCGAGGAAGCGGATGGTGGCGGGGAAGCCGTTCAGCGCCTTGAAGATGCCGAAGAAGTCCTTGCGCTGGAAGGGCAGGAGCTTGGCGAGGGCGGCCTCGCGGGCCTCGGTGTTGTCGGCGAGGATCATTTCCCGCATCGCGTCGATGCGCTTGCCCTCGAAGAACATGTGCTCGGTGCGGGTGAGGCCGATGCCGACGGCGCCGAACGCGACGGCCTGAGCGGTCTGCTCGGGGGTGTCGGCGTTGGTGCGGACCTGCAGCTTGGTGACCTTCTTGCACCAGCCCATGAGCTGGACGAAGTTCTGGTAGGTGCCGCTCTTTTGGGCCTTCTTGTTGCCCTTGATGAGGCCCTGGATGACCTCGGACGGAGCGGTGGGAACCTCACCGGCGAACACGGAACCGGAGGTGCCGTCGATGGAGAGGAAGTCGCCTTCCTTCCAGACCTGCTTGCCGACCGTGAGGGTGCGGGAGTCGTAGTCGACCTGGAGGGCGGCGGCGCCGCACACGCAGACCTTGCCCATCTGGCGGGCGACGAGGGCGGCGTGGGAGGACACTCCACCGCGGGCGGTGAGGATACCCTCGGCGGCGATCATGCCGCGGAGGTCTTCCGGGGAGGTCTCGACGCGCACGAGCAGGACCTTGTGGCCCTTGTCGGCGGCCTCAACGGCGCGGTCGGCGTTGAAGTAGATCTTGCCGGTGGCGGCACCCGGGCCGGCGGGCAGGCCGGTGGCGATCTTGGTCGCGGCCTTGGCGGCCTTGGTGTCGAAGATCGGGGCGAGCACCTGCTCGAGCTGGTCGGCCGGGACGCGGGTGATGGCGGTCTTCCAGTCGATGAGCTTCTCCTTCACCATTTCGCAGGCGATGCGGACGGCGGCGACGCCGGTGCGCTTACCATTGCGGGTCTGGAGCATGTAGACCTTGCCCTCCTGAATGGTGAACTCGAAGTCCTGCATGTCCTTGAAGTGCTTCTCGAGCACGGCGCGGATGCGTTCGAGTTCCTTGAGGGAGGCGGGCTGCTTCTTGGCGAGCTTGGCGACGGGGTCCGGGGTGCGGACACCGGCGACGACGTCCTCGCCCTGGGCGTTCATGAGGAACTCGCCGTAGAACACCTTCTCACCGGTGGCGGGGTCGCGGGTGAAGGCGACGCCGGAGCCGGACTCCTTGCCGGTGTTGCCGAAGACCATGGCCTGCACGTTGACGGCCGTGCCCCACTCGGCGGGGATGTTGTATTTGCGGCGGTAAACGATCGCGCGGTCGTTCATCCAGGAGCCGAACACGGCGCCGATGGCGCCTTCGAGCTGCTTCCACGGATCGGCCGGGAAGTCTTTGCCGGTGCGGTCCTTCACCAGCTTCTTGAAGCGGGCGATGACCTCCTTGAGCTGGTCGGCGGAGAAAGCGGTGTCTTCGGCATCGGCGTCACCGAGGAGCTCGGCCTTGGCGTGTTCGATGACGGTTTCGAAGGGCTCGTGGTCCTCACCCGGGCGCTTCTGCACGCCGAGCACGACGTCGCCATACATCTGGATGAAGCGACGGTAGCAGTCCCAAGCGAAGCGCGGGTTGTTGGTGGCCTTCTCGAGGGCGACGACGGTCTCGTCGTTGAGACCGAGGTTGAGGATGGTGTCCATCATGCCCGGCATGGAGTCGCGGGCGCCGGAGCGGACGGCGACGAGGAGCGGGAAGCCGGAGGCGTCACCGAACTTGGTGCCCATGCTCTTCTCCATCTTGCGCACACCTTCCTCGATCTGCGCCTGGAGCTCGGTCGGGTATTTGCGACCGTGATCGTAGAAGTAGGTGCAGACCTCGGTGGTCACGGTGAAGCCGGCGGGGACGGGGAGTCCGATGCGGCTCATCTCGGCGAGGTTGGCGCCCTTGCCGCCGAGCAGGTTCTTCATCGTCGAATTGCCGTCGGCTTTACCATCGCCCCAGGAGTAAACATACTTCGGGGCCTTGGCGGCGGATTTGGTTTTGGCGACGGCCTTTTTTACGGCCTTCGCGGCTTTTTTAACCACCTTTTTGGCGGTCTTTTTGGCTTGGGTTTTGGATGCCATGTTTTGGATCAGGTATTGAGAGAAAACGGAGACGTCCTCCGGAGACGCAAAGGTCCAGCGAATAGGGTTGCCCGGGGGAGTGTCAACGCCTGCTTGGGGCTAGTAGCGTCGGTTATCGCAGTTCGCGTTGAGCGGGGACGGCGCGGCGGGCCGATTTCGCGGATTGCCTTGGCTGGGGCCGGCGGGTGGCATGGCGGCCATGTCTGAAGCTTCGACTGAGACCAAAGTGCGTTGCGGCGTGGCGGGGGTGGGATCCCTCGGCCAACACCACGCTCGGATCTATGCAAGCCTGCCGAACGTGGAGTTCGTCGGCATCTTCGAAACCAGCGACGAACGCGCGGCGGAGATCTGCGGACGCCATGGCTGCCAGCGCTTTGCTACACTGGAGGAACTGGGCGCGGCCTGTGATGCGGTGTCGGTCGTGGTGCCGACGGACCTGCACGAAAAGGTGGCGCTGCCGCTGCTCGCGGCGGGTTGCCATCTCATGATTGAGAAACCGATCTGTGCGTCGCTGGCGGAGGCGGAGCGTGTGCTGGCCGCGGCGCGGGAGCACGACCGCATCGTGCAGGTGGGGCACATCGAACACTTCAATCCGGTGATGGGGTTTTTGGAAAAGGAAGTCGTCGCGCCGAAGTTCATTACGGCGGAGCGGCTCGCGCCCTTTACGCCGCGCGGCACCGAGGTCGGCGTGGTGCTCGATCTCATGATCCACGACATCGGCATCGTGCTGCAGTTGGTGCAGTCGCCGGTGAAGAAGATCGAGAGCGTCGGCGTGAGCCTGGTTTCCAAGACCGAGGACATCGCCAACGCCCGGATCGAATTTGAAAACGGGTGTGTGGCCAACCTGAGCACCAGCCGCATGAGCCTGAAGAAGGTGCGCGAGATCCGCGTGTTTCAGGAGAGCGGTTACTTCTCCTTCGATTTCATGCGCCAGAGCGGCCACCTTGTGCGCACGACCGGTCTGCTGGATTATGCCGGTAAACTGCGCACCGGTGCGGTCGATCCGACCGACCTCAGCGCGCTGCCGCTGGAGCCGGTGCCCATCGAAAAGGGTGAACCGCTCGCGCTGGAGCTGGCGCATTTCACCGAGACCGTGGCTCGGGCTCAACAACCCAAGGTCGGCGGCGCGCTCGGCCGCCAGGCGCTCGAGGTCGCGATCGCAATCACGGAGCAAATCCGCGCGGCCAAGCAGGACTAGGTTTTTACCACGGATGAACACGGATAAACACAGATCGGGGGACGGATGTATCCGTGTTTATCCGTGTTCATCCGTGGTTTTGTCTTTTTTTTCATGAGTGATGCCCTGCCATACCGTTTGCCGAGTCCCGCGGAGGGACGGGTCGACCTGTTGGTGGTGGCGGCGGAGCATTCGGGGGACCAACACGCGGGGCGGATGGTGCGGGGGGTGTTGGCGGCGGAGCCGGAGCGGCGCGTGTGTGCGCTGGGTGGACCCGCGTTGGCGGCGGCGGGGGCGCAATTGCTCGCGGATCTCACGGCGCAGTCGACGATGGGTTTCGCGGTGTTCGGCAAACTCTCGTTCTACCGCACCTTGATTGCGGAGGTCGTGCGTTGGGTCGGCGAACACCGCCCGGCCGCGGTGTGTTTTGTTGATTCGTCCGGACTCAATCTGCGCATCGCCAAGGGGCTGTTCGAAGCGGGTTATTCGGCCAAGGCCGGTGGTCACACCAAGGCGCTGTATTACATCTCTCCGCAGATTTGGGCTTCGCGCGCCAAACGGCGGTTTGCGATGGCGGAGCACCTTGACGGGCTCGCGTCGATTTTTCCGTTTGAGCGCGAAGTGTATGCCGACACGTCGCTGCCGGTGGAGTTTGTGGGGCATCCTTTCGTGGCGCCTGATTACGCGCCGCCGGTGCGTTATGATCCGGCCGGGCCGGTGCTGCTCTTGCCGGGCAGTCGCACCGGGGTGGTGAAGCGCCTTTGGCCGGTGATGTTGGCGGCGTTTGCGCGGCTGAGCGGAACACGGGAGGCCCTCACACTTTATCCGAGCGATGGGATTCTCGAAACGCTGCGCGCGGCGAGTCCACCCGAAAGCGTGCGCTTGGTGAAGACCAACGAAGCGGGCGACGCGATCGGGGCTGCGGCGGTGCTGACGACCAGCGGCACGATGTCGATGCACTGCGCCTTGGCCGGCATTCCCGGCGTCGTGACCTACAAAACCGATCCGCTCACCTACTGGCTCGGTCGGATGCTGGTGAAGGTGGAGTATCTCGGCATCGCGAACCTCCTGTTGAAGGAGGAGATGTATCCCGAATACATCCAGGGCGCGGCGACGGCGGAGGCTTTGGGCCGGGAACTGGAACTGGCGCTCGCCGATGAAACGCGGCGCACGCGCACGGCGGCCTTGGCGGCCAAGCTTCGTGCGATGCTGGCGGTCGAGGCGAAAGCCGACGCGACGCAGTGGATGTTGGCGCAGCTGCGGGCCGCGCGTTAATCGCGGTCCGCCTTCATCAGTTCCTCAAACCACGCCAAGGCCTCGTCGAGGTGCGGCAGGTAGTTGGCGTGCGGACCGTCGAAATATTCGAGGCGAACGTTGCGGGCGCCTTTTTTGCGCAGGGTCGTGCGCACGTCTTTCATCTGTTGGCGGGAAGAGACCTGATCGAATTTTCCGGAGCTCAGAAAGTAGCCCATGTCCTTGAGCGCCTCGCGGTCGGGATCGTAGGCATCGATGATGTCCACCCACTTGTTCTCGTTGCAGCCCGACATGTAGGCGCCGACGACGTGGCGGCCTTGGGCGATCGCACTGCCGGCGAGGAGTTGGGACATCTTGGAGCCTCCGGAGAATCCGGCGAAGGCGGTGGGCCAATCCCGGCTGGCGGGAAAGAGGTCGGCCAGCGTGCGAAAGGCGGCGAGGCACGCGGCGCGGCGACTCGTGACCGTGTCCTGCTCCCGGTCGGGCCAGGGGTGGGGCTGGCCGGTGAGCACGATCCAGCCGCGGTCGAGGGCGCGTTCGCGGTAGACCTCCATTTCCTTGAGGTTGGATTGGTAGGGGTCGCCGGTGACCGAGGTGAAGAGGACCGGCGTGGGGGACGCGGGATCGAAGCCGTCGGGCAGGGCCAGGCCGATGAGCACGACCTCGGGTTGTCCCGCGCCGCCGGCGGCGAGGAGCTGAGCTTCCTCCGGGGTGGTGGCGATTTGCAGGATGTTGGTCTCACGGACGCTGAGCTGCAGGGACCCTGCGGCGAAGGCCAGGCTGGCGCTCAGGCAGGCGGCGAGGGTGAGGCCGGCAAAATTCTTTCTCGTTCTCATGGGCATTCTCGTTCTCGTTCGAGGGCTCGTTTTTATCGAGAAAGAGAACGAGCAAGAGAACGAGAACGAATCGCGACCATGCCCACCCGCACGCTCACTGGCATCACTCCCTCCGGCACCCTGCATGTCGGCAACTATTTCGGCGCCATGCGCCCGGCGATCGCCGCCCAGGATTTGGGCGAGTGTTATTACTTCATCGCCGACTACCACTCGATGACGACGGTCTTCGATCCGGCCGAGCGTCGCGCCAACACCCTCGGTATTGCCCTGGATTGGCTGGCCTGCGGACTCGATCCGGTGAAGAGCGTGTTCTGGAAGCAGAGCGATGTGCCCGAGGTCTGCGAACTCACCTGGCTGCTCGGCTCGCTCACGCCCATGGGCCTCCTGGAGCGCGCCCACAGCTACAAAGACAAGACCGCCAAGGGCATCGCGCCCAACTTCGGCCTCTTCGCCTATCCGGTGCTCATGGCCTCCGACATCCTGCTCTACGACACGACCGTCGTGCCGGTGGGCAAGGACCAGAAGCAGCATCTCGAGATGACCCGCGACATCGCCATCAAGTTCAACCAGACCTACGGCGAAACCTTCGTGGTGCCCGAGCCGTCGATCGCCGAGGAGGTGGCGGTCATTCCCGGCCTCGACGGTCAGAAGATGAGCAAGAGCTACAACAACACGCTGCCCATCTTCGGCGAGGAGAAGGTCCTCAAGAAGAAGATCATGTCCATCGTGATGGACAGCCGCACGCGCGAGGAACCGAAGCCCGACGGCGAACAGTTGCCCGCCTCGCAATTGCTCAAGTTCTTCGCCCCGGTCGACACCTATCGCGCAACGATGGATCAGCTCATGGCCGGCGGCTTCGGTTACGGCGACCTTAAGAAGGCGCTCTTCGAACACTACTGGGAATTCTTCCGCGAGGCCCGTGCCCGCCGCGCCGAACTCGAGGCCGATCTCGGTCAGGTTGAAGCGGTGCTGCGTGACGGCGCCGAGCGAGCCCGCGCGGTGGCGCACGACGTGATGACCCGCGCCCGGAAGGCCTGCGGGTTGATTTGACCGACCGAATTTCGCGCGCATTGCGTTTCGTCGATTTTGGGCGCAGGTCGCGGGCATGCTTTCGTCCCTGCGTCTCTTCGGTGGAGTGTTGATTTTGGGTTTCGCGGTCAGTGCCACCCGCGCCGCGACCAACTACGTCGTGGTGACAGCGACGGCCTCCCCTGGTTACGAACGCGAGGATGCCGACGGTGCGTTGCGACCGCAGAGCTACGTCATTTCCAAGGGCCAAAACTTCGGTGCCGGCCGTGATGCGCAGACGGCCGATGCGCAGTTTGACCTGGTGCTGAAAGCCCTGGCCCCGGCGCTGGCCGAGCAGGAGTATTGGCCGGCCGATGGCATCGAAAACGCCGATTTGTTGATCGTGGTGCATTGGGGCGAAACCGAGGTCTACGAGGACCCGATGGCCGACTACATGGCTGAGGCCTACAATCAGGCTTTGAACGACTACCGTGCGAACGCCGATGAAGCGGGCAACGCCGACCCGGGCCGGCTCAACGAACTCAAACGCCAGGACGCCATGACCGGCACGCTCGCCGCCCAGTCGCGTCGCACCAACGCCGAGTTGCTGGGCTACCAGGGCAGCCTCGAAAAGGAGGAGAAGCGCTACTTCGCCAGCGAGGACGAACGCACCATGAAGGCGGAGTTGGCCGAGAATCGCTACTTCGTCGTGCTCATGGCCTGGGACTACGCGGAGCTGCGCCGCGGCGGTCCGGGCACCTTGCGCTGGGTCACCCGCATGAGCGTGCGTTCACCCGGCAATCGTTTCGCCGAGACCGTGCCCGCGTTGCTGCGCCAAGGTGCACCGCTCTTTGGGCGCCAGAGTGACGGACTGGTGCGGCACCGCGAAGTGATCGATCGCCGCAAGGGCGAGGTTGAGATCGGCGACACCGAAGTGGTGGACGAAGCACCGCTGCCGGTTAGATCACCGTGACCGGCGGGCGGGGCAGGGCGGCGATGCGGGTCATGATACGCTCGCTCGCGACCTGGTAGCGTTCCTTGCCGGCGGAAGCATCGTCGAGCTCGGCGACGGTCACCGGTTGGCCAAAGACGATCGTGACCGGCACCCCGGGGCGCAGAAACCTGCCGCGACCCCAGGCGACGTGGGAGTCGAAGATGCGCACGGGCACGACCGGCACGTTGGCCTTGCAGGCGATCATGCCGACACCGGACTTGGGCGTCTGCAGCTCACCGTCGGCAGAACGGGTGCCTTCGGGGAAGAGGATGAGCGCGCGGCCTTCTCGCAGGGTTTTCAGCACACGCTTGATGGCCGAGACATCGGAGCCGCCGTCACGGTCGACCGGGATGCAGCCAGCCTGGTCCATCCACCAGCTTGCCCAGCCACCCTTCCACAGGGTCTTGCGGGCAAAAAACGCGATCTGCCGCGGCACCTGGCAGCCGATGGCGGGCGGATCGAGGTGGCTGGCGTGATTGGCGGCGAAGAGGAAGCCACCGGTCGCCGGAATGTTCTCGAGGCCGACCACGTCGCCGCGAAACAGCATGCCGTGCAGCGTCTTGAAGATGTAGTGGGAAACCCCATACACCGGTGTCATGTCGACCTGCGGAAACGCCTGGCTCATGTGACCGGGGAAAGACGGGTGGAAAGGTGCTCGGTGAGCAGATCGACGACCTCGGGCAGGGTGAGGTGGGTGCTGTCGATGTCGGTCGCACCGGCCGGGCACGCGAGGGGCGCGGTCTTGCGCGAGGTGTCGAGGCGATCGCGCTCGGCGATCGAATCGGTCTGCCCTTCGGCGGCGCGACGGCGGGCGCGTTCCTCGGGATCGGCGTGGAGGAAGAAGCGGAAATCGGCGTCGGGGAAGATGACCGAACCGATGTCGCGGCCTTCCATCACGAGTCCGCGAAAACCGTGGGCGCGGGCGACGTCGGCCTGACCGCGTTGGTAATCGAGCAGGGCCTGCCGCAGCTGGGGCACGGCGGCGAAGTGCGAGACGTTGGCGTTCACCTCGGGCGTGCGGATCTCGGCGTCGGGCACGATGCGGCCGTTGATCTTCATGTTGGCGCGACGGCCGTCCACGGCGGTTTCGAGCGGCAGGGCCTGGGCGGCGATGGCGATGCCCGCCTCGTCACCCGCGGTCAGGCCGGTGCGCAGCAGCTCCGCCGTCATGGTGCGGTAGAAGGATCCGGTGTCGACGTGCAGGAGGTTGAAGCGCTCGCTGAGCGCGCGGGACGTCGAGGATTTGCCGGAGGCGGCGCCGCCATCGATGGCGACGATGATGAACGAGGAGTCGGTCACCTCGCAGAGGATTTTTCGCGGACCGACTCCAGCAACCCAAAAAAGTGCGGAAAGGTTTTTGCGCACACGTCGGGCTGCTCGATCGAGAGCCAGGGCGTGCCGTCGCCGCGCAGGTCATGGCAGCCGAGAATGCCGAAGCTCATGGCGAAACGATGGTCGCCGTAGGTTTGGATCGTTTGGCCGGCGAGGAGGGGACGTGGCGTGATGAGCAGGCTGTCCTCCTCCTCCACGACATCCTGCCCGAGACGACGGAGCTCGGTGGCCATGCCCGCGACGCGATCGGTTTCCTGGTGGCGGGTGTGGGCGATGCCAGTGATGCGGGTCGGACCTTTGAGCAACGGGGCGAGGGCGGCGAGGGTGAGAAAGGTGTCGGAGATTTCGCGGAAGTCCTCGTCGAGCAGGTCGCCGGGGGGGCGGGCGACGACGCGTTGCAAGACCTCGGCGTAGGCCGCGTCGCCCTGCAGGCCGGCCCCGGGCGGGCGCAGGCCGGGAAAGGCGAGTTCACCGCCGACGACCAGGGGCAGGGTCTGCCAGTAGGATGCGGCGGTGGCGTCGGGCTCGATGACGTGGTGTTCGGGCAGCGTGTAGGCGGCGGGTGTGACGCGAAAGCGACCGTCGATGGCGGCGGGCAGTTCGACGCCAAACTCGGCCATGAGCCGCCGCGTCATTTCCACAAAGGTCCAACGCACCTGGCCGACCAATTGGATGTCGATGGGGCCGGTGGCGCTCGGTGCGACCATCAGCAGCGCGGACAGCAATTGGCTGCTGGCGGAGGCATCGAGCTCGAGGCTGCCGCCGGTGAGTCCGCGGGCGTGGATCTCGAGCGGAAAGAAACCTTCCTCGCCGGGGCAGCGCACGTCGGCGCCAAGCGTGCGCAGGGCGTCGATGAGGCCGGCCATTGGTCGTTTCCGCATCTGTTCGACGCCATCCATCCGGTAGACGCCGCGCGGCGCGGCGGCGCAGAGCGCGGTGAGAAAACGGGCGGCGGTGCCGGCGAGACCGACGAAGAGTTCGACCGGGGCGTCGGATTGAAAGAGACGATCCTGATTGGAGACGCGCAGCGTGAGGGCGTCTTCATCGGCCTCGACGGTGCAGCCGAGGGCGCGCAAGGCGGCGGCCATGAGGCGGGTGTCCTCGCTGAACAGCGCGCCGGAAAGGGTGACGGGCGTGTTGCCGAGGGCGGCCAGCAACAAGGCGCGGTTGGTGAGGCTCTTGGAGCCGGGCAGGATCACCTCGCCGCGCGCCGGCGCGGTGAAGGGGGTGATGGGAAGCAGGTCGGGCAGCGTGCTCAAGCGGAACAGGGAAGAGAACCAGAACAAGAAAGAGAACGAGAAAGATGGGTCGGGTAAACCGCCACTCACCGCGGACGCCAAGGCGGGGATGGAGTTTGTCACTTAGTAAGTGACAAGTGGGTTCGATCAGGTGAGGGAGTCGCGCCAGGTTTTGCCGCGTTCGAGGCGGGCGCGGAGGGTGGTCCAATCGCGGTTGGCGAGAGCGGACTTGAAGTGATGGAGTTCGTCTTCGCAGGCGTTGAGGGCGCGGAGGATTTCGTCGCGGTTCTGCTGGAGGATATCGATCCACATGGTGGCGTCCGAGGCGGCGATGCGGGTGGTGTCGCGCAGGCCGTTGCCGGCGAACTGCGACCAGTTGGCCGGTTTGCCGTGGAGGACGTTACCGAGGCTGGTGGCAATGACCTGAGGGAGGTGGCTGATGTGGGCGACGATTTCGTCGTGCTGGTCGGGGGCGAGGGTCACGACACGGCTGCCGAGGTCGCGCCAGAATTTGACCAGGGCGGTCAGGCGGGCGTCGTCGGGCTCGCCGTGCGGGGTGACGAAACAGGTGCGGTCGTGGAAGAGTTCCGGGTCGCCGTGCTCCCAACCGGTGAGGGCGCTGCCGGCCATGGGGTGGGAGCCGATGAAGGTCGCACCGCCGGTCGCCAGGGCGGTGTGGCCGTGGCGGCAGATCTCCGCCTTCACGCTGCCCACGTCGGTGACGGTGGCGGTGGCGGGCAGGTGGGGCGCGATGCGGTCGACGAGGTCGTTGATGCGGGTGACCGGCGCGGCGATGACGACCAGGTCGGCGGCGGCGACGGCGGCCTCGGGGGAATCGGCCACGGCGTCGCACCACGGTTGTTCGGCGAGGGCCAGTCTCACCTCGGGGCGGCGCGCCCAGATGGTGATGTGCCGGGCGGCGTCGCGGGCACGGGCAGCCTGGGCGACGGAGCCGCCGAGCAGACCAGGAGCAAGGATGACGAGGTTGTTGACCACCACAGGTTGTGAAACGGACCGGGACGGGCTTTGTCGAGTCCGCCCTTGGGTCGTTGATTTTTCACGGGGGGGTGCTTGTGTCGCGCGGACCATGCCTTACGTGAATCGAAAACGAACCCGCTACCGGGTGTGGGAGAGCAGTGGCCGGTTCGTGCTCATCGCGATCGGGCTGGGGGTGGTCGGTGGCTTGTGGTGGTGGTTGAGCTCGTTGGGCCCGCAGGGGGCGGGGGCGGTCGGACGGGGCGCGACGGATGATCAAGAAATCGCCGCCCGTCGAATCGAGGTGGAGGCCATCCTGGCCGAAGTGGGGGCCGGCGGGGCGGAGGACGAGATTGCGCGCCTGGAGCAGGCGCGTGACTTGCAGGAATCGATTCTCGCGGCCGGGGGCGCAAATGGTGGGGCTGATGCGCGTCAGTTGGCGGGGATCGAGCGGCAACTGGCCGATGCACGGGCCCGGCGGCTGCGCGACCGGATCCGGGCGGAGCAGGCGGCGGGGGAGCGCGCGCTGGCGGAGGGCGAAACGAGCGAGGCCGCGCGGCACTGGCAGGCGGCGTTGGAAGCGCAGCGCGAGGTCAACCGGTCGGCGGCCGGACCGGCGGCGAAGAACTTTGTTTTGGAAACGCGGTTGGAAGTGGCGCTGGCGGAACTTGAAGCGGCGCCGCTCGCGGCGGAGGTGGAGAGCGCGCTGACGGCCGGCCGGGAGGCGGTGGCGGCGGAAAATTGGGCGCGGGCACTTTCCGCCTACGCGGTGGCCAAGGCGGGGCAGACCACCCTCAACGCTGAGTATTCAAAAACGAAATACGCGAACACGCTGCGCCTGGGCGAGATCGAGCGGGAGCTGGCTTCGCTCGACGCGGCGGCGGTGGCGATGACCGTCGATGAACGAGAGGCGGAAGGGGATGCGGCCTTGGCGGCCGACGACGACAAAGCCGCGGTGGCGGCCTTTGCCGAGGCGCGGCAGATTCAGGAGCGGGTGAACGCGGAGTTTCCGCGCAGTCGTTTTTTGTCATCGGCGCGGGTCGAGGAGTTGGAGGCGAAACGGCAGACCGCGGCGAGTCTGCCGCGCCTGCGGCGTTTACGGGAACTCGACCGCGAGATTGGGCGGCATCTGGGTCTGCGGGAGGTGGAGTCGGCGGTGGCGGCGATCGATGCGGCGATGGCACAGATTGAGGATCTGCAGCAGCACCTGCCGAAGAGTGAGCAACTGGATCCGGCCCTGGGCCTGAAGTTCAGTTTTTTGGCGTCGCAACGCGATCGGCTGGCGGAGGTGCAGGACGCGGTGTTCGAGCGTTTGCGACCGCTGCCAGGGGTGGGGGAGTTTCGCTTGCTGCAGACCGAGGTGCCCCAATCGCTTTATCTGCAGGTGATGAAGACGAACCCCAGTCGACGGGTCGGCCGGGCGTTTCCGGTGGATTCGGTGAGTTGGTTCGAGGCGCGGCAGTTTTGCGAGCGGTTGGGGTGGATGCTGGGGCGGCCGGTGCGCCTGCCGCGGCAGGCGGAGTTTGTCATCGCAGTGGGTGGACTCGCCGAGGCGCGAGCCGCGGCGGAGGAAGCGGTGACGCTGCGGGGGGACGCTCCTTCGGAGAGTCGGGCGATGGCGGCGGGCGCGCCCAACCGCGCGGGGTTCTTCGACCTGATCGGCAATGTCGCCGAATGGCTCGATGCGCCGGCTGGTGACGTGGGGCGGGAACCGGCGCCGGTGGCCGGCGGCAGTTATTTGGATGACCTCGAAGTGTTGGCGGCGCTGCCGGTCACGGAAATGCCGCGCTCGGACCGGGCGCGGCATCTTGGATTTCGGGTCGTGGTGGAGACCGGCGTGGCGCCCTGAGCGCTTATTTCACGCCGCCCAGTTTGAGGATGCGATCGAACTCCGCCTTGCGGAGGGGCATGACGGAGAGCCGGCTTTGTTTGATGAGGGCGATGTCGGCGAGGCGGGCGTCGGCTTTGATCTGCTCAAGGGTGACCGGTTTGGGCAGCGTCTGGCCGGCCTTGAGCTGCACGGCGACCCAGCGCTCGTCGTCGGTCGTCGGGTCGGGGTAGGCGGTCTTGGACACGGTGGCGATGCCCTGCACTTCCTTGAGGCTGACGCTGGCGTAGAACAGGACCTGGTCGCCCTGGCGCATGGCCTGCAGGTTGTTGCGGGCCTGGTAGTTTCTTACGCCGTCCCAATCGGTGGTGCGGTCCTTGAGCAGATCCTGCCAAGCATACTTTTCGGGTTCCTGTTTAACGAGCCAGTATTGGGTTGTCATGAGAAAGTGGGGACAGTGTGTTTGCCGGTCCACCGGTGGGCATGTCCCGACAAAGGTCAAACTTACGCATTTGTTGGATATTCCGCTCCGAGTTGCTTTCCTAGGCGAAAATGAACCGCACGCTCCTGCCCATCCGCATTGTTTTCATCGCGCTCTGCGCGGCGGCGGGTTGGCTCGTGTGCTATTCCGTGCGGGAGTGGGACGAATACCGCATCATCGGCATGTTCGTCGGCATGTTGATCGGCGTGTTGGTGGTGTTGGTCGACCTGATGCTGAAAGGCTTTTCGCTGCGGGGATTGTCGGCGCTGACCTTCGGTCTGGCGGTGGGATCGGTCATTTCCTACCTGCTGGGCACGTCGCCGCTGTTCGTGCGCGGCGACGAGCAGATCATCTATCTGTCGCGACTGACCCTGTTTCTCGTCGTCACCTACGTGTGCACGGTGATCGCGCTGCGGGGGAAGGATGAGTTCAATCTCGTGATCCCCTACGTGCGTTTTGTGCCGCACGAGGTGGATTCTCCGGTGGTGGTGGTGGACACCAGCGCCCTGGTGGATGGGCGCATCGCCCGCATTTGCGAAACCGGTTTTCTGAGCGGCGCGCTCATCATCCCTCGCTTTGTGCTCGAAGAGCTGCAGCGGGTGGCCGATTCGACCGAGATGGGCAAACAGGCCCGCGGTCGGCGCGGTCTCGAAGTGCTGGCGGGTTTGCGCCGCATCAAGACACTCGACCTGCGCATCCACGAAAGTGAGGCGAAAGCCGAGGAGGTGGAGGCCAAGTTGGTGTTCCTGGCGCAATCGATGAAGGCCAAGCTGCTCACCACCGACTACAATCTCGCGAAAATGGCCGAGTTTCACGGCGTGCCGTGGCTCAACCTCAACGCCTTGGCCAAGTCCATCCGCCGCGAGTTGCTGGTGGGCGAGACAATCGAGATTGATCTGGTGAAGACCGGCCGGGAGGAGCACCAAGGGGTTGGTTACATCGAGGATGGCTCGATGGTGGTGGTCGAGGAGGCGCGATCGATGGTCGGCTCGCGCGTCACGGCCGGCATCACCAGCATCCTGCCCTCGGCGGGCGGGAAGTTGATCTTCGCGCGCTTGATGGGCCCCAATGACTGACGGTGCCGGGTGTGGGCTGGGCCCGGCGTGAATCAGTGGTGGCCGATCAGACGGGATAGCTCGTTCGCGGCGGCGATGACTTTTTGGGCCATTTCGGGAATGCGCTCGGAGGTGAAGCGCAAGGTTGCCGCGGTGATGCCCATGGCCGCGACCAGATCGCCCTTGGCGTTGACCACCGGCGCGGCCAGGCAACGCACGCCGTGATTGAACTCCTCGTCATCAAGGCCGAAACCGCGCTCCCGGGTTTCGTCGGCGGCGGCTTCGAGCTCGGCGAGGGTCGTAAGCGATTTGGAGGTGCGAGCCTTCGGGGGAAAGCGTTCCATGATCTCGCCGATGCGCGAACGGTGGAGGAAACCGAGGAAAACCTTCCCGGTGGCGGAGGCGTAGAGGTCGGTGAGGGTGCCGGGGCTGGAGGCGGCCCGCAGCGGGTGGGGGCTGTCGCAGACTGCGGCGATGAGCGAGCGATCGTCGCAGGGGAGGGCGAGGTGCGCGGTTTCGTCGGTGGTTTTGCTGAGTTTCTCCAGGACCGGCAGGGCCAGATCGCGCAGCTCAGTGTCGGCCAAGGTGCGGCTCCCAAGATGGATCAGCACCGGGCCGAGGAAGTAGAGTCCGGCCTCTTTTCTCAGGAAACCCTGCGACTCGAGCGTCGTCGTGATCCGCAACGCGGTGGTTGAGGGGATACCCAGTGGTTTCGCCAGCTCGGTGATTTTGTAACCCCGGTTCTCTTGGCCTATAAGTTTAAGAACTCGGCAAGCATTCCTGAGATTAGGGATAATATACTTTTCGTCCACTATTGAACAAAGACGGCCAGATAAGCCGATCGAGTTCAAGTTTGAACCTAGATTTGATGATTGAATTTTGGGAGGACTGAAAGGACGGCGCGATGGCGCAAAAAGTTCAAATGTGAAGTAGGGATTCAAAAACGAATAAACATGCGTTGACGGATTGGATTGTGGGTTCAATGGTGACCCTAACTTTCAAATGTGAAAGTGTGTTGCCCCTGTCCTACGACAGCCGAGGTAGCCCCCAGACCCCAACCCCTGCCACCAACCTACCATGTCGGAAAACTCGTTCCCGCGAGTGCGAACCGCGTTGTTCGCTCGTTTCGCCTATTCGCGCGTCATTTTCATGGCGCTTTTTGCCCTCCTCGTGACTTTGCCTGCATTGCAGGCCCAAGACGGCGCGGCCGCCATCACCGGCCGCATCAGCAATGCGGTCACCGGAAGTTATCTCAACAATGCCCGGGTGACCGCGGTCGGCACGGGCAAGACGGTGTTCACCAACTCCTACGGCGAATTTCGTCTCACCGGCCTGCCTGCCGGTGAAGTGACCCTCGAGGTGTTCTACACCGGCCTCGACACCAAAACCGTCACGGTCTCCGCTGCGGCGGGTCAGACCGTTGCGCAAAACGTCGCCCTCATCGACTCCGCGCTCACCGGCGATACGGATGTCGACACCGTCCTGCTCTCGGAGTTTATTGTGCAAGCGACCGAGCAGGCGAACGATGCCGTCGCCATCAACGAGCAGCGTTTCTCCACCAACCTCAAGAACGTGGTTTCAGCCGATGCTTTTGGCGACGTGACCGAGGGTAATCCCGGTGAGTTCCTGAAATACCTGCCCGGTGTTTCGGTCGATTACGTGGCGGCCGACGTGCGTTCGGTCTCGGTGCGCGGTTTCGGCTCGGCCTTCACCTCGGTGAACGTCGATGGCAACCGCATGGCCAGCGCGGCTTCGTCGGGCGCCAGCCGTTCCTTTGAGCTCGAGCAGGTGTCGATGAACAACGTGGCCCGCCTCGAGGTCGTGAAGGTGCCGACACCATCCATGCCGGCCGACTCCCTCGGTGGCTCGGTCAACCTCGTGTCGAAGAACGCCTTTGAGCGCGACAAGGCGGAGTTCGAATACCGCGTCTACACCAGCATCAGCGACGAGGACCTGACCCTCAGCCGCACGCCGGGACCGTCGGTGGAGCGCACCTACAAGGTTCGCCCGGGCTTCGACTTCAGCTACTCGAATCCGCTCAGCGCCTCCTTCGGCTTCATTCTCAACGGGCTGCATTCCGATCAGTTCAATGAGCAGCACCGTTCCCGCGCCACCTGGCAAACCAGCGGCGGCGGCGCCAGCGTGGAGACGCCCTACATGCGCACCTACACCGTGCAGGATGGACCCAAGGAAACCCGCCGCGACTCGATCGGCCTCAACCTCGACTGGAAGGTCACCGATCGCAGTGTGCTGAGCTTCGGGTATCAGTGGAACGACTACGATTCCTTCTTCGGCAATCGTAACTACAACATCAACGCCGGCTCCAATGTCCCGACCGGCAGTTTCGGCGCCGACTACACCCAGGGCCGTTCCGGCGCGGGCGAAGTCACCGGCGGCATGTCGTTCCGCAACAAGTTCGGCACCACCAATCACGCCAACCTGAACTGGAAGTTCTATGGCGATGATCTCGAGGTGAACGCCGGGGCCTACTACTCCTACGCGACCAACAAGTATCGCGACATCGACAACGGTCACTTCTCCGGCGTGAACACCCGGGTGCGCTCGCTCACCGTGCGCCATGACAACGTGAACGGCATCAATGCGCCGACGATGACCATCGTGAACGGCAGCGGGGCCACCGTCGATTGGACGGACCTGAACAACTACAAGCTGCGGTCCGTGCGTTCCCAGCAATTCGACTCCTGGGATGAGTTCACCGGCTTCAATGTCGATGTGACCAAGCACCTGGAACTCGCCGTGCCGTTCGACCTCAAGGCCGGCGTCAATGTGCGAGAGCAGGAGCGCGACATCATTCGTCGCCAGGACGACTACAACTATGTGGGCCCGGACGGCCGGGCCGAGACCAACGATGACTGGGCGGCTCCGTTCATGGACGAAATTTACGTGAACCAGGACCCGCACTGGGGCCTGCCTGCGCCGCAATACATCGACCCCTACAAGGTCTACCAGCACTTCCTCGCGCACCCCGATTACTTCCAGGCCAACGTCAACAACTGGCAGAATCGCGCGCAGAACGACTACAACCTCACGGAGAAGGTTTCGGCGGCTTACCTCGAGGGCGATTGGACGCTCATGGACGGTCGGATGAAATTCCTCACCGGCGTGCGTTACGAGAAGACCGAGATCGATGGCATCGGCTTCCTCTACAACCCGGACGGGCACCTCGACGCCAACGGCAATCCGCTCACCAACGACGTGGCCACCCAGCGTCGTCTGCAATACCAGCGCCGCGCCGCCTCGGTTTCCCGCGACTACGACGGCTTCTACCCGAGTGCCCACCTCGTCTATAACCTCAATGACAACCTCGTCCTGCGCCTGGCTTACGCCAAGACGATCGGTCGCCCCGACTTTGCGCAGATCCTGCCGGGCACCGTCATTGATCCCTACGACAACCCGATCGCGGGCGAACCCGGTGGTGAGATCACGGTGCGCAACACCGGCCTCAAGCCCTACAGCGGCGACAACTTCGACCTCTCGCTGGAGTATTACTTCGAGCCGGCGGGCGTCCTCTCGCTGGGGGTGTTCCACAAGGACATCACCGACTTCTTCGGTGGCACCGCCCGGTTCGCCGACCAGCAGGATCTGATCGATTACAACCTCGACGATCAATACCTCGGCTGGGACCTCGTCACCTCGCTCAACTCCGGCGACGCCAAGATCACGGGTTGGGAGTTCAACTATTCGCAGCAGCTCACCATGCTGCCGAGCTTCTGGAAGAACTTCTCGGTCTTTGCCAACGGCACCTTCCTCGATCTCGATGGTAGCAACACCGCCGACTTCTCGGGCTTCATCGAGAAGACCGGCAACTGGGGCGTCTCCTACGGCGGCAAGCGTTTCAACGCGAAGTTCAAGTGGAACTACCGCGGCGAACAGTTCCGCTCCTTCCGCTCGGGCCTCGGCACGAATGGCGCGGAGTATTACGATGCGCGCCTCTACCTCGACGTGAACTTCGACTACAAGATCAACGATCGCATCACCGCGTTCCTCAACGCCCGCAACGTCCTCAACGAGCAGCAGCTCCTGCAGCGTTACGGCAACGAGCTGCCCGGTTACGCCCACGATTACCAGGCCGAAGAATTCGGCGTGCAGTATGCGATCGGTATCAAGGGCAAGTTCTGATCGTCGCCCCGCAATCCGGTTGAACATCTAACCATCAAACTTCCGGTCCGGCCATCACCCTTGATGGCCGGGCCGCGGAGTCCCACTTTCTTCACGTTTCATGCAACACTTCCACGACTCCCACCCAGCCGATTTTGATCGGTTGACCTCCGCCGAGTTGAGGGAGCGCTTTTTGTTGCCGCGCCTTTTCCGGCCGGGTGAACAGCGCCTCCATTATTGGGACGTGGATCGAACGGTGATCGGTGGCGTGGTGCCCACCGCCGACGCCATCACGCTGCGCACGCCGCCAAATCTGGCCGCCGGCAGTTTCTGCGAACGGCGCGAACTGGGTATCATCAATCTGGGCGCGGCCGGCACGGTCACGGTCGGTGACACGGTCCACGACCTGGCGCCCCAGGATGGCCTCTACCTGGGCCGCGGGGCAGCGACGCCGATCTTTGCTTCGGTCGATGCCGCGAGCCCGGCGCAGTTTTATCTGCTCAGCTACCCGGCGCACGCGGCGCATCCCTCGCAGGTTGTGCGTTCCGCCGACTTGGCCGGCAACACCCTCGGCAGTTCCGCGACCGCCAACGAACGCACCATCTACAAATATTTCGCGCCCGGGGTGGTCACCACTTGCCAGCTGGTCATGGGTCTCACCGTGATCTCCCCCGGCAGCGTGTGGAACACCATGCCGCCGCACACCCATCTGCGTCGCTCCGAGGTGTATTGCTACTGCCGCCTCGCGCCGGACTCCGTGGTCATGCACTTCATGGGACCACCCCGCGCCACCCGTCATCTGGTGATGCGCGACGGTGACGCGGTGATTTCGCCCTCGTGGTCGATCCACTCGGGTGCCGGCACCGGCGCCTATGCCTTTGTTTGGGGCATGGGCGGCGAGAATCAGGAGTTTTCCGATATGGATGCGGTCGCGATGAGCGACCTCGCCTGAACCGCCCTCCACTCATGAGTGTTCTGCCCGCGTTCAGCCTGTCGGCGCAAATCGCCGTCGTGACGGGAGCTTCGCAGGGCATCGGCGCGACCTTGGCGCAAGGCCTTGCCGAAGCCGGCGCCGATGTCGCGCTGCTCGCCCGCGGCGATTGCCGCGCAGCCGCAGCCGCTGTCACCGCCGCCGGCCGTCGCGCGCTGGTGGTGCCGGTCGACCTGAGCGAGGCGGGGCAGGGCGCCGCGGCGCTTGCCCGCGTCGAACAGGAGCTGGGTGCCCCCACGATCCTCATCAACAATGCCGGCATCATTCGTCGGGCGGATTTTCCGGATTATGCGAAGGCGGACTGGGACGACGTCATGGCGGTCAATCTCGATGCCGTCTTCGAGCTCAGCCAGGCCTTTGCCCGGGCCTGCCTCGCGGGCAATCGTGGCGGTCGCATCATCAACATCGCGTCGATGTTGTCCTTTCAGGGCGGTATCCGCGTGGTCGCCTACACGGCCTCGAAGAGTGCGGTGCTCGGGCTGACCCGCGCGTTGGCCAACGAACTCGCGCCGCAGGGCATCAACGTGAACGCCATCGCGCCCGGTTACATCGCGACCGACAACACGGCTCCGCTGCGGGCCGACACCTCGCGCAACGCGGCTATTCTCGATCGTATCCCCGCCGGTCGCTGGGGCGATCCGTCCGATCTCGTCGGTGCCGCCGTTTTTCTTGCCTCCCCGGCAGCAGCCTACGTCCACGGCACCGTGCTGGCCGTCGACGGCGGCTGGCTTGCCCGCTGAACCTCCCAACCCCGTCCACTCGCTCACGCTCACGCTCGCGGTGACCCGCTGCCGTGGCCGCGAGCGTGAGCGAGTGGCTCCCTTGCCATGCTCCGTCGCCCCCTCGTCGTATTCTGTCTGTTTGCCGCCGCGGTCGTTTTGCCGCTGCGTGCCGACCGTTTTCTGGTCACCGTTTCCCACGACCTCGCGGCCGCCCGCCCGAGCGAAACCATCGTGTTGCCCTTCGCGGCGGTGCGTGAACGCCTGCCCGACGTGCGCTTCGACCATGTGCAGGTGCGGCGCGCCGACACCGGCGCGCTCGTGCCGTTTCAGATCACCAACTTCACGCCCAACGTGCGCCCGGCGCAGTATGACGAGCTGATCTGGCAGCATGACTTCGCGGCGGGCGAACACCGCGCGACTTTCATCGTCGAAACCACCGAGGCCGTGGTGCCGCCGTTTCCTTCGCGCGTGTTTGCCCGCCATGTGCCGGAGCGGCTCGATGATTTCGCGTGGGAAAACGATCGCATGGCGCACCGCGCCTACGGACCGCGGCTCAACAGCGCCGAAGCCGGCAAGAGCCAGCTGCGCAGCGCCGGCCTTGATTACTGGGCCAAGCGCGTGCGCTACCTCATCGTCGATCGCTGGTATTTGAAGGGTCACGACGCCTACCACGTCGACAGCGGCGAGGGGCTCGACATGTATTCGGTCGGCACGCACAGCGGGGTGGGGGGCACCGCTATGTGGACCGGCACCATGGCGATTTCGGCCGGCAACTGGCAGGCCGCGCGCGTGCTGGCCAACGGCCCGATCCGCGCCGTCTTCGAACTCGACTACGCCCCCATCGATCTCGGCAACGGTGCCACGCTCACTGAGACCAAGCGTTTCACGGTCGATGCCGGCCACAACCTGGATCGCATCGAGAGCCGTTTCTCCCTCACCGGGGGGACCGAGGCGCTGGTCGCGGTGGGGCTGACTCGCCGCGACGACCTGCAACCCGCGGTGACCGCCGACCCCGACTTGGGATTGCTCAGCAACTGGTCGGTTTATCCCGACGATCACGGCGCGCTTGGCACTGCGGTGCTGCTGGCTCCGGGCCGTGCTGATGGCACGGCGGAGGACGAGGCCAACAACTACCTGCTCAGCACGGTGCAGGATGGCTCCGTCGTGACCGCCTACGCCGGCGGCGGTTGGTCACTGTCCGGTGATTTTCCCGACTCCAAGTCCTGGCATGCCTACCTGCAGGCCGCCGCCCAGCGCCTGCGCCACCCCCTCACGCTTAACCTCGACCCCGCCGAATGATGCGTCTTCGTTCCGCTCTCACGTTCTTGCTGTTGTCACTCACGCCGCTGACGGCCGCGGAGATCCCCACCTTCAACGGCGCCACGCCGCTGGAGTGGTCCACCCGCCTGGCTAGGTCGGAACGCGCGCGCTACGGGGAGACCCTGTATTTCGAAGGCGCGCCGCGGGCGCGTTGGGATTACACCTCCGGACTGCTTTCGCTCTTCATGATCGATCTCGCCGAGACCATTGGTGACGACGATCTGCGCGATTACGCCGAAGGCATTGTGGGCAGCTTCGTGGCCGCCGACGGCTCGATCCGCACCTACAAGATGGCGGACTACAACATCGATATGGTGACGCCCGGCAAGGTGACGCTGCGGCTCTACGAACGCACCGGCGAGGAGCGCTTCAAGATCGCATCCGACACCGTGCGCCAACAACTCCGCGATCACCCCCGCACCAGCGAGGGCGGCTTCTGGCACAAGCAGCGTTACCCGCACCAAATGTGGTTGGACGGACTCTACATGGCGGCCCCGTTCTACGCCGCCTACGGCAAGATGTTCGACGAACCCGCCGCCTTCGACGACGTTGCCAAACAACTCATGCTGATGGACCGGCATGCATGGGTGCCCGCGGTCGAGCTGCATCGCCACGGCTGGGACGAAGCCCGCGCCCAAAGCTGGGCCGATCCGGCCACCGGCCTGTCGCCCAATCACTGGGCCCGGGCCGAGGGTTGGTATGCCATGGCGCTGGTCGACTGCCTCGATTTTATCCCCGGCATCCACCACGACGTGGAATCGATCGTCGAGATCCTCCGCCGCGTCGCGGCCGGGCTCGAGCGTCACCAAGATCCGGATACAGGCGTCTGGTGGCAGGTGCTCGACCAACCGGGCCGCGAGGGCAACTACCTCGAGGCGACGGCCACGTCGCAGTTTGTCTACGCCTTGGCCAAGGCGGTGAACAAGGGCTACCTGCCGCGTGACCGCTACGAGCCGGTGATCCGCAAGGCCTACGCCGGGCTCATCGAGCAATTCGTGCGCGTGAACGACGCGGGGCTCACCGAGCTCACACGTTGCTGTGCCGTGGCGGGGCTCGGCTACACCAACAGTGCGGGGCGGCCACGCGACGGTTCGTTTGAGTATTACGTCAGTGAGCCCATCATCGCCAACGACCCCAAGGGCACCGGCCCGTTCATCGGCGCGGGCATTCAGGTCCAGCAACTGCTCTCGACCCCGGCGCACGCGACCCCGCTGCGCGTGACCGGCTGGGCGGACTACGAACGTGTGCTCGCGCGGATCAAGGCGCCGACTTTTCCGGATCGCGATTTCGCCATCACCGATTTCGGTGCGCGGGAAGGTGCGACGGTCAAGGCCACCGAGGCCATCGCCGCTGCCATCGCGGCGGCACACGAAGCCGGCGGCGGTCGGGTGGTGGTGCCGCCGGGCGAGTGGCTGACCGGCGCGATTCATCTCAAGAGCAACGTCAACCTGCATGTGAGCGATGGCGCGGTGCTGAAATTCTCCACCGACCCGGCGGACTACCCGATGGTATACACGCGCTGGGAGGGCATGGAGTGCATGAACTACTCGCCGCTCATCTATGCGTGGGAGCAGCGGAACATCGCGATCACCGGCGGTGGCACGCTCGATGGTCAGGCCGACTGGGACAACTGGTGGAGTTGGAACCACAAAGCCGCCGGTCAGCCGACCAAGCAGGTGCCCGACCGCAACCAACTCTTCGCCATGGCCGAGGCCGGGGTGCCGGTGGCCGAACGCGTTTTTGGTCCGGGCACACACCTGCGGCCCAACTTTATTCAACCTTACCGCTGCGAGAACATCCTCATCGAAGGCGTCACCGTCATCCGTTCGCCGATGTGGGAGGTGCACCCGGTGCTCTCCCGCAACATCACGGTGCGCGGTCTCACGATCCGTTCGCACGGCCCGAACAACGACGGCTGCGATCCCGAGTCCTCGCAGGACATCCTCATCGAGGACTGCCTCTTCGACACCGGCGACGACTGCATCGCCATCAAGTCCGGTCGCAACAACGACGGTCGCCGCGTGAACGTGGCGTCGGAAAACATCATCGTGCGCAACTGCACCATGAAGGACGGCCACGGCGGGGTGGTGCTCGGCAGCGAGTGTTCCGGCCACATCCGCAACGTGTTCGTCGAAAACTGCACCATGGACAGCCCCAACCTCGACCGCGCCCTGCGCTTCAAGAACAACGCCGTGCGCGGAGGCATCCTGGAGAACGTCTTCATGCGCAACGTCACCATCGGCACGGTGGCCGAGGCCGTGCTCACGATCGATCTGCTCTACGAGGAAGGGCCGCGCGGCGACCACACGCCGATCGTGCGCAACGTCGAGATCGATAACGTGACCTCGACCGGCAGCCCGCGCGTCATGTTCGTGCAGGGCTTCGACGGCGCGGTGATTGAAAACATCCGCATCAAGAACAGCACCTTCTCCGGCGTGACTTCGGCCGAGGTCCTGTCGCACGCCCGCAAGGTGAGTTTCGACAACGTGGAAATCATTCCTGCCAGTGGCGCCAAGGGGCGCAACTCGGTGCCCCCGCCGCCGACCTCGTTGCATCAGGCCGGCCATTGATGGGCGGGAGCGCGCCTTGCGTATTTTGACAATCACCATGCGGATTAGCGCCTGCCGGCCGGAGCCGGCCTTGCGCTAGGCTTTTGTGCTCCCTTTTCTGCCTTCCCCTGCGGGCGCTCCGGTGTTCGCAGGGCACAAACGAGACCGCCTCCGTGTCGTCGTTTGCCCCTTCCTCAACCCCTGCACCCATTCATGCGTAAGGAAACCTCCTTTCTCGCGGTCGGCCTCGTTCTCGGAGCGTTGTTGACGGCCACTTGTTTTGTCTTCCTGCAGCGCGCTTCGTCCCAACGTGGTGGCGCCCGCACGGTGCTCAAGTTGGGACACGCGCTCGACCAGTCGCACCCGGTGCACGCCGGCATGGAGTTCATGGCCGAGCGCTTGGCGGAGATTTCCGGGGGCGAGATGGAGATACAGATTTTCCCCAACGGCCAACTGGGTTCGGAACCGGAAACGGTCGAGCAACTCCAGCGCGGCGCGCTCGCGATGGTCAAAACCTCGGCCGCGGCGATGGAGGGTTTCGTGCCGGAGATGGCGGTATTCGGCCTGCCGTATCTATTCCGCGACGACGAGCACTACTGGCAGGTGCTCAACGGTCCCATCGGCAAGGAGCTGCTCGAAGCCGGTGCGCCGGTTGGCATTCACGGGCTGTGTTATTACGATTCCGGCAGCCGCAGCTTCTACACCATCGACGGTCCGATCCTCGAACCGGGTGATGTGGCCGGCGAAAAGATTCGCACCCTGCAGAGCCGCATGGCGATGGACCTGATCTCCACCCTCAAAGGCGCGCCGACACCGATTCCGTGGGGCGAGCTCTACACCGCCTTGCAGCAACGCATGGTGGACGGCGCGGAGAACAACCCACCGAGTTTTCTTTCCAGCCGCCACTACGAGGTGGCCAAGCATTACGCCCTCGATGAACACACCCGCATCCCGGACATGGTGATCTTCAGCCAGACGGTCTGGGAAACGCTCAGCCCGCAGCAGCAGGCTTGGATCGAGCAGGCGGCCGCCGAATCCGTGACCTTCCAGCGTCAACTCTGGGCGGAGAAAACGCAGGAGGCCCTGGAGCAGGTGAAGGCGGCCGGCGTCACCGTTTACACGCCGGACAAGACCCCGTTCGTCGAGGCCACCGCGCCGTTGTATGAACAATTCAAGGACACGCCCATCGGTCAGCTCGCCGCGCGCATCCGGGAGGTGAAATGAAGACGGAGTTGAAGGTTGGTCCGTGCTGTAGCCGGGGTCGGCGACCCCGGTTCGTGTGCCACTCCGCCATTCTTCCGGGGTCAACGACCCCGGCTACAGCATTCCTCACGGAGGCCCGTCGATGAGCTACCGTCTTGGTAATGAACCGACCCCGAGCAACCGGCTCTGGGCCGCCTTGGTCAACGGCCTGCAATGGCTCACCGTTCTGCTCTTTGCGCTGCTCACGCTCGACGTGCTGTGGGGCGTGCTCTCGCGCTACGTGCTCGGCACGCAAAGCCGGTGGACGGAGGAGTTCGCGATCTACGCGCTCGTCTGGGTATCCCTGCTCGGCGCGGCCCTGATGTTTCGCGAGCGCGGCCACCTGGGGGTCGACTACTTCGTGGGCAAGCTCGATCCGGCGGCGCGCCGCTTCGCCGCGATCATCGCCGAGGTCGCCATCATCGTCTTCGCCGGCTTCGTGCTGGTCTACGGTGGCACCATGCTGGTGGTCGAGACGCTGCGCTCCGGCCAGGTGACGCCGGCGATGAATTGGAAGGTGGGTTACCTCAATCTGGTCGTGCCGCTCAGTGGCCTCTTCATCATCGCCTTTTCCATTGAGCACCTGCTCACGGGTCGCACCACGGCTTCGGCCGATGAGGTTGGAAAGGAGATCCTATGAGCGTCGAGGTGCTGATTCTACTGGTCCTCTTCGTGGGCTTGCTCGTGCTCAATACGCCGGTGGCGGTGTGCATCGGCCTCGCGGCGGCCGGCACGCTCGTGAGCATCGGCGGCGACTCCAACGGCTACATCATGGCCCAGCGCGTGTCGTCGGGCATCGCGAGTTTTCCCTTGTTGGCGATTCCATTCTTTGTGCTGGCGGGCGGCTTGATGGGCGAGGGCGGCATGGCGCGGCGCTTGACGAACTTTGCCTTCGCCCTCGTGGGACGCCTGCCGGGCGGCCTCGCCTATGTGAATACGCTCACCTGCATGATGTTTGGTGCGGTGTCGGGTTCGGCCGCGGCGGCGGTGTCGTCGATCGGCGGCTCCCTCATCCCCGAGATGGAGGCCAAGGGCTACAAACGCGAGTTTGCCGTCGCGCTGACCGCGACGTCGGCCACGACCGGTCTGCTGATTCCGCCGAGCAACATCATGATCGTTTACGCGGTGGTGGCGGGCAACGTATCGGTCGCCGCGCTCTTCCTCGCCGGCGTGATGCCGGGGGTGGTCTGCGGATTGTTCATCATGGCGGTGAGCCTCGTGCTCACGCTGCGCAGTGGTGCGCTCAAGACCTCCGGCGAAGCGGTTGAGATTCCGCCCTTTGGCCGCGCTTTGTGGGGGGCGTTGCCCAGTCTCCTGCTCGTCATCATCGTGATGGGCGGCATCCTTGGGGGGGTGTTTTCCGCCACCGAAGCCTCGGCCATCGCGGTGGCCTACGCTTTTGTGCTGGGGGTGGTGGTGTATCGCGAAATTCCGCTTTCGCGTTTGCCCGACATCCTGCTGCGGGCGGCCAAGACCACCGCGGTGGTGATGTTGCTGGTGGGCACGAGTCAGGCGATGAGCTGGGTGTTGGCCTCCGAGCGCGTGCCGCAGATGGTGAGCGACGCGATGATCGGGCTGTCGAACAACCCGATCGTGATCCTGCTCCTCATTAACGTGCTGCTGCTGATCGTCGGCACCTTCATGGACATGACCCCGGCGGTGCTCATCTTCACGCCGATCTTCCTCCCGGTGGTGACCGCGCTCGGCATGGATCCGGTGCAGTTCGGCATCGTGCTGATCGCCAACCTCTGCATCGGACTCTGCACGCCGCCGGTCGGCGCGTGTTTGTTCGTCAGTTGCAGTGTGGGTCGTTCGTCGATCGCGCGGGTGGTGCCGCCGATGATTCCGTTCTTCTTTGCCATGTTGCTGGCGCTGTTGCTCACGACCTATTGGCCCGCGCTTTCGACCGCGTTGCCGCGTTGGTTGGGGCTCATGTAAGCCGCGCTTTCCTCAACCCCGATCCCATACCTCTATGACCAAGCTGTGTCCGATGGCCTGGGCCATCCTGCTGGTAGCCGCCTGCTCGCTGCAGGGCGCGCCCGAGTGGCGCAACATCCTCAAGCAGGACGAGGCCTGGTATGGCAGCGATGAAGCGCGCGAGGTGGCGCGCACGATCATGGCTTATCAGGACGCGACCGGCGGTTGGGCGAAGAACACCGACATGACGGTCCCTCCGCCGCCGGACTATTTTGCGACCCGTAGAGCCGAACATCGTCCCACCATCGACAACGGCGCCACCACCACCCAGCTCCGTTTCCTCGCGCGCGTGGCGCAGGGGGCCGTTGACGAGGAAGTCGTCGCCGCGGTGCGTCGCGGGCTGCGCTACTTGCTGGAAGCGCGCTACCCCAGCGGTGGTTGGCCGCAGTTCTATCCGCTGCGGCCGGGCTACTACACGCATATCACCTACAACGACAACGCGATGATCAGCGTCTTGGAGGTGCTGCGCGACGCCCGGGCGGGTCAGGCGGAGTGGGCGGGACTTGTCGATGCGGAGATGGCCGACGACATCGAAGAAGCGCTTTACAAGGGCGTGGCCTGTATCCTCGCCACCCAAGTCGTCGTCGATGGTGAACTCACCGTGTGGTGCGCCCAGCACGATGCTGAGACCTTGGCCCCCGCACCGGCCCGAAAATTCGAACCCATCTCACTTTCGGGCGCCGAGAGCGTGGGCGTCGTGCGTTTCCTGATGCAGTTGCCCAACCCTTCGGCGCGCACCGTGCGGGCAATCGAAGCCGCCATCAAATGGTTCGAGGCAACCGCCATTCCCGGTCGACGGGTCGAGCGGGCGGACGGCGATCAACGCCTCGTTGCCGATGCGAAGAAGGACGCCTGGGCGCGCTTCTACGAGATCGGCACCAATCGTCCGATTTTCGCCGGTCGCGACGCGGTCATCCACTACGACTTGAGTGAGGTCGAATCGGAACGCCGCGCGGGCTACGCCTACTACGGCGATTGGGCGATGGACCTGATCCAAAAGGAATATCCGGCGTGGCGTCGCCGCCTGGCTCGCCGCTCCGAGCAACCGGTCCTCTTCATCGCCGGTGATTCCACGGCGGCGGACAAACCACGGCTCACCGACCCCGAACGCGGGTGGGGGCAGGCCTTGCGCGAGTTCCTGCTGCCCGGGTGGCACGTTGACAACCGGGCCCTGAATGGACGCAGCACCAAGTCGTTCATCGACGAAGGCCATTGGGCCAAACTCGTCGCCGATCTGCGGCGGGACGATTGGGTGATCATCCAGTTCGGCCACAACGACGAGAAGATCAAATCCCCCGAACGCTACGCCGATCCCCATGGGGCTTATCGTGACAACCTCATGCGCTTCGTCGGCGACGTGCGCGAACGCGGCGCGCACCCGATTCTCGCGACCTCGGTCGCGCGGCGAAAGTGGAACGAGGCGGGCACCGAACTCGCGCCGACCCACGGGGACTACCCGGCGGTGGTGCGCGCGGTGGCGGCGGAGCTCGACGTGCCGTTGCTCGAAATGGAGCAACGCACCACGGAACTGGAGCGCAGTCGCGGCGTGGAGGGCAGCAAGGCGCTGCACCTGTGGTATGCCGCGGGGGAGCTCCCCACGCGCCCCGACGGCGTGAGCGACGACACGCACTATTCGCCCGTCGGCGCGCGGGCGGTGGCGAAGTTGGCCATTGAGGAGATGAAAAATCTCGATCTGCCCATCGCGGCCGGGTTTGCCGATGCCGTGGTCGCCACCGACGGCAGCGGAGACTTCACGGCGATCGAGGCTGCGATCTATGGGGCACGCCAGGCGCGCGCCGAACCCGGTGATGCGCCGCGCTGGATCATCCTCGTGAAACCCGGCGTCTACCGCGAGCGCGTCTACGTGCAGCAGGAGCGCGGCAACATCGCACTCATCGGCGAGAACCCGGTCACCACGACTTTGGTCGAAGGTATCCACGCCAACATGACAGGGCCCGACGGCAGGAAGATCGGCACCTTCCGCACGCCGACCCTGCACATCGATGGTCCGGGCTTCATCGTGGAAAACCTCACCATCGCCAACGACGCCGGTCCGGTGGGGCAGGCCTTGGCGCTGCGGGTCGATGCCGACCGCGTGGTGTTTCGCAACTGCCGTTTCCTCGGCTGGCAGGACACGATCCTGGTCAATCGCGGCCGCCACTACTTCGCCGACTGTTACGTGGAGGGGCATGTCGATTTCATCTTCGGCGCCGCCAATGCCGTGTTCGATCGGACGCACATTCACTGTGTCGGGAACGGTTACATCACCGCCGCCTCCACGCCGTGGGATCAAGGGCACGGCCTCACCTTCCTCGATTGTGTGATCACCGGCGCCGAAGGCGTGGAAACCTACCTGGGGCGCCCGTGGCGAGCGCACGCCGCGACGACCTTCGTGCGCACGGAAATGAGCGCGGTGGTCCGCGCCGAAGGCTGGCACAATTGGAACCAGCCCGAGCGCGAGGAAACGTCCCGCTACGTCGAACTCGCCAGTCGCGGTCCGGGCGCCAACAACGCCGCGCGGGTGGCGTGGGCGCAGACCTTGGACAACGCCGAGCCGGTGTGGACGGCGGGGGCGATTTTGGGCGGCGTGGACGATTGGCGGATTCCATCGCCGATCGCGCGCTAAGTGGCGGTGGGGCGGGCGCGGCAGCCGCCATGCGCCTCAGTTCCGGCTGAGCCGTTTGCGCCAACCAGAAACTCGCCATCGACCGGCGCATGCGAAACTGAAATGAGGACGGCGGTGGAAGGCGTGGAGTGGGGCTGCGAGCGTGCGCGAGTGGCGGGTTTGACGACTCGCTTACGCTCGTGGCTACAGGCCACCGCCTTGCGGAAAATGACAACCGACATGCGGATTAGCGCGTGACGTTTTGGGACGCTACTGCGCTATGCTGACCCTCCCGCGGTGGTCGTGGCTGATCCGGTTGGTCATCGTCATGGTTCTGCGGGAAACCACTTTTCCGCCATGCCCCGCGTTCTCATCACCACCACGTCCTTTCAAGACACCCCCGGCGCCCATCACGAGCTGTTGGCCCAGACCGGTTGGGAAATCGTCACCGCTCGCGGTCCGCTCAATGAGGCCGACACGCTCGCGCTCGTGGGCGACATCGACGCCTACATCTGCGGCGACGACCTGATCACCCGGGCGGTGCTCGAGAAGGCCCAGCCGCGCCTTAAAGTGATTTCCAAATACGGCATCGGTGTCGACAAGATCGATGTCGCCGCCTGCACCGAGAAGGGCATCCCGCTGCTCTTCACGCCGGGCGTGAATCACACGACGGTTGCCGAGCACACCTTCCTGCTGCTGCTCTCCCTGGAGAAGAACCTGCTCTTCCACTGCGACTCCACCCGCAGTGGCGGTTGGCAGCGCAAGACCGGTCACGAGCTGCTGGAAAAGACCATCGGCATCATCGGCCTCGGTCGCATCGGCAAGGAAGTCGCGATTCGCGCCCGCGCCTTCGGGATGAAGGTCATCGCCTACGACGTGTATTGGGATGAAGCCTTTGCGTCGTCGCACGACGTTTCTCGCGCCGACTCGGTGGACGACATCTATGCGGCCGCGGACTACATTTCGCTGCACACCAACCTCACGCCGGAGACGCGCGACATGATCTGCGCCGAGTCCATCGCCAAGATGAAAAAGGGCGTGCTGCTGCTCAACTGCGCCCGCGGCGAGATCGTGCACACCGACGACCTGGTGGCCGCGCTGCAGGACGGTCGCGTCGGTGGTTACGGCACGGACGTGCTCGACGAAGAGCCGCCGCGCGCGGATCACCCGTTGCTGCAGTTGCCCAACGTGGTCTGCACGCCGCACATTGGTTCGCGCACCCACGAGAGCGTGCAGCGTCAGGCGACCAAGGCCGTGCAGAATCTCATCAACGTGGCCAAGGGCGAAAAGCCCCTCGCCCAGGTCAACCCCGACGTGCCCTACATCAACGGCAAGTTGGACTGATGGCTGGCCCACGGAACACACCGACGACACGGAACCACTCCGACGCTGGTTTTTTACCACGAAACACACGAAATACACGAAAGCCTCCGCGACTTCCCATTTGCGCTGATGGCTGAGAGCTGAACGCCGATCACTTATCCCTTATGTCCGAGACCTTTTACGTTGTCGCTGAAGCTGACCATAACGCGCTCGTCGAAGCGGCCTATCGCCATCGCGGGTTCAACCCCGAGGAGGCGGCCGCCGGCGCCAAGCTGTGCGCCTCCGCGTCGCGTCACGGCATCCGCACCCACAACGCGCTGAAGGCGCTGCATCTCGACCACCTGTTCGGCACTGGCTCCAAGGGCTGCGTGGCCGATGTCGAGATCGAGGAGAAACCTTCCCGTTTCGCCGCCGCCAAGATTTGGAACGCCAACCGCAAGCTTGGTCAGGCCACCGGTTACGCCGCGCTGGAGGAGGCCATTCGCCTCGCCGACGAATACGGCGTCGGCATGGTTTCGGTCGACAACGCCTTCCACTACCTGTGGGGCGGCGGTTACGTGATGGAAGCCGCCCAGCGTGGTTACGTTGCCTACACCAACTGCACCGCCGCGCTGTCCGAGGTCGTGCCCTTCGGCGGCAAGTTTCCGACGCTCGGCACCAACCCGCACTCCTGGGGCCTGCCCACCACCGACGCAATCGGTTACCCGATCGTGATCGACTGGGCCACCTCCGTCGTCGCCATGGGCCGGGTGCAACAGCTCGCCCGGGAGGGCAAGCAGCTGCCGCCGAACGCGGCCGTCGACGAGAACGGTCAGCTCACCACCGATCCCGCCAAGGTGAAGGCCCTCGTGCCCTTCGGCGCGCACAAGGGTTACGGGCTCGCGCTCATCAACGAACTCATCGGCGCCTACATTGGCGGTTCCCTGCCGACCCTGCGCAACCGCTGGGAAAAGGTCGGCGAGGGCGAGAAAGGCACCTGCTGTTTCTTCTTTCAGGTGTGGCATCCCGACGCGATGGCCGGCGGCGATTTCGCGGCGGGTCGCACCCAGGCGCAGAACGTGAAGGCTGTGCTCGACGACCTGCTTGGTCACGGCAACGAGAGCTGCATGCTGCCGGGCCAACTCGAAGCCGACGCCGCCAAGCGCTGCGCCGCCGCCGGCGGCCTGCTCTTCAGTGCCGCCGAAGTGAACGCGTTCAACGAACTCGCCGCCGAAATCGGAGCGTCCGCCTGGTCACTGGCTTCCCTCAAGTCCGTCGAAGTCTAAACCACAAAACTTCCAACCATATTTTTAACCACGAATGGATACGAATGGCTCCACGACCGTTTCGCCTGAACTTTGGATTAAAACCGAAGCGTTAGCGGAGGTCTTCGTGTCCATTCGTGGTTAAGAAAAATCCCAACCTCTTTCATCATGTCCCTCCAACTCCGTCCTGCTTCCGAATGTCAGTTTGACCAAGTCTCGCTCGGCGAGGTGATGCTTCGCCTCGATCCGGGTGAGGGCCGCATCCGCACGGCGCGCTCCTTCAAGGCCTGGGAGGGCGGCGGCGAATACAACACCTCGCGCGGCCTGCGGAAGTGCTTCGGCTACAAGACCGCCGTGGTCACCGCCTTCGTCGACAACGAGGTCGGCCACCTGGTTGAGGACTTCATCATGCAGGGCGGCGTCGCGACCGATTTCATCCAGTGGCGCGCCGATGACGGCATCGGCCGCAGCGTGCGCAACGGGCTCAACTTCACCGAGCGCGGTTTCGGCATTCGCGGTGCGGTGGGTGTGCCCGATCGCGGCAACACCGCCGCGTCGCAACTGAAGGCGGGGGACATCGATTGGGAGCACATCTTCGGCGAGCTCGGCGCGCGCTGGTTCCACACTGGCGGCATCTACGCGGCCCTCTCCGAGACGACGCCCGAGGTGGTGCTCGAGGCCGTGCAGGTCGCCCAAAAATACGGCACGATCGTGTCCTACGATCTCAACTACCGCCCGTCGCTGTGGAAGAGCATCGGCGGCCAGGCCAAGGCGCAGGAGGTGAACAAGGAGATCGCCAAATACGTCGATGTGATGATCGGCAACGAGGAGGACTTCACCGCCTCGCTCGGCTTCGAGGTCGAGGGCGTCGATGAGAACATCAGCGAGATCGAAACCGATGCCTTCAAACGCATGATCGAGACCGCGGTGAAGGCGTATCCAAACTTTAAAGCCGCTGCCACGACCCTGCGCCGCGTCATCACCGCGACGAAGAACGACTGGAGTGCGATCCTCTGGCACGACGGCGCCTTCTACGAGAGCCGCAAATATCCCGAGCTCGAGATCCTTGACCGCGTGGGCGGCGGCGACTCCTTCGCGTCCGGCGTGCAGTTTGGCTTCCTCGAATTCAACGACGCGCAAAAGGCGGTCGAATACGGCGCCGCCCATGGCGCGCTCGCCTCGACCACGCCGGGCGACACCTCCATGGCCACGCGCAAGGAAGTCGAGAAGCAGATCTCCGGCGGCGGCGCCCGCGTGGTGCGCTGATTTTTTTGACCACGGATGAACACGGATGGACACAGATACATCCAGCTCATCCGTGTTTATCTGTGTTCATCTGTGGTTAACTTTTTCCTGTCATGTTCGCTGAAGAGACCCGTTCCCGTTTGTCCGCTGCCGGTGTTGTGCCGGTGGTGGTGATCCATGATCCGGCCAAGGCCGTGCCGCTCGCCAAGGCGCTGCTTGCCGGTGGCGTCGGGGTGATCGAGCTCACGCTGCGGACCGCCGCGGGACTCGATGCCATCAAGGCCATTGCGACGGAGGTGCCCGACATGCTGGTGGGCGGTGGCACGGTGTTGACTACCGAGCAGGTGCGTGAGGTGAAGGCGGCCGGCGCCGCATTTGCGGTCGCGCCGGGCACGTCGCGCACGACCTTGGCGGCGGCGGCCGAAGTGGGGCTGCCGTTCGCGCCCGGCGTGATGACGCCGACCGACATCGAGACGGCGCTGTCGATGGGCTGCCGCATGCTGAAATTTTTCCCGGCGGAAAGCGCTGGCGGCGTGAAGCACCTCGCTGCCATGGCTGCGCCCTACGCGCATCTCGGCGTGAAGTTCATGCCGACCGGTGGCATCAAGGAAGGCCAGTTGGGTGACTATCTGGCCGTGAAGTCGGTCGCGGCGGTGGGGGGCTCCTGGCTTGCCACCGCGGCGCAAATCGATGCCAGCGACTGGGCCGCGATCACCGCGCAGGCGGCAGCCGCGATGGCCATCGTGCAACAGGCGCGGGGCTGAGCGCTCAGCGGAAGTAGTCGGCCAGATTGACCTGCACGGTCGAGGCGATTGGCTCCCCATCCTGCAAGGCGGGCAGGTAAGTCATTTCGCGGAAGAGGGTCCGGGTGGACTCCGGCAAGATCTGGCCGTCGAGCGGTTTGACGGCCTGGGCGATGCCGCGTTCGTCGATGTCGACGAGGGCGGTGAAGTTGTAGGCGCCGCCATCGTCGGCCGAACGCAGCGCGCCGGGAGCGAGCGACCAGACGGGTTGAGCGGCGGTCGATTCGCCACGGTGTTGGGCGAGGTGGTCGAGCAGCAGGTATTCGCGGGCTTCCCCGGCGGTCAGCGGCATGTGCCGTTCGGACCGGGTGGTGGCGAGCTCCACCCCTTGGTTGAAGATGTGGATGTCGGCCTCGACGTATTCAAATCCCTTGGGGAGGCCGTCGAGGGTCAGCATGACGGAGCGCGGGTTGCGCCCGATGGCGCCGAGCTCGCGCTGGAAGCTGATGTCCTGATAACCCTCGGCTTTGTTACGGATGCGGACCCGGGCCAGCGCGTGCGCGTTGGCGATGGGTTCCGGGGCGGCAATCCTGAAGGTGAGGTTGATCGCGTCGAAGCTGGTGCCCTCGAGTTCCTTTTCGACCGGGTTCATGCGGTCGACGATTTCGGGGGTGTCGTTGAAGCTGCCGAGCGCCGACTGCGTGCGTTGAAATTCGCCCACGGCTTGGGACATCACGGAGGCGCTCGTGTAGTTGGTATTTGGAGACGGGCCGCCGGATCCACGCTCGGCGTTCTCCATGTTGTGGGCCTCGGACATGCCGGCGGAGAGTTGGCGGGCGGCGTTGGTCATCGAGTCGTCGAAATGACCGGAGAAGGCGACTTGGCGCGACATCCACTGGCCGGTGGGATCGGTCCATGGTGAGAAGGCCTCCTGGCCCTTGAGGTCATCGATCTCGATCACGATGGGACTCACCTTGGGGTGCATTTTGAACTGGTAGCCGTTGTCGCGCGAAGTGACGAACTGCTCGCCGGCGTCGTTTTGCAGCACGGTTTGCTGACCTTCGAACCGGCGGACCTCGAGCATCTCCCGGTCGTGGGTCAGGTAGGCTTCGACGCCGACAAAAAGGTGGTGGTCGCGGGGCGCGGAGCTGACGGACTGGATGGTGCGCACGGGTTTCGCGGCGTGGCCGGCGGGGAGGATGGCACCGCAGAGCAGCGCCACAGCAATGCCGAGTGGGGGGAGGCGAGGGGCAGGCGAGTTCACGGGGTAACCTTTGGGGTGGGGGGAAAATGAGCCTCTGCCCCTATCCGTGCAAGTCTCCCGCAGCTTTCGCGCCCGGCGGGCCGTCACCCTACGGCGTCCTATGGCGATTCGATCGGAGGTCGCAGCTTTGCGGCCATGCTGGCCACTGCCTCGGGGGTAACGACGATTTGCCAAGACTCGTTGTCGTTGGCTTGGCGGACCATCAGCTTCACGAATCGCAGGCGATCCGTGCTGCGGGGCCCCGGCGCGGCAGGATCGGGATCCACCTGCAGGATCATGTTGTGGTCGCCCGATTCGAGGGGGAAGTCGCCGGCGAGGGTCACCGGTTTGAGCGGCACGGCGTCGGTGGCCAGCAGGGTGATCAGTGCGGAGGCGTCGGTTTCGGCGGGGCGCAGGTCTGGGGGCAGGCTTTGCCACAGGGCCTCGGCGGCGGCGTGGGCTTCGGGAGTGAACAACAACATTTCGGCGACGCGGGCCAGGTCGCCGCCGGCGCCGGCCCACAGCAGGCTTTCCATCAAGGCGGCCGGGGATTTGTTACCGGCATCGCGCCACTGCTCGGGCGTGAGAAAAGCGTCGGTCAGGGGCGGCGGTGGCTGCGTGGTCGGGTTGGGGGCGGCCTGAGCGGCCGCGCGAAGTTGTTGCTCGCGCTGGACCACCCGGGCGCGGAGCCCGCTCAGCTCCTCGCGCAGCCGCTCGAACGCTCGCGTTTCTGCCGGCACGGTGGCGGTGGAATCGTTGTGGGGCGCTGCCGGCCGGTTGACGGTCGTTGCTTCGGCCGCAGGCTTTTCGTCGAGCGCCGGTTTCACGCCGGGATCGGAGTGGCGCAGGTGTTGAAGGTGCAGGGCGAACCCGCCGGAAATCACCAGCGGCGCGCACCAGGCGGCAAGGCGCAGCTTAAAACCAGTCATGGAGCGGAGGGGGCGGGGAGGGTTCGCGTCGGATGTTGAAGAGGATCGGGACCTCCAGGCGGCTGTTCACCGGCACGTCGCCGATCCGGCCCGGCTCAAATTGCCACGATGAGACCGCGTTGAGGGCGGCCCGGGCGAAGTCCTCGTCGGTCGAGCTGACCGTCGTCAGATCGCGCACCGCGCCCTGGGCATCGATGACCATGGAGATCACCGCCTTACCTTCGGTGCCCTGATTGCGGAGGGCCACCGGGTATTTGGGCGCGTTTTGTTGAATCGGTTTTGGCACGACATCGAGCTCCTGCACTGAGTGAATGCGTCCGCGCAGGGGAGGTTGTTTAAGCTGGGCCACGGCGGCGCGATCAAGTTCTGCGAGACGAGTTTGCAGGGCGGTGATTTCCTGCTCCATGGCGCGGTAATCGGCGTCCGAGGGCCGGTCGACGGTCGGGGCGATTGAGGTGGCCGCGGAGGAGGGCGGCGGCGCCTGCAACGAGTTGGAAGGAAGTTCCGTGGCAGCGCCGACGGCGGTCTCGTGGGAGACCAGCAGGGTGCCGGTGGCGATGACCACGGCGGTGGCGACGAGCGGGGCTTTGAGCATGGCGAGCAAAGAGGTGGAGGTGAGCGTAAGCGTGGAGGTGCCGGCGAGGGCGGCTCCGGTCACCGTGGCGGCGAGTCCGGGCGGGGCGGCGCTCACTGCGTGCGTTCCCAAGGCGGTGCCGAGCGCGGCGGCGGTGGAGCGGATGCCGCGCCGGCCCAGTTGGATGCTCAACTTTTCGAGAGCGCGATCGACCCGCATGCGGGCGGCGTTGGCGGAGAGCTGCAGGCGTTCTCCGATCGCCCCGTAGTCGGCCTGTTCGAAGTAGCGCAAAATGACCGCGTCGCGGTCGCGGTCGGGCAGGGCGTCGAGGGCGGCATCGATCTCCGGGCGGATCCGGCTCCAGTCCACCGGTGGTTCGGAGTTCAGGGCAGGGTCCATGGCGGCGAGGTGTTCACGTTGTTGGCGGCGCTGGCGGGAGCGCACGAGTTTGGCGGCGGTGAAGCGGGTGTGGTGGAACAGCCAACCGCCGGGGGCGGGATGTCGCGCCAGCTCGCCGGCCCGTTGCGCGGCGGTGGTGAGCACCTGTTGCGTGACGTCTTCCGCGAGATGCGGGTCGCCGCCGAGCACGCGCGAGGCGACCGAGTAGACCAGATCGATCCGCCAACGGATCCATTCCCGCAGGGCTTCGGAATCCGATTGGGAGGCGTAGCGTTCCAGCAGTTCGCGATCTCGATTCATTTCACCCAAAGACACCCGCTCGGTGGCGGAAACGCACAAGGTTGGCGAAACTTTCCCGCTTTTTCGCCATAGCTCGAAAAAACCGGGCCAATACCCAACTTAAGGTAGCTCGATGTTAAATCTGCGGTTTGACGATCCCTTTGTCGGTCCGGCAGGATGCGAGTCGCCCCACCCGTATCTGCCGACATGGCCCGCGGTTCAAATGTCCCCCACCCCCTGCTGAACGTCCGCCGCTGCCTTTTCGAGCAGTTCGCGCGCGTTGTCGTGTGCCTCGCTCTGGGGCTGGGGAGTGTGGTCGGCTGGGCGGCGGGGGGGCGCATGGAGGTGGAATTGCCAAGGGGGCAACTTGCTCCGGCGCTGCAGGCGTTTTCCGAGCAAACGGGGGTGGAGATCATTTACCAAGTCGAGGATTTGAGCGGGGTGCGCACGCTCGGCGTGCGCGGCGTGATGACGACGCGGACCGCGCTGGTCAGCCTGCTGACTGGAACGGGATTTGAAGCGGTCGAGGATGCGCAGAGCGGGGCGTTTGTGGTGCGCCGGATCGAGCCGATGGCGGCGCGCGAGCAACCGGTTCGCGCGGCGCGAGCGGTGGCAGAAAAAACGGAGAACAGCGCGGGGAACGGGCGCTTCATTCCGGGCACCGATATTTTCGAATTGTCGCCCTTCGAAGTGCGTGACGCGGCGGACAGCGGCTATCGCGCCTCCAACACGGTTTCGGCCACGCGGGTGGCCATGCCGACGGACAGTCTGCCGATCAGCATCAACTCCTTCACGCGCGATTTCATCGAGGACCAGCATGCCTACGATCTCTACGATATCGTGAAGTGGGCGCCCGGCGTGCATCAGGACAATGTGTCGCCGCAGGGGTGGGTGCGTTACAACATGCGCGGGTTCACCCGGGCGGCAGTGCAGCGCAATGGCTTCGGCGCCTACCGCTTCATCGACACCAGCAACATCGAGCGCGTGGAGGTGGTGAAGGGGCCGGCTTCGCTGCTCTATGGTCAGATCAATCCCGGTGGGGTGATCAACTACATCACCAAGCGGCCGGAGGCGAAAGCCAAGGTCTCGCTCGATGTGAGCGGCGGATCCCATCACTACTCGCGCGCCGTGCTCGATCTGACGGGACCGTTGGGCGGCGAATGGCTCGGCGAACAGAACGTTTATGGCCGGTTGGTGATGATGGCGGAGGAGCTGCCGCGGTTTCGCGAACTGTCGAGCGGTCGCAAGCTCCTGTTTGCCCCGGGCGTAACCTGGCGAATCTCTGATCGCGCGAGTTTGACGGTGGACTTCGAGCACTTCGAGCGGCTCGACGACATGCCGACGAGCGGCGTGATCCTGCGCTACGAAGACCGGGTGGCGTCGGTGCCCTACGGCCCGTTGCCGCGCGATTTCAGTTATGCGGGCGAAGGGGATTATCAGGACTTCATTTCAGACGCGCTGACCGCGGAACTGAATTGGCAACTCAGTGATCAACTCGGAGTGCAGGTCACCTACCTCGATTCGACGTGGGACATGAACTGGCGGGCGTCGGGGCAGGGGGGGACCGGCCTGCTGTATCAATGGGTGATCGACCGCTATTATCCGCCCGAGGCGGGCCTGACTCCGGCCGATGCGATGTATCGGCGCAATCGCTGGGAGCACCAGTGGGGTGGGGAGCGTTCCGGGCAGATCGATGTGGTCAGCGATTTTGAGGTGGGTCCGTTCGACGTGCGCCTGCTGGTTGGCGCCAAGCGCAACTTCAGCACCACCTACCACGCCCAACAGCGCAACAATGCCGGTTTTTCGGGGGGCGAGTTTTACCTGCGCCCGTGGGATCTCCGCAATCCGGCCACCTGGGACCGCTCCGTGCCCTTCGGTATCGAAGAAATGGCGACGGTGGCGGACAACACCGACGCCGGGAATTCCTCCTCCGTTCACGCGGTGCTTTCCGCCTCGCTGAATGGCGGCGCCACACGGGTATTGGGCGGCATCTCGCGGCACAAGGTGCGCAATGAGCCCTCGCTCAATCGCCTGACCGGGGAAATCACCGAACGATCGGAACGCTCGGCCAACGTGCCGCAGATCGGGGTGACCCATCAATTGGTCGAGGGGGTGACCGCCTTCGCCTCCTACAGTGAGTCCTTTCTGGCCAATTCCAGTTTGTTGCAGGTCGACAACGTGCCGACGACCCCGGCCAAGGCCTCGATCGGCGAAGGCTCGGAGGCGGGTTTCAAACTCGACCTGTGGGACGGGCGGTTCAGCGGTTCGTTGTCGGTTTACCGCATTCATGCCAATCCGACCGATGTGGTGCGCGTGACCACGGGCATCGGACCGGATGGCACGACCTTGTTCTCCGACATCCAGGGCGGTTCCCAGCTCAGTCGCGGCGCGGAGATCGATCTGCTGTTTTCACTGCGCGACGACCTCCAGGTGATCTTCACCTCCAGTTGGTGCGACGCGATTTTCAAAGAGCACCCCACCGATCCGGCCTTCAACGGCACGCCCTTGGTCGCAACGCCGGATCGCACGCACAACCTGTGGTTGAAATACGCGCCCGCCGCCGGGCCGTTCAAGAACCTGATTCTTGCCGGCGGGATCAATCACGTCGGAAGCTTCTCACACGTCGCGCTCAATCCGCTCGTGCGCATGCCGGCCTACACCACGGCGGACCTCACGCTGGGCTATCGATTTGACATCGTTGGTCGACCGGTGCGGGCCGAGCTCTCGGTCAAGAATCTGACGGACAAAGCCTACTTTGCCTCGAGCTCCAGCTGGGGTTTTCCGCGCCAGTGGATCCTGTCCGTCAACACGTCGTTCTGACCCCTGACACGCCCTAGCGGTCGGTGCGGAACGGGGAGGCGGGCAGGCCTTCGGCGTTGCCGAGGTTGGCGAAGTCGGGGTTGTCGGCCCAGGCGTAGCGCACAAAGCGTGGGGCGGGGATGTCGGGGTGGGAAACGATCACAGTATCGGTTCCTTCGATACGTGCGTGACCCCAGACAAACTGTTGGTCGGCGCCGGCGATCGCGAAGTGGGCGAGTTTCTCCCCGTTGGTGGACACGAGCCCACTGCCGGCGTGATCGAAGTGCAGGACAATGGTGCCGTCACGGATTTCCTGTTCGCGCAGAATGGGGCCCGATCCCACGAGGTCGCTTTCGTGGTAGACCAGGGTGCGGGCGTTGCGCGCAAGACGATCGCCCACCGCCATCTTGTTGCCGGGGTGGATATCGTTCCATTCGCCGAGGTCGATGTTGATGGCCAGGCCCACCTGCGGGTCGGCCAGGGCGGTGTCGAGTTGGGCCTCGCGCATCAACGCCCAGTTGCTCTGCGCGGGCGGCAGGTAGTCGACGTCCATGTAGTTGGGCAGTTGCGCGATGAAGAAAGGCAGGTCGCCCTGGCCCCAGTGCGCGCGCCAGTCGGCGATGAGGTTGGGCAGAAGCCAGCGGTAGTCGGCCGGGTTGCCGGCGTTGCTCTCGCCCTGATACCAGAGGAACCCGCGCACGGCGAAGTTGGTGTAGGGGGCGATCATGCCGTTGAAGAGCGCGGCGGGCTGGCTTTGCGCGTTGATGCCGGGCACCCAATCGCCGCGGCGCGGAGTGTTGGCCTCGCCGACGCGGTAGTGCCAGTCGCCCTTGAGGTCGATCATGTGACCGTTGGCGCTGAGGTGGTAGGGTTTGTCCGGAATGAAGCCGCCCTTTCCGCCTTGGTTTTCGACGCGGACGACGAGCAGGTTGGTGCCGGCGTGGAGGACGCCGGCCGGAATCGTGTAATTGCGCTGCGGATACTCGTAGGTCGTGCGGCCGACTTGCTGGCCATTGACGTAAAAGGTGTCGGCGTTGCGAATGCGGCCGAGTTTGGCATCGACGTCGACCCCGACCATGGCGGCCGGCACTTCGATCTCGCGACGATACCAGACGACACCATCGAGGTCGCGCACGCCCTGATCCTCCCAGTAGCCGGGGATGTTGATGCGCTTCCAGTTGATCGGCTCGTAGGCGGGGTCGAACCATTTGACGGGACCGGTCAGGCCACGGTCAGCCTCCGGGCGGGGGCCGCTGGCGGCACGGGCGGCTTCGGCGGCGGCATTGCGCGTGGCGACGTAGTCGGCGTCCTGATTGCGTTCAATGGTGGCCGTGATCGCGGGGAACTCGGCGAAGCCCTCGGCACTGGTCCAGGCCTCGATGAGGGTGCCGCCCACACAGGTCATGATGATGCCCTGCGGGACGTCGGTGGTGTCGCGCAGTTGTTTGGCGAAGGCGTAGCCGATGACGGTGAAGTCGAGGAGGTTTTCCGGCGTGGCCTGCTGCCAGGCCAGGTCGGGAATGTCATCAAGCGGGCCCTCAAGCACGGGTTTGGTGGGCACCCGGAACTGGCGGATCAGCGGGTCGGTGGAGCCGGCGATCTCGGCGGCGTAGGGTTCCTGCCAGCGGACGAAGGTGTGCGTCATGTTGGACTGGCCCGAGGCAATCCACACGTCGCCGACCAGGATGTCGCGGAGCACGATGGCGTTGTTCCCCTTGATCTCCATCGTATCGGGGCCGCCGGCCACGAGCGGTTCGAGGGTGACCGTCCACTTGCCGTCGGCGTCGGCGGTCGCGGCGAGTTGTTGTTTGCGGAACGCGACCGAGACCTCCTCGCCGGGATCGGCCCAGCCCCAGACTTTGAGGGCGACATCGCGTTGCAGGATCATGCCGTCGGAGACGATGGCGGGCAGTCGCACCTCGGCGTGCGAGACAGTGCCCAGGGCGAGCGCGGAGAGAAAAAGAAAAACGGAACGGAGGCGCAGAGTCATGGTGCGAGCAGGGGTTTACTGAGAAAGGGAGAGGTAGGATTGATCGGCCGGGACGGCAATGTTTTGACTGGAACCATCCGGCCAACGGATGTGCAGGCGGGCGTCCGCGCTCAGGTCGGTCGGCAGGGAGAAAAACAAGGTCTTGGCCGATTGGCTGGTCCAACCCTCGCCGGCCCGAACTTCGGCGGTTTGCAGGACGCGGTCGCCCTCCTGCAGGCGGACGCGCGCGCCGATGGCATCGGGATTGCCGCCGCGGCCAGTGAGTCGCAACGCGAAGGGACGGCGCGTGGAGGAGGGGGCGGTGCGAAAGGCGATCGCGGTGTCGTCGTTGCGGGTGACGTAGACATCGGGCCGCGCATCGAGGTCAAAGTCGGTGACGGCAACCGCCTTGGCCGCGCCCGGCACAATCCAACCGCTTTCGCGCATGGGCACGACGGTGAAATCACCTTGGCCGTCGCCGCGGAGAAAGGCGCCGAGGCCGTGATCGAAGCGGCCAATGGAGGGGCTGGGCGCATAGCTGTTGTGGGCCAGAAGCAGATCGGCGAAACCATCGCCGTCAAAATCGGTCGCCGCCATCCCTTGGGCTGGCGCGATCTGCGCGGCGCGGGGCAGGGGCGTGAAGTGAAAGCGGCCGTCGGGCTGGCTGAGCAGAATGCCGCTGCGCAGTTCCGTCGCGGTGTAGACCTCGGCTTGGTCGAGGGCTTCGGCGCCAAAGATGTCGGTCATCGACGAGGCGGCGAAGGTATCGTTGGAGCGGAAGCGGCGTCGAATCTGGGGAATCTTGGCCGACAATTCAGCCCGGCTCCAGATCGGCACCGAGCGTCCCTGATCGTAGAAAGCGAGCACGAGTTGCGGGGTGCCGCTGTTGGCGAAGTCGCTCGCGTAGAGTCGCAGCGGTTCGGTGGAGGATGCGTGCAGTTGATTGTTCAGACCGAGATTGCCGAGGGCGTAGTCGAGGCAACCGTCGCGATTGAAATCGGCGGCGGTCACGGCGGTCCACATACCGGCGCCGGTCGAATCGAAACCGAAGGCAGCGGTGGCATCGACGAGGCGGCGGCCGGATTCGTTGCGAAAGCATTTCACGCCGCCCCATTCGAGGGTGACGACCAGGTCGATCCAACCGTCGTCATCGATGTCGCTGGCGAGCGCGCCGGTGACGAGGCCAACTTCGCGCAGGTCGGGAGCGAAGCCATCGGTGGCGTCGGTCATGCGGCCGTCGCGTTGCAGGAGCAGGGCGCTCATGGCCGGTTCGGGATAGTAGCCGGGAAAGAGGCGGCCGCCGAGAAAGAGGTCGAGTCGGCCATCGCGATCGAAGTCGGCCGCGACGGCGGCGCCGACACTGATGGGCAATGAAGGCAGGAAGCCGGGCGGCGCGGGATCGAGGCCGCCGTTGCCGCGGTTGAGCCAGAGGCGCGGTTCGTATTCCGGTTCTTCGGCCGGCAGGGCGGCGCCGCCGGCGGCGAGGAGGACGTCGTTGGCGCCGTCGCCATTGGCATCGAAAATGAGCAAGGGACCGTCGTTGACCGGCGGCGGTTCACCGAGGGTGCCTGTATTCAGAATCTGGAAACGTTCGCCGGTGCGCCAGAGCAGGCGGACGCCGTCGCGCACGGTGCCGCCGAGCATCATTTCGTCCACCCCATCGCCACTGAGGTCGCCGATGGCGAGGGCGGGACCGCGGCGGTTAAAGCGGAAGGGCAGCAGCGGCTGGTCGACCGTGCCTTCGAGGCGTTCCTCTCGTTGGATGACGCCTAGACCGAGGTCGGTGGTGACGTCCATGAAGAGAGGGTCTGTAGCCCGGGTGGCTGACCCCTGACCGGCCTCACCGAGGCCGGCTACAGCGGAGGCAGGCTCGGTGATCGTGTAGCGGTGGTTGGTCGGGAGGTTTGCGAGGACTTGTTCCTGGCCGCTCGGCCAGAGAATGCGCAGGCGTTTGATGGTGTCGTCGTCGCCAAAACCGAAGTGGACGATGGGTTCGCTGGTGGAGAGGTAGCCGCGGGCGGAAACGAGTTGGCGCACCTGGGTGCCGGAGGCGGTGGTGGCTTCGACGCGCGCACCGAGCCCGTAGTGGTTGGAGGCGGTGCCGCGCAGTTCAAAGATGGCGGTGTGGCCGGCGGTGCTGTCGTTGCGCAGCACGGAGGGCGCCTCCTGGTAGTTGGTGAACACGATGTCGAGGTCACCGTCGCCATCGAGATCGGCCAGGGCGGAGCCGAAGCTGACGCCGAGTTTGTTGAGGCCCCAGGCGGCGCCAACCTCCTCGAAGTGGTAGTCGCCGCGGTTGGCGTAGGCCAAATTGGGCTGGCGCAGAACGGGACTGTCCTTGGTGAGCCGGATGCGGCTCATGAGGTTCACGTTGGCGAGTTTGCGCTCGAGGAAGTCGAGGTTGTTCTGCTCGCGGTCCATGCCGTTGGTGACGAAGAGGTCGATCCGCCCGTCGTTATCGAGGTCCTCGAAGCGCGGTGACCAGGTCCAGTCGGTCCCGGCGAGGCCCACGAGGTGGGCGACCTCGGGGCTCTGGCCGAACCCGGTGCCGAGGTAGAGCACGTTGGTGAGGCGCTGCACGGCGTCGTCGCGGTTCTCGTTGCGATCGTCCTCAAGTTTGGCGCGGGTGTCGGTGAGGCCGCGTTGGGAAAACTCGTAGGTGGTGCCGGCCATGTCGGCGACGAAGAGGTCGAGGTGGCCATCGTTGTCGATGTCGCCGAAGTCGGCCCCCATGGCGGAGAAGGGGGTGTGGGGCAGCGCGCGGTGGATGGCGTTGCGGAAGGTGCCGTCACCATGATTTCGATACAGGAAATCGCGGGGAGCGAAGTCGTTGGCGACGTAGAGGTCGGGCCAGCCGTCTTCGTTCTGATCCCACCAGGTGGCCGAATGCCCCTGGGTGAGCTCCCGACTGAGGCCGGCGGCGACGCTGACGTCGGTGAAGGTGCCGTCGCCGTTGTTGCGAAAGAGGTAGTCGGGCCGGCCGTTGATGCCGGTGGTGGCGTCGAGGATGTTGGTCTGCAGGTAGAGATCGATCCAGCCGTCGCGGTCGTAGTCGGCGAAGTTGGCCATGCTGGAAGCGTCGACCACGTCGAGCCCGCGGGCGGCGGCTTCTTCGGTGAAGGTGCCGTCACCGCGATTGATGAAGAGGCGGTTGGGCAGGTTGAAGCGGCAGAGGTAGAGATCGAGGTCGCCGTCGTTGTCGACATCGGCGAAGGCGGCGCCCTGTTTCCACTCGCCGCTGTCGTCGCCGACGCCGGCGGTTGCGGTGATATCCTCGAAGCGCCAGTCACCGAGGTTGCGGAAGAGGCGGGGGGATTCGATCTTGCTGACGACGTAGATGTCGGGCCGGCCGTCGCTGTCGACGTCACCGATCGCCACCCCGGTGCCGATGGCACCGACGGCGTATTCGGTGTGGCGTTCGCGCCACATGCGCGGGTCGTCGTAAGCGTTGGTGGTGATGATGCCGGTGCGCGCGGGCGGGAGCTCGGTGAAGAGGGTGTCGCCGGCGGGTTGGGAGCGGGGGGCGAAGGCGGTGGCGACGGGCTCCTGGGCTGGTCCGGTCGCAGCGTGCAACATGCCGCAGATCAAGCCTATCCGTAGCGCGGTTTTGTGCCGGGAGGGGTTCTTCAGGCTCGCGTGGCGGGTGACTGAAAAGGTAGTCGTGGGGGGCGCCATGATTCGAAACGGGCTCGACTGAACCGGCGTCGTTTGACCGGGTCAAGGGTCGCTCGGCTCAGGTCGTTCCGCTCGTTGTATTACCCCGCGCTTTTGTCCCATGTCTGTTCCTGCTTCCTCGCCGGTTTCGCCCCTGCAAAAACTGACTCCACACCTTTGGTGGATGGGGTTGCTGGTGGTGTTGGGCACGCAGCTTTTGGCCACGAGTTGGCGGGTCGATCGGGTGGAGGCCGTGAGCGCGCGTTCGACATGGTCGGTGGATGCGCCGGCGCGCGACGCCACTTCGCTCACGGGTTATGCGGGCGGGCAACGTCGCCTGATTGTGCCGGGTCATCACAACCCCAGTTTTTGGTGGATCACGGAAGCCCAGATCGCAGCGGCCGAGGGGCGGTGGCGGTTGCGGCATGTCGACTACGATGCTTCGCCGGAGGGGCGGAAGATGTTGCGCACCTCGCCCTATCGCTGGTGGCTGATCGGGGTGGGTTGGGGACGCCGCGTGATCACGGGCGAGCCCTTGGGGCTTGCGATCGAAAACGGGGCCTTGTGGGCGGACCCCTTGTTGTTGGGACTGGTGCTGATTGGTGGAACCTGGTTTTGCGCGCGGTGCATGGGGTCGACGTCGGGACTGATGTTGGCGGTGGGCGGCGGTGCCTTGTTTCCGCTGGCGGCGGGTTTTCAACCGGGGGCGCCGGACTCCCATGCCTTGGCGTGGGTGTTGGCGCTGGGGAGCGTGTTGCCCTTGCTCGTCGGCGGTGGGCGGTGGGCTTATGTTTGGGCCGGCGCGCTGGGGGGCGTCGGGTTCTGGAATTCGGCGGAGACGCAGACGCCGCTGCTGGCGTTGATCGGTCTGGGGGCGCTGGGGATGGTGTGGCTCAGTGAGCGGGAGGCGCCCGCAGGAGCGTGGCGCTGCTGGGCCGGGGTCGGGGCCATCGTGATCTTGGCGGCGAGCGTGTTTGAGTTTGGCTGGAGCGACCTGTGGGCGGCGACGCGGCCGGTGAGTCCGCTGCAGGCCGTGGGGTGGTGGGGTTTGGGCGAGCTGCTGACAATGGTCACCCGTTATCGGCAGGCGGGGCGGGGCGCGGTATCGAAGGCCCAGCTCGGTCTGCTGGTGGTGGGCGGCGTGGCGATTCTGATCTGGGTGGCGATGGCGCTGGGTCGGGACGGTGGCGGCATGCTGGCAACGGATTTTTATGCGCGGGAGCTGGCGAATCACCCCCGGGCGGAGAGCGCCGGTGCGAAGATGGCGATCGTGTTGTCGGCGCTCGCGCTGGGCGTGGCCGGGGTGATGGCCTGGGGGCGAAAAGGTGGGTCGGCGACGCGACCGGCGATCTTGTTGGTGGCAGTGGCGGCCGTGGGCGTTGCGGTGCTGGGCCTGATGCAACCGCGGTGGTGGAACCTCTTTCAGGTCTTGGTGTTGGCGGGGCTGGCGGTGGGCTTTGCCGGATCGAAGTTGAGGGTGGGTTTGGTGGCGGCGGTGCTGGTGCTGTTGATGCCGGGAATGGTGGTCGGCTGGCCGGCGGCCGTGAAAGGTGGGCAGGTCGCGGACCTTACTCCACTGGAGGCGCAGGCTTTGGTGGAGCGGGACTTCGCCTACTGGCTGAAGCGACGGGAAGGCGCGCAGCCGGCGGTCGTATTCGCCACGCCGATACCGGCGGGGGCGATGGCCTACTACGGAGGCATCGGCACGATCACGTCGGCGGATGGCGACAACGAAGAGGGTCTGCTGACGGCGGTGCGGCTGGCGGCGGCCAACACGGAGCAGGAGATCCGGGTGTTGTTGGACTCGCGTCGGATCACGCATGTGGTGCTGCCGCAGTGGGACCCGGCGTTGCCGCAGTTGGTGCGGCGCGGCTACGGGGTGCCGGCAAATGAGCCGCTGCCGCGCGACGCCTTTGTGGCGGCGTTGATGGGGTGGGACGTGCCCCTCTGGATGCGGCCAATGGATTATGTGACACCCAATGAAGAGGTGTTTGCGGGATTTACGCTGACGGCGTTTGCGGTGCAGGCCGAACAGGAACCGGACCTGGCGTTGAGCCGACTGGCCGACTTCTTTGTGCAACGTGGACAGCTCACCGAGGCGCAGGGAGTGCGGACGGCGCTGGAGGCGTATCCGCGCAGTCCGGTCGCGTTGATCGCGATGGCGCAGGTCGACGCCTCGGTGCGCGATCTGCCGCGGCTGAACGACACCCTGGGGCGGCTGGTGCCGATGTTATCGCGGCGCGCGGCCCGGGATCTGCCGGCCGATCGCCGGGTGAGTTTGGCGGCCCTGTTGGCGCGGGTGAACCGACCGGAGTTGGCCCGGACGCAGATCGAAGCGACCTTCCGCGAGCTGGATGAAGCGATGCTGAAAACGTGGACGCCGGGCACCGTGATCGACCTGCTCGGTGTGAGTCGGGCGGTCGGCGTCGCCTGGCCTGCGGCGGAACTGCGCGACGTAGCGATAAAGCTGATACCGCCGCAAGTGCGCGCGCAGATGTAGGACGCGGGGCGGACGGGAGTCCGGCGTGCGATCACCCATGGACCGCATGGCCCTGGGAGAGTTTGTAACGTATTACGTTACAAGTCGGGCTGTCCATGGATGGCTTGGCAGGATGAAACACGCGGGCGGAGACGTCCGCGGGCACTTTTTTGGGTCGCATCCGGGGGCAAAAAGAAACGCCGCCCCGGGGTGGGGCGGCGTCCTTTTTTAAAAACCAACCAATAGGTTTTTAACTGACGACCTTAGAACGAGAAGGTGTTCGTGAGGAACCACTCCTGGTTTGGCGCGATACGGACGCCGGCCCAGGTGGAGTTGTCAGGTTGGACCGAGATCGGAATGAGCTCCTTGCTGGCAAATGCGTTGCGCACGTTCAGCTGAACCTTCCAGTCGATCTTCTCGGTGAGCTTGCGGGAGTAGCTCGCCCAGAGGTCGATGGAGGACTCGGCGGGACCCATGATCGGGTTGTCGAGGTCGAAGCCGTAGTTGGCGGCGTCGATGGCGACCAGCGGGTAACCGATGCCCACCTTGTCCTGCCAGCGGTAGGAACCACCGACGGAGACGTCCTTGAGGAGGCCCTCGCGGAAGGTGTAGTTGGTCACGACATTGAAGCGCCACTTGCGGAGCTCGGGAACGGCGGTGCCTTCCTGGAGCTTGAGGCGAACGTATTCGGCGCGCCACGGGGAGTAGATGGACGGACCGATGGCGCCGCCGATGCCGCCCCAGCGCGGCAGGTTGCCGGCCGGCGTGTAGCCGTTGGGGGAGTTCGGATCGAGGAGCATGGAGTCCATGTAGTTCACCCACTCGGTGATGGTTTCACCGCCGACGTTGTTGCGGTAGGCCTGGGTCTTCGAGGCGTTGAACGCGATGCGCCAGTTGGGCGTCGGGTTCGCGGTGAGCTCGAATTCATAACCCTTGGTGAGGGTGTCCGCGGTGACGGAGAAGCCGGGAGGAGCGGAGGCACCGTAGTTGGTGACCTTGCTGGTGTCCGGCGGGAGGTAGGCGTCCGGGTTGGCCTCGTATTGGGAACGGGTGGTCAACACGGAGAGCGGCACGGGATCGAAGTTCCAGGCTTGGAAGAAGCCCTTGGCGTCCATCCAGGCTTGGATCTCGTTCCAGGCGCTGATCATGGCGTCCTCGAGCGCGGCCTCTTCGGCGGAGAATTCCTCCACGTGGTAGGGCAGGCTCGCGTCACCATCGATGGGGAACGCGTTGGAAGCATGGTTGCGATAGCTGTATTGCTCGCGGGTGCTCCAGTCGTAGGCGCCGAGGTCGTAGAGGAACACGTTGCGCCAGTTCAGGCCGTTGGCGATGGTGCCACCGATGCCACCGGAACCGAGGTCGCTGTTGTCCAGTTTGACTTCGGACTCATACTTCACCGCGCGGAAGCTGAAGCGACCGTCCTTGGTGGAGAGGAGGACACCGTAGTCCTTGGTGGTGCCGCTTGGGTTGTCGATCGGGTTGCCGTAAATGTCGTTACGGATGTTCCCGACCTCGAAGTTGCTCGACTTGTTGTAAGTGAAGCTGACGTTGAGCGGGAGCGGATCGCGATCGCCGAAGAGCTGATTGACGTGCAACACGACGCCGCCGCTCATGGACTCGTCCTCGAGGATACGATTCGGAGCATAGGTGGCGGGCAACGAGTAGTTGGCGGGCGAGAGATCGTAGACCCCACGGTAGCCGGAGCGACCGGCGGTGACGTCGCGGCTCTTCACCTCGTCGGAACGCCAGCCGAGGGTGGTCACGATAGCGTTGTTCCAGAGGAAGCCCTGCCAGGAGATGGCGGTGGACTCGGTTTCGCGCTGCGAGATGCGGGCGCCGGTGACGAGACGCGGGTCGGCGCCTTGGTCGTAGCTCCAGAGGCCGATCGGCTCGTAGCGCCAGCCCACGTAGTTGGCCGGGTTGGACGCCTGGGTCCAGCCGTCCTCGGGTTCGTCACCGAACATCGCGGACAGGTTGGCGGGGACGGCCCAATCGTTGCCGTAGATGGCGCCGGCGGTCCAGGTGGAGTCGAAGACGTTGACCGCGCCGCTGTGGAGATCGACGTTGCCGGAGATGCCCGGGATGTGGGCGGCCGAGGCGTCGTTGACGCCCAGGAGGGAGTCGCCGAGGTAGATCATGCCGACGGGCACGCGATCGTTGAAGGGCTGCGACGAGCCGTCGCCGCCGTTCCAGAAGGCGCCCCAGGCCTGGTCATTGGCCTTGCGGTTCCAGCTGCGGGTTTCCGCCACGAAGTCTTCCGAGCTATACACCGCGTTGAAGCGATGTTTGCCGAGGAGCTTGGTGAGGAAGCTGTCGCGATCCATAACGTCATCGAAACGGAATTCGCCGAAAGCGGAGGCGCGGTAGTATTCGCGATCGTGGTCGCGGATGGAACCGTTGCCGCCGGCACCGGAGGTGACAAAGGCGCGGCCGACGTTGGGGTTGGCCGAGAGGTCATCCCAGGATTCCATCAGGTCGATGGCGATGCGCGGCGAGGAGCCGAGCAGGGCCTCGCGGGAGGCGACGTATTCCTGCTTGTCGTAGCTGAGCTGGATACCGATGCGGTCGTTCAGCGCGGTCTGCGAGAAGTCGAGGTTGTAAGCGTCCCACTCTTCGGATTCCCACTTGGTGTTGCCGTCGATGAGGGTGTTGTAGAAGTCGAAGATACCGGCGTCCGTCATGTTCTGGACGCGGTATTGACCGTAGTTGGCGAGCGGCAGATTCAACGAGTTGGCGACGCCGTTGAGCGAACCGATGTCGACGAAGGGAGCCGGGTAGTTGCGACCGATGAGACCATCGGAGCGACCGCGGATCGAACCATCGCTGTTGCGGGCGCCGTTGTTGATCGGGCCGGCGCGGGTGTCCAAGACCGTGCCCGAGGCACCGTCGATGAGCCAGAACGGTTGCTGGGCGTTGAGGCCGCCGCTGCCGAACCAGGGGTTGTAGCTGGCGCCACCGGCGTTGAGGTAGTCGGACCAGGCGGTGTAGGGATCCGGCACGGTGGCCTTGTTCAAGCCGCCGAAGGGATTGGCACCGCTGACCGCGACCGGACGGAACCACGGGGACACGGAGTCCTGCGGGGTGACGATGCGGGGGCGGTTGGCGTCGATGTTACCGTTCTCATACTTGAACTTGAAGCTCGTGTGAGCGGAGTCGCCGAAGAGCTTCGGATCGAAACGAACGGCAACGTAGGCGCGCTCGTCGTCTTCGAAGGCGGGCTTCTGCTGGAACTTTTCGTTGTCCCACAGACCGGCCACACGAATGGCGAGGACGTCCTCAATGATCTCCTTGTTCACGTTGAAGCTCGCGCGGATGCTGGCGTAGGAGCCGACGCGGAAGTCGACGCGGCCTTCATCGCGGAAGCTGGCACCGGCCAGAGAGGCGTTGATGATACCGGCGGGCTTGCCCAATCCGAAGAGGATGGAGTTGGGGCCGCGCTGGATGTCGACGCGATCGACGTTGTAGGAATCCCAGGGGATGTCCGACACGAAGTAGTCGCGGGTGTTTTCCGCCGCACTCAGACCGCGGACGCGGTTGGCGGAGGTCGGATTGAGCAAACGGCCGGACTCGTCGAGCGAGGCGCCGTTGCCGAGACCAGCGTAGGTGCCCTGCATGCCGGACACTTCGGTGTTGGTCGTGTATTGGAGGAGGGTGGTGTTGTCCGTGGCTCCGATGTCCTGCATGAACTCCTTGGTGACCACCGAGATGGCGGCACCAACGTCGCGGAGATCGGTGCGGATGCGGGTTCCAGCGAGGGTTTCAGTGGCCAGGTAACCGTTTTCCTCGGACGCGGTGACCTCAAAGGGAGAGAGGACAATCGTGTCGTCGGTATCGATCTCGTCACCTGAACCAGGCGCAGTGGTTTGCGCCGTCAGCGAGCAGGCACCGGCCAGAGCCAGGACTGCCATGATGGTGTTGGGTTTCGTATGCTTCATACCAGTTTGTTGGTAAAACCCACCCGCAAACGCAGAACCCCGAGCTAGTCTCAGGGGTAAACGCAACAGGAGGGTTCAGTAGGGGGTTAGGGGTGCCAGGCGCGATGATTTCTTGCCCGACGTTAAATGAGACGAGCAGTCCCGGGGATTCCGCTAAGAGTTTTTTGGCTCCCGGACCCTCTCCTGATGCATGGCAAATGGGTGGCGATATGCGTCGCCATTTCGCGATGAAAACGCGACGTTCCCGGCCCTTGGCGCGATCCCGCTCGGTCTAGAGCCGACGGCTCAGGACGATGTCTTCGCCGTCGGACTCCGACTGGACGCCGAATCCCACATCCAACAGACGGACAAAGGCTTCCACGTTATCGGCCCGGAAGGTGCCGCCGATCACCATTTCGCCGGTGGTGTCATCGGCGATGACCAGTTGGCGGCGATTGTAGCGGTTGAACTCGGCGATGACCGCCCGCAGCGGCATGGCGGTAAATTCAAGGCGTAGGGATTGCCACGCCAACGCGGCCTCAACTTGGGCGGGCGTGAGCTCAGCCACCGCGATGGCAGTGCCCGGCTCGGCGTCGATTTTGGCCTGTTGACCGGCGGTCAGCAGCGGAAAGGCACGGTCGGCGGCCTGGCCCGAGGAGGAACCCAGTTGGACCTGGCCTTCGGTCACGAGCACCGCGACCTCTTTGGGCGCGAGCGCGACGTTGAAGGCGGTGCCGACGGCGCGAACGGTGAAATCTCCGGCGGACACGACAAAGGGACGGTCCGGGTTCTTGGCCACGATGAAGTGGGCTTCGCCGGAGAGGAGGTGCACGGCGCGTTGCCCGGGGGTAAAGCGGACGTCGACCTCGGCGCCTTCCTTCATTTCGATGCGGGATCCGTCGGCCAGGGTGAGGCGGCGGGGACCCGGGTGCATGATGACGCTGGGTTGCTCCTCGGTCGTGGGTTCGGCCTGGAACCAAACGAGTCCGCTGACGAGCGCGAGAGCGGCGGCGGCGGCGAGCATGGCGCCCTGACGCAGCCGGGAGCGACGTTGCCGGGGCAGAAGCAGATCGGCATTGGGCTGGACGCTGTGAGCGGGGTTCCACTGGTGCAGCGAGTCGAGTCGATCCCACGCGCGGGAGAGGCGGGCAATCTCGGCGCCGTGGATGGGATCTTCGCTGAGCCACTGCAGGTAGGCGTCCTGTTCCGCCGGCGTAAAACCACGATCGCGGGCCGCCATCCATTTGGCGGCCATCGCTTCAGCCGAGGGCTGTTTTTTATCGTGGTCAGACATGCGGTTGAAATTCAGGCGAGGCCCTCGTGGGCGAGATATTTGGCGATGCGTCTCATGCCGTTGCCGATCTGGGATTCGACGGTGTTTTCACTGATGCCCAGGTGCGCAGCGATTTCCTTTTGGGAAAGTCCGTAGATCTTGCGCAGGGTGAGAACTTGGCGGCATTTGTCGGGCAGGGATTGGATGGCTTGGGTGAGGAGTTCCAGTTCCTGGTTGCGCGCGGCGGCTTCCGAAGGCGTGGGCTCCGTATCGTAGACGGGCAGCTCGGCGATTTCCGCCATGGAATCCATCGGCACGATGCGGTGACGACGCAATTGATCGATCGCGAGATTGCGCGCGGTGGTGAACAACATGGCCTGTGGCGAGGTGACGTGGCCGAACACTCGCTCCCGCCAAACCCGCGTGATCGTCTCCTGCACGATGTTGTCGACATCGATGATCGACGGGTAGCGGCCCTGCAACCAGCGGCGAAGCGGTTCAGTGTGCGCGACCAGTTCCTCGCGGAACCATCGATCTTTGTCGGGAGCTTGGGGCATGCGGTCGGACGAGACTCTTCCAGCAGTCGCGCCGAAGTAGGAGGGAGTCGAGCTTTTTGCCGGTGCGTCAGTCGCGACCGAAGTCGAGGTGGCGGCCCATGAACGGCAGCACCCGGGTGGCGAAGCGACCGTCGTCGGTCCACATGCGATCCCAGATGCCGCCGGTGTATTCTTCGGCTTCGTGGGCAACGCCATGACTGGAAAGCAGTCGGCTGAAGCGGCGGTTGGCGATGACATGCGCCTGAGTGGAATCGAAACGGCCCCAGTCGAGCGCGAGTCCGCGCAGGCTGCGCAGGGCCGCGGCGTGGGTGTCGAGCCAGCCGTCGAGCAGGAAGACGGAGGTCATGCGTTGATTGTTTGCCGGAGCCAGCGTCGGCGTGCCGTCGACACTGAGTTCCACCGGAAAATCGCAATGGAAGGGCGCGCGATCGGGATTGGGCAGGAAGGCTTGGCTGATGGCGGTGAAGATGCGGGAGCGACCGTCGCCGGGCACCTCGTCCCACGTGGTGGCGGGGTGCACGCCGGCCCAATTGATGTCGAGCCGGTCGACCGGCAGGTTGCCGCTGCCGGTGGCAACAGGGTGCATCGCGTAGGCGCTGCCGAAGACATCGGGATGGCTCATGGCGAGGGCGAGCGCGCCGCGACCGCCCCAAAAGTCGCCGGTGAGCGCCCGGCTTTCGCGGCGAGGGAGGGTGCGGTAGGTCTGATCGATGAAGGGCACGAGTTCCTCGACGGTGTAGTCGAGCCAACGTCCGCTGGTGCCCGAGTTTTCGTAGAGGCTGCCGGTGGTGGGGCCGGTGTAGTCGCCGATGACGAGGATGAATTCCGCCGTGTCGCCGCGGGCGAAACCGGCTTCGATCTGATGCTGCAGGTTGCCGTCCGCCACCGCTTGGCCGGGGCTCCAAAAGGAACTGTGGCAGAAATAGACCACCGGGTAGCGACGATCCGGGGACGTCGTGTAGCTGGGGGGCAGGTAGACGCGGTGGCTGCGCTCCGGCGAGAGGCCGATGCGGTTGTCGCGCAGGGTTTCGGAGGTGAAGTTGACGGTTTCGATCGAACCGGCCGGCGTCGGTTGGTCGGCGCTTGGTGCGGTCACCCGCTGTTGGGGCACGACGATGACGTAGGGTTCGCCGGTCGCCGGAGTGACGCGGACGGCCACGGTGTGGTGGTTGGGGCCGTCGCGGCGAAAGGTGATGTTTTCAAAGAACCAGGCATCGCCTTCACGTTTCAATAAACGGTGGCGTTCGTAGCCGTCGCGTGGTTCGACGCCGTGAAATTCCGGCGTGAAGTGCTTCACGCGGTATTCGAGCGTGCCGTCGATCTCGACGAAGGTGTTGGCCTCGCTGAAGAGGAAGTCGCCGTTCGGGGTCCATCCCCGGGCAAAACCGGGCAGCTGTCCGGCGGCCGCCGGATAGATGTAGGCTTCCTGATGGTTCTCGCCGATCGGCCCGTTCCAGGCACCGACGAGCCAGTTGAGGTCGGCCAAGGTGGCTGGAGGAGAGGTGCGGGCATCGGGCGCGACCGGGAGCAAGACTGCCGGGGGCGGCTGCGCGCCGACGGTGGCGCTGAGGAACAGGCAACAAACAAGCAGGGGGAGGTGTGGTTTCATCGCCCGCAACGTTAGCCGTGGTTCGGATTGTCGTCGTCCGAACCGTTCGGCCCGAACGCCGGGACGGTGAAAATCAGGCCGACGCGCACGAACAAGACTGCTGCGACTGGTCCCGGCGAAAGTCGGCGAGGTAGCGGTCGGAGCAATCGGGGCAGACCCCGTGGCTGAACTGCGCTCCGGAGTGCTCGCTGATGTAGGCCTCCAACTGGTTCCAGTAGCCCCGGTCGTCGCGAATCTTTTTGCAGCGCATGCAAATGGGGATGAATCCGCTGAGGGTTTTTACCTCGGCGAGGGCCGTCTGCAGTTCGGCCAGATACTGGTCGCGCTCCGCTTCGACCCGCTTGCGGGCGGTGATGTCGAGGATGACGCCACTCCACACCCGCCCCCCGGCCTGGCGAACCGGTCCGGGCCGAGAGGTTAGCTGGATCCACTTTTTCGCGCCGGAAGGGAGCCGAATTCGGACCTCGGACTGGAAGAGGGTTTCGGTGCGGTTGGCTTCCTGATCTTCAGCACGCAGGCGGTCCACATCCGCCGGATCAACCAGGCTCCACAGGAGGTTGGGGACGCGGAGGATGGTGGCGGCGGGATGTTCAAAGATGTCTTCGCACTGCGGGCTGATGTAGAGGAAGCGGCTGCGATTCTCGGTCCAACGCACATAGTCGTAGAGCACACAAGGGATGGTGCTGACGAGGCGGTCCAGTTGCGCGCGTGGGTCGGGTCGGAGGTCCTCCGCGTCTGCAGATTGGCTTGGGCGAAAGGGAAGAGCGGAAACGTCGCGGGACCGGGGCACGGTGTGGTGGTTTCACCACGTCGCAACGGGGAGGCAAGCGTTCGGGCTCACCGCGGTGGCGGGGTGCCCGCCGGCGGGGGTGAACGGCGGGAATCAGGTCTCGCGGCGGTATTCGGTCGGCGTCTTGCCGGTATGACGTTTGAACGCGGTGTTGAAGGTCGACTTCGCGTTGAACCCCACGGCGAGGGCGATCTCCAGCACGGTTTGATCGGGCTGATCGCGCAACATGCGGCGGGCGTCTTCGATGCGGTGCCGATTGAGCAAATCGTAGAAGGTGGTGCCGAGCGTCTGATTGATGGCCTGCGAGACGGTGTGGGGTTTTTCGGCGATCGCGCGGCTGAGGGTGGCGAGGCTGAGCAAGCTGTCGTGGTGGAGCTGCTGGGTGGTGAAGACGCGGTCGAGTTTTTCGCTCACCCGATCGAGGTGCGCGGCGGGCAGGACGGACTTGGCGTATTTCCGGGCCGGCGGCGTTGGCGAAGTCTGCTCGGTCATGGCGGCGGGTTGAAATTCGCGCCGGACGATGAGGTAGAGTGCGCCAATGGTGACGCCGACATCGAGCAGTGAGAAAAGCCCCACCCTCTCGATGGGCGCGTGCGTGGCGCATTGGGCGGTGCGCAGGATGCCGGTGGCCCACGTCGTCGCGACGATGACCAGCGGCAGGTGCAGCCAAGCGCGACCCGCGTCGGGTGCGTGCGCCTGTAGGAGCACGCGGGTGCGGCGCAGGAAGACGGGGGCCTGAATCGCGAACAAGCCGATGCAGATGAGCATGCCCTCGTGGATCCACGCGTGGTGCCAGGCGCGCGGTGGTGGCGTGGGATTGACCCAAGTGGTCGCGCCGTGCGCGGTGGCCATGAGTGGCAGCGTGCAGAGCGTGCCCACGGCGATCGCTGTCCAATGGGGCCAGGAGATTTCACGCAGACGCGGGCTTTCGCCGGTAGCGACCTCCCGCAGCGCGAGCCACAGCAACGGGGCCGTGAGCAGGGAGGAAGACAAGAGTGCCGCGAGCCAGAAAGACTTGTAGGGCGTGCCGGGGTGAGCGGAGAGCAACTCGAGCGCGAAGCCGAGTGTCTCGAGTCCCAGGTAGGCGGTAAAGAGACGCAAGGGCCGGCCGGTGCGGGTGCGGCGTTGGCTCAGCAGACCGGTGCAGAAGACGCAGAGCGCAAGGCCAACCGAGTAGAGCGAAGGTTGCAGTCCGACCATGGCGCCGAAGCCTGCCGGTCACGGGCTGTTTGGCAACGTCACGATGGCGTTCGGGGGCAGCGCATCGGCGGGTAGCGGGTGCCGTGCGGTGATGACGAACAAGTCCTCGTGGGATTGGAGTCTAACCTGAGTGTCGTCGGCGCGGGCGACGTCGAGGCCCCAATGTTCAGCGAGGAAGGCGTAGAGCGCGGCGCGTTTGGACGGGCCGTAGTCGTGACCTTCGTCGGCGAAGTGGGCATTGATCACCGCGTTTGGAGCTTGGTGGAGCGCGTAGATCCGCTGAATGAACGGGAACTCCAGCCGGGGCGTGAACCGGGTCCAGTCGGCGCCATCGGAGAGAATGAGCTGGAGCCGCGGGGCGGCGAGGGCGGCAATCTCGGCGTTGTTGGTGACGTGGGACGGGCGCACGTGGATGGGCAGACCACTTTCGCAAACGCAGCCCCCAAAAAAGTGGGCGGAGACCTGCACGCAAGGTGCGCTGAGGGTCACGCGCCGATCGACGGCGGCGAGGAGGAAGCTCTGGGTGCCGCCGCCGGAGGCACCAGTGACGCCGACGCGAGTGGGGTCGGCACCGGGCAGCGTGAGCAAATAGTCCAGGGCGCGAAGACCGTTCCAGAGCTGCAGGCGGAGGGTCTGGTCGGACGCTTTGTGCCGCCAGCCGGCGCGGTAGGAATCGCCGTAGCCCACCATATCTACGGTCAGCGCGGCGCAGCCCATGCGGGCGAGGTTGGCGGCACGTTGCTGCTCGCTGGCGGAGAAACGCGGGTGGAGGGCGACGTCTTCAACCGGGCCGTGACCGTGGAAGTTCAGCATCAGCGGCAGCGAAGCCGGCAGTGGGTCGGGCAGGTAGAGGTTGCCAGTGAGAAAAAAACCTGGCGCGGTCTCGAGCCGCAATGCTTCGACGGTATAGCCGTTGCTCCGATGCTGGGAGTGTCGCAGGGCAAAGGGAGGCGATCGTTTGGCGAGCGGGGGGAGGCCGGCGCCGGCGAGGATTCCTTCACGAATCTGCTCCGCGCGGACGTAGCGGACGGCCGAGTCGGACACGGTGGCTAGAATTTGATTCAACTCCGCATCGGCCTCCGCGGGCGTAAGGAACTGGCCCTGTCGCAGGGTCTGCCCGGACAGCGAGCTGACGAGGCAGATGGCGAGCAGGAGTCCGGCGCGGCGCATGCCTGGATTGGAGCGATTGCGCGCGGACTTGCGAATTGAATCGGACCGGTCGTTCAATCTGCCGATGAGCACGACCCTGCACCTTGACCCCGAGCAACTGGAAGCCGGCCTGCCTGAAGTGGAGGCGGCCCCCACGGATCAAGGCCGGCTGGAAATGATCGTGCGGCGGCCCGCGACGGATGAGCGCGAGGTTTTGCCGGAGGCGACGCTTTCGACAGCGCTGGGCCTTGAGGGGGATAACTGGAGTCAGGGCAAAGCGAACCCGGAGTGCCAGCTCACCTTGATGAACGCGCGGGCGGCGCAGCTGGTGGCGCGGTCGCGCGAGCGGTGGCCGTTGGCGGGGGATCAGCTTTATGTGGATCTCAATATCGGGGAGCTGAACCTGCCGGTCGGCACGCGCGTCGGCATCGGCGAGAAGGCGGTGGTGGAGGTGACGGCCGAGCCCCACACGGGTTGCTCCAAGTTCGTCGCCCGTTTCGGCCGGGCGGCGATGAAGTTCGTCAATTCGCCGGAAGGGCGCGCGCTGAACCTGCGCGGGATCAATACCCGCGTGGTGCGGGGCGGGGTGATTCGCGTGGGCGACCCGGTGCGGAAGCTCAGCGGGGCGGTTTGAGCGGCAGTTCGAGCACGAAGGTCGCGCCCTGACCCGGGCCGTCGCTGTGAGCAGTGAGCGTGCCGCCCATTTCGCGGGCGTGGTTGGCGCCGCTGTGCAGGCCGAAGCCGTGACCCTGGCGACGGGTGGTGAAACCGTGGGCGAAGATGCGGGTGAGGTTGTCCGCCGGGATGCCGATACCGTTGTCGGTAATGGTGAAACGAATACGTTGGGCCGAGGTCTGCTCCAGCAGGATGATGATGCGCCGGTCGGTCTGATCGGATTCGGTGAGGGCGTTCTTGGCGTTCTGGAACAGGTTGATGCAGATCTGCAGGACCTTGTGTTTGTCGATCACGACCGAAGGGTGCGCCCGGTAATCCCGCACGACCTTGATGTGGTGGCGGGCGAAGCCGGTGGCGTTGATCTGCAGGGCGTCCTCGATCACGTCGGTGAACTGCACCTGTTGTTGGAAACCGGATACCTTGGCGTAGCTTTGCTGCATCGAGACGATGTCCTTGATGTGCTCGATGTTGCGGGTGAGTTGTTCGTTCTCCTTGAGCAGAAAGTCGCGTTCCTCGTCGATGGCCTGGGTAAGTTTGACGAGATACTCGGCGAGCTTTTGGCCGCGCGGGTCCTCGGCGATGAAGCGGGGAAAATCGTCGAGGTTTTCCTCGACGAGGGTGGTGAGGCGGCGGAGGGAGCGGATTTGGGACTCCATCAGGCGCTCGGTCACGAGCGACGATGAGACGTTCACGCTGTTGAGCACGTTGCCGACGTTGTGCAGCACACCGGAGGCAATCTCGGCCATGCCGGCCTGACGCGACGCGGCGATGAGCTGTTGCTGCGCGGCGGCGAGCTCGGCCCGCGCCTGCTCCTTCGCCTCCACTTCGGAGACGAGCTCGCGGGTGCGTTCGGTGACGCGGTGTTCCAAGGTGTTGTTGGCTTCGATGAGGGCGGCTTGCGCCCGTTGCCGGACGATCGTGGCGCCCAGGAGGTCGACGATCGCGCGCAGGCTGTCGAGTTCGGCGGATTCCCAAGCGCGTTCCCGCCGGCATTCCAGCAGGTTGAGGGTTCCCCACGTCTTGCCGTTCACGGCGATGGGGACGACGACGATGGACTTCACGCCCCGGGCCGCCAAGGCATCCCGTTGCGGCTCGGGCAGCTTGGTCGTGTGGGCGATCGTGATCTTCCCTTGGTGCAGGCTCTCGTGCCATGAGTCGAATCCGTGCGTGGCGGGAGCGTATTTTTCCGGCGGGGCTTTATGCAGTTCGGCCGGCAGCTCGGGGTCGACCCAACCATGACGCAGGCGTGCCTGGCCGGGATGCAACGGGTCGTCGACGGATTCGTAGACCGAGATGGAGCTGACGCCGGCGGCGGTGCCGATGTCGGCCAGGACGCGAGGCAGGACCGCCGCCCAGTCCGCGCTCGCGACCAGGGTTTCGGCGGAACGACGCACGCTGCCGAGAATCCGATCCCGTTGCAGCAACGCATCGGTCATGGTGTTGACGGAGGTGGCAAGGGCGCCGATTTCGTCGCTGCGATGCACGGTGGCGCGAGGACTGAAGTCGCCGCGGGCCACGCGCTGCACCACGTTTTGCAGGGCGATGATGGGCTGGACGAGGCGCTTGGCGTAGATCACCGAGGCAATGAGACTCAGCAGGATGCAAACGATGCTGAGCGCCACCGTTGCGCGGTAGAGTGTCGCGACGTTGGCGTTGTAGTCGTCAAGCGAGAGGCCGACATGAACCCAGCCCCACTCGATGGCCGAGTAGTCAAAGGGCGTGGAGTAGTGGTAGACTGGAGTCAGGGAAAGGGAGTTGGTGGCGATGGCCCCGCGGGCCTCCCGGACGTTGGGGTGCCACTCGGGACCGGCCGCAGGGTCGACCCGCCAACCGCTGCGGTCGTTGATGAGGGAAAAGCCGTCGTTGCGCGTGATGACGATGTAGGAAAGCGAAGGGTCCCCGTTGAGCATCTCGATGGCGTTGTCGACGACGCTGCTGTAGTCCTCGTTGATGGCGGCTCCGGCGGTCACGTCACGCAGGGAGACCGAAATGCCGCGAGCTTTGGATTGGAGGCTTTCGAGGTAGATGCGCTTCTGCTCGGGAACGATGAAGGCGACGAAAACCCCGAGGGTCATGACGGTCACGAGCCACGACAGGAGCGCGGTGCGCACGGTGATGCTCAGGCTGCGGCCCGGAGCATGGTCGGTCAGCGTGGTTGCGTTTTTCGTCATCGGACGGGCGGAGCTTGGAGGCGGGTTTGGCGTTCCTTGAGGCGGCGGATCGTATCGAGGTAACGGTCTTCAAAGGGCATCAAACTGCGGATGCGAAAGAGGGTGAGCATCTGGTTGCCGTCGGGATTCTCGTGCAGGTGAGTCAGGGCGTCGGCGATGTCGTTTTTGAAGGTTTCGCTTTCCCAGTCCGTTTCGCGGAACAAGACCAACACATCGGCCAGGCGCTCGGATGTCACGATGGGCGTCAGGCTGCGTTCGACCTGGGGGTTCAGTTCGCACATGAGGCGAAAGCTGGGTTCGTCGACCACGCAGGCATCCGTGTTGCCGAAGAACACCGGCAAGACGACCGCGCTGGGTTTGGTGGAGGTCGTCACGCGGGCAAAGAAGTTTTCGATGTCGGGCAGTTGCTGCTCGGCCAGGAGCACGTTCACCCAGTCGTGGGTCACCGTGGAGTTGGAGAATTCCAACCAGTTGATCGAGCGGTTGCGGAGGTCGGCGAGACTGCTCCAACCGCGATCCTTGTGCACGAGGATCATGAAGCGTCGGCCGGGGGTTGGATCCTCGGCCACAATCCAACGCGGTTTCACCTCCGGGGGCACCTCCATGCGCAGGTAGTCCCAGGCCAGAATGACACTGACGAGCAGGGGATTCTCCTGGCGCGAGAGCGCGACTTGATAGGACTCCGCATCGTAGTAGATCTCGGTGCTGACGTGGGCTTCGTAGCCTTTGTCGCGCGCAATGCGTTGGAGAAAGACACTGTAGGCCGCGGTGGCGTCGTTGACGTTGCTGCTGCGAAAGACGGTGCCGGTGAGCGCCAGCCGCATGTGGTAGTTCGGAGACTCCGACTCCGCGGCCGCCCGGGGAGCGAGCGACGGAGCCAAGCAGACCATCAACGCCAGCCAGCGCCAGCGAAGGAGGCGCGCGAATCTGCGGTTACCTCGGAGCTCGGCCAGGCGAGACCTGCGGTGGCGATTGATGCCAGCCCAAAGTTGGATGGTCGAAGCCTTCACGGGGATGCAGCGGGGGGCGGAAGTTCGGTCGGCGCGGCCGGGGCGTCGTCCAAGCGTTCGTTCTGACGGAGCAGTTCGAAAGCGGGTTCGAGGTCTTCCCAAGTCGCAGTGGCGAGCTCCTGTTGTTGAAACAACATCGTGATTTGATTGGCCGCAGGATCGGAGCCTGAGTTGATAAAGACCTCCATGACCCGGTCGATGAGGTCGGAATCGGTATCGGCGCGAAAGAAGAACAACGATGACACGATCGGGTCGGACGTGCGGATCGCGACGAGCTTCTGGCCCAGCTGAGGATTGAGCTCCACGAGCAAATCGAAACCCGCCCGGTGGACAAGGCAGGCGTCGACCTGAGCAAAGAACACGGGCAGCACGGCGGCGGACATCTTTTCGACCCGCTTGACGGTGTCGAAATGCGTGTCCAGACGCGGCAGGGACGCGCTTGTCAGCTCATGGTTCAACCAGGGCTCGATGACGGTGGAGCGCGGAGAGCGGTGGACGTTCAGGGACTTGCCCTTGAGATCGGCGAGGGATCGCATGCCGGTTTCGCGCCGGATAATCAGGACATACTCATCGCCGATGAGACCATTGTTCAGCGCGAGGACGATACGTCCCACCGGGGCTTTGTCCCGCACGTGCCAGAACTCGTCAATGGTGAGGGCAATGGCTTCGACCTCGCGCTGTTGAAGCGCCTGATCGAGTTCGGATTGGCCCGGTATCACCACGACATCGGGCGAAACCGGCAGGTGGTGTTCGCGGGCGATTTGCTGGGTCCAGACCTTGATCGCGGCGCGGGCATCGTTGATGTTCACTCCGTCGAAAACGCGCGCGGTGAAGCCGAAGCGAAGCTGGGTCGGTGCGCTCGCGGTCTCAGCGGCGCGGAGGGGAAGCGTGACCAGCGTCAGCACTGCGGTCAGCACCAGCGGCCAGCGCCTCGGCCAAGCGCGCCAGCGACAGGCCGACGCAGCGTTGCCGGGAATGGACCAGAGGTTGTGGAAGGGGTTCAGCACCGCGCGTCTCTGGGCTTGCTCATTGGGTGAACAATTGCCCGCGAAGTTCCGTGCCTACGACCAGCTGCAATTGGGATTGCAGGGCGAGGTGGTCGTAGAGCGCCTTTTGATGGGTGGCGATCATGAGTGCTTCCATGAGTTGGGCGCGGATGACCTTTTCGGTTTCAACCAGCTCGGCCTGGTAGGCGCGGGTATTGAGGTCGCGGTTTTCGACGGCGGCGGTCATGGCGGCGTGGGAGGAGTCCCGCGATTTCTCCGCGGCGGAAAGACTGAGCACGATGTCACGCACGCGCAGGCCGATGCCCTCGCGGAGCAGGAGCTTTTGTTCCTGGAGTTGGTTCACACGGGCACGGGCGGCGGCGATTTCGTGGCGAGTTTTGAAGCCGTCGAAGACGGGCAACTCCAGGCCGATGCCAACGCTGTAGCCCTCTTTGTTTTCGGGCGTGGCCATGCCGGTATCGACGGAGTTCCACCAACGATGCAGCCGACCGGTGAGGGCGATCTTCGGTTGATGGCCGCTGCGGGCAGTGCGCTCGGCGCCCTCGGCCGCGCGGAGGCCGGCTTCGAGGCGTCCCCAGTCGGGGCTGAATTCGTAGGCGGCGCTGACGAGGCTGGGGAGGTTCGGTGTGAGGGGCAGCCAGGGCAGTTCGGTGTCGGCGGGAATGACGCTTTCCTGCCAGCCTCGGCCCATGGTGAAGGCGAGGGCGGCACTCGCCATCTCGGCGTTCTTGTCAAGTTGCGCGACCATGCCGCGGAGGGATTCGACCATCACGGTGTTGTCGAGGAAGTCGGTCTTCTTCACCGTGCCGGAGCCCTCCTGATAGAGCGACTCGGTCAGATCGAGGGTGGCCTGCATGCGGGCGAGGGTGTCGTTGCCGACGGTTTGCAGTCGGCGGGCGAGCACGGCGCCGTAGTAGAGACGTTTTACGCTGTCGACGATCTGCAGATCGGTGCGACGGGCTTCCTGCAGCATGAGGTCGCGGTAGCCGGCGGCCTGCTCGCGATAGCCTTTGCGCATGCCGCCGTCGTAAAGGAGCCAGGTGGCGTCGAGGGCGACGGAGGACACATCGCGGTCCCGCAAGGTGATTTCCTGCGGTGGCACCGGAAAGAGGCTGGCCGGGGTGTTGATGCTCTGGGCGGGCGTGGAGACGGGGAGCTGCACGGGATTGGGCCCGAGCACGCCGGCGGGGATATTGATCAAAGCCGTGCCGGCCGGCACCTCCACCGTTTGCGGCGGGATATACATCTGGGTCGCCGGAAAGACGTAGTTGGGGTTCTCGTCCATGCGCTCGAAGCCGGCAGTCAGGTTGACCTGCGGCCAGTAGCCCGACATCGCCTGACTGTGGCGGGCCTCGGCCATGGCGACGGCGAATTGGGAGGCCGGGCGCTCGTGGTTGTTGGCGAGAGCGGCCTCGATGCATTGCTCGAGGGTCATTGTCGGCCCGTCGGCGGCAGCGGCGAGCGCGGGTAAACAGGCGAGCGCGAGGGCTTTGGCTCCCACGGTGAGTTGACGGGTGGCGACGGTGAATTTGGCGAAATTCATGAAGGGACCAACGGATCAAGTTTAACCTGCCTTGAGAACTAAACAGGTGTTTGTCCCCAGACATATCGATCCCGCACAACCCCTTCAAGTGGCGGTTTGGGGGGAACTTACGTAGCCTGGGGTGAGAACTACCGCCTTCTGCGGCGTAGATTGACCAGCAGGATGAGCGCGCACCCCGTGATCATGAGCGCCCAGGTGGACGGTTCCGGCACGGCGGCGAAGCTGGTGGAGGTGAGCGCGAAGGTGCCGCTGAGGGCATCGAAACTGGTGTCGAACGTCCAACCGGGGAGCAGGCCGGTGACCGTGACGTCGGAGGCGTCGGTGAAGGTGCCGTTGACGTTGAAGAAGTTGAAGGTGTCGCCGGGTGAGGGAGCGTAGTTGTTGGAGAAGGCGAGTTCGATCACGCCGCCGCTGAGGTCCATGTTGCCGGTGACATTGACGACGTCGTAGTCGATGCCGGCGATGGCGCCGGTGATCTCGATGGTGAACAGGCTGCCGGAGTAGAGAATGAGGTCGCCGTCGATGGTGAGGGTGCCGGGGGAGAGGCCGGGGGCGAGTTCGCCGCCATTGAACTCCACGTCGCCGACGATCGTGCCGGTGCCGCGGAGGACGCCGCCGTTGATCTGGAGCGGACTGTTGCGTTTGAAAAGCGTGCCGCCGGTGACTTCGGTGATGCCGGCGGTCTGGGTGAAGAGGCCGTCGAGGTAGAGTTCGCCGGACTGCACACTGAGGGTGCCGGAGTTGAAAAAGGAGGTGCCGGAATCAACGATGGTCTGGCCGCTGCCGGTCGAGGTCACATTGAAGGTGCCCTCGTTGTAGATCAGCGAGGTGGCGGCATTGTCGCCGTCGAAATAGACGCGGTCGTTGGTGGAGCCGGGATTGGCGATGGTGACGGTGCCGGTGTTGCGGAAAATCGCTTGGTCGGTCGAGGTGCCTTGGAGGCCCAGAAAGGTGTGGTAGCTGGTGCTGCCCGCGCCGTCGGGATCGGACAGGGTGAAGGTGCCGGAATTGACCAACTCGGTGCCGGCCCGGACGTCGAAGGTGCTCGAACCGTTGGCGCGGGAGAGGGTGGAGGCGCCGGCGAGGGTTTTGGTGCCGGCGCCGGCCAGCACGCCGTCGATGAGGGTCGCGCTCCCGGTGACGGTGAAGGTGTTGGCGGTGTCGAGGGTGCCGCTGGTTTGGGTGAAGGTGGTGACGGTGGTTTCGCCCGGCAGGTTCAGGGCGCCGCTGGAGAGAGTGAGGGTATCGAGGGTGTAGCCGTCGTTGAGGGTGAGCGTGCCGCCGTTGAGGGTGAGGGAAGGCAGGTCAAAGACGGCGCCGCTCTGGAAGGTCGCCGTGGTGCCGGAGGAAACCTGGAGGTTGCCGGCGCCGGTGACCGAGGCGGTCGGCGTGAAGGTGAAACTGCCATTGTCGAGGTCGAGGATCGTGTCGCTCGCGAGCAGGAAGTCACCCGCGGTGGAACCGCCGTCGCCGCCCTGCAGGATGAGGCGACCGATGTTGAGGTTGACGGTGCCGGTGTTGGTGAAGGCAAGTCCGGTATCGACGATCACGTAGCCGGGTCCGGTGCCATCGAGGTTCCAGGTGCCGGCATTGGTGAAGGTATTGTGGGCGTTGCCAGTGCCGTCGAAGATGACGCGGTCGTCGGAATCGGTCGCGGTGGTGGTGGTGAGCGTGCCGGTGTTGGTGAAGGACGTGGGGGCGGTCGAATCGCCGAAGAAGCGCAGGTAGAGGTGGTAGCTCGTGCCACCGGCGCCGCTCGGTTCGATGAGCGTGAGGTCGCCGGTGTTGGTGAAGTCCACGCCGGCGTTGAAATCGAGGTAGCGCGATGACACTCCGGTCGGCCGCTCGTAGGTGGAGGTGCCGCCGAGGGAGATGGGGCCGCTGCCGTAAAAGTCGAAGGAGCCGAGCGTGGCGTTGTTGAGCGTGAGCGCGGCGTTGGCGGTGAGCTTGCCGCCGGTGAGGGTGGCGGAATTCGCTGAGGAGGCGTTGTCGAGTTCCAGATCGCCGCTGGTGACGGTGAGCTGGTCGAGTTCGGCGCCGTCGGGCAGGGCGAGTGAACCGCCGTTGATGACGAGGTTGGCCAGGCTGAAGGTCGCGCCGCTTTGAAGGGTCGTGGTGCCGAGGCTCACCTCCAGGGTGCCGTCACCGGCAAGAGAGGCCGCGGGGGTGAAGGTGTAGTCGGCGGCATCAAGGTCGAGGGTCGCGCCGGCGGCGACGTTGAAGGTGCCGGAGGTCGAGCCGCCGTCGCCGCCCTGGAGGGTCAGGCGGCCGGCGCCGAGGTTGACGATGCCGGAGTTGGTGAAGGTCATGCCATGGTCGACGATGACCCAGCCGGCGCCGCCGGTGAGGTCCCAGGTGCCGGTGTTGAGAAAGAGATTATGGGCGGCGGTGTAACCGTCGAAAATGATGCGATCGTCGCTGTCGGTCTCGGTGAAGGTCGTGAGGGTGCCGGCGTTGGTGAAGGTGACGGTGCCGAGGTCGGCCCGGCCGTTGAGGTGGATGTAGACGTGATTGCCGTGGCTGTCGTAATCGGCGAGGGTGAGGTGCCCGGTATTCAGAATGGAACTACCGGCGGTGACGTTGAGGTCGTTGTGGCCGGCACTGCCGGAGCGCGCGATGGTGGTGTTGCCGGCGAAGGTTTTAAGCCCGCTGCCTGCGATGGTGCTGTCGGTGAGCGTGACGTCGCCGTTGAGGGTAAGCGCGCCGGCTCCGCTGAGGTTGCCGTTGCTGAGCGTGATTGAGGCGATGTCGAGGGTGGTGGCGTCGGCGAAGTCGGCGGTGGCGTTGCTATCGATGCGGAGGAGCCCGTCACCGGTGATGGTGGTGCCGGCGAGGAAGGTTTTGGCGGTGTGGCTGAACTCAAGGATCGCGCCGGCGGCAACCTGCCAGGTGCCGGACGAACCATTGTCGGTGAGGCTCTGCAGTTCCAAGGTGCCACCGTCGACGTTCACGGTGCCGGTGTTGTCGAAGGTCATCGCGGTATCCAACAGGACGCGGCCGTCACCGGCGGAGCTGGCGGTGAAGGTGCCGGCGTTGACCAGGTGGTTGTAGGTGGCGCTGGAGCCGTCGAAGACGACCTCGTCGGCGCTGTCGGCACCGGTGGTGGCGATGAGGGTGGCGCCGGCCAGATTGGTAAAAGTCGCGGCGCCGCTGCTGTTGCCGCGCAGATAGATGATGGCGTCGGACGCGGACCCGCCGGCGTCGGAAACGGTCAGGGTGCCGGCGTTGGCGAGGGAGGCGGTGGGACTCAGTTGGAACCAAGTGGCGGCTTCGCTGCCGGTGCGGGCGAGCGTGCTGTCGCCCCCGAGGGTGATGCTGCCCGGGCCGTCGAAGTAGAACTGGTGCAGGTCGACGGAGCCGGGGATATTGAGGTCGGCGGTGCCGCCGAGGTGGCCGTTGATGAATTCGACGTGGTCGGCGTCGAGCGAAGCGCCGGTGTCAAAGTTCACCGTGGCCCCGGCCACCCGAAAGGTGCCGGTGCCGGCGACCGCGGCGCCGTTGGCGAACGTTTGGCTGCTGGCCGCGGCGGCGTAGACGCTGCCGGAGTGGAGGTTGAAGGTGCCGGTGTGACCGGTGTCGGTCGGGGCGTGCACGTAGAAGGTGGCGCCGCTGACATTGATCTCGCCGGTGTTGTCAAAGGTGGTCGCGCTGTCGATCTCGGCGTAGCCGTCGCCGGTGGAGCTGAGGTTGAGGGTGCCGGCGTTGAGGATGTGGTTGTAGGTCGCACTGGAGCCGTCGAAGTAGATGCGATCTTCGGCATCGGCGCCGAGGTTGAGGTCCAAGGTGGCGCCGGCGAGATTGGTGAAGGTGGCGGCGCCGTTGGAGTTGCCGCGCAGGTAGATGTGCGTGTCGGCGGCCGAGGCATCGGTGTCGCTGATGGTGAAGGTGCCGGCGTTCTCGACCGTGGCGCCGTAGTTGAGCTCGATCCAGCGGTAGGGGGAGGAACCGCTGCGGCTGAGGGTGGAGGTGCCGTTGAAGCGGGCGGTGCCGGGGCCGTCGAAATCGAACTGGGTGAAGGTGACGGTGCCGGCGAAGGTGGAGGTGCCGTCGTTTTGGAGCCGACCGCCGGTGAGGTTCGCGTTTTGGAAGGATTGGCCGGTGGCGAGTTCGAGGATGCCGCCGGTGAGTTCGAGGTGATCGGTGTCGAGGGTGGCGCCGGCGAGGAAGCGGGCGGTGCCGCTGGAGACCGCGGTGGTGCCTGAGCCCGAGACACTGGCGCCGGCGGCGAGCTCGGAGACGCGGCCGGCAAACTCGAGTGTCGCACCGGTGAAGACGGTGAAGCTGCCGGTGGAGGCGGTGTTGCTCCCGCCTTGCAGGATGAGCGCACCGCCGGAGATGGAGACGGTGCCGTCGTTGGTGAAGGTGGCCCCGCCGGTGACGGTGACGCGACCGTTGCCGGTGGAGCTTACGTTGAGGGTGCCCTGGTTGAGCACATGGTTGTGGTTGAAACTGGAGCCGTTGAACCAGATGCGATCGAGCGCGTCTTCGCCGGTGGAGAAGTCGAGGGTGGCGCCAGCGAGATTGGTGAAGGTGGCGTCACCGCCGGTTGAGTTGCCCGCGAGGTAGATGTGGGTGTCGGCGCCCTCGCCGTGGAAATCGGAGAGGGAGAACATGCCGGCGTTGGCGATGGCGGCGCCGGGGTTGAGCTGGATCCATTCGTAGGCCCCGCCTTGGGCGCGCGCCAGGTTGGTCATACCGGAAAGGGTGAGTGTGCCGGGTCCGCTGAGGTAGGATTGGTAGATGTCGACGTCGCCGGTGAGGGTGAGGTCGGCGGCGGCGACCAACGTGCCGTTGGTGAGCTTGACCTGGTCGGTCGTGAGGGTGCTGCCGGCGTTGAAGGTCGCGGTGGAGCCGCCGAGGAGGAAGGTGCCGGCGCCGGAAATGTCGGCGCCGCTGCCAAAACTTTGCTGGCCGGAGTCGAGATGGAGGACCGCGCCGCCCGAGAGGACAAAGTCGCCAGTCGAGGCAGCGGTGCTGTTGCCCTGCCAGACCAGGCTGCCGCCGGTGAGGTAGAGTTCGCCGTGGTTTTCGAAACTGACGCCCCAGTCGAAGGTGGTGCGGCTGTCGGGACCGTCGGCGGACACCGTGATGGAGCCGTAGTTGAAGAACGCGTTGTGGGCGGTGGAGCTGCCGTCGATGAAGATACGGTCGGAGGACTCCCCGCCGGTGTGGAAAGTGAGGGTGGCGTCGGCGAGGTTGGTGAAGGTGGCGTCGCCGGAAGTGGTGCCGCGGAGGTAGAGGTGGGCGTCGTTGCCGGAGTTGCCGGTGTCGGTGACGGTGAAGTCGCCGGCGTTGCGGAGGTGGGCGCCGGCGTTGAGTTGAACCCACTGATAAACGGTGGAGCCGCTGCGGCTGATCGCACCGGAGCCGGTGAGCGTCATGACGCCAGGGCCGCTGAGGTAGAACTGGCGAAAGATGGTATCACCGGAAATGGTGAGATCGGCGTTGGCGGTGAGGGCGCCAAATCCAAAGTCGATCTGCTCGATACCGAGGGTTGATCCAGAATCAAACACCGCGGAGCCACCGGCAAAATCAAGGGTGCCGGCGCCGTTGAGCGTGGCACCATTGCCGAAGGTGTGGACGTTGGCATCGAGTTCGAGGGTCGCACCGGCGGCCACATTGAAAGCTCCGGTCGAGGCGCCGTCGGAGGGGCCTTGCAGGACGAGGGTGCCGGAGTTCAGATTGAGCGTGCCGGCGTTGGTGAAGGTGGTGCCGCCGTCGAACACGGTGCTGCCGTCGCCGGTCGAGGAGACGTTGAGGAGGCCGAGGTTTACGAAGTGGTTGTAGGCTGAGGAAGAACCGTCGACATAGATGATGTCGGCCGGGCTGGCGCCGGTGCTGAAGTGGAGCGTGGCGTCGGCGAGGTTGGTGAAGTTGACGGCGCTGGAACTGTCACCGCGCAGGTAGAGATAGACGTCGTTGCTGTTGCCGTCGGCATCGCTGAAGGTGAAGGTGCCGCTGTTTTCAACGTCGCTCCCTGGATACAGGTAAAGCCACTTGTAGGATTCGGTGCCGGTGCGCGAGAGGGTGGTCGTGCCGGCGAAGGTGGTGAGGCCCGTGCGATTGATGTAGTAGCGGCTGATCGCGGTGGAGCCATCGAAGGTCACATCGCCGGTGCCACCCAAGTTGCCGCTGGTGAGGGTGGAGTCGGTGAAACGATGAGCCTGGGTGACGCTCAGCGTGCCGGTGGTTTGGTCGAGCGCGCCGGTAAAGGTATCGGCGGTGGTGAGCTCGGTGGTGCCGGCTTGGACGATGAGGTCGACGGCGCCGGAGATGATGTGGTCAAACGTGCCGCCGCCCGTTTCGGCGAAGATGAGCTGGGCGCCGTCGACGCCGGTGATGGTGGTCGCGCCACCAAGGTCGGAGGTGAGCACACCACCGCGGATATCGAGTTCGCCGAGGGCGCCGAGATTGATGCCGGTGGTGAGCGTGAGTGTCGCGTCGTCGACCGTCAGCAAACCGTCGGTGATGGAGAGGAGGTCGGCCGTCGCGGTGTTGGCGGCGCCGTTGAGCAGGACGGAATCACCGTTGGCCAGGGTGACGATGTCGGTGGCGCTGGGAACGCTGGCGGGGCTCCAGTTGGTGGCCTCAAGCCAAGAGGTGTTGGTGCCGCCGGTCCACAGGACCGACTGTGCGGTCGCGGCCGCGGGGAGCGAAAGGAGGGAAGTCAGTATGCCGAGCCGGAGAAGACGTGACACACCGGGTTGGGAGTGAGGGACCGGCATGGCTTCACGGGGTGAAGGAGGCGAACGATGGGTTCGTTCGGAAAATTACAGCACAGCTTATACCCACGAAAAGGCCTTAATGCCTTTTTTTGGCACTAACCGGCCCGCGCGGCGGGGGGACTCCGACCAAGCGGAGGTGAATCAAGCGCGCGCGGTGTATTCGGCGTCGATTTCGAGACCGAAGAAGTCGCGGGCGTTGCCGAAGCAGATGTTCTTCACCATGCCGCCGATGAGTTCGAAGTCAGTCGGGAGTTCGCCGTTGGTGATCTCTTCGCCGATCAGGTTACAGAGCGTGCGGCGGAAATACTCGTGACGGGGGAAGGACATGAAGCTGCGCGAGTCGGTGAGCATGCCGACGAAGCGGCTGAGCAGGCCGAGGTTGGAGAGCGCATTCATCTGCCACTCCATGCCTTCCTTTTGATCGAGGAACCACCAACCGGAGCCGAACTGGATCTTGCCGGGAATGGAGCCGTCCTGGAAGTTGCCGATCATGGTGCCGACCATGTAGTTGTCGGCCGGATTCAGGTTGTAGATGACCATTTTCGGCAACTCGTCGGTGTCGTCGAGCGAGGCGAGGTAGCGAGACAGGGCGGGGCCCTGTTGGTAGTCGCCGATGGAGTCGAACCCGGTGTCGGGTCCGAGGTTGCGGAGCATGCGGGGGTTGTTGTTCCGCATGGCGCCGAGGTGCAGCTGCTTGGTCCAGCCGCGCCTGGCGTCCCAACGGCCGAACTCGAGCATGAGCAGCGAACCAAAACCGAGTTGTTCGTCGGCCGAAGGCACGCCGCCGTCGCGGACTTTTTGGAAAATGGCGCGGGCCTCGGCCAACGAGCAGGGGGAAGCGAGAGCGGTCTCGAGGCCGTGGTCGGAGAGGCGCCCGCCGACCGCGTGGAAGGCCGCGTGGCGTTTTTCGAGCGCGGTGAGCAGGTCGTCGAAGGACGCGATGTCGACGCCGGCGGTGGCGCCGAGCTTGGCGCAGTAGGCGTTGAAGGCGGCGGGGTCGGCGATGGCGTAGGCCTTGTCGGGCCGGAAAGTCGGGTAGACGCGGGTGGTGAGATCGGAGGCGTTGATCTGCTCGTGCAGATCGAGCGGGTCGGCGGGGTCGTCGGTGGTGCAGGCCACGGCGACACGTTGGTCGCGCAGGATCTGGTGGACGGGTTGGTCGGGCAGTTGCGCGTGCGCAATGTCCCACACATAGCGGGCGGTGTCGGGCGAGAGCAGGGTGTCGAGGCCGAAGGTGCGTTTCAGTTCGAGGTGCGTCCAGTGGTAGAGCGGATTGCGCAGGGTGTGCGGCACGGTGGCGGCCCAGGCCTCGAACTTTTCGTAGGGCGAGGCGTCGCCGGTGCAGAAGCGTTCGGCCACACCGTTGGAGCGCATGGCGCGCCACTTGTAGTGATCGCCGCCGAGCCAGATCTCGGCGAGGTCGGCGAAGGTGTGATTGTCGACGATGGCCTGCGGCGGCAGGTGGTTGTGATAATCGAAGAGCGGCTCCCGCGCGGCGTAATCATGGTAGAGGTGGCTGGCTGCTTCGCTATGGAGGAGAAAATCGTCGTGGATGAAGGCGCGCATGGGGAGAGGGGTGAGACTGAAGGGAGAGAGGTGCTCTTTGTTCTTTCTCTTTATCTTTCTCTTTCTCCCCACCGGCCGGAACCCGTCCGCTCCCCGGGGAGAAAGATAAAGAGGAAAGCGAAAGATTCCGGCGGGCTCAGGCCGCCGGAGCGATGGCGGCGAGGAGGGCGGAGTAGGTCGGCAGGGCTTCGAGGGCGGCGGTGGCTTCGGCGCAGGTTTGTGCACTGGCGAGGCCAGTGGTTTCGGCGAGGAAGATCAGGTAAGCGGCGACGCGCTTGGCGTAGGCGAGGCGGGCTTCATCGCTGATGGCGTAGAAGCGCGCGCGCTGGCGGTAGCCGGCCGCGGTGTGGTCGCCGAGCGCGGCTTTGTCGGCGCGACCGCCGGCGGCGAGCACGTAGAGAAAGTTGTATTCAAAAAACAACACACGCTCGGGGCTCGGGGAGAGTTTGGCCACGGCGGCGCGACAGGCTGCGGTCGAGGCGAAGAGCGTCGCGTCGTCGGGGGCGCCGTCGTCGAAACTGGCGCTGATGAAGCTGCGGGCGGCGGCGCGTTCGGTGGCGTCGTCGCTGAAGGCACCGGCGATGGCGAGGTCGACGGTGAAGGCATACCAGTCGCGCCAGAGCGCCCGGTCCGCCGGGTTGGTCGAGGCGTGCAGCGCTCGGCCCATCTCGTAGGTGTAGCGGCCGCTGGTTTTGATCTCGAGGTGGCTGCCGGTGAGTTCGCCCATGAGGCGGTAGTTCTCGGCGGATTTGCCGGAGCCGGAGTGGAAACCGATGCTAACGCCGAATTTTTGGCAGATATCCCATTGGGCCGTGATGAGTTCGCGGAGGCGGTCCTGATCCGGATAGGGGATGTTCTTTTGGAAGCCAAAGGCCGGGGCCACGAAGTTGACCGGCATGTCCATGGCCTCGCAGAGCGCGAGCATGATGCCGGTGGTTTCCGGCGTGGTGAGACCGGGGAGCTCGTCGATGGAAAGTTCGCGCAGGTAGGTGCGGCCGACCTCGGTGGTGAACGCGGCGGCGCGGGCGGCGGCGTAGAGCTCGTCGCGGCGCTTCATCTTTTGCATCGGCGTCCAGACGGTCGCGAGCAGTTCGGCGAAGGCGTGGTCATCGACGCTGAGCCCGGCCTCGGCCATGCGGGCTTTGACGCGGGCCTGAAGGTCGTCGTCGATCGACTTGATGTCGGCCGGCTCCTTTTTCGCCAGTTCGGGCGAGAGGTCGAAGGTGATGTAGGAGGCGAGCAGCGAACCGCGCACGAGGGCATCCTCGCGGGCGTCGAACTTGCCACCGATGGGCTGGTGGTCGGCGTTGAAGGACCAGGCGATGCGGCGCTGGTGGAAGCCGTTCTTGAGTTTGGCCAAGACCGAGCCGTGGCTCATGCCCTCGACGGATTGGCCTTGATGGCCTTCCGGCACGGAAGCGCCGATGAAGGGGAAGGGCACGGTGTCGAGGGTGTCGGCGAGCATCTCATCGACGTCGTAGACGAGTTCGCGCGGGATGGAGTTTTGGTTGGCGGTGAGACCGATGCCGAGGTGGGCCATGGCCCAATCGACGGCCGGCCAGTGCAGGGTGGTGAAGCGGGCGCCGACACCGAGGGTGCTCTGGCCGAGACGGGCTCCGGCCGTCGGGAAGACCGTGGCGTCGGCGTCGTGCTCGAGGATGAGATTCTTGAGCTTGAGCAGGTTCGTCCAGGTGGCGGGGAAGGCGACGGCGCCGGAAGGCAGGGTCACGCCATCGGTGAGGGTGTTCACCGCGGCGGTGGCGGCGGGGTCGGGTGACAGGACCCAGGCGCAGTCGCCGGTGCGGAGGTCTTCGCGCAGTTTCCAAGCGCCGGCCGCAGTGTCGAAACCGCTGGCGGTCCAGACGTGCAAGGCGTCGCCGCCGGTGAGCTTTGCACTCAGGCTCGGCCAATCGAGGCAGAAGTCGGGCGAGACGCAGGGGTTGGTGGCGATGCGGAGATCGTGCTCCAGCAGGAAAGCGTTGATGGCGGACATGGCGGAGGGGGGAGGGCTGTTTTAAACCACGAATGGACACGAATCGCTTCGGCTACCGCCTACGCACTGAGACCTGCATCTCGGAAGCGGAACGGTAGTGGAGCTCATTCGTGTCCATTCGTGGTTTCAAAAAAATCCGAGTTCAGATGGTCATGGAGTGGAAGCCGCCATCGACTTCGATCTCGGCGCCGGTGACGAAGCTGGAAGCGGCGGAGCTGGCGAGGAAGAGGGTGGCGCCGATGAGTTCCTTGGCGTCGCCGAAACGCTTCATCGGGGTGTGACCCATGATGGTCTCGATGCGGTCGGGGGTGAGCACCTTGCGGTTCTGCTCGGCGGGGAAGAAACCCGGCACGAGCAGGTTGACGCGCACGCCCTGCGTGGCCCATTCGCGGGCGATGTTTTTGGTGAGGTTGTGGACCGCGGCCTTGGAGGCCGAGTAGGTGAAGACGCGGGAAAGGGGCACGCGGGCGGAGGCGGAACCGATGTTGATGACCGAACCGCCGTCGGGGGCGTGGAGCAGGTGTTCACCGAAGACCTGGCAGGCGATGAGCACGCCCTTTACGTTGGCATTGATGATGCGGTCAAACTCGTCCTCCGGGATATCCATGAGCGGGGTGGGCGAGTTGACGCCGGCGCCGTTGACGAGGACGTCGATGCGGCCAGCGCGCTCCAGCACGGCGTCGCGCAGGGTGGTGAGGGACTCGCGCGACGTGGCGTCGGCGGGGTGGAACCACGCTTTGCCGCCAGCGGCGGCGATCTTCTCCAAGCGGGCGGCGGCTTTCTGTTCGTTGCGGCCGACCAGCACGACCTCGGCTCCGGCACCGGCGAGGCCCTCGGCCATGGCGCCACAAAGTTCACCGGTGCCGCCGATGACGACGGCGACCTTGCCGGACAAAGAGAAGAGGGAATCGAGGTAGGCGTTGCTCATGGGAAGGGGGCGAAGAGCGTAGCAGTGGGCCGGAAAGGCACGCAGGCGATAAACCGCATAAGGGTTTACAAAATGCGCAAGGACGCTTGGCTGGCGCGATGGTTGAACTGCGACGCAAACGGGTGGGAATCATGCTCTCGATCGAGACGGAGCACTGGCACGGCGTCTTGCAGGGATTGGCCGAGGGCTTTCGCGCGGAGCCGGCGGTGCAGGTGGTGAAGATCGCGCGTCCGGATAAGTTTGAGGCGGCGCGGTTGAAGCGCCTGCGGCTGGATGGGTTGATCACGCGGGTCGGCTCCAAGGCCGACGAAGAGGCGTTGCTGGCGACGGGGATTCCGGTGATCAACGTCTCGGGGCGGCGGGTCGGCGGGCGGCTGACCAACGTGATCAACGACGACCGGCGGGTGGGGGAACTGGCGGCGCGGTTCTACGCGCGACGGGGGTATCGGAATTTCGGCTACTGCGGCGCCGCGCGGCACCGGTCGTCGACCTCGCGAAAGGAAGGTTTTGTGGACCAGGCGCGCGCGTCCGGTGGTGAAGCCAGTGAGCTGGTTTTGCCCGAAATGCCGGAGGGTGACGCGCCCTCCCCGCAAGCGGTGAACCGCATCGCGGATTGGCTGGGCAAGGCGGAGCGACCGTTGGGGGTGTTTTGTTTCAACGACGCGGTGGCGCGGGCGGTGGCGGAGGCCTGTGCCGACATGGGGGCGTCGATTCCAGAGGATGTGGCGGTGCTCGGGGTGGACAACGACGACATCCAGCTCGGGTTCTCGGCGGTGGCGTTGTCCAGCATCGAGCTCAACCGGCGCCGGGTCGGTTTCATGGCGGCCGAGCGGATGGTGGAGCTGTTGATGAATCCGCTGCTGCCGGTGGAGACCCTGCTGGTGCCGCCCCTGAAGATCGTGGCGCGCGGCTCGACCGACAAACTGGCGGTGAACGACGAAGTGGTGGCGGAGGCGCTCGACTATTTGGCGGATCACCTGGGTAACACGATCTACGTGGACGAGGTGGCGCGGGCGGTGGGCGTGTCGCGACGTTCGCTGGAGATGCGTTTCAAGGCGGCGCTGGGCACAACCGTTTACGCGGAGGTGCAACGCCAGCAGTTGGAGCGGGCGGAGGTGTTGCTGATGGAGAACCCGAAGATGACCATCGCCGAGGTTGCCTACGCGTGTGGTTTTCAGGACGCGCGACACCTGAGTGTGGTGTGCCGGCGGCGGCTCGGCTGCACCCCGGGTTCGTTGCGGACCCGGAGTCGGTTGCCGGCCGAATAGCAGGGGCTGACGAAGTTGCGTGCGGCTTTGACAGGGGGCCGTTGTTGAGGCTGAGGTGGGGGAACCATGGAACCCGCTTCATCCGACGTTTTTGATTCCGTCGCCGACGCCATCCGCGACATCGCGGACGGCAAGCTTGTCATCGTGACCGATGATGCCGATCGGGAGAACGAGGGTGACCTGATCATGGCGGCGTCCAAGGCCACGCCGGAAACGGTCAACATGATGATCCGTTACGGCAGTGGCATTGTGTGCGTGCCGATGCTGGAGCCGGATCTGGCGCGTTTGGGGCTGGGGTCGATGGTGGCGCGCAACCGGGATTATTTCCGCACGGACTTTACGGTCACGGTGGATGCCCGCGAAGGGATCACGACCGGCATCAGTGCCAACGATCGCACGCGCACGATCCGGCTGCTGGGCGATCGGTCTTCGACGCCGGAAGATTTTGTGCAGCCGGGTCACGTGTTCCCGCTGCGGGCACGTCCGGGCGGGGTGTTGGAACGCGCCGGGCACACGGAGGCGGCGGTGGACCTGGCGGTGTTGGCGGGCCTGCATCCGAGCGGGATCCTGTGCGAACTCGTGAACGACGACGGCACGGTGAAGCGGGTGCCGGATCTGTTGAAGTTCAAGCAGGAGTTTGGCCTGCGTATGATCTCGATCGCGCAACTCATCGAGCACCGGCTGCGTTTCGATCGATTGGTCGATGAGGTGAGTTCGGCGCCGTTCGAATCGGAATACGGCACGTTCACCGCACACGTTTTTAAGAACCGCCTGGATAACCGGCATCACCTAGCGCTCGTGCACGGTGAAGTGGGACCGGAGGCGACCTTGGTGCGAGTCCATAGCCACAACCTGCTCACCGATGTCTTCAAGGATGTGCGGGAAACGGGCAGCGGCTCGGTCGGCCAAGCGATCCAGGCAATCGTCGCGAAAGGCGCCGGTGTGGTGCTGTGCATGGAGCCGGCGGATGGCTCGGCGGCCTTGGTGCGCAAGCTGACGCCGAACGCCGTGAGTGACGCGGCGGCGATGGACCTGCGCGACTACGGTGTGGGGGCGCAGATATTGCGGCAGCTCGGGCTCGAAAGGATCCTGCTGATGACGAACAACCAGCGAAAGATCGTGGGTCTGGAAGCCCACGGGATCGAGATCGAGGACACGGTGGGTTTCTGAGGTGGCGCCGGTAGGCGGCCACTCGCTCACGCTGGCGGCCACAAAAATGCGGTGGTGGGGTGCAAGGCAGAGCTACGACAGGTATCCGGCTGGCCTCGTCAGCCGAAGCCTTGGCGAAGGCTGGTGCCCGGGGTGGGACTGGTGAACCTGCGGCTCAGTCCTTCGGACTCGACCCTGGCGGGTCGCCCCATCTCCGTCCCGCCTGGCGGGACTCCGTCGACCCCACGTGGGTTCATCATCCCACCCATGCTGAGCTGCGAAACGCGGTTCTTGGCCTCGTCAGCCGAAGCCTTGGCGAAGGCTGGTGCCCGGGGTGGGACTCGAACCCACACGCCTTTAAAGGGCGGCGGATTTTGAGTCCGCTGCGTCTACCAATTCCGCCACCCGGGCAGGTGGGAAGGCCACGGAAGCTAGGCGTGGCATCGGGGCTGTAAATCCAAATCTCCCGGCAGAAAAGGACTTCTTCCGCCACGAGGAGCTGTGCTGATAGCCCCGAACAGCGTTATGCCAAGCCGATGCCGCGGATCGTTTCCCTGTTGAACGCGACCGCGAGACCTGCCAAGTCTCGGGGCACTCCGATGTCTTTGCCCGAATCTCCAGAAAAGCGCAGTCGCGCGGTGGTTGCCCAATTGAAGGAGTCCAAGATCTTCAAGGACTATCAGGACGCGTTCCGTGAGACGACCGGGATGCCGTTGAACCTGCGGCCGATTTCGGGGTTTGATCTGCCGCACCAAGGCGATCCTCAGGAGAATCCGTTTTGCGCCCTGATGGCGAAATCGAACCACACCTGCGCGGCGTGTTTGCAGTTGCAGGAGAAGATCGAAAAGGAGGCCTGCATGGAGCCGAAGTCGCTCAAGTGCTTCGCCGGTTTGTGTGACTCGGCGGTGCCGGTGCGGGTGGGGGAGAACCTCGTGGCGTTTCTACAGACGGGGCAGGTGCTCACGCATACGCCGACCAAAAAGCAGTTCTCCACCGTCGCGCGCCAAGTGCTGAAATACGGCACGGATGTGGACCTGAAAAAGTTGGAGGAGAAGTGGTTTCAGTCGCGCGTGGTGACGAAACGCCAGCATGAGTCGATCGTGCGCCTGCTGTCGATTTTCGCCCAGCATCTCTCTTCGCTGAGCAACCAGTTGATCGTGCGGGAGGAGACCTCGGAGTCGCCCGCCATTTCGCGCGCCCGCCAGTATATCTCTGATCACCATTCCGATGAGATGTCGCTCGAAGAGGTGGCCAAGGCGGTGAACATGAGCGCGTTCTACTTCTGCAAGATGTTCAAGAAGGCGACCGGCATGACCTTCACCGACTACTTGGCGCGCGTGCGCGTGGAGAAGGTGAAGAACCTCCTGCTCAACCCTCACAAGCGGATCAGCGAAGCGGCCTTCGAGGCGGGGTTTCAATCGCTGTCGCAGTTCAATCGGGTCTTCCGCAAGATCGCCGGCGAGGCGCCCACGGCCTACCGGGAGCGCATCGAGGGGTCGACGCCCGGCGCCCGGCGCGTCGGTTAAGTCGTCGCCCGGTTTGCCCGCAACGGATGGGCGGGGAGGGCGAAACTAGCTGCGCGAGGAGGTGGAGTGTTCCTGCTCGTGGCGAACGCGACTCTGGCAAACGGCGCAGAAGGAATCGATTTCGCGACGCGCGACCGCATGCAGCGCGGCCTTCAGATCCTGCAAGCTGGCACTGCGCTCGGTGCCGGAGAGTTCGGATAGCTCCGCTTCGTCGATAAACAGGGTTTCCACGATCGCCTGTTCGGCGGTGGAAAAATAGGTGAGGAGCGGGTTTTTGCCGCACACGCAGCCGAGCCCCACCGAGCGGGCGACACTGTTGCCGGTATGGCGGCGGAACTGGGGTTGGCGCAGCTCGTCGAGCAGTCGGTCGAGCGTCCAGTCCATCAAATGCACCAGCGTGTCGGGGTGCGCCATGGGTGAACTGACGCGTTCATTGCGCAGCAACGCCTCCCACCGCTGACGCAGGTCGGGGCGTTGCGTCTGAAGCGCGCGAAGAAAGCCGTCGTGCATGGCTTAAGTATTGCCAGAAGCACGTCGAATGAGCTCCGCGTGTGTTGCTCATGGGTGAGCACAAATTGGCGGTTGCATGCCGCACATGTTGGCACGCCGTGGGGCGGCCACAGAGGGGAGCTGTGCAATCCTTGCCCGCGGCGAGACGGGGGTGGCCACCAATAAATGCGCAGCGCTGGGCAACGCTCGCGGAGTAAACCCGATCAAGGTCGGCTAGCATGCAGCCGTTTAATGAGAACCTGTTTCCCGGTGCGGCGCCCTTGATGTCCCAAACATTTCCGCCGCCTCGGACGAACGGGTTAGCGCCCCTCAACCTTTTCCCGACCAACCTGCCATGTCCGTCATTCCGCTTACGCTCACGATCAGCCTCTGTCTGGTCTTCACGTTTGTTATCTTTTTCCTGCGCGAGCACGGCCGCCAGCGATTCAGCTCCGCCGAGAGTGACGCCCTGATGCCGTTGGCTGATGAGACGCCGCGCCTGGTGCCGGTGCGAAGCGGCTCAAGGGCGCGTCATGCCCACGACCACGAGCACGGTCATGAAGATGGCGCCTGCGGGTGCCGCACCGGTGAACGTCCGCCCTGCGTCGGTTGCCTGCGCCGACACGGTGCCGACGCCGAGGCCTGAACCCTTTCAACCCCACAACTGCGTCTTTCGCCCATCGCATTTCTGCCATGCCAGCCCGTAACCTAACGATCGAATACAACGATAAAGTCGTCCGCCAATTCATGATCGCGTCCATTTTCTGGGGCGCGGTCGGCATGTTGGTGGGGGTGCTCATCGCCTCGCAGCTGAACTTCTTTCAGCTCAACTTCAGCACGTCGTTCCTGACGTTTGGCCGACTGCGGCCGCTGCACACCAATGCGGTGATCTTCGCGCTGGTGGGCAACATGATGTTCGCCGGCGTTTACTACTCCACCCAGCGTCTGGTGAAGGCGCGCTTGGGCAGCGACTTCCTCTCCTCGCTGCACTTCTGGGGTTGGCAGGCCATCATCGCCAGTGCGGCGGTGACGCTCCCGCTGGGTCTCACCCGCGGCAAGGAATACGCCGAGCTCATCTGGCCGATCAACATCGCGGTCGCGGTCATCTGGGTCGTGTTTGCGATCAACTTTTTCTGGACCCTGGCCAAGCGCAACGAGCCCAGCCTCTACGTCGCCATCTGGTTCTATATCGCGACCATCATCACCATCGCGATGCTCTACATCGTGAACCACTTGTCGTTGCCGACGAGCTGGACGCACAGCTACGGTGTGTTCGCCGGGGTGCAGGATGGCCTGGTGCAATGGTGGTATGGCCACAACGCGGTGGCCTTCTTCCTCACGACGCCGATCCTTGGCATCATGTATTATTTCCTGCCCAAGGCGGCGGGACGACCGGTCTACAGCTATCGCTTGTCGGTCATTCACTTCTGGTCGCTGGTCTTCGTTTACATCTGGGCGGGACCTCACCACCTCCTCAACACCGCGCTGCCCAACTGGCTGCAGATGCTCGGCATGACCTTCTCGCTCATGCTGTGGGCACCGTCCTGGGGCGGCATGCTGAACGGTCTCTTCACCCTGCGCGGCGCTTGGCAGAAACTGCGCACCGATCCGGTGATCAAGTTCTTCGCCGCCGGCGTGACGTTCTACGGCATGGCGACCTTCGAAGGTCCGCTGCTTTCAATCAAGTCGGTCAACGCGCTTGGTCACTACACCGACTGGATCATCGGCCACGTGCACGCCGGTGCGCTCGGTTGGAACGGCTTCATGGCCGCGGGCATGTTCTACTTCCTCGCGCCGAAGCTCTGGAATAAGAAGCTACACTCCCAGTCGCTCGCCAACCTGCACTTCTGGTTGGGCCTCGTGGGCATCCTGATCTACGTCGCCGCGATGTGGACCTCGGGCATCACCCAGGGCCTCATGCTCAACTCGACCACCGAGGGCGGCACGCTGCTCACGTATCCGAACTTCTTGGAAACGCTCAACAGCATCCGTTGGCTCATGGGTCTGCGCATCATCGGTGGCGGACTCTACTTCGTCGGCTGGCTGATCATGGCCTACAACCTCTGGCGCACCATTGCCGGCGCGCAGGCGGTCAATGGCACGGTCGACGTGGTGGTCGAGGAATCGGCGCACGCGCACGAGGAGAAACCGCTCGGGGCGGTTGTCACCTTCATCAATCCGCCGGTGATCTTCTCCGTGGTCGGCACGCTCTTTGCCTGCGTGTGGATGTTCGGCAATTCGGTCCTCCAGATTGTGGGCATCTTCGGCACCGCCGCCGCGGTCATCCTGGCCTGGATTCACTTCGAGTCGAAGGGCAAGCGTTGGGCCGCCTGGTATGAACGCCTGCTGGTGAGCGCCGCGCCCTTCACCGTGCTCACCCTGCTCGCGGTGGCCATCGGCGGCATGGTGCAGATCCTGCCCGGCGTGGTGAGCAAGCACGCAGCCAGCGTCGAGGATCGCCTCCAGCACGTTTACACCCCGCTCGAGCTCGCCGGCCGCGACATCTACGTCGCGGAAGGGTGCTACAACTGCCACTCGCAGATGATCCGCACCCTCGTCCCCGACGTGCTGCGCTACGGTGACTACAGTCGCCTCGGCGAGTCGGTCTACGACCATCCCTACCAGTGGGGCTCCCGCCGCACCGGGCCGGACCTCGCCCGCGTCGGCATGAAGTATCCAAATTCCTGGCACTACCGCCACATGGAGGACCCGCGTCAGATCTCGGTCGGGTCCAACATGCCGCCGTATCCGTGGCTGCTCGAGAACGACACCGACGTTGCGGCGCTCCCGTCCAAGATCAAGGTGCAGCGCACGCTCGGGGTGCCTTTCGCCGAGATGAGTGACGAGGAGATCCAGGCCCAGGTCGACGCCCAGGCCGCGGAGATCGTGGAAAACCTCAAAGCCGAGGGCATCTACGTCGCGCCCGAGAAACAAATCGTGGCCCTCATCGCCTACCTGCAGCAGCTCGGCAGCTACCAGGATCTGTCGCAGTCCACCGCCCAGGCGGCGGGAAATCCCAACCTTTGAAATCCTAAATCCCAAACCAGGAACCGCATCATGTTTCGACGCCTTCTCATCGAAGACTGGACCGCGATCTTCACCCTCGCGGCCTTCATCACGGCCCTTTCGGTCTACGTGACGATTTTCTATCGCACCGTGCGCATGCGCCAGTCCCGGGCGGATGAGCTCGCCCATCTCCCCTTCGCCGACGAAACCACCCCGACCTCCAGCCATGAGTGATTCTGAAAAACTTCCGCCCCTCGACGAGGAAAGCAAGCGGCCGCATGTCTACGACGGCATCGAGGAGTTCAACAAGCGGCTGCCCAACTGGTGGCTGTTCACCCTCTACATCACCATCGTGTTCTGGGTCGGCTACTGGTTCTACTACGCCCAGTCCGGCATCCCGACCAGCGACGGCGACAAGGTGGAGGCTGAGATCGCCCGTATCCAGGCGGCCAAGCTCTCGACCGACCTCGTGATTGATGACGCGCACCTCTGGCAAATGAGCCAGACCGACAGCTTCATCGCCGGCGGCAAGGCGACCTACGATTCGCTCTGCGTGGCCTGCCATTTGGCCAGCCTCAAGGGCAAGGGCGAGAGCCCGGCCGCGATCGGTCCCGACCTCACCGACAACGAATGGGTTCACGGCGGCAACCCGACCGATCTCTTCAAGGTCGTCACCGAAGGTGTCGCCGCCGCCGGTATGCCCGCCTGGGGCCCCGTGCTCGGCACGGAAAAGACCGCCGAAGTTGTCGCCTACGTTCTCAGCCACCATCAAGCGCCCTGATTACCCACCCAAGGCCTCGTGTTGCCGAACCGCACGAGGCCTTCTTACCCAACCCGCCTAGATGTCGCAAGCGCCCAAACCCAATGTCGATTCGGTCACGACGATCCGTGAAGATGGATCCCGCTTTTTCCTGCACCCGGCAGATGTAAAGGGGTTCTTCACCCGTCACCGACGGTGGACGGGTCTGGTGCTCATCGCGATCTACCTGTCGCTGCCTTGGATCAACATCGGCGGGCATCCCGCGGTGTTCCTCGATGTCGCGGCGCGGCGCTTCCATCTCTTCGGCTTGGTGCTGGCGTTTCAGGACGTGTGGCTGCTGTTTTTCGGCATCACCGGGCTTGGGTTCGGCTTGTTCTTCATCACCTCGCTTTTCGGTCGCCTCTGGTGCGGCTGGGCCTGTCCGCAGACCGTCTTTCTCGACCATGTCTACCGGCGCATTGAACGCTGGATCGAGGGTGACGCGGTGGCCCGGCGCAAACTCGACGACGCGCCGTGGGGGCGCGAAAAGGCGATCAAGCGCATCGGTAAACAAGTCGCATTCGTCATCGTCTCGCTCGTCATCTCACACCTCTTCCTCGCCTACTACGTATCGGTGCCGGAGTTGTGGAGCATGATGCGATCGTCCCCGTGGGAACACTGGAACGCGTTCCTCTTCGTCTTCGTTTTTTCGGGCATCATTTACTTCAACTTCGCGTGGTTCCGGGAGCAGCTCTGCATCGTCATCTGCCCCTATGGTCGGCTGCAATCCGCGCTCACCGATGACAACACCATGGTCATCGGCTACGACGCCAAGCGCGGCGAGCCCCGCGGCAAGCCCGCGACCGCCGGAGTGGGGGACTGCATCGACTGCAATCGCTGCGTGCAGGTCTGCCCGACGGGCATCGACATTCGCCACGGTCTGCAGCTCGAGTGCATCGGCTGCGCCGCCTGTATCGATGCCTGTGATACGGTGATGGACAAACTCAAGCGGCCCACCGGTCTCATCCGCTACGATTCGCTGGAGGGGCTGGAAGGCCGCAAGACGAAGTGGGTGCGCCCGCGCACCATCCTTTACAGCTTCCTGCTGTTGCTCGGGGCAAGTGTGGCGACCTATGCCATCTCCACCGTGCGCCCGGCCAACTTCATGGTCACCCGCATGACCGGCGCGCCTTACATCGTGACTGATGAAGCGGTCCGCAATCAGTTCCTGGTGCGCGTGGTCAACAAGCGCGATGAGGCCCAGTCCTTTCGGATCGAGTTGCGGGATCTGCCCGCCTTCGTCGGAAGTTCCGGTTTCACCAACGAGGTGGAGCTGGCGCCGCTCGCCGAACAGGTGGTGCCGCTCGTGCTGCTCGTGCCGCGCGACGACTACGATGGTCGGTTCCACGTGGAGGTCATTTTGCATGACGGCACCGGATCCTACACCCTCGAGCGGCAGATTGAGTTTGTCGGTCCCGATCCCCGTTTGCTCGAAAAGGAATAAGCATGCCGTCCTCCGAAAAGTCCGAGATGCCGATGTCGGCCAAGTCCCTGTGGATCGGCGTGGGCCTGCTGTTTGGGCTGATGGCGGTTGCCTGGACGGTATTGTTCACCGTGGCGTCCAAGAATCCCGTGGAGTCGGTGCCGATCGAGCATCGCGCAGAACCCTGAACCCTGCCGCGCCGTGGACCTTGCCGCCATCAACACGCCGACTGCCGCCCTGCTGGCCGGGCTCGTGACGAGCCTGCACTGTGCCGGGATGTGCGGACCGCTGGCCTGCATGCTCGGTCCCACCCGCGGGGACAAGGTCGACGCCACCACGGTGAACACGATCTACCACGTGTCCCGACTGGCTGGATACACCACGCTCGGGGTCGTGGCTGGGGCGATCGGCATGGTGCCGCGGTCGTTCTTCAACGAAGAGATCGTGCGCTGGCTGCCGTGGTTATTGGTGGTGTTTTTCCTCCTCGTCGCACTGCGCTTGGACCACCGGTTGCCGCGCCTGGTGTGGCTGTCGCGCTGGTCGCTCAAGATTCAGGCGAAGCTGCGTGCGAAGCCGCGCACGCAGGTGGCCGCGGCCATGGGCCTGCTCACGCCGCTGCTGCCGTGCGGCCCCTTGTATTTTCTTGTCACTCTTGCCGCCATCTCCGGGTCGGCGCTGCGGGGGGCGGAGTTCATGCTGGCTTTCGGCATCGGCACGGTGCCGATGCTGTGGCTGGCGCAAACCCAATTCGGCTGGCTCCGGCGGCGACTTTCGCCCGTCGCGTTGGCCCGGTTCCAAACCGTGCTCGCAGTGGTCGCGGCGGTGGTGATCAGCTGGCGCCTGCGCGCGACGCTCGGTTTCGACGGACCTTCGGTGGATCAGTTCCTATGTCACTGAGCGGTGATTCCAGCGGGCGGACGGCGCGCAAAGTCGAGCAGCGAGCGATTGCCTGCCAACACTGTGGCTCGCCGTCGCCGGCGGGCAGTGAGTTTTGCTGCGCCGGTTGTGCCTACGTGTTTCGCATGATCCACGACGAGGGTCTGGATGCGTATTACCAAATCAAAGACGACCTCACGGTGCCCGCCGACGGCGCGCTGGGGCAGGCGCGCGACTACGGTTGGCTGACCAGCCTGCAACGCGAAGCGGAAGCCGCGGTCGCGGAATCCGGCCGTTTGCCGCGGCTGCAACTCTCCGTGCAGGGCCTGTCCTGTGCGGGCTGCGTCTGGCTCATCGAAAAGGTCTTCGCCAAGGAACCGGGTGCCGCGCGCATCGAAATCAACGCGCAGACCGGCCAGGTGCGCCTGAGCTGGCGTGTCGAATCGGAGCCGGCGTTCAGCGCGGCCAATTTCGCGGCCACGCTGCAGCGCTTCAATTACCTGCTCGGTCCGGCTGGGGCCGAGGGCGCGAATCGCAGCGAGAGCCGCGAGCTCGCGAAACGCATCGGCCTGTGCGGAGCCTTCGCGATGAACGTGATGCTCTTCACCCTGCCGGCCTACTTCGGCATGGAGGCGAGTTTCACCTACGCGCGGCTTTTTGACACCCTGTCGCTCGGTTTTGCGACGCTGAGCCTGTTGGCCGGCGGCGGGTTCTTCCTGGCGCGTGCCTTGCGGGCGCTGCGCGAGCGTTCGATCCACATCGATCTACCGATCGCCGTGGGCATCGTCGGCGCGTATCTGGGGTCGTTCTACGGCTGGATCACCGGTCAGCCGGATTACACTTACTTCGACTTTGTCGCCGGTTTCATTCTGCTGATGTTGGTTGGCCGTTGGGCGCAGGTGACCGCAGTGGAACGCAACCAGCGCCGATTGCTGCAACAGCAACCCACGCCACCGCGCCTGCGGGTTTATGGCGACGATGGCGCGATGCAGGAGTTGCCCCCGGAAAAGCTGCGGGCCGGCATGAGCTTTGGCGTGGGCATGGGCCAGACCGTGCCGGTCGAAGCCAAGTTGGAGGGCGCGGAGGCGGACTTGAACCTGGCCTGGATCAACGGCGAGTCGGAGCCGCGCGTTTTTCGCGCCGGACAAACCGTCGCCGCGGGCGCGCAGAACGTGGGCCGGGCGGAGGTGCGGTTGCGCGCCACGCAGGATTGGTCGCAATCAATGCTGGCCGAGCTGATGGAAAGCCATGAGCGCGGCACCGAAGGTGAGCGCCTCATCGAGCGCGTGATTCAGGCCTACCTCGTCGCCATTTTCTTCATCGCGACAATCGCCGGCATTGGTTGGTGGTGGTCGACCGGTGACGGTTTGCGGGCGGGCGCCGTGGTGACGGCGGTTTTGGTGGTGTCCTGTCCCTGCGCGCTCGGGCTCGCCTTTCCGCTGGCCGACGAGATGGCGACGGTGGCGCTGCGAAAACGTGGCTTGTTTGTGCGCGCCGGCGACCTGTGGGGACGCCTGCAGCACGTGCGCAAGCTGGTCTTCGACAAGACCGGCACGCTCACGCTCGAGAACCCGGTCCTGGTCGACGACACCGCCCTCGACGGCCTCACCGGTGAAGCGCGCGCGGCGCTGCACACCTTGGTGCGCGACAATCCGCATCCGGTCAGCCGCGCCATCATGGAGGCGCTCGTCCGCCACGACCTGCCTCCCGTCATGCCCGGCGAAATCACCGAAACCGTCGGCCAAGGTGTGAGCATCGGCGATTGGTCCTTGGGTCGCGCCGGCTGGCGCGACGCGGGCCCGGCGGACGGTGCCACGGTGCTGACGTGGAACGGGCAGGTCTTCGCGCGGATGGTTTTCAAAGACGAGGCGCGACGCGATGCGCAGGTGGAGATCGCACGCCTGCGGGAGCGTGGCCTCGACGCCTTCATCCTTTCCGGCGACGAGACGGCCAAGGTCGCGCACATGGCGCGAGAGCTCGGCCTGCCGCCCGACAACGCCTACGGCAACCAAAGCCCGCAGGCGAAGGCCGCGTGGCTTTTGGAGCACGGCGCACACGATGCGCTCATGCTCGGTGACGGTGCCAACGACAGCCTGGCGTTCGACAAAGCCCGGTGCCGCGGCACGCCGGTGATCCACCGTGGCGTGTTGGCGGAGAAGGCCGACTTTTATTACCTCGGCCAGGGGCTCGGCGGCCTGCGCGCCTTGTTCGAAGTCAACGACGTCCGCCGCCGCACGCACCTCGTGCTGCTGGTTTTCATGATCGCCTACAACGTCACCGCCGTCGGCCTGGCGGTGGCCGGCCACATGAACCCGCTCTTCGCCGCGGTCCTTATGCCGCTCAGCTCACTGGCCACGCTGGCCATCGTCGGCATCGGCATGCGCCGGGCCTGGCGGTGAGTAGGTCGCTGGTTCAGCGGCAAGCTGTAGCCGGAGTCGGTGACCCGGGGATGGGAAATGGACAACCGCGAACCGGGGTCACCGACCCCGGCTACAGCAATGCTTCTACTCTGGAGGCCTCTACTCGGCTTTGGGCGGGATGATCAGGACCGGGCAGGGCGCTTTCTTGAGCACGCCGTGGGTCGTGGAGCCGACCAGCAGGTCGTAGAGGGCGGTGTGGCCGTGGGAGCCCATCACGATGTAGGCGGCTTCGAGTTCCTTGGCCTTGTTGACAATGGAGCTGACGGCAGGACCGGAGGCCGTCGCCGAGGAGGCGTCGACGCCACGATCCGAGAGTTGGCGCAGCAGGTGTTCGAGCTGCCGCGCGGAGGCTTTCTCCGTGACGGATATGATTTCCTGCACGTTTTCGACCGCGAGACCGTAGTCGGCCGTGACGGTGGGGGGCTGATTGGCGTGGAGCAGAACCACTTTGCCGTCGACCGCCGAAGCCAGATCGATGGCGGCATCGATCACATGGGCCGTGGCGGGGGAGAAGTCGACCGGGGTGAGTATCGTCTTCATGGCGAAAGTATAGGCCGATGTGGTCAAAATGGCCACGCATGGATTGTTTTTGTGTCGGCTCGGACTGCCGCGCTGGGGGTGGGAAAAAACCGCTTGCTTCGAGCGGTTTCATGCGGCTTGGTCTCCCTTCCTTCCTCGGTTCGGGCCGTAGCGTAGCCTGGTAGCGCGCTTGCATGGGGTGCAAGAGGTCGGGAGTTCGAATCTCCCCGGCCCGACCATTTCAGGAAGGGAGCTGATCGGTAGACATGGCGGAAAAGGAGTCTGAACAACGCGGTCACTGGGGCTGGCCCTTGGTCTTGGCCCTCACGGTTTTTGTCGCCTCGGGCGGCAGCAGTGTCGCGGCGCCCGACATCATCAACATCGACAAGGTGGCGCATTTCAGCGTGTTCGGTCTGTTGGCGACGCTGATCGCCCGGACCCAGCCACCGCGGCGCTGGTGGCTCGGGTTGGTGGGGGCTTCCCTTTACGGTATGGCCGACGAATTTCGGCAAAGTTTCACGCCCGGGCGATTCGTGGAGGTGGCGGACTGGGTGGCCGACACGCTGGGCGCGGCGGTGGCGGTGACCGCCTATTCGAGCTGGGGCGCTTATCGCCGATTGCTCGAAACAAATCTTCGCGGCGGCGCGCGTCCGTCGGTTGCCAACGGGGAAAGCATGGTGCCAGATAGCGCCCGATGACCCCGACCGATCCGGAACAACGCATCTCCGAACTTCGCGCGCAAATCGCGCACCACGACGAGCTCTACTACCGGCAGGCAGAGCCGGAAATCACCGACCGCGATTACGATGCGTTGAAGCAGGAACTGGCCGACCTGGAGGCGCAGTATCCGCTTTTCGCCGCGGCCGATTCGCCGACGCAGAAGGTGGGCGACGATCGGGTGGAGGGTTTTCAGAGCTACGTCCATCGCGAGCGCATGATGAGTCTCGACAACACCTACTCGGACGACGAGATGCGCGAGTTCATCGCGCGGGTGGGCCGGGATCTGGAACGCGATGAGCTGAGTTTTGTGGTCGAGCCCAAGATCGACGGCTTGGCCGTGAGCGTGACCTACGAAAAAGGCCGCATGGTGCGGGCGGTCACCCGCGGCAACGGCGTCGAGGGCGACGACATCACCGCCAATGCCCGCACGATTGCGACCTTACCGACGGAGCTGAAGGCGACCGATGGGGTGCCGCTGCCGGAGGTGATTGAGATCCGCGGGGAGATCTATCTCACCCTCGAGGAGTTTCAGCGCATCAACGCTGAGCGTGAGGAGGCCGGGCTGCCGCTCTATGCGAATCCGCGCAACCTCGCCGCCGGCACGATCAAACAGCTCGATGCCAGCGTCGTCGCCCAGCGCAAATTGGAGATCGTGCTCTATGGTCGTGGTTACACGGAGCCGGTCGAGTCCCTGCCCGAGTCGCAGCAGCAGTTTCATGCCTGGGTGCAGGCGTGGGGTTTACCGACGGTGGAAAAGCAGTGGGTGGCGGAGAGTGCGGATGGCGTGCTCACCGCGATTCGGGAACTCGACTCCATCCGCGGCGGTTTCGCCTACGCCACCGATGGCGCGGTGGTGAAGCTCGATTCGATTCCGCTGCAGCGCACGCTCGGCGCGACCAGCAAGGCACCGCGTTGGGCGATGGCCTACAAGTTTGAAGCCGAGCGGGCCGAGACGCTGCTCAAGGCGATCACGATTCAGGTCGGGCGCACGGGTGTGCTCACCCCGGTGGCCGAACTCGAGCCGGTGCAACTCGCCGGCACGACGGTCTCGCGCGCGACGCTGCACAACGCTGCGGAGATCGCGCGCAAGGATATCCGCGTGGGCGACACGGTCGCGGTGGAGAAGGCCGGCGAGATCATCCCGGCGGTCATCGGCGTGAATCTGGAGAAACGGAAGCCGGAGTGCGTGCCCTATGTGTTCCCCGACGCCTGTCCGGCCTGCGGCACCGCGGCGATTCAGCTCGAGGGCGAGGTGGCGGTGCGCTGTCCGAACCGGGAATGCCCGGTGCAGGTGCGGCGGCGGGTCATCCATTTTGCCTCGCGGGCCTGTCTCGATATCGAAGGCCTGGGCGGGGCGATGGTCGACCAGTTGGTCGAGAACGGCTGGGTGAAGCGCCTGCCCGACCTGTATCAGCTTTCTCGTGACAACCTGCTCACCCTGGGCAAGAGCGTGGAGAAATCGACCGACAAGCTTTTGGCCGCGATCGAGGCCAGCAAAACGGCCGAGTTGTGGCGGTTTATCCACGGCTTGGGCATACCGAATGTCGGGGCGGCTTCAGCCAAGGATCTGGCCCGTGTGTTCGGCAACCTGACCTCGTTGGCGGATGCGCCACTGGAGGCTTACATCAAGGACAAGGAGTCGGTGATCAGCGGCATCGGCCAAACGATGGCGGAAGCGATCGTGGGTTTCTTTGCCGATGCCTACAACCGCCAGATGGTGGACGATTTGTTGGCGGCCGGGGTGGCGCCGGAGTCGCCCTCGGCGGGCGGCGGCGGCACCTTGTTCGCGGGTTTGAGTTTTGTGCTCACCGGCACACTGCCAACGCTCACCCGCAACGAGGCCGGCGAAATGATCGAAGCGGCCGGCGGCAAGGTGAGTGGCAGCGTCAGTAAAAAGACGAGCTACGTCGTGGCGGGCACCGAAGCCGGTTCCAAGCTGGCGAAGGCGGAAAAGCTCGGTGTGCCCGTGATCGACGAAGCGAAGCTGCGCGAAATGTTGGGCGGCTGATCGCCCGGGTCAGTTCGCTGCGCCGGCGTCTCGGCTCCAGGGGGCGGCGACGACTTTGTAGCCGTCCGGGCTCTTGCGGAAGACGACGCCGTCAAAGCGGAAGTATTCGATGTCCTGGTGCCAGACCGGCTGGGCGCCGATGGGGAGCACGTCGGACACGGCGCCGACCGGGGTGGCGACCCACACGAGGCCGTTGGCGGTGGGCTTGAAGAACTCGCCGTCAATGAGGCGCAGCTCCTGTTCATCCTGCCAGACGGAAAGGTAAGCGGGTTTGGGCTCGGGAGCGCCGATCTCGCGGTTCGGATCAATCCCTTCGTCGGTCACTTCGTAACGCACTTTGGTGGAGGGACGTTCACGCTCGATGATGACCGGCCGCTCGACCACGACGTAACCGCGGTTGTAAGGGCGGTAGTAAATGTCGTCCGCGACGAAATAGATCGTGGAATCAAAGACCACGCGACGGTGGTGGCGCGGTAGCGCGCTGACGTAGAATCCCGGGTAAAAGCCCGTGCGGTAATAAGGGCGATAGTAGGGGGAGCGGCGGTAATTGTCGCGGGAAACGCCGACGTGCCAGCTGTTTACGCCGTAGGATCCGACACCGATGCCGAACGAGTAGTGGGTGCGGCTACGATTGCGGTCGCGATGATCGTAGCGGTCGTGCCGATCGTGACGGTCGCGGTCATGCCCGCGGTCCCGATCCCGGTCGCCCCCGCGGTCCGCCAGGGCGATCGAAGGAAAGGCCAGGGCCAATGCGAGGGCGGAGAGGAGCGCGGCGGGGCCGAGGCGGCGAAGACGGGTGGCCGAGGTTTTCATGAGGAATGAGACGGGTTTCAGGTCGTTCTGTTCCTCCTTGGGACGGCACGGCTCGCCGCCGTATTCAGCTTTTTTCCTAGGCGAGGCCTTTTTCCTGCAGGGCGCGGGAGAGCTGTTCCATGAAGGCTTGGGAATCCTCGGGTGACGGACGGTAGCCTTCCTGACTGATCTCGGTGAAGCCGGGGCGACCGTAGTTGTCGATGATCCACTTGCCGGTGACGCCGTCGCTGAAGGTGACGGAACCGCTGGCGAGGGCGCCGGGAATGAGGGTGGCGGCGTCGACCTCGAGGCTGACGTTGCCGTCGACGGGCAGGGCGTCGGCATCTTCGAGGGCGGCTTCGTCCTCGCCCGGTGCTCCGCCGACGGGGCTGGGGGCGGGTTTGGGGGGCGGGGCTTTGGAGACGTCACTGGCGTCGGCCTTGGGCGCGGGGTCGACCAGGGTGAGGTCGAGGTCATCGACCAGGAAGCGAACATCCATGTAGGTCATGGACAGGCCGAACTCTTCCTGGATGCGTTTTTGCACGTCCGAGAGGCTGGCGCCGTCGCGGACCCATTGGGCCACGGTGGAGGTTTGTTCGGAGGAAAGGGACATGGGATTTTCGAATTTCGATTTGGGATTTTCGATTTTTGGCGGTGCTCGGCAACCGATTAGGCGATCGCCCGCGGGCGCAAATCGAAAATCCAGAATCGAGAATCGAATATCCAGACGCGCTTTAGCGCGACAGTTGATTGCGCAGGAACTCGATGCTGCTGCGCATGGAGGTGTCCTGCTCCATCATGTTGTCCACGGCCTTGCAGGCGTGGATGACGGTGCCGTGATCGCGGCCACCGAAGGCGTCGCCGATTTCCTGCAGGGAGTGCTTGGTGAGCGTGCGGGAGAGATACATCGCGATCTGGCGGGGGATGGCGATGTTGTTGGGGCGCCGCTTGCTGGTCATGTCGGCCAGGCGGATTTGGAAATGGTCGACCACCTTGCGCTGGATGGTGTCGATGGTGAGGACGTTTTGCGCCTGCTCCATGAGCACGTCCTTGAGGAGCTCCTGGGTGATCGCGACGTCGAGGTGCTTGCCGGTGAGGGAGGCATAGCTGGCGACCTTGATGAGGGCACCCTCGAGACGGCGGATGTTCTTGGAGATGTTTTGCGCGATGAAGGTGAGGACGTCGGACGGGACGGAGAGACCGAGCGACTTGGCCTTGGTGCGCAGGATGGCGACGCGGGTTTCGAAGTCGGGGGCTTGGATGTCGGCCGGCAGGCCCCATTCGAAGCGGGAAACGAGGCGGGATTCGAGTTTGGCAATCTCGGAGGCGCGGCGATCGCTGGACAGGACGATCTGCTTACCGGACTCAAAGAGGTCGTTGAAGGTGTGGAAGAACTCTTCCTGGATGCGCTCCTTGCCGCCGAGGAACTGCACGTCGTCGAGCAGGAGCACGTCGACGTTGCGGTAGCGCTGGCGGAACTTTACGAGGGCGTTTTCCTGCAGGCCCTGAATGAACTCGTTGGTGAACTTCTCGGTGGAGAGGTAGGCGACGCGGGCATCGGGCTTGTGGCGCAGGATGGCGTGGCCGATGGCATGCATCAGGTGGGTCTTGCCGAGACCGGTGTCCCCGTAGAGGAAGAGCGGGTTGTAGGCCTGCGCCGGCGACTGGGCGACGGCGAGGGCGGCGGCCTGGGCCATCTGGTTGTTCGAGCCCACGACGTAGGTCTCGAAGGTGTTGCGGGGATTCAGGTTGCCGGCATGGGCGGCGGCGTGGGCACGACCTTGGCGGGTGAGCGGCGTGCTGCGGCGGGCTGGCGCGGTGCGCGGGGCGGCCTCGGGTTGCTCGGTCGCGGTTTCCCGGGCGGTCGAGGCCTGCGCCGTGTCGTTCTTGCGCAGGCGGACCGCGACATCGCGACCGGAGGTGAGGCGCAGGCGCTGCACGATGAGGTCCAGATAGTTGTCGTGAATCCAGATCGCGGCGAAGTCGTTGGGCACGCCGAGCGTAAGGCTGTCGTCATCTCCCTCCAGGCACACGAGGGGAGCGAACCATAGCTGGAAGACATCGTCGGGAAACAGGTCCTTGAAGTCCTGTTTGACGGTTTCCCAAAGCGAAAGTGACGACGAAAGTGCGGGCATTAATTCAGACGGCTAGGCGGTTTTATTCACAAGGCGCCAATGAGCCACCAATACGCACGTCTGAAGCAATGGAATTCCAAGAGGCGGCAATCGGGAAAAAGGGAGTGGGCGGCGTCAAAAATGCGGGGTAGCGGATGAAGAATGGAAATCATAAAACTTTGACAACCAGTGGGTAATGAGTGCGAGCGGCCTGGATCGGCGGAATTCGATCGGACAAACGTGAGAAAGAGCGGACCCAACAGCGCGACAGGGGCGTGGTGGAGAGAGACGAATAAACGTCGATGGAAATTGGGGTTTCAAGGCGAACTTTCCCACAAGTTATTCACACAGCCGGGGGTATAACTTTTGGAGATTTTTCTGTTGCCACGAGGCGGTGTTTCAACCGCCGCGAAAGTCGCGAAATCTGCGTAAGGATGCAAGCACTACAAACAGGCCTATTCCCCTAGGTAAGGCGGGTATTTCCGCGCACGTTGCCGTAGTGTTTCATATGTTACGGCGTCGTCACGGGGGTGTGTCGATGCCCCGATTCAGGGCTCGGGGTCCACCCATTTTCCATGTTCTCGGATGAGTTCGATTAATCGATCGTCGGCCTCTTTTTGGGCGATATTGTAACGCACGCAGGTTTTGCCGACGTAGAGATTGATCTTGCCGGGGGCGCCACCGACGTAACCGAAGTCGGCGTCGGCCATTTCGCCCGGCCCGTTCACGATGCAGCCCATGATGGCAATCTTCACCCCTTTCAGGTGGCCGGTCTTTTCGCGAATGCGTTGCGTCGTGGTCTGCAGGTCGAAGAGCGTGCGGCCGCAGGAAGGGCAGGCGACAAACTCGGTTTTGGTGATGCGGGCGCCGGCGCCTTGCAGGACGTTGTAGGCGAGTTTCACGCCGCGGATGGCGTCGGGCTCGGTTTCGAGGCTGATCAGGTCGCCCAGTCCGTCACAGAGCAGGGAACCGGTCAGCATCGAGGCGTCGAGCAGGCGGGAGAGAAACGAGGCCTCGGCGGTGAGGCGGGCGGCTGGCGTGTTGCGAATCCAGAGTGGCAGGCCCAGGCCGTGCAACTTGAGGGTGGCGGCCACGGCCCGATAGGCGCCGATCGTGTGCTGCGCCGTCGTTTTGTGGTGCGTGGTGGCGATGATACGGCCGTGGCCCAGCGTTGAGATCGTCGGAGCCAGTTCGGCCCAGTCGGCCGCCGCCGCATCGATCGCGAGCGTGACGGTGGCGTGCGGGCGCGTCAGCTCGATCCACTGCGCCAGCTCGGGCCCATCACGGGACGTGAAGGTGCGCAGCAAAGTGAGCGGCGCGCGCGCGGCGGTGAGGGTGGCGCTCAGGTCGGCGGGTTGCAGGGCGGCCGCGAGCTCGAGCGCGAGAAACGCGGAGGGGAGTTCGGCGGCCACGTTGGAGAGGCGATCGAGTTCTTCCGTCGACTGCACCGGGACCAGCAGGCCCTCGGGTGGGTTGTCCTTGAGCGCGGGCGAACGCAGCTGGGCGGCGAAGTTCGACAGCTCGGCGACGGACGGTGCGCGGACGATGACGCGGGGGGCTTGTTCGACGCCGACGGCGCAGTCGGGCGCGAGTTCGAGGTCGGTGATGCGGCGGCGCTGGAAGTGGAAGGGATCCAGTGAGTCGGGCGCGTCGATCGGGAAAGCGTCGGCCGGAACGGTTTCCTCGCTCCAACGGGCGCTCGCTTTGGCGGCGAGAGCCTGGGCCACCGGGATCTCGTAGACCGGATCCTCGGTGAGCGACACGCGGATGGTGTCGCCGAGGCCGTCGAGCAGGAGGCTGCCGATGCCGATGGCGCTCTTGATGCGGCCGTCTTCACCGTCGCCGGCTTCGGTGACGCCGAGGTGGAGCGGGTAGTGCATGTTCTCGGCCGCCATGCGCTGCACGAGCAGGCGGTAGGCCTCGATCATGACCTTCGGGTTGGAGGCCTTCATCGACAGGATGATGGCGTGGAAGGCGTGGTCCTCGGCGATGCGCAGAAACTCAAGCGCGCTCTCCACCATGCCGAGCGGCGTGTCGCCGTAGCGGTTCATGATGCGGTCGGAGAGCGAACCGTGGTTGGTGCCGATGCGCAGGGCTCGGCCAAGGGTCTTGGCGCGTTTGACGAGCGGGCTGAAGGCCTCGTGCAAGCGCTCGAGTTCCTCGTTGTAGGCGGCGTCGGAATATTCGGTGACGGCGAACTTCTTTTTGTCGGCGTAGTTGCCGGGGTTCACGCGGACCTTTTCGACGTGCTCGACCGCTTCCATCGCCGCGCTGGGCAGGAAGTGGATGTCGGCCACGAGCGGGACGTGGGCGAAACCGGCGGCACTGAACTGTTTGCGGATATCCTTGAGCGCGCGGGCGGCGGCCTTGTTGGGGGCGGTGACGCGCACGATTTCACAACCGACTTCGGCGAGGGCGATGGCCTGCTTGACGGTGGCGGCGACGTCCTGGGTGTTGGTCGTCGTCATCGACTGGACGCGCAGCGGTTGGGAACCGCCGACGCCGACATTGCCGACCATGACTTCGGTCGACCGACGGCGCAAAGTGCGGAAACGGGAAGCGCAGTAGCTGCTCATGGAAAAACGGCTTGGGAAACGCGGCGGTCGGCCCGGCGGTCCGACCCGGCCTCAGGGAGCCGGCGTGGTGGTTTCCGTCGGTTCGGCGGCGGCCTCTTCGCGCGCGGCGTCGCGGGCGGCGTCGCGGCGCCAGCGGCCGACGTCGAAGAAGGACACGTAGATGATCATGCTGAAGAGCAGGACCATGAACACGCTCTGGGTCGTCATCACGAAGCTCTCGGGCAGGTTGCGGCCACGGAGCCGGTTGATCGTGGCGAAGAGCATGTGGCCGCCGTCGAGCACGGGAATCGGCAACAGGTTGAAGATAGCGAGATTGATGTTCACGAGGATCGTGAACCAAAGCACGAGACGAATGTCGGCCTGCGCGGCGAGGTGGAAGACGCGAATGATGCCGACCGGTCCGCTGAGTTTGGAAATGCCGATGTCGGACTGGGGGTTGATGAGGCTGCCGAGCGTGCGGAAGGTCATGTGCACGTGGTTGCTGAACTGCTCCCACGGCGTCGGGTAGACCAACTTCGAATCGGTCATGAGGCGCAGACCCAACTCGGCCGGTTGCTCGACATCGGGCCGGGCCGGCAGGGTGAGGGTGAGGTCCTGACCTTCGCGTTGGACGTGCATCGCGATGGCGCGGTTGTGATGGGCCGCGAGATAGTCGGCGTAGGTCTGGATGTTGAGGATGCGCTCGTCGTCCAGCTGCAGGATGCGGTCGCCGGCCTGGAGTCCGAGGGTGGCGGCGGCGCTATCGGGGTCGACACTTTGCACGATGAGCTCGTAGGCGGCGATGATGCCGACTTTGCGGACCTCGTCGTCGCCGGCAATCTGCGGGTAGATCGTGAGGTCCTGCACCTGCCCGTTACGCTCGATGGTGAAGACGTTGGTGCGGCGGCCGTCGTCGGTGCGACCCGCGCTGGTGACGAGGGTCTGGAGGAGCTCCGACCAGTCGTCGACCTTCACGCCGTCGATGGCAAGGATGGTGTCGCCGACCTCGAGGCCGGCCTCGCGCGCGGGGCTGGGCACCACCTCGTCGGCGGCGTTGCGCATCTCGTTCACGACATAACCGATCTGGGTGGTCGCCTGGTCGCTGGTGGTGGGTTGGCCGACGAGCCAGATGATGGTGGCGAGAACGAAGGCGAAGATCAGGTTAAACACCGCGCCGGCGGCGAAGACGATGATGCGCGTCGCGTAGCTGACGGGCGGGAGGTCTTTGGTTTCGAAATCGGCCTCACCCTCGATGCTCGACATGTCGGCGAGCTGGGGCAGCAGGACGTAGCCGCCGAGCGGCAGCCAGGAAACGCGGTATTCCACCCCGTCCTTACCGCGCCAGCCGAACATGCGCGGACCGAAACCGATGGAGAAACGGGCGACTTTCACCCCGCGGCGGCGGGCGGCGAGGAAGTGGCCGAGCTCGTGCACAAAGATCGAGCCACCAAAAAAGATGACGATGAGGAAGACGGCCCAAACGTTGGAAAACAGGGCGTTGAGGAGATCCGCGGGCATGGCGTGGGTCAGGAAGAGGAAAAGGAGGGCAGGAGCGCTTGGGCGAGACGCCGGGTGTCGGCGTCGGCGTGGATGACATCGGCCAAGGCGCCAGGATCTTGATGGTGGGTCTGCTCGAGAACCTGCTCGACCAGTCGTGGGATCGCAAGGAAGGGGATTTGTTCGGCGAGAAAGGCGGCGACGGCGATTTCGTTGGCCGCGTTGTAAACGGCGGGGGCGATGCCGCCGGCACGCATGGCGTCGAGGGCAAGCCGCAGCATGGGGAAACGCGCCTCATCGATGGTCCGGAAATCGAGCGAGAAGGGGCGATGCACGTCGAGGGCCGGGTCGACCCCGGGCAGCCGCAGCGGGTGCAGCAAGGCGTGCTGGATCGGAAAGGTCATCGACGGGGGACACAGGTGCGTGATCATCGCTCCGTCGGTGAATTCCACGAGGCAGTGGGCGAGACTCTGGGGGTGGAGCACGGCCTGACACTGCTCGGGGCGGAGGTCGAAAAGCCACTGGGCTTCAATGAGTTCGAGCCCCTTGTTGGCCAGCGTCGCGGAGTCGACCGTGATCTTGGGCCCCATGTCCCAATTGGGGTGGCGCAGGGCGTCCGCCGGTGTGACGTGAGCGAGTTGGTCGAGCGAACAGTCACGGAACGCGCCGCCGGAGGCCGTGAGCACCACTCTCGCGACATCTTTGGTGGGGTTGTCGGCGAGGCACTGAAAGACGGCGTTGTGTTCGCTGTCGACCGGACGGAGCGTGATGCCGCGGCGGCGCGCGGCGGCCATGACGAACTTGCCGGCCATGACCAGGATTTCTTTGGAGGCGACGGCGAGGTCTTTGCCAGCCTCGATGGCGGCAAGGGCGGGTTCGAGTCCGGTGACCCCGACGATGGCAACCAGCACGACGTCGGCCTCGGGCAGGGTGGCGAGCGCGTTGAGCCCCTCCAGTCCGCCGTGCAAAGTGACCGCGGCGGGTAAGCTGGCGGCTGCGCGGGCCTCGTCGTCAAAGATTGCCACGTGGCGCACACTCGGGTGCTCGCGGGCGATGGCGGCGAGCTGTTGGTGATTGCGGTGGGCGGCGATGCCCACGAGTTGCAGGTGCTCCGGGTGCGCGGCGATGACCCGCAGGGTGCTTTCGCCGATGGAGCCGGTCGCGCCGAGCAGGACGACACGTTTGGGAGCGTGAGGCGCGGGGGAACTCACAGCAGGCAGAAGACCACGTAGGCGACCGGCGACGTGAGGATGAGGCTGTCCGACAGGTCGAACACCCCGCCGATGCCCGGAATCGTGGCGCCGGCGTCCTTGGCGTTGGTGTGGCGCTTGATGATCGATTCCACGAGATCGGATATGATGGCGAGGGCCGCGATGGGCAGGGCGAGCAGGCCGGCAATGAGCGGGGTGAAGCCGGCAGGCATCTGCGTTTTCAAACTGATCACCAAACCGACGCCGACGGCCACCGAGGTGAGGATGCCGCCGATCGCGCCTTCCCACGTCTTCTTGGGGCTGATTTCCGGGGCCATTTTGTGTCGGCCAAAGGCGAGGCCGGACAGCAGCGCGCCGACGTCGCAGAACTTCGACACCGCGATCACCCAGACGGCGAGCAGCAGACCGGTGTTCTGCGACGGGGTGTGGATGAGGATCGTCCGCGCGAGGAACGACAGCATGAACGGAATGTAGACCACACCGAAGAGCGACCAGGCCAGGGTGTCCAAGCGCTGGTGCGCGCTGCGTTCGCCGAGGATACGGATGGCAAAGACGATGGCGGTGAGGGCGAGCAGCGGGCCGCTGCCGAGGTTGAGTTCCTCGAGGTAGAGCGGGCTCACGCACAGGGCACCGCCGAGCAACATGCCCACGCGGTCGAAGGGCTCCACCCCAAGCCGGCGGATGAGTTTAAAGAATTCCCACAGGGTGAGGACCGCGATGGCGGTCACGAGCCAGACGGCGCCGACCGGACCCACGAAGATCACGGTGCCGGCGACGACCGCCCAAAGGAGGATGGTGCTGATGATGCGGGAACGCACGGTGGTTCAGGAGGTGACGGCGGCGGTGGTGGCGCGGGCCAGCTGGTCGCCGGTGCGTCCAAATCGCCGTTCGCGGCCTTGGTAATCGGCGATCGCCGCGTGGAAGGCTTCCTTGGAAAAGTCGGGCCAGTAGATCGGCAGGAAAACGAACTCCGCGTAGGCCGCCTGCAGCAGCAGGAAGTTGCTCACGCGAGTCTCGCCCGAAGTGCGGATAATGAGATCGGGATCGGGCAGGTCGCGGGTGTAGAGGTAGCGCGCGAAGGCCTCCCAAGTCGTCTTGGCGGGGTCGACCTCGCCGCGCGCGACGGCGGCGGCGTAGGCCTGGACGGCGTCGAGCACCTCGGTGCGGGAGCCGTAGTTGAGGGCCAGCACGAGGGTGTGTTCGGTGAATTCAGCGGTGGCGGCGATCGTCGCCTCGAGGTGCTTCCGCACGCCCGCCGGCAGGTCGGCCGTGCGACCGATCGTAAGCAGGCGCACGCGGTTCTTGATGAGGGTGGAGGTCTCGCGCTTGAGGAAGTATTCCAGCAGGTTCATCAAGCCGCCGACCTCTTCCTCGGGGCGGCGCCAGTTCTCGACCGAAAAGGCGTAGAGCGTGAGGTAGCGGATGCCGAACTCGCGGGCCGTTTCGATGGTGCGACGAACGGTCTCCACCCCCCGTCGGTGCCCCTCGATGCGGGGCAAACCACGCTGTTTGGCCCAGCGACCATTGCCGTCCATGATGATGGCAACGTGTTGCGGGATGCGGGTGGAGTCGAGTTCGGCCATGAAGGGAGGGGCCGAAGCTAGGGAGCCGCGCCCAGCTTTGACAAGGCCGCAGGCGGGACGGATCCGACCGTGCTTTTGACGCTGCCAGCGTCCTGTGCGAGTTTGGGGTCATGAGCGACAAACCCATGACTGATGAAGAACTCGCCGCGGTGTTGGTCGAGTTGCCCGGCTGGGAGCACGACCGCGACGCCCTCGTGAAGACCTTTACTTTCGCCAACTTTCCGGAAGCGCTGACCTTCATGGTGCGGGTGGGCTTCGAGGCCGAACGCCTGCAGCACCACCCGGAGTGGACCAACGTCTACGACACGGTGAAGGTGCGGCTCACGACCCACCACGCCGGCAATCGCGTCACGGCCAAAGACGTCGAACTCGGTCGAATCATCGAAAAGGTGCACGAGTTGCAGACGGAGTGAGCGCGGCGCGAACCGCTCGCTCAGGCCCGTCGCAGTGCCTGTCGGGCGGACCGGAAAACCGACACGGGATCCGGCCAGGACTCGATCGCGCCGTAGCGCAACCGTAGCAGGTCGTTCCGCACGGGATCGGGCCAATCAAAATCGCGGCGACGCTCGCCCCGGCTCAACCAACGGGAGGCCTGGCGACGCACGGGGTGCACCTCGCGGCGCTTGCCCGAACGGTTGCGCCCATACCACCAGCGCAGGCCGTGTTGCCGCCACCACCAGATCGCGCTGCCGAGGAGCAGCGCCACACCGGCGAAGGGGGTCCAGCGGTGCGCGTTCCAGGGCTGGCGCAGCCAATCGCGCACCGCCTCGGCCTTGGCGTCGGCCCACTCGCGGGTGAGGTCGCGCGCGGAGCGGAAGAAGGAGGTGGTCGAGTCGAGCAGCCTGGTCTGGGTATCGAGGTCGAAGTCGACGATGCGACGATACCAAAACACGCGCAGGCTCTCCAACCAGGCTCGCCAGCCGCGGTCGCGCTGACCGGCGACCACCGCGCCGGCGGCCGGATCGTTGGTGGCATTGGCGACCTGTTGGTTGCCGGGCGTGGGATCGAACCGTATCCAAGAACCGGATGCGTCGTCGAAGATTTCGCACCAGGCATGCGCGTTGGCATTGCGCACCATGAAGCTGCCGCTGAAGTCGTTCCAGGTGCCGCCGTGAAAACCGGTGACGAGGCGGGCGGGGAAGCCCGCGTCGCGGGCCAGCAGCACGAAGGCGCCGGCAAAGAATTCACAATGCCCCGGCGCTTCCGACTCGAGCCAACGCACCAGCGGGTCGCCGTCGCCCGCCGGCACCGCACTGTTGAGCGAGTAGGCATGTTGTTCGCCCAACCAGGCAATCGCGGCATCGGCAAAAACAGCGGCGTCGGCGTTGGCGGGAAGATCGATCTGTTCGCGCACGGCCCGCAGTCGCTCGCGCGTCGCGGCGTCGGTCGGTGACTCCAGGAAGCGCTCGCCGCGGGTGTTGTGCTGGCGCCGTTGCAGCGCAAAGGTCGCATCGAGCAGGCGATCGCCGGTGTCCATGCTCCAGGCTTCGAACGCGAACATCTTGGGCGGGTCACGCTGCAGGGCGACGATGCGCAGGATGTCGCTGAGGGTGAAGGTCTGCGGCTCCGTGAAGCGCATGTTGTAGAAGTTGCCGAGCAGGGGCAGGAAGCGGCTGATGCCGGGCTCCATGTAGACCGTCCACGTGGGCGCGCCGCGGGTGAACTTGTTGCGGCCCTGTAACTCCCGGCGTGGCGGGCGGTAGCCGTTGAGTTCGCGGCGCAATTCGTCGGAGACCTTGAAGCCCTCGCCGGTGTATTCATCGAGGACCACCATGCGCCAGTAGGGCACCGCCGGCATGGCGGTCGGGTCGGTCACATCGACGGAGAATGCGAGGCTGTTGTCCTGCGTGATCTCGGTCACTTCGCCGAAGCGAATGTTCTCCGAGAAGCCGGTGCGGGTCGTGCGCTGGATGAGGCGGTCGATGAACAGGCTGCTCTGCAGTTCGAAGCGCGGGATCGCGAGGAAAAGCAGGCCGGAGAGCACGACCATGGTCGCGAATCCGGCACCGCCGAGTGTGACCAAGCGCCAGTCGGTCGCGGCCCGCCACCGGGCAAAATAGGTGCGCCACTCCCCGCGGGTCCAGGCCGGGGCCACGCCCGGAGGGATGGGCTGCGGCGACACGCCGTCGGCGTGTTCCAAAGTCACGGCCAACATCATGACCAACGCGCACGCGGTAAAGGCGAGTAGCTGCACCGCGAACGACAGCGACACGGTGATGACACCCGCGACGATGATGAGGAAGAGTCCCAACAGCACGAGCTGCAGGTCGTCGCGGCGCTGGCGGTAGGTGATCAGCCGGTAGGTGATCAACATCAAGTCGAGCCGAATGAGCGCCGGCAGGTAATCGCGGGCCAGCACGAGATCGGCGATGAAGCCCAGCAGGATGGCGGGGAACGCGAGGCGGTGGACCAACGCCGGCAGATGAGCCGGCCAGCCGGGCCGCACCACCGCGGCGATCGCCGCGATTGTGACCACCGGCATCATCAACCACGCGTCGATGTCCATGAAGAACACCGTCACGACCGACAGCAGGGCCAGCACCGAGCCCATGCCCCAACGCAGGCGACCGAGGTCGTCGGGACTAAGCTGAGGCCGCTTTTTGACCATGGAGGTAGGCCGCGACGCCACGCGGGCCGTCGGGGGCAAAGGTGAGGGTGAGGCGATCGCCGGCACCGCCGCCGGTGCGGGTCGCAGGGAAGGGCGCGCGGGAGGGACGGGTGCTGACCGGCCGGGGCTCGGCTTCCGCCAGGCGATCGAAAAAGACTTCCAAGTCGCGCACACTGCGCACGGGGGTGGCCGGATCGAGGTCGAGGGCGACGGTGCCCAGCCGGCCGCTGGTGAAGAGGTCACTGGCGAGGGATGCGACCAGGCTGCACATCAGCTCGAACTGTTCGGCCCGCGGCCAGAGTTCGGCCGAGGTGTCGACGCGCAGCGAATAACCTTCCTGTTGTTCGCTGGAAAACTGGCGCACCATCAATTGCCGCAAACGCGCGCTGGCCTTCCAGTGAATGAGGCGATGCGAGTCTCCGCTGGCGTATTTGCGCAGCGCGAGCAGATCGCCGTTCTGGCCGAGCTTGGAAACGGTGTGACCGGTCTGGCGACGGCTGGGGGCAATGACGCCGTGGTTCTGGTAGTCGATGGCGGCCGGCCAGACGAGCACCTCCGTGCGCACCTCGGCGGCGAGAACCTTGCGCAGAAAGCCAAAGGGGAAAAGCGAACCGACGCCGGCGAGTTCAACGACTTCGTGACCGCGCTGGGTGGGCGTCCAAGCCCAGTCGAGTTGAGCCGTGCCGCCTTCGGGATCGAGGCGGTGGCGTTGCACGAGGCGGTGACCCTTCGGTTCGGATTTGGTGCGCAGGTCGAACCACAGGCCGTAGGTGGGCAGCAGGCGTTTGCGGTTGCGCAGCTCGATCGTGACGGTGCCGGTTTGGCCGACGCGATAAGGGGCGGCGGCCTGCACGCGCCAGGCGACCTTGGCGAGATTGAGGGCCGACATCACGCCACTGCCGATGAGGCAGGCGAGCAGCAGCGAAAGGGTGATGAAGAGGATGTTGTTGGAGGTGTTGTAGGCCGCACTGCCGATGCCCAGGGACACGGCGATCATCAGGATGCCGGAGATGGTCGGCATGATGCGCTGCCCGCGGGGCGGATAGAGGTAGGACCACAACATCGTCGACCACGACAGCTTGCCCCAGCGCTCACGGAAAGTGACCCGCTCCGCGCCAGGACCGTGCCAGCGCGGCGCGGTCGGGTGGGTGGTGGTCGTGGCGTTCATGTCCGCGCTGGAAATCCCAAAGGATGAAATCCCAAATCCCAAAAGTCGTGCACGGGGGGCATGAAAGGAGTGGCGGGAGTGGGTTGGGATTTGGGTGTTTGCGGAGCCGCTACTGCGGCGACGGGAGAGATTCGACGATACGCTTCAGCGCGGCGGTGACAGCGCGGCGTTCCTCCAAGGCGTCGCTGCTGGGGCGGATCAGGCTGAGGCGGTGGCTCAACACCGGGACGATGACATCGGCGACGTCGTCGGGGATCACAAAATCGCGTCCGCGCACGAGGGCGACGGCTTGGGCGGCGGCTTTGAGGGCGAGGGCCCCGCGCACGCTCACGCCGGCTTTGAATTCGGCTTCGGTGCGGGTGGCGGCAACGAGGCGTTGGATGTATTCCAGCACGCTGTCTTCGACGAAAACTTGGGCGGCGACGTCCTGCAGGTGCGCGATCTCGGTGCGGGTGAGCACGGGATCGAGGGCGATGCTGTCGTAGGTGCCGTGCGGGGCGCGCAGGATTTCCAACTCATCGTCGCGATCCGGGTAACCCATGTGGATGCGCATGAGGAAGCGGTCCATCTGGCTCTCCGGCAGGGGGAAGGTGCCCTCGTAATCGACCGGGTTCTGTGTTGCGAACACGGTGAATGGACTGCCCACCGTGTGGGCCTCGCCGTCGATCGTGACCTTGCCGCGATCCATGACTTCGAGGAGGGCGGACTGGGTCTTCGGCGTGGCGCGGTTGATCTCGTCGGCCAGCACGACCGAGGCAAACACGGGGCCTTTCTTGAAGATGAACTCCTTGGTGTTTTCGTCGTAGATCGCGACGCCGGTGACATCGCTGGGCAGCAGGTCACTGGTAAATTGGATGCGCGAAAACGCGCAGTCGAGCGAGCGGGCGAGAGAGTAGGCGAGGGTGGTTTTGCCGACGCCCGGCAGGTCCTCGATGAGCAGGTGACCGCGGGCGAGCAGACACACGATGGTGCGGTCGATGACCTCGTCCTTGCCCTTGATGGTGCGCCGCATGTTGGCGCGCAGTTTGGTGATGGCCTGCTTGGCCTCGGTCATGGCCGCGGTGGAGACGAAGTCGCTCATGGTCCGCGCATCATGAACCTCGTTTGCAACTGGTCAACCGGCGGGCGCAACTCGCGTTGACCAAGGTGCCGGGTGCGGGTGCGGGTCAGTCTTTCGGCGGTGCCGTCACATCGGTGTCGACGACTTCCGGGGTCCCGATTTCGACTTCGCCGCGGTAGTCCCTGACGAGGCGAACGGTGTTGGTGCCGAAGGTGGGCGCCGCCCGGGCGATCATCGTCGCAACGTGGTCGGCGAAGCGATTGCCGCGGGTGCAAATGCTCATCCGCGTGCTCCAAAGCACCTTCTTTTTCTGCTGCGCTTTCGCCAGCTGGAAATCGAAGGCAGTCAACACGATGTAGTAGCGGGATTCTTCGATCTCGGAGCGCAGGTCAGCGAGGCGGTCGGTGCTGAGAAAACCGCCCACCCGATTCAGCCGTGCCATCTCGTCGAAGTAACCGATGACACGAGCGATTTGAGCGTTGTTCTTTTCGCGGAAACGGCTGTCGGCGGCGAGGCGTTCCAAGGCGGCCTGCTTGGCCAATTGAGCTGCGACCTTTTCGCCGGAATCGGACTCTTCGCCGTCAATCTCCTCACCGGCTTCAATCGTCGCGATAACGGACTGGGCGGTGCTGAAATCGCTCACGGTCTGCGAAAACGGGCTATCGTCCCGCGGCAACGTGCAGCCCCAATGGATGGTGATGAGAAGCGTGGCGTCGTTCACATTGGGGGCGAAATAGTAGTTCTGCGCGGCGAGGTATTCGGCCGCGACGCCGGCGATCATGGGAAAGTCCTTTTTGCTCTGCGTTTGGTCCCAGACCGTGCCGTCCAACCGGCCGCCGTAGCTGATGGCGTAATATTCGCGCCGGGGCTTCCCTTCGGAGTTCAAGCTGCGCCGGTAATCGGGCGCGGTGCGGGAATAGAAGGAGACGGGAATGGTTGAGGTCTCCGGGGCGGCTGCGACCGAAGGCGCCGTCGTCAACAGTGCGGCGGAGACCAGCACCAGCAACAACCCCTGGGTGGCACAGGGAGAGGGGGACCGTTGTGAGTGGGGGCGGGGCATCACTTCGTTTGTGACTAAGCGCAGGTTGATGCGAGCCACCGGAACCCGCCTCGAGACCCCGGTCGATCCCGATGGTTCCGCCGTGCCGACGCTCAAGAGATCGGCGAACCAGGCCGCGGGCCGCGGGTGCCAGGTCGTCGCGCGGCCCCAGCGCCGGGCGAACAAACGCGGAAAGGATGGGAACGGGCCGGGATGGCAAGGCTAGGAGGCGCGGTAACACCCGCCCTGCCATCAACACCCCTGCATCACTTGTCGATCAGGCGGAACAGTGCCGCAAAATCCTCGTCGCCGAAGCCGGCGTCGTGGGCGGCGGTGAGGCGGTCGAAGATCGTGTGCAGCAGGGCGAGGTCGGCGGTGGTTTCCATGCCGGACGCGAGGCGCATGTCCTTGTGCATGTGTTTGATTGAAAACAGCGGCGCAAAGTCCCGGTTGCGGATCTGCGGTTCCTTGAGGTCGTCGAGCCCCGAGTGGGTGATGTTGGGTCCGAGCGCGTTGAAGTAGGTGTCGTCGGAGATGCCGGCGCGGCGGCACATGATGAAGGACTCGGCCAGCACCTGCATCTGCACTGAGACCCGCAGGTTCATGGCGAGCTTGAGCGTGCAGGCCTGGCGGTTGTTGCCGATGCGCACGCGCACCGCCGAGCCGAGGCCGAGGAGCTCGTCGACTTCGGTGCAGAGGGCTTCGTCGCCACCGAGATAATACACGGACTTCTTGCCTTGGGCGGCCGGCTTGCTGCCGGTGAAGGGAGCCTCGAGGTAGCGGGCACCGGTGGCGGTGACGGCGGCCTTGAAGGTGTCGGAACTGTCGGGGTCGATCGTGCTCGACTGGATCACCGTTTTGCCCGGGCCGAGAACGGGCAGAATCGCTTCGATGATGCCTTGGACGGCGGGCGGATCCGCCACCACAATTTGAATGAAATCCGCGGCTTCGGCGACGGCTCCCGGCGAGGAACGCCATTGCGGAAAATCAGGTTGCGGCGTGCGGTTCCACGCGCCGGCGAGACGACCGGCGTCGTGATAGTGGCGGGCCCAAATGCCGCCGATGATGCCAAGGCCGAGAACGCCGATGGAAGGGGAGGAAGACGTGGACATGTCCGCCACGGAATACACCTCGGCGTCGGAAGACAAACCCCAGCCTGCTTGGTGGTTAAGCAAACCACCGCAGCGGGGCGTTTAGCCCAGGATCTCGAGGAAGCGGGTGAAGAGGCGGTTCACCTTGGCCTGATTCTCCTTCACCAGATCGTGGAACTTGGCGAAGTCGATTTCGGTGCCCTCGAGGCCGTTGGCGTAGTTGTCGATGAGACCGAAGCTGTTGTAGTTGAGGCCGGCCTCGGTGCAGAGGTCGGCTTCGAAGGCGGCAGTCATACCGATGACATCACCCCAGTCCTTCACTACGCGGATCTCGGCCTTGGTTTCGAAACGGGGACCGCGCATCTGCACGTAAGTCTTGCCGGGGTGGATGGTGAACTCGGGCGCGAGTTGGGCGATGAGGTCGGGCACGAGGTTGTTGGCGATGCCGGGCGCACCGCCCTTGAGTTCGTCGTCGAAGAAGGTCTTCGGACCCTCCTGGAGGCAAAGGTAGTCGGAGCAGGAAACGAAGGTGCCGGGCGGCAGGGCGGGATCGAGCGAACCGACCGAGTTGAGCGAGACGACGTCCTTGAATCCGAGATCAGCGAGCGCGCGAATGTTGGCGCGGTAGTTGATCGTGTGCGGAGGTTTGGGAAACTCGTAGCCGTGCCGGTTGATGAGCACATGGTCGCCCTTGGCCTTATAGGTGACCTGACCGTAGGGCGTCTCGATGGTGCGGACATCCCAGGAGGCAAAGAGGTCGGATTTGACGATGCTGGTTCCGCTGATGAAGGCGACTTTCATGGGCGCGATGAACGAGTCGGCGGTCGACGATGACAAACCTAAAGGCGCCGCGTCGCTCGCATCACAGGTCGGCCACCGGCGGTTCGTGGTGCAGCCAGTTCTGTTCGCTGTCGCGCATGAACCAACGTCCCCAAGTCGGATCGTCGAAGCTGACCGGGGTGGTGGCTTTCACGGCGGCGAACAGGGATTCCATGTCCTCGGCGGACTGGGTCTCGAGGATGCGGTCGATCGAAGCCATCATGTCGGCCGGGCGATCCGGACAGCGTTCGACCTCGCGCAGCATCCATTTGTGAAAGGGGTAGAGGCGTTCATTGTGGGCGAGGATGACCCGGCAGGAAAACAGGATGAAGTTGTCGATGGCGCGTTGCACGACGTAGCGGTTGCCGTGTTTGCGGCCTTCGCCGGCCATCCATTTCCACGCGTTCATTTGCGCGAGGAAGCGTTGGATGCGGCTCTCTTTTTCGGCCACCGGGTAGCGGGTGATGCGCTCGATGAGCTCGGGGAGCCGGTCATCCCGGTTGAAGACGATGATCGTGTCCTTGAAGGCGTAGCGCGCGGCCTCGCTGCCGTGCTCGGCGACCTTTTCCATGAAGTCGATGTCGACATATTTGCCGTCCACGTAACCACCCTCGTAGGTGCAGTGTTCGAAGTTGAGGTAGAGCAGGGCGTCGGCTTCGCGGCGCCGCGCGTAGGCCGCCGACGAGATGACGATCATGATGTCGACGTCGGAGGTCTCGCGGGCGAAGCCGTGGGCGATGGAACCGCCGACGAGCAGGGCGATGACCTCGGGATCGTCAGCGAAGGCTCGCTCGACGTTGGCGAGGGTGTCTTGGTGGTGGGGATACATGACGAAGAAAACGCAGCGAAGGTGGTGGTGGCGGCCCGCTCTGTTAACGGCCTTGTTTGCGCTAACGTTTGGCGGTAGCGGCTGCGCGACGCGCGGTCCGACCCATCTTTACGTCGCGGGAGCGGGCAGCAGCCCGATCGTCGATCACGACCTGGAGGGGGAGAACCACGACCGGCTCGAGGGATTTCTGCGGGCGGAGGATCGTGTGATTGGTTTGGGCTACGAGTATAATACCGACTACATCTGGCTCCGTCTCGCGCCGGGTAACGAGCTGGTCACCATCAAACGCTCGGAGCGCAAGGAATGGTATCGTTACCAACTGCCGGCTGAGTTTGGCGCCGCGGGGGCGACCTCGCTCGATCTCGCGGTGCGCGCCTTCAACCGCATGGTCTATGCCGCGATGCCGGAGCCGGGCGTCGTGGGCAAAGTCACGCGTTACGGCGACGTGTTGCCCAGCGTGCGACCAGGGGACGCGGCGCGGGTGATCGGCGGATTGGCCTGGGATCAGATCAATGACCGGCTCCTCGTGCTCTACGCTGATGACGGCACGGTGGTGGCTTACGACGGCGAGACCACGCCGGTGGCAACGGTCCGTTTCGAGCGGGCGGTGGCGCCGACCTCGCTGGCCTATGACAGCAACCGCGAGCGTTATATTGTGCCGTTGGCGGAGCGGGCGGGTTTGGGTGAGTTCGATGCGACCGGACGTTTTTTGCGGGTGGTTCCGGTGCCGGTCGGCCCAAACGCCATCGACGCGGGCCAACGCTCGGCGGTGCGGATGTTTTGAGCGGGAATTTCACGTAAACCGGCCGATACGTTTTGCGAGTCCGGGGGATCCGGTTCAAGGTCTGCCTCCCTTCGTCCGGCCCGGCGCTCCCGCGCCCGCCTCGCCCCGAGCGAAGCAACGCAAAACCTCTCAATTTAGATTTATGGATACTCCGTTTCCCGACAACGAAAGCGGCGGCAAATGCCCCTTCCACCACCTGCACGGCGGCGTGACCTCGGCCACGACGGCCGGCAGCCGTTCCAATCGCGACTGGTGGCCCAATCAGCTCAACCTGCGGATTCTGCACCAGAACTCCGACCTGTCCGATCCGATGGATCCGGATTTCGATTATGCCGAGGCCTTCAAGTCGCTCGATCTCGCGGCGGTGAAGGCGGACCTCACCGCGTTGATGACCGACTCGCAGGAGTGGTGGCCGGCCGACTTCGGGCACTACGGACCGTTCTTCATCCGCATGGCCTGGCACGCCGCCGGCACCTACCGCATCGGTGACGGTCGTGGCGGGGGCGGCACGGGGCAGCAACGTTTCGCGCCGCTCAACAGCTGGCCGGACAACGCCAACCTCGACAAGGCGCGCCGTCTCCTTTGGCCGATCAAACAGAAATACGGCAAAAAACTCTCCTGGGCCGACCTCCTGATCCTCACCGGCAACGTCGCGCTTGAGTCGATGGGCTTCAAAACCTTCGGCTTCGGCGGTGGTCGGGCCGATGTGTGGGAACCGGAAGAGGACGTTTACTGGGGCAAGGAAGCCACCTGGCTTGGCGATGAACGTTACCACGGGGACCGCGATCTGGAGGACCCGCTCGCTGCCGTGCAGATGGGCCTCATCTACGTGAATCCGGAAGGCCCCAACGGCGAACCCGATCCGGTGAAGGCCGCCAAGGACATCCGCGAAACCTTCGCCCGCATGGCGATGAACGACGAGGAAACCGTCGCGTTGATCGCCGGTGGGCACACCTTTGGCAAAACCCACGGCGCCGGCGACGCCGCGCACGTGGGCGCTGAGCCCGAAGCCGCTTCGATGGCCGAGCAAGGTCTCGGTTGGACCAGCAGCTACGGCAGCGGCAAGGGTGCCGACACGGTCACCAGTGGACTCGAAGTCACTTGGACCACCACGCCGACCCAGTGGAGCAACAACTTCTTCGAAAACCTCTTCGGCTACGAATGGGAACTCGAGAAGAGCCCCGCCGGCGCGCATCAGTGGGTCGCCAAGGACGCCGAGGCCACCGTGCCGCATGCCTTTGACCCGACCAAGAAACAGCGTCCGACCATGCTCACGACGGACCTCTCGCTGCGCTTCGATCCGGCCTACGAGAAGATTTCGCGCCGTTTCCTCGAGAACCCGGACCAGTTTGCCGATGCCTTCGCCCGCGCGTGGTTCAAGCTGACGCACCGCGACATGGGGCCGAAGAGCCTCTACCTTGGGCCGGAAGTGCCGTCCGAGGACCTGCTGTGGCAGGACCCGATTCCGGCGGTCGATCACCCGCTCATCGATGCGGGTGACATCGCGGCGTTGAAGGAGAAGATTCTCGGCTCCGGTCTCGGCATCGCTGAGCTCGTCTTCGTGGCCTGGTCCGCCGCCTCAACCTTCCGCGGTTCGGACAAGCGGGGCGGCGCCAACGGTGCCCGCATTCGCCTCGCTCCGCAGAAAGATTGGGAAGCCAACCAACCTGCGCGTCTCGCCAAGGTGCTCGACGTGCTCACCGGCATTCAAACCGAGTTCAACGGCGCCCAAAGCGACGGCAAGAAGGTCTCGTTGGCCGACCTGATCGTGCTCGCCGGCAGTGCGGCCGTCGAAGCCGCGGCCAAGAAGGCGGGGCACGATATCGCGGTGCCTTTCACGCCGGGACGCACGGATGCGAGCGCCGAGCAAACCGACGTCGAGTCCTTCGCCGCGCTGGAGCCCTACGCCGATGGTTTCCGCAACTTCCAGAAGCCGCGCCTGCCGTGGAAGGCCGAGCAGATGCTCGTCGACAAGTCCCAGCTCCTGGGCCTCACCGCGCCGGAGATGACCGTGCTCATCGGTGGTCTGCGCGTGCTCAATGCCAATCACGGCAAGAAGCAGCACGGGGTGTTCACCGATCGTCCGGAAACGCTCACGAACGACTTCTTCGTCAACCTGCTCGACATGGCCTATCAGGCCAAGCCGACCGGACCGGAGGAAGAGACCTTCGAAATCTGCGAGCGCGCCTCGGGCGACGTGAAGTGGACCGCGACCCGCGTCGATTTGGTCTTTGGCTCCAACTCACAACTTCGCGCCATTGCCGAGGTTTACGCCGAGGGCGACGCCGAAGCGAAGTTCGTGCAGGACTTCGTGAAGGCCTGGACCAAGGTCATGAACGCCGACCGCTTCGACCTGCGCTGAGCTAGAACCAAACCACCGCATGGATTTCATACCGCCGGCCGAGCATTCGGTTGGCGGTATTTTTTTAACCACGAATGGACACGAATGCATACGAATGAACAGCGACCGAAACTTAAGATTTCTATTCGTGTTTATTCGTGTCCATTCGTGGTTAAAACCTTTCTGCCATGCCCGCCTTTGATCTCCCGCTCGACCAACTGAAAACCTATCAGGGCACCAATCCGCGGCCGGCGGATTTTGACGCGTATTGGGACGCGGCGCTGGCGGAGCTCGATGCGCTCGATCCGCAGATCGAACTCGTGCCCAACGACGCGATCAACCATCCGGCGGTGGAGTGCTTCGATCTTTGGTTCACCGGTGTGGGCGGCGCGCGCATCTACGCCAAATACCTGCGTCCGCGGCAGCGCGCGGACGCGCTGCCGGCGATCCTCAAGTTTCACGGTTACTCGCATTACAGCGGCGACTGGATGGAGTCGGTGGCCGAAGCGAGCGCGGGCTTTGCCGTCGCGGCGATGGACTGCCGCGGGCAGGGCGGTCGATCCGAGGACGCGGGCGGGGCCCGGGGCATGACCTTGCGCGGGCATTTCGTGCGCGGACTGGATGATCCGGACCCGAAGCGACTCCTCTACCGTGCCATCTATTTGGATACAGCCTTGCTGGCGCGGATCGTGATGAGTTTCGCCGAAGTCGACGCCGCCCGCGTCGGCGCGACCGGAGCCTCGCAAGGCGGCGCGCTGACCATTGCCTGCGCGGCCTTGGAGCCGCGCGTCAAGCGGGCGGCCCCGGTCTTTCCCTTCCTGAGTGACTTTCGGCGGGTGTGGGACATGGACCTCGCGAAGGGAGCGTATGAAGAACTACGATACTTCCTGCGCAAGTTCGATCCGCGCCACGAGCGCGTGGACGCGCTCTTCACCAAGTTGGGTTACATCGATATCCAACATCTGGCGCCGCGCGTGCGAGGAGAGGTGCTGATGTTCACGGGCTTGATGGATCAGATCTGTCCGCCGAGCACCCAATTCGCCGCCTTCAATAGATTGGGCGGCCCCAAAGACATGGTGCTCTACCCGGACTACGAGCATGAAGGGCTGCCGGATCAGGCCGATCGGGTCTTCGGTTTCCTCCGCGGTCTGTGACGATTAACCGGTTACAATGACGGGAGGGGTTTGTTGATCGCTATGACTCGGGCCCGTCGGTAGAAGGCTGGATGCCCGATCAACCCATGACCGACTTGGAAAACCAACTTGCCGCCGCGAACGAAAACGTGGCTCGTCTGACCGCGGAGAACGAAGAGCTGCTGGGGCGCCTTTCGGACGCGGAGCTGCTCGCAAAAAAAATGAAGCGTAATTCGCGACGCGACTCCAACTCACTGCGGAGTCAATTGGAGGTCGCCCAGAACCTGCGGCGCCAATAACGGCGAGTCAGCGGGCCGCCATGGCACCGTCCAAGGTAGCAGGGGGCGCGGGGATGAGTTCCGGGTGCTTCTGCGCCCAGACTTTGAGGATGTCGTGGGCGACCGGGGCGGAAAAGGTGCCGCCGCCGGTTTCTTCGTTCGGCGTGTCACCCTCGACCATCACAGCGATGGCGACCTGGGGATTCTCGATGGGCGCGAAGCAGATGAACCAGGCAAAGTTGATGGTGCCCTCGGGCGTGCGCTTCTGGGCCGTGCCGGTTTTGCCGGCGACGCGCAGGCCGTCGATGCGCTGCGACTTGATCGTGGTGAAGGCGGTGCGGGAGGTGCCGCTGATGGTGCACTCCTCCATGCCCTCGAGCAGGGCGGCATAGTCGGCGGGGGACAGGCCGATCGGGTCGGTCCTCTGAGGGCGTCGTTCCGGGTCGTGCGTCATGTAGGGCACGGTGCGGGTCTGGCCACGGGCGACCGAGGCTGTGAAGGTTGCCATCTGAAGGGGCGTCACGAGGAGAAAACCTTGGCCGATGGACATGTTCGCGGTGTCGCCCCCCACCCAGGTTTCGTTGTAGCGCTCCTTTTTCCACGCCGGGTCAGGCACGAGCGTGCCACCACTTTCGTGGGGGAGCGGGATGCCGGTGCGCTCGCCGAAGCCAAAGCGGCGGGCTTCGGCGGCGATGGCATCGGGACCCATTTCCATGCCGTAGTGGTAGTAGAAAACGTTGCAGCTTTTCGCGATGGCGGTGCGCAGGCCGATCTCGCCGTGGGCATGCCCGTCGTGGCAGGGGAAAAGTTTTCGTCCGACGCGGTAGTAGCCTGTGCAACCCCAATCGGAATCCGGAGTGAGCGCGCCGGCGCGCATGCCGGCGAGCGTGACCAGGATCTTGAAGGACGAGCCAGGCGGGTAGAGGCCTTGGATGGGGCGATTCAGCCAGGCGCCGCGGGCATTGATGTCGGCGGCGGTGGCCTGCGAGAGGCGGGGGGCGAAATCATTGAGGTCGTAGGCGGGCAGGCTGGCCATCACCAGGACCTCACCGGTGTTCACATCGAGCGCGACGGCGGAGCCGGCGAGCTCGTAATCCTTGAGGAGCGACTCGGCGGCGAGCTGGAGGTCGATGTCGAGGCTGGAGATGACGTTGTCCCCCTGCACGGGAAGTCGGCGTTGCAGGGACTCGACCCGATAGCCGCCCGGGTCGACGCGATAGATCGTGCCGCCGGCTTCGCCTTGCAGGCGTTCGTCGAACTGTGATTCCAGTCCGTTGCGTCCCTCGGCGCCGACCATCTTGAAGGTCATGAGATCGGCGCCGGGGAATTCCTCGTCGATCTCGATGTCGCGGTTGGCAGACACGTAACCGAGCACATGGGCGGCGGCGTCGGCGTAGGGATAATAGCGCGTGCTGGTGGTGTAGACCTGGAGCGGCGAGTTGACCGGGAGTTGCTCCAGCAGGCGCGAATATTCGTCGGGCTGGAGATCTTCGATGAGGGTGAAGGGCAGCATACGCTGCGCGTTAAAATGACGGCGCAGGTCGCGGGCGTTGAGTTCGTTGGTGCGGCCGAGCGCGCGGTTGATGCGTTGCAGGTAGCGGTCGACGACAGAGAAGCGCGCGATCTCGGTGAGTTGGGAGGAAGTGGGGACGGCTTCGTCGTCGGGATCGGCCTCGCGGTAGGCTTTGCGGATGTTGAGGTATTCGCGGTAGATCTCGGAGCGCAGCTCATCGAGGTAGAGCACGGCGGAGAAGCGCGGCCGGTTGCCCACGAGCAGGCGCCCTTCGCGGTCATAGATATTGCCGCGGGGGCCCGGGACCAGAATGCGGCGCTGGCTTTGGACCTTTTCTTTTTCGAGCGCGAGGTCGGAGCGCAGGGTCTGTTGGTAAACCAATCCGCTGGCGAGCACGCAGAATCCGAGGAGGATCGGCAGGTAGAAGAACTGCAGGCGGGTGTCGCGACCTTTGTGGGTCTCGACCAAGCCGCGAGGTCCGTCTGTGGGGTAGTCCGCCATGAGCTACACTATATCGATGCGGTGGGCTCGTCGTGCAAACCGACGCGGGCGATGAACAGCGCTTTTTCCTGCAGGGCGAAAAACCAAGGGGCGATGAGCGCGAGGGTGAGTTGGGAGAGGATGAGGTCGCTGAGAAATCGCAGGCCGGAGAACGGTGCGTCCGGGGAACCGCCCAACACGACCGAAGTCAGGATCACGTAGAGCACGAGATTGGTGATGAGGCCGGCGACGGTGCCGGCGACGGTGCTGGCGGCGGCGAAACGGTTGCGCACGCGGACGATGACGAGGTGAGCCACGCTGAAAAGAAAGGCGTTCAGGCCGAAAGGCAGTGGCGTCGTGGCGTCGACCAGCAATCCGATCAGGAAGCAGGCGTTGAACCCCTGTTGTGGCGCGAGGCGCAGCGCGGGAAACGCGATGAGCAGCCCGCCGAGCCAGAGTGAGATGCCCCAGCCGCCAACGGAGTGGCTCAGCTGTTTGGTGAGCGCGGCGAGAATCAGCGCGCAGATGAACACCACAGCGGTGCGGCGGTGGCTCGGTTGAAATCTCACGGCGTGTTGATCGGCACCAGGACGGTGACCGCGGTGATTTCGTCGAGCCGTGGATCGAGCGCGACCCGGCCGGTTTTGAAAAGGCCGTCGGGGCTGGGCTCGAGTTGCACGACGGTGCCGAGCTGCAGGCCGCGGGGGAAGACGCCGCCGAGACCGGAGGTCACGAGCGGCTTGGGATCGGCCGGCGTGGCGTAGAGGTCGAGTGGGACAAATTCGACGATGGCGTGCGGGCGGGAGAAGGGTGGATTGGCGCCGCCCTGAAAGCTCATGGGGCGATCGTCACCGGCGAACGATGCGGCGAGACGGACGTTGGGGCTACTGATCAAGTCGACCACGGCCGTGGTGGCGTGCACCTCGGTCACGCGGCCGACGACGCCGCCGACGAAGATGACCGGGGCGCCGACGGGGATGTTGTAGTTCTCGCCTTTGCGAATGATGAGGCGCTGCCACCAACCCGAAAGGTCACGGCTGACGACGCGGGCCGGCTCGCTGCGGTAGTTGTCAAAGGTGGGCAGCTGCAGCAGATCCTCGAGTCGGGCGATTTCGCGCCGAAGCTCGGCGTTCTCCTCGGCGGCGGCGGCGTATTTGGAAACGACGCCGCCCAGGTCGTTGTAGGCGTCGATGATCTCGTGCTTGGAGCGGGTGCGCATGGCCCAGTAATCCTGCAATTCACGTAGGTAAGATGCGGATACATCCATCGGCGCCTGCATCTCGTAGAACCCGTCGCGGGTGGAACGTTTCAGCACGGTCGGCAGGACCAGCCACACCAACAGCAACACCCCGAGGGTGAGGAAGGGTTTGGTCTGATCAAAGCGTCGGTCGGGCACAGGTTACAGGGGGCCTGTTAGTCGTGACGGTCGTGGGACCGGCTGACAAGCCCGGGCGCGGGCGAACCGCGATCCGCGCACACATTCCTGCGGCGGGAGGCCGCGGCGAGGATTTAGCTGTGCTGCAGGACCCAGTTGAGGTCGCTGAGCACGGCGCCGGTGCCGTTGGCCACCGCGGACAGAGGATCGTCGGCGATGGTGACCGGCAGACCGGTCTTTTCGCTGAGCAGGCGGTCGATGCCACGGATGAGCGCGCCGCCGCCCGCCATGACAAAACCGCGGTCAACGAGGTCGGCGGAAAGCTCGGGCGGGCAGCGTTCGAGGGCGGAGCGCACGGCGTCGACAATGGCTGCCATGGTGTCACTGAGGGCTTCGCGGATTTCCTGCGAAGTGATGTGAATCGTTTTGGGCAGACCGGCGACCGAGTCGCGACCCTTCACCTCCATGGTGAGCTCTTCTTCGAGCGGGTAGGCGGAGCCAAGGCGCAGTTTGATCTCTTCCGCGGTGCGTTCGCCGATGAGGAGATTGTAGGCGCGCTTCATGTAGTTGACGATGGCGCCGTCGATCTCGTCGCCGGCGACGCGGATGGACTTGGAGAAGACGATGCCGGAAAGGGAAATGATGGCGATCTCGGTGGTGCCACCGCCGATGTCGACGATCATGTTGGCGGCGGGTTCGTCGATCGGCAGACCCACACCGATGGCGGCGGCCATGGGCTCGGGGATGGTGATGACGTCGCGGGCGCCGGCATGCATGGCGCTGTCCTTGACCGCGCGTTTTTCCACCTCGGTGATGCCGGAGGGAATGGCGATGACCACGCGCGGGGAAACCCGGAAGCTGTTGCTGTTCACCTTGCGGATGAAGTAGCGCAGCATGGCCTCGGTGACATCGAAGTCGGCGATGACGCCGTCCTTCATCGGTCGGATGGCGGTGATGTTGCCCGGGGTGCGCCCCAACATGCGCTTGGCGTCGGCACCAACGGCGCGGACTTTGCGGGTTCCGGAGTCGAGGGCGACCACCGACGGTTCGCGCAGCACAATTCCGCGGTCTTTGAGGTAGACCAGCGTGTTCGCCGTGCCGAGGTCGATGCCGATGTCGTTGGAGAAGTGGGAGAGGAGCTTCAGGGCCATGTCGGTCGCGTTTCCGCCGACGGAAATCAATCTCCGGCGAACGGGGCTGTCAAAGTGTAAAACCGCTTATACCAAGGGCGTTGCGAGCACAAAATGCGCGAAAACGCGCACAACGCGATTTAGAGCGCATGAAAAACGCGCCGTCGGTGAAACGGCGCGTCAGAAAGGGTAAGTCGGACAGTGGTTGTGCCGAGTTCAGTTGTTGCCCGGGGTGGAGGTGGTGTCAGCCGGTTTGGTCTCGGGCTTCTTGGGCTCCTCGGCCGCGTCTTTGAATTCCTTTTCGGCTTCGCTCGAGGCCTTCTGGAACTCGCTTTTGGCCTTGCCGAGACCGCGCGCGAGCTCGGGCAGTTTCTTGGCGCCGAAGAGGAGGATCACGATCGCGAGGATGATGATCATCTCGGGGCCGCCGAGCGGGAAGGCCAGCATGGTGGTTTCGTTCATGGTGAAGTAAAGTTAGCGCCGGAAGGCGGTCGGAGCAAGGGAGGAAGCGCGGACGATCAGTTCGGGCGGCCGAGGTTCTGCACGGTGCCCGGTTTGACGGCCAACTTCATGAGGTTCTGCGCATTGTCGAGCTGTTCGGCATCGAAGAATCCGTGCAGCTGACGGATACGGGTCGGGTGACGCATCTTCCGCAGGGCCTTGGCTTCGATCTGGCGAATGCGTTCGCGGGTGACCTTGAACTGCTTGCCGACCTCTTCGAGGGTGCGGCTGTAGCCGTCGACCAGGCCGAAGCGGAGAGAGAGCACGCGGCGCTCGCGCTCGGTGAGCGAATCGAGCACGTCGATGATCTTTTCGCGCAACAGCGAGTAGGCGGTCATGTCGTAGGGATTCTCGGCGGACTTGTCCTCGATGAAGTCACCGAAAGAGGTGTCGTCGCCGTCGCCGACCGGGGACTGCAGGGAGATGGGCTGCTGGGCCATCTTCATGATCTGCTGCACGCGCTCGACCGGGAGATTCATCTCGTCGGCCACTTCTTCCGGGGTGGGCTCGTGGCCGTATTCCTGCAGGAGCTGCTTCTGCACCTGCATGACCTTGTTCAAGGTCTCGATCATGTGGACCGGGATGCGGATGGTGCGGGCCTGGTCGGCGATGGAGCGGGTGATGGCCTGGCGGATCCACCACGTGGCGTAGGTGGAGAACTTGTAACCGCGGCGATATTCGAATTTTTCCACGGCCTTCATCAGGCCCATGTTGCCCTCCTGGATGAGGTCGAGGAAGGAGAGGCCGCGGTTGGTGTATTTCTTCGCGATCGAGATCACGAGGCGAAGGTTGGCCTCCACCATCTCGGTCTTCGCCTTGTGGGCGGCGCGCACGAAAACGAAAGTCTCTTCGACGATCTCGAGGAAGCGGGCCGGATCGAGGCGCAGCTCCTGTTCGAGTTCCTTGAGGCGGGCGTTGATCTTCTTTGGGTCGATCGCGGCGTCGCGCTTGGTCTTGGGCTTCTTGGCGCGCTCCAGCTTCATCAGCGACTGTTCAATCTCGGTGATGATTGGGCGTTTGTTTTCGAGCCACTCCTCGTAGACCTTCAGCTTGAAGAAGAACTTGGAGAAATTGTTCCGCAGCGTCGTCTCGCGCTTCTTGTGCTTGGTGCCGATCTTCTTGCGCTCGGCCTCGTTCTTGGCCTTCTGCAGCTCCTCCCATGATTGGCCGACCATCATTTCGCTGCGTTGCGTGGTCTCGACCAGCTTGGGCAGGGCCTTGAAGTAGGCGTCCCGGCTTTCGATCTTCTTATCAATGACGATCCGGTCGAAGCGCTCCTCGCGGGTGAGCAGTTTGTTGCCGAGGTCCCCGATGTAGCCACCGACGATGGCGGCCTGGAAAAGGGCGTTCTGCGCGTTGAGCTCGGCGGTCTCGATGCGCTTGGAGATTTCGACTTCCTGTTCGCGGGTGAGCAGCGGGACCTGGCCCATCTGCTTGAGATACATGCGAACCGGGTCATCCAGGATGTCGTTCTGGGAGGTGCGGGTGGCTTCCTCCTCGGCCTCCTCCATGCGCTGCTTGTAGTCCTCAACCTGATCCGGCTCGAGGATCTCGATTTCGAGGTTCTGCAGGATGGAGATGATGTTATCGAACTCGTCCTGATTTTCGACCGACTCCGGCAGCGCTTCGTTGATGTCGTCCCAAGTCAGGTAGCCCTGTTCCTTGGAGAGGCGGATCAGCAGACGAATGCGCTCGTTGACGCCGCTGGAGGCGGCATCGACGGCGGCCGACGATTTGCCCTTGGTCGCGGAAATGGCGTTTTCCACGGCTTCGGACTGGGCGGAGGAGGAGGCAGACTTGGCTTTGCGCGGCATGGATTGGAAAATGAAACTAGACAGCCGGCACCAACCGGAGCGGTTGGCGGAGCTGTCCTTGAAGTTCACGACGTTCTTTCAGCAGAGAAAATGCGTCAGGCTGAATGTCCGTGGCTGGTTTCGACAAAGCAAGTTCTATTTGGCGCAGGCGCAAGCGCAGGGCACGTTCCCGCAGTTTCTGTAAACCTTCCTCGGCGGCTTTGAACGGATCGTCGATCTGCGGGGAGTCGAAAAGCAGGGAGGCCACCAGGGACTTTTCGTCCTCCGTTTCGAGCAAATCGCCCTCGGACAAGTGCTGCGCGCCAGGCCAGGCGTCCTGCTCGAACTCGGCCAGAACGCGGTTGAGCAGCGCTCCGGCGGTGTGATTGGCGTCAATCCAGTCGTGCGGCAGAGCGTGGCTGAGGGGCGGGCCGACTTCCTCGAAATGCAAACACAGCAGGAGCAGGTGCTGCTCGGGGGAGATGGATTGGGCGGGGCGTTCCGTCGGCGGGGGCGGAGCCGGTTCATCACGGGCGGTGGGCGCGAAGCGGCTCCCCCGCTGGCGCAGACGCTCAAAGTCGGCCGTGAGCGCGGGAGCCGACAGGCCGAGATGGCGCGCGGCCTCCTGGATGAATTCGGTGCGGGCCACTTCGGATTCGGCGGCGAAGATGATTTCCGAAAGCGGCTGCACCACGGCGGCTTTGCGCTCGGCGTTGGCGGACGAGCCTTCGGGCAAAAGGGCGTGGGCCGCGAAGGCCATTGCGGACTGGGCATCGGCGCGAACCGCGTCGTAACCCGCCAGGCCGCGTTCGAGAAACAGCAGGTCAGGGTCGAGTTTCTCCGCGCCTTTGAGGGTAAGGAAGCGCACCTCGAGTCCGGCCTTCAAAGCGAGGGGAAGGAAGCGGAGGGAGGCCTTTTGGCCGGCGCCGTCGCTGTCGAAGAAGCACTCGACTTGGTGATGGTAACGGCGAAGCAGGGCGAGCTGGGTGTCGGTGATCGCGGTGCCCTGCGGGGCGATCGCCGTTTTAAGGCCGACGCTCCAGCAGCGCAGGGCGTCGAGCTGGCCCTCGACCATGACGAAGGGGTGTTCGTCGTTGGCGTGGGAGCGCGCGCGGTCGAGGTTGAAGAGCAGGTTGCCCTTGGTGAAAATCGGCGTCTCGGGCGAGTTGACGTATTTGGCGTCCTTGGCCGGGTCGTTTTCGGGCGTGAGCTCGGTCTGCCGAGCGGTGAAGGCCACAACGCGTCCCTGGTGGTCCCGGATCGGAATCATCAGGCGGCCGCGAAAGCGCGGGCGCAGGGCGCGGAGGGTGAGGGCGGCATCGTCGTAGATGAAGAACAGGCCGCACTGGCGCAGGGCTTGTTCGGAGAAGCCCTTTTTAAGGAGGAGCGCGCCGAGGTCGCTGCCGAAGCCATCGGCGGCGCCGATCTTAAAGTCGTCGGCCAGTTCCGGCGTGAAGCGGCGGTTCTTCACCCAGTATTCGCGCATCCAGTTGCCCGTGTCATCCTTGGCGTGGAAGGCTTCGTGGAAACGCTGGGCGGCGATGTCGTGCAGTTCGAAGATTTCCTGGCGAAGAGAGCGTTCCTCGCGCGACGGACCCGCGCCCTCCTCGTATTCGATCGGGACGTTGAAGCGTTGGCCGAGTGCTTCGATGGCCTCGACGAAGTTGAGCCCTTCTGTTTCCCGGACAAAGGTGATGAGGTCGCCCGACTTGCCGCAGCCGAAGCACTTGTAGACGCCCATGTCCGGATTCACGTGGAACGAGGGGGACTTTTCCTGATGGAAGGGGCAGAGGCCTTTGAATCGGGAGCCGGCTTTTTTCAGCGTCACGCTGCGCGAGATCACATCAACGATGTTCACCCGCGTGCGCAGGTCGCGGACGCAAGTCGGTTTTACGAGAGGCATGGTGGCGGGGAAGGCGGCGGCGCCGGGGGGTTGGACATTTGAGGCGGCATATGCTCTGTCAAGGTGCTCCGCCTCGATTCCCGGAAACAAAATCCTCTCCTTGCGCGTCTACCCACCTTCCATGCGTCGCTTTGCTGCCACCGCCCTCGCCGCCATCCTGTTTTTCCCCGCCTTGCGGTCCGTCGCACAGGACGCGGCTTCGTCACCCCAACCCCCTCGGTTGCCGAGCACGGTCTGGGAGGCGCGACTGAATGGGTTTACGCTGGCGGATTACCGCCCCGAGGTGGAAGCGCTGTTGGAAAAGTTTGAGGACGCGATTGGGCACCGCCTCGTTCCGGGCGAAAAGGGTAAGGTCGGGCTCAAGGTTTACACCGATTCCGGGCCGGGCCTCGCGACGCCGGTGCCGCTGGTGCAGTCCGTGATTCAGGCGCTGCTCGAGCGGGGTTACGAAAAGAAGGACATCTTCCTCGTCGGCATGAATCCGCTGCGACTGCGGTTCACCGGCTACCTGCCGTCGCTCATCACTGGGGAATCGCCCTTCGAAGGGCATCCGATCTACGTTTTGGAATCGGGCAGTTTCTACGACCCGGAGTGGTTTTACGACAGTCCGCTGCCGGCCCGATTCAATCCGGTCTTTTTGGCGGAGAACGCCCGCGACGAACATCAGGCCCAGCTCGAGGCCAATCGCCGCAGTTTCCTGGCAACGCCGCTTTTCCTCGATGCCGACTTCTGGATCAACCTGCCGGTCTACACCGATCACCCCACCATCGGCATCAACGGCGCGTTGGTGAATGCGACGCTGTGGAACGCCTCCAACACCGCCCGCTTCTTTCAGAATCCCAACAACGCCCCGGCCGCGGTGGCGGAGATGAGCGCGATTCCGGAGCTGCGCCAGACTTGGCTTTTCACCATCGCGAGCCTGCAGCATTACCAGTTTGTGGGGGGGCCGGCCTTCAACTCGCTCTACACGGTTTCGGAACGGCAGGTTTGGCTGAGCTCAGACCCCGTGGCACTCGACACGCTCATGCTGGAGCGGATCAACAAACACCGCCGCCAATCGGGCTTCCCGGTGGTCAACGAGGAGATTCGGACGCTGGAATTTGCCGAGGTGCTGCAGGTCGGCAGCTCGTCAAATTTGCCTGAAAGAATCGTGCAGGTGGACGGTTAGGCGCGGTCGCGCCCAATTTCCCCTTGTCAGGCTCAGCGCGCTGAGCCCTGTATTGACCCAACCATGACCTCAGCCGCTTATCTGCCGTTGCTCATACAAGCGATCCTCGCGCTCGGCGCGGGCCTCGTGATCCTGGCCGCAAACCATTTCGCGGCGCAACGGGTGCGCATCAAAAGCCCGATCAAGGACACGGCCTACGAATGCGGCGTGAAGGGCGAGGGCATCGTGCACACGCGCTTTTCCGTGAAGTTTTATGTCACGGCGATGTTGTTCCTCCTTTTTGATATCGAGGTCGTGTTTCTGATTCCGTGGACCTTCGTCTACCGCGATTTTCTGGCCAACAACGTCGCCATACTTTCACCGATGATGTTCTTCCTCTTCGTCCTCGTGCTGGGGCTCTTCTACGAAGTGAAGAAGGGCGCCCTGGAGTGGGAAAAGTAAGCGGGGAAGGCGGGACGAACGCGAATGCGGCTCGAAAAACTCATTGCCCGAAGCCGTATTGTTGAGCTCCAAAGCACCGACATGCGCGGTGCCTTGGGGGAGATGCTGGCGGTGTGCGCGCAGCGTTTTGAGGACCTGAAGACCGACCCGCTGCTGCGCGGCCTGATGGCGCGCGAAAGCACGATGACCACCTACCTCGGGCACGGGGTCTCGCTGCCGCACGTGCGGGCCCGCCTGGGGCGCCGCTATATCCTGGCCATTGGTCGCAGTCGCGAGGGCATCGTCAACGACGGGGCGGAGGCCGAGCGGTCACAGCTTGTGATCATGCTGTTGGCCGACGAAAAATCGCGCGACTACCTGCAGGTGCTCGCGGCGATCGCCCGGGTGGTGAAAGACCCGGAGCTGGTGCAATCGCTCATCGCGGCGGAAAACGGCGACATGCTCTACGACCGGTTGATGGCCGGCCTCGGCGGGATGCAGGTGCGCCGCCTGCCCCAGAAGCAGAATCGGATGAACCGGCTCATGATGCGCGAAGCGGAGCGCGTGGCCAAGGGCGCGGATTGCGATGCCATCATGGTGATGGGCGACACCTTTGTTGGCGGGATCGATCCGTCGATGTGGAACGCGAAGATCAAATCCATCCTTGTCACGCGGCACGGCGGGGAAGGCACCAGCGTGTTTGATACCTTTGCCGAAGTCATTCAGGTGCGGTCGTTCTCGCCGCAACGCCTGGCCCAGGTGCGCAGCGCGATCCTGGTGGCACTCACGCGGGGCATCATCAGCTTCACCGATCGCCTCTGCTGTATCGGTGGTGTGCAGGGCAGCAATCAATTCGACACGGTCGGAGTCGTGGAAGTCGAGCGGGAGTTTCAGACCCTTCTCACCGGTAAGGCCGACCTTTTGCCCGACGACGTCAAACCCGAGGTCTTTGAGCGGGTGATCGCCGTCGCCACCGAGCTCGGCGTGGAGGGGCGAGAAGGCAAGCCGGTCGGATGTCTCTTTGTCATCGGAGCGACCGCTCAGGTGGAGAAGTTCATCAAGCCCCTCGTGCTGAATCCTTTCTACGGCTACAAGGATGAAGACCGAAACATCCTGAATCCGTTCATGGATGAGACCGTGAAGGAGTTTTCAACCATCGACGGCGCCTTTGTCATCAAGGGCGACGGGACGGTGGTGTCGGCGGGCAGTTTGATTCAGGCGACGGATCGGGACCACCTTTTGCCGAGTGGTTTGGGCAGTCGCCATGCCGCTGCCGCGGCCATCTCGCTGGCGACCCAGTGCATCGCGGTGGTGGTCTCGGCGAGCACCGGTCAGGTGACCTTGTTCCGCCGGGGCGTCATGTTGCCCCTGACCGAGAAAAAGGTCGTCAACGAAGGCTGAGCCTGGCGCCCCAATCGGGCGAAGTTTGGTCTTGCGGTGCGGTGCTCCGGCAGGTTGTTCTGACCGTTCACTCAATTTTCAGCCATGCAAGAACAAGTCATCATCGAATGCACCGAGGCCCGCAAAGAGGGTAAATACGCCTCGAAATACCTCACGACGCGGAACAAGAAGACCGTCACTGAGCGCATCGAGAAGAAGAAGTATAATCCTTCGCTGCGTCGCCACACGGTTCACCGCGAGATTAAATAAGCGCCTCGCGCGTAGCCGCACTTTCCCGGCCGGAGCTCCTCAAGAGCTCCGGTCTTTTTTTTCAAGCCTGGTGCAAGCGCGCGAAGCGGCACAGGCGCCCGGAATCAATCCGCCGAGCTGGAGGAAGAGGTCGCGGAGCGGGATTTCGCGGATTCCGCCGGGGCCGGACGGCGACTCTTGCGCCAGCCCTCCCGGTGTTTGCGAATCCAATCCAAGAGCGCCCGCTCAAAACCGATGTCGTAGCCGAGGCGTTCCGACTCGATCCACTTGTGGCGCAGAATCTCCTCCCGTTCGGCCAGGAATTCCTGGTAGAGCGAAGAGCGTTTTACGAATTCCCGGGACTCAGGCGTCTGAGAAGACTTGGCACTTTGCGACATGGATACCACTGCAGTCGTTCATTGCTGAAGGTTGGGCCGGCGTGGTTCCGGGTGCTGATCGCTGCGAATGTATCCGAGGCGAAGCCAAGTCCTTTGTCCAATGGGGTATCATCGTGCGAGTCCCGCGGGCCTGCAGCGAAGGGAACAGAGGGTGGATTGAGACGTAGTTTGTGTTGATCAGCGCCGCGCCTCCCGAAGGAGGAAAGACGACGCGAGCCGAGTTTGATAAGTAGGATTCACGTTATTTGGCGTGAACCGCATGTCAACGCCAGGCACGGCCGGCGTTGATCCTGAATTGGAATCGGTGGGGCCGAATCCGGCCGCGTTTTATTCTGCGGGCGACGAACTCTTGCGCTGCAAGGTCTCCATAACGGCTTGGCCGATGGCCCTAAAGACTTGGCTGGCTTCTCCTTCCGGTTCGTCGACCACGATCGGGCGACCGCTGTCACCACCTTCGCGGATTTCCGGAATGAGGGGCACTTGGCCCAGCAACGTGGTGCCGAGCCCATCGGCGGTGAGCTGACCGCCGCCTTCGCCGAAGAGTTTGTGCTGCAGGCCGGCGGGGTCGGTGAAGTGGCTCATGTTTTCGGCCACCCCCAGCAGGGGCACGTTGACCTTCTGGAACATGAGACCGCCCTTGCGCGCGATGTTGGTGGCGGCGGGCTGCGGGGTGGTGACGAGCACCGCACCGTCGAGCGGGATGGTTTGCACCAGCGAGAGTTGGGCGTCGCCAGTCCCGGGCGGCAGGTCGATGAGGAGGAGGTCGAGTTCGCCCCACTTCACGTTCTGCACGAACTGCTGCACGGTTTTCATGATCATGGGACCGCGCCACACCACCGGGGTGTTGTCGTCGATGAGGAAGCCCATGCTCATGACTTTGACGCCATGGGCTTCCATCGGGACGAGCATGTCGCCGTCGATGTTGGGGCGGCCGGCGGCGCCGATCATGAGCGGCACGCTGGGACCATAGATGTCGCAGTCCATGAGGCCGACGCGACCCGGGCGGCCGGCGGCGCTCAGCGACTGGGCGAGGGAGCAGGCGAGGTTGACGGCAAAGGTGCTTTTGCCGACGCCGCCTTTGCCGGAAGCGATGGCGACGGCGTGTTTGATTTGGGAGTGCGCAGTATTGGCGGCGTTGCCGGCGATGTTGCCGCCTTGGCGGGGCGGGGCGGCCTTGGGCGCGGAAACCGCGACGTCGATGAGCGTGTCCTGCACGCCGGGCATGGCCTTGAGCGCGGCGTCCACCTCGCGCTTGAGCTGGAGCGGCGTCTTCGGGTCGTTGGTCGTCAAGGCCAGCGAAACCTTGGCGGTGCCGTCAACGAAGGCGGCCGAGCGCACGATGCCGAACGACACGATGTCGCGGCTGAACCCGGGATATTTAACCTGCTTGAGCTGCTCTTTGATGGCTTCGGGAGTCACGGAGAGAAAAGTTTTCGGAACGTTTGTGAATCGTTGGGGTTCGACGTTGATCACCCCAAAGGGTTTTACGTTGTTTAGTTAAACCAGCCTGTAAATAGGAATGCCCGGAATCCCACCTCCTCACCGTCCCATGCGTCGCACCTGCCTCTTTCTTCTCTCCCTGTTCGCGTTTTCCCTCTTCGCCCAGAACAACCGTGTCACCGAATTTGACGTCGATGTGCGAGTGGCGGTGTCCTCGGTGCCGGTGCGGGTGAGCGCAAGTCCGGAGGAACTGGATCGTCTGGCCAACTACGCGTTCGAGGCGCACGGGCATTATCAGCGGGACAACAACAACCCGCTCTTCGACATCCGCTTCACGGCCGTGGCGGGCAACCGGGTGCAGGTCGATGTGACACGTGGATCGACGCGGGTGGTGAGCCGTCAGGTTGCCGGGACTTCGTTGCGCAATGCCTTGCTCAAAGCGGCGGACGTCGCGGTCGAGAGCACCGGTGGCGGCAAGGGTTTCTTCGCGTCGCAGCTTGCCTTCATTTCGCAGCGCACGGGTCAGACCGAGGTGTATGTGGGGGATCTGTTTTTTGGCGAGGTGCGCCAGCTCACGGCGGACCGCGCCTCGGCGATGGCCCCGCGTTGGTCGCCGGACGGCAGCAAGCTCCTCTACACGAGTTTCCATCGTTCCGTGGCCTCCAACATTTTCCAGATCGATATGAAGTCGATGCAGCGCACCGAGTTTGTCCGCTTCAAGGGCACCAACCAGAGCGCGCGCTTCAGCCCGGATGGATCCAAGGTGGCGATGGTGCTGAGCGGTGAGGGCAATCCCGAGATTTATGTGGCCAACGCCAATGGCCGTGGCGTGGCCCGTCGCACCACCACGCGGGGCGTCGAATCTTCGCCGGTGTTTTCGCCGGATGGCCGGCAGCTGCTATTCACCTCCGACGCCATGGGCGGGCCGCAGCTTTTTGTCATGCCGGTGGGCGGTGGCCGCATGAGCCGGCTCCCGACCAACATCAGCCGCTACTGCGCGGAGCCTGATTGGAGCGTCGGCAATCCGGACAAGATCGCTTTCACCATGCGGATTGGCAGTGGGTTCCAGATTGGCCTGTTCGACATGAGCACCCGTGCGACCGCCGTGCAGGTGTCCCGCGCGCCGCAGGACGCGGTGGAGCCGGCTTGGCTGGCCGATGGCCGCCATCTGCTCTACACCGCCCGGTCGGCCAACCAACGTAGTGTTTGGATTTTGGATACGGAAACCAAGAAAGCGACGCGCTTGAGCCCGACCTCGCTCGGCTCGGTCTCGCAGGCCGCGCCGGTGTTGCGCTGACTTTGTTCGCGTTCTACCGCGGCAGCAGCTCGCCCAGGAGGTGCGCCCACTTGCCGCCGTCGGTGGTGGCGTAGAAACGCAACGCGAGCAGCACCCCGGCAAAGGTCGCGAGGTGGACCCCGGCGAAGGCCAGCCCGATCCTGAGCCTCGGCGGGCGCATCTGCAGCTCCTTCAACACTGAGCCGGTCTGTTGGGTGAGCGCGTTCAGATCGAGTTCGCCGGGAAGGTTTCGCTGCAGAGCGGCTATGATGCGTCGTGCCAGTTCCCGTGGGGCGAGTCCGCGTTCGTCCGCGGCCTTGGCTAGGAGCGCAGGCATTTCCGCCGGAGCGTTGGGGACTTTGGAAGGTGTGGCTGATGGAGTCGGTAACGACTCGCGCAGTTGCTGGGTCAGGATCGAGAGCCGATAGTTCGAGCGGAGAGTCAGGGCCATGAGCACGGCGGGTAGGAAGAGCACATACACGTGGGTCCACCATGCTCCCATTGCCAGTAGCACGACGGCGGCCGACCGTGTAAACAGGTCGATGCGCGGATGACGCGCGGTCCACAGGGCATTGACCACGCCTCCGCCGTCGAGGGGCAGAATCGGCAGGAGGTTGAGCCCATTGATCAGCAGGCTCACCATGGCGAAGGCGACCAACCACTCCATCCCCGTTTGCAGGCCGACGACGCCGACGCCGATGCCGACCAGGAAACCGAAGATGGGTCCCGCCAGGGCAACGATCGATTGTCGCCAGCCGGCAATCTCGTGGGGCTGGCCGGTGGCTGCGGCGCCGACCAGAGGAATGAGAAACATGCCTAGGTTGGTGTAACCGAGGCGCCGCATCGCCAAAAGGTGGCCCAGCTCGTGCACGACCAACACCGGGATCAGCAGGACCGCGAACTCGAAGGTCCAAACCGCCGCGCCGAGTGCCAAAAACAGCAAGGCGGAGACGGAGAAAGTCAGCAGGCGGCTGGTGAGCTGCTCTTGCGCGCGGTTCTGCGCGCGCATGACCTGGATGAGCCCGTCGACCTCGTCCGCCTCGAGCAACGCCCGGGTGAGCTCGGTCCAACCATCCAACCTGGGCACGAGAACCCCGCGCGCCTGCTGGAAATCGAACCACTCCGCGTGCAGCTCGTGCGGATCTGCCGGCACGGTGGTGCCGTCCGCCGTCCGGCTTCGGGTCAGGTGGAAAGCCCATAGGTTCGACGCATCCAGGGACGTTTCGTGCGTGATCGCATATTGTTTCGGCCAAGAAAGAGAGAGCGGCCCATTGGTGCTCAGCAGCCGTCGCCCGGACGCGGTCGTGGTGAGGAAGGTCGTGGTCGCCGGCCAATCCGGTTGAGCTGAATCGCCGCGATCAGGATTGAGGGTGACCCATGCAACCGTGCGGCGATCATCCGGGTGGCTGAGCCACACGCCGGCGAAGTGGGTCGACGCGTAGAGGTCGCGCCAGTGGTAACTGAACTCGACGGTGAATCCGACGGCCGAGAGTTGAGCCACGATCTGCTCGACTGGGTTCCGGTGTGCCGTCGGCCAAGCGGCTAGCGGCATGGCCAAGGGGTGGAGCGATCGCAGGGGGGGCCGCGAGGGTCGAATGCTGGTCCGGATTCCCAAGCCTTTGGCCAAAAGGCGGAGGGTTCGCTCGTGCGGGCTGCCCGGGAGCCGAACGAGCTCCGCCCAATCCAGGCGGCGGGAGTTGATCTGATGGAGCGTGCTCATGGGCGTTCGGCGGACGGAGGCGTTGCGGAGCTGGGACCCGTGTGATGATTTTCCGTGCGCAAAAAAACCGCATCTCCCGAAGCAGATGCGGCTGAGGTGAAATGAGTTGTGGCAGTGCTCAGGCGATGGCGGCCGCGTAGTTGGCGGCGGCGGCGTCCCAATCGACCACGTTCCAGAAGGCGGCGATGTAGTCGGGGCGCTTGTTCTGATAGTTCAGATAGTAGGCATGCTCCCAGACATCGAGACCGATGACCGGCGTGCCGCCGATGCCGGCGACGGCCTCACCCATGAGCGGGCTGTCCTGGTTGGCGGTGGAGCCAACGGCCAGCTTCTTGTCAGCGGTGACGTAGAGCCAGGCCCAGCCGGAGCCGAAGCGGTTGGCGCCGGCGGCGGCGAACTTCTCTTTCATCGCGTCGAAGGAACCGAAGCTCGCGTCGATCGCGGCAGCGAGGTCGCCGGTGGGGGCGCCACCCTTGCCGGGGCCGAGGATGGTCCAGAAGAAGGAGTGGTTGGCGTGGCCACCACCGTTGTTGCGCACGGCGGCGCGGATGGCGTCGGGAACCTTGGAGAGGTCGGAAATGAGATCGTTCACGCTGAGGGCGGCGAGATCGGCGTGGCCCTCAAGGGCGGCGTTGACCTTGGTGATGTAGGTCTGGTGATGCTTGCCGTGATGGATTTCCATCGTGCGGGCGTCGAAGTGCGGTTCGAGCGCGTCGGCGGCGTAGGGCAGGGCGGGTAGTTCGTATGCCATAATGAGTTATGCGGTTTGGATTATGAAAATCGCGAGGGTGTAAACGTGCGGTCGGGAGGCTGAATCGTCAACTGTCTGCGCCGGTTTCCGGCGAAGTCGGTGAACCTGGCATTGCGCGTTTGAGACGGAAGTAGGCTTGAATGAGTTCGCGGCATTCTGCCTCGAGCACGCCACCGGCGGTGATGGCGCAGCGATGGTTGACGCGCGGGAGCTCGCTCAGGTTGGTGGCACCACCGAGGCAACCCATCTTGGGGTCCGGCACGGCGTAGACCACGCGGGCGACGCGCGACATGATCGACGCGCCGGAGCACATGGGGCAGGGTTCCTTGGTGACGTAGAGGGTGCAGCGTTCGAGGCGCCAGTCGCCGATCGCGCGGGCGGCTTGGGTCATGGCGAGGATCTCGGCGTGGGCGGTGGGGTCGTCGCCGTGTTCGACGGTGTTGTGGGCGGAGGCAATGACTTCGCCGTCGCGCTCGATCACGCAGCCAATCGGCACCTCGTCGGCCCGCCAGGCATCGATCGCCTGATTGAAGGCGAGGCTCATGTAGAAGGTGTCGTCGCGCACCAATTGCGACGGATACCGCTTCTCGAACGGGCAGGGCAGCGGTTGGGGAGCGGGGTCAGGCATCGGGCGTCCGGGAGTAAAGCCTTGACTAAGCGGCGCCTTCCTTGGCTTACAAGTGGCTTTTGCGCACCGAACTTATCTGTATGACCAAACACCTGACCATTGCCCACGCGGGCCTTTTCTATGCCTGACGGAGATTCGATTGAAGTGGAGGGCAAGATCGTTGCCGTTCTCCCGGGCACGATGTTCAGAGTGGAATTGGCGAACGGGCACCAGGTGCTCGCGCACATCTCCGGCAAGCTGCGCAAGCACTTCATCAAGATCGCGGCAGGCGATACGGTGAAGATGGAGATGAGTCCCTACGACTTGGAAAAGGCGCGCATCACCTATCGCATGCGCACGCCACCTCCGGGTGGTTTCCGTCCGCGGCCGGGTGGCGGCGGTCGCCGCCGCTGAGAGTTTGCGATCGCGACCGGTGCGCTGACTTGCGGACCGGGATTCGGACACCCAAGGTGCGCCCATGGCAGGGTCGTCCCGACGCAAAGCGCAGGTGGTGGAGTTGGATCCGGCGTGGCTGGATTCGTTGACCGACTTCGCCGCGTCCCTGGAGCTCGAACGCGGTCGCTCCGCCAAAACCGTCGAAGCCTACGAGAGCGACCTGCGCCAAGCCGCCGCCTTTTTTTCGTCCTCGGGTCGAACAGGTTGGCGACAGGTCAAAGGAGCCGACGCCACGGCCTGGGCGCGCGAGTTGAGTGATCGCCAGATGGCGGCGTCGAGCACGTCGCGCAAATTGTCGGCGCTACGCATGTTTGCCCGTTACCTCGTGCACAACGGCGATCGGCCGGACGATTTCACCGAGCTGCTCGAGGGCCCCAAATTGCGGCGCAAGTTGCCCGACACGCTGACCAACGAGGAGGTGGAGCGCATCCTCTCCGCCCCCACCGGGGGGGATGCTTTCGGGCTGCGCGATCGGGCGATTCTCGAGTTGTTCTACTCCAGTGGGCTGCGGGTGTCGGAGCTGTGCGGGCTGATGTTGCAGCAGGTTGATCTCGAGCACGGTTTCGTGCGGGTGTTCGGCAAAGGCGCCAAGGAGCGCGTGGTGCCGGTCGGCGGCGCGGCGTCTCGCGCTCTTGCGGCTTATTTGGAATCCGGTCGCGCGCACTTTGTGAAGCCGCGCAAGACGGGCAGTCAGCTCTTCCTCAGCCAGCGCGGCACCGCCATTTCGCGGAAAATGGTGTGGGTGTTGGTGAAGGATTATACGCTGCGGGCCGGCATCACCAAACCGGTGAAGCCACATCTGCTGCGGCACTCTTTTGCGACCCATCTGCTCGGCGGCGGTGCGGACTTGCGCGCGATTCAGGAAATGTTGGGCCACGCCAATATCGGCACCACCCAGATCTACACGGCGGTGGAGCAGAAGCGACTGGTGGAGCACCACACGAAATTTCATCCGCGCAACCAAGAGTGAGGGCCGTCCGGCCTCGCGTGGACGTTATTGAACGGCCACCGGAGCCCTTGGTCGGGCTTTGCTAGACAAGTGTCCCGTCGCATGCAGGTTGAGGGTGATGCTTTCGGCTCGGGCCCCTTTACCCCCTTCCCGGCTCCCGCGATGCGCTTCGGCGTGGCTCGGTTGTGCCTTTTCCCTGCTCGCGGTTTTTCCGGCGGTGGCCGACACGCTCGACGATCCGGTGCTGGCCTTCGTCGACGAGTTTTGTGTGCGCTGTCACAATCCGGTCGACCGGGAGGGAAACCTTGATCTCGAGGACAAGCGGCTGCGGGCGGACGACCCCGATGACTTTGCCCGCTGGGTGCTGATGCATGACCGGGTGTTGTCGGGCGAAATGCCGCCCACCAAGCGTCGCCGCCCGTCGGACGATCAAGTGGCGGTCTTCGTCAAGGCGTTGAGCGCGGAGCTCACCCGCAGCGAGGTCGAGCGCTACGAGGCCGACGGACGCGCGGTGCAGCGTCGTCTCAACCGCTACGAATACGAAAACGCCGTGCGGGATCTGCTGCAAGTGCCTTGGGTGCGGCTCAAGGAACGTCTGCCGCAGGATGGCGAGTCCCATCGTTTCAACAAGATTGGCTCGGCGCTCGACGTGTCGCACGTGCAGATGGCGCGTTACCTTTCGGCCGCGGACTACGCGTTGCGTCAGACCATGAGCGAGCAACTGACCGCCCTCTCGCCGACGGTTGAGCGCTACTACGCCCGGGATGAACCAAGCCTGGTGCGTAATTTTCGTCCCCGTCAGGGCAGCACGCTCACCGATCGCCATGCTTTTCCGGTGCTCGACAGCCATGCCCAACCGGAGGTGCGGGCAGGGCGTGCGCCGATCACCAGCCCGGAGACCCGTGAGCGCGAAGCGGTCGGCAAGGTATCGAGCACCTTCAGCGATGCGGGAGGCTATCGCTGGGGTGGTTTCCGCGCGCCGGTGGGCGGGCGCTACAAACTGCGCTTCAAAGGCTACACGGTGTGGGTGAGCGGTGGGGGCGTGAGCCGGTGGTTCTTCAATGGCACGGGAGAGGCCAAAGCGCCGGTCTACTGGTTGCCGCTGTGGCATCGCCCCAACCTCGACGAAGTCTGGCCGGGGCGCCGGAGCGAGCCGATCGGCGTCTTCGCGCAAAGTGACGGGCAGGGGCGTTTCCTGGGCACCTTCGATTTTGCGCCCGAGCCCGGCGTGCACGAACTGGAGGTCACGCTCGCACCCAACGAGGTCATTCAGACCGACGGCTCGCGCCTCTTCCGCACGCGGGTCAACGGCACCAACGAACAATACATCAATCCGCTGGCCGAGCCCGACGGCATGCCCGGTTACGCGGTGCAGTGGATGGAGGTCGAGGGACCGCTGCCGCGCGCTATGTCGCCGGTAACTGGATACGCGCGCCTTTTTGACGATCTGCCGTTGGTGCGGGTCGAGAACGGGGTGGGCGTGGACCTCGAGGTGGTGGCGCCGGACGAGCCCGGTGCCCCGCGGCCGTTCTTCCGCCGGGTGCCTCTGGCGAAAGTGCGGGCCGAGGTCGTAAGCGCGGATCCGGTCCATGACTCCCGTCGGTTGCTGCGTCGCTTCATGGATCACGTTTACCGTGAGCCGGTCGAGGCCGCGGAGGTCGAACCCTTCGCCGCGTTGTTCGACCAGCAATACGATCTCGGCGTCGGCTTCGCCCAAGCCATGATCTCCGCCTACACCGCGGTCCTGTCGTCGCCCGGATTTCTCTTTGTGCAGGAGTCGACGGGCGAGCTCGATGATCACGCCATCGCCACGCGTCTCGCCTTGTTTCTTTGGAACAGCGTGCCCGACGCTGAGCTGCGCAACCTCGCCGATCGCGGCAAACTGCGTGATCCGGCCGTGCTGACGCAGCAGGTGGACCGACTCATTGCCGATCCCAAGTCACGCCGCTTTATCGATGCCTTCACCGACTACTGGCTCGACCTGCGCAAGTTCGACGACACGACGCCTTCGCCGACGCTCTACAACGATTACGAGTTGGACGATCCGCTGAAGCAGGCGGCGATTTTCGAAACCCAGCTGTTTGTGCAGGCATTGCTCCGGGACAATCTGCCGGCGCTGACGGTGGTCGATTCCGACTTTACCTTTCTGAATGAACGCCTCGCCGAGCACTATGACATACCCGGCGTCCACGGGGCCGAGATGCGTCGGGTCGACCTGCCCGCCGGCTCGGTGCGAGGCGGCCTGCTCACGCAGGCGAGTGTCCTGAAGGTGACCGCCAATGGCACCACGACCTCGCCGGTTATTCGCGGCAACTGGATCAACGAACGCATTCTCGGCTGGCAGAGCCGCCCGCCGCCCCCGGTGCCGGCGGTCGAGCCCGACATCCGCGGCGCCGTGACCATCCGGCAGCAATTGGAAAAGCATCGCGCAGATCCTTCCTGTGCTTCCTGTCACGCCCGCATGGATCCGCCGGGATTCGCCCTCGAGAGCTTTGATGTGATGGGTGGTTGGCGTGATCGCTACCGCGCGATCGACGAGGAAACCGAGCCGGTCAAAGGCATTGGCATGAACGGCCAGACTTTTATTTTCCATCACGGCCTGCCCGTCGATGCCAGCGGCGAGCTGCCCGATGGCAGCCCCTTCAACGACGTGCGTGAGTTCAAAGACCTGCTCCTCGCGCAGGAACAGGTCATCGCCCGCAATCTCGCCCGCCAACTCACCGTCTACGCCACTGGCGCGCCGGTCGGTTTTTCCGACCGTCCCGCCATCGAAGCGATCCTGCAGCGCGCCTCTCCCGAGCGCTACGGCATGCGCGCCCTCGTGCGTGAAATCGTGCTGAGCGATCTGTTCCTGCGCAAATAACCGTCCTGCCCGCCCCGTCATGAAGCCTTCCTCCGCCCCCCGTTCCCGAGCTCCCTTTGTCGCCACGCGTGAGGCCTTGTCGCGCCGCTGTTTCTTGCGCGGAGTGGGCGTGGCCCTGTCCTTGCCGTTTCTGGAGTCGATGTTGCCCGGTTTCGCCCGCGCGGCCACCACTGCGGGCTCGCCGCTCGCTCCCGGGGCGAAGCCGCGGCGGATGTTCGGCATCTGCAACAACCTCGGCCTGCTGCCCGATTTGTTCTTCCCGCAAGGGGAGGGCAAGGACTACCAGGCCTCGCCCTATCTCGATCTGCTCAGTGAACACCGCAACGACTTCACGGTGATGAGTGGCGTGTCGCACCCGAATGTCGACGGCGGCCACCCGGCCGACATCAGCTTTCTCACCGCCGCGCCGCATCCGGCCAGCAGTTCGTTCAAGAATACCATCTCGCTCGACCAACACATCGCGGAACACATCGGTTCGCAGACCCGTTTTCCGTCCCTCACCCTCGCGGTCAACACCTCGTCGCGCAGTCTGTCGTGGACCGGCAGCGGGGTGGCCATCCCGCCCGAGGAGAGTGCGGCGGCGGTGTTCCGCCAGCTCTTCCTCCAGGGCTCGCCGGAGGAGGTGGAGGCCCAGATCCGAAAATTGGATACCGGGCGCAGCATTCTCGATGTGGTGGCCGCCCAATCGCGCCGATTGCAGCGCAGCGTGGGCGCACGGGATCGGGAGCGTCTCGATCAATATTTCACCAGCGTGCGCGACCTGGAAAACCGCATGCAGGCCTCCAAGGGCTGGGAGCGCACCCCCAAGCCGGTCGTAAACGTGGAGCCGCCGGTCGACCCGGCCAGCCCGGCCCTCTACATGGCCAAGGTGAAGAACATGTATGACCTCGCGAAGCTGGCCTTTGAGACGGACTCCACGCGGTCGATCACCCTGATGCTCAACAGCGTGGGCACGCCGGTCGTGCGGGTGCGCGGGGCGGACATCACGGAGGATTATCACAACCTGTCCCACCACGGTAAATCGGAGGACAAGCTGAAGCAGTTGCGTGTGCTCGACGAATGGCAGATGAAGCTGCTCAACGGTCTCTTCTCCGATCTGAAAACCGTGCAGGAGGACGGCGAGTCGCTCATGGACCGCACCATGGTGCTCTACGGCTCCAACCTCGGTGACGCCAACGCGCACTCGACGATCAACATGCCCACGCTCTTCGCGGGTGGTGGCTTCAAGCATGGCCAGCACCTCGCCTTTGATCGTGAACGGAATTACCCGCTGCCCAACCTCTTCGTGTCGATGCTGCAGCGGATGGGCATCGAGGAAGAGAAATTTGCCTCCTCCACCGGCACCATGACCGGCTTGGAACTGGCGGGATAAAGCACGATGAAAAATTTCTGTCGCATCAGTCTGGGCGCGTTGCTGCTGGCAGCGGGAACCTACGGTCGTGAGGTCGTGCTCGATTTCGAGTCCGGCCCGCTGGGTGAGTGGATCCCGACCTGGTCGGAAAACGACACGACTGTCACCCTCGCATGGCAGCCGATGCAGGCGGCAACCGCGGGGAGCCTGACATTCTTTCCTCGTATCGGCACCGACGACCAGGGGGTGCTGTGTGCCATGGCTGATGAACCGATCCCGGTTGAGGTGCGGCATGCCACGCCGGCCCGGCGCGTGACGGTGCGTTTTTGGGCTTCGACCGGCTGCGCCGCGCGGCTGGAGGCCTTGGACGCGGACGGCAAGGTGTTGCAGGTCGCCGGCATGGCGGAAGTGCCACGCCGCAGCGATCCGGCTGAGCCCGTGCCAACGTTTGAGCTCACGGTTTCCACCCCGACCGCGGCCATCGCGGCGATCCGCTTCAGCGGACCGCGTGCGGGCGAGTTTCTCGCCGCCGACGAGATTCTCTGGGTGACCGAGTAAGGTGTTCGGGAGGGCGGCGTCGTTTGAGCTCGCCACCTTTTTCTACTCCCGCGTTGATGGCGCGAGCGCATGCGTGACTGGCCGCCGCATTCGTGTGTTCGAACAACCTCAACTGTTTCAAGCCCATGTATGTAAATCGACGGCCTCCCGGCGCGCGCCTGCGCGGCTGGATCACTTGTTTTCTGGTTTTTTGGACCGTGTGCAGCTCCGTGCTCGCCACGACCGTGGTGCCGCCGAGTTTCGCGGAATTGTCCCGGGACGCGGACCAGATTGTCCATGGCAAGGTGCTCGGAGTCCGGGCGTATCGTGAGGAGTATCAAGGCCGGCCGGTCATTCGGACCGCCGTGAAGATTGAGGTCATCGAATCAGTGGATGGGTATCATCGCGGTGAGACGTTTGACCTGCGCTTGCTTGGCGGTCAGGTCGGAGACCAAGCCCTGCGGGTCGACGGCATGCCGCGTTTTCGCAAGGACGAAGAAGTGGTGCTGTTCATGCGCGGCAACGGGCGGCACGCGTGTCCTTTGGTGGGCTGGCGTTACGGCCAGTTCAAAGTGAACCGGGCCGACGGCGCCGAAGGAGGCCGCGTGTTGCGGGCCGATGGTTCCCCGTTGGCAGGCGTCACAAATTTACAGCGTAAACTCGGTGAGACCGACCATCGCCAAAGTGCCCGCGTCGCGGGCGCGAGCGAGGGCTTGAAGGTGGACGAGTTCCTCGCGCTGGTGCGTCGGGAACGTAGCGGGGAGGCCACACAATGAGCACCTTCCTGACAGCATGGCTGACGCGATATCGCGTTGCAGTCGCCCTTTTGGCTGCCGCCACGACAGCACCCGCCTTCGTGCCCAACCACACCCCTTGGCCGGCGGGCGAGGTGGTGGTGCACATGCAGTTGGGGGCCCCGGAGGAGCCTCTGTTTGACGGCGCGGTCACGTGGGACGCCGTCGCTCGCAGCGCTTTGGACCTCTGGGCAGTTCGCACCGGGGTGGTGGCGCTACGCGCCCGGGAGGGGTCCGACGTGGAGATTGGCGAGCGCAACGGCTACAATAACGTGTTCTTCGACGACAATGTGTATGGCGACGAGATTGTCGGGGCCCTCGCGGTCACCGTGTCGTATTTCGACGCCGGTCATTTGCGCGAGGAGGCCGATATCGTGGTCAACACCGACTACACTTGGGACTCCTACCGCGGCCCCTTGTCCAGCCACGCTTGGGACCTGCGCCGGGTGATGCTGCACGAGTTGGGGCATCTGCTTGGACTCGGGCATCCGGACGAGAACGGCCAGTCCGTTGATTCGATCATGAACTCCGTGATCTCCGACACCGAGACCCTGCAGCTCGATGACGCCAAGGCGATCGACTTCAACTATTCGGAGTTTGGCAACCAAGGCGGCGTGGGCGACAAGGACGATCACGGCGGCCTCTTTGCCAATGCCAGCACCTTGGTCGCCGACGCGCCGAATCCGGGGCACTTCGATGTCTGGGATGTCGACATGTTTCGCATCACGGTGGATGAACCAGGCGGACTGACCGTCTGGAGCACGGGCGACTCCGATCCCTATGCGTTGCTTTTCCGCAGTGACGGTGAGCTGTGGGGCTACAACGACCAGGGGGGAGACGGGGACAACTTCCGACTGTTGGCGGCTTACATCTATCCGGGAACCTATTATTTGCAGGTTCAATCGTGGGACGGCGAGGTGGAGGGCGACTATTCGGTGTTCATGGAGCTTTCCGACGACCTGACCTTTGGCGACCAGGAGGCATCCGAGCCCAAGGATGCGGAGGCGATCGCGCTCAACGGAAGCATCTCCGGCGAGCTGAACCACTCGATCGATATCGATTATTTTCGCGTGGACCTCACCGAGCCGGGCCTACTGACGGTCTTCAGCACCGGCGACGTCGACACCTTTGGCCGCCTGATCGACAGCAATGAGCAGAGGGTGGAGATCGACGACGACGGCGGCGATGGGCTTAACTTTCGCTTCCGCAGCGATGTGCTGCAACCGGGCACCTATTACGTGGAAGTGTCCGGGCTTCTGTCCGGTGAAATCGGGCCCTATGGATTGACCACGAGCTTTCAACCCGCCTCCTCGCTCGATCAAACCGCGCGCTTAACCAATCTCTCGGTGCGCACGCATGCCGGTGGCGAATTCGGGCCCCTGATCCTTGGTTTCGTGACGGCCGATGCCAGCAAGTCGCTGCTGGTGCGCGGCGTGGGGCGGAGCTTGGAGGACCACGGTATCCCGGATTTTCTGGATGACCCCACGCTTTCGTTCTTCGATGCCGGGGGGACGGAGATCGGGCACAACGACGACTGGCTGTTCTCCGACGACTACTTGAACATCGCCGTGGTTGCGGACGAGTTGGGGGCCTTCGAGCTGACCAGCGGGCTGGACGCCGCGTTGTTGGTTCAGCCCGACGCGGGCCGCTATTCGGTGCATGTGAATGACTACGCGGACGCGGTCGGTCAGGTGCTGGTGGAGGCCTATGATGCCGATGGGGCGCTTGCCGAAGGGCGCTTTATCAACCTCTCCACGCGGACCCGCATCGGCACGAATGGCAGCTTCCTCTCCGCCGGTTTCGTGATTGGCGGCGAAGGCACCATGCGTTTGCTCATCCGCGGGGTGGGGCCACAACTCGCCGTGCACGGCGTCGAGGGCGCGATCAGCGATCCGCGCATCGAGTTGTTCAACTCCGCGCAGGAGGTTGTGGCAGCCAATGACAATTGGGGGGACGCGCAGGGCGACCTCGCGGGCACGATGAATGACATCGGCGCCTTTGCGCTCAACGAAAGTTCGGCCGATGCCGCGATGTTGGTCGAGCTCTCCCCGGGTCTCTATTCGGTGCAGCTCAAGGGCCCGGAGGGCGAAGTGGGCGACGCGCTGATCGAGATCTACGAGGTGCGCTGAGGCCGCGGCGAGGTTTTCACCCGGGCGCAGTTTCGCTTTGAAACTGTTCCCGGGTCGGCTCGTTGTGGGAGGGTGTCGCTAAATCAAATCGGACAACGTTGTGTCAGTGAACCCGAGCCGGAGCTCGGTCTTGGAGTCGTCGTGAGCCTGGAATACGGCCGGATCGGCGTCGCCTTTCCGGCGGCCGGTGAGCAGCGCCTTTACGCGCAGGGCACGTCCGTGCTGTCACGCGTGCAGTTTCGCGAGGGGCAAAAGGTCGCCACCCGCACCGGCGACACCTTTGTGGTCGAAACGGTTGAGGAAGAGGAAGGGCTCTTGGTCTACGTGGGCGGCGGTCATCGCGTGCGCGAAGACGAGGTGTCCGATGTGGCTGGAGCGACCGGGCCGCTTGATCGACTCATGGCCGGTCAAACGGATGAGGCGGAGGTTTTTCAACTCCGGCATCGCGCGCTGCAGGCGAAGGCCAAGTTCCTCGCTTCGCCGGTGCGTGGATTCCTCGGCGGGCGGCTCGATCTGATTCCGCACCAATATTACATCCTGCAGGAGGTTGCCTCGCGCCAGATTCCACGGGTGTTGCTCGCCGACGAGGTTGGTCTGGGCAAAACAATCGAGGCCTGTCTCATCCTGCAGCGTCTGCTCACGGTCGGCAAAGTGAAGCGCGCGCTTATTCTGGTGCCGGAGTCGCTCACGCACCAGTGGTTCGTCGAGTTACTGCGTCGCTTCAACCTGTGGTTCACCATTTTCGACGAAGAGCGGTGCATCGACGAGGAGGGCGCCGACCCCGAAGCCAACCCCTTCCAAAGCAACCAACTTGCCCTGTGTGCGGTCGAGTTCCCGGCGCGGGATGAGAAACGCTTCGCGCAGATCGTCGCCGCGGGTTGGGACATGGTCGTGGTCGACGAAGCGCATCACCTGGGTTGGTCGCCGGCCGCGGAGGACGTGAGCGCCGAGTATCGCCTCGTCGAAGCGCTGGCCCGCAAAAGCCGCGGCCTGCTGCTGCTCACCGCGACGCCGACGCAGCTCGGCCTGGAGGGCCACTTTGCGCGCCTGCGTTTGCTCGATCCCAATCGCTACAGCGACCTCGATGCCTTTCGCGACGAATCGGAAGGTTTTGGCGAAGTCGCTGAGATCGCCGAAAAGATCGTCGAGCAGCGCAAGCTGAACGCTGCCGATCACCAAAAACTGCAGCACATCTTCGACCGTGATCCGGACGGTCTCGCCCAACGCCTCGAGGCGCTCGCCGCGGGCAAACCGGGCGCTCGCGAGGAACTGTTGCGCACCTTGCTCGATCAACACGGCACGGGGCGCGTGGTGTTTCGCAATACCCGCGCCGCGATGAAAGGCTTTCCGTCCCGTGCCTATCATCCCGTGCCGCTCAAAAGCGACAACGCGACCCTGCACACGCGCGTCGCGCGCGAACTGGAGGCCGAGGAGACCGGCCACGAGAGCGAGCTGCGCCACAACTTCCGCGACGATCCGCGAATCGTCTGGCTGGCCGACTTCCTCAAGGCCGACCCGACCCGCAAGGTGCTGCTCATCTGCCGCACCCGTCGCAAGGTCGTCGCGATCGACGCCGCCTTGCGCGAGAAGATGAGCGCCAAGGTGGGCGTTTTCCACGAGGGCCTCGAACTGGTGCAACGCGATCGCAACGCCGCGTGGTTCGCCGAACCCGATGGCGCGCAACTGCTCATCTGCTCGGAGATCGGCAGTGAGGGACGCAACTTCCAGTTCGCCCATCATCTCGTGCTCTTCGACCTGCCGCTCAATCCGGGCCTGGTCGAGCAGCGTATCGGCCGCCTCGATCGTATCGGCCAAACGGAGACGATTCGCATCCACGTGCCGTTCATCGCCGACAGCGCCGAGGCGCTCGTGGCCGACTGGTATGAGCGCGGTTTGGACGCTTTTTCGCATCCCATGCACGGCGGCAACGAGTTTGCCCAGGCCTTCCGCGAGCGCGTGCTGGCTCTCGCCATTCGGGTCGGCGCCGGCGGCAAGAAGGCGCCGACAGCCAAGGAAATCGAAGCGCTCATTACCGAGACGGCGAAGTTCCGCACCGCCTTGGTCGAGAAGATGCACCGCGGTCGCGATCGTCTGCTGGAGCTCAATTCGTTCGACCCCGCCGTCGCCGAAAAGGTGATCGCCCGGGTGCGCGAAGCCGATGCCGACCTGACGTTGCGCCGCATCCTCACCGACCTTTTCGATCACTTCGGTGTGCGGATGAAGGATCACGAGGAAGGCGACGTGTTTCTCGATGCGGATCACGCCTACGTGGAGGGGTTTCCTTCCATCCCGCGCGACGGCATGCTGACGACCTTTGATCGCAGCCGGGCCATTGCGCGCGAAGACATTCGTTTTGTCTCCGCCGATCATCCGCTGACCAACGACACGCTTGACCTGCTCATCAACTCGCCGGTCGGCACGACGTCGTTCGGCCTCGTCGAGGCGGACGCGCCCAACATCCTGGTCGAGGCGATCTTCGTGCTCGAGACCGTGGCCGATTCCCGTTGGCACGTGGAACAGTTCCTGCCGCCGCAACCGGTGCGGGTCGTGGTCGATCTGCGCGGTGGCGACCTGACCGACGAATGGGACCCGCAGACGGTGGCCGATTTGGTGAAGACCGTGCCGATTCATCCCTTCCTCGAACGCCCGGAGTTTAACCCGGCGTTGATGAAAAACCTGATCGAAGGCGCGACGGATACCGCGGAAAAGACCGTGGTGGCCGTGAAGCAAAAAGCCGAAGCCGCCGCGCAAGCCCAGTTGGGGGCAGACCTGCAGCGGCTCTCGGATCTGCAGAAACTCAACGACCATGTGCGGCCCGAAGAAATCAAACTCGCGCAGACCCAGCTCAAAAAAACCTGCGGCGCCATCCGTGACGCCCGCCTGCGGCTGGACTCCATCCGTTTGATCGTGGCTGGCTTCGAAATGTGAGTCCTCGCGCGGTGAAATTTCACTTTGTCGATTGGGTGTGACGAGGCCTTGCCGCGTATCCGGCGAAGGCCTAGGCAGAGGGCGTAACCCCGTTCTTCTGCCCCATGTTTTTTTCTCAGCTGTTTCGTTTGTTGGTGCTTGGCCTGGGCAGTGTCGGACTGCTGCGATCGATCGCCGCGGAACCTGCGACCTTCATTGGCGAACGGCGGGAGTTGTTCGCCGATCGTGCGCTCATCGCCGCGATGGACGGAGTGCGGCATCAGCTGGCCCGACCGGTGGATGCGGGACCGGTCATGTTCTTCGACGAGCCGTGGGAGTATGCGGCCAACTACGTGACCGTGCTGCGGGACGGAGAGCGCTACCGGATGTATTACCGCGGCGGCCTGCCCTTTGCGCCGGGAGTGCCCCGGCAGTGGCTGACCTGCTACGCGGAAAGTCAGGATGGAGTGAACTGGACCAAACCGGAGCTCGATGTATTCACCTATCAAGGACGGGTGACCAACGTGATCCTCGCGCCGGATCCGACGCACGGGGCGTCGCATAACTTCGCCCCCATGCTCGATGACCGCCCGGCGGTGCCGGCGAGCGAACGCTTCAAGGCCATTGGTGGATCCTACCACGCGGACGACACCGAAACGGTCGACGGGGTGAAACCCCAGGACGGCCTGCATCGTTTTGTATCGGCCGATGGAGTGCATTGGCGACGGCTGGATCTGCCGCCGCTGTTTCCCCGGCACGCGCTCGATTCGCTCAACGTCCTGACGTGGCTGCCTGAGGAAAACTGTTACGCCATCTACCTGCGCACGTGGACGGGCGACGCAGGCGCGGACAAGCCAACCTATGAAGGCTTTCGATCCGTCAGTCGCACGACCTCGACGGATTTCATCCATTGGACCGATCCCGAACCGATGCAGTTTGGGGAGGCACCGTTGGAACATCTCTACACCAACGGCACGCAGCCCTATTTCCGCGCGCCCCAGCTGTTGGTGGCGCTGCCCTTCCGCTATTGGCCGGAGCGACAGGCGTATGCGCCGGAGGCGTTCGTGGCGATGGGCGTGCCGGAAGCGCAGTCACACGGCGCGGCCGATGCCGTGCTGATGACCTCACGCGGCGGCACGACCTACGATCGGACGTTCTTGCAGTCGTTTGTGCGCCCGGGGCACGACCCACTGGCCTGGTATGCGCGCAACAACGCGCCGAGCAACGGCATCGTGCCGACCGGCGAGGGTGAGATGTCGTTCTACACCGTGACGCACTACAACCATCCCTCGGCGCAACTGCGGCGGCAGGTGTTGCGGCTCGATGGATTTGCGGAGGTGCACGCCGACTACACGGACGGGACGCTGCTGACGAAGCCGCTCATTTTTGCGGGTGAAACGCTGGAGCTCAACGTGTCCACCTCCGCCGCGGGTTTTGTGCGGGTGGAGGTGTTGAATGCCGACGATGAGGTGCTCGCCACGAGCGAAGACATGATCGGCGACGGGGTGGATTTTGCCGTCCGTTGGGTAGGGCGAAGCGATGTGGCGGATCTCGCCAGTCAACCGGTGCGCCTACGATTCACGCTCCGCGATGCGGATCTCTACGCCTACCGTTTCCGGCGCTAGGCTCGGAGTGGTGATCATTCGTTGCGCAGCGCGTCGACGGGATTGATGCGGGCGGCTTTGCGGGCCGGCAAATAGCAGGCGAGCAAACCGATCAGCAGCAGGCCGCCGGTGACGGCGGCGATGACGGCGCCGGCGTCCAGTTGCATCAGCGGGATCACGGCGTTCAGCCCGCGCGAGAGGCCGTAGGCGCCGAGCAGGCCGAGGGCGATGCCGGTGAGCGCGAGGCGCAGGCCGGCCTTGAGCACGAGACCAATGATCGCGGCGACGGGGGCACCGAGCGCCATGCGCACGCCGAACTCGCCGGAGCGTTGGGCGACGGTGCGGGCGATCACGCCGTAGATGCCGAGCGAAGCGAGCGCGACGCCGAGCAGGGCGAAGGCGGTGAGAAGGGTGTTGATCAGTTTAAAATCGGCACTGGCGCGCTCGATGAAGGTGAGCGTGGGCATCAGGTTGGTGATGGGCAGGTCCGGGTTGAGTCCGCTGATGGTCTGTCGGAGCGGTTCCACCAAGGTGATCGGATCGACGCCGCGGGTGCGCAGGGCGAGCCAGCTGTAGTGCCACGGCTCCTGCGCCATCGGGTGATACACTTCAAACGGCGTGTTCACGTTTTCGGGGAAAATCGACTCGGTGTTGGTCGCGACGCCCACGATTTCCAACCATTCGACCTCGTCGGTGCCGGCGCGGGCAATGCGCCGACCAAGTGGGCTTTCATCGCCGAAGAAGGCGCGGGCCATGGCCTCGTTGATGACGACAACTTTCGTGGTTTCCAGCGTGTCGGTGGCGAGAAACGAACGGCCCGAGAGCAAAGCCGTGCCGACGGTTTGGAAGTAGCCGGGCGTGACGCCGTTGACCATGGCGCTGGGCTCCTGGCCGCGCGGCGGCGTCTCGCGCCCCTCGATGATGAACGCGTTGGGCCCATTGAGGCCGAAGGCGGGCAAAGAGTAGGAGAGACTGGCCGATTCCACGCCGGGCAACGCGCTGACGCGTTCGAGCAACTGAGTCTGGAAGGGTGCGATCTGCTCGCCGTCGGGATAAGTTGCGGCCGGCAACAGGATGGTGCCGCTGAGCAGGTTGTCGGCATCCCAACCGAAACGGCGGTCCATCATGCTCTGACTGCCGCGCAGGAACATCCCGGCGCCGGCGAGCAGCACGAGGGCGAGGCCAAACTGCCCGACGATGAGCAATTGGCGCAGGCGTTGCGAACCCCGGCCGCCGGTTGAACCCCGGGCGCCGCTCTTGAGCGTGCCGTTGATGTTGAGGCGCAGGGCGAAGAGCGCCGGAGCAAGGCCGAAGGCGAGGGCGGTGAGGACCGAAGCGAGGGCGGCGAAACCGAGCACGCGCCAATCGAGGTTCATCACAAAGGTCGCATCGCCGACGGCTTGCACGAGCGAAGCGATCCAATCGCCCGTCCAGCGGGCGATGAGCAGGGCCCCCAGTCCGCCGACGGTGGCGAGCAAGAGCGACTCGGTGATGAGTGGCCGTAGCAGTTGGGCGCGGGAGGCACCGAGGGCACCACGCACCGCGAATTCGCGGCTGCGGGCGATGGTGCGGGCGAGCAACAGGTTGGCGAGGTTGGAGCAGGCGATGAGCAGCACGAATGACGACAGGCCGACCAGCATGGTCACGATGCCGCGACCGGTGGCGTCCATAAACGTGTCCTCCAAGGCCACGGTGCGCCACGTGGCGCCTTCATTGGCGGTCGGGTGATCGACCGCAAGTTGGTGACCCAGATTCGCGATAAAGGCCTCCGCCGGGGCGGGATCGATCGCGGCGTCGCGACGACCGAGCAGGTTAAGCCAGGTGGCGTTGCGGTCGATCTGTTCGTCGGCAGTGAGGCCGAGCGGGCGAAAGAGTTTGGACCGGCCGTAAAAGCGACGGTCGAAGAAACTCGCGGGCAACACGCCGACGATCTCATGCAGCACGCCGTCGACGCGCACCGTGCGACCAATCACGGTCGGGTCGCCCCCGAAGCGGTCCTGCCAGTAGCCGTGGCTGAGGATGAGCACGTGGTGGTTGCCATGCGTTTGTTCCTCGGGGCGAAAGTCGCGGCCGAGCTGCGGGGTGACGCGCAGCATGGAGAAAAAGTTGGTCGAGACGCGCGTGCCATTGACCATGTCGGCCGGTTGGCCGGGCTCGGAGAGGCTCATGCCCCAGTTGGCGGTGGCGGCGAGTTCGCCGAAGCCGTCGGTTGCGTCGGGCAGGTCGAGGTAATCGGCCGGTGAAAAACCGCCCTGCGGATTCTGGCTGGTGGTGCGGTAGAGTTGCACCATTTGCGCGGGCGCTTCGAGCGGCACCGGGCGCAGCAGCAGGGTGTTCAGCAGGCTGAACATGGCGGTGTTGGCGCCGATGCCGAGGGCGAGGGTGAGGACGGCGACGGCAGTGAAACCGGGCGATTTGAGGAGCGAGCGGAGGGCGAGCTTGAGCGTGGACATGGGACGGGGGGGGCGGGGCGAAGGAGGTGGCGGTCAGGTCTAACACCCGCGGGGCGTCGGTGGAGTTTCAGAAAACTGCGCTGCAAGCGGATGGCGTGATCGCCGCACGTCGGGTCGGTTGTTGCCTTCGGACGGTTCTTCGTCTTTCCACCTGCGGTCCCCCTCATACCCCATCATGGCAAACACCCCCCTTGTTGACGGTGCCCAGAAGGCGCCGGATCCCGTCTCGGAAAAACTGTCGGTTTTGGAAAAGACCGGTTTTGGCGTCGGCGACCTCGCGTCGAACCTGCTCTTCCAAACCTTCAACATGTTCCTGCTCTTCTTCTACACCGACGTGGTCGGTCTCGGAGCAGGCGCGATCTTCTGGATCTTCGCGGTCGCCAAGATTTGGGACATGGTGAACGACCCCTTGATGGGCGCGATCGCCGACCGCACGCGCACACGTTGGGGCAGTTATCGGCCTTACATATTCCTGCTCGCGATTCCCTACGGCATCTCGGCCTACCTGCTCTTCACGGTGCCCGACCTATCGGACACAGCGAAGATCTTCTACTGCGGTTTCACCTACATTCTCGCGACCATGATCTATACGGGCATCAACATCCCGTATTGCGCGCTCATGGGGGTCATCACGCCCAATATCCAAGAGCGCACTTCCGTTTCACAGTATCGCTTCTTCATGGCCTTTGCCGGCGGCTGGTTGATCAACACCTTCATGGTGCCGTTGGTGACCCTCTTCGGCGACAAGCCTGACTCGCCCACCTACAATGAGGAGATCGGCTACGACCCGGTCAGCGGTTACCCGACCGCCATGATCGTCTTCGGCGTGCTCGCGACGGCCCTGTTCTTCATGACCTTCTTCACCACGAAGGAGCGCGTGAAGCCGGTCGTGCAGAAGAATGCGAAGTTCAAGGACGACTGGAAGGACCTTATGCGCAACGGCCCGTGGTGGGTGCTGTTCATTTCCGCCGTGTTTAACCTCGGCAACGTCGCCGTGCGCAACGGTGCGATGATCTACTTCCTGAGCTACGTGATGGAGGGCGGCAGCACATTGCTCTTCACGGTCAATTTCGGCTTCTTCGAACTCGAGGTGACGCGCACCGTGCTGTTCATGTCGGTCGGCCAGTTGGCCACCATGCTCGGCGTGCTGCCGACCCGTTGGCTCTGCAAACGCTACGATAAACGCACGCTCTACATCTGGTTCATGATCGCGCAGGGCCTGTCTTACGCCGCGATCTACTTCGTGCCGGGTGATAATTTCTCAATGACGATGTTCTTCCACCTGCTCGGCATGTTCTGCGCGGGTCCGGGCCCGGTCATCGTCTTCGCGATGTATGCCGATGTCGCCGACTACTCGGAATGGAAGAACAACCGCCGCGCCACCGGCCTGATCATCGCCACCATCCTCTTCGCCATCAAGGGCGGCCTTTGGATCGGCGCGCAGTTCAACGCTCTGGTGCTCTGGCTCATCGGCTACACCAAGGAGACCGCCACCAACCCCGACGTGATTCACGGCTTGAAGATGCTCTTCACCTTCGCGCCGGGTGCCCTTGCGGCGGCGGCGGGTCTCGTGCTGATCAAATACACCATCAGTGACGCCCAACTGAAACAGATCGAGGAAGAGCTGCAGGCCCGTAAAAAAGCCAACGAAGCTGCCGACGCGGTTTGATCTTATACCCGTTCCCGCCCCAACCGGCGCACGATCCAGCCCGTCGCGACCGCGGCCATGGCGATCGTGAGCACCGAATCCTCGGGGCCGAACGTCCCGCCGCTCAGCCAGATTGATCCCTGGCTGGTGGCGCGGAGGGGCGCGACTTCCTGCCATGCAACCTGGCCGGACAGCGGCAGCCCGGACAGAAAAATGGTCAGGTTCCAGGCGGCATGGTTGGCCGCGGCGGCCCACAGGTTGCGGGTGAGGGCGAAGACGCCCGCCCACATCACGCCGAGCAGGCTCACCGACACCCATGTCAAGGGCCCGGCACCGGCGTTGCCCAGATGCATCGCTCCAAAGATCACTGCGGTCAGCACGAGGCCCGTGCGCGTGCCCCACTGTTTTTCCACCAGCCGAAACAGGATGGCGCGAAACGTCACTTCCTCGAAGGTCGCGGCAATCAGAATCAACCCCACGATCTCCCCCGGAAACGGTGCTGCTTCGCGAAACTCGAACGCATACACGCCGCCGATCCACAGCAACCCGATGCTCAACGCCATCAATCCTGCGCCGGCCGCCGCACTCAGCAAAATCCATCGACCGTTCCACGCCAGCTCTGCGATGTGTGGCCGTCGCTCGCCCCAGCGACAGAAGCCGAAGTAGCCCGCCAGCAAGGCCGCCAAAATCATCGCGCGACCCACCGCCTGCGCGAGGTCCGGATGATTCGCGAGACCGGTGTCCAACAGCGGCCGCAATCCAAAACGGACCAACGCCAGCGGCACCGCGCACCAAAGGGTCGCGAGGGCCAAGTCACGGAGAAACGGGAGTAGTCGGGTGAGTAGGGTTTTGAACATGATGAGGCGCCGCCCCTCCTATCACCCCACCGCCGGGCTAAAGTTGCAGAATACCTCCGTGAAGGGCTTTCACCGGGCAGCGCGACGTTCTCCCTTGCGACGAATCGGGCCGCCGCCCACAAACGCCGCCCCATTTATGTCCGCTCCCGTTCAACGCCAGAACCTCGCCCTCAACCTCATCGACATCTACGGCGGCACGCAGACGCGCGTGGCGACCAATGACGACGCCATCGAGAGTTATGCCGATGAGATGGCGCGCGGTGCGGCCTTTCCGCCCATCACGGTTTACTACGACGGTTCCGCCTACTGGCTGGCGGACGGTTTTCACCGCTACCTCGCGACCAAGCGCAACGGCGGCACCCACATCGACGCCGATGTCCAACCCGGCAGCCGCACCGATGCGCTCAAACACGCGCTCGGCGCCAACGCGACCAACGGTCTCTACCGCACCAACGCCGACAAACGGCATGTCGCCGATATCGCCCTGCGCGAGTGGCCCGACCTCTCCAACGCCTACCTGGCCGAGATCTGCAAGGTTTCCGATGAGCTTCTGCGCAAGGTGCGCAAAGAGCTCACCTCCACCGGTCAGATTGCCAAGACCGAGCGCGTGACCGGTCGCGACGGCAAGGAATACAACGTCGGCATCGACCGCCAGCCGCGCGGCAAACGCGAGAAGTCATCCAGCGAAGGCAAAGCCGGCGAACGTGACGAGGATCTGGGTGGCGGCCCGGGCGAAAACGGTCCGGCCCTGAAATCCGGCGGCGCGCCCGGTGGTGGTTTCACCAAAGGCAAGGGCGACCCCGGCGCGACCGGCGGTTCGACCAACGAGCTCGAAGTCGAAGCCCGCTCCATGATTCGCAAGGGCGAGATGAATCCCTTCGAGTTGCCCAAGCTCATGAGCGCCACCGGGCACGACTATGCCGCCACGGTGATCAACCTGCTCGATACAATGAAGCCGGAGATCAAAGACCGCACCGACGGTCTCATGCGCATCCGCCGCTGGCTCGACCGCGCGCTGGGTGGTGAGAGCGGCCCGGCCGAATAGATTGTGACGGTGCCTCCTGCAGTTTTCGCGGGGTGCTTCCGTGCGACGCGGCCCGTTTGATCGCTCTCGGAAGCAGCCCCCAGGGCGTCTCCTTCCGCCATTGACGCAGCCCAGTTGATTGAGGACTCGAACCGCCAGATCGGGAAAGGGTCCCGGTTGGCCCTGGGGATTGGCGAAGCCTTTGCCGAGGTGTCCAAACGCATTCGCGCCCTGATGGAGGGGATCGCACCGCCAGCCGCGCGCAGGCCGACGGCAGCGACGAGCTCATCCAAGTTGTGCTGGTCCTCAAGCGCCTCACTCAGGGAGCCGATAAACCTTCGATTGTCGCCACTCCGGAGTCCCTCCGGTGCGGGGGCGCGCACAAAATTGCCCGGAAGCGAAAGAAAAAGCTGGAATTAGCCTAGGCTAATAAAATTATAAAAACCGATGAATGCCTCGAATACCAGATCCGTTGCCACGCAGGGCATCAATCGGTTGAAGGCTGGGCTGCTCGGGTTGAGTGTGGTCGTGGGCTGCGCCCCGGGCCAGACCGCGTGGGATGAAGCGAGCCTGAGCGTAGGCTTGCTGAGCGCCTATGTGAGCGAAGGCCGCGAAGACTTTGGCGGTTCGGGTTCCTTTGAGGGCATCGTGGCGGCCGAGTGGGGTGCCGTGGGCGTCGAGCTTTATCAGCTCACCGCGCTGGAGAACGACGGTTCCGAGTGGGACTTCACGCTGGCCACGGGGGGCGCATGGGAGCGTTTGGAGTGGTCGCTTGGCTTCACCCATTTGCGCTACGATTACGCCGGCGACCGCTGCCGGGATGAAGAGCTGGCGGGCGAAGTTGCCTGGTCGCTCGGCGAGCGATGGGTTCTGGCGGCCGATGGCGTTTTTTCGTTCGATGCCCAGGGCACCCACTGGAATGTCGGCTTGGCCTATGTCGTGCCGACTGCGAGCGACGTGGAGTTCGAACTCTACGGGACGATTTCCTACGAAGCCGGCTACCGGTCTCCCGGATTCAGCGGTTGGGACCACGCGACCTTGGGGGCCGCAGTGAGCGCGCCGATCAGTGAACGACTGGAGTTGAGCGGATTTCTCGAAACCACCTTCGCGCTCGATGGCGTGAAGTTCGACGGCGGCGGCGATCAGTTTTACGGTGGCCTCGCGTTGACCACCAAGTTCTGAACGCCGCCCGTCGAGACCTACTCGGCGCGCAAGGAGTCGACCGGATTGATGCGACCGGCGCGGTGCGCGGGTAGGTAGCAGGCGAGCAGGGCCACGATCATGAGGATCGCGGTCGCGAGAATGACGATCCACGGGTTGTCGATGTCCATGTTGGGAAAGCCGCTGGCCAGCAGGCGCGACAGACCCCAGCCGCCGATGAGGCCAAGTGCGGCGCCGGTGGCGGTGAGGCGGGTGCCCGTGCCCAGCACGAGGCGCACGATGTCCCGGGCCTGGGCGCCCAGCGCGAGCCGGATGCCAAACTCGTGGTGGCGTTGCGCCATCGTCCGGGCAATCACGCCGTAGATGCCGATGGCGGCGAGCGTCAGGCCGAGCAGGGCGAAGCCGGTCAGCATGTCGCGCAACACGCCCAGTTGGTAGTTGGCGCGGGACACACGGTCGTCGGCGCTCTTGAGGTTGCGCACCGGCAAATCGGGATCGAGCGTTGCAATGGTTTGGCGCACGGCTGCGGCCAGCGCGCTGGGGTCACCCGAAGTGCGCACGGCGAGCTCGTTGTAGGCCGAGGGCTGTTGCGCCATCGGCAGGTAGATTTGGTGCCAGAGGGTGGTGGCCTCGGGCATCACATTGCGCACGTCCTGCACGACGCCGACGATTTGGGCCCATTGCAGGTTGGAGTCCGACGCGGCAGCCACCCGGCGCCCGATCGGATCAGCGGTGCCAAACAGGGCCTCGGCCATGGCGGCGTTGATGATCACGGTGGGTGGCGCATCCGCGGTATCGGTGGCGTCGAAGTGACGCCCGGCCAACAAGCGGGTGCCGACGGTGGAGAAGTAAGCAGGAGTCACCACGTTGCGCAGGGCGGCGGGTTCGCGGCCGGCGGGCGGGCGTTCCTGCCCCTCGACCAGCAGCCGCTGGGTGTTCGTCCAGGGAAAGAACGGCGGCGCGGCCGCAAGCGCCACGGCTTCCACCCCGGGAAGTGCGGCGAGCGAGTCGATGGCCAGGTTCTGAAAATCCCGAATTTCTGCCGGCGAATTGTAGTGCGCCTCGGGCAGAAGGAAGGTGCCGGTGAGCAATCCGCGGGAGTCCCAGCCGGCACGGCGAGCGTTGAGCTCATCGAGCCCGTTGATGAACAAGGCCGAGCCGGTGAGCAGGACCATCGCCAAGGCGAATTGCCCGACGATGAGGAGATGACGCAACAGCTGGTGTCCCTTGCCACCGGTCGCGCCGCGGCCGCCGCTCTTGAGCGTGTGGTTGAGATCGAGCCGCAGCGCGAACAGCGCCGGGGCGATACCGAAGGCGAGGGCGGTGCCGACGGAGCATAGCAAGGCCCACATCATGATGCTCCAGTCGACCACGAAGCGGACCTGGTCGCCACTGTCGTCGGTGCTGCGCAGGCGCATCCAATCGGTGAATCCAACCGCGACGAGCAGAGCCAGCAGGCCGCCAGCGACGGCGAGGATGAGGGATTCCACAACAAGCGGACGCAGCAGCTGCCGCCGCGAAGCACCGAGCGCGGCGCGAACCGCGAACTCCCGGGCGCGGGCCATGGTGCGGGCGAGGAGGAAGTTGGCCAGGTTGGAGCAGGCGATGAGCACGACGAAACCGGAGAGACCGAGCAGCATCATGAGCACGATCTTGCTGTCCGGGCCGGTGACGTGTTCGTCCAGGGCCAATCGGTAGCAGGTCGTCTCGGCATGGACGCCGGGGGCGTCGATCGACAACTGCTTGCCCCATTGCTGGACGAAGGCCGCGGCGTCAGTCGTCGATACGCCGTCGGCGCGGCGGGCGATGGGCTCGACAAAGAACGATCCGGTCGCGGCACGTTCGTCCGGACTCAGCGCGAGCGGACGAAAGACGTCCACCCAGCCCAGATGGCGCCAGTCACTGAAGGTTTCCGGCAGCACCCCGATCACCGTGTGCACGACTCCGTCGAGACGGATTTCGTGTCCGATGATGTCGGGTCGACCTCCGAAGCGAGTCTGCCAGAGCCGATGACTGATGATGGCCACGTCGGGGCCGCCGAACTGCTCCTCTTCGGGCCGAAAGTCGCGGCCCAAGGCGGGGGGGATACCGACGAGCGTAAAAAAGTTGGTGCTCACGCGCATCAGGTCGGTGAACTCCGCCGGTTCGCCCGGGGCCGCGAGACTGGCTTCGCGGGACGCCATGCCCGCCACGCCGGCGTAGACGTCGCGGCTGGCGCGTTGGAACTCCAGAAAATCGGCGGCGGCAAACGCTCCCTTTGGGTTTTCGGCCGAGCGGCGAAAAACCCGATCCAGTTGTTCGGGTTGTTGGTAGGGCAGGGGGTTCAGGGCGACACCGCTGAACACACTGAACATCGAGGTGTTGGCTCCGATGCCGAGACCGAGCGTGAGCACCGCCAGCGCGGTGAAGCCCGGCGTGCGCAGCAGCGAGCGGGTGGCGAAGGCCAGGCTTCGCCATGCCTCGGCGAGGCTCGGCGGCCTCCAGGTGTCGCGCACCTCCTCGCGGTAGGCGTCGACCGTGCCGAACTCGCGGTGGGCGGCGAGGCAGGCGGCGCGTTCGCTCATGCCTTCGGCGCGAAATTCGGCGACGAGTTGTTCAAAGTGGAAACGCATCTCGGCGTCCATCGCCGCTTCTTCATGGCGGCGGAACAGGACGCGGCGGGTTTTGGTGCGCAGCCAGCGCAGGCGTTCGGCGAAGGTCATGCCTCGGCCTCCATGTTGATCACGCTGGTCATGGCCTGGGCGAAGGAGTTCCAGTGGGCGATCTCCTCGTCGAGTTGGCGGCGGCCGGTGGAGGTGAGGCGGTAAAACTTGGCGCTGCGACCGGCCTCGGAGACGCCCCATTCGGCCTCGATCCAGCCACGGCCTTCCAGGCGATGCAGGGCGGGGTAGAGGGAACCTTGCTTGAGCGAAAGTCGTTCGGCCGAAACGACGGCGATGCGCTTGGCGATATCCCAGCCGTGCAGGGAGGCGGTGGAGAGTGATTTGAGAATGAGCAGGTCCAGCGTGCCCTGCAGGAGCTCCTTGCGAACTTTTTCCATGTTGGGGGCGGACTTAGTGTCACGCTTCTACAACAAGCAAGCCCTTTGTTGTAGGAGTGCGACAACAAGCAAGGTGGGTGGGCGCGAGGATGTCGGGGGAGCGGAGGGGTAGCGGAGTGCCCGTTCTCTATCGGATGAGCGGCTTTGTTACGACAGCAGCGGACCGACGGAGTCGTGCACCCGTTGCACCGAGACGCGCAGGTGCAGCACCCGACGGGAGAAACGACGATTCTCCCGTTCGCGGCGGAAGTCCTGCGATTCGGCCTGCAGTTGTTCGAGTGAATGGGTTCGGGCCACGCAACTCAAGTAGGTCAGGTCCGGGTCAAACACGTTGGGCGCGATCGCGCGCAGAAGCGGACGGAGAAGGCGAGCCGGAGCATGCAGGCTCCGCCGCAACAGATGCTCTTTGAACTCGGTCGCAGGGATGCCGTGCCGAGCACAGTATTGTTCGATGACGGTGTTGGCCATGTGCGGAAACATGCGTCAAAGCTGCATAAAAGGTGCCGTTTGGATAGGTAACTTCAGACCTATCGCGTTACGGCCCGGTTAAAGCTGATCAACCAGCTCCCTCAAGGCAGCCCCTTCAGCCCGCCGACCGCGTTGATCCGCGATCTCGGCGTGACGCCGCAGCAGGTCGGCGGCGGCGTCCTTTTGCCCGACTTGAACCAAGGCGCGCGCGACCAAGGGCAAGGCTCCCGGATAGGGCAGTTGGCTTAGCAGGTCGTCTTCGCTGGGTCGTTCGTGTTCGGGCAGTGCCAGCAAATCGTTCAATTGGCTCACGGCGGCCGCGTCGTCGCCGCTCATCATGTGAACCCGCGTGAGCAGCAAACGCGCGGTTGCGGGCGGGTTGGCGGGGTCGTGGCGTTTGAGGTCGAGGCTGGCGACCAGTTCGTCGTGGGCGCGAGCAAGCCGTCCTTGGGCGAGCAGGGCGTTGGCCAACAGCAGGCGCATGGTTTGGTTGTCCGGATTGAGCTCGAGCCCGGCGGTGAGCGTTTCGGTGGCGGTGCGCAGTGCGCCGGATCGCAGCAACAGCTCGGCGAGGTTGAGGCGGGTCTCAACGAGCGTCGGATCGCTGGCGAGCGCCTGCTCGTAGAGCCGGCGTGCCGCTTGGGTATCGCCGCCGCGTTCCCGCAGGCTGCCGAGATTGTGCAGCGCCCACACGTAGTGGGGATCGATGGCCAACGCGTTTTGATAAATGGCGATCGCCTCCTCGGTTCGGCCCTGGCGTTCAACGGCCACGGCGAGGTTGAACTGGGCATCGGCCGATCCGTCACCCGAGGCGATCTGGTAGCGGGATTGTGTTTCGACGAACTTCGGGATGTCGGCGAAATCCTCCAACAGGAACTGAATCACCGCGGATCCCATTTCGTCGAACGAGCTGTTGCCCGCGCGCACATCGACCGGCGGGTGGTGCGGGTTGCGTGGATTGTCCGCGGAGTTGTCGTAGGTGTAGCGCAGGTCGATGCGCGTGCCGGCGGGCAGGGGCAGCGGCTCGCGGTAGCGGTAGTCGCTCTGCCAGCTGAAGTCCCAGTCCGGGATGTGCAGCAGCCACTGCTGCGACCCGTCGGGCAGGGTAGCGGTGAGGCGAATGTCTTTGCCTAGGTAGTGGGCATGTGGATACATGCCCAGCACGGCGGCCGGGGCCGGGAGGGTGATGGACTCGGCCACGACGATGCCGGTGGAACCCGCCGGCAGGTAGATGTTGTCCTCGCGCAGCAGGAGGCTGAACCCGGCGCGCGTGGGCGGTGTATCCGTGAAGTGGATGCCAATGCGCGGCGCCAGCCGTTCCTCGCGACCGGAGGGCAGCAGGTGGAGCTGCAGGATCAGATCGGTGCCCGGATCGACCGCGAAGGCGGTGCCGGGATGCACCTCGTAGGGGTGCTGGCCCGGGGTCCAGCCGACGATGTGACCGTTGGGGTGAATGCCGCCGCCGGTGTCCATTGACTCAAACCCGGGGCCCGGTTCGGCCGCGTCGAGGCGGCGACTCCGGTCGGTCGGATCAAAGGCGATGATGGCGTGGTGCACCACCAGTGCCGATTCCGGCAGGAACTCGATGGCGCGCACATAGCGCCGTTGCTCGACCGGAATCGGGAGCACGAAGTTGCGGAAGATATCCACGCCCTCGGGTGGCACCACAAACGGTTCGTCGAAGGTGAGCACGAGGTCGGGTTCGCCGATGGTCCACTCGCCGTCGGGCAAGTCGGGGGGCGGCAGGCGGCTCAGGTCTCCGGACGGTGAGCCGGCGTCGAGCCAGCGACGCAGTTTGGCGATCGCCTCAGGCACGAGCGACCGTTCGCCCTGCAAGGCCGGGGTGTGCACGCGGTCGGGTTTCCATGGCGGCATGTAGCCGGACTCCGTGACCTCCACGATCTGCCGCGCGCGACGACGGGCTTCCTGGTAGCTCACCAAGGGGAAAGGCCCGATGCCGCCGTCGTAGTGGCACTCGATGCAATTGGCCGCGAGGATGGGCGCCACGTCGTCGACGAAGGTGGGCGGGTCGGCCGCGGCGGCGAGACTTGCGCCGACCACGCCGAACAGAAGCTGTCGGATCGGGCTGCTCACGGCCGCGGGATGTAGCAACCGATCGCCTTGGTGCGGACGAGGTCCGGGACCTTGCCTGCGGCGATCGCGTCGAGGGCGTCCCGCAACTCCGACTCGGTGGGGGCGGGGCGGAACTTGTTGTAACCCTGGTATTGGTCATCGATGCGACCGAGGTAGACCAACTGCGGTTCCGGCGATTCTTCCGGTTGCACAAAGACCGCCACTTCCGGCGTGACGTCGGCGCCGGCGAAATCGGCGATGGCAAAGTCGCGGTCGATCACGGTGCGCAGGCCCGCGAGTTTGAACTCGGCTTGGTGCTCGCGAATACGCGTGGGATCGGCGAGATCGTCGGCATACACCAGCCACAGCGCGGCGTTCTGTTCGTCGCAATCGGCGGCGAGACGGGCCAGGGTGGGGGCGTAGCGATTGGAGATCGGGCAATCCGGCGCGACGAAAACAAGCACCACTGCGGTCGAATCGCCCCAAGGCGAAACGGGTTCGCCGTCGAGTGTCGTGCCGGATGGCGCAGCGAGTGCGATCGTCGTGCCGAACAGCAGGGAGGGTAACAGACTGCGCGGGGAGGTCATTTGGGGTAGGGGTTCGAGCTAAACGTGCTCGGGCCGACGGGACAAGCGTCGGTGCTCAGGCGCTTGCGACCGGCAGGTGCAGCTTGAGTTCAAAATGTTCGTAGCCGTGCGCCCAGGGCCGCCCGAGCCAGGCTTCGAAGCATGGGTGGTCGGTCGGCACGAGCCCACTCTGCGGCAACCACGTGGCGTAGAGCCAGTCGAGCGCGCGCATTTCCAGGTCGATACCGCCGCGCAGCTCCAGCTCGGCGACCACCATCGGCGGAAAGTCCAGGCGGCAGATTTCACCGTCGGGCAGGGTGGTGTTGGCGGGCACCTCGAGGCCGATGTCATAGCGACATTTCTCCGCAGGCACGATTTCGGGGTCGTCCCAAGTGTAGCCCAACCACTGGCCGTCGGCCAGACCGTGCGCCTCGGCCCAGGCGACCATGCGTTCGGTCGCGGCGGGCACGGCGCCCTCGGTATAGGAGTCGGCCACGCGCAGGTAGGCGACCGTGCGCGCGGGCAGGTCGCGCAGGGTGACGGCAAAGTTGTCGGGGTTTTCGCCGGGTTTGAGCCCGTCCAAAAGATGACGGTGCTCCGGGCCCGCGACGTAGTCCTGCCAGCGGTCGCGTTGGTTTTGCCGGAACCCGGCCACGTCAAACTGGCTGGGCGGCGCGCCAAAGTGTTGTTTGAAACTGCGCGAAAAATCGGTGGAGGAAGCAAATCCGCAGGCGAGCGCGATGTCGGTGAGCGAGGCCTCGCGCACAGCGGTGCGACCGCTTTGGGTCATCAGTCCCACGGCTTTTTCGAGGCGCAGGCGTTTGATGCAGGCATTGAGCGCTTCGCCGGTTTGGAAGCGGAAGATGCGGTGGAAGTGGAAGGGCGAGAGGCAGGCGACGCGCGCCACCTCCTCAAGGGACAAGGGCTGGTCGAGATGTTGCTGGATGAAATCGAGCGCGCGATTGATGCGCTCAGGGTAGGTCGTCGCGGCCACGGGATCGATCGGATCGCTTTAGCAAGATTTGTAAAGCGCGCGGCGGTGCCGATCGGGTATGCTGCGGTCGTTCTCAATCAACCCGTCCTTCCCAACCCAGCTATCCATCATGCAACTTGGTGCCTTCTCCGTTTCTCTCGCCGTCAAAGACATCGCCGCTTCGCGCGCCTTTTATGAAAAGCTCGGCTTTACCCAAGTCGGCGGCGAGCAGGAGCAAAACTGGCTGATTCTGCGCAATGGCGAGACGACCATCGGGCTTTTCCAGGGCATGTTCGAAAAGAACTGCCTCACCTTTAACCCCGGCTGGACTTCGCACAGCGAGGCACTCGAGCAATACGACGATGTGCGGGTGCTGCAGGCGAAGTTGCAGGAAGCCGGCGTCACGCTCATCGAAACCGCCGATCCGGAGAGCAAGGGCCCGGCGCACATCACGATGGTCGATCCGGACGGCAACCCGATCCTGATCGACCAGCACGTGGGCTGAGCCGAGTCGTCAATCGTCGACCACCTGCAGTTCGCCGATGTCGACTTTGGCGTTGGGCTGATCGGTCGACGGATTGATCAACCCACCGGAATCGCGCCCAAAATAACGGCTGGCGAAATCGCTCATCTGCGGCGCCGCCGCATCGAAGGTCGTGCGGCGACTGCGGATGCTGTAGCGGACCGACCACACGGGGCGCACTTGCTCCTCGCGTAGCGCGGCTTGGTAGTCGACGGCCACGAGGGCGATCCAATACCGACTCTCCTCCAAATCGTCGAAGAGCTCCTGGCGGCGCGTGACGCCGGCCGCCGAGCTGACGTTGGCCAGCTCGTCCAACGCGCCGTCGAAGCCGAGCAGGCGCGCGTTCTCGCGATTGATCTGACCGCGAAAAGTGTGGTTGAGCGGATCGTAGGTTTCCTGGGCGATGACGGCGGGGTGCTCGTCGGTGGTGGTGGCTCCCCAGTAAATCATCACGACGAGATCCGCGGTCTCGGCCGTGGTCGCCGGTTCATAACGCTGGGCCTTCATCGCCGGGGCGATCATCTGCGCGAGGCGTTCGAAGCTCATGTCATCGATCGACGCGTCCGCGACGGGAGAGCTGCGTTGAAATCCGCCCTCACTGAAGGCGTAGGTCTCGACGACGAGTTGCCCGTGCGGATCGCGGCGACGTTCGTAGTTGTTGAACACGCGCGCGAGCACCGAGGTGGCGGCGTTGACCGCGACGGCGCGCACGGCGGTGGAGGTGGCGGCGTCGACTTGGCGCTGTAAGCGAAGGCGGTGACCCCGGCCATCGACGATGTCCAGCGCTGCCACGTTGCCGTTCGCGTCGGCTATGAAGCGAAACTCAAAATCGTCGTTGCGCATCAAAAACGCGCCGGGTGTCGATTGCGGGACGAGCTGCGCCGTGGGCCGCCCGCTGCCGGCGTCGGCGTGCAATGCTTCGCCTACGCGGGTGATCGTCATCGTTTCGACCGACTGGTGCCGATAGGTGCCGGTGAAGCGATCGAGGTAGGCCGGACTCGTGACCGGCGGCGCATCCTGGGCGGAGACATACGCGGCCGCGCCACCGATGAAGCACCAAGCGAAAATGCGAGCGCGGTGGCGGGCGAGCATCGGGGAAAGCTGGGGGGAGGGGGGGATGAAGCTAAACCAAGATGCGCCGGGGACCGGCGCGGCGGGCATTGCTTGTGATACCGTATTGGGGTCAGTGTTCCGCAAACCCTGTTTGTCATGCCTTTTCCCCGCGCCACCTTGTTCGCCCTTCTGTCCTGCACGGCATCGATCCTCCCGGCCCAGTTCCGGGACGATTTTAACGGCACCGAGATCGAGGGCTGGTTTGCGGTCGCCGGAGACGGAGACGCCAAGGTGGAGGTGGTGCCGATGGACGGCTTTGCCCGGCTCAACATCGACGCCACGGCGGACCGCCACGTGGTGTGGTATAGCTTCATCAAGCGCGACATCTCCGCTGCGCTTGATTTGGCGAAACTGGCCGACCCCGCCTATGAACTCCGGGTCGAAGCGCGCGTGCGCACCAGTGTCGCGCCGCGGCGGGTGAACTTCATGCTCAATACCTCGCGCACGACCGACTACCATGAGCACCTGCGCGAATATGACATCCCAACGGCGAACGAGTGGAAGATCATCAGCTTCACGACCGAGCATTTTGACGCGCAGCCCGGGGATCAGGTTTTTGTGCAGTTCTGCGCGACGGACCTCGGACCTGATCGTTACGCGGTCGATGTCGATTATTACCGGGCCGACGTGGTTAAGAAGGCCTCCGCCGGGCGCGACTTGGGCGAGTCATTGCTCTACCATCCGCCGGTGCCGCCGGTGGAGAGTTTTGGCGAACATCGGATTGTTTCACAGGACAGTCTGATCAATCAGGATTTCCCGGCGGTGAATCTCAATGACTGGCGCCTGAATGGAGCGACCGGGCGCCCATCGCGGGTGTTGTCGGTCAACGCGCACCAATGGGCGGTGCTGCGGTGGGATTTTGGGCCGCTTGCCAAGGCGAAGGTGGCGGGTGCGGGTGTCTTGGAGCTGACCACCGCCGCGCTGGCGGATGGCGGCGATTACCGTGGTGCGTTTGGGCGCGACCTCGCCGAGGAGTTTGGCAAGGTGCGCATCATCGAAATCCTGGGCGGTGATCCGGCGTGGACACAGGAGCAGGTCACGTGGGATTCCCTCACCGGCGGCGCGCCGTATGCGGAGGTGTTCAACACCCAGATGATCATCGACCTCGAGCCCGCTCCGGCGCCGGGCGGCAAAGCCTGGTTCACGCTGTCGCGACCCGTGATGCAACGGTTGCTCGACGGCACCACGAAAGGTCTGCTCATCCGTCCGCTGGGCGCGATCTCGCCGAGCTTCTTTGCATCGGAGGACGAGACCGGGCGCGGTCCCGTCCTGCACTTCAACGTGCGGAAGTGAGCTTGCCGGTTAGTTCAGAATGTGGGTCGGCTTCCCGTCGAGGCTCAGCTGGTTTTTCTGCGTCCAGTAGTCCGAAATACCGTCGGTGCCCTTGGTGCGCGCCCAATCGCTCAACTGTTCGCGTTCCTCGCGGTAGTCGAAGAAAGGCACCGCCATGCCGCAGGAGGTCTGCACCAGCTCGACGGCAAGATCGAAGATCTGGCGGGCGCCCGGCAGGGGGGCGAAGCGGCTGTAGTGCTCTTCCCATGACGCGTCGCGCGGGTGAATCGCGGTGGCGGTGCCGTAGAGGCGCAGGATGAGCGGCTTTCCCTCGAGGGCGCAGAACATGAGGGTCATGCGGGCGTTCTCGAGCAAGTGGGCGGCGGTCTCATTGCCGCTGCCGGTGACGTTGAGCCACATGACCCGATTCGGTGACAGCACGCGAAAGGAGTCCATGCCCTTGGGGGAGATGTTGACGCGGGTGTCGGCGCCGCCGGCCGTGCCGACGAAGAAAATCTTTTGGCGAGCGATGAACTCGATCTGCGCTTCCGGGATGTGGTCGTAGCGTTGGCCCATGGTTTCATCCAATCCGACGCCCCGGCGCGGTCAATCGCCCCGGCGAGGCAATGGTGCGACGGCCGGGGCTATACAGTTGGTCGGGTCAGGGTTCGAGGACCGGAGACCGTGCGGCGGAGAGTTCCGCCATCGTCTCTTCCTGGATGCGTTGCAGCTTCTGTGTCATTGATCCCATCCGCGCCTGCATGCTGGTCATGGCTTGCTGGGTAATGGCCGGGAGCTTGGTCAACACGGCTTTGCCTGCGGGGGTTCGGTAAAAATCGATCATGCCCTGCACCTCGTCCTCAGTCAGTGCCTTGGTGTAGATTTCGACGTAGAGTGGCTCAAGCCGCTCCCAACTGAGCTCCTCTTGGATCACCTCGGAGACCTTGTCGAGAGAGCGTTGGATGATCGCGCGCTCAGCATCGGTGATCGGTTGCCCAGCGAGCGCTTGATCGAAGCCGGTCTGGCTCATGCTGCGGATCTGTGGGATCATTTGATCGAGCATCGCGCGAACGTTGGTCTCTTCGAGGAGTTGGCGAACGAGCGCCTCAGTGGCCGGCTTGGGCTCATTTTGGGCGAGGGCGGCACCAACGAGCAGGCTCGCGCCGAGAATAGCTGACAGAACTTTTTTCATAGGGATGGGGGTTGCGGCCAGCTGGGTCGAAGGGGAGAGGGCAAGTGCCATCGGGTCAATCCTTCGCGGTCGACGAATAACCTGCGGCGACGATGCGACCGTGGACTTTCAGCGGTGGCGATGGCTACGAGCGAAGGATCTGGACGGATCCGGCTGTCGTCAGTGCAACCACTCGAGGGTGGGATTCAGCCACGCTTTGTGCGGCGTGTAGAGCAAACCGTGGCCCAAACCGGTATCGGGGATCTCCACCCGAGAGGCGGGGAGCAGAGGACCTGGTTGAAGATACGCTTCGTCCACCCAGGCGCGTTCGTCTGACTCGTCGTGAATCGACAGCACCCGACCGCTTAGTGGCACGGGGGGCAGTGAGGCCATATCGTAAAGACTGGCGATAAGCACGAAACGCACTTCCGGTTCGCGCAACACATGAGAAACCCGACCTGCAATGACACCCCCCATGGAGGCACCGACGACGGCGATCTGTGACGGCGGCACCCCACCGTCGCGCAGCTGTTGAATCCAAGCCAAGGTGCGCTGCACGTGGGCATCGAGGTCATTGTTGGGGCGAATTTCGCTGATCACATAAAAGTCGGCGTCGGCGAACGCGCGCAGGATGCCGTCATAGTTGTAGGGACCAAACAGCGGGCTTTCGGCCGTCCCGTCCGTTCCCGCCAGGATGCCGCCGTGCAGATAGATCAGGTAGCGTTGAGCCGGGTCCGGTTGGGCGGGCGGAGCGTCCTGAATCTCCGCACGAATTCCGTGTGGGCAGAGCAGTAGAACGAGAAGAAGACGGCTGAGTTTCACGTCGTGAAGGGGAGGGCGCGTGGGTCAACCGGTTCGCGGTGCGTTGTGGGACTTGCCGCAGTCGAGGCAGGTGACCCTCAGGCGTGAAGTAGGCCAGGCAAAGTAGGCGAGGAGCAAGGTCAGGGCGCTGACCGGGCGCAGTGGCGCGACGGTGACGTGTTGCGAAGCACAATGCGGGCAAACCAGCACGCCCTCGGCCGTCGTGATGTCGTGCAGGATGGCGCGCGCGTCTTCCAACTGATCATCGGGCACGTCGATTTTCACGCCACCGATGGCATTGGACCACATCCAGTTGAGTTGAAGCGTGGCTTCATCGCGGGTGACGGCGTCGATACCCGCGTCGCGCAACCGGGAAAGGGGCACGAGCGTTTCGGCCGGCATGGAGTAGGTGGCGACCGTTTTCATCGTCGCGAGCTTGGACTGCGTCACCGGCGTGGGCAATAAAACAGCCCGCCGCCGGATGGGCTGCGGGCTGAGGCGAATCGAGGAGCCGACGGGGAGGCTAGAAGCTGTAGCGCACCGTCGCGCCGAGTTGACGGGGGTCGGCGGGAGACTCGTAGCGGGTGTCGAGCCAGTCGGGGCCGGCGTTGGCGAAGTAGAAGATGCGTTTTTCGTAGCGTTCGTCGAAGAGGTTGCGGGCCCAGAGCGTGAGCGCCCACGGACCGCTGCGATAGCCGACGGAGGCGTTGACGACGTTGAAGCCGCTGCGGGTTTCGCCGTGGGTGTTGGACTCGAAGTAGGCGTCGCGGCCGTTGAGCTCGGCGCTGGCCCAGAAACCGTTGCTGGCTTCGTAGCGGCCGCCGATCGAGTAGGTCGTGCTCGGCACGTTGGCGAGCTCGCGACCGCCGGCGGGCGACTGCGCGGTGTTGTTGAGGGTGAAGGCGTCCAGGTGCGAGTCCATCAGGCCGACGCTGCCGTAGGCGGTGAAGCCATCGGCGAGCAGGGCGGTGAAGCTGGCCTCGGCGCCGCTGATGTGCGCGCTCTGGCCGTTGTCGACGAAGTAGGTGAAGGTGCCGCCGAAGCCGGCGGAGTCGCGGACCTGCGGGGTGTCGCGATCGAGGTAGAAGGCGACAAGCTCGCCCGAGAAACGGCCGTCGGCGCTGCGGGTGCGCAGACCGAGTTCGGTGTTCCACATGATCTCGGTGGCGTAGGTGTCGGGCCCTTCGTCGGGCACGATGAGGTAGTTGTAGATGTTCACGCCGCCGGCCTTGTAGCCGCGGGTGACGGAAGCGAAGGCGAGCGTATTGGAAGTGAGGTCCTGCTCGAGCACGACTTTGCCGCCGACGAGGGTGTCGGAAAAATCGAAGGCGCCGCGAAACTCGACCTCGGTGTCGAGTTCGTAGTCCTCGACGCGCAGGCCGGCGATGAGGCGCGTGCCGCGGGCGAGGTCTTGTCCCCACTGACCGAATACCGCCGTGGTGGTGGCGTCGAAGTCCTGGTTGGCGTCACCGAAACCGGCGGTCAGGAAGGTGTGCTCCTCGAGCGACTCGTAGTAGGCGCCGACGGTCCAGCGGGAATCATTCAGCGTGCCGTCGAGGCGCAGCTCCTGATTGAACATGTCGCGGTCGCGGTGGAACTCGAGGAAGAGGTCGTAACCACGTGGATCGGCGGCGTCGGTCCAGTCGGAGTCGTAACTGTAGAGCGAGTCGGCGGTGGTGAAAGCGGTCTTGGTGGTGAAGGTGAGCGCGTCGCCGGTGTAGACGCCTTTGAGCGAACCGGCGAAGGCTTCCTGGGTATCGAAGCCCGGCTCGTCGGAGTGGGTGGTGAAGCCGGTGTTATCGAGGGAGAACTCGTCGTAGCCGTTGGCTTGATCGGCGTAGAAGGCGGTCGTGTCCCACACCCAGGTGGCGGTCGGGGTGAAGCGCAGCTTGAGGCGCAGGAAGGTCTCGTCGATCGCGTTGGTGTCGTCGCGGTTGAGGAAGGCGTTGTGGCGCCAGCCGTCGGCGGTGGTGCGCTGGGCGGCGATCCGGAAGCCGGCGGTGTCGCTGAGCGGTCCGCCGAAGGCGAGGCCACCACTCAGGGTGTTGTCCTCGGCGACGGTGGCTTCGGTGTAACCGGTGAAGGTGTCGGTCGGGCCGTTGGTCACCACCTTGATGACACCGGCAGCCGCGTTGGCGCCAAAGGCGCCGGCCTGCGGACCGCGGAGGACCTCGACCTGTTGGGCGTCAAACAATGTCGCGGCGCCGCCGAGTCCGGTGAAGTCGAGATCGTCGATGAGGAAGCGCACCGAAGAGTCGGGCGATTCGCCTTCGAATTGGGAGTTTTCGCCGATGCCACGAATCTGAAAATAACGCGGTCGCGAGGTGCCGCCGGTCCACGTGAGGTTGGGCGTGGCGTTGATGAGGTCGCCGAAGGCCTGGGTGCCGTTGGCGGCGAGCGCGGCCGGACCGAAGACGGTGGCCGAGGCGCTGGTGCGGGCGAGTTCGGAGGACCAGAGGTCGGACGTGACGACCACGGTGTCGAGCTCGACAGTTTGTTGCGCCACCGCGGGCAGGGCCGCGAGGGCGAGCAGACATCCGCTCAAGGCGGAGGTGTGGGAGGGTTTCATGTTTGGATCTCGAATCGGAGGATTGGAGATCCGGCCTTGGGCGCTGAAACGGAGTGTATACGGTTCCTTTTCCTACGCCGGTATCAACCGGATCAGGTTCAAAGGGACCGCCACGCTGCCGAAGCGTTGTGGACATCTCAGACCCATGACGGGTCGCCCCTAAGGACGGCGCAACGAGTCCGTCGATCGCGCAGTTCTGTCAATGCGGTAATTTTGACCGGCTGGGCGAAACCCGGTCTTGGCGCGGCGCGGGAATGTCATTTGGGTGGATCGGCTGGCCGCCTCAAATACCTGATTGTGATGAAACTCCGAATGCCGATGGCCCCATGGGGCAGGATGGTCTTGGTGGGGCGACGATGGCTTTGCCTTTTTGCGATGTTGTGGGGCCTCCCCCCCGTGGTAGCCCAGTTGAGCGAAGCCGAGCTGCTGCCTGGAATCGACGGAAGCTGGAGCCGTTATGAGTCGGCCAACTTCGAGTTGTATAGCAACGACTCTGAGTCGGACGCGCGGAGTGTTCTGCACGACATGGAGGTGTTGCGAGCGGTGTTCCTCGGGGAACGGGGCGAGCGGGAACGGAAGCGCATCCCGGTAACCGTGTTCGCGTTCGGTAAGGGTCGGGATTTCGATTTCTACAGCCGCCACCGCGAAGACTCGGAGGTGCGACTGGCGGGTCTCTACGTGGGGCGGCCGGATCGGGCGACGATTTTGTTGCGACCGTCGCAAGATCGGGAGACAGCGCGGAAAGTCGCCTTTCACGAGTATGTGCACCATCTGTTTCGGGCGGTGGAAAGTGAGCCGCCGACTTGGTTCAACGAAGGCATGGCGGAATTGTTGGCCGGTTTCAAAATAGAGGGCGGCAAGCTCACGATCGGGCATCCGCAGATCGGCCGATTGTTGTCGCTCCAGAACGAGCGACTCATCCCCTTGGAGACGCTCTTCCGTTCGGGTTACGGGTCGCAGTATTTCAAGTCAGACAACCACATTGGCCTTTTTTACGCGCAGTCATGGGCCTTGTTGCACTACCTGCGTTACGGAAAACACAAGTTTGAGCCGGCGCAGGTCGAGCGCTTCCTGGCGGTCGCCGGGGACGAGGCCCGGCTGGCGCGGACCAACATGAAGTCGCTGTTCGAGGACTGCTTTAAGATCGACTACGACAAGATGGAGAAGCAGCTCGCAAAGTATGTGCGGCGCGGTCGTTACACCTATGGCAAAGTTCCGCTGCCGGATCTGCCGCCGAAGGAGAGCTACGCGCGGCAGGCGCTGTCGGTGGACCAAATCCGCGTGCGGTTGGCGGCGTTGGCCTTGCGCACGTCCGGCTCGGCGGCGGGCACGATCGCGTTGCTCCAGGCGGGACGCGGTGACGACGCAGACCCCCGTATCTATGAAGCACTCGGGGCGGTTGCTTGGCAGAAACAGGAATTCGAGGCTGCGATCGAGTATTGGGAGCAGGCGCGCAGACTGGGCACGACGAACTCCGCGGTTTTGCGGGAACTTGCGCAGCATGAGTGGAAGCGTTGGTTCACCCGCGCATCAATGGACCTGCGTTTACCGGAGGAAACCACCCAGGAATTGCGCGCCCTGTTGGTCGCGGCTTTGCAGGCGGAGCCCGAAATGGATGCGGCCTATGAGATGTTGGCGTGGGTGGAGGCGTGCTCCGACTCGCTCAGCGCGGCCAACGTCAATTCGGTGCAGCGGCATTTTCCGCGCATGAAAAAGAAGGCCTCCACGCTGCTGGCCCTGGCGCTGAGTTACGAACGCATTGGCCAAAAAGCCCAGGCGGTGGATTTTCTGCGCAAGCTGCCGCGCTTCGAGCCGGATGAGTGGACGCTCGAAGGCGCGGAGGAGGCGCTCGCCCGGTTCGAAGGCGTGCCGCGCACCATGGTGTCACTGGACAACGTGGCGGACGCCCAGCGCCTGGGCGCCCAAGGTATCAACAAAAGCACGACAAGGTTGCCGTCGGTGCCCGTCCCGGGGGATCTCTGAAATGACCGCCACATCCTTTTCGTGCTCAAGTCGCGGACGAGTCCTGATGTTAGCCTTGATCCTGCTCGGCCGGGTGCGGGGCGCGGACGACGTTGTGATGATGTCGCCCTACGAAATCACGGCGCAGACGGTGGAGTTCAAGGGCTGGACCAAACTGCGGTCGCCCAACTTCATCGTCTACACGGATGCGTCGCTCAAGGAGGTGCGGCCGATCATCCGGCAGATGGAGATGCTGCATCTGGTGGCGCAGGTCACCTTTGGGCGCCGGCCGTTGAGTCGCTCGCCAGCCCTCATCGTGTTGCCGACCCTGGGCTCCGACTGGCGCAAACTGCGCTCCAAGGGCGAGGTGGAGTGGCGCGTCGCAGTGTCCAGTCTCGACTGGTTCCAGGCCGGCAGCGTGGTCGAATACGACTGGCAGGATCGAGGGATCAACGTGCTTTGGGCGTCTCTGACCCGGAACGAGCTCAATTGGATGAACCTGAGCATGCCCCTCGCGCTCAACAACGGCTTTGCCTACTATTTCGAAACATGCCGACCGAGCAAAGGCGGGCTGCGGGTCGGGGACGGCAACCTGCGGGTGCAGTGGATGCGGGATCGCAGCAGTTGGTTGGAGTGGGACGAGCTCTTCAGCATGACCACCACCTCCTCGACTTACACGCGGGACACGAATGCGGTGCACTATTTCAACGGGCAGGCCGCGTTGTTTGTGCACTTCATGATGACGCGGGAGGAGCCGGGGCGCCTCGATCAACTGCTGCGCTGGGCGGCCTTGCTGCGGGCGGGCGTCAAGCCGACCGAGGCCCGCTTTCAGTCCGTCTTCGGCATGACGTGGAAGGAGTGCAATGAGCGCCTCTCCCGGTTCATGAACGGCGAGAAGTTTAATGTGAAACTCTACTCCTTTCCGCCGGAGGCCTTGGATTTCGTCGTGACGGAACTGGAGGTGAAGACCCAGGAGATGCGGGACCTCTTTGTGCTGATCCAGATCTGCAACCAGAAGGTTCCGGCCAGCGAGGAGTCGTTGAACTTGATTCTGGGCAAAGAGCTGGCGAGTCCGGCCCTGCGCCCGCTGTTGGTCGAGGCCTGTCGGGGGTGGAAGCGGGATGACGAGGCGATGGCGCAACTGCGCCTCATGATTGAGGAAGGGCAGGTTTCGCGTGAGGTCTTCGATCTGGGCACCCACCTCCTGTTTGAACAAAGTCTGTTCGGGCGGGAGCGGACGGCAGCGTTGGTCGCCGAGACATTGCTCACGACCACCCTGGATGCCCCTCGGGTCGACGAACTTCGCCAGTGGAGCAGACTCGCCCTTCACCGCGAACCGCACCTGACCTGCGTCGGGGAAATGTTGTGCTGGACCGAAGCCCTCGCGCCGGCGGTCGATGCCGGGACGCTGGCAACGATCAAGGCGCAACTCGCCGCGATTGAAGGCAATGGCGACACCGACGGAGCGCTCGCCGCGTTCGCGGTCGCGGCGCATCGGACGGGGGAAACCGACCGTGCGCGGCGAGCCTGCGAAGCCCTCATCTCCTCCGACTTCACGGGTGAAGCCTACCGGTTGGTGGCGGAACGACTGCTGGTGAAAATGGGATTTCCGGTGCCGCCGCGTCCACCTGAACCCGAATTGGTCTTGCCCGAGGACGAGAAGCGGAAGTCCTAGTTGCCGCCGTTCGGCGGCGGTTCCTCCGTTTTCTTGCCGCCGAGCAGTCCGCCGAGGCCGTTGAGGAGACCGCCGGCTTTGTCGCCGAGTTCTTCGCCGACCTTTTCCTTCAGCAGGTTGGTGCCGGCTTTTTTGGCAAGGTTGGTGACGAGCGAGGGATCGATCTTGATCGAAGGGTTATCGAGCGAACCGGCGAGGCCGATGGGCACGGTGAAGTTGTCGAGCGGGACGGCGCGGCCGGCGATGTTCGCGGTGGTCTTGTGCAGTGTCACATCCAGCGGGGCGTTGATGGTGCCTTCGGCGGGCACGTAGGCGCCGGTGAAGGCGAGGTCGATGGTGCCGCCTTCGAGCAGGGGCGTGCCTTGTTCGCTGCGCTTCAAACTGTCGGCCAGCTTGGCGGTGGGGATTCCGCGGTAGTGAGCGGTGAGCTCGTTGGTGGCGCCGGCAGCGACGGTGAGGCCGAGGGTGTCGGCCGAGGAGCTGACCTGCACCCGGGCGGGTTCGGCGAGCAACCACGGTTGGGTGGAGAGGTTGTGGCCGGTGATGTGCAGGGTCTCGCCGGGCAACCACGAGGCTTGCACCCCGGCGGCGTCGAGTTCGCGGATGAGCAGCAATGGCGCGTCGGTCACGAGGTGGTCGGCACTCACGTTCGCGTAACCGTATTCTTCGGCCATACGTTGCAGACGGTCGGACCACGTTTCGCCATTGGTGGACGATTCGCTTTCGGCGTCGGGTGAACCGGGGTTGATGCGGTCGAGCCATTGTTTGGCCTGGGCCAGGCGTTCGCGCCAGATATGGGCGTTGGCGAGGTAGTCGTCGATGGAGCCGGCGTCGGGCAGTTTGATGAAGGGACCTTCGTCGGGCGCGGGGGTGACGCGGTCGCCGGGCACACGGCGGGCGGTCTGCAGGCGGGCGTTGTGGAGCACGATGCGATCGAGGGTCAGGCGCTTGCGCAGGAGGTCGCTGGCGCTGACGTCGGCTTCGAGGCGGTCGGCTTCGAGCAGGTTGGTGTCGAGTTGGTTGGGATCGGCAACGGCGAGGCCCTCAACGGTGAGGCGTCCGGCACCGAGATCGAGGTCGGCGGAGGTGAGGTCGACGGTGGCGCCGTTGGCGCGTTCGAGACCGTCGCGCAGCGCGGTGGTGACGATGGCGGGCGCGAAGAACTTGGCACCGACGACGATGAGCACGGTGGCGAACACCACGAGCGCGACGCCGAGGGGGCGGATGGGGTTGCCCACACGTTTCTGGGCGAGGGCGGCGTAGTCGGGATCCTTGAGGCCGCCGCCGGCGAGGATGAAGACGCCCCAGCGAACCCAGCCGCGGTCGGCCCATTGGCGGTATTTCTGGGAATTTTCGCGCGAGTTGGCCATGCGCTGGCGGAAGCGGGTCACGCCGCGGCTGACGGTCCAGCCGGTGGCGGCGCCGAGCAGGGTGCCGAGCACGAGTCCGCCGGTGGTGGCGTAGTTGTCGATGCCGAGCAGGGCGGTGACGGGCGCGTTGATGAGCGCGCGGAATAGCGGCTCGGTCGGGCCGTCGAGAAAGAAGCGACCGAGGTGAAAACTGATCGGAAGCAGTGCGAGTGAGGCCAGTTTCGCGATGGCCCCAACGAGCGCGGCGAGGAAGAGGTTGGCGTTGATCAGCACCAGCAGCAGGGCGAGGACGAGGGTGAGTCCGGGGGCGGTGCCGAAGCTCGGGACGAAGCCGAGCATCGCGCCGAGGGTGCAACCGGCGATGAGTTGAAACGGAGTGGCTTTGCCACGCAGGATGGCGCCAATTTTACGAGTGAAGAGCATGGCTGGAGGGGAGTCGGGTTTGGGGGCTCAGACCGAGAAAAGGGAATTCGGCTCCCGAAAAGCGCAAGCGGCCTGCATTTCGTCGCGGTAAAACGGGGTTTGGTCGCGATGGTCTCGCTTTCGTGGACCTTGAACTCGGATGGTTACGGTCACTGTGATGCGAAGCTTGCGGGCCGTGCTTTTGGTGTTGGCGCTGGGGACCTTAACCGGGTGCTCGACGAATGGCCTCTCGCCGGAAGCCCAGAAGGTCAAGGCGGAGACCTACGAGACGGTTTACACGCTCGGCAGCCACATCCCGAAGAAAGTGCATCGCGGGGCCGAAGCGGACAGCAACGACGGGGCGAGTCCGGTGGCCGTGATCGAGGGCGAGAAAGCGCGCGACGTGGTGCGCACGATGCAGCGGAAAAACTGAGGGACAATTCAGGTTCGCGTTCGCAGCGATTTGAGGAGACGACTCGGGGTGCTGGCCGCGCACCTCAACTTGGTAAGTTTATGTTTCTTAGATCCCTTGTGTCCGCGTCCATGCTGCTGTGCAGCTGGCTCCTTCTTGCCGGCTGTGAATCCGTGCCGACCACCGTGTCGCCGAACCTGACCCACACGCTGGTGGGTAACGGTCATCTGCCGAACGAAGAGATTCGGGACTTCTATCCGCCCGAGCAGTGGGCGCAGGTCGCCGATCGTCCCTATGCCGGTTTCGTGATTCTGCGGGGCGTGGTGAATTGGGACAACGAGGTCAAAGCCAACCGCGTGCGCATGGCTTATCCCGATGAGTCGCGGGTCGAGCTGGCGCGGCGTTTCAGCAGCGAGATCAAGCTGCCGCTCTCGATGGCGGGCTCACGCGTGAAACCGAATGCCGAGGTGTATGTGGTTTTTTATGACAACGACGACGGCAGCCACACCGCGCTGGTTTTCGCCAAGCAGCTTTCCCAGCACGGCATGTCGCAAACAATCGCGCGCGACCGCTACCTCACGGTCGTGCATTTTTGATGAGCCCCTGGGGAAAGCTTCAGCTTCTTTTCAGCCACGGATGGCACGGATAACCACGGATAAAACCGGGCGCGGTGCTGCGGGACTCCGGGTTTATCGGTGCCCTCCGTGGCCGATTGTTCCGTCTCGCTAGGCGTCCAGCGCGCGATCGATCATGTGCAACAGATCAGCGGTGCGGAGGCGGGGGTGTTGGGCGCAGAGCTGGCGCAGGAAGCGCAGATGGTAGGCGCGTTCGTCGGTGGCCCACGGCGTGCGTGAGTCGGGCGTAAGGGAGTCGATACCGCGGTTTTCGCGTTGGCGGATCTTGACCAGACTCTCGCGGAAGGAGGCGGCATCGACGCTCTGATCGATGCCGTCGATGCGCAGCAGCACCCGACCATCGGCCTGGCGGCGCAGGCGGGTGATCTGTTGGTAGGGGTTGGCCGCCTCGGTGTGTTTGCGCTGATCAAGGGGGTTGAGAATTTTGAGATCGATCAACTGACGGCGCAGGCCGGCGGCGGCGGTCTGGCGGTTGAGCAGGAAGGGATCGTTGGAGACGTTGCCTTGAGTGAGCTCGTTGAGGATATCGAGATCCTCCTGTTCCAGTGTGCGGTAGAGCTCGAGGAGGTCGATGAGGTGGTGTTCGACGAGCAGCAGCACGGCCGCGAGAAAGGTGGGCTCCTGGCGGTGCAGGCGATCGAGCAGGGCGCGAATTTCGGCCGCGGTGCGGATCACCGCTGGGGGCAGCTCGCCGCGGGCGGCGGCATCGACCAGCGCCCGCGCGACGCGGTGAGGCATGGCCGATTCCACGAGCGTGGCGATCTCGGCGAGTTGGGTCGGAGAGGGCTGAAAGGGTTGGCCCTCCAGCCAACGGTGCTGGTGATCGAGCCAGTGGCGGGCGGTCGCGCGCGTGGCGGTGTCGACGTAAAAAATGGTCCAGGCATCGTCGTCGGAGCTGCCGATTTTCCACGGGAACGTGGCATTCTCCATGACCCCGCGGGCGATGAAGTCGGCATCGGCGTCGGCTCGCGGGACCGCGAGCAGGGCCCAGGCATCATTCGCGATCTCCATTTCGGCCCCGTAATCGCTGAGTTGCTCCGTGATGAAGGAGCGGAGGTGGGTTTCGCCGGCGGCGAAAGCATTGTCGGACAGCGGGCGGGCGGAGGACGAAACAGGAGCGAACGAAGTGGCCATACGTTGTGATGAACAAGCGCAGGCCTAGGTAAAATCAGGACTAGGGTAAAGACCCTAATTTCGGAATAATTATTTCAGACCACGTGAGCTTTCCAGTGGCCGGCCCGGAAGAGCAGCCAGCTCCACGTGGTGAGCGCCGAAAACGAGACCGGCACGGCGATGAACACGCCGGTGGGGCCGAGGTCCAGTGGCGACGAGAGCAGCCAGGCGAGCGGCACCTGCCCCAGCCACATCGTGAAGAAGTTCAGGCGGGTGGGCGTCCACGTATCGCCGGCGCCGTTAAAAGTGCCTTCGAGACACATGCCGGCGGCGTAGAGAGGGAAGGCGAGGCTCACGATCCACAGCGAGCGCACGGCGTGCACCGTGACGGCCGGATCGGTCGTGAAGACCCCGATGAGGGGGCGGCAGCAGGCGATGAACACGATGCCGACCAGGCCGAGGAAGATCACGTTGTAACGCACCGCGATGCGCACGGCCTGCTCCGCACGGTCGGGGGCGCGGGCGCCGAGGTTTTGGCCGACCAGGGTGGCGCCGGCGTTGGACAATCCCCAGGCAGGCATGAGGGCAAAGATGATGAGGCGGATCGTGATGGTGTAGCCCGCGACCGCGGCGCTGCCGAAGACGGCCAGGATCTTGAACAGGCCGATCCAACTGGTGGTGGTGATGAGCATTTGGGCGACCCCGTTGGCGGAGGTGCGCAGGATGGTGAACGCCTCGGGCCGCGGTTTCAGGTCGGACCAGTGCAGGGAGAGCCGGCCGCGGTCGCCCGTGAGGTGCCAGATCTGGTAGACCACGCCGATGCCTCGGCCGAGGTTGGTGGCGACGGCGGCGCCATTGAGGCCGAGTTCCGGGAAGGGGCCCCAACCAAAGATGAAGCACGGGTCGAGGATGAGGTTGAGGCCGTTGGCGAGGATGAGGGTGCGCATGGCGAGCGCGGGATCACCGGCGCCGCGAAACACGGCGTTGATGAGGAAGATCAGGAACACCGTCGCGTTGCCGCCGAACATGATGGTGGCGAAGGAGTGACCGAGTTCGACCACCGCGGGCTCGGCGCCCATGAGGGTCAGCAAGCGCGAGGCGTTGAGGCCGAGCGCCAGGCCGAGCAAGGTCGACAGGGTGGCGCCGAGCAGAATGACCTGACCCGCGGCCTGGGCGGCGCGGACGGTATCCTTTTCGCCAATACGTCGGGCGACGATGGCGCCGGCGGCGAAGGAGATACCGAAGCCGACCGCGTAAATGGTGGACATGAGCGACTCGGTGAGCCCGACCACGGCGATGGCGTCGCGGCCAAGGTGGGAAACCCAGAACACGTCGGCCAGTGCGAAGAGCGACTCCATGATCATCTCCATGACCATGGGCACGGCGAGGAGCAGCACGGCGCGCTTCAGCGGCAGGACGGTGTAGTCGTGCGGCACGCCGCGCAGCGCATCCAGGATGGCGCGGCCCACGGAAACGGGCTGTTCGTCCAGAGAGGGAGCTTCGGGGTCCGGCATGGCAGGGCGTCAAAAAGGGAAACGGTTGATCGGCGTCCGGCCGCAAGCATCTGCGCGGTGCCAGCCGCGACTCAGTCGACCGGAAGCTCCCGCCGCATGCGTTCCACCCATTGGGCGGCCAGGTCGCGCAGGGCTGGCAACACCCGCTCGAAATCGGTCGTTGCCCGAACGGTCATGACCACGCGAGGGTCTTTCACAGCAGGAGGCCATGCGCAGAAGTCAGGCTGGGGGCTGTTCGAGTTGTTCGATTTGGCGCGCGAGGTGGGCCTGCTCGGGGGCGACGCGGGCGAGGGCCAGCGCGCGGCGGAAGCAGGTCACGGCCTCGGCGTGTTGCCCGAGTCGGTTCAGCAATTCACCGCGCACGGCGTGCAGCAGGTGTTGGGTGGCGAGGCGGTCGACGTCGGGGATGGCGTCGATGGCATCGAGACCGGCGCGCGGGCCGTGGCAGTTCGCGACCGCGACGGCGCGGTTGAGAGCTGCGACCGGGGAAGGCTTGAGGGCGAGCAAGGCGTCGTAGTGCGCGAGGATGCGGGGCCAGTCGGTCTTGTCCAAGTCGGCCGCCACGCAGTGACAGGCGGCGATACCGGCGTGGAGGTGGTATTCGGTGAGGGCGTCACCGGCGGCGGCGTGGGCGAGGTGGCGCAGACCGGCGTCGATGGCGATTTGATCCCACGCGGTGCGATCCTGGTCGCCGAGCCGCAGGAGGGTGCCATCGCTGCCGAGGCGGGCCGGAAAGCGTGCGCTGTGCAGGAGCATGAGCGCGAGCAAGGCGTGGGCGGCGGGATGATCGCCGGCCGGGTGAGCGACGAGAAGTTCGGTCAAGCGCACGGCTTCGTGGCAGAGGTCCTCGCGCAACAGTTCGTCACCGAGCGACGCTTTGTAGCCCTCATTGAAGAGCAGGTAGAGCGTGGCGAGCACACCTTCGAGGCGGGCCGGAAGTTCGGCGGGATCGGGCAGGCCGAAGGGCACGTTGGCCTCGCGCAGACGGGCCTTGGTGCGGGTGAGTTGTTTCTCGATCGCACTTTCGGTGGCGAGGAAGGCGCGGGCGATTTGCGTGAGGTTGAAGCCGCAGAGGGTCTTCAAGGCCAGGACCGCCTGGGCATCGGTGGGCAGCACCGGATGGCAACAGGTGAACAGCAGTCGCAGGGTATCGTCGGTGATGGCCTCGTCCGCTGGCGCGGGGAGGACATGGTCGCTTTGGCGGTCGGTTTCGAGCCGGGTGACCTCATCCTGTTTGGCGTTGGTGGTGCCGTGGCGGCGCAGGGCGTCGTGCACGTGGTTGATGGCGACGCGGCTGATCCAGGCGGACGGGTTGGGCGGGACCCCCCCCATGGCCCACGTGCGCAGAGCGCGCAGCATCGCTTCCTGCACGGCATCCTCGACGAGGGTGAGGTTGTGCAAGCCGAAGCGGCGGAGCAGGGCGGCGTGCAGGCGCCCGGATTCCTCGCGGAAAAAATTTTCGACCAGCGCGCCGGGTTGGCCGGAAGGCTCAGGCTGGGGCGCGGGAACCGGGAAGGGCGGGGGCACGGGAAGACGAAAAACGAAGACGACGTGGGTTTCAGGCCGGGCCGGTCACGACGCCGAGGTGGCAGGTGTCGGGCAGGGGACGCACCTCGATGATGAGGCCGTATTCGAGGCCGGGGTGCTGTTGGGCGATGGCGGTGGCTTCGGCCATGTCGGCGACGCTGAGCATGACGTAACCGCCGACGGCTTCGGTGCTCTCAGCGAAGGGACCATCGGTGACGCGTTTGCCGCCGGGGCCGGAGACGATGGAGCCGGTCAGTTCGAGCGGCTGGCCATCGAGGGCCTTGCCGGCATCACGCAGACCGACGAACCAGGCGTTCCAGCGTTCGACGAGTTGCTGGCGTTCCTCGGCGGTGAGGTGCGCGTGGGTTTCCGGTCCGGTGTTGCGAAAGAGGAGGAGGTGGGAGCGGGACATGGCGAGCGGGGAGATGGAGGGTGGTTTGGGCTTCAACGGGTGAGATGGAAGGGGTCGGACATATTTCGTAAAATTGCGCGAAAAATGTCCGGGTGGGACGGGGACCGCACGTTGAGAAGGCGAACCCTTCATCTCTCTTTGACCATGACAGACCCTCTTTCAGACCACCCCGTTGTTACCCTGGACGCTTGGCTGTCCGCTCGCCGTGAACTGCTGGTGCGTGAAAAGGCGCTGACGCGGGCCCGCGACGAATTGAACGCCGCCCGACGGGCGTTGCCTTGGCGGCGGGTGGATAAGGATTACCGGTTTGCCGACGTCGCCGGCGCGGTGAGCCTGGTCGATCTGTTTGCGGGGCGCAGCCAGTTGCTGGTGCGTCATTTCATGTTCGGACCCGATTGGGAAGAAGCGTGCAAAGGTTGTTCCTTCGGGAGCGATCACATGGACGGGATTCTGCCGCATTTGGAAAATCACGATGTCAGCTACGTGGCGGTCTCGCGGGCGCCCTTGGAACGTTTGCAGGCGTTTCGCCGGCGCATGGACTGGCGCTTCCGCTGGGTCTCCTCACTCGAGAGTGATTTTAACCAGGACTTCGGGGTGACGTTCTCCGCGGAGCAATTCGAGGCGGGTGAACGGCTCTACAATTTCGGCACCTCACCGGCGTTCTGTGACGAGTTGCCCGGGCTGAGTGTCTTTTACCGGGATGTGTCGGGGCAGGTGTTTCACACCTACTCGACCTATTCGCGGGGCACGGAGCAGTTTGATGGCGCCTACATGTTGCATGACATCATGCCGAAGGGACGGGCGGAAAACGGACCCCATCACAACCTGATGGACTGGGTGCAGTTTCGCGATAGTTATGCCTCCGCCAACCGCGCGAGCGAAACTTCAGAAAAATAAGTCCAGGGTGTCCGGATCGCGTCCTCGGACCCGTTGCAGTAACATCCTATGAACAACGCCACCCCCTACACCATTCCGACCGCGCCGAGCGCCGATCATGAGATCCTCTCGGTCCGCACGATTCCGTTTCCGCTCGCCCAGGTGTTCGCGGCGTGGACGCATCCGGATCTTCACGCCAAGTGGTGGGGGCCGGCGGGCTTCACCAACACCTTCTACCACTACGACCCCCGGCCGGGCGGCGAGTGGCGCTTCACCATGCACGGCCCGGACGGCAAGGACTACGAAAACCACAGTGTCTTCCTGCATGTCGCGGAAGGGGAGTGCCTCGTTTTTAAACACGATGTCGCGCCAATCTTCACGGCGGTGGTGCACTTCAAGGACGACGGTGAGGGCACGCAGATCGAGTGGCACATGATCTTCGAGGACGAGGCGACCTGCGCGTCGCTGCGCGAGTTTGTGGCCGGCAAGAACGACGAAAACTTCGATCGACTGGAGGCCCTGCTGCGCGACACGCCGGCGGACGCGGCGGTGTGTCGTGAACTGGTGATCCTGCGCGAGTTTCCGGTTGCGCCCGAGGTCGTGTGGCGGGCGATCACGAAGCGAACCAAAGAGTGGTGGTGCCCGCAGCCTTGGACGACGCCGGTGGTCGACTGGGAGCTGCGCGCCGGTGGCCGTTGCCGCACGGTGATGGAAGGGCCCGATGGCACGCGGGTTGATCTGCTGGGCACGATTCTCGAGGTGGTTGAAAACGAGCGCTTGGTCTTCACCGATGCGATTAAGCCCGGCTGGCAGCTGTCGGCCGAACCGTTCATGGTCGGCGCGTTTGAGCTGTCGTCCGCCACCAGCGGCGGCACGACCTATCGGGCCAGCGCGCGGCATTGGTCGCAGGAGAAGACCACGGAGCATGCCGTCATGGGCTTTCGCATGGGTTGGGGGGCCGCCGCCGATCAATTGCTCGGCGTCTGCCAGGACGAAGCCGCGTGCGCCTGATTGATCGAAACCCACAACCATCCCCCATCATGAGCGAATCCCACCCCGGCGCCAAGTGGCTCACCATCCTCACCCACCTCGTGCGCGTCCTGCTGGGACTCGGTTGCACGATTTTTGGCCTCAATGGTTTCCTGAACTTCATTCAGCCACCGCCGGACCTGGTGATGCCGGAGAAGGCGATGGCCCTTTCCGCCGCGCTGGTCGGCACAGGCTACATGATGCCGCTCATCGGCGCGACCCTGCTGGTGCCGGGCCTGTTCCTGCTGGCCAACCGCTTTGTGCCGCTCGCGCTGGTGGTGCTGGCGCCCTTCTTCGTAAATTCGATTGCGTTTCACCTGGCCCTGGAACCGATCGGCTTGCCCAACGCGTTCATGTTCGTGGCCATGTTACTCTTCCTCGCGTGGCGCCACCGCGCGGCTTACCGGCCGCTCTTCGCCGCCAAGTTTGGCGCCGCGTAACACCAACATAGTCATGTCAACGCTCCCTACGATTCTCGTCCTCGCCGGCCTGGTTGTGCTGGTAATCTGGATACTGGCCGCACGCCAACCCGACGTGGCCACCTATCGCCGCCATCGCGTGGTGGGCGCGACGCCGGATCGGGTTTTTCCGCTCATCAACCACCTGCCGTCCTGGCAAGCCTGGTCGCCGTGGGAAGGTCTCGACCCCAAACTCGAACGAACTTACACCGGCCCGGCGGCGGGCGTCGGCGCCACCTACGCCTGGCGGGGCAATGCCAAGGTTGGCGAAGGCCGCATGACCATCACGCAGAGTGTGCCGCACGAGCAGGTGACCCTGGACCTGGTGTTCATCAAACCCTTTGCCGGCACGATGGAGTCGACCTTCCTGCTCATGCCGGCCGACGCCGGCACCCGCGTCGAGTGGGTGGCGGTGAGTCCGATGACCAAGCTCAGCAAGGTCATGGCCGTCTTTATCAACATGGACAGAATGCTGGGGGCCCAATTTGAGAAGGGCCTTGTCCAACTCGACCTGGCGACGCGGGGCTGAAGCCCTGTATTCAATTTATCCCGACAGGACGGGATTCATCTCAACCCCCGAACAACATGGCTGATTACATTGATGGATACCTGCTCGTGATTCCGCGGGCGAAACTGCCCGCCTACAAGAAACTCGCCCGTGGCGCCGGCAAAATTTGGAAGGAGCACGGCGCCTTGGACTACCGCGAGTGTGTCAGTGACGAACTCGACGTTCCCTTTGGTCGTCCCTACGACAAGCTGCTCAAATGCGGTCCCGACGAGGTCATCGTCTTTGCTTGGATCGTCTACAAGTCCAAGGCGGCTCGGAACCGGGTGAACAAGCTCGTGCAGGCCGACGAACGGATCGCGGCGATGTGTGATCCCGGGAACATGCCCTTCGATACAAAGAAGATGAGCTGGGGCGGGTTTAAAACCCTCGTGCACGTCTGAGCAGGGCGAACGCCGTTTTAGCACAGATGATCAAGTCGCGCCGGGACAACATTTGATAGGTTGGGATTGTGACTGTGACCGAACCTATTCTCGACCAAATCCGTCGCGCGCTGGCGGCGATTGAGGAGCATCTCGATCGCCCGCTGGCGATGGCGGAACTCGCCCGTCGGGCGGGTTACTCCCCGTGGCACTTCCAGCGTGTGTTCATGGCTTTGGTCGACGAATCGGTGGCCAGTTATGTGCGTCGGCGGCGCCTCACCGAGGCGGCGCGGATGCTGCGCAGTGAACCCGAACAGCGGCTGCTCGATGTCGCGCTCGCGGTGGGCTTCGAATCGCATGAAGCCTTCACCCGGGCGTTCCGACGGGAGAGCGGCCACACGCCGAGCGGGTTCCGCAACCACCCTCAACCCAACGTCACCTGGATGCGCCTGCCGCTGCCGCCGGAGCATCTGCAACTCCTGCCGACCGATATGAATCTCGAACCCACCATCCTCGATCTGCCCGCCTTCGCCATCGCCGGGCTGAGCGCGCGCTTCATTGCCGCGACCTCTCCTGACTCCAACAACATGCAGGTCATCCCGCCGCTGTGGGGCCAGTTCATGGCCCGTCAGGGGGAGGTGCGCTCGCTCGGCTGCGCGCCCGAGGCGGGCACCTTCTGGGCGGCCTGCCGTTGCCTGCCGCCGGAGGATCGGACGCGGGAAGACGAGCTGGAATACATCGCCGGCGTGAAGATCGCAGGTGATCCACCGCTCCCGGCCGACATGGTGCGCTGGGAGATCCCGGCCCGCACCTTTGCCCGATTCACCCACCGCGGCCGGATCGAAAACTTTGGCGAGACCCTTGGCTACATTTATGGCGCCTGGCTGCCGCGCTCGGCTTACGTGCCGACGATGGAAGTCGAACTCGAACTCTACGATGAGCGTTTTGACATCAACTCCGACGACAGCGAAATCGACTACTACGTCGGCATCGCCCCCAAAGTCTGATCTCGCCGCCACGCTGGCGGACTTTCGCCTCGAATTGATCGAACAAGCGTTCGAGTTGGACCGGCGGGGGCAGTGCGAAGCGGCCGATGTTGCCATGACCGTGGCGGCGCGGCTGGCCGAGCTCCCCGAAGCGTGATCCGATACCCCCGAACGGGCGGTGGGATCTCTACGCAGCGAAAGACTGGGGTGGATACCCTATCTCCTCCTTTGATTTCCGTTGGGACCGTGTCGAACGTATTGGGCAGCAACTCTGCTCAATGAAAAAACTGTCTCAATGGTTCGCCATTATCCTCGCGGTCGCCTCGACCGCTTTTGCCAAGCCCGGTGACCCGATCACCTATTCCATCACTCTGGTCGCTTCTTCCTACGACGCCGTCAGCGACACGACCCAATTCACCTACGCGGTGACCTCCAACCCGGGCGGTGGTCCGGCCATCAGCCACTGGGTGATCGGCTTCGACGCCGATTGCGGCGGCGCCGCCATCATTGCCGGCTCCAACGACGCGCTCGTGTCCTGGAACAACTCTGACCCGACCACCGGCGTCCGCGGCATCAAGTTCGACACCGGCTACAACGACCGCGAGACCCGCCTCGTCTCACTCGCGCTGAATGGCGCCTGGGCGACCGGTGAGGTCACCATCGCGGTCAAGTCCGGCAACGGCTTCGTGCTCGGCTCCGTGTCGGGCCCGATCTGCGGCGGCGTGGTCGAACCCACCACCTACACCCTCAGCGGGCAGGTCTTCTTCGACCTCGATTTTAACGGCGCTCTCGGCACCGATGAGTTCGGTCTCGGCGGCATCACCGTCACGCTGCTCGACGGCGAAAGCAATGTGGTCGCGACCACGATCACCGCCGAAGACGGCAGCTACACCTTTACCGAGCTCGACGCCGGCGACTACGTTGTTGTCATCGGCGGTCGCAATGGCCTCGAGCCGACCACCGCCACCCGCTTTGACGTGAGCGTCTCCGCCGACACCGGAGTGGCCGATGCCGGTCTGGCCCTCAACTTCGACGCCATCGGCGCGATGTCGGCCAACGGTTTCACCATCGGCTATTGGAAGAACAACCTCGCCAAGGCGCTCGCTGGCAAGACCAAGGGCATCCAAGTCAGCGCCTCCACGCTGGCGGCCTGCACTGCGATCATCGCCGAGCTCGGCCTCGAGCCGTTCGATGGCATGACCATGAGCGGGGCCGAAGCGATCATGTCGGCGACCGGTTCCGCCCCGTCCGTGCTGCTCGCGAAACAGTTGATGGGTTCGGAGTTCAACTACGCCAACGGGGCCTACCTCAACGGTGATGAAGAGTTCACCTACCTGTTCGTGGTCTATGGTGAATATGTCCTGAAGCACGCCGCCGAGCTCGACGCCTCCTACGTGCTGAGCGTCAAGGACTGGTTCGACGCCTACAACAACACCCACGGTGGGGTGGTGTTGGCTCAATAATCGTAACCAGCATTCTCACCTGTGAAACCCGGAGCCGCACAGCTCCGGGTTTTTGCGTGCTGCGCCCGCCGCTATTCCCGTTGCCAGTCGAGCGGGAAGCGCAACGCTGCGCCATATCCATGAAAAAGACCTTCCGCCTCACCGCTCCCCGTCAGGACGACGCCCGCGTGCGCGACAAGATTCGCCACGAGGTGAACAAGTATGTGAAGCGGGAGCGCCGCAAGGAGCTGCCGGAAGGCCACGATCGCTGGGACTTCAACTGCCGCATCGGCGCGACGGAGGCGACCGCCGCCGCGATTGAGCTCAAAGTCATCCCGACCGCCATCGACCGGGTGGCGGCCGATGGGGCAGGGACGGTGTTTATCGAGATCCTGGCCGTTGCCCGGCGGCGTCCGGCCAAGTCCGACTAGTCGCGTTACGGGACGACATACAGTTCGACCAGGCCAACACCCGGCGTGCCGCCGACCGACTGCAGGTGGACCGAATAGACGCCCGGGGGCAGGCTCTCGAGGATCACGGCGTCGTTGCTGTCGTCGGCGAGGGCAAAGGCGCCCACGGCGTCCGAGACGGTGCGGATCTCGTCGGCGTTCTGTGCCTGGCCCCAGGTGTCGTTGTTGTGGATCGGGGTGCCGTCCAGCGTGTGGAGCACGAGCTTCGGGTTGCTGAGCGCGTTGGTGATGCCGTGTTCGGCCAGGGTGGGACCGATGCCGCGGAGGAGCAGGCGCAGGGGGGCGTCGCCTTCGATGACGAAACCGACGATGAGCACGTCGTCGCCCTGGCCCACGCGGGCGCGGGCGGAGAGATTGGTGAAGGCGATGGCGGATCCGCCGGGGGCGTAGATCTCGTCGAGCACGATGCCGGGGCGGCCGAGCTTTTCGCGGGTCACGATGGAACGCGGACCGGCGGTGGTCGGCCGGTAAGCCAGGGCGGCGTCGGCCGAAGAGTCCGAGAGGGCAAAGGCACCGCGGGCGTTGAACAACCCGGTGGTGGCGGCGGAGGCCTGGGTCGACGTTTGCGGGACGGTCCAGTCGTCGTTGCTGGCGAGGACCACGGCCGGTTCGTCGCCGAAGGCGGGGCGCACCACGTCGAACGCGGGGTCGATCAAAGCTCCTTCGATATCGAGCGCGGCGAGACCGGGGCCGATGCTGCGCACGAGCAGGGTGTCCTCGTCGGAGACCGGGGTGCCGGTGGTGGCGAAACCGAGCACCAGCGTATCGTCACCGTTACCTGAATACGCCCGGGTCGAGATGTTGCTGAGACGGGACGCGGTGGCATAGGCGAGGGACACGCGGGACAGGGTCTGGGTGTGGTCGGGCTGTGAAGTCACCACCACGTCGTAGTCGCCGGCGTCGGTGGCGGAAAAGTCGGTGATGAGGTAGGTCGACTGAGTGGCGCCGGCGATGGGCTCGCCATTCAAGCGCCACTGGTAGCTTGGCAATGAACCGGCGGCGTTGCCGGCGCGCAGGAGCACGGCTTCGCCGGCTCGCACGGACTGGGTAAAAGGACCGGCGGGGGGTTCGGCGCCGGCGGTGGCCACGGCCAGGGTGAGGAACTGCACGGTGCGGTTGCCGGCGGCGTCGACAACCTCGACGCGGTAGGAGCCCGTGTCGGCCCGGGTGAGGAACGGCAGCACCAGGCGCGGCGAGTGCCCGGTCGAAACGAGGGGGCCGCCAGCGCGGGCCCAGTAGTAGGTCAGCGGTTCTTCGCCAGAGGCGGTGGCGTGCAGTTCCACCGCGTCGCCCTCGTTGGGGAAGGCCTCGCCGGTCCGGGTGAACTCGACCGTCGGGCCGCTCGCCGTGACCTCGACGGCGTCGCTGGTGATCTCGCTGTAGGGCGCGGTGATCACGACGTCGTAGGTGCCGGTGTATTGGCTGAAACTATACGAAGCGGTCCAGATCTCGTAGCTCGACGTGGTGGCGCCGGGAATCGGGTTGCCGTTGCGGCGCCATTGGTAGCTGACGGGGCCGGAGCCGGTGACGGCGACACTGAGGATGAAAGACTCAAATTCACGCAGGGCACCGCCCTCGGGCTGGTTCGTGATGGCGAGCGGCAGGGGCTCCGTGACCGCGAGCGTGCCCGCGGTGCTGGTGGTGGAGCCGAGGGCGTTGGTGATGGTCACGGCGTAGTCGCCGGCGTCGGCATCGACCAGGTCGGTAAGTGCGAGGACCGAGCGCGTGGCACCGTCGATCGGAGTGCCGTCGTGCAACCATTGGTAGGCGAAGGGTCCCGTGCCGGTGGCGCCCGCCATGAAGGTGGCCGATTCGCCGCGGGCGGCGGATTGCGGGCTGGGTTCGAAGACCACTTCGGGTGCGGTGGCCGGGGTGTCGGCGAGGGTCTGCCAAAGCGAAACGTAGGACACCACGCTGTAGCTGAATTCGTCGTAGCGACTGACCGGCACGGTCGTGATTGCGCTGTGCGGGCCGACGGCCATGCGGGCCGCGCCGGAAAAGGTTTCGGAGGGAGGAGTCTGGCTCCAATTCACGCCGTCGTCCGATTCGTAGACGCCGGCGAGGTGGAATTCGGTGGGACTCGCGTCGGAGGTGGCGATGAAACGCCCGTCGAAGAACGCCACTGCGTTGAACTCGCGGCCGGCCACGATCACCGCCGGGGCGCCATCGTCCATGTCGAAGGAAGTGGTCGTGATGGGCGAAACATTGGTCGGGCCGTGCTGGTAAATCACGAACACGAGCGAGGTGCCGTCCGTGGCGACGTCGCGTAGGGGCAGGGTGCCGAACTCGGAATCGGTCACGGCCGACCAAGTCAGGCCATCCGCGGATGTGAGCACCGTGCCGCCGTCGCCCACGGCGATGAAGCGATCGAGCAGGAAGCGAACATTGTGCAGCGCGTTGGTGTTGGCGGTCTCCACGGCGTTCCAGTTGACGCCATCGGCGGAGTTGGCGATGCCGCCTTCCAGGCCGACCATGACCCAGCGGCCGGCGCCGAACGCGACGCTGCTGGGAGAGCCGATCGGCAGCGAAAGTCGCGCGGAGGTGATGCCGTCGGCGGAAACGTCGACCGTGTTCACCCGGCCGGGGCCCGGCCCGAGAAGGCGTTTGAACGGAGCGCCGTCCGGCCCGAAGCGCGTTGCGATTTGGAAGAGCAGGTCACCCTCGGCGTGGGTGGGCGAGAAGGGACTCGGGTCCCAGGTGATGCCGTCCGGCGAGGAGTAGCCGCCGGCGAAGAAGCGGCCAAAACCATAGACCGGCCAAACGCCGACGTCGCCGATGAAGGGGTTGACGGTGACGTTGTTCCACGTGGTGCCTTCCGTTGAGCGATACAGCGCAAGCGCGGTCTTTTGGGCCTTGGGGTCGCTCGGCAGAATTTGGGGGGCGAGGGCGATGCTGTCGCTGCCGGCCAGGACCCGCAGATCGAGGTCGGCAGGGAAGTCCGGGACCTCCTCCCAGATTTCACCGTCGGCGGTGCGATAGACCGTGCCGCGGTCGTAGGCGGCCGGTTGTTGGCGCGCGTAGAAGTAGCCGGCGGCGAAACCGATCTGGCGGTCGATATTGATGCTCGGGACGGAGAGGGTGGGACCGATCGGGTTGGTTTTGTATTGGGTGACGATGTTCCAAGTCAGGCCGTCGGTGGAGAGGTAGGTGGGTTGGTTGACGCTGGAATCGGCATACCGGGTCACGAGAAACAGTCCGTTTCCAGCCACGGCGCTGGAGCCCCGGTGGTCCGTTGCGTCGGTATAGACGTCGCCCGTCGTCCAGTTGAGGGTGTCGGTGGAAACGGCGACGCGACCCACGCCGTTGAAGACGGCGACCCGTTCGGTGGTGGCCCGCAGTTGGTTGAAGCGTTCGCCCAAACCGATCTCATTCCAGTCGGTGCCGTTGATGGTGGTGAAGATGCTGGTGGTCGCAGCATCGACCGGAGTGGAACCGAGGGCGACGAGGGTGTCACCCAGCCAGACCAGTTCGGAGAGCGCATGGGGCGTGGAATGCTCGGTCCAGGCGACGCCGTCGTCGGAAAGCCAGATCTTGTTGGTGGCGTGGGCGGCGAAACGGGTGCCGTTGGAGACGACTTGGTAGGCGCTTTCCAACGTGGTGCCGCCGGTCCAGCTGGAACCGTCGGGCGAGGTCCAGACGGTTTTGGCCAGATCGAGGGCGACAAACTGATCATCGCCCCAAGTGATGGAGAAAAATCGGTCCTGCGAAGGGTAGGGCAGGCGCATTGTCCAGTCGGACTGGGCGTGGGCGAGAAGGGTTACCGCTTGGACGATCAGCAGCGAAAGCGCGAAACGAAGCAGAGGTTTCATGTCGTGCACGACAGCGTCTCCTTGGGAACCCGCTATTGCCGGAGCCGGGCCAAAAAAAGCGGCGCCAAGGTGGCGCCGCGGTGGGAGAACGCGCGAGTGAAGTCGCGCCGCTGAGGACCTGATCAGTCAGTCGCCGAGTTGGTGTCGTTGACTGAATACAGGATGAGATCGGCGACCCCGGCCGGATTCTCTAGCATGGCGGTGTGGCTGCCGGGGAAGGGGCGGATGGTCCAGCCGCGGGCCTTGGCGCGCTGCCAGCCTTTGTCGTTGGCCGAGCGTTCCTTGTAGGCGTCGCCGTCCTTCACGAAGGGCACGTAGGTGACGTTGAGAGCGAGCGCGGCGGGATCGTCGTAGGAGACCGGCTGGTCGAAGGTGTGGACGGGATGTGGCACGCCCTTGGGCGGGGCGGCGTCGGCGTCATACCACGGGAAATACGCCAGGCCGTTCTCGACCTTGCCGCCGGGGGGCAGGCCGCCCACGAGGTCGAACATCGACTCACCGTCGTTGGGCACGGCGGCGTCAAAGTAGAACACGTGTTTGATGCGGTCCGGGATGCGGTCCTGCACGCCGGTGATGACCATGCCGCCGTAGGAGTGGCCGGTGAGCACGACATCGTGCAGGTCCTCGAAGCGGATCGTGTTCACCACATCCATGATGTGCGTTTCGAGGTTCACCGACTCGTCGGCGAGGTGATGCCGTTCGCCGAGGCCGGTGAGGGTGACCCGATGGACGTCGTGACCGGCCGCGCGCAGGTGGCGGGCGGTTTCCTTCCACTCCCAGCCGCCGGCGGTGGCGCCGTGGACGATGACGATGGTGAGCGGTTTGCTCTCCTCGGCCCGGGCCGCAGTGGCGGCGAGCGCGATCAGGGCGAGGGGAAGGAGCAGGAGCGAGCGTAGGCGCTTCATGGATACGCGGGGGAGGCGGGTTTATTCGACCGGCGTATTGGTGTCGTTGACGCTGGCGAGGATGTGGGCGGCGAGGCCCTTCGGGGTTTCCAGCATGGCGGTATGGCTGCCGGGGTAGGGGCGGATGGTCCAGCCGCGGGCCTTGGCGCGTTGCCAGGCGGGATTCTCGGCGGCGCGCTTGGCCTCGTCCGCAGCGTCTTTCACGAAGGGCACGTAGGTGACGTTGAGGGCGTGCGCGGCCGGATTGTCGTAGGATACCGGCTCGGTGAGGGTGCCGATCGGGTGGCCGGTGTTGTGCGGCCAGGAAGTCGGGTTCTTGGGCAGCCAGTCCATCACCATGCGGCCGTTCTCGACCTTGGGCTCGGGACGGTTGCCGCCGGCTCCGCCGAAGGAGTCGCGGATCGATTGGCCGTGTTCGGGCACGGCGGCATCGAAGAAGTAGACGTGGCTGATGCGCTCGGGGATGCGGTTCATCACCCCGGTGATGACCATGCCGCCGTAGGAGTGGCCGGTGAGGATGACGTCGTGGAGGTCCTCGAAGAGGATGGTGTTCACCACGTCGTTGATGTGAGTGGTGAGGTTCACGCCTTCGGCGCTGAGGTGGGAGCGTTCACCGAGGGCGGTGAGTGTGACGCGGTAGGTATCGTGGCCGGCTTCCTCGAGGTATTTGGCGGTCTCCTTCCATTCGTAGCCACCGGCGGTGGCGCCGTGGACGATGACGAAGGTGAGTTTCTCGCCGTCGGCGGACTCGTGATGGGCGGCGCGGGCAGCGATGGCACTGAGGCCGACGCTGAGGAGCAGAGTGAGGGTGCGGAGGAGTTTCATGATGAGGGGAAAGGGGAACGGTTATTTGACGGGACTGTTGGTGTCATTGAGGGCCTCGAGCATGAGGGCGGCGAGGCCTTTGGGGTTTTCGAGCATGGCGGTGTGGCTGCCGGGAAAGGTGCGAACGGTCCAACCGCGGGAGAGGGCGTTTTGCCAGTTGCGATCGCGGGCGGCGCGCTCGGCGGGGTCGGTGCCCTCGGCGATGAAGGGCACGTAGGTCACGTTGAGCTTAAAGGCCTCCGGGTTGTTGTATTGGACGGGCTCGACGGAGGTGCCAATGGGGTGGCCGACGTTGTGCGGGTAGGTGGTGGGGTTCTCATTGAGCCAGTCCGGGATGCGGCGGCCGTCTTTCACGATCATGTTGGCGGGCGGCGGGCGGTGGGACCAAGAGCTTTCACCGTCGTTCGGCACGGCGGCGTCAAAATACATCACGTGTTTGATGCGCTCGGGAATCATGTTCATCACGCCGGTGATGACGCGACCGCCGTAGCTGTGGCCGGTGAGGATGACGTCGTGGAGGTCCTCGAAACGGATCGTGTTCACCACGTCCATCACGTGGGTGGAGACGTTCACGCCGACGGCGCTGAGGTGGGAGCGTTCACCGAGGGCGGTCAGGGTGACGCGGTAGGTGTCGTGGCCGGCCTCGCGCAGGTAGCGGGCGGTCTCCTTCCACTCGTAACCGCCGGCGGTGGCGCCGTGGACGATGACGAAGGTCTCTTTTTCTGTGGTTTCGTGATGATCGGCGCGGGCGATCGAGAGGACGCAGCCGGCCAGGAGCAGCCAACCGAGGAATCGGGGAAGGGGTTTCATAGCAAGGGGGTGGGGTGAACTGACGAGGCTGAGGGGTGTCGGACTCGGTGTCAGGATACCGGCCTGCTAATCGTTAGCTTTACTCGACCATCCGGCGCTCGATCATCGCGGTTGCAGCAGATCCCAGCGGTTGCCGAAGCAGTCGGCGAAGACGGCGACTTTGCCGTAGGGCTCGTCACGGGGCTGCTCCAGAAAGGTGACGCCGCGCGCCTGCATCGCCGTGTGGTCGCGGTCGAAGTCATCGGTGTGCAGGAAGAGGAAGACGCGGCCGCCGGCCTGTTGGCCGATGGCGGTCCGCTGCGGTTCGTCGACGGCGCGCGCAAGGAGGAGTCGGCAGCCGTTTGGACCTGAGCCGCGCGGAGCCACGGTGACCCAGCGTTTGCCCCCACCGAGGTCGCTGTCCTCGAGGAGCTCGAAGCCGAGGACGTCACGGTAGTAGATGATGGCCTCGTCGTAATCCGGCACGACGAGGGTGAGGGCGCCGAGATGTTGGCGCGGAGCGCTCACTTCACCCCACCCACTCGCGGGCGTTTTGAAAGAGCTTCATCCATGGTGAGTTTTCGGGCCAATGAGCGGGTGCCCACGACATACATCTCGAACGAAACACCCGCTCGGGGTGCGGCATCATGATGGTGACGCGGCCGGTCGTGGTGGTGAGCGCGGTCATGCCGAGCGGGCTGCCGTTGGGATTGAGCGGATACTGTTCCGTCGGGACATGGTGGTTGTCGCAGTAGCGGGCGGCGACCTGGCCGCTGGCGCTAAAGGCCTCGGCGGCGGCGCGGTCGGCAAACTCGGCGTAACCTTCGCCATGGGCGACGGCGATGGGGAGCACGCTGCCAGCCATGCCTTTGAAGAGGATGGAGGGTGATTCCTCGATCTTGAGGGAGACGTAGCGACCTTCGTAGCGCTCGCTCTGGTTCTGCACAAAGTGCGGCCAAGCTTCGGCGCCGGGGATGATCGACTTGAGGTTGCTGAGCATCTGGCAGCCGTTGCAGACGCCGAGGGCAAAGGTGTCCTCGCGGGCGAAGAAGGCTTCGAATTCGGCGCGGGCGCGCGGGTTGAAGAGGATGCTTTTGGCCCAGCCTTCGCCAGCCCCGAGCACGTCGCCATAGGAGAAACCGCCGCAGGCGACGAGGCCACGAAAGTCGGCGAGGGAAACGCGGCCCTCGATGATGTCGGTCATGTGCACATCGACCGCCCGGAAACCAGCGCGGTCGAAGGCGGCGGCCATCTCGACCTCGCCGTTTACGCCCTGCTCACGCAGGATGGCCATGGGCGGTTTGTTGCCCACGGAACACACGGAAGGCACGGCATATGGATCGAATGTCAGGACCGGCGTGATGCCTGGATCGGTGCGGTCGAGTTTGTGTTGGTATTCGGATTCGGCGCAGGCGGGGTTGTCGCGGAGGGAGGCGATGCGGCGGGTGACGTCCGACCAGATGGCGCGGAGGTCGCTGAGGTTCTCGGAGAGGACCTCGGTGTCGCCGGCTGTTACGCGGAAGGTGTAGTCGGTATTGAGTTTACCGATACGGTGGGTGCAGTCGGCCAGGCCGGCGGTGGCGAGGGTGGCCTCGACCGCGGCCAGGTCGGCGTTGGCCACCTGGATGACCGCGCCGAGTTCTTCGTTGAAGAGCGCGGCGAAGATGTCGGTGCCCGCCGGCAGATCGAGGCTGACACCGACGTGGCCGGCGAAGGCCATTTCGACAGCCGTGGCGAGCAGGCCACCGTCGGAGCGATCGTGGTAGGCGAGGAGTTTGCCTTCGGCGCCGAGTTGCTGGACGACGTTCCAGAAGGCTTTAAGATCGGCGGCGCGGTTGACGTCGGGCGTGGCTTCGCCGAGCTGCGAGACAACCTGGGCGAGGATGGAGCCGCCGAGGCGGTTGGCGCCGCGACCGAGGTCGATCAGGAGCAGGGTGGAGTCGGGGTTCTGCGCAAGCTGCGGCGTGAGCGACTTGGTGATATCGGCGACCGGGGCGAAGGCGGACACGATGAGCGAGACTGGGGCGGTCATGCGCTTGGTCGTGTCGCCGTCGGCCCAGACGGTGCTCATGGACATGGAGTCCTTGCCGACGGGAATGGTGATGCCGAGCTCGGGGCAGAGCTCCATGCCGACGGCTTTGACGGCGGCGTAGAGGTCAGCGGCGTCGCCGGGCACGGCGGGGGCGGCCATCCAGTTGGCGGAGAGGTTGACCTTGCCGAGCGGGCCGATCTGGGCGGCGGCGAGGTTGGTGAGGGCTTCACCGACCGCAAGGCGGGCGGAGGCGGCGGCGTTGTTGACCGCGACGGGGGTGCGTTCGCCCATGGCCATGGCCTCGCCGGTGTTGACGTCGAAGGTCGTGGCGGTGACGGCGCAGTCGGCGACGGGGACCTGCCACGGGCCCACCATTTGGTCGCGGCAAATGAGGCCGGTCACGGTGCGGTCGCCGATGGAGATGAGGAAGGTCTTGTCGGCCACCGTCGGGTGGACGAGGACGCGGCGCACGGCCTCGGCGAGGGCAATACCGTTGAGATCGAGCGGGAGCTGCGGTCGGGCCAGGGTCGTCTCGCTGCGGTGCATGCGCGGCGGTTTGCCGAGCAGGACCTCAAGCGGCATGTCGATGGGGGTGTTGCCGAAGTGCGGGTCGGTGAGCACGAGGCGTTTGTCCTCGGTCGCCTCGCCGACAACGGCGAAGGGTGCGCGCTCGCGGGCGCAAATGGCGGCAAAGGTGTCGAGGCGATCGGCCGGGACGGCCATGACGTAGCGCTCCTGCGACTCGTTGCACCAGATCTCGAGCGGCGACATGCCGGGCTCATCGTTGGGGAGCTTGCGGAGGTCGAAGATACCGCCGCGGCCACCGTCGTTGATGAGTTCGGGGAGGGCGTTGGAGACGCCACCAGCGCCGACGTCGTGGATGAAGGAAATGGGGTTGGCGTCGTCCAGCGCCCAGCAGCGGTCAATGACCTCCTGACAGCGGCGCTCCATTTCGGGGTTGTCGCGTTGCACGGAGGCGAAATCGAGGTCCTCGCTGCCAGCGCCACTGGCGATCGAGGAGGCGGCGCCGCCACCGAGGCCGATGAGCATGCAGGGGCCGCCGAGCACGATGAGTTTGTCGCCGGGGTTGATGGCGCCTTTCTCGACATGGGCGGCCTTGATGTTGCCGAGGCCGCCGGCGAGCATGATGGGCTTGTGGTAGCCGCGGAGCTCGGTGGCGCCCGGACCGGGGTCACCGACCCCGGCTTTAGCGGAAGGCACCTCGGCTTCGAAGGTGCGGAAGTAGCCGTTGATGGCGGGGCGACCGAACTCGTTGTTGAAGGCGGCGCCGCCCAGCGGCCCCTCGATCATGATGTCGAGGGCGGAGACGATGCGGCCAGGTTTGCCGAAATCAGTTTCCCAGGGCTGCTCGGCGCCGGGGAGGCGGAGATTGGAAACCGTGAAACCAGTCAGGCCGGCCTTGGGTTTGGAGCCGCGGCCGGTGGCGCCCTCGTCGCGGATCTCGCCGCCGGAACCGGTGGCGGCACCCGGGAAGGGGGAGATGGCGGTGGGGTGGTTGTGGGTCTCGACCTTGCAGAGGAGGTGGATGTCCTCGTCGTGGGCGGCGTAATCGTGCGTCGTCGGGTCGGCGTAGAAGCGGCCGCCGCGGGAGCCGACGAGCACGGCGGCATTGTCCTTGTAGGCGGAAAGGATGCCTTCGCTGTGCAACTGGTGGGTGTTGCGGATCATGGCGAAGAGCGACTTGGCCTGCGCCTCGCCGTCGATGTCCCATGAGGCGTTGAAGATCTTGTGGCGGCAGTGCTCGGAGTTGGCCTGCGCGAACATCATGAGCTCAATGTCGTTGGGGTCGCGGCCGAGCTTCCGGAAGGCGGTGACGAGGTAATCGATCTCGTCGTCGGCGAGAGCGAGGCCAAGGTCCTGGTTGGCGCGTTCGAGGGCGATGCGACCCTCGGCCAGCACCGGCACGCTGGTCAGGGGTTTCGGCTCGTCATGGCGGAAGAGGGCCGCGCAGTCCTCGACGGTGTTGAACACGGCTTGCGTCATGCGGTCGTGCAGGGCGGCGCGGAGGGCGCTGAGTTGGGCGGCCGAGAGGTGGGAGAGCGGCTTGGGCAGGGCGGCGTTGTCGAAGGCAACCGTGTAGGCGATGACGCGCTCGATGCGCTTCACGTTGGCCAGACCGCAGATGTGCGCGATGTCGGTGGCCTTGGACGACCACGGGGAAATGGTGCCGGGGCGCGGGGCGACGACCTGGGTGAGGCCGGTGAGGCGTTCGGCTGCGCGTTTGGGGCCGTAGGTGAGCAATTTCTCCAACACGGCCGACTGCTCGGCCGAGAGTTCTCCTTCGGCTTCAACCACATGCACAAAGTCGGCAGTGAGGGCCCGGGCGGGGACCCCGGCGGCGGTGAGGCCGTCGAGCAGTTTTTGGAGCCGGAAGGGCGAGAGAGCAGGGGAGCCGCGCAGGATCAACATGGTCTGGAAAGGCGCGACCGTCCCAAACCAAACCGGCCCGGTCAAGCGGTGGGGCGGCCCGGTGACAATTTCGTGGCGCGAGCCGGAAAAAGCCGTTGACCGGTTCCGCGATCGCCCCGTGATGTCCTGCCTTTGACGACCGTGAGAAATCCCTTCGCTGATCCGGCCGGCATGCCTGGCCACGACTCAACCCGCGGTGTTGCGCCGCGAGCTCACCGCGCGGGCTCCCAATGAGCGACAAAATCACCCACGAGTGCGGCATCGCGATGGTGCGGTTGAAGAAGCCGCTCCAATATTATCAGGAAAAATACGGCACGCCGCTCTGGGGCTTCACGAAGCTGTTTCTCCTCATGGAAAAACAGCACAATCGCGGCCAGGACGGCGCGGGGGTGGCCTGCGTGAAGTTTGATGTGCCGGCGGGCGATCCCTTCATGTTCCGCGAGCGCTGCGTAAAGGCCAATCCGCTCGACCGCATCTTCAAGCGCCTGTTGGGCGAATACAACAAGCTGGTGGCCCACGGCGACGCCCACCCGGAGTTTGCCAAAACCGTGAAGGACCAGTTCGACTTCGGCGGCGAGTTGCTGCTCGGGCACCTGCGTTACGGCACCAGCGGCGGTTACAACATCAGTTCCTGCCATCCGTTTTTCCGCCGCAGTCCGTGGCCGACCCGCAATCTCGCGCTGTGCGGCAACTTCAACCTCACCAACACCGCGGAGCTGAATCGCAACCTCATCGCGATGGGCCAGCATCCGATCTTCGCGACGGACACGCAGGCGCTGTTGGAAAAAATCGGCTTCTACCTCGATGAGGAGCATGACGAGCTCTACCGCAAACTCCGGGAGCAGAAGCTGCCGGGCCGCAAGATCTCGGAGCAGATCTGCCGCGATCTCGACATGCATCACGTCATCTCGCGGTCCGGCGAGAAGTGGGACGGCGGTTACGTGCTCGCCGGTGCCGTGGGCAACGGTGACGCGTTCATCGTGCGCGATCCGTCGGGCATCCGTCCCTGTTTCTATTTCGAAAACGACGAGGTCATCGCGGCCGCCTCCGAGCGCGCGCCGCTTATGACGGTGTTCGATCTCGAGCTGGCCGATGTCGAGGAGATGCCGCCGGGCAACGTGATGGTGATCAAGAAGGACGGCACCCGCACGGTGAAACCGTTCCGCCCCGAGCTGCCGCGCACGTCGTGCTCGTTTGAGCGCATCTACTTTTCCCGCGGCAACGACATCGACATCTACCGTGAGCGCAAAGCCCTCGGCGCCAAGCTGGCCGACCAGGTCCTGGCGTCGGTCGATCACGACTGGGGCAACACGGTCTTCAGTTTTATCCCCAACACCGCCGAAGTTGCCTACTATGGTCTGCTCTCGGCTCTGCGTGAAAAACGCCGCACGGAGGTGAAGGACGAGATCCTGCGCAACGCCGAGGCCGGCACGCTGACGTCCGAGAAGCTCGACGACCTCATCCTGCGCAATTGGCCGCGCAGCGAGAAGGTGGTGAGCAAGGACATCAAGCTGCGCACCTTTATCGGACAGGAGGGCATGCGCAACCACCTCGCCAGCCACGTCTACGACATCACGTATGGCTCGGTCGATCCGGGCAAAGACAACCTGGTGTGCGTCGACGATTCGATCGTGCGCGGCACGACGTTGCGCAAATCCATCCTGCGCATCCTCACCCGACTCAACCCGAAGAAGATCGTCGTGGTCTCCACCGCGCCCCAAATCCGCTACCCGGATTGCTACGGCATCGACATGTCGGAGATCGGCAAATTCATCGCCTTCGAAGCGGCCGTGGAGCTGCTCAAGGAAAACGGCAAGGAAGACGTGCTCGGCGAAGTTTATCGCCTGTGCCGCCGGGCGGTGGAACGGGACGAGCCGATCAACCACGTTAAAAAGATCTACGAGCCCTTCACGCCCGAAGAGATCTCGGCCCGCATCGCCCGCATCGTGTATCCGCAGAACGTGGACTGGGCGGGCGACGTGGAGGTCATCTTCCAAACGGTCGAGAACCTGCACGCGGCGGTGCCGAGTCACTCGGGCGACTGGTTCTTCACTGGCAATTTCCCGACGCCGGGCGGCTTCCGTGTGGTGAACCAAGCCTACATCAACTTCTTCGAAAAATCCGACCGCCGCTCTTATTGAGACGGCATTTTTAACCACAGATGAACACAGATACACACAGATTGGGTTCGTTGGATCTGTGTCCATCTGTGTCCATCTGTGGTTGAATACCTTCAATTCTATGAGCCTTTCCTACGAATCCTCCGGTGTCCGCTACGACCAACTCGATGCCTTCAAGCGCGCCTGCCAACAGGCGGCCAAAGGCACGGCCGATCTGCTGAGCGGTCACGGGTATCGTGAACCGGCCGAGACGCGCGGCGAGAGCTGCTACCTTATGGAGGCGGAGGATCATTACCTCGCGCATGTCGAGGAAGGCCTTGGCACCAAGAACCTCGTGGCCGACGCCGTCTACAAGCAGTCCGGCAAGTGCTTCTACCGCGAAGTGGCGATCGACACGGTCGCCACGATCGTGAACGACCTCATCACCTGCGGTGCGTTGCCGACCTCATTGGCGATGCACGCGGCGGTGGGCGACTCGGGTTGGTTTGCCGACGCCGAGCGCACCCAGGCGCTCGTGGATGGCTGGGCTGAAGCCTGCCGCATGTCGGGCGCGGTCTGGGGCGGCGGCGAAACCCCGACGCTCAAGGGTATCATCGAACCGGATACGATCTGTCTCGCGGGCTCTGCGGTCGGCCGCCTCGCGCCGAAGTCGCTGCGCATCATGGGTGATGCGAAGGACGGCGATGTGTTGGTGTTCCTCGCCTCCTCCGGGGTGCAGACCAACGGCCTCACGCTCTGTCGCAAGATCGCCGACCAGTTGCCCGACGGTTACGCCACGCCGATCGGCCACGGCGACGACCGCACCTACGGCGAGGCGCTGCTGGCGCCGTCGGTCATCTACGTGAAGTTTGTGCGCGAATGCCAGGTGCGCGGCATCAAGCTCAACTACGTGTCGCACGTCACCGGTCACGGCTGGCGCAAACTGATGCGTCTCGACGAGCCCTTCGTTTACGAAATCACCGAGGCCCGCGACGAGCCGGCGCTCTTCAAGTTCATGATGGAGAAGGGGCCGATCGAGCTGAAGGAGGCTTACGCCACCTACAACATGGGCGTGGGTTTCGCGGCTTACGTCGACCCGAAGGACGCCGAGGCCACCGTTGCCGCGGCGCAGGCGACGGGTTACGACGCGTGGATTGCCGGCCGGATGTATAAGGACGGCGACCGCAAGGCCGTCGAGATCCCGAGCAAAGGCATCACCTTCGGCGGCGAAACGCTGCAGGTGCGCTGAAGCGCAATTGTCGCGCCGGCGGGAAGCCGGCTCGAAACCAGGGACGGCGTTCCGAGGGGCAGGCGAGTGACCGCGTCCGGAGGCCACGGTCCACCTCAGGGTTCGGTGATTGGAAGCGTCAGTTCTTCGCGGGTGTAGAAGCCGGTTTTGTTGGCGATCTCAGCGCGGACTCGGGCAACGGTGTCCGGGGTAGTGACACCACCTCCGCCCCAGTCCCCGAAGCGGGTGCGGACGTAGGTGAGGACGGCGGCGAGCTCCTCGTCGTCGAGGAGATTCTCGAAGGGTGTCATTGGTGGCACACTGGCGGGCGCACCATCCGGACTGGTGGCCTGCCAGAGACCTTTGAGCACGAGTTTAATGAGCCGTTCTTCGTCGCCACGAATCCACTCGGAGGTGTCGAGGGCGGGATAGATCCCGGCAAGGCCCTTGCCGTTGGGTTGGTGGCAGGTGGCGCAATGCGCCTCGCGAGTGTAGACTTCGCGACCCAGGTCGTAGAGTCGCAGGCCTTCGGCGGAGAGGTTCAGCACGGGGGCACTCTCCTGTTCCGTGGGAATCACAAAACGGCTTTGGCCGGCCAGGTAGTCGGCCAGCGCCAGCGTTTGGCTAAGATCGAAGCCTCCTTGCCGGATGACGGGACCGAGGGTGACGAGGGCCGCTTCGACGCCGGCGGCGAAGGTTTGGTCGACGGGGTGGCGCAGGGCGGTGAACAGGATCTCAGCGCCGGCGCGTTCATCCTCGATCCACGTGGCGAGGGCAATGGCCTCGGCGCGGACGCGTGGGTGCGGATCGGCGGCGGCGCGGCGAGCGAGCGCGACGAAGTCGGCCGGGGGACGGTGGCGTTGGTGTCGCAGCACGCGCACGGCGGCGGCGCGCACGCGGGGATCGGCGTGGGTCAAGCAGCGCTCGTGTAGCGCGGCGGAAAAGAACGGCCGGTTGACGCTCGCCCACAGGGCTTCGAGCAGCGAGCGACCCTCCGGGTCGGCGAGGCTGGTGATCCAGTCCAGCCAGGCTGGCGCGACTTCGGCATCGGGCCGTCCCCGTAACTCCCGGCGGGAGCGCACGCGGGTCTGCTGTTCGGGGGCGCCCAGGTTTTGCAGCAACTGCGCGACGGTCGCGCCGGCAACGGGAGGTGGGTCAACCAGCGGCGTATCGGGACGGGTGATACGCCAGATGCGGCCATGCTGGTGATCGCGATTGGGATCGCGGGCCGAGTGCTGCATGTGGCCGACGAGGGCGTTGTGCCAGTCGGCGACATAGAGCGAACCGTCGGGTGCGAACTCGAAGTCGACCGGCCGGAAATTGGGATCGGAGGAGGAGACCAGATCCTGGCGCAGGTGGCCGGTGAAACCGGCGCCGTTGTCTTCGATCGTGTGTTGTTTGAGACCGAGAAAACCGATGCTGTTGCCGAGCAGGAAGTCGCCCTGCTGGTCGGCGGGAAAGTGGCGACTGGAGACAAAGGCGGCGCCGGCGGTGGGGCGGACCTTGGTGGTGGTGAACTCGTTTTGTTCGGGGTGCTGGTCGCCGTGGGGGAGGCGAGCGGACATCGGGGTGAGCCAATAGTTGCGACCGTTGGAGGCGTCGGCGAGGAAGGGTTGGCCGTAGTCGTCGAAGGCGAGACCCCAAGGGTTGTCGTAGTCACCGGCGCTGAATTTCTCAAGGTGCCAGGTGGCGGGATCGAAGCGCCAGACGGTGGCCTCGACGCCGCGTTCGGTGCCGTGCGGGGTTTCGACCTGTGAGTGGAGGAAGAGGCCTTCCAGCATATAGAGCGCGCCATCGGGACCGGTCTCGAAGGCGCCGATGGCGTGATGGGTGTCGTGGCTGTCCCAACCAGTGAGGAGGATCTCTGAGGTGTCGGTGCGGTCGTCACCGTCGGTGTCGCGCAGGCGAATGAGTTGGGGTTGTTGGGAGACGATGACGCTGCCGTCCGGTTGCAGGGCGAAGCCGATGGGCAGGTGCAGGCCGTCGGCGAAGGTGATCTGGCGATCGGCGCGACCGTCGCCGTCGGTGTCCTCGAGGATGAGGAGTTTGTCGTTGGGCCGCGTGTCGCCAGGTTGGTAGTGCGGGTAGCTGGGCATGACGGCGACCCAGAGACGTCCGCGATTGTCGAAGGTGAGCTGGACAGGATTGGCGAGGTCGGGGAACTCCGTCTCCGAGGCGAACAAGGCGATGTCGAACCCGTCCGGCAGGGTGAAATAGGCGCGGGCGTCCTTTTCGTCGAGATAGGCGATGGGGCGAGTGAAGTTGGAGGTGACGGGAGACAGGGGACGGGTGACCGCGTCGTTTGGCGCGCGGGATGCGCCGCGAGCGGCGGCGTGGATGGCCTCGTCGCGCAGCGCGATCATTTGTTGGAGCTTCTCCCATTCCTCGGGGTAGTTGAACTCTCCGAAAGGTTGCCAACGACGGCCGAAGGCGTGGACCCCGTTGCGCATGCGGTGGAGCTGGTCCCACATCCAGTCCTTTTCGGCAACGGCGGCAACGAGCGCGGCACTCGGTTCGGCGAGTGAGTCGTCGCCGAGCAGTCGTGCCGCGAGAAAGTCGGCGAAGCGTTTGTAGCCCGCAGCATTGAGGTGTGCGCCGTTGACGGTGAGCGGTTCGTCGCTGGCGGCATACCATTCAAGGGACGGTGTGAAAGCATCGATGGCAGCGACCTGTTCCTCGGCCGCGATGCCGAGCAGGGCGCGCGTGTAGGCATGCAGCGCGGCGTTGCGGGCGGCGAGCTCCAGCGGATTGTCGTGGAACGGGTGGCGTTCGATCGCGATCGGGCTCACGAGCACGAGTCGGGCGGGGGCCTCGCCATTGTGGATGCGGGCGCGCTGGTGGCGAATCCACGCCCGCAGCTCTTGCTGGAAGTCGGCCATGCCGGCTTCGCCGCGGAAGGATTCACTGAACCCAAAAAAGCCGACGATGACGTCGGCTTGGGTTTCGGTGAGCCACTCGTCGGTGGAGGGAAAGTGTCCCTGGCCGCGGTGGGCGAGAATCTCGGGATGAAAGCGCTCCGCTCCCGGGAAGGCCCAGGGCGAGGCGCGGGCGGCGTGCGGTTGGAGACCGGCGGTATAGCCGGATTGGGCGAGGTTGCGCACGCGAAGATTTGCGCCGGGGAGGGCGGCATGCAGCAGGGCTTCGAAGCGCGGATGGTATTGCAGGCGTTCACCAAGCCCGCCGCCAACGAGAGCGATAGACGCGTCTTGGCCGAGCTGGAGCGGCAGCGTGGTGGGCGTGAAGGCGTGCGGATCGGCGAAGTCCGGTTGGGCGGCGACGGGGCGGGAGGAATCGCGTTCGGTGGCCGGGAAGAAGTCGGAGGGATAGCGTCCGGGTTTGATGCGGTCGCGACCGAAGCCGGAGTTGTTGGGCTCGTAGGGCGCGATGGGTTCGGGGTTCACGCCGTCGGCCGGGATCCAGTCCTCGCGACCGAGCGCCCAAAGGATGCCTTGGAGGGCGAGGCGGCGCATGGGCGCGAGCCGGAAATCGTAGGGGTGGCCGAGCGTGGTGGTGAACACGCGCGCGGGTTTCTCGGTATTGAAATGATGGAGACGGGTCCAGGCGACCGGATTGTCGAGCGGGTAACGGTCGAGCCGGTCGTTGTCGGCATGGTTGGAGCGCAGGGCATGCCCGCGAAGCAGGAATTGCGGATCCCCTTCGACAGTGTCGCCGCCGCCCTCGACATGATAGAGCCAGGAGTAGGCGTCGAAGGGCTCCACGCCTCGGAGAATCGGGTGCCGGGCCGCGGCGTCGGTCGGGTCGAGGGTGATGGTGGTGAGCGGATGGGCGCCGTCGTCAAAATGGCCGTGGTGGGTGATCCATTTCTGGCCGACGAGTTGGCGGATCGTTTCACCGCCGGCGAAACTGTGGACGAAGGTCGGATCGTCCTGGTAACCCCAGTCGGCATGCGGGGAGTTGGCGGTGAAGCGAAAGGCGTGGGTGGAGGTGCGGAAGGCGACGACCGGCTTACCGGCGGCCAAATAGTCGCGGATGCGTTGGAAGGTCGCTTCGTCGGGCCGGCGGAAGCGCAGAAAGAGCACCAGCAGGTCGGCGTCGGCGAGCTCCTCGGTGGCGGTGAGGGAGGCGTGCGCCATGGGGTCCACGAAGCCATCGGCATCGACGGAAAAGCCGACCTTCACCTCGACGTCGAAGTCGCGCCGCAGGATGCAGGCGAGCATCGGCATGGACTCTTCGGAACGATATTCCTCGTCGCCGGTGAGGAAGACGACTTTGGGGCGATCGGCGAGGGCGGCTGAAGTCAAGGCGAGGAGTAACGCGAGCGACGCGATGAGTCCGGTCAGGGGCGGGCGGGGGAAACGCATGGGGTGGGGGAAGCCATGAACGTTTCCGCGGACCGGGGCAAGCCGCGCCCCAATCCTGGATCGAGCCGCACCGGGCTCAGCTAATGTCCGGATACTGTTCGCTCCACACCACCCAGCGGTCGGCGGTGGCGGCGGGGTCGTTGGTGCGGGTGATATTGAGGGTGACCTGCAGTTCCTTAAGCGCGGTGTCGAAGCGGCCTTTGGTGCAGCGTGTGCGCTCCATCGCCAAGGCGCGGACTTCGGCAGTCTCGGCCGGATCGAGGCGGATGATCTGGTAGACGGTTTGGGCCAGCGGGCTGCAATCGGTGACCGGGTGGTGCGTCGCGGGATAGTGCACCTCGCGCAGGTGATCCATCGACATGAGCACGGCGTGGCCGCCTTTGATTTTGCCGTAGAAGACGTCGTCGGGGTAGGCGGCGGGCAGCTCGTTTTTCCAAGCCCAGATCGCCTCCACCCGGGCGCCCCACTTGGTCCGGCCGCCGCTGTCAGCGGGCAGGTCGACGACGTCCCAGAGGGCCGGGATGTTTTTGAGTTTGCTACTGAAGAGCGTGCAGACGCCGACCTGTTGCACGTAGGCCAGCGCCTGTTCACGGGTCTTGATCCGCTTCGGCATGGGGCGAGGCGGCTCAGCGGCGCGACATCAGGATGCGCAACACATACCAGAGCATCAGCATCACGCCGGAGAACAGCGCGAGGGCGGCGGCCACGGGTTGGTCGGTGCGGTAGTGATGGATGATGTTCGACGTGGTGTAGAGAATTGAACCCGCGGCGAAGAGCACCATCGCCCCCGAGAAGAAGAGGCCGAGTTCGAAGCCGAAAATCATGCCGGCAATGATGATGCCCAGCGCGACGAAGCCGCCCATCGTCAGAATGCCGCGCAGGAAGGAAAAATCCTTGCGGGTGATGAAGGCCGTGGCGGTGAGACCGGCGAACAACAGGCCGGTGATGATGGCCGCCATCGGAATCACGTCGGGTGAACTGTGATACGCGGCGATGAACATGAGCGGCAGAAACACAAAGGCTTCCGCGACCACAAACAGGCCGAGCCCGAGGTATTGCATGGCCGGGGACGTGGCGGATTTGGCCCAGTTGTCGGCGACCCACGAGACGAGCATGAAGCTGCCGAGCACGATCAACCAACTGAACTGGCCGCCGAGCATGGTCTGCACCAGACCCGGTGCCCACGAAGCGTGGAGGAAGTAGGACTCCAAGCCGACGAAGGCGAGGATGGCCACGGCGAGGTTGAGGTAGGTCTTGCGAATGAAGTCGGCGCGTTGATCGGCGGGGGCCTGGGCGACGACGAAGGGGTTGCCGGGGTGGCTTTGCATAGGGAGGTGGGGAACGAGGGTGACGGCCAGTCGCGGGAAAGTGTGGTCAGGGGCGCGGCGGGACAATCCGAATTCGGTGGCGAGCCGGTCGTGCTGTCCCACGCGCAGCCACAGCGGCCCCGGCGCGCTCCCGCGCGCGACTCGCTCACAGCTGGCAGCTACGACGGCTTAGAACTCGGCGGTGAAGGCCAACGCGGCGAGCAGGGAGGGGTCGGCGTCGGAGCGCGCGAGGGTGCGGCCGTTGGCATCGTCCCAGGTGAGTTCGTTGGCGAACACGGTGCCAACATAAAGGTCGAGTTGGGAACCGGGGCCGACCTCGCGGGAGGCGCGCAGGAAGGTCGCGACCCCCTTCTCTTCGCCGTAGCGGGCGCCGGCGGGGTGGTTGTCCTCCAGCGCGAAACGTTCCGAGCGGTAGCTGGCACCGAAACCGATCTCCCAATCGGCGATGCCGCCGTAGACCAACTCGATGCCGGCGGGACCGGCGGGCCCGGGGCGGAAGGGATTGCCGAGCCGCCAATGGTCGTTGATCTGCCAGCGGACAAGCGCGACGGGGAAGCCGCTGGTGTCTTCGAGGCCAAAAAACAGGCCGGCTCCGATCCCGACGGTGAGCGATTCGTCGACGATGCGGGAGTAGCCGAAGATGCCGCCGTAGGTGAGGCTGTCGCCGTCAAACGAGCCGGACTCGGCCGACCATCCAAGGGAAGGCGAGGCGAAGAGCGAGGAGGTGCGACTGAGCGGGTGGCTGTAACTCAGGCCGAGGTCGAGTCTCTCAATTTCCGACCAGCCGCCGAAGGTGCTGAAGTCGTAGTCGAGCAATTGGTATTCCAGGCTCGCGCCGGCGTTGCGGCCGCCGGTCAGTCCGACAGTGGTGCCGACGCGGACGCGGTAGTCGTTGCTCGAAATGTCGCCGCCGGCGTCGACGTCACCGCTGGAACGAAAAATCGCGGTGGTCTGCAGCTGCCAGGTTTGGTCACCGGGGGCGAGCCCAGGGCCGCCCTGAGCCAGCAGGGCCGTGGTGCTGAGGGCGGCGGCGATCGCGGTGACGAGAAGACGGGAAAGCGGGTGGTTCATGGTCGGCCGGAAGAACGTAAGCGGCCGCGGCCTTGTCAAACGGAGCGGGCCGGTTTGCCGGTCGCGCATTGCCAAGGGCGTGGGGGAGGCTCAGGAAACCTGCCATGTCCGTCGAATCGCTTCCGAAACCCGCCCGTGTGCTGATCGCTGCACTCGGATTGCAGCCTCTCGACCGGGAGGGCGGTTATTTTCGGCGCACCTTTGAAGCGCCCTTGTGGGTGCAGCCGGCGAACAGCGAGGCGGGGGCGGCGGCGTCACGCGCTTATTCGGTCATCTATGCGCTGTTTACCGAAACTTCGTTTTCAGCGATGCACGTCTTGGCGAAGGACGAGATCTGGTGCTGGCACGGCGGCGATGCGTTGGAGTCGCTGCGACTGCACGCCGATGGCCGAGGGGAATGGGTGCGCTTGGGGCTGGACGTGGCCGGCGGCCAGCGGCCGCAGGACGTGATCGAGGCGGGGGTTTGGCAGGGCACGCGCTTGGTGCCGGGGGGGCAGTGGGCGCTGGTCTCCTGCGTGGTCGTGCCGGAGTTCGCTTGGGAGGATTTTGAGTTGGCCGAGTGCGACACGCTGGTGGCGAAGTATCCAAATTTCCGTGACGGGATCGTCGCATTGACGCGCGACGAGCCGCCGGTCGGAAAGCGCTAGCGGGATGCCGGACAGGCAACGTGCTGGCCGGGGGCGGTGACCCCGGGGGGGCGGCGGAGAGGCAGATGAACCGGGCTCACCGAGCCCGGCCACAGGCGGAGACGCCGCCGGAACGCTAACGGCGGCGACCGCGACCGCGCGGGGCGGATTTGGGTTTGGCTTTGGCCGGAGGCTGAGGCTTGGCCGCGCGGCGACCGCGTGGCGCTTTGGTCGGAGCGGGCTTCGCGGTCACTTTGGGTTTGGCCGTCTTGCGAGTCGGTTTGCGCAGGGGGTGGCGGGTGTCGACACGGGGCGGACCGCCACCGTCGTAGAGGAAACCGGGCAGGGAGATCTGCTTAATCTTGGCCCCGATGAAGGTTTCGATCTCGTGAATGGTGCCGCGCTCTTCGGGGGTTGCGAGGGTGAAGGCATCGCCTTCGGTCATGGCGCGACCGGTGCGGCCGATGCGGTGCACGTAATCCTGCACGTTGTTGGGCACGTCGTAGTTGATGACGTGGGAGACGCCGGTGATGTCGAGGCCGCGGGCGGCGATGTCGGTGGCGACGAGCAGGGGGTAGGTGCCTTCCTTGAAACCACGCAGGGCGGTGTTGCGTTGGCCTTGCGAGCGGTCGGAGTGCAGCACCGCGACCTTGCGGCGTTGCTCCTTGAGTTGGCGCACGACCTCGTTGGCGCCCTGCTTGGTGCGGGTGAAGATGAGCACGCTATCGTAGTCGATTTGATCGAGCAGGCCGGAAAGCAGGGCGAACTTTTGCTCGGCGAGCACCGGGAAGAGCGAATGCGCCACGGTGTCAGTCACGACGTTCTGGCGGTCGATGACGATGCGGGCCGGATTGTGCACGGCGAACTTCGCGACGCGCTCGATGGCCTTCGGCATCGTGGCGGTGAAGAAGAGCGTCTGGCGCTGGCGTGGGCAGAGCTGCGCAACGGTTTTCACGTCGGGGATAAAACCCATGTCGAGCATGCGGTCGACTTCGTCGAGCACGAGGACCTCGATGCGGGAGAGGTCGATGGACTTTTCCTGAATGAGTTCGAGCAGGCGGCCGGTGGTCGAGATGACGATATCGGTGCCGGCGGTGAGGGCGTCGCGTTGGCGACCGAGGCCAACGCCGCCGTGGAGCACGGTGATCGAAAGGTCGGTGTCGCGGCTGAATTGCACGAAGACCTCCTCCACTTGGCGGGCGAGTTCGCGGGTGGGTTCGAGCACGAGCACCCGCGGCGCGCCGGCGCGATGGCGGCGCAGACCTTGGAGGATGGGCAGGGCGAAGGCGGCGGTTTTACCCGTGCCGGTTTGGGCGGAGGCGACGAGGCTGCGACCGGTCAGCACAACCGGAATAGCGCGCTGCTGGACGGGCGTGGGCTCGGTGTAGCCCGCCACGTCGACGGCGCGGAGGAGATCGGGGTTGAGGCCGAGATCCTTGAAGTCTGGCATGGTGCTGGGAGCGGGTCGCGAGGGTCTGGGGGGCGGTGGACTGGTTAGCGGCGAAGGCGGGAGCGGCGGTTCGGCGCAGCGGGTTTACCTTGAGGCGAGGGTGTGCCGGAGGATTGAGGTTTTGAGCGAGACTGCGACGACTTTCCGCCCCCTTGATGACCCCGGCCGCCTTGGGGTCGGCTGTTTTGCTGACGTTGCTGGTGACCACCGCCGCCGCCTTTGGAGCGGCGCGGGTTCTTGAAGGGACGGGAGGTGTCGACGACCGGCATCTGGCCGCCGACATAGGAGAAGCCTTCGAGCGTGAGCTGCGGGATGCGGGCGCCGATGAAACGCTCGATGTCGTGCACGTCGCCTTGTTCGTCGGGGCAGGCGAGCATGTAGGCGTCGCCGACCTTCATGGCGCGGCCGGTGCGACCGATGCGGTGCACGTAGTCCTCGGGGTTTTCCGGCACGTCGTAGTTGATGACGTGGGAAACGCCGGAGACGTCGATGCCGCGGGCGGCGATGTCGGTTGCCACCATCACCTCGTAGCGACCATTCTTGAAGCCTTCGAGCGCGGCCGTGCGCTGGTTTTGGGAACGGTTGGCGTGCAGGACGGCGACGGAGTGGCGAGAACTTTTGAGTTTGCGGGCGATGCGATCCGCGCCGTGTTTGGTGCGCGAGAAGATGATGACGCTCTGGTAGTCCTCCTTCTCCAGCAGGGCCAACATGAGGTCGAACTTCTGTTCGTAGGCGACGGGGAACAGGGCGTGTTTGACCGACTCGTTGACGGAGCGGGTGCGGCCGATGACCACGCGCTCGGGGTCGCGCAGGGCGAAGCGCGCCATTTCTTCGATCTCGGGCGGAACGGTGGCGGAGAAGAAGAGGGTTTGGCGGGACTTGGGGCAGAGCTCGACGATGCGGCGCACGTCGCGGATGAAGCCCATGTCGAGCATGCGATCGACCTCGTCGAGGATGAGCACCTCGATGCCGCGCAGATCGATCGCCTTTTCCTGGACGAAATCCATCAGGCGACCGGTGGTGGCGATGACGATGTCGGCGCCCTTGCGCAGGGCCTCCCGTTGTTTGCCGTAGCCGACCCCGCCGTGCAGCACGGCGGCTTTCATGTCAGTGAATCGGCCGAGATCCCGGAAGGCAGTTTCGACCTGGGCGGCGAGTTCGCGGGTGGGCTCGAGCACGAGCACGCGCGGGCTGGCGCCGGGTTGGTGGCGACCGAGGCGCTGCAGCACGGGCAGGGCGAAGGCGGCGGTTTTACCGGTGCCGGTCTGCGCCGAACCGATGAGGTCGCGACCTTCGAGCACGATGGGAATGGCTCGCAGTTGAATCGGGGTGGCTTCGCCGTAGCCCATGGCGAGGACGCCTTGGACGAGGTTGGGTTGAAGCCCGAGTTGTTTGAATGGCATGCAGCGAACCGGACGGGTTTTGCCCACAAAGCGAGGGGAAAACGGGGAATGTGATCGCTTGCCGGCAGGTGAACGCCTACGGGCGGGGCATGGAAAAACGTAAATTTGCCGAACTCGGGCTCTCGACGGAGGTGCTCAAGGCCGTCGACAAGATGGGCTTTGAGGAGGCATCTCCTATTCAAACTGCGGTGATTCCGCTGCTGCTGGAGGGCCGCGATGTGGTGGGCCAATCGGCGACTGGTTCAGGCAAGACGGCCGCCTTCGCGCTGCCGGCGATCGAGCGCGTCGACCCGAAACTCAAGCGCGTGCAGGTGCTCATCCTGTGCCCGACGCGGGAGCTGGCGGTGCAGGTGGCGGAGGAGGTCAGCAAGCTCGCCTACTTCAAGAAGGGCGTGATGGAGGTGCCGATTTACGGTGGCCAAAGCTACGAGCGCCAATACCGTGCGCTCAAAGCCGGCGCGCAGATTGTGATCGGCACGCCGGGGCGCGTGATGGATCACATGGAGCGCGGGACGCTGGCATTGGACGATCTCAAGATGGTCATCCTCGACGAGTGCGACCGCATGCTCGACATGGGTTTTCGCGATGACATCGAGCACGTGTTGTCGGCCACGCCCAAGGAGCGGCAGTCGCTGTTCTTTTCGGCGACCTTGCCACCGGCGATTCGAGGGTTGATCAACCGTTACACCGACAACCCGGAATCGGTGAAAATTGAAGCCAAGGCGCAAAACGCGCCTCAGGTGGAACAGATCTACTTCGAAGTGAATCGCCGCTCGAAGATCGAGGCGCTGACCCGGCTGATCGATCTGCACGACTTTCGCCATGGCATCGTCTTTTGCTCGACCAAGATCATGGTCGATGAGCTCGACGAGCACCTGCACGCGCGCGGGTATCAGACGGACCGCCTGCACGGCGACATCACCCAGGCGCAGCGCAATCGGGTGACCGAGAAGTTCAAGAAGCGTGGTTTCGAGTTTCTTATCGCGACCGACGTCGCGGCCCGCGGACTCGACGTCGACGACCTCGAAGTGGTCTTCAACTACGACCTGCCCAACGACGCCGAGGACTACACCCACCGCGTGGGTCGCACGGGGCGCGCGGGCAAGTCCGGCATGGCGTTCACCTTCGTGAGCGGTCGCGAGGTCTACAAGCTGCAGGGCATGATGCGCTACGGGAAGCTGAAGATCCGGCGCGAAAACCTGCCGTCACTCGATCAGGTCGAGGAGGCGCGCGAGAACGCGTTTTTCGAGAAGCTCCGCGGCACGCTGGAGAGCAGCGAATACCGCAAATACGATCGTTTGATCGAGCGGCTGCTCGACCAAGGCCATGCGAGCACCGACATCGCGTCGGCGCTGATTCATCTGATGACCGCGGGCAATGAAACGAAGCGGGCGGAAGTCGAAGTGGCGGCCGGTTTCGGACAGGACCGCCCGCGCGAATCACGGGGCCAGCGCGAAACCCGAGAGGATTGGGATGACCGGGGACCGCGTCATGCGAAGCCCGCATTTGATCGCGCGGGCCGCACCGGGCGCGAGTCGGGTTTCACGACCTTGTTCTTCAACGTTGGGCGCAAGAACCTGATCAAGCCGGGCGACCTCGTCGGCAAGATCGGTGGCGTGACCAAATTACCGATCAACATCGTGGGCGCGATCGACATCAAACAGCGCCATTCGCTGGTCGATGTTGCGGACGACGCGGTCGACGCCGTGCTGCAAAAGATGGCAGGCGTGCGCATGAAGGGCGTCGTGCTCCAGCCGGTGCCGGCGGCGGAAGGGGATTGAGCACCTAGTCTTGCTTGCTCGCCGGGGTGGACTCGGCGCTCGGCTGCTGGTCCGCCAACGTGAGCTGGGCGAAGGCCGTCTTCACAAACGCGTCTTTATCGGCCGAGGACCGTCCACCGTGGTTGCGGTGGCTGCCCTCGGCGGTCCACTCGCCGAAAACCACGGGCGGGCTGTCGGCAAACATTTCCACGGTCTTTTCCAAGGTGTAGAACACAAACTCTCCCGGCTCGCCGGTGGGGGCGATGAAGCAGAAGTGATTCTCCGGTGCTTCCTGCGGGGCATCGAAAGCGATCAGCATCGCCGCGCCGTCGCGCAGCGCAGTCACCGTGAGTGCGTCCGCGAAATCCGCGTCCACGATATCGGCGGCCGCCTCTCGCAGCCGTTCCCAATGACCGTCACGCAAATCCGTAAAGAAGGCGCCATCGCTGCCGAAGGTCCATTGCGGCAACAAGCGGTGCTGAAAATAATAGACTCGGGAATGTCGGGTGGGCGCCGCTGGTTCCGCGGCCGCGTCGGCGGCGGACTCTTCCTGTGCGCGCAGCTGGGGGCCGGCCCAAAACTGGGCGACAGTGCACAGCAGAAGGCAAGGGGCGATAAATCGTGACCGGAAGGGTGAGGGCATAGCGGGGCAGGGGGTGTTGTTTTGATGATTCAACGTGCCGGTGTAGGCGATCTTAGACGCATCGTTCCGATCAATGGGTCCTCGTAACCACCTCGTCACGGGGTGTTTCTTGACACGTCTCCAGACGCTCAATACTCCGGGGACCCGACATGGAAGCTGTCCTAGAACAACCCGTGTTGGTGTTGAACCGCCTCTGGCAGGCGGTGAACGTCATCGGCGCCAAACGCGCCTTTGGCCTGCTCGCGAGAGGGCACGCCCAGGTGGTGCACCATTCCACCGAGGATTTCCGCGTCTTCTCTTTCATGGATTGGATGGACTTCTCGGCCGACAATCCGCCGCTCGACGAATTGGATGCAGTGCACACGCCGAGCACGATCGTGCGGCTGCCGCGGGTGATCCTGCTCACCTTCTTCGACAAACTGCCCCGTAAGGAGATCAAGCTCACGCGCAACAACGTGTTTCAGCGCGACAAGGACACCTGCCAGTATTGCGGCCAGGTGTTTGAGCGCGAGGACCTGAATCTTGATCACGTCATCCCGCGCGATCGTGGCGGCAAAACGACGTGGGAGAACATCGTGTGCTCCTGCATCCGCTGCAATTCCCGCAAAGCCAACCGGCTGCCCCACCAGGCGCACATGCGGCTCATCCGCAAACCGGTGCGGCCCAAGTGGCGTCCGGTCATCTCGCTGGTGCTCGACAATAAACAGCGCGAGCGCTGGAAGGACTTCCTCGATTTGGCTTACTGGAACGTGGAACTGGAGGAGTAATTAATTGGCCCATGGACCACACGGAATACACGGAAAAGACTATTGTTTTTTCCTCCGTGACTTCCGTGTGGTCCGTGGGCTTTTTGATTTCTTCGCCGGTGGGTTGATGCCGACGCGTTCGTCGCCGGCTTGGGCGCGTTGCACGAGCCATTGGGCGTCGGCTTCGAAGCTGTCGGCGGCCTCGGGCAGGTAGAGCCACTTGGGCAGGATGGGGTGCGGCGCGAGCGCAGGGCGATCCTCGATGAGGCTGGGTTGATGGTTGCGTTCGGTGGGCACCAGCACGCCGCGCCAAGGTTCGTCCTTGTCGGCGAGGTAGAGCACGAAGCGGCCGTGCAGGTAGACCGCTTTGCCGCCGAACATGGGCTTGAGGAGAAAGGTCGGATCGTCCTCCAGCGGTTCGACCAGCCAGAGGTGGCGGTTCAGTCGCTTGATGGGACGGTCACGCATCGGGCTGGTCAGCGTTTGATCTTCTGGCGACCGAGCAGGTAGATGGCGGCGGCGGCGATGAGGTCGGTGACCGCGACGAGAATGCGGATCGGCTTGGGGATGACGCCGGGCAGCATCAGGATCACGAGGGCGAAGAGCACGAGGAAGCCCACGGTGAATTTGAGGATGAAGAGCTGACGGTCGGGATCGCCGGTTGGGGGAGGCATGGGAGGGAAAGGCTGAAGCGCTGAAAGGGAAGGAGTCTAGGCGGGTGGCAGGAGGATCGACATGGTCGTGCCTTCGGGTCCGCTGGTGCGGAGTTGCAGGTCGCCGTGGTGGCTGGCGAGGATGCGTTTGGCGATGGCGAGACCGAGACCGGTGCCGTCGGGGCGACCGGAGAGGAAGGAATCGAAGATGCGGTCGCGCATCTCCGCCGGGATGCCGGGACCGGTATCGGTGACATTGATACAGATCTGGCGCCCGCCTTCGGGGCGATCCTCCAAGCCGGTGGTGACGGTGATGGTGCCACCGTTGGGCATGACCTGGGTGGCGTTGAGCAGGAGGTTGAGCAGCACCTGCTGGAGCTGGCCCTTGTGCACGTCGACGACCAGGGCGGTCTCGGGCGGGGTGTAGTGCAGTTGGATTTTGCCCTGGGTGAGTTTGAGGCGGATGAGCACCAGGGTGTCATCGATGATCTCGCTGATGTTCCAGCGAGAGTGCAAACTGGAGGGCGCCTTGGCGAAGTTGAGCACCCGGGAAACAATGGCCTCGAGTTGGTCGAGTTTTTCGGTGATGACGCGGACGTCGGTCTTGCGCGGGTCGTCCGCGGGATACTCGAGTTTGAGCGTGCTGAAAAGCAGCTTGAGCACGGTGAGGGGGTTGCGGATCTCGTGCGCGATCTCGGCGGCGAGGAGGCCGAGGGTCGTGAGCTGCTCGTTCTTGCGCAGGGTGGCTTCACTTTGGAAAACGCGGGCGTAGAGGCGGGAGTTTTGCAGAGCGACGGCGCCGAGCGAGGCGAGGGCACGGATGAGGCGTTTTTCGTCGTTGTTGAAGCGGTGGACGCTGTCGGTGAAAATCACCAGGACGCCGATCGTCTCGTCCTCGATCTGCATCGGGGTGGCGAGCATGGAGCGCAGGCTCGGCTCACGCGGCAGATCGATGACATCGACGAACTCCGGCGATTGCACGTTGGCGAACTCGACCACGCGGCGGGTGTGGATGGCGGAGGCAACGAGGCAGGAATCGAGCGGCAGGTAGCCGGAGGGCAGCGAAGTCGGTTCGGGGCCGTCGTAAGCGACGAGGCGGGCGCCACCGCCGGAGGTTTCGACTTCGTGCAGGAAGAGGGCGCAGGCGCGCGCGGCGGTGATGGCGCGGGCGTCCTGGGCGAGGCTGTTGAACAGGTCCTGGGGTTCGAGTTTGGCGACCAAGGATTGGCCAATGGAGATGAGTGACTGGAGTTGGCGCTCCTTGCCCTGCAGGTTGCGCAATTCCCAGTGGCGCTCCATCACCGTGGTGGCTTCGTCGGTGAGGATGAGCATGAGCTCAAGGTCGGCGTCGGTGAAGGCGTTGGGACGGTCGCCGTCGATGTTGATGACGCCCATCACCTGGCCGTTGGAACCGATCATCGGGGTGACCATTTCGGTGCGAACGTGGTCGCGCACACGAACGTAGCGCGGGTCGGCGTGGACGTCGTGCACGAGTTGGGGACGGCCATGAAACGCGACCCAACCGGTGATGCCCTGGCCGAGGCGCAGGGAAAGGTCCTCGGGGGTGGCGCCGTCGCGCTCGTCGGAGATCTCGATCTCGAGTTTTCCGGTGTCGGGGTTGAGCAGCGAAATGTCTCCCGAAGCGGCGCCGACCGCCTGGATCACGGTCTTGAGGATCGACTGAAGAATGGAACGCGGTTCATCCCGGCGGGCAGCGAGTGAGCTGATGCGGTAGAGGGCGGGAAGGGTGCGAGGATCGGCGGGCAGCTCCACAGCGGGGATTGTTTGGAGGCGCCGGGCCGGGGCGCCAGCTTTACTTACGCGTGCGGAAAACGAACCGGCCAGTTGCCATCAACGAAGGGACGACGGCCGCGGATGTTGCGCAGGTAAAGGTAGGTTTGCACCGGTTGATCCGCGAAAGGCGCAAGGAGTTGAATCAGGTCGCGACGATAGAGGCGCTCGGGCACGCCCTCGAGTTCGTCGAGGCGGGCGAGGGTGGGGGCGTCCACCTGCCAGACCTCGCCAGCGACGCCGCGTTGGTCGCTGCGGTCGACCACCATGCCGGGATAGTCGGCGACGAGGTAGAGTCGGTAACCGGGGGGCGTGCGGGCGTCGCCAAGATAGGTTTGGTCGGCCAGAAAGGCGTGGTTGCTGCCGCCGCGTTTGAGCGTGCCGTAGACGAAAACGAGGGTGCTGTCGGGCGCCGGAACGGGCTCGGTGCTGGGCGGACTCATCGCGCGACCTCGATGACGAGTGCGGTCGTGTTGTCGCGGCCGGAGGCGTTGACGGCTTCTTCGACAAGCAGTCGGCCGATCTCCGGAGACGGCTGGCTGCGGATGGCGTCTTGAATACGATGATCCCAGAGGCCGTCGACGAGGCCGTCGGAGCAGATCAGAAAGCGATCACCGGGTTCGCAACCTACGGCGCCAATGTGCGGCTCGAGAAACTGGAAACCACTGCCGAGTGACTGCTGCAGGGAGTTTTTCGAGGGGTGACTGCGGGCCTCTCGCTCGTTGATCTTGCCCTGTCGCCGCAGCCAGCCGGGGCGGGTATGGTCGTCGGTGAGTTGCTTCATGCCGCCGGCGGCCGGCAGGTAATAAATGCGACTGTCGCCCACGTGGCCGAAGTAGAGCCAGCCGGGGGTGAACCAGGCGAGGCTGAGGGTGGCGCCCATGCCGGCACATTCCTCGTAGCACGAGCCGAGATAGGTGAGGGCCTTGTGGATACGGCTGAACAACTCCTCCAGGACGTCGCCGAAGCCGGACGACATGCCGGCCGCGCCCTGGCGAAAACTGCGCGGTAGGAGTTGGGTGGTTTTTTCGATCGTGATCTTGGAGGCAAACTCACCGGCGGCCTTGCCGCCCATGCCGTCGCTGACGGCAAAAACGAAATCACTGTCGGACATCGAAGCGCTGCCGATCTTGCCGAGGTAGTTCAGGTCGTGGCCGTTGAAGCGCAGACCGAGGAAGGTATCCTCGTTGTTCTTGCGAAAGCGCCCGACGTCGGAGTGGCCGGACCAGTGCAGGGTGAGCGGGGCGGGGTCGTCAGCAGCGGGCTCGGGTTCAGGCATCGGCGGCAGGCGGTTCTTCGGGATCGGGATCGGGCTTGAGCGAGACAGAAGGATCGTCGAGCAGGGTGGCGAATTCGAAATCGATGAGACAGAAGCGACCATCGCTGGCCCGATAGGTGACGTTGCGCACGAACGGGTCCTCGTGGCGGACGCCGTAGGCCTCCAATTCGCCGAAGAGATCCTTCAGTTTGGCCGAACTCAGGTGCTCCACCCGCGTGCCGCAGTTGGTCGTGACAATGCGAAGCGCCTCACGATCAGCCTCCAACAGTTTGGGCACAAATGAACACTCCCTTTCCTCCAAGTAGCGGAGCACGGCGACTTCTGTATCAAATCGCTCAAGCGCGCGGGCGCCGCGGTAGACCTTGTGGACTTTGCCGTCGAAGCCGATGTGCACACTGGCACGGGCGGTGTCTTTGATCTCAGGCATGATTAAAATTCATGAAAGTGAGGAACTTAGCCCAGCGCATGGAGATGTGATCGCAGGTGGTGACGCCGGGGGAGCCAGGGCATTTTGGGGAACTATGCATGAATTTTGTTTCTTACTGGCATATTAGGTGCTCAATCTGAACCCGTGTCTGGGACAATTTCAGCCCGGTCACGGATTATCCTAGACGGTTTCCCGTCCCTGAAAGCAACCCAGCAACCCATTCGTTACTCACCCTAAGTCATATGGCCAAACTGAAACTGGAATACATCTGGCTCGACGGCTACACGCCGGTCGCCGGCCTCCGCGGCAAAACCAAGATCGTCGATGGCGATCCCGAGAAATTCACCCTCGAGGACTGCCCGATGTGGGGCTTCGACGGCAGCTCGACCAAGCAAGCGGAGGGTAAGAGCTCCGATTGTTTGCTCAAGCCGGTCGCGCTTTATCCCGACAGCAGCCGCGAAAACGGCTTCATCGTGATGACGGAGGTTCTGCTTCCCGACGGCACGCCGCATCCCACCAACACCCGCGCCACCATCCTCGATGATGAGGGCACCTGGTTCGGCTTCGAGCAGGAATACTTTTTCTACCAGGACGGCCGTCCGCTCGGTTTCCCCGAGGGTGGCTACCCGGCCCCGCAGGGCTCCTACTACACCGGCGTTGGTTACAGCGCGGTGGGTGACATCGCCCGCACGATCGTTGAGGAGCATCTCGACGCCTGCATCGACGCCGGCATCAACCACGAAGGCATCAATGCCGAGGTCGCCAAGGGCCAGTGGGAATTCCAAATCTTCGGCAAGGGCTCCAAGAAGGCCGCCGACGAGATCTGGGTCGCCCGCTACCTCCTCCAGCGCATCGGTGAAAAATACGGCGTGGACATCGAGTTCCACTGCAAGCCGCTGCGCGGCGCCTACGACGATCCGCTCGACTGGAACGGTTCCGGCATGCACTGCAACTTCTCCACCGAATACATGCGCACCGTCGGCGGTAAGGAATACTTCGAGAAGCTCATGGAAGCCTTCGCCAAGTATCGTGAGGAACACATCGCGGTTTACGGTCCGGACAATCACCTCCGTCTGACCGGTCTCCACGAGACGCAGTCCATTGACCAGTTCTCCTGGGGCATCGCCGACCGCGGCGCCTCCATCCGCGTTCCGCACAGCTTCGCCAACAATGGTTGGAAGGGCTACCTTGAGGACCGTCGTCCGAACTCCTCGGGTGACCCCTACGCGATTGCGGGCCGCATCCTCCAGACCATCGCTACGGTTCCGACCAGCTAAGCGAACTCGGTTCAAACAGGATAAAAGGACTTACTTCCAAGCCACCCCGTCGCGACGGGGTGGCTTTTTTTGGAATGGCGCCTGCGCAGTGATCGGCCTTGCTGGAGTCCGCATGGCGTCTTCCCCCCGCGAACAAGCGAGTGCTGCGAGGTGGCTCGATCGAGTCATCGCGATGCTCTACGTCGGGACGCTGGGTTGGGTGGTCTGGCATTTCGGCGGGGCCGCGGCCCGGCCCATGGCCCTCGGGTTCGCGCTGGCGATGGCGGCGGTGGGGTTGGTGTGGTGCCGGTGGTGGGCCGTGGAACCGACCGGCCTGCCGACGGGGTGGTGGTGGCCTCTGCCCATGCTCGCCTATGCCGGGTGGCACGCGTTATCGCTTTCCGCCACTCCGGGGCGAGCGATGATGGAAACCCTGCACGGCGCCTGGGGATTGGCCGGCTATTGGATTGCGTTGCATTTGGTTCGGCTGAAGGAACCGCGTCGATGGTTGTTCGCCGGGGTGGGTGTGCTGACCCTCCTATTGGCGGGCGTTGCCTTTTATCAGCGGGCGGTGGACGCGGCATGGTTACCGATGGGGAGGACACAGGCGCCGCAATACCTGGAGCGGTCGGCGGGATTGTTGGGTTCGCCCAACACCCTAGCGGCTTGGCTACTGCTGGTGATTCCACCGGCTTGGTGGCTCTTGGGGCGAAACATCCGGCAGCGTCCGCGGGTGGCGTTGGCGGCCGGGGTGATCGCGGTGGCGGCGTCGGCGACGATGGTGCTGACGCTGTCGCGTGGCGGCTGGATTGCGTTGGTTTTGGCCTTGGTGGGGTGGGTGATTGGGGGCGGTCGTATCCCTTGGTTCGGTCGGATCGGGATAGGACTGGGATTGATCGTGCTCTTCGTCGGCGGGGTCAGCTTGGCCTATCATCATAGTCCGCCGTTAAGGGAACGGGTGGACGCGATGATCGAGTCGCGCGGGGAGCGGATGCGACCGGCGATGTGGTCGATCGCGTGGCAACTTTGGCAGGATTCGCCGTGGATCGGCACCGGTGGTGGCAGTTACGAGGCACTGCTGGATCGGCATCGTCCCATGGGGTTTCGTGACAGCCCGACGTGGGCCCACAACGACTACCTCAATCTGCTCAGCGATTATGGGGTGATCGGGTTCAGTCTGAGTTGGGGAGTGTTGGTGGCGGGGGCAGGCATCGTGATTTGGCGTCGGCGAGAAACCGGCGCGGCGGCTCGGCCGGGGAACGGCACGAGGTCCTGGCGCATCGCGCTTTTGGTGGGGCTGGGGGGCTTGGGGCTCGCGACGGCCGTGGACTTTCACCTGCGACTACCCGCGATCCTTTGGTTGGCCGGTTTGATTTTGGCCGAGTGGTTGGTGGGCCGCCAGCGGGGCGCACCGCCGCCGCATGGGCGCGATCGGGGTCGTGGGCGGCGGGCGGTTGTGCCGGGGGCGGTGGGTTTGGCGGTCCTGTGGTTGGCGGGGTTTGCTTGGCCACGCTATCACGCCGAGGCGCTGCGGTTCCATGGCCGGGAGCTGACGAACCGGTTGGCGCGAACGGGCCCGGAGAGCCCGGGGCAGGCTGATTTGGAGCCCATTCGAGAAGCGTTCGTCAAATCAACCCGGCTCGCGCCAGAGCACGAAAAGGGCTGGGCCGAACTCTCGATGGTGCAGGCCCTGTATGCTCATGCGGAACCCGACCGATCGGTGGAGATCGGTCAGGAGGCGGAGCAATCGGCGCGGCGGGCGCTCGCCTTGTGTGACGAAGACCCGATGAATTGGGTGCGACTGGGCGTGGCGCTGGATTTGCAGGGCGAGTGGGCCCAAGGGGGATTGGCCTTCGGAAAAGCCATCAGAATCGCGCCGACAAATGCGCGGGTTTGGTATTACCAAGCCTTTCACTTCAGCCAGAAGCCGCACGCGCATGCCTTGGCTCGAGCTGCTTTAGCCACTTGTTTGCGTCTTGACGGTCGAATTATGCAGGCAAAAGCTCTACAAGCTGCGCTGGAACGGTCACGTTAAGCTGCGTCGTCCCCCTTCATCCGATGTTCAAACCACTCCTTTCTCGGTTCCTCTTCGCATCTCTGGCCCTCGCCTTTGTTTCCACGTCCTTGGCTCAAAGCCGTCGTGGTTACGTGCGACTCACCCGAATTGGTCCGACGGTGCAGGTGAAAGACAATGCGACGCAGGAGGAGATCATGCGCTTGGACGCACAGCCCACCGAAGAGATTCGTATTCTGGAAAAGAACACGGTGATCACGGTTGGTGAGGGTTCGCGCGTGATTCTGGTCTTCTCGAACGGCGCGACGATTTCGGTCAAGGAAGGCTCAATTCTTAACATTGAGAGCTACCGCCAGAACCCGTTTGCCGGTGCTTACCAACCCGCGACCGCGACGGAGGAACCGCCGGCCGATTCCCATACCCGGATCCGGCTCGAATACGGTGAGCTGGTGGGCAATGTGAAAACCCTTCGCCCCGATTCGACCTTCACGGTGGAAACCCCGGCCGGAGCGGCGGGTATTCGCGGCACGACCTTCCGGGTGGTCTTTCGACCGCAGGGGAATGGTCAGGCCTTCTTTTCAGTGACCACGCTCGAGGGTGATGTTGGCGTCACCACCACGGAAGGCACGGTCAACGCGCCCATCAGTGTGGTGGATGATCAGGAGGTGGTGATCTTGGTGGAGGTGAACGACGACACGGGTGAAGTCACGGTGGTCACGCCAATTGATGAGATCGCTCCGGCCAACGCCGATCCGCAAACCTTGGCGGACATGTCGGCGGCGGTGCAAGAGTCGGCGGAAGCAGTCGTGGACGTCGTCATCACGGCGGAGAATTCACAGGACGAAACCACGCCCGAGGATGAGGCGACTGAGTCCGAGGAGGACGAGGCGGAGGAAGATGATTCCGAAGACGACGGGTCCGAAGATGATGGTTCGGAGGACGACGACTCTGAGGAGGACTCGCAGGAGTCCGAGGACGATGCGGAGGCTCAACAGCAGGAAGAGGACTCCCAAGATGACCAGGGCGGCGATGAGTCCGAGTCCACCGACTCCGCCAACGAGGGTGGTGATGAGGGTGACGGCACGACCCCGACTCCACCGAACGGTGAAGAAGGCTCTGGCGAACAAACTACCGGCGAAGGAGAAGGCGACGGTGATGGCTCCAACCAACCGGCGCCGGAAAATGGTCAGCCAACGACCCAGCCTGTGGATAACGCCGATCAACGGTCGCCCAATCAGGGCATTGGTGGCTAGGCCGCGAGCTACCCACGTTTGGAAAGTTTCCAACCCCGGTCGTGTGGCCGGGGTTTGCTTTTGGCTAACCGAGCTCAGCCGAGCGATTTACTCGACGACGCCGGCGCCGGCAGACTAGCTTTCGGGCCATGAGCTCGGCGCGCATCAAGACCCTGTGGGTGATCCTGGCCTTACTTCCCGTGCCCGTGATCTGGTGCGTGTTGTTTGAAATCGGCTCGTTGAATCGGGCGCGCGATTGGTCAATGGACCTGCGGTATCGCCTGCGTGGGCCGATCGAATCGGAAGGGAAGGTGGTTTACGTGGATATCGATGAGCTGAGCATGGGGCGAATTGGCGGTTTTCCTTGGAGCCGCCACTACTTGGCCAAGGTCGCCCAGACCTTGCTCGAGGAAGCCGGAGTCAAGGTCATCGGCGTGGACCTCGTCTTGTCCAACGCAGGTCTCGCGGAATCGGCCGATCTGCCCTACATTTACCAAGGTAACAGGGAGTTGGCAGCCTACTTGTGGAACGATCCACCGGTGGTGCTGGCAAGTGCATTTTCGCTCGCGGGAGTCGACCAAAACAACGAACGGATGGAGCGTCAGTTTCCCCGAGTGGCGGATGGTTTGCCGCCGTTGCAGGAAATTGAGGGACCCGAGATTCCAGCCCTTTGGGTGGCGCCGGAACAACCGCCGTTTTCTCCTGCCAGCACGGGGTTGATCGATACCGAGAATCGCGGCGTGCGTTCGGTGCCAATGTGGGCGCCGACCAATGTTCGGACCTACTACCACCTGGCGGTCGAGATGTTACGGCGCTACTGGGATTTGGATTTTGAAGGTGTGGTGGTGGATGGCGACTGGCTTCGGTTCATGAAGTCCGATGGGACGGTGCTGCGGTCGGTCCCGATGGTGCGTCAACAAATGTTGGAGGTGAACTGGTTCTCACGATGGCTTTCTCCAGCGCACAATCCGCGCATAAGTTTTTACGACGTTTATGCCTACGCTACCATGTTGGAAAGCGATGATCCGGAACTCGAAGCGACCGGCCGGGAGTTTTTTGCCAATGAAGACTTCAAGAATGCGCTGGTGCTGATCGGCCCGGTTGATGCGTTGCTACAGGATTTGGCGCCGACGCCGCTGGACGAGAATGCGGTGCCCAAAGTGGGAGTGCATGGCAACGTTCTCAAAACCATTCTCTCCGAGCGGTATATCCGTCGACTGGATACATGGCAGATTTTTGCGGTGGTGCTCGTGCTTTCGGTATGGGTAACGGCGCTGGCTACTTGGGGGGGGCGTCGCTCGACCATTGCGCGGGCAGGCGCGGTCGTTCTCGTCTTAGCCTATGTAGGCGCGGCGTTGTTGGTTTTTAACGCTTTCGACTTTGTTCTGCCGCTCGTGACGCCGGTCGGTTCGGCCTTGTCGATGACCTTTCTCGCGATCGGATGGCAGGTGGTGCAGGAGCAGAAAGCCAAGGGCCGGATCAAGGGCATGTTCGGCACCTACCTTGCGCCGACCGTGGTCGAGTCGATGATCAACTCAGGCCGGGATCCGGAGCTGGGCGGTCACGATGCGGAGATCACACCTTACTTTTCCGACATCCAGAGCTTTTCGTCGTTCTCCGAGGTTTTGTCGTCCTCGCAGTTGGGCGAGCTCCTCAACGAATACCTGACGGCCTGCACCGACATTGTGCAGGCGGAGGGCGGCACCTTGGACAAATACATCGGCGACGCGGTGGTGGCGATGTTTGGCGCACCGGTGGAGTTGCCGGATCACGCCTACCGGGCCTGTCTGACCTCGTTACTGGTGCAGGAGCGGCTCGACGAGTTGCGCGAAAAGTGGACTCGGGAGGGCGACAAATGGCCTGAAATGGTGCACCGCATGCGCACGCGCATCGGTCTCAATACCGGCAAGTGCATGATCGGCAACATGGGCAGTCGCACGCGCTTCAACTACACGATGATGGGCGACAACGTGAACCTGGCGGCTCGTATGGAAAGCGGTGCCAAAGCCTGGGGCGCTTTCACCATGGTGGCCGATACCACGCGGGTGGCCTGTGAACAGCATGGTGGGAATCGCATCGTGTTTCGACGCTTGGGGCGGATCACGGTGCAGGGACGTTCGCAGCCGGTGCCGATTCATGAGGTGACCGGTCTGCGCGAAAAACTGCGCGACTCCGACTTCGAGTGCCTGGCGCTCTTCGATCAAGGCCTGGAAAAGTATTACCAGCGTGACTGGGCCGGGGCGGCCGCTTTGTTCCAGCGTTCGGCCGAACTGGAACCGCTCATTCCCGGTCAGGCCCCGGGCGTGAAAGCCAACCCGTCGCTGGTTTATCAGAAGATCGTCGCGGCGACGGCGGAGAATCCGCCGCCGGCCGACTGGGATGGCGTCTACCACATGACCAGCAAGTAGCGCGGACGCGCCGCGGGTGTCATTGGATCAAGATCTCGCGCAGGAAGAACCAATCAAACGAGCGGTTGTCCGCCGGACCTGGTTCCGCCCGCACGACGACCTTGTCGCCGGGCGCGAGCGCCAGTGGCAGGCGCAGGGTATGCAGGCCGCGGTCCGCCTCGTTGCCACGGGGATCGAGCAGGCGGCGGAAGAGTTCCTCGCCGGGGCCGTCGGGAGGCAGACGGTCGACGACCAGTTCAACGCCGTCGGATTGCATGTCCTCGTTTTGCCACACGCTGTCGAACATGCCGTATTCGATGGTGATCTCGTGGGCTCCCGGCGGCGGATCAAAGGTCAGCCGCGTCGTGGCGTGGGCGTTGAGGAGTGTGCCCGCGTCGGTGTTGAGCACGGCGGGGCCGAACTCGAAGTAGAACATCTCCGGCAAGGGTGACATATCGCCGAACAGTCGTTGCTGACGCTTGCTGAGGGAGGCGGTCATCACGCTGCGATCGCGCATCGTGTCGGCATAGACCTGCAGGGGGTCGCCGCCGACTTGGTTCGGATCGGCGTCGGCAGGGAGAATCTCGGCCATCACGCGCCGGGTGAAATAGACGTCGGCGTAGCCCACGCGCAGCAGCGGCTCGCGCGCGAAGTCGAAGACCTCGGCGGCGTAATCGAGGAAGGCCTGGTTGGTGCGTTCCTCCCGCACCATCACCAGCGCGGCGACTTCGTTGGGATCGAGATTGGCAAAAGCTTGGGCGAGGATGTCCCGCCGGTTGACGGTGCCGAAGGGCAGCATGAGCGCGCGACGTTGGGCATAGAAGGGGATGACCGAATTCCATTCGTCGCCGGCAATGATGATGACTTCGTCGTCTTCGGTAAGGCGGTAAAGTCCGTTGGTGAGGTCATCACCGGCGCTGCCTTCGACCATGCCTTGGCGGTAATTGTTGTCGAAGGTCGCAATCTGGGCCCACGCGAGGCCGCCGAGCAGCACCAGCGCAGCCCCGCGACCCCAGCGCGCTTGTTCGGCCACCCCGCAAAGCGTAAGTCCCCAACCGAGCGCGGCGACGCCCGCGATGGCGGTGAAGTAGTAGTCGTGAATTGAATACAGGTTGGGAAAGATGACCTGCGTGCCGAGGAAGGTGGCGAGACAGAGCAGGGCGGGGCCACGCAGTCGCCGACTGAGCACGGCGGCAACCACGGCGAGGCCGCCGATGAGGAGGGCGGGCGCCAACGCGAGATCCCACTGAGCGAAAAGCTGCGACCAGCGGTCCCACGTAAAGCGGCCTTCGATGAGGTGCTCGCCGAAGTTGAAGCCGGTCAGCTTGTCGGAACTGAGCGCCTGTCCGATGGGATTGAGCGCCTTGGTGGTATCGGCGAAACGGGTCCACCACCAGGTCGCGACAAAGGCCGGAAATGCGGCCGCCGCGCCCCAGCCCACCAGCGCACGGGCATCGGCGCGGTCGCCCGTTTTAAGCGTCGCGAAGAAGGTGCGCAGTCCGATCACCGCACAGGGAATCCCGGCAGCCAGCAGGGTGGTCGCCTTGGTGAGTCCGGTGAGCACGCCAAACAGCGCGGTGGCAGCCAGCCAAAGCACGGAGCGGTGCCGCAACATGAGGATGAAGCTCAGGACGAACCACGCGGCGAAGGCGACGGCCATGGTCTCGATGAGGAAGGCGCGCCCGTAGAGGATCGTGACGGGGCTGAGTATCACCGGGATGAGGCACCACCAGCGACGTGCGACCGGCACTCCCGCCAGCGCGGCGAGGAGCCAAAACGCCGGCAGCGAGGCGTAGAAGCCGAGCAGCGACACAGTCCGCGCGCTTTCCACCAGTGTGAGGGAGCTGTGTTGCGTGAGTTTGGCGACGGTCCACTGGTAGAGGGGAAACTCCATCGGAATCGACCACGGTCGCCCCAGAATCGGGGTGGGGTAGGCCAGCGCGTAGTTGTTCTCCTCGACAATAAACCGGGTCGAATGACCGGTTTGGGTTTGGCGGAAGGCGTTGCCGGGCAGGGCGGTGGAGCTCCACTCCAGCGTGACGGTCTGGAACTGCCAAAAGAGGGCGGCGGCCAGGCAGATCAGCGCGAGGGCATGTTCGAGGCGACCCGGCGACGAGGAAGGAGAGGCGGAGGACGATGCGGCGGATGGACGACTCAAGCACGATGTCGGTAGGTGCCGAATCCGGTCGGCTCAAGGGTTTTGGCGTCGCAGGTAGGGAATCGTTTGCAGTCGCAAGCTGCGCCAATCGGGCTGAGTTTTGGGTCATGCGTCGATTCACTGCCTGCGTCCTGCTCGGTTTTCTGGTCGTTTCGCGGGTGGCCGCGACCTCGTCGGTTTGGCGGGCCGAATTTGACGGCGAGGTCGTTTATTTGGGCGGCACCTGCCATCTGCTCCGGGCTTCGGACTTTCCCTTGCCCGCGGAGTTTGACGCGGCCTACGCGGCGGCGGACGTGTTGTATTTTGAAACGGATCTCGCCGCCATGCAGTCACCGGCGATGCAAATGGAGCTGTTGAGTCGGGGCATGCTCGCTGACGACTCGACGCTGCAGGATCATTTGAACGAGGCAGCGTGGAACGCCTTGGTCCGGCACTGTGAAGCGCACGGGGTGCCGCTGGCGGCGTTTGCCAAAATGCGCCCCTGGATGCTGGCGGTGACCCTGGCGGTGTTGGAGTGGCAAAAGCAGGGCGCGGTGGCGGATGGCGTGGATTTGCACTATCACAAGCAGGCCATCGCCGATGGGAAGCCGGTTCTGGGGTTGGAGACGGTGGAGCGACACTTGGACTTTTTGTCCGGCCTGGCCGCTGGTCAGGAAAGTGAGATGGTGCTTTCGACCTTGGCGGATTTGGAGAGCACGGCGGGCCAGGTGGATGAGCTCATCCGCGGCTGGCGAACGGGGGATCTGGACTACTTTGACCGCGAAATGATCGCGCCCATGCGGGAGGAATTTCCCGAGGTGCACGAAGCGCTGGTGGCCGGGCGCAACCGCGATTGGTTGCCAAAGATCATGCGCATGTTTGCCACGCCGGAAGCGGAGCTGGTGCTCGTGGGCGCGGGGCATTTTGGCGGGGAGGATGGTCTGCTCGCCGGGTTGCGCGCCCGGGGCGCCAAGGTCGAGTTGCTGGAGGGGGAACCCGGCCACTAGAGCGAATCTCGCGGAAAAACTGAACCGCGGGCTCCCGCCCCGCGACCTTGTGGGCAAACGCGATGGAAAGAGACGCCCGCCATGTTTTAAGTGAATTGCTGGTGCTACGCGCCCAAGGGGGCGACGAGCAGGCGTTCGCCGAGCTGTTTTCGCTGTGGCGGGCGGATATCGTGCGGTTCGCCACCAGTAGGACAGGTGACCTCATGGCGGGCGAAGAAACGGCGCAGAGTGCTTGGATTGCGATCGCTCGTGGGCTGCGGCGGCTCGATGACCCTGCCTGCTTCGCGCGCTGGGCCTTTCGCATTGTGGCGCGGCGAGCGGCCGACCACGTGAGGCGGCGGCAAAGGGAGCGCCGGGCAGCGGCCGCGCTGGAGGACTACGCCACCCGAACCCAGGAGACAGATGCGACTGCGGACCAGGAGCGAACGCGGTTGGTCGAGGCGATCGCGCAAATGGACGCAGCGACCCGGGAGCTGCTGCGTTGGTTTTACCAACAGGGACTTTCGGTGGGTGAAATCGCCGGCCGGTTGGACGTGCCGGCCGGGACGGTGAAGTCCCGGCTCTTTCACGCCCGCGAAAAACTCAGACAACACCTCGAAAGGAGTTCATTATGAAAGAAGACAACATCGACGCAAAGATCCGCGCCGCTCTGCGCGGTTCGTCGGAAGGCGAGCAACTCGCCACCGAACCCAACCTGGCGGAGGAGCTGATCACGGCCTTCCGCGGCCGCAATCGCTTCACCAACGCGATGGCGTTCATCTTCAGCCTCGTGTCCATGGCCGCATTTGTGTGGTCGGCGATCCGCTTCTACGAGGCGGAGGTCGTGCGCGACCAATTGTTATGGGGCGGCGTGGCGCTCTTCACCATCATCTTCATCTCATTCATGAAGGTTTGGTTCTGGATGGAGATGCACAGTAACCGCGTCCTGCGTGAAGTGAAGCGGGTCGAGCTGCTGTTGCTGCGAACCTTGGGTGATCGCGGTGAATGAGCGGCGCGCTTAAAACAAACGCCCGCACCGGTGACGGTGCGGGCGTGTTTGTAAAACGGATACGTTGGCGGTCGGCGCTTACTTCAGGATCATTTCCTTGGCCGTCTTGCCGGCGGGGATCATCGGCATGACGTGCTCGGTGTAGGGCACGATGACGTCGAGAACGTAGGGACCGTCGTGGTCGAGCATCTCCTGCATGGCCTCGCGCAGCTCCTCCTTCTTGATCACGCGGCGACCCTTGATGCCGTAGCCCTCAGCGATCTTGACGAAGTCGGGGTAGAGGGCGTCGGGATTGTCGGGGCTGCCGATGTTGTTCTGGTCGCCGAGAACGGTGTTGCCGCGGATGGAGCCGTAGAAGCGGTCCTCCCACTGCACGACCATGCCGAGGTGCTGGTTGTTCAGGATGAGAGCCTTGGCCGCGATGTTCTCGATCTTGGCGGTGGCGAGCTCCTGGATGTTCATTGCGAAGGAACCGTCGCCATCGATGTCGATGACCTGCTTGTCAGGCGCGGCAACCTTGGCGCCGAGGGCGGCGGGATAACCGAAGCCCATGGCGCCGAGACCGAGCGAGCTGATGTAGCGGCGGGGCTCGTCGAAACGATAGAACTGCGCGGCCCACATTTGGTGCTGGCCCACGCCGGTGGCGATGATGGCCTCGCCCTTGGTCAGCTCGTAAAGGACCTTGATGGCTTCCTGCGAGGTGATGTGCGGGCTCTCCTCGTAGGAGAAGGGATGGTCGCGCTTCCAAGCGTTGAGCTGGTCGTGCCAGGCGCTGGTGTCGGGCGGAGTGAACTTGTGCGCGGCGATGAGTTCGTTGAGGCGGGTGAGGGCCTGCTTGATGTTGGCCTCGATGGGCAGATCGACGCGCTTGTTCTTGTTGTGCTCCGAGGCGTCGATGTCGATGTGGACGATCTTGGCGTTGGGAGCGAACTTGTTGACGTCGCCGGTGATGCGGTCGTCGAAGCGGGCGCCGAAGCCGAGCAAAAGGTCGCACTCGTCGACGGCCCAGTTGCCGTAGGCGGCACCGTGCATACCGAACCACTGGAGCGAAAGCTCGTGAGTTTCCGGGAAGGCGCCGACCCCCATGAGGGTGGTCGCGACGGCGATGTTGGTGGCTTCGGCAAAGGCCTTCAGGTCGGCGGAGGCTTCGGCGGAGATGATGCCGCCACCGCAGTAGAGCACGGGCTTCTTGGCCTCAGCGATGAGGGCGAGAACCTGCTTCAACTGATCGTCGCTGGCCTCGTGTTTTTTGCCGACGTAGGGGTTGGCAAACTCGACGGTGGCCGGGAAAACCGGGGTGAGGCGCTTCTGTTGGACGTCTTTCGGGATGTCGATGACGACCGGGCCGGGGCGACCGCTGCGGGCGAGGTGGAAGGCCTCTTTGAAGACGCGCGGCAGATCGGCGGCGTCCATCACCAGGTAGGAGTGCTTCACGATCGGCAGGGTCATGCCGTAGAAGTCGGTCTCCTGGAAGGCGCTCTTGCCGATGAATTTCGAATAGACCTGGCCAGTGATGGCGACCATCGGAATGGAGTCCATGTAGGCGTCGGCGATGGCCGAAACCAAGTTGGTCGCGCCGGGGCCGCTGGTCGCCATGCAGACGCCGACGTCCCCCTTCACGCGAGCGTAGCCCTCGGCGGCAAAGGATCCGCCCTGCTCGTGGCGCGGGAGGATGACGCGGATCTTGTCGGTGCGGGCGAGCGCCTGGTGGAGCTCCTGCGAGGCGCCGCCGGGGTAGGCGAAGATTACGTCCACCCCTTCACGAATGAGGGACTCGACGACGACGTCGGCACCGTTCATTTCGCGGCCAATTTCTGGCGAAGGAAAGTCAGTGGGTTGGGAGGACGTTTTCATAACGGTTTGGATGTGGACAAAGGAGGACCAGCAAAGCGCACCCGGTTTGACGCTGGCAAGCGCTTAAACCCCGCGCGATTTGCCCGATTTCGGGCCGATTTGGGGTTGGAGTATACGCTACCCGGCGCAGGATGGTGCGGTGATTCGAATTCTGTTCATTGGCGACATCGTGGGCCGGCCGGGCCGGGACAAGCTCGCGACTTGGTTGCGACGCCTGCGGGAGAAGCACAGTTTGGACTTCGTCGTCGCGAATGCGGAAAATGCCGCCGCGGGGGCCGGAATCACCGGATCGATTGCGGGCACCATCCTGGAGCTGGGCGTCGACGCGATCACGCTAGGCGACCATGTATGGGATCAACGCGGCTGGGAGCATGAGATCGACCAGTTTCCCCGGGTCTGCCGGCCGGCGAATTTGCCGACCGAATGCCCGGGGCAGGACCATGTCGTATTGGAAAAGAATGGATTCCGGCTGGCGGTGTTCACCGTGTTGGGCCGGACCTACTTGAATTTGAAGGCGGAGTGTCCCTTTCGCGCGGCGGACGCGATGCTCGCGCGAACCGTTGGCGCGGGCACCGCCGACGCGGCTTTGGTGGAGATCCACGCGGAGGCGACTTCCGAAAAGATCGCCCTCGGTTGGCACCTCGACGGGAAGGCCTTGGGGGTGCTGGGCACGCACACGCACGTGCCGACGGCCGATGCCGAGGTGTTGCCCCAAGGCACGGCCTACATCACCGACGTGGGCATGACCGGACCTTATCGCGGGGTGCTCGGACGCAAGGTGGAGCCGGTGGTCGGACGTTTCCTCGACGGCATGCCGCGACGGTTCGGAGTGGCGGAGGAAGACGTGCGAATCTCGGGCGTGCTCATCGACTACGACGAGACGGCGCGCCGGGCGACCCGTTGCGAATTGCTGACGGTGCGCTGAGCCGCGACGTCGCCGCGGCTCACTTCAACTCGACGTCGGTCCAATAGGCCCAGTCGCGGGAGTAGTTCTCCAAGGGGGTGGTGCTCAACACCACGTCGGTCGCACCGGCCGGCACCTCGATCTCGTGGCGGCGAGCCGTGAAGTCGGCCTCGGTGTGTTCGGGGCGCAACTCGTGGTATTGCCGGAGCAGCTCCCGGCCTTGGGCATCCAGGAACTGGACCTCGAAGCCGACGCCGTCGGTGGGCACCTCACCCTCGAAGGCGGCCGGTTGGATGCCGTAGCCGTAGTGCAGGCGACGATGCTCGGGGGCGACCTTGATCCAAAACGCGCAATCCGGGTGGGCGCCGAGCGCTTCGCCGCCGGGGTGATGCACCACGCCGAAGCCGAATTTGCTGCGATACTGGTAGGGGCGGGGACGCACGAATTTGAAGATCTGATTGGCTTGGGCCGGGCCGATCGGGTGAACGGATTCGTCGTTGATCCAAGGTTCGGGCTCAGGCGGTGGCGGCAAGGTGCCGCGGATGACCAAGCCGGAGAAATTGTCGTTCTTTTGCGCGCCAGAGATGACGTGGAAGCGGTCGACCGGGTTGAAGTAGGCGTCGGTCTCGCCATGGGAAACGGCGATCTCGGGATCGATGCCGAAGCGCTCGTGCATGTCCTGCACCAGGCCGAGGTTGTCCTGTTGTTGGCCCGTGAGGATGAGTCCGGTGATGGGCAAACCTTCCAGCGCGTCGAGATACGGCGCGCGGGCGGCCGGGTAACGCGCGACTTCCTCCAGCAACATCACGGTGCGGTGTTCACTGTAGTAGGAAAAGAAGGACGACCAGTTCTGGCCGGCCACGACGAAAATGGAGTCCCGCGGCACGAGATCGCGCAGGATCGTGGTCAAGCCGGTGCCGCCGTAGGAGACGAGACGCTGGTCGTCGGCGTAGACCCGGAAATAGGCGAAGAACTGCACCGCCACCAGGACCAAGGCCACCAGCGGCGCCAGGAGCGGCCGCTGAAACCGTTGGGCGATGGCACTCACGGCGATGGCGGCGCTCGCCAGCAGCAGGATGCCCACGGCGTAGAGGTAGTAGTCGTGTCGCTGATACAACAGGGGAAAGAGCGCGAGGGTGCCGGCAAACATTGCGGTGAAGAGCCAGAACCACCGTCGTTGCGTGCGCAGGGCACCCCACGCGAGCAGGCCAAGCAGCGGCAGCCACCACCAGCTCAGCAGACCGTCGCGGAGATAGGTCAGCACGCCCTGCCAGGCCTCGACATTCAGGCGGTTGGCGACGGTGCCGAAGTTGGTGGCCGTGAGTTTTTCGGAGGTCAGTTGGCTGCCGCCGGGGGATTGGGCTTTGATCGCGTCGGCGAAGCGCACCCACCAGGTGAGGGCGAGAAACGGACCGGCGGCGGACGAGATGCCGTAGGTCAGAGGTTGGCGCAAGGCACGCCAGCCGGACTCGCGCCAGGTTCGCCACGCCCAGCCGAGGCCGAGGCAGGCCGCGCCGAGGCACCACGGCACAAAGGTGGTGACTTTCACGAGTGCGGCGAGGGTGCCCGCGACCGCCACGCCGAGGAGGACGGTCACCGAGGGGCGGTTGCACATGCGCGCAAAGGCGGCGAGAAACCACACTCCGAACATGAGCGCCATCGACTCGATGAGAATCGACCGCGTGTAGAAAATGTAGATGGGGGCGGAGAGGGTGAGACAGACCCAAACCCAGCGCGCGGCGGGATCGAGCTTCAGTTCGCGACCCAGCAACCACAGGCCGGGCAGGGTGAGGTAGAAGCAGGCCAGACCAACGATGCGGGCCGCGAAGGGGAGCGACCAATCGGTGGCTTTGATGAGGCCGGCGACGCTCCATTGATAGAGCGGAAACTCCATCGGGATGGACCACGGCGGACCAAACAAGGGCGTCGGGTAGGCGAGGCTGAAGTTGTCATCCTTCACCATGTAGAGGATCGAAACCGCGGTCTGGGTCTGGCGAAACTCGTGGCGCGGCATAAAGCCCGAATCAAGGTTGCGGGTCACCAGCCAGGCGTGCGTGAGCAACAGGATCAGGCCGAGGATGAGCCAGGCGCGATGGGGGAGAGCAGTGGTCGGTGGGGAGGAGGGACGGTCGGCTGCCATGCGATGAGATCGCGAGTCGAATCGAAGGGTTGGGACGTTGCGGTCGAAGAACCACGTTTGGGCGAACGGCGGGCCAGTGGCGTCCGCGTGGCGTGGATCCTAGTGAATTTGAATTTTTTGCCAGTAAGCCCAGTCGAAGCTGAGCGAGTGGTTGCGGCGAGTGGCGAAGACGAGCTGCACGGGCAGGGGTTGGGGCAGCTCGAATTGGGCGGTCTGCAGACCTTGGTCCGTGTCGCGGGAATTGGGTTCGAGGACCCGCTCAAAGATGGTCGTCATTTCGCCGTCGGCTCCAATGCCGAACACCAAAAACTCGACGCCGTCCGATCGGCTTTCATCGCGCTGATAACTTTCCGGCCGCATGCCGAAGCCAATCGACACTTCCGTGGCCTCGGAAGGCGGGGTGAACCAGATCTCCGACTCGGGGTGTGCGGTCAGCACGATGGCGTTGCCGGCGGTGACGACTTCGAGGGGGAACTGCGCCCGGTAGTGATGCGGCCGCGGCGTCGCGATGGCGAACATAGAGTCCCCCAGCGCCGGGGCGACCGCCTGCATGCTGCCGTCGGCAACGACGGCGATGTCGGCCAGTGAATCGGCGGTGAACTGCTCCGTCATCAAGGCGCGGTAGTTGGAGTCCTGCAGCAGGGCGAAGGTGAGGGCACCGCGCAAACTGTCGCTCAGGTAAAAGTCGTTGTTGGCGTGAGTGACCGACGGCTGCGGATCGAGCCCAAGTTTGGCCGTGACGGCGTTGATGATGTCGACGTTGTCGCGTTGGTCCTTGGTCACGATGAGCCCACCGATCATTTCGTCCTTCAGGCAATCCAGCATCTGCGCGGTTCCCGCCGGATCCCCCAGCATCGCGTTGCGGATCATGAACGCCCGCCGATCGGCATAGAAGGGAATGGCCGCCGACCAATCGTCGCCCATCACGACGATCACACTGTCCTGGGGCAGTTTTTCCCGCACCATCGCGGTGATCATGCTGCCGCCGGGTGAGATGACGGTTTGCAGATCGCGGTAGGTTTTGAAGTAGCCGTGCAATTGGGCCGCGCAGAGGGCCAGCAGCACGAACGGCGCGACCAGCGAGGCCTTGCCCGGCAAGCGTTGCAGCGCAGCGATGAGCAGTCCCGCCGCCGTGAGCAATGCGACCGCATTGGCGTAAAAATAGTAGTCGTGGTAGGAGTAGAGAATCGGGAAGAGGAAGGGCACCGCGATGAACCAACCCAGCGCAGTCCAGGGGCCGGAGTCGCGGCGGCGGAGCCACAACCACGTCGCGCCGATCAGGATCGCCACCGCGGCCCAAGCCGGGGTGACGGCCTGGAAGGCAAAGGAGGCGGCCTGCGTCCAAGTGGAGCCGGTGGTGCGATCGCTCCAGGTGCCGAGGTTGAAGTCGCGCAGGTTGTCCGATTGCAGCCAGGAACCGCCCGGCGAGGTCGCCTTGATGGCGTCGGCGGTGCGGACCCACCACAGCGAGGCAATGCCCGGCAGCGAGGCGGCGACGGCGCCGAGGCCGACGCTGCGGCCCCAGCCGCTCCAGCCGTGTTGCCGCCATTGGCGCCAGCTCCACAGCACACCGCCGATGGCGGCGAATCCGCACCAGGCCATGAAAGTGGTTACCTTAACGAGTGCGGCCAGGGCCCCGAGCACGCTGGCGATAACCGCCCAAGCCCAACTGCGGTGACGACACATGCGGACGAAGGTCCACAGGAACCACACGCAAAACATGAGGGCCATCGATTCAATGAGCACCGAGCGCGTGTAGAACACATAGACAGGCGAGCAGAGGATGCAGACCAGGGCCAGCCAACGACCTGCGACGTCTTGTGGTCGCACCTCGCGCAGGAGGAGCAACAGGCCGGGCAGCGCGAGGTAGAAGCAGGCCAGGTTCACGGCCCGTGCGCTTTCGACCACCGACCAATCGCTGTGCGTCGAAAGCCAAGCGGCCGCCCATTGGTAGAGCGGGAACTCCATGGGAATCGACCACGGGGGGCCGAACAACGGGGTGGGGTAGGCGAGGTCGTAGTTCTGCTCGCGCGCCACGAAGGCGGTGGTGAGTGCGGTCTGCGCCTGGCGAAATTCATGACCCGGCAGGAAACGCGACGACCAGTTGGTGGTCGCGAGCGCGAAATGCAGGCCCAGCGCGATCAGCAGGGCGAGCTTGGGCCAGACTCGCTGCCAGGTGGGCGCTGTTGCCGGAGGACTTTCCTCAGGAGTGCGCAACCCCGGCCTCCTCGTAGACGCCCAGGTGACGGAAGCGCTCGTAGCGCGTTTCGACGATCTGATCCGGGCTCAGCGCCTTGAGGTCGTTGAGGTGTTTTTGCAGGGCGTAGCCCAGGGTCTTGGCCGTCTGCGCGGGGTCGTGGTGCGCGCCGCCAAAGGGCTCGGCGATGACCTCGTCGACGATGCCGAACTTGTCGAGGTTGCTCGCATCGATCTTGAGCGCGGTCGCGGCCCGCGGGGCTTCGGCCGAGTCCTTGTAGAGAATGGCCGCGCAGCCTTCGGGCGAGATCACCGAGTAGTAACTGTTTTCGAGCATCAGCACGCGGTTGGTGACACCGATGCCGAGGGCGCCGCCGGAGCCGCCTTCCCCGATCACGATCGAGATGTTGGGCACGCGCAGCATCGCCATCTCACGCAGGTTGACCGCAATGGCCTCCGAGACGTGGCGCTCCTCCGAACCGATGCCCGGGTAAGCGCCGGGGGTGTCGATGAAGCAAATGACCGGGAGGGAAAACTTCTCGGCCATTTTCATGAGTCGGAGCGCTTTGCGGTAACCCTCCGGCTGCGGCATGCCAAAATTGCGGCTGATCTTTTCCTTGGTGTCCCGACCCTTTTGTTGGGCGATGATCATCACGGGCATGCCGCCAAGAAACGCCGTGCCGCCGATGAGGGCTTGGTCGTCGTTGAACTGGCGGTCGCCGTGCAGTTCCTGGAAACCGGTGCAAAGCGCCGCGACGTAGTCGAGCGCGTAGGGGCGCTGCGGGTGGCGGGCGATCTGCACGCGCTGCCATGAGGTCAGGTTGGAGTAAATATCCCGTTGGGTGGCCTCGATCTTCTTCTTGATGCCGGCGATCTCGCTGGCGAGGTCGAGGTTGTTCTCAAGCGACTGCTGGCGCAGTGAGTCGAGCTGGGCGGCGAGGTCGCGCAGCGGTTTTTCGAACTCCAACGTGTAGGCGGGCTTGTCCATGCGCGGCGGAGGCTAGGTGGCTGAGGGAAGCGCTGTCAACGGGTGTGAACGCGTCGAAATCGGGCGAAAATGGCGCTCAATTGATACCGTCTGACTGGCCGGGCGGGGTCTTGAGCTGGTCTTTCCAGCCCAACATCTTGGCGCGGGCGCCGTAACGTTCGGCGGCTTCCTTGTCGCCTTTGCCGACCCAGATGCGAGAGAGGGTGGTGTTGATGAACAGGTCGTCCGGCTGCAGGGCGTGCGCCTTTTCGGCGGCCCCCAGCGCAGCATCGAGGTGACCGAGGTTGAGGTGAATCTCGGCGCTGGCGTGCCAGGCGGCGAACGACTCCGGCGCGGCGGCGGTCGCCTCGTTGATCTTGGCGATGGCATGTTCATGGTCCCCCATGGTGTAGTCAAAGGTAGCGTCTTCGATGAGCGTTTGGAGCGCGTCTTCAGTCATGCGGCGGGAACGGTAGCGTGGGAGCGGGGGGCGGCGAAACGAAAAAGACCGGCTCGGTGGAGCCGGTCTCGCGAGGGAAAGGTGGTGGTGGGATCAGGCCTGCGGGGCGCTGCCGACGACGGCGATAGAGAGATCGATCTGGTCGGCGACCTTGTCTTCGTTTTGGCCCGGGCGGATGCCGAAGTCGGAGCGGCTGATCGAGAAGTCGCCGCGCACGACGAGCAGGTCGCCGCCGAGTTCGGGTTTGTTGATCCGCTGCCCGAAGGCGCCGGCGAGATGGGTGATCTTGACCGGGATGCTGATCTCCTTGGTCACGCCCTTGAGGGTGAAGGTGCCGTTGGCGTGGGCGGTGGTGGTCTTGCCGTCGGTTTCGACGTGGCTGAGGTCCGTGATCGCAAAGGTGATCTCCGGGTGGCCGGCGGCGTCGACCCAGCCTTCGCTGAGGAGGTGGTCACGCATCGTGCTGTTGGTGACCGTGAGCGAAGGCGTGGCGACGACGATCGTGCCGGACGTGGCGGCAGGGTTGGCCGGATCGTAACTGACCGTGCCGGAGATGCCGTTGGCGGTGCCGGCGATGGGCTCGAGCAGGGAGTCGAGGTGGAAGGAGATCGCGTTGACGCCCTTGGGGTCCTTGAAGTCAAAGGACACGGGATCGGCGGCGGATATACCGGCCAGCGATAGTGAAAGGAGGAGGGTGGTGATGGTTTTGGTCATGGTTAGGTTCGGGGAAAAAAGAGAATGTCGCGGTCAGTTGACGGATGATTTGGGACGCGGTTTCGGCAGAAAGAGTGAGACCACAAACAGTCCCACGCCCAGCGCGATGCCGCCGCCCAGCACGTCTATTCCCGGGACAAAGCGGTCCTCATAGGAGGTGTATTCGAGTCCGGTTATTTCATCTACCTGCTGCACCGGCACTTTGTCCATGCTCCATCCCCGATGGGCGCCGGTCGAGGACCAATACACCACCGTGATGAGCAGGCTCAACAGGGCCAGCAAGCGAAGCGGTAGACGAAGGACGGACATGTGCGGCAGCGAGGCCGCGTTCTGCGCGATTGCAAACCAGCTTCGAAAAAACCGGCCGCCAACTGTGTTGCCGTTAATCAGCCGGGGCCCGCAGGCGAAACAGCATCACGTCGTGCGACTCCACCGTGCGCGTGTAGTTTTCGGCCGAGGTGCCGACGACTTTTTTGGCCCACACATCATAGAGTTCCTTGGCTTCGCCCAACATGTAGAAGCGGTGAAAGGGAATCGTGAGTTCGCGGGCTTCGTCGGCGGTGTTGAGGGCGCAGACCGCCCATTCGCCGTTGCTGAGCGGTTTGATGAACACTTCGATGCCGGCGGCGTCTTCGTCGAGGACCTTGAAGCCCTGTTTGCCGAGCGGGTCCTGGTCGATGGCGATGGCATCGGGATCGGTCATGATGGCGACGATCTCGTCGCTCATGTAGCGCACGTCGTTGCCCGCCATGAGCGGCGCGGCGAGCATGCACCAGAGGCTGAAATGCGCCCGGGATTCGGCGACCGAGAGACCTTCGTTGCCCACTTCCATCATGTCCGGATCATTCCAATGGCCGGGCCCGGCATACTGGGCGAGGCCGTTGGGTCCCCAGTCCTTCACCAGGTCGGATTGAAGGTCGAGGATGCGCTTCCAGCCCATTTCCCACATCTTGTAGCCGTCCCAGGAATCATAGATGTCGCCGGAGGTGCGCCAGAGGTGCCCGACGTCACTGGCCCATTCCCAAGGTTTGGCGGTGCCCCATTCGCAGATGGAAAAGACCACGGGCCGACCGGCGGTGTAGAGGGCGTCGCGCATGGTGGTGTAGGCCTCGCGGGCATCGCGGGTGCCGGTGTTGCACCAGTCGTATTTGAGGTAGTCGATGCCCCAGGAGGCCCATAGGCGCGCGTCCTGGAATTCGTGGCCTTGGGAACCGGGATAATCGGCGCAGGTGCGGGAGCCGGCGCAGGAGTAGATGCCGAGTTTGAAGCCGCGTTCGTGCACGTAGTCGGCGAGGGCCTTCATGCCCGAGGGAAACTTCGCGGGGTCAGCCACGAGGTTGCCCTCAGCGTCGCGTTGGCGGAGCGACCACGTGTCGTCGAGCACGATGTATGCGTAACCCGCGTCGCGCATGCCGTTGGCGATCATGGCGTCGGCGACGCCTTTGACCAGGTCCTCGTTGATGTTGCTGGCGAAGGTATTCCAGCTGTTCCAGCCCATGGGCGGCGTGGCGGCGAGATCGGGGAACTTCTGGGCCCAAAGGGGCAGCGCCAGCAACAGACCGAGGGGAAGGAGGCGGGGGATATTCATGGCAAAACGACAAGATGGAAGGGGGCCGATCGTAGCGCAGCGAGGGCTTTACGGCATTGAGAAATGTTATCTTGTTTGCGGGAATCAGCGTATGAGTTTCCCGAATGATTTCACCTGGGGTGCGGCCGCGGCCGCTTATCAAATTGAGGGCGCCTGGAATGAGGGCGGTCGCGGCCCGTCGGTTTGGGACGTGTTTTCGCAGACGCCGGGCAAGGTGTTCGAGAACCACAATGGCAACGTGGCCTGCGACCACTACCATCGGTGGCGCGAGGACGTCGCGCTGATGAAGCAACTCGGGATCAAGGCCTACCGCCTGTCGTTGTCCTGGTCGCGCATCCTGCCCAGCGGCACCGGTGCGGTGAACGAGGAGGGGCTCAAGTTCTACGACGATCTCATCGACGGCCTGCTCGAAGCGGGCATTCAGCCGTGGGTGACCCTGTTCCATTGGGACATGCCGCAGGCCCTCCAGGAACGCGGCGGCTTCAGCAACCCGGACATCGCGGAGTGGTTTGGGGAATACGCGACGGTGGTCGCCAAGCGGCTCGGTGATCGCGTGAACCACTGGATGACGATCAATGAACCGCCGGTGATCGTCGGGCTCGGTTATCAGGAAGGCGCGTTCGCACCGGGTCTCAAGCTGCCCTACGCCGGCTGCCTGAACGCCGCGCACAACTTGTTGCGCGCGCACGGCCGCGGGGTGCAGGCCCTGCGGGCGCACTGCCAGGGACCGCAACAGATCTCCATCGCGCACACCTCGCGTGAACCAATCCCCGCGACCGACTCAGCCGCCGATATCGAAGCGGCGCGCGCGCGCTACTTCGGTTGCGTGGAGGATAAGATGTGGAATCTGGCCTGGTGGGCCGACCCGATCGTGTTCGGTCGCTATCCCGAAGATGGTCTGGAGCGCTTCAAGGCGGACCTGCCCAAGATCACCGACGAGGACATGAAGCTCATTTCGCAGCCGATCGACTACCTCGCCTACAACTGTTATTCCGGTTACAAGGTGCGGGCTGGCGCCAATGGCGTTGCGGAGCCGATCACCGACGGCCATGGCATCGGCAACCCTCGCGGCACCCTGCCGTGGCTGAGCATTGCGCCGGAAGCCATCTACTGGGCGGCGCGTTGGCAGACCGAGCGCTACAAACTGCCGATCGCGTTTTCCGAAAACGGCTTCTGCAACACCGACTTTGTGCAACGCGACGGCGCGGTGCACGACCCGCAGCGCATCGATTTTATGCACCAGTATCTCTCCGCCATCGAGCGGGCAATCAGCGACGGCGCGCCGGTGTGCGGCTACTTCTACTGGTCGATTCTCGACAACTTCGAGTGGGCCGAAGGCTACAAGGACCGCTTCGGCCTGGTGCACGTCGATTACCAGACGCAGGTCCGCACCCCGAAGGACTCCTTCCACTGGTATCGCGAGGTCATCGCCCGCGGCGGCCTGCCCGCCTGAGCACGGCGAACCGCCGCTAGCGGGTTTCGATCACGAGCAGCCAATCCTCGCGGGTCGGGCTCGGCGCGGTGAAAACCGCCGCCTCGCTCATCTCAACCGGTCCATTTTCCGCGCGGGTGCCGTTGCGGGGGTCGAACCAATTCGCCTCCGCTGCGGTGCCGGACAACGCCGTCAGATCGAGGGTTACGGTGCCGCCGTGCGGTAGCTGCACGATCAGGCAGGTGCGCTCCGTATTGGTTGCTGCGATCACCGGGTAACCGTCGCGCGGAGGCGGTTTCTCCCGCAACACCTCGGGCGCCGGGCGGACCTGAGTCAGCGGCCAACGTTCCGCAAATGTGCGCACATGGCGCATGGCGTGGGCACCGTGGTCGCCCAGCGCGTTCCGCCAATCGGTCAAGGTGGGAAGCGTCACCGGCCCGTCGCGCTCGAACATCTGCCAGATCGCGTTGTTGCCGTAGGTGTAGCCTGCCGCGCCAAGCAGGAACGTGAGGTAGGCTTGGCGTCGCACGTCGCCAGCCGTGACGAAGCCGTCGCTGAAGTGCTCGGTCTGTCCAATGGTGCCGTCGGTCCGCAGGACGCCGGGCGGCACGCGATCCCGACCGGGACGCGAAAAGTCGATGTGCTCCCAGAACCGAACCGCGATGCCTTCGTAGGCGGGCTCGCCGTTGACGACGGGTTTGCGTGGCCGGGCGTTGGCTGACTCGGCGATCAGACGATCAATGGGCACGACACCGGTTTCATGGCCGCTTTGAAACATATGGAAGTCGAGCCAGGGAGCGTCGGCGAAGAACCGGGCGGAGGTCGACCAGCCGCGGGGATGGTAGGTCATTAGCTGCCGGCCGCCGGTGGCCGCCTTGATGGCCTCGGCCATAGCGGACCAGATTGCCGAGGCGTTGCCGACATCGGGATCGCGGTCCCCGCCGAGGATCCAAACCACCGGCTGGTCGGCGTAGCGCTGGCCGAGAAAGCTGCCGTAGGTCGCCGCGTTTTCCGGGGTGAACACCAGGGGGCCGGCGCCAGGGCTGCTCGACGGGAGTTTATCGCCCCACGTTGGGAGCAAGCCGACCACGAGACCGCGTTTGGCGGCCGCCGCAATGATGAAGTCGACATGGGCAAAGTAAGCTGGATTGGGCCGCGTCGGGTCGAGGTCGAAGAAAGGGCGATCGCCGTAGGCATTGGGCGTGCGCAGGCCGTCCAATTCCGCCAGCACCACGGCTTGAACGACGGTGAATCCCTTGTCCGCCCGGTCATCCAGGTAGGCGATCGCTTCCTCGCGGTCGAGCCGGTGGAACAGTTCCCAGGCGGTGTCGCCGATCCAGCAGAAGGGTTCGCCGGCAGCGGTCTCGAAGGACGACCGGTCTGAGTCGACGCGCAGCGAGGTGACGGCCCTGAGCGCGGCGGGCAGCAGGAGCAGTATCCAGAGCGCGCAGCGATAGGCGGGGCGAAGGGGCATGCGATGAACGTGGGCGGTGGCGTTACAGCGGGCAACCGCAAGTCGCGCCGCCTCAGCCGCCGAGCACGGACTTCAGCATCTTGCCGAGTTCGCCGACGCGGTAGGGTTTGGTGAGGTATCCACAAAAGCCTGACTCCAGAAACTCGCGCGCCATCTCGTCGCTGTCGTAGCCGCTTGACACCACGGCACGGACGTCGGGATCGATCTCGCGGAGTTTCTTGAAGGTCTCCTCGCCGCCCATGCCGCCGACGATGGTGAGATCCAACAGGACCACGTCATAGGGCCGGTTCACGGCGTGGTAGCGGCGATAGAGCGCGAGCGCCTCTTCACCGTGACGGGCGATGTCCACCTTGTAGTCGAGGCTCTCCAGCATGGTCTTGGTGATGGAGCAGAGCTGCGGCTCATCATCCATGAAGAGCACGCGGCCGGTGCCGTAGCGCAGCGTGGCGGGCTTGCGCACGCCGGTTTCGAGCGACTTGTCCGTGGTGGGCAGAAAGCTCGTGAAGGTCGTGCCGACGCCGACGGTGGAATCGACGCCCAGCTGACCGCCGTGACGACGGATGATCGAGAGGACGGTGGCGAGGCCGAGACCGGTGCCGGTTTTTTTGGTGGTGAAGAAGGGTTCGAAGATGCGGTCGATCTTGTCGTCCGGGATGCCGGCGCCGTTGTCCTGCACTTCGATCTGCACGTAGTCGCCGGCTTCCAAGGGGGGCACCCGGCCCTCGGTCAGGGTGATGGTGCGACAGCGAATCCAGATCTGCCCGCGCGAGGGGTCGGGCATGGCCTGCATGGCGTTGATGATGAGGTTCTGGTAAACCTGAATCATCTGGCCGCGGTCAACCTCGACGGCGCTGGAGCGCTCGTCGAGATCGAGGTGAATCTTGACCGGGCTGCCCGCGGCGGCGACGCGCACCGCGTCGCGCAGGATGTCGGTCGGCCGGGCCACCGTATAGGTGCCTCCGGGATTGCCCTTGGCGAAGGAGAGCAATTGGCGGGTGAGCGTCTTGGCCGTCATGCAGGCCGTCTCGGCGTCGCCCAGCTTGTCGTAGTCGCGGTTGTCCTTGGCGATGGAGATGGCGCCGAGGATGGTGGAGAGCAGGTTGTTGAAGTCGTGGGCGATGCCGCCGGCCAATTGACCGAGGGACTCGAAACGGTTGGCGCGAATGAGCTCCTCCGGCGTGAGCGACATCTCGTTGGGGTCGCGGAAGATCGCGACGATGCCGGCGATACGATCATCGTCGCCGCGGATCTGTTGCACGCTCCAGGCGATGGCGCGCGGCGGCTGGCCTTCGGCGGCCAGAAGATGGTCGGTGACGATGCGGGGACCCCCTTCGGCTTCCAGCGCGAGCTCGATGGCGTCATCCGCCGCCTGTTGATCGTGGGCGTTCAGCAGGCGCATGACCTCGGCCAGCGGGCGACCGGCGGCGGCGGCGGTCGGGAGGCCGGTGAAGCGCTCGGCCTTGGTATTCATGACGGTGATACCGCCGTGTTCGTTGGTGAGGATGACCGCCTCCTGCAAGGCGTTGAGCGCGATGAACGGCGCCTGATCGACCGTCGCGGCGACCGGGAAAGGGGCGGTGCTGCGGCCGGTGGCTCGGCTGGTCGCGGCCTGGCTTGGCGCCGGCAGCGCGCAGCCGACCACGCGCAGCAGCTCGCCCCGTCGGCTCACGTGGCGCTGCAGGCCGAGGACCGCCATGACTTCTCCGCGGTCGGAGCGGCAAAGGGTGGCATAATCGGCCCCCCATTGGCCGTCGCCGCCGAAGCGAGCGAGGTAGTGGGTGAGGTCGCCATCGCAATCGGAGAGATAGCGCGTGAAGATACCAATGTCGGGGTGCTCGACGGGGTCGCCCACGAGGTCTCGCCAGGCTTGCGAGGTCCAGGCGCGTCCGTTGACAAAATCAAGGTCGAAGAGCGCGAGACCGCCCTCCTCACTGAGGGCGGCGAGACGGTCCTCCGCCACTACACCCTGTTCCTCGATCTCCTTGCGTTCGGAGATGTCGAGGTGGAACCCGACCACCCGTTGCAGTTCGCCGGTGGCCGAGAAAAGTTGCACGCCGACGGAGTGGAGCCAGATCCAGTTCCCGCGCCGGTGTTTCATCCGAAACTCGACCGAGAAGGTGCGCTGTTGGGAACGGGTGTGGCGGCCCACCTGGTCGGGCGCGGCGGCGGAGTCGTCGGGGTGAATGAGTTTGAGCCAGGTGTCGTAGGTGTTGGCGAGATCGGCATCGGCGTAGCCGAGCAGGCGCTTCCAGGCGGGGGAATAATGTGTCTCGTCGGCCGCAAAATTGAGATCGAAGAATCCGGCCGCATCGCTTTGCACGAGGTGCGACCAAGCGGCGCGGGCGGGTGCTCCAGAGGAGGTGGTTTCCTCGGCAATCACCACCGGTGTAACGGGCTCACGGGGGGCGAGGCTCACCCGGCCGATCCAGGCGAACTCGCCGGCAGCGGGCTCGAGCTCGACCCGCACCTCGGTGCCGGGCTCCTCCTCTTCGTGGCGGAGGGTGAGGGGGACCCGCTGCTCCGTCGCCGTGGCGGCGAGCACTTCCCACTGGGATTCGATCATTTCGGGATCGTCGGAAACCACTTCGAAGGCGAAGAGGCACACGAACGGCTGGCCAATCTGGTCGGTCAGCGGGCCCGGACAGTAGGTTTCGGCGGCGTGGTTGGCGCCGCGGATTCGGCCGGCCGTATCCAGCAAAAACACACCGGTGCCACTCGCGCGGCGACCGGGCGGGGAGGCGGAGGAGGTGTCGGAAAACGGGGAGGAGGTGCTGTTCACGGTTGGGAGTGCGACCGTGGGGAGTCGGTGAGTCGGGGCGCAGCCTTAGGTGAGCAGGCCCGAATGGACAACCCCGAAACAGCTGAGGGCGACGCTCCGGTTGGGAGTGCGGCGGCCCTCATTTCCGGGCGGTTCAGGGGTGGCGATGAGTGGCGGCGGCTGCCAGAACGTGCGTCGCCGTGGGCGTCTCGCCCCCGAGCCAGCGGCGCACGCGGCCGGCGAGAAAGGCGATGTAGGGCGGTTGGTCATTGAGGCAGGGGACGTGTTGGAAGGACTCGCCCCCGGCTTTCATGAACTCTTCACACCCTTCGCCAGCGATTTCCTCGAGCGTCTCGAGACAGTCGGCGACAAAGGCGGGCGTCATCACCACGATGCGTTTCTTGCCCTCGTGGGCGAAGCGCTCCAACTCGTGGTCGGTGTAGGGGGAAAGCCACGGCTCGCCGACAAGGCGGGATTGGAAGGAGATCGACCACTGGTCGGGGCGCAGGCCGGCACGCTTGACGAAGGCCTCGGTGGTTTTGGTGACCTGAGCCTTGTAACACATGGCGTGGGCGGCGCTGCAGGTGGAGCAACAATCGGCCACCTGCGTGCAGTGGGCGCGGGAGGCGTCACCTTTGCGCAGATGCCGCACGGGGATGCCGTGGTAGGAGAAGAGCACGTGGTCGTATGGCTTCTCCAAATACGGTGCGGAGACTTCGTGCAGCGCCGCGATGTAGTCTTCGTCCTCGTAAAAGGGTTGCACGCAGTCGATTTTGAGACCGGGCGCCACGCGGGAGGCGTCCTCGTAGACCTTCACCACCACGGTTTCCCAAGATGACATGGCGTAGTGGGGATATTGCGGGAAGAGCAGCACCTGCTCGATCCCGTCGGCGGCCATTTGGGCGAGGACCTTGGCGATGGAGGGCTTGCGGTAGCGCATCGCCAGATACACCGGCGTGTCCGGGCCGAGTTCGGCGGCGAGTTTGTCGGCCACGGCCTGCGAGGTCAGCACCAGGGGCGAGCCGTTTTCGGTCCAGATTTCCTCGTAAGCCTTGGCGGACTTCGGAGCGCGGAAGCGGCAGATGATCTGGTTGACCAGAAACCGGCGGGCCGGTCCCCAGGCGGGTTTGTCGATGACGCGTTCGTCGCCCAAGAACTCCTTCAGGTAGGTGCGCACATCCGGCACGGCGGTGGAGTCGGGCGAGCCCAGGTTTACGATGAGAACGGCGCGTTTTGGCATGGAGTGGCGCATTGATCGGAGCGTGCCTGTCGCTTGTCAACCGAGCGAGGCAGACTAGGCGGAGCAGGGGTGGCTCAGTAATTCCCGCCATCGACTTGGTGAGGAGGGAGATGCAGGTATGGGGGCCGGCCCGGCGCCCGCCGGCGCTGCGGTTGTTACCCGTATCTTTCGTGCAGGCCTTCACGAACATCAGTTTTTTTGCGTTTTTCGCCCCCTTCGAAGCAGCGATTTCCGCGGTCGTTGAGCCGGGGGGACTGGTGTCCGCTGCGCTCGTGGGACTGGTGGTCGGCGCACTGTCGGTTTGGGTGTGGTCGCGGGCTCGAGGCTTGTTTGCGCGAGAGGGAACCCACATCGCCCGAGACGCGCTGCCAATCGTGCTCAACCAGACTGATGCCCTGTTGTGGGAGGCCGACGTGGAGCGGGATAAGGACGGCGAGCTGCGTTGGTCGATTCGCATGGGTGAATCCTTGCTTTCACGACGGTTGTTTCCGCGGGTCACGGAAGAGGATTCCGACTCACACCGGGTCCGGCTTTGGCGGGAACACGCGGTGCCGGAAATGGCGGAAATGAATCGGCGCGCCGGCGATGCGATTGCGGAGGGAAAGTCCGGGTATCGCCAGGAGTTTCGCGTGTTGTCGCCCAGCGGCACCGTTTGGCTGCGCGAAGCGGTTTCGATCCAATACCTGAATGATCGGCAGATTCGTTGTGTCGGGATTGTGGTCGACATCACGGATGTGCGGGATGCCGAGCGGGCGCGGCGCGCCAGTGAACGCGCCCTGACGGAAATCCTGACGCGGGCCGATGTCTTGTTGTGGCGATCGCATGTCCGGTTGGAAGACGGGGAATATCGCTGGCTGGGCTTTGAGATGCCGCGCTCGGCTCTTTTTTCGAAGCTCTTCGGCGACCGCGAGGTGGGCACCGGGGGCAAATTGTGGAGTCGGATCGACACGCCGCAGCTGGCGGAAATGAATCAGCGCCATCGGGTCGCCCTGCGGGAAAATGCCAAAAGCTACGAGCAGGAGTTTCCGGCGATCAACGACGCCGGTCAGAAGTTTTGGCTCCAGGAGCAGGTGTCCATTCATCAGGAACGACCGGACGAGTGGCACCTGGTCGGGGTGATCACCGACATCACCGAGCGCCGCAAGGCCGAGCAGGCGGTGCGGGTTTCCGAAACCCGGTTTCGCAACGTGGTGCAACACATGCCGGTGCCGATGGTGGAGGCGGACTTCACCGCGGTGGGGGAGTGGCTCGATGAACTGCGCGCCCGGGGTGTCCAAGATTTGGATACATACCTGGCGGAAAATCCACGGGAGGTCTCGCGCGGCGCCCTGCGGGTGCGGATCACGGCGGTCAACCACACCGCCCGGGAAACCATCGGCGCGCGCGACAATCGGGAAATCCGCTGGCGCCGTCGCCTGATGGATACGCCCTCCTCGGTCGAGGCGGTGCGGCAGACGTTTTTGCAGCTTTGGGAGGGGCGCAACTTCCTGGAGCGCGAGGTGGAGCTCAAACGGTTCGACGGCGCCCCCGTCTCGACGACCATGCGTTGGTGGGTGGCGCAGAGTGAGCAGGGGCTGCATTTGAATCAGGCGATCTTGATCTTCGTCGATGTGACGGAGCTCAAGAAGGTGCAGGCGGACCTGGCCGCGCAGCGGGAGCAGCTGGTCGTCACCCTTCGCGCCATGAAGGAAGGGGTGATCGCAACCGACCTCCTTGGTCGGGTGCGTTTCATCAACCCCGCGGCGCAGGAGCTGATCGGAAAATTCGAGACGGCGGCGATCGGCCAACCCTTGCTGCGGGCCTGCGGTTTTGTTTCGGACAAGACCCTGGAGCCGCTGTCGATTCCGATCGAACAGGTGGCCGCGGGCGGCACCATTCTCGACTTGCCGGAGGATACGGCGATCGAGCGCGGCGACGGGGAAGTCCGCCTCATTGAAGGGCAGTTCGCCCCGGTGCACAACGCGGCTTCCCAGGTGACCGGCACGGTGCTGGTGTTTCGCGACATCACGGATCGCGACCGGCTGGAGAAGGAAATGGTGCGCGCGACGAGACTGGAATCGGTTGGTGTGCTCGCAGGCGGCATCGCGCACGATTTCAACAACATCCTCACCACCGTGATCGGGAATCTGTCCATCGCCCAACTCGACGCGGAGGCCGAAGGGTCACTGGCGGAGGCCGTCCGGGATGCCGAACGCGCCGCGCTGAAAGCCAAGGACCTCACCCAACAGCTGCTCACCTTCGCCAAAGGGGGCGAGCCGGTGCGCGAAGCCGTGCACCTCGAGCAGGTCCTGCGGGAAATGACGCAGTTCGCGCTGCATGGCTCGAATGTGCGGGCGGAGTTCTCCCTCGCGCCGGATCTTTGGATGGCCGACGCCGACAAGGGGCAGGTCGGTCGGGTGATCCAGAATCTGGTGCTCAATGCCGCCCAGGCCATGCCGGAGGGCGGGCGGGTGCGAGTGGAGGCGGACAACGAGACCTTGACGGCGGGGGAATCAGTCACGCTGCCGCCGGGAGACTACATTCGCATCAAGGTTGTGGATACAGGTATGGGCATCAAAGCCGATCACGTTGGTCGCATCTTTGATCCCTATTTCTCGACCAAGCAGGCCGGCAGTGGGCTCGGCCTATCGGCGGTGTATTCAATTGTGCAGAAGCACCAAGGGGACATCGACGTGGTGTCCGAGCTGGGAGTGGGCACGACGTTTACGGTCTGGCTCCCGGTGGCAAGGGGGGCGCGATCGATGCAAGAGGACGACGAGGAAATTTACGGGGTGCCGTTGCAGGGGCGGGTCCTGTTCATGGACGACGAGGAGCCGATCCGTGCCATGATCAGGAACTTGCTGCGTCGGCTGGGCCTGGAGGTTGAGACCACGGCGGATGGTGAGGAATTGATCGCGGCCTACCGCCGGGATTTGGCAAACGGCACGAAGCCGGATCTGGTCATCACCGATCTCACGGTGCCGGGCGGCATGGGGGGCAAGGCCGCGATGCAGGAGCTCTTACGAATCGATCCGCAGGTGCGCGCGATCGTGTCCAGTGGCTACTCCAGCGATCCGATCATGTCCAACTACCGGGAGCACGGTTTTTGCGGCATGGTGGCCAAGCCTTACAAGCTTCCGGAGTTGCGCCGGGTCCTGCACCAGGCGCTTGCGCCTGAGCCCGGAGGCGACGCAGGCGAGCCCTAGGCGGCGCGGGCGCGGATGCGGGAGAGCAGCTGGTCGAGGTTTTCCGGCGCGATACGATCGGTCACCACCGTGTCAGGGAATCGCCGCTCCAAGTCCAGGTGCACCCCCGTTTCAGAGCCAGGTCGCACGATGTCTTCCACGAAATCCATGCCGCCGCGGGGTTTGATCCAGTCGTAGTAGAGGTCGGCGTCGCCGGACTCGAGGACCACGTCGAGTTTAAGAAACACGTGACAGTAGAGGGTCAGGTCCCGGAAAGAGGCGAACCACGTCGGGGGACACGTCAATTGATCGCGGATGAGCAAAATCATGACGGGGGTGGGGTGAGCACGTTTTTTGCCAATAATTCATCGGAACGAATGCGGTGGGCTTGAGTTTGAGTTTTGACGCTCCCGCCCGTTCCGGCCTCGCTGGAAGGTGAATGTCCAACGCCATGACTGATGCCTCCCGCAAGCCTGTCCTCCTCGTAATTCGCGATGGTTGGGGAAAGAACCCCGACCCGGCGCAAAATGCCTCCAACGCCGTGGAGCTCGCCGCCACCCCCTGTGACGACGCGCTGCAAGCCGGTTCGCCCAAGACCTACGTGCGCGCCTCCGGGCTCGATGTCGGTTTGCCCGATGGCGTGATGGGCAACAGCGAGGTCGGCCACGAAAACATTGGCGCTGGACGCATTGTCGACCAGGAGCTCGTGCGCCTCAACAAGCTGTTTTCCGAGGGCAAACTCGCGACCAACGCGGTCTGGTCCGACATCAAGCAACGCGTCGCCGGCGGCGGTCGTCTGCATCTCATGGGCATCGTGTCCGATGCGGGCGTCCACGGCATGCTCGATCATCTCTATGGCATCCTGCAGCAGGCCAAAACCGATGGGATTGGCGAGGTGTTCATCCACGCCTTCACCGACGGTCGCGACACCCCGCCCACCAGCGGTCTCGGTTACGTGACCGAGGTCGACGCCAAGTGTGCGGAGATTGGCGTGGGCAAGATCGCCAGCGTGTGCGGCCGCTTCTGGAGCATGGACCGCGACAACCGCTGGGAACGGGTGCAGAAGGCCTACGATTTGCTCACCGGTCGTGCCGCCGTCGCCACCGCGACCACCGCGCAGCAGGCGGTGCAGCAGTATTACGACGCCCCGCTCAGCTCGAGTCAGACGGGCGACGAATTTGTCGCGCCGACCGCGATTGTCGATGCGAGCGGCGTGCCGGTCGCGACCTTCCAAAACGGCGACGCCGTGCTCTTCTACAACTATCGCGGTGATCGCCCGCGCGAGATCACCAAGGCCTTTGTGTTGGACGATTTCGACGGCTTCGATCGCGGGGAGAAACTCGATCTCTACTACGCCACGATGACCGAGTATGAGAAGGGCCTGCCGGTGCACATCGTGTCGCCGAAGCCCGAGAAGTTGAAGAACATCCTCGGCGAGGTCGTAGCCAACGCCGGCCTCAAACAGTTTCGTTGCGCCGAGACCGAGAAGAATCCGCACGTGACCTTCTTCTTCAACAACTACCGCGGCGATCCCTTCCCGGGCGAAGACCGCGCCTGCCCCTCCAGTCCCAAGGTCGCGACCTACGACCTGCAGCCGGAGATGTCGGCGACCGAAGTCACCGCCAAGTCAAAGGCGGCCATCCTGTCCGGTGAATACGGCCTTGTGGTCGTCAACTTTGCCAACCCCGACATGGTCGGCCACACCGGCGATCTGCAGGCGGTCATCAAGGCGGTGGAGGCGACCGACCGCGGTGTCGCCGAACTGCTCGAAGCCCTGAAGTCCGTCGGCGGCAAGGCGGTCATCACCGCCGATCATGGCAACTGTGAGCAGATGTGGAACCCCGACACCAACGGGCCCCACACCGCACACACCCTGAACACCGTCGAGCTCTTCGTCGTGGGCGAGGGCCTCACCAAGGACGGCACCAAGATGCGCCCGGAAGGTCGCTTGGCCGACATCGCGCCGACCGTGCTTGACCTGATGGGCTTGGACAAGCCGGCCGAGATGACCGGCGAGTCGCTCATCGCGCACTGATTCGTGTTCGGGCCCGCAGTCAGTTGCGGGCCCGAAACGGACTCGCGCGGCGAGAGACCGTGATGACGGTCTCCTCCGCGGGTCTTCCTGACCACCGCCACGCGAAAATCACGCGTTGGCGGCGTTGCCCATTCAGGAGGCGGCCGATGAATGTCGAGCGCACGAAGAGGTCGTAGGTGAGCAGGCTGAACGCGATGGTCGCGGCCGAAATCGCGGTGAGCTTGAGCGACCAGTGCCACGGCAGTTCCGCCACAGCGATCTGCAGCCACAGCACGATGGGTAGGTGGATGAGATACATCCAGTAGGACGAGTCCGCGACGTAGCGCACAACCGTTGACGAGCCTTGGATGAGGCGGGCGAATCCGCCAAGCGTCAGCATGATGAGCGACCACGCCATGAAGCCGTAGGCGAAACCGGCGGTGAGTTGCGCCCGGTGAAAGTGAGGATGCCCCGGGTCGGCCTGATAGCGGGCAAGCCACAGCGTCGCGCCGACGCTCATCACGCCGATGATGATGCGGGTCGGGGTGAGGCGGCTGAATTCGGCGAGCAGGTCGTTGCGGCGTAGCATCCAGCCAAGACCGAAGCACCCGCCGTAGACGCCGAGGACCTTCCAGTAGGGCGCGAGGCTTTGGTCAGGTGTGGCCACGCTCCACTGGCCGATGGTCCACACCACCCAGCCAGTCGGCAGGGCGAGCAAGGCGATGCCCAGCGGGTGGGTGGCGATCCAGCGAGTGAGGGCGTCGGCGACGCGGACCAACGGTGCGGAAGTCTTAAGCGCCATGCGCAGCGCCAGCACCAATACCGTCGCGAGCATCAGGTAATAAAGAAACCACAAGTGCGTGCCGGTGTAGATCGCTTCCGGCTGGGCGCGCAGCGTGAGAAACGCTTCGCGCAGACCGCCGAAGAAGTCGGCCTCCCCGCGCATGCTGGCGCCGCCGATGATCCAGCCCGACACCACCAGCGGACGCAGCAGCCACCAGCCGACCAGGAACGGCACGGCGACGCGCAGGAAACGCGTCTGCAGAAAACTGCGCAGCCCTTTGCGATGGAAGGTGAGGTGGCTGAAGAAGCCGGCGATGAGGAAGAACAGCCCCATGCGAAACGAGTGGCTCACGGTCGCGAAGGCATCGACCACGCGACTCGTGGAGACGTCCATCACCGCCCAGCCGACCCACGAAGAGAGAAAGGACAGACAGGCGTGAAAAACGATGCCGAGGAGGAGAGCGAAGGCCCGCACGGCATCGAGGTGGTCGAGCCGCGCGGGGGACGGGGGAACGGTTTTCATACGTCGGTCCTTTCAGAGGGGGGAGCGGGAACGTCGAGCGGTTCAATAGAAACCGACTTCGTCGATCTCGTAGGCGAAAGCGCTGGGCTGCATCGCCGCGGCGACGAGGCTGAGGCTGTTGATCGTCGCGGGGTTGAGTTTGGTCTGTTCCGACCAGGCGCGCTTGAGCTGGGTCCACGGGATGAGCACCTCGTGGAATTCGCCATCGGTGCTGCGGGTGATGGAGGCGGCGTGGTAGTCGTAGTTGGTGACCTCGGTGCTGTTGGCGGAGACGGAGAGGTTGCCGTTGGTGACGCGGAGGCGCAGGCGGATGCCCTGGTAGTCACTGAGATCGGCACCTTCGCCGGGACCGGCCAGCGGGAGCACGAGGCTCACGAAACCGGGTTGGCCACGGGCGGGTGCGATCTTGCCGGAGGCGGTGATCACGCCGTCGGCGATGGTGTGCTCAAGGGAGGACTTGCCGCCCATCGAATCGTCGCCGATGACGAGGCGGGGAGCGCCGATGGTGGTCGCGTCCGCGTTGTTGAAGTCGTCGACGACCGCCGGGAAAGCGGCTTCCACGAGTGTGGCGCCGGGCACCAGTGTGAGCAGACCGACCGTGAGGGTGAGGAGGGAGAGGGAGGATTTCATGATGGAGAGGAATCTGAGGATTGTGATTTTTGGCTTACACAGAGGAGTGCCCGGGGTGTCGGGTGAGGTGACAGGAAATCTGCGGTTTTTTCGCGCGGTTGGTTGCGGGAGGGGGAGGGGCCCGTTTGGGGCGGCCGATTATTGATTTGCCCCGGCCCTGCGCCGTGAGCTTACGTCAGCCCCTTTCGTCCCCGACTTTCCGACTATGAAGCGCACCCACCACTGTGCCCAGCTCACCGCCGCCGACCTTTCCGCCGATGTCTCTTTGATCGGTTGGGTCGATACCATCCGCGACCAAGGCGGCATCATCTTTGTCGACCTGCGTGACCGCAAAGGCATCACGCAGATCAAGCTCGAGCCGCACGATAATGCGCAACTGGCGGACCAGTTGAAGCACCTGAAACTGGAGTCGGTCGTCGAAATCCACGGCCAGGTTTCCCAGCGGCCGGAGGGCACCCAGAACGCCAATCTGCCCACGGGCCAGATTGAGGTCGTGGCGTCCTCCCTGGTGATCCACAACATCGCCGACACGCCGCCGTTTCCGCTCGACGACGCCGGTGGCGACAAGGTCAACGAGGACCTGCGCCTGACTTACCGCTATCTCGACCTGCGTCGCCCGCGCATGCGCCGTAATCTGGCCATGCGTCACAAGGTGACGAAGGCGATCCGCGACTATTTCGACAGCCAGGAGTTCATCGAGGTCGAGACCCCGGCGCTCTTCAAGAGCACGCCGGAAGGTGCCCGCGAATACCTCGTGCCCTCCCGTATTCACCCGGGCGAGTTCTACGCGCTCTCCCAGTCGCCGCAGCAATACAAACAGATCCTCATGGTCGCCGGTGTGGAGCGCTACTTCCAGATCGCCCGCTGCTTTCGCGACGAGGACCTGCGCGCCGACCGCCAGATGGAGTTCACCCAGGTGGACGTCGAGGCGTCCTTTGTGACCCGTGAGGACATCTACGCCCTCTTCGAGGGCATGGTCCGCAAGGTCTGGAAAGAGGCCGCCAACTACGAGCTCGAGGGCCCGATCCAGCGCATGTCCTTCCAGGAGGCGATGAACCGCTTCGGCATCGACAAGCCCGACCTGCGTTTTGGTCTGGAGCTGCTCGACTTCTCGGAAACCTTCCGCAACTCCGCCTTCAAGGTCTTCGCCGGCACGGTGCAGGGTGGGGGCGTCATCAAGGCCATAAACGCCAAGGGCCTCGCCGACATCACGCAGGGCGAACTCAAGAGCCTCGAAGACACCGCCAAGTCGCTTGGCGCCAAGGGCCTGGCCTTCATCAAGGTTGAGGCCGGCGAATGGAAGTCGCCCATCGTGAAGTTCTTCACTGACGCCGAAAAGGCTGAGCTTACCGCGAAGCTCAACATCGAGGACGGCGACATCATCTTCTTTGCCGCCGCCGAGTGGGAGCGTGCCTGCACGATCCTTGGCCGCATCCGCCTCGACAGCGCGCAACTGCTGGTCAAGCGCGGCAAACTCACCATCCGTCACGACGACTGGAAATTCCTCTGGGTGATCGACTTCCCGCTCATGTCCTACGATGAGGAGCAGGGCCGCTTTGTCGCCACCCACCATCCCTTCACCTCGCCGGTGCCGGAGGACATCCCCCTGCTCGACAGCGATCCCAAGGCCGTGCGCGGTCAGCACTACGACCTCGTGCTCAATGGCATGGAGCTGGGCGGTGGTTCGATTCGTATTCACCAGCCCGCGTTGCAGGAGAAAGTCTTCAAGGACGTGCTCAAGATTCCACAGGACGTGGTGGAGAGCCGCTTCGGCTACATGCTCAAGGCTTTCCGTTACGGTGCCCCGCCGCACGGTGGCATTGCCTTCGGCCTCGATCGCGTGTGCGCGTTGCTCTGCGGCACGACCAGCATCCGTGATGTGATCGCCTTCCCGAAGACCCAACGCGGTCAGGACCTGATGGCCCAGAGCCCGACCCCGGTCACCGCCCGCCAGCTCAAGGAGCTGCACATTCAGACCGTGGTGCCCGAAACGGAATAAGCCCTTTTCTTAACGATAATTGTTTGCGCCGACCGGAGCCCGTTTGGGCTCCGGTTTTTTTGGGCCTGCGCAACTTTGCGCGTCTGCGTGTCGGGGGACGTTCTCCTATGGGAAAACGCCGTAAAACCGCCTGACATGAAAATTTTTCAGAATTGGGAACCGTTGGCATACCCCGTGCTTTTTTGGGGTTCCGGCGGCGCTCTCGGCGCGGCCTCAGCAACGTCTACAACCACTACACGATACCCAATAAAAACTATGAAGCTACGGTCCCAGCAAATGACCAGCTGGCTGAAGATGGCAGGCATCTTCGCTGTGCTGGCCGCGCTCACGCCCCTCTTCGGCCAAGACGAGCCGCCGCCTTACGAGTCCTACGATGCATTCGCAGAGTCGGCTGGTTTCGCGCTCTTCACGGTCAACAATCTCTGGCTCCTCATCTCGGCCGCCCTGGTGTTCATCATGCACCTCGGCTTTTCGTGTGTGGAGACCGGCCTCACCCAGTCGAAGAACACGGTCAACATTCTGTTCAAGAACCTGTTCATCGTCTCCATCGGTATCCTCGGTTACGCGTTCTGGGGCTTCAACTCCATGTATCCGGGTGACTTCAATGGTTTCTTCGCCACGGGTTCCTGGTTCGGCGTCGACAATGACGACGTTACCATGATGACCGACGCCTACGCCGCCTACACCTGGTGGACCGACTTCATCTTCCAGGCCATGTTCGCTGCGACCGCCGCGACCATCGTCTCCGGTGCCGTCGCCGAGCGCGTGAAGCTCCCGGGCTTCATGCTCTACGCCACGCTTCTCGTGACCTTCTTCTACCCGATCACCGGTTCCTGGCAGTGGGGTGGTGGCTGGCTCGCCGAAAAGGGCTTCTACGACTTCGCGGGTTCCTCCCTGGTGCACGCCTTCGGTGGTTTCGCTGCTCTCGCCGCGGTGCTCGTCCTCGGTCCGCGCAACGGCAAATACCTCGCCGGTGGCAAGGTGAAGCCGATCCTCGGTCACTCCATGCCGCTCGCCGCCATCGGTGTCTTCATGCTGTGGCTCGGTTGGTATGGCTTCAACGGCGGTTCGGTGCTCAGCGCTGACCCCCGTGGCGTCTCCTACGTCTTCGTCACCACGACCCTCGCCGCTGCGATGGGTGCCGTGTCCGCCATGATCGTGAGCTGGGGCCTCCTCAAGAAGCCCGACCTCTCCATGGGCCTCAACGGTGTGCTCGCCGGCCTCGTCGGTATCACCGCCGGTGCTGACTCGGTCTCCATGAGCGGCTCCATCTGGATCGGCCTCATCGCCGGTGCCATCGTGGTGTTCTCCATCATCTTCTTCGACAAGATCAAGATCGACGATCCGGTCGGCGCCATCTCCGTGCACGGTGTGTGCGGTATCTGGGGCACCGTGGCGGTCGCGCTCTTCTCGGATGCCGCTCCGTTCGGCATTCAGCTCATCGGCACGCTCTCCGTCTCCGCCTTCGCGTTTGTCGCCTCCCTCATCCTCGCCATCCTGGTGAAGGTTACCCTCGGCCTGCGCGTCAGCGCCGACGAGGAAGCCGAGGGTCTCGACATCGGCGAGCATGGTGCGGAAGCCTACCCGGACTTCACTCCCGCCCACAAAGGCTGATGAACCTCCCGCAAAATCGGCGCGGGCCCCGGGCTTGCGCCGACCGCGCGGGAAACCTACATTAATTACGAACCCTCCATTATTTATCGTATGAAACTGATCATCGCCATCATCAAGCCGTTCAAGTTGGAAGAGGTGAAGGAAGCCCTTTCCGAAATCGGCGTCGAGGGTATGACCGTGACCGAGGTCAAAGGCTTCGGTCGCCAAAAGGGTCACACCGAAATCTACCGCGGCAGCGAATACACCGTCGACTTCCTCCCCAAGGTGAAGATCGAGATCGTGGTTCCCGACGACGTCGTGGGCAAAGCGGTCGACACCATCGTCGGCGCCGCCAAGACCGGCAAGATCGGTGACGGCAAAGTGTTCGTCGTGGGCCTCGAAGAGGCCGTGCGCATCCGCACCGACGAGCGCGGCGAGTCCGCCATCTGATCGCAGATCGCTTCGTTTAGCTTAGCACTTCCCCACGGCCGCCTCCTCGCGAGGCGGCCGTTTTTATTGCCCCGCCCTCCAGCCCGGTGGAGGGATCTTTCTCTTTCTTCTTTCTCATTATCTTTCTCTGACGGCGCATCGCGCCGCCCAGTTGGTGGCCACGAGAGCTGAGGAATTCCGGTCTGCGGGGAGAAAGAGAAAGAGAAAGATAAAGAGGAAAGAGAAAGGAGGCGCCTCGGCGGTGCCTACTCCTCCGGTAGAAGGTAGACTTCGAGCAGGACCAAACCGCTTTGACCGGCGGGCGCGGTCACCCGGGCCGAATAGGCGCCGGGCGGGAGGGTCGTGACAAGCGCGGCATCGGCGCTGGCGTTCTCCAGCGGGAAGGCGCCCACCATCTCGGCGGCCGCGCGCACGGGTTCGAACCCGCGCCAGTTGTCGTTACCCACTTCGGCCACGCCGTCGCGCACCAGAATCAGGCGCGGGTCATCAAGTGTCGTGCTCGGCGCGAGGTAGGGGTCGAGCCCCGGGCCGATCGCGCGCAGCAGAACCTTGCGCGGGGTGGCGCCGTCGATGACGAAGCCCATGGTGACATCGCTGTTGGCGCTGAGCTGGGTGCGGGCGGAGAGGTTGGTCAGGCGCGTGCGCAGGTCGGCGATGTCGGCGTCGTAGATTTCCACCAGGGCGATGCCGGGGGTGGTATCGTCGCTGCGCGGCAGGACCTGGGCCGTGAAAACATCGGAGCCAAAATCGGCACGCACCACGCTGTCGGCGCTGCCGGTGTTCAGCGCGAATGCGCCCAGCTCGCGGCCGTCGCCGCTTTGCGCGGTCCAACCGGCATTGAGGGCGAGCGGGGTTTCGGGATCGGCAAATCGGTAGACGGCGAGTTCTGTTTCGCTCACCTCGCCCGTCACACCGTGATCGCCCAGCCCGGGGCCGATACCGCGGACGACCAGCGGCTTCTTCACCGGGCCCTGCAGGACGAAACCGGCGGTGAGCACGCCATTGCCGCGGGTGGTGCGATTGCGGACGGACAGGTTCACCAGTCGGCCGGGGTTCTCCGGCACGGGGTCGACCGTGCGCCCGATGACCTCGAGGGTCGCGCGGCCGAGGTGGCGCGGGCCGTGGCGGTATTGGGGCCAGGGATACTCGGGGCCGGCGGCGGGATCGAGGCCTTCGAGGTCGAAGGCGTAGAGTTTGCCGTCACCGTTGCCGATGTAGACGCGACCATCGGCCAGCACGGGAGAGCTGCGGAACCAATTGCCGGCGGCCCAGGCCCGCAGCAGGTTGCCGTCGCGATCGAAGCGGAAGAGTTTGTTGGCGTAGCTGCCAACGATGATGGAGCCATCCTCGGCGATGGCGGGCGAACTGGCACGGGCCTGGGCTTCGATCGAGGAGCGCCAGACTTGCGTGCCATCCGTCTGATCGAGCGCGTAAAGGTAGGCGCCGTAGCTGGCGAAGTAGACGCGGCCGTCGCCGAGAGCGAGGGAGGAAGAGACGTTCTCGCCGGCTTCCGGCGTGCGGAAGATCCAGCGTTCCTGTCCGGTCGGGGTGATGGAGAAAACCGTGCCGGTGAGGGTGGAGGCGTAGAGATTCCCGTCACCGTCGAGGGCAGGGGAGGTGTAGATCTCTGACTGATCGTTGCCCCCGCTCGCGGCTTGCGGGCGGTAGATCCAACGGACCGAGCCGGAGGGGTTGAGGGCGTGAATGGCGCCGTCGTTGGCGGGGTAGTAGATGGTGCCGTCGGGACCGACGGCGGGGCCGCCGTAGCTGCCCTCGCCGCCGCTGATGGTGTAGCTCCAGCGTTGGGAACCGTCGGTGGGGTCGAGCGCGCGGAGCACACCGGCGTTCTCCTTCACGTAAATGGTGCCATCAGCGGCGATGGCGGGCGCGGCGGTGTAGCCGGTTTCACCATGCTCGACCACCCAACGAATGGAGCCGTCGGGATTGAGGGCGTAAATCGTCGGCAGGTAGAAGATGCCGAACACGATGGTGCCGTCCGGGGCGACGGCGGCGGAGCTGGAATCGGCGTGACCTTCGGTGGTCGTGCGCCATTTGAGGGTGCCGTCCGGATTGATGGCGTAGAATTCAAGGTCGGAGCTGGAGACGTAGATGGTCCCGTCCGGACCCACGGCGGGCACATTGGTGATGGTGGGGCGGCCGTAATCGAGGTCGGTGGAGGGCACGGCGGTGCTGCCGGTGACGAACTGCCACACGGCGTCGGTGAGTGAGAGGGTGATCTCGCCCTCGCTGCCGCCTACGGTGTCGAGCGCGATGTAGTAGGTTGTGTCCTCGACCGCGCGGAACTGCACCAAGGCGTTGAAGTTGGCTCCATCAATGCCCGTGTCGTTGCTGGCACCGAGACCGGTGAGGGCATTGACAGCGGTGCCGGTGTAGACCGCCAAGGTGGGATTGACGGAGGCCGAGTAGGCGCTTGCCTGCACGGTCATGTCGGCGGGGGCGGTCCATTTATACCACAGCGTGCGGCGGTCGGCGCCGGTGACATGGGTGGGCTCGCCGGATTCAACGGTGGCGCTGGCGTTGGTGGTGGTGACCAGCGGCGCGTCGCCGTCGAGTTCCTGGGCGGAGGCAAAGGCGTCGTTGGCGGCGGCCGCGGCGAGGTTGAGGGTGACGAGCCCGGCGGTGGTGCCGTCGACCGCGATGTGGTAGGTCGTGCCGGTGGTGGCGACAAAGGAGACCCGCGAGGTCAGGAATCCGGGGCTTTCGTTGTCGTTGTCGGTCACGCGGGTGAGGGTGCTGAGACTGTCGCCGGTGTAGATGGCGAGTTGGGTGTCGCCGAGGGAACCGCGGGTGTCGATCTGGACGAGGCCGGCGGTGGGCGCGGTCCAGCTCCACCAAAGGGAGCGGGTGAGGCGACCGGCATGCGCGGGTTCGCCGGCCTGGGTGGTGGCGTTGGTGCTGCTGTTGCGCACGGTGATAATTTCGCCCCGCAGCACGGCGGCGTCGGCAAAATCGTCGTTGAAAGGACGGGTGTCGGCCATGGCGAGCGCGGCGGCGACATTGAGGCGGCCGCCGGTCTGGGCTTGGCCGATGAAGGCGGGGCGGCGGGTGACGGAGCGGAGCAGGCGGTTGATGGTCGAACGGTAGTTGTCGGCCGGATACTGCGCGCGCAGGAGCGCGACGGCGCCGGTCACCATGGGCGCGGCCATGGAGGTGCCACTGGCGACGCGGGTGGCCGTGTCGTTGTCAAAACCGAGGGAGAGGATTTCGGATCCGGGCGCGAAGAGACTCACGCGGCCGGAACCGGTGTTGGAGCTGGGCGCGATGTCGTCGAGGCGGGTGGAGTTGCCCACGGAAATGATGTTGTCGACGGCGAAGTTGGCCGGGTAGGCGTTGCCGATATCGAGGTCGACGCCATCGTTGCCGGAGGCGGCCACAAAGATGATGCCGGCCGCCTGCGCGCGGCGGATGGCTTCGAGTTCGGCTTGGGAGAACTCATCGTTGCCGTAGGAGGCGTTGATCACCTGGGCACCGTGCCGGATGGCGTAGTCGATGCACTGAATGCTGTCGGAGGTGGAGCCGTTGCCGTCTTCGCCGCCGATGAAGCGCAGGGGCATGAGTTGGACGCGCCAAGCGACGCCGGCGCCGGCCACGCCGTTGTTGGCGGCGGCGCCGATGATGCCGGCAACATGGGTGCCGTGGCCGTCGCCATCGTCGTCGGTTGGGTCACCGGAGTTGTCGCGGGCGTCGATGCCGTGCACGTCATCGATGTAACCATTGCGATCGTCGTCGCGGCCGTTGCCGGGAATCTCGCCGGAGTTGGTCCAGAGGTTGGGCGCGATGTCCTGGTGGGTAAGGCGAATGCCGTCGTCGAGGACGGCGACAATCACGGAGGAGGCGTCGCTGCGGATGTCCCAAGCGGCGGTGGAATTGATGTCGGCGCCGAGCGTGCCGCCGGATTGGCCGGTATTGCGGTGATGCCATTGGGAGCCAGCAGTGAAAGCCGGGTCGGAGGGGGCGGCCTCTTGACGCTGAATGTGGTCAAACTCGATCCAGACGTAGCGGCCCGTGGCGAGAAGTTGAGTGCGGGCGGTGGCGGGGCTCATTCCGTCGGGCAGGCGGAGGACTCGCATGTCACCGAAGAGCGGATAGGTGCGATCAATCTCAAAACCGGCGGCAACTTCGGCGGTCGCCCAAGTGGTCTCGTCGAAGGTTTCGCCGGGGGCGGCGCGGGGCAGGGCGATGATTTTTTGGTTGGAGTAACCCTGGGACAGCTCGGCCGGACTGAAGCGCGTGGTGATCATGCGCGCCGGATCCGGGGCGCCGACAAGGATCGCTGAAGGGAGGACGCAAAGGAGAAGGTAGGAGCGCCACACGGCGCGAACGCGGGTAGGGGACATGGATTTGCGATAGACCGGTGGGGCGGATGGGTGTTTCCGGAAATCGTCGGCGCGTCGAAGGGGCTGAAGCTTCAGGCGAGCTGGTTCACAAAGTGTCGCAGGTTGCGTTGATGCGCGGTGATGCCCGGATCGTCCGAGGTATCCAACAAGGTGGTGAGCGCAAGTCGCAGCGCTTCGGCGTGGCGGCCCTGGTCGTGGCGCACGAGGGCGAGGTAGGCGTCGAACTCGGGTTGATCGGGAAACTGCGATTGGCCGGACTCCAGCGTCGCCGCGGCCTCGTCGAAGCGGCCGGCGGCGCGTTGGCAGGTGGCGAGGCCGATGAGGGCACCACTTTGTTCGTTGGGCGGCAGGCCCAACGCGATGGCTTGTTGGTAGTGGGGCAGGGCCTCGGCTTCGCGCCCCTCTGACTCCAGCGACCAAGCGAGTTGAAATCGGATTTCGCCCACGTTGGGGAAGCGTCGATCGAGGGCGCTCAGCTGATCAATTATGGTATCGGTTTGGCCGCCGTGGCGGGCACCGGTGACGGCGTTCAGGGCTTCAACCCAGGCCGGTTCTGGTTCGTTGTGCATACGGTTTTGGTGGGGTCCGGATCCATGAATGGAATGCCAGTATTAAATTTTGAGATGGATGCGAGAGATGCATGAAAACCACAAGTTTCGTTCAATGTATTAACCAAATAGATACAAATAAAATTCATAGTCGAATTTCTTAACTATTTGAGGTGTATGGCAAAGGAGATGCTGAGCGGATCGCGTTCCCGCCCGTGCGGGATTGAACACCATCTGACGTTCAAACGAACCAAACTACCTATGACTACTCCAGCTATGAAGAAGATCAGCACCCTTATTCTCGGTGTTGGTCTCGCTGCCGGCGCTGCCGCCGATATCGAAATCAATGACAACCTCAGCCTCTATGGTTACGTCACGGCCACGGCCAGTAACTACAACGAGGAATACACCGGTGGAGGCGACAGCGACACGGGTCTGCTCGAAGTGGACTCGATGAAGCTCCAGCTCACTGGCTCCTTTGAGAAAACAACGGGTGTGGTGAGCCTGCACGCGTTCTCCGATTACGAGCCGGTCTTCCTCGACATGTATGCGACCTACGCGATTGACGAGGCCTCCAGCCTGACCTTCGGCAAGTTCCTCAGCTACCACGGCTACGAGGCCTTCGATTGGCCGAACATGCTCCAGATCTCCTACTCCAATGATCTGGCCGGCTTCATCCCCGCCTACCACTCCGGCATCAAATACGACTACTCCAGCGATGGATTCTCTGCCGGTGTCGCCGTGCTCGATTCGGTGTATGGTCCGACTTACTACGAAGGTGACCACGATCTCGGTGAGATCGGTTTCGAGGCCTTCATCAAGTATTCCACGGAGACCAGCAACTTCTACTTCGGTATCGCCAACGACGGCGACACCGACACCACGATGTTCGACTTCTGGGCCGACACCACGATCGGTGGCACCTTGGTTGCCGCTGAATTCATGACCGCCGACGCCAATGGCGCCGATGCCTACTTCTGGTCCCTGCTCGCGATGCCTGACTTCGGCTCGTTCACCACCACCTTCCGCGTCAGCGGTGGTGAGGATGACACCGTCGCCGCCGGCGCCGAGTTCATGAAGTATACCATCTCCCCGGGTATGGCGATCACCGACAACCTCTTCTTCCTCGCGGAATACAGCTACACCGAGTTCGACAACACCGGTGTGGAGAACGCGACCTACATGGCCGCGCAGATCGTCTTCACGTTCTGATCCCTGGCTTAATCAGCCAGCCCACTTCGGGTGACGCCGGTTACAGCCCGGCGTCGCCCCTCGGTAAGCCTCAAGGGCGGAGCCTGCCGAACCCTCATGCCCCCATCCGCCCCGATTCTTCCCCCGTCTTTATTTGCTATGAAATTTTCCAAGCTTCTCGCGGCCGGTTCCCTCGCCGTGGCAACCCTCTTCACTTCCCTGCGTGCGGAAGACACCGTCAAGGTCGGTGTGCTGCACTCCCTCTCCGGCACGATGGCCATCAGCGAAACCTCGCTGCGTGACATCCTGCTCTACACCTTCGACGAGATCAACGCCAACGGCGGCGTCATGGGCAAAATGATCGAGCCCGTCGTCGTGGACGGTGCCTCCAACTGGCCGCTCTTCGCCGAAAAAGCCAAGCAACTCCTCGAGCAGGATGAATGTGCCGTGGTGTTTGGCTGCTGGACCTCGGTGTCCCGCAAGTCGGTCCTGCCGGTCTTCGAAAAGAACAACGGTCTGCTCTTCTATCCCGTGCAATACGAGGGTGAGGAAGAGAGCCAGAACGTGTTCTACACCGCCGAGGCGGTGAACCAGCAGGCGACCCCGGCGGTCGACTACCTGCTCGAGCAGGGCTACGAAAAGTTCTACCTTCTCGGCACCGACTACGTCTACCCGCAGACCACCAACCTCGTGCTGCTGGAATACCTCCTCAGCAAGGGGGTGCCGATCGAGAACATCGGCGGCGGCTTCCGCAAGGATGAGTCCGGCAAGATCATCTCCGCCGGTAAATACACCGGCTTCGGTCACACCGACTACCAGCAGATCATTGCCGAGATCAAACAGTTCGCCGCCGGTGGTGACGCCGCGGTGATCAGCACGCTCAACGGCGATACCAACGTGCCGTTCTTCAAGGAATACGCCGCCGCCGGTCTCTCGGCCGAGACCTGCCCGGTTGTCTCCTTCTCCATCTCCGAGGACGAGTTCCGCGGCCTGCCGGCCGACCAGCTCGTCGGTCAGCTCGGTTGCTGGACCTACTTCCAGTCGATCGAAAGCGAGGCCAACGAGAAGTTCGTCGCCAGCTTCATGGACTGGCTGAAGCAGAGCAACGTCCCCGGCATCGTGAAGGAAGGCCGCGTGACCTGCTCCCCGATGGTGCTCTCCTACAACGGGGTTTACCTCTGGAAGGCCGCCGTCGAAAAGGCCGGCTCCTTCGAGGTCGACGCCGTGCGCGAAGCGCTCAAGAGCGGCATTTCCTTTGATGGTCCCGGTGGCACCGTGACCACCCAGCCGAACATGCATCTCACCAAGAACGTGTTCATCGGCGAGACCAAGGCCAACGGCCAGTTCGAGATCCTCGAATCCTACGAGGACGTCTACGGCGAGCCCTGGCTCAAGGGTAAGTTCAAATAACACGCCCAAAGATTTTACGGACGATTTCCAGCAGTTTTCGCCCGTAATACTGTAGTTGGTGGGGTGGGTCGTTCGCGGTCCACCCCACTTTCGTGATTGGCATGGTTTCAGCATAGCCCCCGACCCGAATGAAATTCATTCACGCATTGCCCCGGCTGTTTCTTTTTGCGCTCTGCGCGCTCGCCGCCCGAGCGCAGACCGATGACCTCGCTGCCCGCGAACTGGTGGCCCGCGCGATGCTGGCCAACAATGACCGCGAAAAACGTGAGGTGATCGCGGAAATGGTCGGTCGCGGCGAACCCATCCTCGCCGAGTTGCTCGAGGCGTGGAAGCTGGACGAACTGTTTATCTACGCCGGCGCGGACGGCGAACGGGTGGCCGTGCGGGTGGTTGGCGGCCGCGACGCGTTTGAGTCCGCCCAACCGTATTTGATTGTTGGTGACACGCCGCTGCTCGATGCCGCCGGCCAGGTGGTGGTGCCGAGCAATGACAACCTGGAGCGCGTGCGGCACAACAACCGCCTGCGCCGGGCCATGAAGGAGGTGCTGGATCTGATCGACCTCGGCTCCCCCGATCCGGCGGTGCGCATTCAGGCGATTCAGACGATCGGTCTTTCCGGCGATGAGGAGAAAGTGCCCGTGCTGGAACGGTTGCTAGCGGGCGAACCTGATTCTGGCGTGCAACGCGAGGTGCGACTTGCCTTGGCGTTGCTCCGGTTGCGGAGCGCCGACGCCGCGGTGAAGTTGGAGGCCGTGCGCAACCTGGAGGAGCTGCACAGTCTTTCGAGCTACGACGCCCTCGAGGGCGTGCTCTCGCAGGCTCAGGCGGAGGGTGACAAGGCCTTGGCCACGGCCGCCCAGCAGGCCTTGCGGGCCGTCGACCAACACCGCTCGGTGGTCGACTTCGTCGGCACGATTTTTCGCGGACTCAGCCTCGGCAGCATCCTGCTGGTGGTCGCGCTGGGTCTCGCCATCACCTTTGGCCTCATGGGCGTGATCAACATGGCCCATGGCGAGATGATCGCGGTCGGTGCCTACACCACCTACGTGGTGCAAAACATCTTCGGCGCGGGCATGGTGATTCCCGCGTTTGGCCTGAGTATCGGCGTGCCGGGCATGAACCTGGAAGGCTGGGCCTACCAACTCTATTTTGTGGCGGCGCTACCGCTAAGTTTTCTGGCTGCGGCGCTGGTGGGCATCGGGCTCGAGCGCAGCGTGATTCAATTCCTGTATCGACGTCCGCTGGAGAGCCTGCTCGCCACCTGGGGCGTTTCGCTGGTGCTGCAACAGACCTTCCGGCTCATGTTTGGCGCCAACAATGTGCAGGTCTCCAGTCCCGATTACCTCAGCGGTAACTGGACTATCGCCGACATCGTGTTCGGTTGGAACCGTGTCTTCGTGATCGGCTTTGCCGTTCTCATCGTCTTCGGAGTCTGGCTCGCGCTCAACCGCACCTCCCTCGGCTTGCTGATCCGCGCGGTGATGCAGAACCGCGCCATGGCTTCGCACATGGGCGTGCGCACGACCCGGGTCAACATGCTCACCTTCGGCCTCGGCAGCGGGCTCGCCGGCTTGGCCGGTGCCTTCCTGAGTCAGATCGGCAACGTGGGCCCGTCACTCGGTCAGTCCTACATCGTCGACTCCTTCATGGTCGTGGTGGTTGGCGGGGTGGGGAACATCGTCGGCACCGTCATCAGTGCCTTCGGTATCGGTGGCATCGACCAAGTCTTGCAGCAGTATCTGCCCACCTGGGCTCCGGGCTTGGGTTGGGTGCCGCTGGTTGGGTCTTTCCTTCAAAACCTGGCGCAGGATTCGTCCGTATTCGGCAAGATCCTGGTGCTGGTGCTTATCATTCTTTTCCTGCAGTGGCGCCCGGCCGGGATCTTCGCCACGCGCGGTCGGCAACTCGAGGACTGAGCCATGATTCCCGCCCCCGACAACTCCCGCCTGAAGGCCGAACTCATCGTCGCCGGTGTCCTTGTCTTTGTGATGCTGGTGGTCTTCCCGCTGCTCAATGCGCAAGGGGTGATCAGCAACTTCACGATCAACCTTTGGGGCAAATACCTTTGCTACGCCCTGCTCGCGATTTCGGTCGACCTGCTGTGGGGTTACACGGGCCTGCTGAGCCTGGGGCAGGCGCTCTTCTTTTCCCTCGGGGGTTACATGCACGGCATGTATCTCATGCGTATGATCGGTGATCTGGGGCAATACCAGCAGCCCATCCCGGACTTTCTCGTTTTTCTCGGTTGGAAGGAGCTGCCGAGTTTCTGGGAGCCCTTCGACAGCTTCCCCTTCGCCTTCGCCATGGTCCTGTTGGTGCCGGGTATCGTGGCCTACATCTTCGGTTACCTTGCGTTCCGTTCGCGCATCAAGGGGGTGTATTTTTCCATCCTCACCCAGGCGCTGACCTATGCGGCCTCGATCATGTTTTTCCGCAACAACCTGCTGATGGGCGGCAACAACGGGTTCACGGATTTTAAGTTCATTCTCGGCTTCGATCTGCTCACCGCCTCGACGCAGCGCGGCCTCTACATCGCGACCGGCGTGGTGCTCGTGCTGGTCTACGCCGGGTGTCGTTTGTTGAGCCGCACCAAGTTCGGCCTGGTGCAACAGGCGATTCGCGACGGCGAGAATCGGGTGCTCTTCAGCGGCTACGCCGCGGCGCATTTCAAATTGTTCGTCTTTGTCCTGGCGGCGCTGATCGCGAGTGTGGCCGGCGCGCTCTACGTGCCCCAGGTGGGCATCATCAACCCCAGTGAGATGATCCCGGAGAAGTCGCTTGAGGCCGTGGTCTGGGTGGCCGTCGGCGGTCGCGGCACCTTGCTCGGCCCCATTCTCGGAGCGGTTTCCATCAACATGCTCAAGAGCTGGGCGACCCGGGCTTATCCCGACTCCTGGCTGCTGCTGCTGGGCGGCCTGTTCATCATCGTGGTGCTCTTTCTGCCCGGCGGTTTGGTCAGTCTGCCGGAACGTCTCAAGCCCGTCTGGCTCTGGCTGCGCAGCCTGCTGCCGGAGAAAAAACCCGCTGCCGAACAAGGCTGATCCGCCGCCCGCGCTCCTTCGCTGCCATGCCGCATCCGATTCTCAACGTCGAAGACGTCTCCAAAAGCTACGATGGCTTCAAGGCGATCACCGACCTCAATTTTTACCTCTTCAAAGGTGAACTGCGCACGATCATCGGCCCCAATGGCGCCGGTAAATCGACCTTTTTCGACCTGATCACCGGTCGCGCAAAACCCGACAAGGGTAAGATCGAATTTGGCGAAAACGACCTCACCGGCCTTAACGAGTATCAGATCAACCGACTCGGCATCGGCCGCAAGTTTCAGACCCCCAGTGTCTATTCGAACCACACGGTCTGGGAGAACCTGCTGCTTTCCCTGCAGGGCACGCGCGGCGTCTTTGCTTCCTTGGTCTTCCGCCTGAGCTCCACCCAGTCCGACCGTCTCGACGAGTTGCTCAAACTTATCCGCCTCGATGCCAAGCGCGACTGGAAGGCGGGCGCGTTGGCTCACGGTGAGAAGCAGTGGCTGGAGATCGGCATGCTGCTCGCCTCGGACCCGCAGGTGCTGCTCATCGACGAGCCGGCGGCGGGCATGACCGACGAAGAAACCCATCGCACCGGTGAGCTGCTGCTCTCCCTCGCGGGCAAACACAGCCTCGTGGTGGTCGAGCATGACATGACTTTTGTGAAGCAAATCGCGCGGGATTCCGATGTCACCGTCCTGCACCAGGGCACCGTGCTCTTTGAGGGCAAGTTCGACGAAGTGCAGGCCAACCAAAAGGTCCGCGAGGTCTACCTCGGGCGCGGCAAACACGATTGAGGGAGCGACGTATGGAATCCACGAATACGCCTGTCCTGCAAATCACCGCGCTGGAAACCGACATCGGCGGTTCCCGCATTCTGCGCGGCTTCGAACTGGCGGTGAATGCCGGCGAAGTGGTCGCGCTGATGGGGCGCAATGGGGTGGGGAAAACCACCACCTTGCGCTCGATCACCGGGGCGCTGCCGGTGCGCGCCGGTTCGATCGAACTGGCGGGTCAACCCATCCACAAACTTGCGGCCGACCAACGGGCCCGGCTCGGCATCGGTTACGTGCCGCAGGGGCGGGACATCTTCCCCCATCTCACGGTGGAGGAGAACCTGCGCGTCGGTCTGGTCGTGCATGGCATCAAGGGCAAACAGGCGGCCCGGGCGCAGGATCGTGTTTTCGAACTCTTTCCGGTGCTCAAGGAGATGCTCAGCCGCAAAGGCGGCGTCCTGTCCGGCGGCCAGCAGCAACAACTCGCGATCGGCCGCGCGCTGCTTACCGAACCCAAACTCCTCATCCTCGACGAGCCCACGGAGGGAATTCAGCCCTCCATCATCGACCAGATTGGTGACACGCTGAAGAAGCTGAAGGTCAACCCCGTGCCAGAGGAGGAAGTCACCGCGCCCGGGCGCAAGGAGGCCGCGGAAATCATGGCGGCGGTGCAGAAGCTCCACGAAGAAAAGGCCCTCGCGATTCTGCTGGTGGAGCAATACGTCGATTTCTGCCGCGAGGTCGCGGATCGCTTTTACGCTATGGATCGCGGCACCATCACCGCCTCGGGCGCGATTGCCGAGTTGACCGACGAAGTCGTCGCCACCCATCTCCAAGTTTAGTTCGTATTCTTAATGCACCTTACCCCGCGCGAAATTGAAAAGCTCATGGTCGTGACCGCGGCCGACCTCGCCCGGCGCCGCCAGGCGCGGGGGCTCAAGCTCAACTACCCTGAAGCCGTGGCGATCATCACCTACGAGATCATCGAAGGTGCCCGCGACGGAAAATCCGTCGCCGAGCTCATGAGCTTCGGCACCACCATTCTGAAGGTAGACGACGTCATGGAGGGCATCGCCGACATGATCCATGAGGTGCAGGTCGAAGCCACCTTCCCCGACGGCACCAAACTCGTCACCGTGCACAACCCCATCCGTTGAAGGCTGCCCCATGATCCCCGGAGAAATCATCCCCGCCAACGCGCCTGATCTCGAAGCCAACCCCGGCCTGGAGACGATCTCGGTCGAGGTCGTGAACACCGGCGATCGCCCCGTGCAGGTTGGTTCGCATTTTCACTTCTACGAAGCCAACGACGAACTCGATTTCGACCGTGCGGCCGCCCGTGGCTTCCGCCTCAACATCCCCGCCGGCACCGCCGTGCGTTTTGAGGCGGGCGACACCAAACGGGTCGAACTCGTCGCCCTCGCCGGCACCCGCGAAGTCTACGGCCTCAACGCCAAAATCAACGGACCTTTATAGGCGCAGTTTTTCAACCACGGATGAACACAGATGAACACAGATCGGAAAGTCACGGAATCAATCCGTGTCCATCCGTGTTCATCCGTGGTTTAAAAACCATTTCTCCAGGATTCCCGCCATGTCCCTAAAATTCACTCGCCGCCAATACGCTGAAATGTTCGGGCCCACCGTGGGCGATCAGGTTCGGCTCGCAGATACGGAACTGTTCATCGAGGTCGAACGTGACCTCATCGCCGAAGCGGCGGGTTATGGCAACGAGGTCAAATTTGGCGGCGGCAAGGTCATTCGCGATGGCATGGGTCAGTCGTCCACGGCCTGCGACGCCGACTCGCTCGATCTGGTCATCACCAATGCGACGATTCTCGATCCGGTGCTCGGCGTGATCAAAGCCGACATCGGGGTGAAACACGGCGTCATCGTCGGCATCGGCCACGCCGGCAATCCCGGGATTCAAAGCGGCATCGGTTCCGTGTTTGCCGATCCGAAGACCGGCAAGAAGGATCCGATGATCGTGGGCGCGGGCACTGAGGCGCTGGCCGCCGAGGGCTGCATTGTCACCGCCGGTGGCATCGACTCGCACATCCACTTCATCTGCCCGCAGCAGATCAACGAAGCCATCAGCTCCGGCCTCACCACCATGTTGGGCGGCGGCACCGGCCCTGCGCACGGCACGCTGGCGACGACGTGCACGCCGGGAGCCTGGAACATTCACCGCATGCTCGAAGCCGCCGAGGCTTACCCGATCAACCTTGGCTTCCTCGGCAAGGGTAACTGCTCGACGCCGGAGCCCCTGCGCGAACAGGTCCGGGCCGGCGCCCTCGGTCTCAAGCTCCACGAAGACTGGGGCACGACCCCGGCCGCCATCGACACCTGCCTGGGGGTGGCGGAGGAGTTCGATGTGCAGGTGGCGATTCACACCGATACCCTCAACGAAGCCGGCTTCGTCGAATCGACCCTCGGCGCCTTCAAGGGACGCGCCATCCACACTTACCACTCGGAAGGCGCGGGTGGGGGGCATGCTCCGGACATCATCCGTGTCTGCGGTGAACCCAACGTGTTGCCGTCGTCGACCAATCCGACGCGTCCGTTCACGGTGAACACCATCGATGAGCACCTCGACATGCTCATGGTCTGCCATCACCTCGACTCCAAGATCCCCGAAGACGTCGCTTTCGCCGAATCGCGCATTCGTCCCGAAACGATCGCGGCGGAGGATCGGCTGCACGACCTCGGTGCGATCTCCATGATGTCGTCCGACTCCCAGGCCATGGGTCGCATTGGCGAGGTCATCTGCCGCACTTGGCAAACCGCGCACAAGATGAAGCTGCAGTTCGGCAAACTCACCGGGCCGAAGCACGCCGCCGCCGACAACTTTCGCGTCCTGCGCTACCTGGCCAAATACACCATCAATCCTGCGATCACCCACGGTATGGGACACATCATCGGCTCGATCGGGATCGGGAAGCTCGCCGACCTTGCCGTCTTCAAGCCGGCTTTCTTTGGCGTGAAACCGGAGCTCGTGCTCAAGGGCGGCTTCATTGCGTGGGCCAACATGGGCGATCCGAATGCTTCGATCCCTACGCCGCAACCGACGTTTTATCGACCCATGTGGGGCGCGGCCGGCAAGGCGCTCGGCAGCACCTGCCTGACTTTTGTGAGCCAGGCTTCGATGGACGAAGCCAACGGCCCCGGTTCGTTGGGCCTTTCACGCCGGATCGAACCGGTGCTCAAATGCCGCGCGATCGGTAAAGCCGACATGGTGCTCAACGACGCCATGCCGAAGATCGAAGTCGATCCGGAGACCTACACGGTGAAGGCCGACGGGGAGCATCTCACCTGCGAACCCGCGACCGTGCTGCCGCTCGCGCAGCGTTACTTTTTGTTCTGAGCAACGCGTTCTGCGTTGCCCGTTTTCCGACGCTTGGCGGCGCCGGCTATTGGCGCTGCGTGCAGTTCTGCGCAGTCCGGAACGTCCTTCGCATAGAATCGATTCATAGCACGTTTTATCGACCCGACTGCGGCGATGGATGGCACACCAAGTGCTCAGGGGGTGGAACCTTTCGGTAACACAAAAACGTCAAAAAGTATTACTCGATGAACATGCTCCTTCGTCCGCTTGCGCGCTTCGCGCTCACGGCGACCGCTGCCGCCGGTCTCCTCGTTTCGTCCCTCTCCGCCGCGCCGCTCAAGATCGGTTACAGTGACTGGCCAGGATGGCTGCCCTGGGAGATAGCGCTCAAGAAGGGTTGGTTCAAGGAAGCTGGTGTCGAGGTTGATTTCCAGTTCATGGACTACGTCGAGTCCATGGATGCCTATGCCGCCGGTGCGCTGGACGCGGTGTCGATGACCAACGGCGACGCGCTCGTGACGGGCGCGACCGGCAAGCCCTCGGTCGCGATCATCTGCAACGATTATTCCAACGGTAACGACATGCTCATCGGTCGCGCCGGCCTCTCCTCGGTCAAGGACCTGAAGGGCAAAAAAGTTGGCGTCGAGGTGGGTTTCGTGTCGCACCTGCTCCTGCTTACCGCGCTGGAAAGTGCTGGCCTGAGCGAAGCGGATGTCGAGGTGGTGAATGTGCCCAATGGCGAAGCGCCGCAGGTTCTCGCCAGCGGCGGTGTTGATGCCATCTGTGCCTGGCAGCCCAGCTCCGGCCAGGCCCTCAAACTGGTGGATGGCTCCAAGACCCTCTTCACCTCGGCCGATGCCCCGGGCATCATCTACGATTTGCTCTACGCTTCCCCCGAGAGCCTCGAGTCCCGCCGCGCCGAGTGGAAAAAGGTCGTCCAAGTTTGGTATCGAGTCGTCGACTACATGAAGGATGAGGACAACCTCGATGAGGTTTTGGACATCATGTCGTCGAAGGTCAGCGTAAGCCCCGACGAATACGAGCCCTTCCTGCAGGGCACCTACATTCTCACGGCCGCCGAGGCGGCGAAGATCTGGGCGGATGCCGAAGGTTTGGGTTCGCTCTACGGTTCCTCCAAGATCGTCGATGACTTCAACGTGAAGTTCGAAGTCTACGGTTCGCCCGAGCCGATCGAGAAGTATCTCGACCCGAGCCTCACGCTCGAGGTGCTCAAGGAATCGATGTGATCATGGGTTGAATACAACGGGGCAACTCGCCCCACCGACTTCAATCCCAACGCCTTTCACGTGGCCTCCCAACGGAACTATCGTCGTCCGTGGATTGAGGTGGGGCGGGAGCTTACCGGCTCACGTCCCACCATCCTCACGGCGCTCTCCTTCCTGCTGCCGCTGTTGCTGTGGTCGGTGGTCAGTTACGTGCCCTTCATTTGGCACCCTGACATCGAACTCAGCCTGCCGGTGACGCGGGCGGACTCGACCTCGGTCTACGTGCCAGGCGACCACGTCGGGCGCGATTTCTTCGGTGAATTCCAGGAGGCGATCCGGACGGAGAACGCCGCCACCGGCGCCATTCATGCCGGGACCACGGAGACCGCGGGATCGAGTCGGCGCGACAACATCAAACAGTTGCGCCAACTCTCGCCGCTCGCCGTGGCTCACGGTTGGATCACTTCGGAGCAGGAGCGCGACACCGCAGCGATGTTTGATGTCTGGGGTGGTTTGGCCACCGGCCGTCTGGTGGCGACCGATCCGGCGCTGACCGAGGAGAACCTCGAGCTGGTGCGCCGCAACTGGGCGCTGCTTTCCGCGAGTGGCGACCGTTACGACAAGGACACCTTTCCTGAGCTGCCGCTCTACAAGCTGGTTCCCCAGGGGCGACTCGCCAACCCCGACTACCTGCCGGAGCCGCATAAAGCGCTGCTGTCCGGAATCCGCGCCTTCACCAAGCCGGTCGATGACGGGCAGCCCACCATGGCCGAACGCACTGCCCACTCGGTCAACATTGTCTTCACCGGCTTCCTCATCTCCTGCGTGATCGGCATCCCACTGGGCGTGCTCTGCGGTTCGATCGCGCTCTTTTCGAAGTTGGTCGAACCCTTTGTGGACTTCTTCCGCTACATGCCGGCGCCGACTTTCTCGACCGTCCTCGTGGCCATCCTCGCGGTGAACGACGGACCCAAGGTCGCGATGATCGTGCTGGGCACGGTTTTCCAAATGATCCTCGTGCTCGCCAAAACAACGCGCCTGCTCGACCGCTCCCTGCTCGAAGCCGCGCAGACGCTCGGCGCATCGCAAAAGCATCTGCTCTTTCGTGTCACGCTGCCTGGCATTCTGCCCAACCTCTACAACGACCTGCGCATCATGCTGGGCTGGGCCTGGACCTGGTTGGTCATCGCCGAACTCATCGGCGTGAAGTCCGGCCTCACCGAGTTCATCGAAACGCAGGGCCGCTGGCGCAACTTCGACAACGTCTACCCGATCATCATCCTCATCGGTCTGATCGGCTACTTCACCGATCAGTTTCTGGCCTGGCTGCATCGCCCGCTCTTTCCGTGGCTCGGCGAACCGGCGGGCCCGGTCACGCGCGGTGTCATCCGCGTCGCGCTGTGGATTCCGCGTTGGTTTATGAACGCCGCCAAGGAGCGGTCTGTTTCCTGATATGACGGCTGCAAACGCATCCTTGCCCGACTACCGCGATCAATCGCCCGCGGTGCGCGAGCGCTTCACTCGTTTCCACCAGCGCCCGGTCGTGCTGGAAGTGAAGGGGCTCAACAAGTCCTTCAACTCCGCGAGCGGCCCCGTCCACGCACTCAAGGACATCAATTTCTCCATCCGCCGGCGGGAGTTCAATTGCGTCATTGGTCCGTCCGGCTGCGGCAAGTCGACGCTCATTCGCATCCTGGCCGGCCTGGACTACCCGACTTCGGGCGAAGTCCTGCTCGATGGCCATCCTGTGCGCGGCCCCGGTGCGGATCGCGGCATGGTCTTTCAAGGTTACACGCTGTTTCCGTGGCTGACTGTGAAGCGCAACGTGATGTTCGGGCCAATGACCGCCGGCACGAGCGAGACCGAGGCCGAGCGCGATGCCCGCTTCTGGATCGATATGGTGGGGCTGTCGCGCTTCGAGAACGCCTATCCCTTTGAGCTCTCCGGTGGCATGAAACAGCGCACCGCCATCGCCCGGGCGCTCGCGAACCGGCCGCGTATCCTGCTGATGGACGAACCCTTCGGGGCGCTCGACGCGCAGACCCGTTTCCAGATGCAGGAAAGTCTGCTCGAGATCTGGCGCAATGTGGAGGTGACCATCCTCTTCATCACCCACGACCTTGAGGAGGCGGTGTATCTCTCCGACCGTATCCTGGTTTTGGATGCGCACCCCGGTCGGGTGAACGAAATCATCGAGTCGCCGGTGCCGCGGCCGCGCGCCGATGACTGCATCGTGTCGCCCGAATTCCTGGCCACGAAGCAACACATCGAGCACCTCATTCACCCGCCCTGCAACGACCCCAAGGTTGCCAACAAGTCCGGGCTGAACATCACGCGCATGACCGCGCCGGATGATACCGTTTTCTGAGTCCCCGCCATGCCGATCGCGACCCCCTTGCTCGACTTGCTGCAGGCCCGAAAGCTCGGGCTCCCGCGGCGGCTCGAGGACCTGAGTTGGCCAACCGTGGGAGAGGCGGCGCGCGATGAGCACGCCGTGCTCATCCTGCCCATCGGCGCGACCGAGCAGCATGGGCCGCACCTGCCGATCAATACGGATACCTGCATCGGCACCGCGGTCTGCGACCTGGCCTCGGCCATGAGCGGTGCGTGGGTGGCGCCGGCCCTGGCCTACACGGTTTCGTCCGGCCACACCGGCAAGTGGCCCGGCACCTTTTCGCTCCAGCACGAAACCTTCATCGCCGTCATGGCCGAGTGGACCGCGTGGGCGGTGCACATGGGCTGGCGTCGGATCCTCTGGGTGAACTCCCATTTCGGGAACGATGCCTCGCTGCGGGTTGCGCTCGATCAGGCGCGGGTGCGCCACCTCGGCAAACTGCAGATCGGGCTGCTGCACACCTTCCGCCTGAGCCCGGCGATCTGGGACTATTTCATCAGCGATGCGGAAGACCTCCACGCCAACAAGGCCGAGACCGACCTCATGCTCTTCCTCGCGCCTGAGTTGGTCGACATGAGTCAGGCCGAGGATGACCCGGACCGCACCGGCGGCATGGTGTTTTCCTGCCCGGTCGCGCAGACCAGCCTCAACGGCCTGACGGGTGCGCCGTCGGAGGGCACCGCCGAGCGCGGCCAGTCGCTGCTCCTCGAAATGGGCGCAGCGCTCGCCGCCAAAATCGAGTTGGCGAAGACCGAAGTTCCGCCGCTGCCGCCGAGTGAATGGTCCGACGTGACCACGCCGCTGCTCTAAAACCTGAACCCTCTTTTTTTATGTCCTCCGACTCCGTTCCCGTTTTCGCCACGCCCGCTGACTTCACGGTCGATCCCGCCAAACTGCAAAAGACGCAGGCCGCGCTCGCCGATGCAGGCTGCAAGTTCATCGTCTCCACCTACGTCGACGTGCATGGGGTGCCGAAGGCGAAGATGAACCCGGTCGGCGTGCTCGAGAAAGTCGCTCAAGGTTCCGAGCTTTTCACGGTGGGCGCGATGGAAGGCATGGGGCTTGTCGGCCCGGAGAAGGACGAGTGTGCCGCCGTGCCGGATCTCGACACGCTCACCATCTGCCCCTGGGACAAACGCGTCGGTTACTTTTTCGGCGACCTCTACTACCACGGTGCGCCCTATGGGAATGACAGCCGCGTGATCCTGAAACGGCAGCTCGAGCGCGCCGCCGCGATGGGCCTGAAGTTCAATGTCGGCACCGAGCCTGAGTTCTACGTCGTGCGACCCGACGCGCCGTCCCGTGAGACGGAGATGATTGCCCGCTATCGTTATCAAGGATTGTGCCCGGCTTACGATGTGCACCAGACGCTGGGTTCGCTCCCGTTCTTGGAAAAGATGTCCGATTATATCGAGGAGCTGGGGTGGGGGCTCTACTCCTTCGATCAGGAAGGCGGGCACAGCCAATTCGAGTTCGACCTCAACTACGCCGACGCGCTCACGACCTCCGACCGCTTTGTCTTTCTGCGCCTCATGGCCAAGAACGTCGCCGAGTCGCTCGGCCTGGTCGCGACCTTCATGCCGAAGCCCTACGAGGACGACTTCCGCAGCGGCAACCATTTCAACATGTCACTCGCCAGCCTGGAGACCGGGGAGAATCTCTTCGCGCCGGAGCCGGACGGGAACCCCTTCATCGACAAATACGGCATCAGGTGCTCCAAGCTCGCCTACCACTTCGCCGCCGGCCAGTTGAAGCACGCCGGCGCGATCACCGCGGTCACGTCGCCGACCTACAACAGCTACCAAGGCTTCATCGCGCAGGGCGCCATGGCCGACGTGAGTTGGGCGCCCATCCTCGTCGCCTACGGCAATAACAACCGCTCCGCCATGCTGCGCGTGCCGCCGAACCGTTACTGCGTCGAAAACCGCGCGCCGGACATGTCGGTCAATCCCTACCTTGCGCTTGCCATCACGCTCGCCGCCGGGCTCGACGGCATTGAGCAGGAACTCGATCCGGGGCAGCCCCTCAACGAATCGACCTATGAGCTCACGCCCGCGCAGCTCAAGGCCAGCGGCACGCCCTTCCTGCCGCGCACGCTGTTGCACGCGATCGAGGCGTTCGAGGCCGACCCGATCGTCGAAAAAGCCTTCGGGGCTGAAATGCGCGACATCTACCTCGCCCAGAAGCAGCGCGAGTGGGACGAGGCCTTCTTCCCGATCAACCCGGAACACAAGGCCCGTCGCCTGCGTTTCATCTGAACGGTTTGCCCATCTCTGCACCTCGCTCCTCGCATGAAAACGCCCGAAGAGATTGCCGTGATTCAAGCCGACCTCGCCGCCAAGGGGGTCAAGTATTGCGTCGGTGCCTACGTCGACCTGCACGGCGTGCCGAAAGGCAAGGTCACGCCGCTCAGCCACTTTGCCTCCTTCGCCGCCGGTTCCGAACTCTACACCGGCTATGCCTTGGATGGACTGGGGCAGGGGCCCAATGATGACGAAATTGCCAGCGTGCCTGACCTCGACGGCATCGTGCAGTTGCCGTGGCAACCCGAGGTCGCCTGGATGCCGGCGGACAACACCTTCCGCGGCGAACCCTATGCGATCAACACGCGCGTCGCGCTGAAGAAGGTCGCCGAGCAGGCGAAGGCGATGGGCTTCGGACTCAACCTCGGCATCGAGTGCGAGGTCTTTGTGCTGAAGCAAAACCCGGACGGTTCGCTCGCCGTGCCCAATCCCGACGACGACCTCGTGAAGAGTTGTTACGATTTCAAGCGCTTCATGGATCGCTACCCGTGGCTCGACAAGATGGCCACCGCCATCGATGCGATGGGCTGGGACCTGTATTCCTTTGACCACGAGGACGCCAACTCGCAGTTCGAGTTCGACTTCAAATACGCCGACGCGGTCACGATGTGCGACCGCTTCATTTTCTTTCGCATGATGGCGAAACATTACGCGGCCGAGGAGGGTTTGTTGGCGACCTTCATGCCCAAACCCTTTGCCGACAAGACCGGCAGCGGCGCCCACTTCAACATGTCGCTCTGCGATCTCGAAACCGGCGCGAACCTCTTCGAACGCGACCCGGCCGACGATCCGCGGGGACTCGGGCTCACCGAGCTGGGGTATCACTTTGTCGGCGGTATCCTGAAACACGGTCCGGCTCTCTGCGCGGCCTTCGCGCCGACGGTCAACAGCTACAAGCGGCTCGTGCGCCGCGGCCTCATGTCCTACTACTCGTGGGCGCCCGTCTTTAATTCCTACGGCCGCAACAACCGCACCAACTCGGTGCGCATTCCCGGCGGTGGTGGTCGCGTCGAGTCCCGCAACGCCGATGCCGCGTGTAATCCCTACCTCGCGGCGACGCTCGTCTTCGCGGCCGGCCTCGAAGGCATCCGCGACAAGCTCGATCCCGGCCTCCCGCAGGAGGTGAACCTCTACGAGCTCAGCGATGCTCAGCTCGCCGAACGCGGCATTCAGGAACTGCCGCGCACCCTGCACGAAGCGGTCGAGGCCTTCGCGGCCGATCCCTTTGTCACCGCCACCCTCGGTCCCGAATTGGCGCAGGAGTTCATCACCTACAAGGCCGAGGAATGGCGCCAATATCACCAGCGCGTCAGCCAGTGGGAGGTCGATACCTACGCGCGGCTCTACTGAACGCCGGCCCTCTTTTCATCATGTCACGTTTCACTGAAACCCAGGTCCGCGCCGCGTCCGCCGCCTCCGCGGAGACCCTCACCTACACCGCCCAGGTTCGCACCGGTCCCGCGCAACCGGAGCTTTCCGTCGAAGAGATTTTGGCGGAGATCACGCGCTGCGCCGACCTGCCGCTGGAGGAGGCCGAATCGCTGCTGCCGCAGGCCTACACCAGCCAGGCCTTCTTCGACTGGGAAGTGAAACACGTCTTCCAAGCCGAGTGGTATTGCCTCGCGCACGTGTCGCAGATCCCGGCCATCGGCGACTTCCTCAACCTCGATCTGTTTGGCGATCCGCTCATCGTGGTGCGCGACAAGTCCAACACGATTCAGGTGCTGTCCCGGGTGTGTCCGCACCGGGCGATGGACATCATGCCGCCGGGCTTTGGGCACGACGGTCACGGTCCGGCCGAGCCGCGCGAGGGCAAACCCGGCTGCGGTCACACCCGGCTCTTTCTCTGCCCTTACCACTCGTGGACCTTTGAACTCGATGGTCAGTTGAAAGCCTGTCCCGAGATGCAGCAGGCCAAGGGCTTCTGTCGCGATGATGTCGGCCTTCGGCGCTACCGCAGCGAGGTGTGGCAGGGCTTCATTTTTGTGAATCTCGACGGCCAGGCGCCGAAGTCAGTCGCGGAGCAATACGCCACGCTGGGCGAGCACCTGAGCAAGTGGAACCTCGCCGACCATCAGGTCGTGGTCGAAAAGGAATGGGACTGTCCCTTCAACTGGAAGGTGCTGACGGAAAACTTCATGGAGTCGTATCATCACGCCGGCGCGCACTCCACGACGCTCCAACCCATGATGCCGGCCCGCGATACCTGGAACGAAGAGGAGCGCCCCCACTACATTCGCTGTCATCTGCCGTTTAAGGAAAAGGTGCGCGCCGAAATCGCGGCCGCCGAAGCCAAGGGCGAACAGTGGGATGTGTTCCCGCCCATCCCGGGTTTGCAGGGTGAGGATCGTTTCGAGTGGGGCCTCTTTCTCGGCTATCCGATCTTCACCTTCCTGGTCACGCCGGATGCCGCGGTGTGGTATCGCATCCAGCCGCTGGGGCCGAACAAGTTGAAGTTGCTCACAACGGTGCTGGCCTCGCCGGCCGCGGTGGCGCATCCGAACTTCGAGACCATGCGCGCCGAGATGGCGCGGCAGGCAGTGGACTTTCATCTCGAAGACATGGAGGTCTGTTGTGCGGTGCAGCGCGGCATGTATGCCGCCGGTCATCAACGCGGACGTCTCAGCCACCTCGAGATGTCGATCTGGCAGATCCAGCGCTACCTTGCGGCGCGTGGCCGCAGCACCTGGCCGACGATGGATCGCCCGGCCGCACCGTCGCAACGCTCCTGAGTTTCGCCATGTTTTCTCTCGCCGGCAAAGTCGCAGTGGTCACGGGCGCCTCGTCTGGCATCGGCCTCGCGGTGGCGCGACGCTTGCGTGCGGCCGGCGCCACGGTGGTGGGGTTCGATCGACAGCCTGGTGTGGATGCCGACTTCGCCGTGCGCCGGGTTGACGTGAGCGACGAAGCCCAAGTCGCAGATGGGCTGGACGCGGTGGTGGCGGAGCACGGTCGGCTCGACATCATGGTGAACAATGCCGGCATCCAACCGCTGGGTGTGCAGCTCGATGAGATCACACCTGCGCTGTTGGAGCGGACTTTCGCCGTGAATGTGCACGGCGTGGTCTGGGGCATCAAACACGCCGCCCGGCTGATGGCGGCGGGCGGTCGCATCCTTAACACGGGCTCGTTCGTCGGCGCGGTGGGCGTGCCGGGTGCCGCGATTTACAGCACCTCCAAAGCGGCAGTCATGCACCTCACCAAAGTCGCGGCGCTCGAACTCGCCCCGCGTGGCATCACGGTCAACAGCGTGTGTCCCGGCACGATTGAAACCCCGGCGGTGATGAACATCCCCGACAATCCGGAGATCCCGTTCGCCAGCGAACGCACGCCGTTGGGCCGACTGGGCAAGGTGGAGGAGATCGCGGCGGCGTTTCACTTTCTGGCGTCGGACGACGCGAGTTACCTCACCGGCGTGAACCTGCCGGTCGACGGGGGCATTCAGGCGGGGTGGGAACGCTACGACACGGTGCCGCCGCGGGAATTCCAAGGGGGCGCGTGGGTCGAATGAGCCTGCGCTTCGTCCAGATCCCAGCGGGTGAGTTTCGCTTTGGCGGGCGCGACAACGACAAGTTTGTCGGCGCCGCCGAACGCCCGCGCCGCACGGTGACGATCGAAGCCGAGTTTGAGCTGAGTGTGTTTCCGGTGACCGAGGCCGACTACGCGGCCTTTGATGCGAGTCGCGAGCCGTCTGATTTGCCGGTGGTCAATGTCTCGTGGGACGACGCGCAGGCCTTCTGCGCCTGGCTGTCGGCGGGACAGGGCGCCCGGCACCGGCTGCCGACCGAGGTCGAGTGGGAATACGCCGCGCGGGCGGGTGGGGAGAGCATCTTTCAATTTGGCGACACGCTCACGCCTGCCGAGGCCTGCTATTTTTACGACGAACGTGGCGATCGAGTCGGACCCGGAAAACGCGTGCCGGTCGGTCAGTATCCGCTGAATGACTACGGCCTCGGCGACATGCTGGGCAATGTGGCGGAGTGGACGGCCTCGGCGTGGACGCCCACGCTCGAGCCCGCGGCCGCGCCGGATCCGGCGCGGCGGGTGGTGCGAGGTGGCGCGTGGGATTACCTGCCGCGGCTGCTGCGCCTTTCCGGTCGGGATGCCCTGCCGGCGGGCACGCGCCACGACAACCTCGGGTTTCGGGTGCTGCGCGAGAAAGTTTCTCCATGACCATGACGCCAAGCCCCTACGCGCCCGCGCCTCGATTCAGCTGGCCGCACGGCAAGCGCTGCGCCGCCATGATCTGCTTTGACGTCGATGGCGAAACCACGGCGCTCAGCGAAGGCGCCGAACTCGCCGCGCGGATGACCACAATGTCGCAGACGCGTTACGGACCGACCGTCGGCGTGCCGCGCCTGCTGGGACTGCTCGAACACCTCGGGATCCGGGCGACCTTTTTTATCCCGACCTACATCGTCGAAACCTACCCGCAGACCTGCGCGGCGATTCGCGATGCCGGTCACGAGATCGGCGCGCACGGTCACCTGCACGAGAAGTTGATCACGCTCAATCCCGACCAGGAGCGCGCGGTCCTCGCGCAAAGTCTCGCCATCATGGACCGTGTCCTGGGTCTGCGCCCGACCGGCTATCGGGCGCCGTGGTTTGAGCTCAACCCGGGCACGATCGCGCTCTTGGGGGAGCAGGGCTTTGCCTACAGCGCCAGCCTGATGGACGACGATGCGCCCTACGTGCATCCAAACGGCATGGTGGAGATTCCCGGACAATGGTTGCTGGAAGACTGGGAACAGTTCGCCTTCAACGCCGAGCCGGCCTGGGGTTTCATGCCGGAGGACGTCGACAAGGTCTACACCCTGTGGTGGCGCGAGTTTGAGGCCATGCGGGCCTACGGCTGCTGCTTTAACCTCACCCTGCACCCGTGGCTCTCGGGTCGGCCATCGCGGGTGCAAATGCTGGAGCGCCTGCTCGGCGCGATGCAGGCGACCGGCGACGTGTGGTTCGCGACGGGCAGCGAGATTGCCCGCTACGTGAAAGACCACCCCGAGGCCCGCCGTGAAATCTGCCTGGAAGGAAAACGCGCATGAAAATCGCCTATTTCAAAACCCTGTGGGGCCACGAAGGGTCACTGTCGGAGGCTGTGACCCTGGCCGAGCAAGCGGGGTTCAACGGCATCGAAGGACCGCCTCCTTCCGACCCCGCTGTCGCGACGGACTTTCGGGCGCAGCTCGACGCGTTGGGTTTCGACTACATCGCCGAGGCCACCACCGGCGGAAACTATGTGCCGGATCATCGGCGTTCACCGGCCTCGCACCTCGACGACTTGCGGCGCGCGATTGAGCGCGCGCAGCCCTTGCGACCGATCTTCGTCAACACGCAGGCGGGGCTCGATGCCTGGCCGCTCGCGACGCAGGTCGCCTTTCATACGGATGTGTTCGCGCTGCAGGAAGAGCTGGGAATCATCATCACGGTCGAAACCCATCGCAGCCGTTCGACCTTCAACCCGTGGGTGACCGCGGCCATCGCCCGGGAGGTGCCCGGTCTGCGCCTGAACCTCGATTTCAGTCACTGGTGCGCCGTGGCGGAGCGGTTGGTCATGGATGACGATCCGGAGCTACTGGCCTTCTTCGCGACCCGCTGCAGTCACCTGCATGCCCGGGTCGGCTACGACCAGGGGCCGCAGGTGCCGCATCCCGCCGCCCCGGAACATGCCGCCAATGTCGCTGCCCACGTGCGGTGGTGGCAGACCCTGGTGGATCACGCGGTCGGGGAGGGCCGGGAGGTGTTCACCATCACGCCGGAGTTCGGTCCGGATGGTTACCTGCAGTGTGCGCCGTTTACGGCGGAACCGGTGGCTGACCTTTGGGAAGTGAACCGGTGGATGAAAGACCATCTGGTCGAAAAATTGGTCACAAAAAGTAATATAAAGTGATCGAAAGGTATTACTCCTGCTCTGCAGCATCCCGTCATGCCCGCCGCCCGAAAAGCCACCAAACCCAAACCCCGCGATACCGCGGAGCGCATCAGCATGACCTTGCCGGGATCGACCCTGCGGCAGCTGGACACGATGTTGGCCAAGCGCGGATTCGCCAACCGCTCCCAAGCGGTCACCGAGTTGATCAATCGGGAACTGGTCGAGTTCGGGCGGGAGCAGGATGCGACCGTCATGACCGGCACGATCACGCTGTTCTACGGCAACCGACCCAGTGATCTGCGGGCCAAGTTGTCCGCCATCCAACGTAAGCACATCGCCGAGGTGATCAGTTCGCTGCACGTGCTCCTGGAGGACGATCACACCATGGAGGTTATGGTCGTGCAGGGCCCGGCGCAGAAGCTGCGCGCCATCACCGACGAGCTGGTTACCTGCAAGGGCGTGAAAACCGGCAGCCTCAATCTCTCCACCTTCACCATGCCGCCCATTCATTCCAAGTCCTGACCATGGCTGCCGTTTCTCCAATTCCACTCTACTCGCGCGAACTCAGCGGCGCCGGCATGTGGTCCGGGGTGATCAAACGCGGTCGCACCCTGCGCTTCACCGACCTTGAAGGCGGCGCCAATGTCGGGCTGTTGCTCTTCAACGCCCACCTCACGGTCGAGCGCTACAACATGCCCGACACCCTCAAGGGGCAGCATACCTTTCAGCTCACCACCGGCCATTGCCTGCACTCCGACATGGGCCGACTGCTTGCGTCGATCACCGCCGATACCGCGGGCTGGCACGACACGGCCTGCGGATGCTCGGACGCCAAACTCGTCGCGGCGAAATACGGCGAGAAGACTTACCAGCAGGCTCACAACGACTTTCACCGCAATGGCCGTGAGTGTTTCCTCATCGAGCTCGCAAAGTGGGGCCTGGGGAAGCGCGACCTCGTGCCTAACCTGAACCTCTTCAGCAAGGTGGTGGCGGACGAGGAAGGCAAACTGACCTTCGTCGCCGCCGCCGCCAAGGCCGGTGCTCAGGTGGAGCTTCGGCTGGAAATGGACACGCTGGTGGTGCTCAACACCTGCCAGCACCCGCTCGATCCCGATTCCGCGTATCATCCGCGTCCCGTGAAACTGGAGGTCTTCGAAGCCGTCCCGGTCACGTCATCCGATCCGTGTTATCAGTCGCGCCCGGAGAACCTGCGGGCGCACGAGAACACCGAGGCCTATCACACGCTGCGTTTCTGACCCATGAGCACTTTTATTCTCACCGAAAGCTCCTTGGATCCGGCCAACGCCATCTACCGCCAGATCGTCGGCGCGGGCGACCACTGGTCGGGCGTCGTGCAGCGTGGGCAGGTCATCCGCCTGCTCGATCTCGAGGGTAACCAAGCTGCGGATACGCTCTTCTATGATGCGCATGATCCGGAGAACCGCTACAGCGCCTCCGACACGATCTGGCGTCAACGCGCGCTCTACCTGACGACCGGCACGCCACTCATTTCGACCCAGGGCGACACGCTGCTCACCATCGTGGCCGACACTTGCGGGCGGCACGATACGTTGGGCGGGGCCTGTTCACGCGAGAGCAACACGATGCGCTACGCCCACGAGAAGGAGTCGATGCACGCCTGCCGCGACAGCTTCATCCGTGCGGCGCAGGAGTGCGGCTGCGGCCACGACTTCGGCAAGCGCGACATCACCTGCAACATCAACTTCTTCATGAATGTGCCGGTGACGCCCGACGGCGGTCTGACCTTCGCCGACGGTGTGTCCGCGCCCGGCCGCTACGTCGAGCTTCGCGCCGAGCGCGACGTGCTCTGTCTCATCTCCAACTGCCCGCAGCTCAACAACCCTTGCAACGGCTGGAACCCCACGCCCATCGAGGTGCTGATCTGGGACGTCGCATCGGCGGAGACCGCCGAGTAGTTTGTAGTTGGGAGTTTGAAATTTGTCCGCGCTGTGAATGATTCAGGAAGGAGATTTCTCGAGAGAATGCAGGTAGGCGTTCAACGCTGGGAGCAGCTTTTTGAGCAACGCTTGCAGCGGCGACTTTTGTTGGCGGGTCACCAGGTTTCGTTTGTCAGCGCGTCGAAGGAAATGACGCACCTCGTAGAGCGAACTCCGGGCGATTCGGATAAAACGTTGGTGATCGAGTGGGGAAGCACGGCCGTAGCCCTCCGCGATGTTGGCACCCACGCTGTCTGCGGCGCGGACCAACTGGTGACCGACGGTGGACTTCGCAAAGCTGTCCCAATCTTTGACGGTATCCCATACGAGGTCGGCGAGTTCCTCTGCCATTCCGTAAACCCGCAGGTCGTCCAACGCGAAGGTAGCCATGGAGGTTAATTAGCGGACAAGCCGCTGCCGCCAATGACCAAACTACTAATTCCCAACTACCAACTGCTACCGTGCCTTTCACCAAAGTTCTCATCGCCAACCGCGGGGCCATCGCGTGCCGCATCATTCGCACCCTGAAGCGCATGGGCATCGGCTCCGTCGCCGTGTATTCGGAGGCCGACGTCGGCTCGCTGCATGTCGAGCAGGCCGACGAGGCGGTTTGCATCGGGCCGGCCCCGGCGGCGCAGAGTTATCTGGATGTCGACAAGATTCTCGCTGTCGCCCGCGAAACCGGCGCGCAGGCGATTCATCCGGGTTATGGGTTTCTGAGTGAGAACCCCGCCTTTGCCGAGGCCTGCGAACAGTCCGGCATCGCCTTCATCGGGCCGTCGCCGGACAACATGCGGGCCTTCGGGCTCAAGCACACCGCCCGCGCTTTGGCGGAAGAGGCGGGCGTGCCGCTGCTGCCGGGCTCGGGCCTGCTCGCCTCGGTCGACGAGGCCCTGGCCGAGGCAGAGCGCATCGGCTACCCGGTCATGTTGAAGAGCACCGCGGGTGGCGGCGGCATTGGCATGCAACTGATCCGCGACGCCACGGCCTTGCCCGAGGCCTTTGCTTCGGTTGAGCGGTTGGCGAAGAACAACTTCAAGGAGGGTGGGGTATTCCTGGAGAAGTTCGTCGAACACGCCCGCCACATTGAGGTGCAGATCTTCGGCGATGGGGCGGGGCACGTAGTCGCTTTGGGCGAACGCGATTGTTCGGCGCAGCGTCGGAACCAGAAGGTGGTTGAGGAAACGCCGGCGCCCGGACTGACCGACGCGGTGCGCCGCGAGTTGTTGGACTGCGCGGCGCGGCTTGGCGAATCCGCCGGCTACCGCAACGCGGGCACGGTCGAGTTCGTCTACGATGCCGACAGTGCGGCGTTCTATTTTCTCGAGGTGAACACGCGGCTGCAGGTCGAGCACGGCGTGACGGAGGAAGTCACCGGCATCGATCTCGTCGAGTGGATGGTCAAGCAGGCGGCGGGCGAGCTGGATTCGCTGACCGAATTCAAATCCGAATGTGACGGTGCGTCGATTCAGGTGCGCCTGTATTCGGAGGATCCCGGGAAAAACTTTCAGCCTTCGACCGGATTGATCACGGACCTCTCGTTTCCTCCGACGGCGCGCGTCGAAACCTGGGTGGAGCGGGGGAGCGAGGTTTCGCCCTATTACGATCCGATGATCGCGAAGATCATCGTGCGTGGTGCCGATCGAGCAGAGGCCTTGGCGAAACTGACGGCGGCCTTGGCGGAAACGCAGGTGCACGGGCTCGAGACCAACTTGGTTTACCTGCGCCAGATCGTGAGCTCGGCGGTGTTTCAGGAAGGCCGCACGATCACGCGTTCGCTGGCCGATCTGCCCTACGCGGCGGCGACCATCGAGGTCTTGGACGGTGGCACGCAGACGACCGTGCAGGACTACCCCGGACGCGTCGGCTACTGGGATGTCGGCGTGCCGCCCTCCGGGCCGATGGATCATTTTTCGTTTCGCCTCGCCAATCGCTTGCTCGGCAATGACGCGGCGGCGGCGGGGTTGGAAATCACCGTGGCCGGTCCGACCTTGCGCTTCAACACCGCGACCACCATCGCGCTGGTGGGGTCGCCGCTGCCCGCGACCTTGGACGATCAGCCCGTCGCCTACGGCGAGTGTGTCGAAGTCGCGGCGGGTCAGGTGTTGCGCATCGGCGCGTCCACCGCGGACACGCCGGGCATGCGCGCCTACCTCGCCGTCGCGGGTGGTTTGGATGTGCCGGACTATCTGGGCAGCAAAGCGACCTTCACCCTCGGTCTCTTTGGCGGTCACGCCGGTCGGGCGCTGCGCGTTGGCGACGTGCTGCGCTTGGCCGAATCAGCGGGTGGCCGTCAGCGTGAGGGCGTGGTCCCGGCGTTGCCGGTCAAGCTGCGTCCACCGCTGACGCGCACGTGGGACATCGGCGTGCTCTACGGGCCGCACGGCGCGCCGGATTTCTTCAAACCCGAAGACATCGCCGATCTTTTTTCCGCCACCTATGAGGTGCACTACAATTCGGCCCGCACCGGCGTGCGACTCATCGGTCCCAAACCGCGTTGGGCACGGCAGGACGGCGGGGAAGCGGGACTGCACCCTTCCAATATCCACGACAACGCCTACGCCATCGGCGCGATCGATTTCACCGGCGATATGCCAATCATCTTGGGTCCGGATGGTCCCAGTCTCGGCGGCTTTGTTTGCCCGGCGGCCATCGTGCGCAGTGAGTTGTGGAAAATGGGTCAGCTCAAACCCGGCGACAAGGTGCGCTTCCATCCCGTCACGGCCGAGTCGGCGCGGGCGGCGGAAGCGGCGCAAGACGCCGCGATCGCGGCCCTGGACGGTGGCGAAGTGGCGCCGTTGGTGCGGACCGCCGAACCCGAGCCGGCCATCCTGCACACGACGCCGGAGCGAGGCGACAATCCGGCCGTCTGCTACCGGCGCGCCGGTGACCGCTACTTGTTGGTTGAGTTCGGCCCGATGGTGCTCGACCTCGAACTCCGCTTCCGGGTGCACGCGCTCTACACCGCGCTGCAGGCATGTCGCCCGGAGGGCATCGTCGATCTGACCCCGGGCATTCGTTCGCTGCAGGTCCACTATGATCAGGTGGTGCTCCCGCTCGATCGGCTGCTGGCGATCCTCATCGAGTTGGAGGAAACGCTGCCGGACAATGACGACCTCGAGGTGCCGACCCGCATCGTGCACCTGCCGCTGTCCTGGGAGGACGAGTCGACGCTGCTGGCGATCCGCAAATACATGCAGATCGTGCGCAAGGACGCGCCGTGGTGCCCGAGCAACATTGAGTTCATTCGGCGGATCAACGATCTGGATTCGGTGGCCGAAGTGAAGCGCATCGCCTTCGAGGCGAGCTACCTCGTGTTGGGCTTGGGTGACGTGTATCTGGGCGCACCGGTTGCGACGCCGGTTGATCCGCGCCATCGCCTCGTGACCACCAAATACAACCCGGCCCGCACCTGGACGCCGGAAAACGCTGTCGGCATCGGTGGGGCATACCTCTGCGTTTATGGCATGGAAGGGCCGGGCGGTTACCAGTTCATCGGTCGCACCGTGCAAATGTGGAACCGTTGGCGGCAGACCGCCGACTTCGCCGAGGGCAAACCGTGGCTCCTGCGCTTCTTTGACCAGATTCGGTTCTACGAGGTGAGCGCCGAGGAGCTCGCCCAGTTCCGGGAGGACTTTCCGCGGGGACGCTTCAAGCTGCGCATCGAGCACGAGACGTTTCGGATGCACGACTATCGGCGGTTCCTGGCGGATAACGCCGCCAGCGTCGAAGCCTTCAAGACCAAGCAACAGGCGGCGTTCGAGGCCGAGCGGCAGCGTTGGGAGGAATCGGGGCAGCTCAACTTCTCCGCCGAATCCGAAGCGGCGGTCGCCGCTTTGGGCGACGACGCGCCGTTGCCGCCGGGCCAACAGCCCGTGGTGGGCGCCGTGCCGGGCAACGTCTGGAAAATCCAGGTGCAACCCGGTGACCGCGTGGAGGCCGGTCAGGTGCTGGTCATCCTCGAGTCGATGAAGATGGAAATCCCGGTCGCCTCCGCGCTGGCGGGCGAGGTGGTTGAGGTTCGCTGCGTCGAAGGCCGTCCCGTCCAAGCCGGTGACAAACTCATCATCCTCAAAACCGACTGAAGGTTCACATGAAGCCACTGGGAATTGATCATTGTCTGAAGCAACGTGCCGCGCAGGCGGACAATCCGGTGTGGATCACGCCGCTGTCGGACGCGGCGGTGCGCGAGCGGGCGGCGCGGGCGCCGGACGGACCGTTGTGCGGGGCGACCTTTGCGATCAAGGACAACATCGATCTGGCCGGGGTGCCGACCACGGCTGCGTGCCCGGAATACGAATACACACCGGAGCGCAGTGCGACCGTGGTCGAGCGCTTGCTGGCCGCCGGGGCGGTGCCGCTCGGGAAAAGCAATTTGGATCAGTTCGCCACCGGCCTCGTGGGCGTGCGCACGCCTTACGGCGTGCCGGTGAATCCGTTCGGGGCGGAGTGGGTTCCCGGAGGCTCGAGTTGTGGTTCCGCCGTGGCGGTGTCGACCGGCCAATGTGACTTCGCGCTGGGCACCGATACCGCCGGTTCCGGTCGGGTGCCGGCGGCGTTCAACGAATTGGTCGGTCTGAAACCGACCCGCGGTCTGCTCAGCACCCGCGGGGTGGTGCCGGCTTGCCGCACCTTGGATTGCGTTTCGATCTTTACTCGCACGATCGCCGATGCGGCGGACGTGCTCGCGGTGGCGGCGGCTTACGACGCGGAGGATCCCTACAGCCGGCCGGCGGCTCCGCCGGTGGATGACCGTTCCCGCCCGTGGCGCATCGGTGTGCCGGCCAGGGAGCACCTTAACTTTTGCGAAGACGAGTCGGCGGCCGCTTTGTTCAACGTGGCGGTGACCCGCTGGCGCGATTTGGGCGCGGAGATCGTCGAGATCGACTACGCGCCGTTCACCGAAACCGCGCGATTGCTCTACGAGGGGCCGTGGGTGGCCGAGCGTTACGCCGCGATTCGGGACTTCATCGAGACCAAGCCCGAGGCCCTGTATCCGGTCACGCGGGACATCATTGGCGGGGCGGTGGGGGCGACCGCCGTGGCCGCCTTTGCGGCGCAATATCGCCTCGCGGAACTCCGGCGTCGGACCGAGGCGGTTTGGACCACGATCGACGCGATGCTCACGCCGACCGCGCCGACGTGTTATACGCTGGAGCAAGTGGCGGCGGATCCGATTCGGTTGAACAGCAATCTCGGGCTCTACACCAACCACATGAACCTGCTCGACCTGAGCGCTCTGGCCGTGCCGGTGGGGCGTTTGTCGACCGGCATTCCGTGGGGCGTGACGCTGTCGGCTCCGGCCTTTGCGGAGGACCGCTTGTTGCGGCTGGGCGCGAAGTTCCTTGGTGAACCGGCGCCGGCGCCGGTGCTGACGGCGGCGGGAACGGTGCGGGTGGCGGTCTGCGGGGCGCACCTGTCCGGCTTACCGCTGAATCACCAGCTCACCTCGCTGGGGGCCCGCAAGGTGGCAGTCACGCAGACTACGCCGGATTATCGTTTGTATGCCTTGCCCGACACTTCCCCGCCGAAGCCCGGTTTGGTGCGCGTGGCCGGGGGCGGTGCGGAGATTGAGGTGGAGGTCTGGGAACTGGGTATCGCGGAATACGGCCGCTTTGTGGCGGGAATTCCGGCGCCCTTGGGCATCGGCACCCTGCAGCTCGCCAACGGTGAAGCCTTGCAGGGTTTCTGCTGCGAAGCGGTGGCGGTGGAGGGCGCGCGCGATGTGACTGAATTTGGAGGTTGGCGCGGCTACCTCCGCTCGTTGGCTTGATGGTTCGCCCCATGATTCTCGTCCATGCGCCGCTGACCGATTTCAACGCCGACCTGCCGATTGTGGCGATCAAGGTGGAGCGTCTGAAGCTGGCCAAGCGGCGCTGGCGCGGACAGGCGGACGACGGGACGGACTTCGGCTTTGAGGTGGCGGCACCGCTGCGGCCCGACACCTGCGTCTGGCAAAGCGACACCGCCCGCTACGTGATCGCGCAGCAACCGGAACCGGTGCTGGCGATCGCGCTCGATTTCCCGCCCTGCGCCGCGGCGGGCATCGGCTGGGCGGTGGGCAACCTGCACCTGGAGCTCATGTCCGAACCCCGCCGTTTGCTGGCGATCGACGATCGGGCGGTGCGGCAACTGCTCGAGCGTATCCAAGTTCCCTTTACACCGACCACCGCCGTCTTTCGGCCGGGGCGCTTCGCCCGGCACGATGAAACCTCCGCCAGCCATGAACTCGGACCCAGCCATCGGCACTGACGCGGCCTGGTTTTGCGGCCAACTGCAGGCGGGGGATTCGTTCTACCCAACGGGTGGTTACGCGCATTCCTACGGCCTGGAAGGTCTGGTGCATCAAGGCGTGCTGCGGGATGCGGAGACGTTGCACACCTTCTATTTCCAAACGGTGTTGCCGTCGCTGGAGCGCGCCGAGCTCCCGGTGGTGGCGCACGCGTGGCGGGCGCTGGTGGCGCGGGACTGGGTGGCGGTGGGTGAGCTCTGCGAACTCGCCAGCGCCTTGAAGACGACGCGCGAAGTGCGCGTGGCCAGTCGCAACGTGGGACGCCAGCGCGTGGAGCTGTTGGCGCGCCTGCGCCCGGATTCGCTGGCACCCGAATTTGCGCGGCGGGCGGAAGAGAATGCCTGGCCGCACGCGGCGACAGTGGCGGCGGCCCTGGAGGGGGGCGTGAACGGGGCGCCGTTGGGCGCCGTGTTGGGGGGCGTTTTTTACGCGACGGTTTCCGGTCAGTTGGCGGCGGCGATGAAGTTGCTGCGGATCGGCCAGAATGCGGCGCAGAGCCTGCTGACCGAAACGCTGCAGCACGCGCCGGCAACGGTGGCGGCCGCGGCGGAGATTCCGCGGGCAGAAATCGGCTGGTTTAACCCCTGGCTCGATATCGCCTCCGCGCGGCACGAAACGGCGGCGGCCCGACTTTTCATTTCCTGAACAATTGCCCACAAACATGACGAAGATACGCCCCCCTCGAATTGGCATTGGTGGCCCGGTTGGTTCCGGCAAGACGATGCTTTGCCTGAAACTCTGTCGCGCGCTGCGTGAGCGTTACTCCATGGCGGTGGTGACCAATGACATCTACACGCAGGAGGATGCGCAGTATCTCACGCGCTCGGGCGCCTTGCCGGCCGAGCGTATCGCCGGGGTGGAGACGGGCGGCTGTCCGCACACCGCCATCCGGGACGACACCACGATGAACGAGCAGGCGGTGCAGGCGTTGGAGGCATCGATCCCCGACCTGCAGCTGGTGTTGGTGGAAAGTGGCGGCGACAACCTCTCGGCCACGTTCTCGCCGGAGTTGGTGGACGCGTTCATCTACGTGATCGACGTGGCCGAAGGGGACAAGATTCCGCGCAAGGGCGGCCCGGCGGTGCGCTTCAGCGACCTGCTCATCATCAACAAAATCGACCTCGCCCCGCTGGTTGGCGCCGACCTCGACGTGATGGACCGCGACGCCAAGGTGCAACGCGGCGAACGCCCGTTCGTGTTCTGTGATCTCAAACGCGAACACAACCTCGAGGCCGTCATCGCGTGGATCGAACACGAGGTGCTCTTCGCGCAACAGGCAAAGCACTGAAACTTTTTTTAACCACGAATGGACACGAATGGCTTCGCCTACCGGCTACGCACTGCCCTCGATGGCAGGAATCTCGGAGTGGGGCGGAACGGTAGTGGAGCCCATTCGTGTCCATGTCATACCACTCACTTTGTTCGTAGACGTGGTTAGAAACACGGTGTCATGAGCGTTGCACTACAGGGGCATTTGGAGTTGCGGGCGGAGGCGCGGGCGGATGGTCGCACGGTGCTGGCGCACCAGTCATTTCGGGTGCCTTATCACGTGGGCAAGGCCTACGCGGATCACGATACCGGTGTGTTGCACGTGCAGGTGGCGAATCCGACGGCGGGGATTTTGGCCGGCGATGCATTGCGGCTGGAGATCGCCATCGACGAGGGCGCGAAGTTGCTCGTCACCACTCCGAGCGCGAGTCGGGTGTATGCCATGAACACCGGTGAAGCGAGGTGCCGCCAGGACTTTGCGGTCGCCGCCGGGGGGTGGCTCGAGATGTTGCCCGAGCCGTTGGTGCCACATCGACAGTCGGTTTATAAACAAGAAACCCGGCTGGACCTCGCGGCCGGAGCGGGAGCGTTCTTCGTCGATCAACTCATGCCCGGTCGCCTGGGGCACGGTGAAGCCTGGGCCTGGGAGCGCCTCGTGCTGAACCTCGATGTGCGGGTGGCGGGGAAGCTGGTGTTACGGGAACGTTTGGAGCAGAGTGGTGGCAGTCTGCGGGCCATGGCCGACGCGGCGGGCACCGGAGCGAGTTCCTGTTTTGCCAATGCGATTTGGGTGGCGCCGGGTGACTTGCCCATCGAGACATCGCTGCTCGAAAAGGTTCGCGCCGCGCACACCGAGGCCTGCTGGTTTGGCGCCACGGAAGTGGGACCGCGGGTCTGGTCGTTGCGGTGGGTCGCGGCCAACAACCTGGCTCTGCGCGACTCGATCCGCGAGGTGCGGCAACGGCTGGCGGCGATTCAGCCCGAGCTGAACTGCAGCCTCCGGCGGGTTTGACCGGCCACTACCGCGACGTGCGGCGGCGCAGCACCACGCCGGTCACAAACAAGCCGACGAGCACCAAACAGCCGGTGATGACCGGCGTGTAGCCCCATTCAAAATCATGGCCCGGATGCCCCGGGTGGGCGGACGCGATCATGGGGGTGACGAGTGCGAGAGCGGCGATGGCGAAGCGTTTCATGGGTAGGTTGGGATTCAGCAGATTGTGGACCACTTGGGCCAGCTCCTTTGCGGTTAACGGAGCACGTCGATACGTTTTGCCTCCGCTGCGCGGGGCCAAAGCATGGCCGGATGGCCCGAATCCTCGCGATCCTTGTTTTGTTTGGTCTCGGCGCCGTGTCCTTGGTCGCAGTCACCAGCATTCGGCTGAGCACCTTGCCGGGGCTGCGGTATGACGTGAGCGAGTTCACGGTGGCGCCGGGGGAGCCGGTGGAGATCGTCTTCGCCAATGATGACGACATGGAGCACAACCTGGTCATCACGCAACCGGGGGCGCGGGAGGCCGTCGTGGCGGCGGCGACGGCCCTGGGGCCGGGTGGGGCGGAAAGGCATTACGTGCCGGACTCGCCGCAGGTGCTCTGGCATACGGCGGTGGTGCCAAGTGGTGAGAGCGTGACGCTGGCCTTTACGGCGCCGGCGACCGAGGGCGCGTATCCCTATGTGTGCACGTATCCGGGACATGGATTCGTGATGTATGGCACAATGCATGTGAGCCGGGTCACGGCCGATCCGGTGCCGACGAATCTGGAGCTGCCCCAGCCCGAGCCGGAAGAGGAGTTTGTGGAGGTGCCGCCGCCGGCGCATGTCCATCAAGCGGCGGAAGGGGTGTTTGATGATACGGTGCGGGTGGTGCGAGCCTTCATGCCGGACGCGGGACCGGCGAGCATCGCGGTTTATCTGGGCAACGGGTATTCATTTTGTTGGGACGCGGGCGCGGTGCGTTTGCGCTACGCCTGGCACGGCGGGTTCGCGGAGCCGGTCTACCGTCAGCCGATGCGACTGGAGGGGGAGGTTTTTTACCGGGAGGAACACGGGTATCCGCTGCGTATCGGCGATGATCGTGCCGCCGCCCCGCGGGAGTTGGCTTTTCGGGGTTACGACTTGGATGCGCACGGGGTGCCGACTTTTCACTACACGGTCGACGGAGCGGCCGTAAGCGAGCGTGTCGAGGCGGTGGGCGGAATGTTGGTGCGGCACTTTGCCGTGGAGGCGGCCGGCCGGGCCGTGGGGTTCATAACCGGCGGGGCAGCCTGGCGATCGGCCTCGGGGACCGTGTCGGGGGACGCGCTGGTTTTTCGCGGTGAGGAGGCGCGGTCGTTTAAAGTCGAGCTGCGCACCGGGCTGCCGGTGAGCATGCGGGACTACTATCGATTGGAATCGATGGCGCTGCCGGCAGGCGAGTTCAGCGCGGACGCCGTGGCCTTCCTGCCGGACGGCCGCATGATGATCGCGGCGTCTTTGAGTCGACTCTACACCTACGATTTCCACTCCGAAGCATGGACCCTGTTTGCGGACGGCGTGCACACTCCGCTCGGGTTGCTGCCGGAAAGCGACGGCTCGGTGCTGATGATGCAGCGACCGGAGCTCACGCGGGTGCAGGATCGGGACGGAGATGGCAAGGCCGACGCGTTTGTCACGGTGTCGGACGCCTTCGGGGTGTCAGGCAACTATGCGGAGTTTGCCTTTGGTCCGGTGCGGGATCCGGCGGGCAACCTTTACTACAGTCTCGGCACAGGTTCGCACTACGGTCAGCCGCTGACGAATGAAGTGCGGGGCTTCTACAGCGAGTTCGGCGCCTGGGGGCGGATGAATTCGCCGGTGCCCTACCGCGGCTGGATCCTGCGCGTGTCACCGGAGGGAAAAACGCAGCCTTGGGCGGTGGGCTTCCGCGAACCAAACGGCCTCGGGATTGATCCGGCCGGGCGCCTCTTCTGCATCGACAACCAGGGTGATTGGGTTGGGGCCAGCGCGATCTTTCACATTCGCGAAGGTGGTTTCTATGGCCACGTGGCGCCGTTGTCCTGGCATCCGGAATTCGCTGGTAAGCAACCGCTGGATACGCCGCCGGCCGAACTCGATGCGCGGCGCACCCGGGCCGCGGTGGTGTTTCCTTACGGGGACATGTCGAACTCGCCGACCGAGCCGCGGTGGGACGAAACCGGCGGGGCCTTTGGGCCGTTTGGTGGCCAGATGTTCATCGGTGAGATGAACCACCGTCGGCTCATGCGCGTGATGATGGAGGAGGTCGACGGTGAGTTGCAGGGCGCGGTGACGCCGTTCTTTGACGGGAATGGATTGCACTTCGGCAACAACCGGCTGGCGTGGTCGCCGGACGGCAGCCTGTGGATCGGTCAGACCAAACATGAGGCGTGGGTGGGCGAGAGCGGATTGCAGCAGCTCACGTGGCGCGGGGTGGTGCCGATGGAGGTCGAGGCGATGACGCTGACCGAGACGGGTTTTGACCTGCGCTTCACCCGGCCGGTCGATCCGGCGAGCATAGGCGATCCGACGGCCTGGACGGTGGAGAGCTATTTCTACAACTACCACGAAAACTATGGTTCGCCGAAGATGGACCGGCGCGACGTCGGCGTGAGCGCCGTTGCGTTGCAGCCCGACGGGCGCACGGTGCGGGTCACCCTGGCGGATCTGACACCGTGGAGGATCTATGACTTCCGGATATCCGGGGTGCGCAGCGTGACCGGCCATCCGCTAGTGAATGAGTGGATCGTCTACACGCTCAACCGGCTGCGCGGTGGCAACACCCCGCCGCCGCCGCCGCCGGTGGAAGTCGAAACGCGTCCACGCCGCGAGCCGACCTTGCCGGAAGGTGGGGTGCGGGGGGTGGGTGGTCCGCAGGATTTTTGAACTGATTCGGACAGCCGTTCGGCAACTCAGTCGAACGCGCTGGGCAGGAGCTCGGGGAAGTTGCCGAGGTTGCAGAGCAGGGTGTCGGCTTCCTTGGCGGCGTCGCTTTCCGGGTCGCAGGCCGGCGCGGTGGCGCCGTCGACCCAGCGGCCGTCGATGATCACGGTGCGCGGCTTCTCTGGCAGACCCCGTTCGTGGCGGAGAAGTTGGCCGGCGACCATGTCGACACAGGCGGCGCCGATGCTTTCCGGGTCCTGGTAGACGCCGGCGATCGAGCCGTCGGGAGCAGGGATGTCCAAGTTGACATAAGCGATGTCGCGCGGGACGCGAATGCCGGCGCCGGACAACCATTCCGGGATGCGACGATCGACGCTGATGATGGCGTCGGGTTTGGTTTCGCGCACCCAGCGGACGAAGGCGGTCTCGTCGAGCTCGGGCGGACGATGGAGCAGCTCCTCCTTGAATTCACCGAACTCGTGCATTTGCCACAGGTAACCTGCCCCCCAGAGCCCGTTGACGCGGCGGTCGAAGTTGCCGGAGAGGGCGAAGCCGATGCGCTTGAACCCGGCGCCGCGGAGGCGCGTGATTCCGACCCGGACCGAAGCCGTGTGGTTGTCGGTCACCCGGTGCAGTCGCGGAGAAGTGACGGAGAAGCCGACGGTGGCGGCGGCGAAATGTTTCCACGCCATGTTCATCGGTCCCGGCTCGGCCATGGGCGCGAGGATGACGCCATTGATACCGCGGTTGTAGAGGATGTCGCTGAGGCGTGAGACATTGCCGCGCGCGTCGCCCAGCCAGAAATGCTCGAGCTTGTAGCCCGCGCGGGCGGCGCGGGCATCGGCGCCGTCGTGCACGCGCGAAAAGAAATGGATGTTTCGCCAGCCGTCGCGCTCCGGGAACGTCGTGACCCAAGCGAGGGTGACGCGGTCGGCGGGCGGTTGGCCGGCGCGGATCGCGCTCATGGCCTCGGCGAGCAGCGGGTTGGGTTTCCAGCCGAGGCGCTTGGCGATGGCCTCGATGCGTTCGCGGGTGGCGATCGGGATGCGCGGGTGGTGGCGCAGGGCCATCGAGACGGCGGCACGGGAGACGCCGGCTTCTTCGGCAATTCGGGCGAGGGATGGGGTATCGGATCGGCGGCGCATGGGGAAGGGGTTCGCGACAGGTGAACGTTCTATAGACGTTAACTGAGGTTTGACCACGGTAAATTTGCCGCCTTTGGAAGTTTTCAAGGTCAAGCAGGCGGCGGTGCGCGAAAGGCCACCAGTGCTTGGTGAACGCAAAATGACCAACCGACTTTCATTTGCGCGTGACCTGCACCACGTTCGCGTGCCGTCCCGGTTTCGGTCGCGGCGTTTGGGCGGTGCCGTGAGCTTCGCCCGTCCCCTTCACCTCAACCCTTCGCATATCCCCATGAAGAAATTCGTCACAGTTCTCTGCACCTTCCTCGCCCTCGGTTTTGCCGCCTCCACGGCGGTCGCCAACCACCATGAAGGCGACGCCATGGCGCCCAAGTCGGTCATCCACGTGGTCACCGTTTCTTGGAAAGCCGATGCCACAGAGGCGCAGATCAAAGCGGCGCTCGATGGCGTGCACACCCTCGCCAAGGAGTATGACGGCATCAGCCGCGTCTGGACTCGCTGCATCAAGGCTCAGGGCGAGCGCACCTATGCGTTCGTGATGGAGTTCAAGAGCGAAAAAGCGCTGGAAGACTACGCCGGCAGCCAGGCGCAGAAGAATTGGTATGCGTCCTACTACCCGGCGCGCGCGGGCAGCACGACGTTCGACATCACCAACTGATTGTTCTGCTCGTTCACGCGGGGTCTCACCCGCGACCACGTTTCAAAACGGCTCCGGTTACGGGGCCGTTTTTTTTGGGGACAGGTGGCACCGATCCACAGGGAAAAAATGCAAGACGCTGGCGACAGGGTGGTGTGATCATGCTAAGTAGAACTTCGATACGTATTTCCCAGTTTTGCGCATGGTAGGTAAGACTCCCTATCCACCCCTTCGATGGCCTACAAATTGACATGGGAAACAGACGAATGCCTGACGAATTACTCGGGCATTTTCTCGGATGAAGATTTGATCGGGGCCCATCGAGACATGCACGCGGACCCGCGTTTCATGACCATCCATCGCCAGCTCTGCGACATGTCGATGGTCTCAAAATTTGAACTCACCAGTGAAGCGATCCGTTCGACGGCGCGACTGGATGAAGAGATCTCGCAACGGTTCCCCGGTCGCCAAATCGCGATTGTGACGGACGACCCGGTCGGCTTTGGTTTGGCGCGGATGTATCAATTGCACGCGCCCCGCGCCCAGTGGGATTTCCAGCTCTTCCGCAGCCGTCGGGAAGCCCGGGCTTGGCTCCTGCAACACGCCAAAGTGCCGGTGCGATGAAACGAAAACGCGGCCTCCGAAAGGGAAGCCGCGTTGCGTGGTGAGGGGCGAAATTCCAGAGCTTAGCCGCGGGAGGGCAGAGCGCGGGTGGCGATCTCTTCCTTCAGCGAGGCGAGGTATTCCGTGAACGGCATCGTGCCACGGTCGCCGGCGCCGCGGGTGCGGACGGAGACGGCCTGCGCTTCGGCTTCCTTGCCACCGAGCACGAGCGTGTGCGGCACCTTGTCCAACTCGGCCCGACGGATCTTGGCGCCGAGCTTGTCGCTCTGTTCGTCGAGCACGGCGCGCACGCCGGCGGCCTTGAGCTGGGCGACGAGGTCGCGACCGTAATCGAGGGTCTTCTCCGAGATCGGGAGCAGGCGCACCTGCTCGGGCGCGAGCCAGACCGGGAAGTTGCCGCCGAAGTGCTCAATGAGCACGCCGCAGAAACGCTCCATCGAGCCAAAGGGGGCGCGGTGGATCATGACCGGGCGGTGCGGTTTGTTGTCGGAGCCGATGTAGGAGAGGTCGAAGCGCACGGGCAGATTGTAGTCGACCTGCACGGTGCCGAGTTGCCACTCGCGGCCGATGACGTCCTTGACCACGAAGTCGATCTTGGGGCCGTAGAACGCGGCCTCGCCGGGCTCCTCGGTGAAGGGCACGCCGAGGGTTTGGGCGGCGTTGCGGCAGGCCTCCTCGGCCTTGTCCCACACGGCGGCGTCACCGGCGTATTTGTCGGAGTCGGGATCACGCAGACCGACGCGCACGCGGTAGTCGGACATGCCGAGCGTGGTGAGCACGATCTTCACAAGGGAGAGGCAGCCCTGCACCTCGGCGGCGACCTGGTCCTCGGTGCAGAAGAGGTGGGCGTCGTCCTGGGTGAAGCCGCGCACGCGGGTCATGCCGTTGAGCTCGCCGGACTGTTCCCAGCGGTAGACGGTGCCGAACTCCGCGAGGCGCAGCGGGAGATCGCGGTAGGAGTGCGGCTGCGAGGCGAAGATCTTGATGTGATGCGGGCAGTTCATCGGCTTCAGCATGAAACCGTCGAGGAGCTTGGTTGGATCCATCGTGCGCTCGGCGCCGATCGTCTCGCGGCCGGTGCGGCGATTGATCTCGCTGGCAAAGTGCGGCGAGACGGCTTCGAGGCGGGCGGTGAGTTCGGCGCAGGAGCAACCCTCGGTGGCGACGCGTTCGAGATCGTCGGGCTCGGGGATGGCGGGGAACTGCGACTCCTTGTAGTAGGGGAAGTGGCCGGAGGTCTTGTAGAGGGCGAGCTTGCCGATGTGCGGCGTGAAGACCTGGTGGTAACCCTGCTTGCGGAGCTCGTCGCCGATGAAGGTCTGGAGTTCCTGGCGGATGATGGAACCGGCGGGCGTCCAGAGGATGAGGCCCTGGCCGACGTCCTCGTCGATGACGAAGAGTTTGAGGTCCTTGCCGATCTTGCGGTGGTCGCGGGCCTTGGCCTGCTCGAGGCGCTCGAGGTATGCGGCGAGCTCGTCTTTGGACGGAAAGGCGGTGCCGTAAATGCGCTGGAGCTGCTTGTTCTTTTCGTCGCCGCGATGGTAGGCGCCGGCAATGGAGAGAAGTTTGAAGGCCTTGATCTGCTTGGTGTAGCGCACGTGCGAGCCGGCGCAGAGATCCATGAACTCGCCGTTCTCGTAGAAGGAGATGGCCTCGCCCTCGGGGATGTCGTCGAGACGGCCGAGTTTGTAGGCCTCTTGACCGCGGCCCTTGATGATCTCGATGGCCTCGTCGCGCGACACCTCGCGGCGGCGGAAGGGTTGGTTTTCCTTAATCACCTTGGCCATCTCGGCCTCGATCTTCTCGAGATCCTCGGTGGTGAATTTGTGATCCAGATCGAAGTCGTAATAGAAACCGGTGTCGGTGGGCGGACCGATATCGAGTTTGGCCTCGGGGAAGAGGCGCAGAACGGCGGTGGCCAGCACGTGGGAGCACGAGTGGCGCATTTCTTCGAGCGGAGTCATGGCGGACATGGCGATGTTGGGTTGCGGACCGGCCTACGGTTGTCGGTCCTGTGGATGGGAAACGGTCGTTTAACCACGAACGGGGAGGGCGTGGCACGTCTTATTTTTGGCCCACGGACCACGGGCAAGGCACGAAAAGGTGGACCGCGACCTCCGGACGCGGTTGTGGTTGGAAGGCCGAGAGGCAAGGGAGACGACGTCCGAAGGTCGGCGTCCACCCGGGGGACCCTATTCCGTCGAACCGATGAGGCCCTCAGGGTCTTGGAACACGCGGTCTTGGTAGTCGTGAATCCAAAGCGCCTGTGGGTTGCGACGGGCGATGGCAATGTGGCCGCGTTGGTCGGCCGCGCCGGGGTTACGGTGCCATTTGAAGACCACGTAGCCGTCCGAGGCATCGCCCGATACGCCGCAGACCTCGACCTTGCCTTGCTCGGTCGACATGACGAAACGGGCGTGGGCTTCGACGCCGGAAAGGTGGCGCTGGGAGTCGGTGAAGAGTTGCCAGCATTCCTCGACCGGCACGGCGAAGGCCTTGTGACCCTCGATCTGGCGGCACTGGAAATAATAGTGGTTACCGATGCCGTGGGCGTAGAGCTCCTGCTGGAGGATCTTGAGCAGATGGGCGTCGTCGTTCACGTCGCGGATGATCGGGGTCTGGTTTTCGAGCGAGATGAAGTGGCGACGGCGGGTGAGCTGTTCGACGGCGTTTTCCACCGGTGCGAGCCACATGTGGCGGTTGTGATTTTCGGCGGAAACGTAGGCGCCCTCCTCGTCGCGGAAGAGAAACTCATCCGGGTGGGTGAAGTGCACCGCGAAGACGAGGCGCACGTTGGGGTAGGCCTCGTTGAAGGCGTCGAGCATGCTGAAGAAATCGTCGTCGAAACGATGCGGGAAGAACGCGAGTTCCTTGGTGCCAATGCGGATGGTGGAGATACCGGCTTCGGCGAGCTCGACAAGCCAGGCGGCGAGTTTGCTGTTGCTGAGCACCATGGGATCGCCGCCGGACAGCAGCACCTCGCGCAGCACGGGCCGGCCGGTCGTGGGGTGGAAACCGTTGTTGGCGTTGGCGGCCTCGTTGTGCTCGTCGATGTAGGCGCGCACGGCATCGATTTGCGCGAGCGGTTTGCCGGACTTACCGGTGAACAAATCGAGGCGGTAGCAATAACGACAGTGGGCGCTGCAAGTCTTCACGACGTAGAGCAGGGCCATTTCGTATTTGTGCAGGATGCCGGGCGCGGGGCTGTAGGAAAGCTGGTTGGAGGGATCGATCTCGCCGGAGAGGTCCTTCACCTCTTCGTCGCGGGCCGTGACGAGGTTACGCAAGGCGACGCTGGGCGGCATGCCGGAGTCGCCCGTGACGAGGGCGTTGTAGTGGTCGCTGATCTTGACCTTCATGCGGTCCTCAATGCCGAGCTCGATGAGCTTGCGGGCTTCGGCCGTGGAGTAGAGTTGGCCGGAGGCCGCGTCGACTTTGCCCTCGGCGTAGCGCTTGAGTCCGCTGACGCCGCCGCGATCGTGGCGCGGGGAGTTCACTTGGGACAGGAAGGTAAGTTTACGCTGCGCCTCGCTCGGGTGTTCGATGTCGGCGGAAAACGGAGGAGTGGAGTCGGCTCGCGTGGGCTGGTTGTTGGGCTGGTTCATGGATGTTCCTTCGTTGGCGATCCCGCGGGGTAAAGGATCGGAGGTTTGGCTCGGATCGGGCGGGAGACGCGGAGTGCGATGAGCAACATCGCGAGAGGGTTTTGCGTCTCGGCTGAGGAATACCACCGGAAGGCATCCTCAGGCCCGGGTTAAAATGGGGGCCTCATTGCCGGGGCGATCGGAGGGGATGTCAACCCAGGTGCAGCCTGAGTAAGGAAACAATTGCGCAACAAGGTGATACGGCGTTCTAGAAACACCGTTTATGGATGCGCGGGGCCAGTTGGCCGCGTTTGGCGACTCAAACCGCCTGAGGCAGTTGCGCGGTCAGTTGCGCGGCGAAAGCGGCCATCTGGTCACAACCAAAGCGGATGTGCCGGAAAACGGGGTGCGCGTGCACATCGATCGAGGCAGGATCGGCGGTCGCCGCGAGCGCAGCGGAACCGTCGTAGTCGACGGGTGAAATGCGCAGGCCGAGGTAGGAGGCCGGCAGGTAGAAGTCCGAGCCCGGCAGCGCCGCGACGCCATGAGGTTCGAGCAGGGCTTCGGCCAGGTGCGGCGAGGTCAGGATGCCTTGGGTGCGCAGGGCCTCACGTTGCGCGTTGAAGTCGGGGAAAAGGTAGAAGCCACCATCGGGGCGCGGGCAGGCGAGTCCGGCGGCGGTGAGGCGGCGATGCACGTAGCGGCACACGGTCTGATGGATGCCACGGGTTTTTTCCACAAACGGCCGGAGCGAGGCGAAGTCGCGGTAGGCGGTGAGCGCGGCGTATTGGGTGGGCGCGCTGACAGCGGAGAAGGTTTCGCTGATGAGCGAGACAAGCGGTGCGCGGAGAGCGGCGAGTTCGGCGGGCAACATCATGACGCCAAGCCGATAGCCGCCGGCGGCGAAAACCTTGGAAAGACCGCCCGAGATGATGCAGCCCTCCGGGTAGTAGCGGGCAATGCTGGCTTGCGGGGTGCAGGTGAAGTCGAGTTTGGCGTAGATCTCGTCGCACAACACGATGATGCCGTAGGCACGGCAGATCTCGGCCAAGTCGCGACACTCGGCGTCGGTGTAGACGGCGCCGGTCGGATTGTTGGGATTGTTGAGAACGAGCAGTTTGGGGCCGTGACCGAGCTCGTCGCACACCGCATCAAGGCTTTCGGCGGTGAGCTTGTAACCGTTGTCTCGACGGGTGGGCAGGCGCACGACCGGTTTGCCGCGCAGGTAGGCCTGCGGGCCGTAGCTGACCCAACTCGGCGCGGGCACGAGCAGCGGGCCTTCGAGCAGGTAGATGAGTTGAAACAACAACTCCTTGCTGCCGGGGCCGATGAAGGTGAGATCGGGGTGGAAGTGGGGGTAGTCGAAGTGCTCGGCGTAAAAGTCGACCACGGCCTCACGCAGTTCCGGCAGACCCTGGGTGGGCAGGTAGGCGCTGTGGTGAACATTGGCACGCAGGGCCTCTTGCAAAACGTCGGGGACCGGGAAGGGCGACTGGCCGAACCCGAAGTGCGCGATCTGGCGACCGGAGCGGCGGAGGGCGTTGGCCCGCATGTTGATGGCGAGGGTGGAGGACTCCTTCAGCCCGGTGACGTGCGGATTGAGCACAAGGTTCTGCTTCACGGCGGTCGGTTGTCAGCGATGAGGCGACCGGAGCCGTCGTGGCTCGGTCACGCTGCGAGAGCATCGTTGATGCCATGCCGCGCGCGGGGCGTGCGGAAATCCTAAATCCTAACCTTGGCAGTCTCAAACGGCGGACGGTGCGCGTCCAATTTCACTTCGCCGGCTCAAGGTCGTAGCCGTCCTTGCGGTCCTTCATGGTCCAGCCGGCGGCGGTGATGTCACCGCGCAGCGCGTCGGCGGTGCCCCAATCTTTGGCCTGCTTGGCCGCCCAGCGTTTTTCGGCGAGGGCGGCGACTTCGGCGGGGATGTCGAGGCTGGGCTTTTCCGGTTCGGTCAGGTCGAAGCCGAAGGCGGTGATCACGCGGTCGAAGGTCGCTGCGTCGATGCCGGCAGGGCCGCGATTGACGATGCTGAAGAGGGCGCCGAGGGCAGCCGGGGTGTTCAGATCATCGCCGAGCGCAGAGAACACCGGATCGAACGCGGACGCCTCGCCGGACTGGTCGCCGAGTTGCGCGCGGAAGTTACGCAGGGTGGTGAGCGCCTTGGCGGCGGCGCCGAGGGAATCGAGGGTGAAGTTGAGTTGCTTGCGCGGGTGGCCGGCGAGCAGGGCGTAGCGCAGGGCGGCGGGGGAGTGGCCCATGGCTTGGAGCTGATCGAGCGTGTAGAGGTTGCCGAGCGACTTGCTCATCTTGGCGCCGTCCACGAGTAGGTGGCGGCTGTGATACCAATGGTTGGCGAAGGTTTGCCCATTGCAGCACTCGCTCTGCGCGATCTCGTTTTCGTGGTGGGGGAAGAGCAGGTCCTCGCCGCCGGTATGCAGGTCGATGGTGGCGTCGAGGTGCTTCTTGGCCATGGCGCTGCACTCGATGTGCCAGCCGGGGCGACCGGCGGAGGCTCCGGTCGGGCCGTCCCACTTGACGTCACCGTCCTCCGGTTTCCAGGCCTTCCATAACGCGAAGTCGGTGCCGTCCTCTTTCTCGTCGGCATCGACGGAGGTGGTGTCTTTCGCGCCGGTGTTGCCGGCGGCGGCGGCGGCGCCGGTTTTGAGTTCGCGTTCCTTCACCCGGGAGAGCGCGCCGTATCCATCAAACGAGGACACCTTGAAGTAGACCGAACCGTCGGCGGCGCGGTAGGCGTGGCCTTTTTCGAGCAGGACCTCGATCATGTTGACCTGCTCCTTGATGTGGGTGGTCGCGGCGGGTTCGACGTGCGGGCGCAGGCAATTGAGGGCGTCGCAGTCGGCGTGGAATTTGTCGGTCCAGATCTTGGTGACTTCGCCCAGCGGGCGCCCTTCCTCGCGGGCCCGGCGGATGGTCTTGTCGTCGACGTCGGTGAGGTTGCGCACGTGCTTCACCTTGTCTGCGCCGAACTCGAGCTCGAGCAGGCGGCGGATGAGGTCGTTGACCACGAAGGTGCGGAAGTTGCCGATGTGAGCCTCGGCGTAGACGGTCGGGCCGCAGTTATAGAAACGATACACGCCGTCGGCATGGGCGGGCGCGACGGGTTTGATGGTGCGGGACAGAGAATCGAAGAGCTGCAGGGCCATAGGAAACGACGAGGTAACCACGATTGGATACGAATAAACACGAATAATTTCAAAACACGACGGAGCGAAGCGGAGGCCGACGAGACAGGTTCCCGCGCTAGCGGGCGGTCGAGGCGCAAACAAACGAAAAGAAATTCCGAGCCGGGTTTTCGATAAATGAACAAATGGCGGGTCTCTGCGTCAGAGAGGCGTGCGTCGGCTGTTATTGTGGAGCTTTCTTGCGTTGAACGTGGCGGCGAAGGATCCGGTTTTTCCGGACGCGGAGTCGTTTGCCCCGGGCCCGGCCATTGTCGCGGCGGCGGCGCAACGCGGCTGGTCTCTGGCGGGCGTGGCGCACGCGCCCGACCGGGTGAGACCGGAGTGGGGCGATCACTGTGTGGTGTTGATTTCCATGCGCGACAGAGACGATGTGGACCAGTGGTTGGCCCGGTTTGAAGTCGTCGCGGCCACTGAGGAGGAGCAGGCGGACATCGAGAAAGCGGCCACCGGGGAGCCCTTCCAGCTTTTCACCTCCACCGGTCGCAGCTACGCGTTTGCCCAGCAGGGTTTGATCATGGAGGTGCAGATCGTGGGACCCTTGGCGAGCGACGAACGGCAGGTGGAGCGCGCGATCGCCAGAGCCGAGACCAAGCAAGCCCGGTTTCAGGTGAACGTGGAGTTCCTGCAGGCGGGATTGGATCGCGCGGCGGCGACCATCCTGCGTTTGCGGGACGAGGAAGGGCGCGTGGGCATCGGCATGCGCGGTGAACCTTTTCCGGAAGAGGAGACGGCGGCGGCGCGGGCGCGGTTGGAGGAGCGTGGTGTCACTGCTGACGATGAGCGGGCGGTGGTGGGGTCGCTGCCAGCGCTGGTGGAGTTCTTCGGGATCGCGGCCCGCACGCCGGGGTTGAAGGAGATTTTATTGGACGTGGTGGATATCCCGTGGTGGGCGCTGATCAAAGGCCTGGGCCAGGTCAGCGTGAACATGAACCTCGATGGTCGGCGTCTGCGTCCCACGGCAGCGGATGCGGCGAACTACGTGGTGCCCTTTGCGGTGGAGCTGAACAATGCGCCGGCCTTGATGGTGGAACTGGTGGCGACCCCGGCGCGGGCACCGACTTCAACGCTCGCCGGCGTGACGGCCATCTACGCCGGGCGACCGAATGGCAAAGGCAAGCGGGTGACGGTGGAGTTGTTTCCGCCGGCTCGAAGAATTGAGGTGGCGCTGGCGGCGCGGCCCTGTAAACCGGCAAACATGTCCCACGAAGCCCTGCTCGATCTCGTTGAACGTCCCCGTCGCCTGCGCCGCACCGCCGGTCTGCGCGACATGGTGCGGGAAACGTTCCTGCGTCCCGAGGATTTCATCGCGCCGCTGTTTGTGGTCGATGGTCAGCCGGCGCCCGAGGAGATCGGTTCGATGCCGGGCGTGTTTCGCCTGAACATCAAGGACCTAGTCAAGGAGTGTCGGGCGCTCAATAAACTCGGGGTGCGGGCGGTGGCGCTTTTTCCGAAGCTCGACCCGAAGCTGAAGGACGCCGATGGCACGGGCGCGCTCGACGAAGACGGACTCATCCTCCGCGCCGTGCGGGCGGTGAAGAAGGCACTGCCGGAGCTCGCGGTCATCACCGACGTCGCGCTCGACCCTTACACCACGCACGGCCACGACGGCGTGTTGACCGACATCGGTGACGACGTGGATAACGACCGCACGGTCGAAATCCTGGCCGAGATGGCGGTGCTGCAGGCCGAGGCGGGCGTCGATATCGTGGCGCCGTCGGATATGATGGACGGCCGCGTCGGCGCGATCCGTGAGGCGCTCGATGCGCATGACTTTGCGGGGACGGCGATCATGGCCTATTCGGCGAAGTTCAACTCCGCCTACTACGGCCCGTTCCGCGACGCGGTGGGCAGTGCGCAGGCCGCGGGCACGCGTTTGCTGAGCAAGGCAACCTATCAGCTCGATCCGGCGAACCGTCGACAGGCGCTGAACGAAGCCGCGCTCGACGAAGAGGAGGGCGCGGACTTCATCATGGTGAAACCGGCCGGTGCTTATCTCGACATCATCCGCGATGTGCGCGACGCGACGACGAAGCCGGTCGCCGCTTACCAGGTTTCCGGCGAATACTCCCAGATCCACGCCGCCGCCAAACTGGGCTGGCTCGACCTCGGGAAGATCCGCCACGAGTCGCTCCTTGCCATCAAGCGCGCCGGCGCCGACCTCATCCTGACCTACTTCGCCAAAGACATGGCGAAAGCGCTGAAGTGAGGGTGCCGGGGCCGCGTGCGGAGGCTTGCCTCTAGATCGGCGGGTGGGTGCCGCCGAAGGGTTGGTTGCGCGGTAGGGTGACGACGAAGGTTGCGCCTTGTTCGGGGGCGGCGGTGGCGGTGATGGCGCCGCCGTGGCGGGTCACGATGCGGTGGACGTTGGCGAGGCCGATGCCGGTGCCTTTGAAACGGCGAGAGCCGTGCGCCCGCTGGAAGGGCTCGAAGAGTCGGATCGTCGCGGGGTCGAAACCGGCGCCGTTGTCGGCGATGCTGATCTCGGCGTGGGCGCCGTCGTGCGTCACGTGCGCCGTGATTTCAATGACCGCGACCTCGCGCTCGCCGGTGAACTTGAGGGCGTTGCCGAGCAGGTTGGTGAAGACTTGCCGGATCAGCGTGCTGTCGCCGGCCACGGTGGGGAGTGGGGCGGCGATCTTCCAGGTCACCGAGCGATCCTGACAATCGCGCATCAGGCGTTCGCGGATGTCGGTGAGGAGGAGAGTGAGGTCGATCTGGCCCCACCGAATCGCGGACTTCTGCACAGTGGCAAAGGAGAGGAAACTTTGCACCAGCTCGATCAGGTGGTCGCATTCCGTGATGATGTGGCGGGTGACCTGGTCGCGTTCCGAGCCGGGTTCGGGTGGATCGATCGAGTTTAGGAGTTTCGCGAAACTGGAGATGTTGCCGATCGGGGAACGCAGGTCGTGGGCGACGGAGTAGGAAAAGGCTTCGAGGTCGCGGTTGGCCTCGCGCAGTTCGCGGGTGCGCTGGTGCACGCGTTGCTCGAGGGCAGCGTTGAGTTGGCGGATTTCGCCCTGGCTGGCCTCCAGTTCGTGGGCTTTGCGCTCGTTTTCCTCCACTTGCAGGGCGAGTTCCTGGTTGGCCCGTTTCAGGTCATCGGTGCGGGCGGTGACCATGCGATCAAGGGTGGCGTTGCGCTGGCGAACGACGTGGGAGGAGAGCCAACCGGTGAGTCCGATGATGGCGGCGCCGCAGAGGGCAAAGGCGGTGAGGGCCCACGGGGTGCGAAACCAGGGGGCGGAGATGTGCAGGTCGAGTGCGATCTCGTCGCCGACGTCGTCGCCGGTGCGGGGGCGCACGCGCAGCCGGTAGTCGCCGGCGGCGATGTTGGCGAGCGTGAGCACACCGTCGGCTTCCAGCTCGAGCCAGGCCTCGTCGCGACCGTCGAGCCGGTATTCGAAGGTGGCAGTCTCGCCGTTGGCCGCCCCGGTGGCCTGCAATTGGATCACGAGGGCGTCGGTGCCGGGGTCGAGCGGCGCGTCGTCATCGAAAGGTGGATACAACGTCAGGCCGCGATCGACCGGCTGGATGCGGGCGATGATGGCGCGTGGCGCTGGGCGTGGGGGGAGGGGGATGCTGGGGTCGTAGCGGGCGAGGCGTTGGGGCTCGTGCAGCCAGACGACGCCGTCGGTCTGGGGGTAGATGTGCAGCGGCTGCAGTTCGAGGGGGAGGATCTCGTTGGTCGGCAGGTAGCGATTGCCGTCAGGCGTGTAGATGCGCAGGCGACCTTCATGGGTGATCCACAGGCGTCCCAGGGAGTCGGTGGTCGGACGACCGAGCACCTGACTCATCGCGGGGATGCGTTCGAGCAAGGCTTCGTCGAGCCGCAGTTGATGGGTGAGCGGGTCGAGGCGATAGATATGCCAGGGGGCGTTCACCCTGACTTCGCCGTCGAGTTTGAAGAGGTTGGGCCAGCGTGCGCCGAGCGCGCTGCCGGGCCCGAAGGCATCCACGGTCGGTTGGGGCAGGGTCGGGCGCACCCGGGCAACCTTGCCGGTGCCAAGCTCGACCCAGAAGTCGCCGGCCGCATCGGTGATGGCGCCGTAGACGTGGCCGAAACCGGGCCGGGGGATGCGTTCGGTGGTGAACGAACCTTGGCCGTCGGCGAGGATCCAGCCCACCTCCTCCTCGGCCGCGTAGAGCCAGCGGCCGCGTGCCACGGGTTCGAGCCGGATGAGGGGGCTGGAGGCGGCGCTGAGTTTCTGCCAGGTGCCATCGGCCTGTCGCTGGAACAAACCTTCGCGCGTCCCGGCCAGCAGGACGCCATCGAGCACGGCCAGTTCGTTGGCGTAGCCCGGCGGGGAATCGATGGTGAATCCGCGAATGCGCCGGTCCTCGTCGTAGAGGCCGCGCTGAATATGCCCGTCGGACAACAGCCAAAGGTCGTCGCCGACTCGAAACGGTTTGGCGTAGGCGAGGCCGGTGTCGATGAACGCCTCGAAATGAGAGAGGCGGGAGGGAAAGTCGATGCACGCGATGCCGTCGTTGAGCACGGCCCAGAGGGCGCCGTTGGGGGTCGGGATCAGCTTGGAGATACGGGCGAGCCGATGGTCGTTGCTGCGGTCGAGCACCTGGATGACGCGGGCGTGCCGATCGAAGAAGATGAGTCCGATATTGTTGGAGGCGGCGGCGAACAATCCCTGGCCGACGGCGCAGAGGCTGGTGATGCCGAGCGGGCGGGAGAGCAGGCCCTTGGTGGCAAAGGGTCGCAGCGCGGTGCCGTCCCAAGTGAGCAGGCCGCGGCCGGTGGTGCCCACCAGCACGCGGCCAGTCTCGAGCGGCGCGCTCGAGGTGATGGTGCTCTCGGCGTAGTGATCCGGCGGGCCGAGCTTCGACGTGAAGCGTTCGCCGTCGAAGGCATACAGGTTGCCGTTGGCCCCGTCGCTCATGTGCACGACGCCGTTCACGGCAAAGAAGGCCCGGGGATTTTCAGCGATGCCGACGACCTGCGGCGTGGTGCCTGGTTGCCAATGGAAAATGGGTCCCGCCCCCCACCACCAGAACCACTTGCCGCCGGCGGCCGTAACATGTGTAAGCTGCGGGTCGCCGTAGCTTTCGACCGGAGGAATGGGGGCGATCGGCTCGAAGCTCCACGTGCCCTCCGGGTCGAATTTGAGCCGGGCGAAGGCGTTGGAATAACCGGCGTAGATGGTGCCATCTTCGCCGACGATGACGCGTTCCAGGTTGATGCTGGGCTGGGACGGCGCCTTCTCAATCTTCACCCAGCGGACGCCGTCCCCGATGGCCATTTCGCTCTTCGCCATGACCAGGAGGCGCCCGTCGGGCAGCACGTGCATGTCGATCAGCGGACTGCTGATGCCGAGGGATTGCGGGGCGATGATGGTAAAACTCGGGGCGCCGGTCTCGAGGGTGCCGCTCGGGGTGGCGGGCACGAAGTCCCCGACGGTTTCGCTCCTCGCCAACGCGGCGAGCAGAACCGCCCCCAGAAAGACAAGTTGCGTTGGTCTAAGCACGGGCCAGAGGACTGGCAGGGAGGAAACTGAGCGGAACGGTCGCGAGCAACATCGTAAGACGGTCACGATCGTGCTTTTCAGAGCCGACCGCAGGGCCGCAGGGGGTATTGAACGTCAATCTCGGCGTGGCGAGACGGGTTGCCGGGGGAGGTTGCGCGCATCTGTCCGGCGCCTATGGTTGCCCGACCATGATGCCCTCCTTTACCCGATACGCTGCGATCGTTGGATCGCTCCTCACCCTCACCGTGGCGGCCCGCGCCGAGTTGGCGGCCAGCCCCAACAACGGCGACATCACGCTGCCCGCCGGATTCAAAGCGGTGGTCGTGGCGGACAACGTCGATGGGGTGCGCGGGATCGCGGTGGCGCCCAATGGCGACCTCTACGGCCGCCTCCGCGGCGGCGGCATCCGCGCCCTGCGGGACACCGATGGCGATGGCGTGGCCGACGTCACGGAAACCATCGCGACGGATGGGGGGGGCAGTGGCATCGCGGTGCACGGTGGTTACCTGTATTTTTCGACCAACGACGCCGTTTATCGGATGAAGCGGGCCGCCGGCGAACTCGTGCCGAGCGGCACGATCGAGCCCGTGGTCACCGGCCTGCCGGATCAGCGCCAGCACGCCTCGAAGATGTTTACCTTCGACGGCGCCGGTATGCTCTATGTGGAGGTCGGATCGCCCTCCAACTCGCTGGGCAAGCCCGACCGGGCGCGTGGTGCGGCCGGCTTGAGCGACGCCGAGGTGGATACGTTCCTCAGCGAGCACGGTGGCATCTGGAAGTTCGACCCCGCCAAGGCGCCGCTCACCCAGGCGCAGGGCGAACACTGGTCGACCGGTCATCGCCACATCCTGTCGCTGGCGTGGCATCCGGTCTCGCAACAACTTTTCGGCGCGCAAAACGGCCGCGACGTGCTCGATGTGGTGAAGCCCGACGTCTTCAACACCGCCTACAACGCGGAGCATGTGGCCGAGGAGTTTCACGTCCTGTCGCGGGGCGCCAATCTCGGCTGGCCCTACACCTACTACAGCCCGATCGAGAAAAAGCGCCTGTTCTCGCCGGAGTATGGCGGCGACGGGAAAAAGACGCCGGCGCCGGGCAAATTCCAGGACCCGACCATCGCCTTCCCGGCGCACTGGGCGCCGATGCAGATGACCTACTACGGCGGCGAACAATTCCCGGCCTCCTATCACGGCGGTCTGTTCCTCGCCTTCCACGGTTCGTGGAACCGTCCCTCGCAGAAAGGCTACAACGTGGTCTTCATCCCCTGCGATGATGCCGGAATGCCGACGGGGGAGTGGTCGATCTTCGCCGACGACTTTATGGGCAAGGACGAGATCAGCAGCCCGCGTGATGCGGACTTCCGCCCGATGGGCGTCGCGGCCGGACCGGATGGTTCGCTTTACATTGGCGCGGACCAGGGCAACCGCATCTGGCGCGTCTTTTACGCGGGCGAATGAGCTCCTCGTCGCGGTTGAGCGTTGGTTTGGTGGTTCTCGGCGTCGGCGTGATCGGCGCGGGACTGCTGTTGCAGAAACCGGCCGCGCCGACTGTGCCGGTGGCTGCCGCCACGCCAGCGCCACCGCCCCGTGCGCCGGCGCCCGACGGCGCGGCCCTGTATCAGGAACATTGCGCCACCTGCCACATGGTGGATGGTGGCGGGGTGCCCAATTTCCAGCCCGGCATCCTTGACGGCCCGATCGTGGCGGAGGGCGTGGAGCGCGTCGCGGCCGTCATTCGTGGCGGTTCGGCCTCCCTCCAGGGGCGCGACAATCCGATGGGCTGGGAGATGCCCCCCTTCGGTTTTTTGGCCGACGCCGAGGTGGAGGCGCTGGCGGCCTACGTGGTCAAGGCGTTCGGACCGACGGACGCGAACCCGGCGCCCTGAACGATGAACCGTCGGCTGGCGTGGCTGTGCGGTGGAGTGGCGATCCTGATCGTGGCGGTCTGGTATGCGGTCGGGGCCCTTGATCGGGCGGCGGTTGCAGGGGCGGTGCCGCCGAGGCCAGCGCTGAGCGAAGAGTCGGAGGTGCTGGTGGCGCGGGTGCAGGCGGCGGAGCAAGCGGCACGGCAGGGCGAACTCACGGGGCTGGCCGAGCTGGCCCGCTTGTATCAGGCGAATGGTTACGCCGCCGAAGCGGCGGTCGCCTATGCCGAATTGAGCGCGAGGGAACCGGACAACCCGGCATGGTCACGCCCGGTTGATACCTGGGACCCAACGCACCTGGCCTGGGCCCACGACGCCGGTCGAGTTCTGGACGCCGCGTCCGCGGGGCCAATGCTGGAGGACGAGGAGTCGGTTGAGCGTCATATTGCACGGGCGCTCGAACTCGCGCCGGAGGACGGTGAAATCCACTTTCGCGTGGCCGTGCTGTGGGAAGGTCTGCGGCGGCAAGTCGACGCGCTGCCCGAATACGAAGCGGCGGTGCGACTGGATCCCTCGCTGGTGCAGGCGTGGCTGCGGCTCATCACCTTGAACCAGGCGATCGGTGAAACCAGCAAAGCCGCCCGCTTGTTGCGCGAGGCCTTGGCGGCGAATCCGGCGTCGGCTGCGCTGCGTTTGGAAAATGGGCGGGCTCTTAAGGGGCGCGGGCGCTTGGCCGACGCTTTGGCGAATTTCGAGGCGGTGATTGCCGCCGAGCCCGCGGCGACGATCGCCTACATCGAGGCCGGGCAAGTGCTGTTCGCGCTCGATCGACGAGAAGAAGGCGTCGCCATGCTGGAGCGTTCACTCGGTGTCGAACCGCAAAACCCGATCGCGCTGGTGCTGCTGACTGCCTCGGCCTGCGCCGTGCGCGATCAAGGCGCGGCGGATCGCTGGTATCGGCAGATGATGGCCTCGCCTCACGTCGCGCCAGTCGATCGCGCCAAGTTGGCGGCGGGTTACGAGCAGGTCTTCGGCGCCAAGCCGCCCCGGTGATCAGAACGCCGAGCGGTCGACCTGGATCGAGTCGCCTGGCATGAGGCGCGGGTCATCGGCGGGGCTGCGCTGGGCCAGGCGGGCGTCGAGCTGGTAAGCCGATTGCTCCCGGGTGACGTTCACGGCGCTCTCCTTGGCGTAGATCGTGAAACCGCCGGCGGCCTGAACGGCCTTGGTCATCGTGAGGTCGGGCGTCCAAAGGATACGGCCGGGGCGCTGGACTTCGCCGCCGACGTAGACGTAACGCTCGGTCACACTCACCGAAACGTCGATCGCGCGATAGAAGCGACCATCGATGTAAGCCTGACGAATCCGGGCCGAAAGATCGGAGGCGGTGAGTCCACCGGCCGGGATGCCGCCGATGTAGGGCAGGGAAATCAAACCCTGGTCGTCGATCTGCACGTTGTGCACGCTCGGATCGGGAATGCCCTGCAGCGACACGCCGAGGCTGTCGCCGGCGCGCAGCACCGCGGCGCTGGCCGACTCCGGCAGGCGCGGGTTGCCGCCGCCGCCGGCGGTGCCGCCGGTCGATTCACATCCGCTGAGTCCGAGCAGCAGCCAGCAGCAAACGAAGGGGATCGTGACGGCTTGAAGGCGGGGCAAGCGGAGACGCATGCCGGAAGTTCAGCGAGGCAGGGAGCGGACGGAAGCAAAAAGCGCGACCCACGGGAGGGGTCGCGCTGTGCAAAGGTGAGGTGGAGGGGGGCGGGACTCAGCCGCGGCGAGCGCCACGACGGGGCTTTTCTTCCTCTTCGTCGTCGTCGGATTCCTCGTCGGAGTCTTCGTCGTCGCCTTCGGATTCCTCGTCGTCGGATTCCTCCTCCTCTTCGTCGTCGTCCCACTTGAGGGAGGCGTCGCCCTTGAGCGCGCTCTCGTCCTCTTCGTCGATGTCGGGGAGATCCTCGTCGTCGATGTCCTCTTCGTCGGAAGAAGTGTCGCCGTCTTCGTCGTCGGTGTCGTAGCCGGCCGGGACGTAATCGAGGATGGCGGTGAGCTCTTCGAAGGTGTGGATGGCCTTGCCCTCGATGAAGCTGGCGTTCTGGTCCTCGCGGATCTCGTCCTCGACCTCGTCGACGGTGAGCTTGGACTCAAAGTCGAAGACGTCATTCAGCATCTTCACGCGGCAGCGGGTGAGGTGGTCGAGCAGATCGGCGTAGGGGCCGTTCTCGTCGTCGACGATATCGGGCAGGGCGAAGAGTTTCTCGTCGCTCTCGAAGAGCGAGTCCTTGACGCGCTTGAGGCGCACGCGGCCCTCGCCGAGATCTTTCTCGATGCGGAAGGGGATGAAGGCGACGTCGAGGGTGTCCTGGTCGAAGCCGTAGTCGCGCAGCGGATCCACCAGCTCGACCAAGTAATCCACTTGGCGCGGGTCGACGATGCTTAAGCCATCGACGTCCCAGCGGACGGGATCGCTCACTTCGTCGACCCACCAGTTGTGGTCTTCACCAAGGCGAACGATGCACCAATCGAGAGTGGAGGAGGATTTTGCCATGTTACGGGTGTCTAGGTTGGTCGGAGGAAAAAGGGTGTGCTTTGCGCGAGTCAAACCACGAAAACCACTTTCGCGTGACTTTTCTTGAGACGGAATTCGGCCGTTTTTTCCCGGAGTGAAGCGCTGGATGCTTGTGAGGTGGATTTCTAGTGGGAAGGCGCGGGGAGATTTGCGGCGGCGGCGGGCGCATTCTTGCGTTTTGCGCGGGGAGTTTCAGTGTCCGGCGCCGATGGATTTTCTCTATGAGAAGGTAATGCGTCCGATGTTGTTCCAGCTCGATTCCGAGCGGGCGCATGAAGTGGGGGCCACCGCGATGGCTGCACTGGGCTGGCTGAAGCCGGCGTGCCGACTCATGGAGGCGTGGAACCGGCTGCCGGCGTCGCGCTTCAAGCCAGTCGAAGCCTTTGGGCTCAAGTTCCCCAATGCAATCGGTCTGGCGGCGGGCTTCGACAAGAACGCCCGAGCTTGGCCGGCGGCGGCGGCGATGGGCTTCGGTCATGTCGAGATCGGCACCGTCACCGCGCTCGCCCAGCCGGGTAATCCGGCGCCGCGCATGTTCCGTTACCCGGAGCAAGAGGCCGTGATCAACCGCATGGGTTTCAATAACGAAGGCGCCGATCGGGTGGCCCGACGACTCGCCGGGCAGCCGGGGGTGGGGAAGCGGCGAATCCCGCTCGGCGTGAACCTGGGTAAGTCCAAGGCCGCGCCGCTCGACAAGGCGGTCGACGATTACCTGCGCAGCTTTGGCAAGCTGGCCGAGTTCGCCGACTACCTTGTGCTCAACGTCTCCAGTCCCAACACGCCGGACCTGCGCAAGCTGCAGGACGAGGCGCGGCTGCGGGAGCTGCTGGGGGAGGTCAGTGCGGCCAACCAGGCGCGCGGCGCGGCGCGTCGTCCGTTGCTGCTGAAGATCGCGCCGGACCTCACCTACGGCCAGATCGACAGCGTGTTGGAGGTCATCGCCGAGTTTGGTTTCGATGGTATCATCGCCACGAATACAACGATCGCGCGGCCCGGCCCCTTCGCGGCGGTGCAGGAAACGGGTGGATTGAGCGGCGCGCCGCTGCGCCGGCGTTCGACCCAGATCATCAACTACATTGCGCGCGCCACGCACGGCCGGCTGCCGATCATCGGCGTCGGCGGCATCACCGATGCGGCGAGCGCCGGCGAGAAGCTCGATGCCGGCGCGACGCTGGTGCAGGTCTACTCCGGCATGATCTACCGCGGTCCCTTCTTCGCCGCCGAACTCGCCCGCGGTTTGGCGGATCGCCAGCGGCGTTGAGCGACGGCGGCGGCCGCGTTCAGTCGGCGTCGTAAAGTTCGAGCAGCAGGATGCCGCCCGGCGCGCTGATTGCGGCGGAACGGATGTGGGCGGAATACAGCCCCGGCGCGAGGCGGACGGAGAGCACACTATCCTTGGACCCCGGTTCCAGGGGAAAGGCGCCCAGGGCCTGCCCGTAGTCGCCCGACCAGTCGTCGTTGGTGGCGATGACGTCGGAACCGCGAAAGAGCGTGACCTCCGGATCGCCCATCGCGTTCTCGATCCCGTGGGCGGCGAGCCCGGGGCCGATGGCGCGGATGATGAGATCCAGTTCGGTCGTGCCGCCGACCACAAAGCCGACGATGAAGGTCTGGTCGCTGGCCACGACGGCGCGGGCGGAAAGGTTGGTGAGCAACGAGTCGGCGGAGTCGAGGTTGGCGTCGTAGACCTCGGTCACAATACGGCCCGCGACCTGGCCGTTGCCATTGATGACGATCGAATAGATGCCGCTCGCGAGGTCGTCGCGAAGCACGGCATCGCGGGAGCCGGCAGGCAACGGAAAGGCGCCCAAACCACGGCCGTCGTCGGTGTTCCAATCGTCATTGGAGGCGATGGAGGCGCCCCCGGTGAACAGATCGAGGTTCGGGTCGGGCAATTGATCGGTGTAGTCGTAATCGGCCAAGGTTGGCCCGATGGCCCGCACCAGGAGGGGTTTGGCGGACGGGCCGCTGACGACGAAGCCGACGTTGACCGACTCGTCGCCGGCACCGGTGAGCGTGTTGACGGAAAGATTAACCAATCGTCCGCCAGCGGTCGCGGGAATGGTGGTCACGGTGGCGCGGCCGGAAAGGATGGTCGCAGTGGCGTTGCGGACCACGCATTGGTATATGCCCTCCACGGCTGAGGCGGCGCGGGGCACAAAATATTCGGGGGCGGTGGCGCCGGGAATGTCGGCCCCGTTACGTTGCCATTGATAGCTCGTCGCCGTGCCCGCGGTGGATTGGACCGAAAGGTGGAGGGCTCGACCGGCCGCGATGGTCTGAGGAACGGGTTGCTGAGTGAGCACCGGCGGCGGCGCGAGATTGGAAACGATGGCAAACGGTTCGAGACCCGCCTCGCCGGTCATGCCACTTAGGTAGTAGCGACCTGCACCGTAGGCCGCACCGGTCAGAGGAGTGAAGTGACTGACTGGCACCGTGCCGGCATCAGTCCAGGTTTCACCGTCAATGGAACTGTAGAGCCGAGCCTCCGAAGTTGCTGCGGCGCGAGTGAAGAAACGGCCGCCACCGGTCCAAACTTCACTATACAAGGTTTCCGGCACTGGTTTGCGCACGATCTGAAAACTGCGGCCGTCGTCGGTGCTGCGAAGAATGGGACCTCCGAGCCAAATGCCGACGAAGACGCCGTTGGCGTAGGCTAAGGTTTCGGGTGCTTGGTCGTCCTCGGCGACGGACTGAGTCCACGTGCGGCCACCGTCGTTGCTCCAAGCGAGGAGGCGCATGGGCCAATTGTTGGGGATGCCGTCGCCGTAGACCCAGTAGTTGACCACGGTCGTTTCACCGCCTTGGACGACGCCAGACCGAGACAGGGAAGGGTAGCGTTTGTCGTTGGTCTCGGGCAGGGCGCCGGCCGGCTCCCAGTTCTCCAGGTCAGAGCTGATCCGCAGGACGCTGGTGACCGTGGTCACGCCGGTGGAGGAATCAAAAATCCGCCCCGTGCAGATGGCGCCGAAGGGCGTGAGTTGAAATTCGCTCGGGGTGCCGATGTCGGTGGGCAGGGTGCCCGCCCGCGTCCAGGTTTTGCCGTGTTGACTGAAGTAGATCGCGTCGACGGTGAGGGCCCAGAAGTGTCCGTTGGCGTGGCCGATGTTCCACACCGAGGCAGTCAGCTCGGTTTCCTCCCAGGTCGAGCCATCGGTGGTGCGGTAGAGGTGGGAATTGATGAGTCCGATCGTGACGGTGGCCGAGTTCGCCAGCTTCGTGATCGATCGGGCTCCGGGGGGGAGGTCCATCGATTCCCACTTTGCGGCCGACGCGGCATGGGCCGCGCCCAACCAAGCAATCAAGAGGATGAGGGAACGGAGTAGCGACTGGGGTTTCACGATGTTGCAGAAGCGCAACAACCCGTTCGAGGCAAAGCCTTTCCGCGTGGATGTGGCGAGCTGACGCCGCCGGGTGGCGAGCGTTCAGATCGACCAGTCGAGGGCGGCGTCGGGTGGCGTGCCCTTGGGTGATTTACGGTCCTTTTGGTTGCGCACGACCGAGGTGCGATCGCCCTCGTAGTAGACGATGCTGTCGGCATCGACGGACTTCATCAGCCAGACGTTCGACCCGATGATCGAGCCGCGGCCGATCACGGTCTTGCCGCCGAGGATGGTGGCGCTCGGATAAATCGTGACGTGGTCCTCGATGTCGGGGTGACGTTTCACGCCTTTGACCGGGTTGCCGTCGTCATCGAGCTCGAAGGACTTCGCGCCGAGCGTCACGTTTTGATAGATCTTCACGTGATTGCCGATGCGGGTCGTTTCACCGACGACGACGCCGGTGCAGTGATCGATGAAGAAGTGGGTGCCGATCTGGGCGCCGGGATGCAGGTCGGTGCCGGTGCGCTCGTGGGCATACTCCGTGAGCATGCGCGGCAGCAGCGGAACCTTGAGTTTGTAGAGCTCGTGCGCGACGCGTTGGATCGAGATCACCAACACGCAGGGGTAAGCGAGAATGATCTCCTCCACGCTGCGGGCGGCGGGGTCGCCCTCGTAGGCGGCCTGCACGTCGGTCTGGCAGACGTCGCGAATGGCGGGGAGTTTGAGCAGGAGTTGTTGGGCGAGATCGGCCGCGTGACGGGCGGGGTCGGGATCGCCGTCGAAGCTCAGGGCCTTGGCGATTTCCTCCTCGAGGCGGAAGCAGACGTTTTTGAGGCGCTCGGCGGTGATGGCGGGCACGTCCTCCTTGGCGAGCGGCTTGCGCTCGAAGAAGCCGGGGAAGAGCAGATGCATGATCTCGGCCGCGAGCCAATTGATGGACTCATCCGACGGCAAGTTACTGCCGTCGATATGGTTAATGCCCCCCTGGGTCTCGTAGGACTCGAGCAGGGCGCGCTGAATGGCGTCGATCGTCATGGGCGGAGGAGATACGGTCAAAAAGGGGTCGGACGGAACCGGCCCCAAGTCGAATCTAGAAAATACATTTCGGGGCTTTACAAGGTGCGGAGCATCTTTCTTAGTCCGCCTTCCCCTCTTCAAAACCTGCTCAGGTGGTGGAATTGGTAGACACGCACGCTTGAGGGGCGTGTGCCGAAAGGTGTAAGGGTTCGAGTCCCTTCCTGAGCACCATTTTAAACCCGCGAAGTGCGGGTTTTTTTGTGCCCTGAGTGTGCCGGGTAGGGCGAATGTTGAACCGGTGCCTCAGCGCAGCACGTCGAAGCTGCGGCCTTTGAGGGGGAAGATGGGTTCGCCGAGGCGGTCGGAGCTGATCTTTTCGAAGTGCAGGCCGACGAGAAAGTCGTTCACGAGGAACTGCAGAAATTCGCGTTTGGCGACGACGAGGCACTTGGCCGGTGTGCGGACTTTGACCGTGGCGGTGGCGGTGCTGTTTTGCAGGGCGCTGATTTCGCCGAAGAAGTCGCCGGCTTTGAGGCGGGCGACCTCCTCTTTGTTTTTCACCACCGACAATTCGCCTTCGTAGAGCAGAAAGAAATACTGATTGTCGTCGTGTGCGCGGATGAGGGTCTGGCCGACCTCAAAGCTCTGCATGAGTGCGCGGCGGGCAAAGGCGAACATGGCCTGCGGGCTCCAAGTCGCGGAAAGTTCGATACGGTGGAGGAAGGCCACCTTCTGCAGGATTTCCTCAATCTGTGTGCGGTTGAGGCGGGACAGCACCAGCTCTTCGAAGGTCTTGCGGTGCAGGCCGAGCAGCACACAGGGGGTGAGGGCGCGCACCGAGCGCGTGCGCACGCCCGCCTCCAGTAGAGCCCGTTCGCCAAAGACGTCGCCGCGCTCCAGGGTCGCGACCCACTCGGGGCGTCCGGAGTCGGTATCGCGCAACACTTCGACGCGGCCGCTGTGGACCAGGAACACTTCTTCGCCGGGTTCACCTTCGCGCACAATCATGGCGCCCTTCTTGTATTCACAGGGCTCGGCGATTTCGGCGATACGGGCCCGTTCCTCGCGGCTGAAGCCTTTGAACAACAGGGAAGTGGCGACGGTTTCGAGGACCGCCTCGGGCGAAATGGGCACCGGCTTGGGGGAGAGAGATTTTTGCATCCAGGCCCGGACGCGATCGACGAGCGACTGGGTCACCAGCCAAACCGCGGTGCCGATGGAACCGACCACCATGAGTCCGAGCAGGGCCAGCATGGCGAGCGCGGTGAAGTGGAGTCCGCCGGAGGCCTGGTATTGTTGCCAAAGTTCGACGGCGTTGGCGCGCAGGGGCAGCGAACCAGCCAGGAGCACCAGCAGCAACCAACCCACGGTCATGCCGAGGTGCAGATTGAGAAATTTGACGTCGGTGTGCTTCAGTCGCGTGCGCAGCGCGAACCAGCGGTTGCGATTGGGTTCGAAGACAAAGGACCGAAACGCGTCCAGCGAAGGTTTGCCGTAACGCGCGTGCAACAGGGTCAGCCCCGGTGACCACCAGAAGGGGGAAAGTTGGTAGATGAACGCGCAGAAGAGCAGGAAGGAGATGCCGGGATGCACGAAGGGCACGATGCCCATCGCGACGATCAACGGTGCCATGCGTGCGAGCGAAACATTCACCACCGTGTCGCGGCCGCCCATCACCGCGTCGTGCAGGTCAGCGTGCCAATGGGGAAACAGGGTCTTGAATCGCCAGCCGGGGTGGTAGATCTCCGATTCCTCGTCGCGGGCGACGCAGCAGGAAAGGAAGTAGCCCAGACTGGCGCTGCCACAGGCGATGAGCCAGCCCGTCAACAGCTCCCACCAGGCGGTGGGTAACGAAAAGGGTTTCAGGACCATCGAAACCACCGCACCCAGCGCGGCGACGATGACCATCGGGCGCACTTTGCGGCCGGACGCGCGATGGCTCCAGTCCTCGGCCGGCACCTCGGCGAGCGGGGCTTCCCCGGCGGCTTGGAGGATGCCGCGTTCGTAGGCTTTGATCACCACCTCGTAGAATTCGCGCAGCGGGATGCAGCGGCGGTCGGAAATCAGTTCGAACAAAACCTGCGGCACGGTCGCCGTGCGATGGGCGAAGACGCGCAACACCTTCCACTGGGCCGGAGTGAGCGCCAGGTAGGTGCGCGCCGGCACGTATTTCACGATGACATGGTCGTCATCGAAGACGACGGTTCTCAACTCCTTCGCGAGCGACAGCGAAACGATGGAGAGCAGTTCGGTCTGGTCGGGTTTGGGCAGAGCCTGCGGCGGCGGGATGACGTCCGACTGGGGCGATTCTTCCATGGTTGAACGGGCGGGGGGTGACGACGGCCAAGAGCCAAGGGATTTGGGCGTATCACGCAAGCGTGGGGAATTGGGCAAATCGCGTTTGGAAAGCATCTTCGCGGAAAGGGACATGGGGTTCATCGGTTCGCAGACGGCTCGACTTTAGGCATCGAAACTCGCCGCCGGACACTTCGTCCCGCGGGCGGGTGCGCAGGCGGAATCGTGCTTGCGTGCGGTCGGGCGCCGTGGACACTCCGCCCCTGAGCCTCCGTGCTCATCTGCCGACACCACTCAAACACCACTATCTAGCACGGGCCCCAGCCCGTTTTCGCATGGACGACAAGCCAACGAACGAAGAACCGAAGAAGGACTTCAACAAACTCGATCTCACCCAACTCGAGAGTTTCAGCTTCGGCACGCAATGGACCCAGGACAAACCCGAGAAGGGCGGCGGCTCACGCGGCCGCGACGACCGTCCCCGACGCGAGGGTGGTCCGCGCGACCAACGCAAGGATCGCCGCGGCTTCAAGCGTCCGGCCGGTGCACCGACCGAGGGGCAAGAGGGTCGTGGTCCGCGCGGGGACCGTGGTCCTGGTGGCGGCGGTGGCTACGGTGGTGGCGAACGTCGTGGCGGTCGTGGTGATCGCGAACGTCGTGGCGGTCCCGGCGGGGGTGGTCGTGGCCCGGGTGGCCCGCGCGGCGGTGATCGCCGTCGTGGTGGACCCGGTGGCCCGCAGGCTCCGGCGGCGCCCTACGTGAGCCCGTTCTTCGACGTCACCTTTTATCCGGAAGACGTGAGCTTCGCCGCCCTGTCGAAGACCATCCGTGCGTCCTGCCGCACCTTCGAACTTTTCGACATCGCCAAGACCGTCATTGGCAAACACGACCGTTTCGTCGTCGTGCTCGAGCGCAAGCCGGCGCAGAACCCGGCGGATGCGGCCGAGAAAAAGCCCTTCTACGTCGCGGTGCCCGATAGTCTGCCCTTCGAGTCAGAGGATGCGGCGATCAACCACGTGATGCAGCACCACGTGGACAAGTTCTTCCGCACCGAAGAGGTCGAGACCGATCCGCCCAAGGGCAGTTTCCAAGTCATCAACAAGTGCGGCGTCACCGGTGAATTGCTCGGCCCGCCGAACTACCACCTCTACAACCAGATCGTGCAGCAGCACCACGCCACGCGCCTCAGCCGCATGTCGTTCGACAACTTCCGCAACCGCATCGAATCGGTGCGCGACGAAGAGGTCGTCAACGCCTGGCTCGAGTCGATGAAGAAGGTGACCCGCTACACCTGGATCGGTCCGGGTAGTGCGCCGGTCGCCACCGAGGCGGCCCCGGAGTCCGCGCCCGCCGCGACCGAAGCCGCACCCGAGGCGGAGGCCGAGGTGGCGCCTGCTGCCGAAGCGACCGAATCCGAAGTGACGACGGAATCGACCGACGCCGAGGTGCCCGCCACCGAAGCGCCGGCCGTTGAGGAGGCCGCCGCGGCAACCGCGCCGGCTTCGAACGCGCTGTCCTTCGACTCTCTGACCGACGCGAAGGTTTTTCTGCTCACCCACGCTCGGGACAAGGCCGTGCGCACTTACGAGCACGGCCGTTTCCACGGTCACGCGCTGGAGAAGTTGCCCGACGGCGAAATCAAACGGGCCGTCCTCGGTGCGCTCGAGCGCCAGCAACGCTTCCCGCTGGACACGGCCAACGCGTTGCGCGGCCGTCTCCGCCGCGAAGGCTTCACGATCTTCAAGAAGGGCTCCAAGGGCGTGAGCTACGTCTGCGCGGTGAAGCGTAAGTTCCGCGTGCCTGGCCAGACCTTTGCCGACTCGATCGACGAACTCATCAACTTCATCGAAACGCATCCGATGGTGAAGGTGAGCGAGCTGCCGGAGAAATTCCTCGGCATCGATACGATCGCCCCCGAGCCGGCTCCGACTCCTGTCGAACCCGCCGCGGAAACTGCTCCGCCCACGGAGCCCGCTGCGGCGGAGCAAACCGAAGGTGAGGCGCCCGCCGCCGAGCCAACGCCGGCCCCGGCTCCCGCGCCGGCTGCGTCCGGCACCGTGTCGCCGTTTGCCCCGGAGGATCAGCCCAAGGTCAAGCGCATGCACCTCGACCTGCGTTGGCTGGTCACCGAGGGCTACGTCACCGAATTCATCGACGGCAGTCTCTTTGCCGCTGCGCCCATGCCCGAGCCGAAGCCCAAAGAGGCTAAGCCGGAAAAAGCGGAGCAGCCGGCCGAGGCCGCGCCAGCTCCGGCTCCGGTCGAAACCGAAGCTGAGACCAAGGCCGATGCCCCGGCGGAAAGCACCGAGCCGACCGCCAGCGCTGAAGCTCCGGCCGAACCCGCTGCCACCGAGCCGACGTCCGAGCCTGCCGCCACCGAAGAGCCGGAACCCGAAGCCTCGACGGAGGCCCCGGCCGCTCCGGAGTTGGAGGAGTCCGAAGGCGACGAGCCGAAGAAGAGCGACGCGTAGTCGCGTTGTCCGCAGTTTCGACCGGTGGCTGAGCACGATGCGCAAGCAGCCGCAGTAATGGAGCGCTATCTCCATGCCCACATCCCACTCTCTGCGGCGATGGGGGTGCGGGTGAGCTCCTGCTCCGTCGCGGCGGTGGAGCTCACCGCGCCACTCGAACCCAACATCAACCATCGGGCCACGGCCTTTGGCGGCAGTTTGTCGGCGGTGGCGATCCTGTCGGCGTGGTCATGGCTGCACTTTGTGATGCGTGAAAGCGGTCGCTCGGGCCGTTTGGTGATTCAGAGTAATCAGATCGATTACCTGGAACCGGTCACCGGGGCTTTCACGGCGCGGTGTGCAGGGGTGGACGCCGCCGCCTTCGCCAAGTTTGGCCGGATGTTTGACCGGCATGGCCGGGCGCGACTGCGGCTCGACGGCACGGTGCGGTGTGGTGAAACCCTTGGCGCCACCTTTAGCGGGGAGTTCGTGGCCTTGCGGTAGGGCGCGTTCGCCGCACGCGTCGCCCACGTTGGGCGGGGTGGCGGGCCAGCGCTTCAGCGCAACGTCACCGTGTGACGCACGCCGTCCACGATGCCGAGATCGAGGTGCCAGGTGTTGGCCGGGAACCACCCCGCGATGTTCTCGGGCCACTCGATCGCGGCGATCCAGGGACTGACCAGAAAGTCCTCCAGCATGAGCGCCTCCACCTGGTCCTCGCGGTCGAGCCGGTAGGCGTCGAGGTGCAGCAGCCGACGGTCACCTTCGTAGAGGGTGTAGAGGTTGAAGGTGGGGCTTGTCACCGGTCCGTGGATACCGAGGCCGGCCGCCAGGCCTTGCACAAAAGTCGTTTTGCCGGCACCGAGATCGCCGTGCAGCGCGAGCACCGTGTCGTCGGGCAGGGCGGTCGCCAACGCGGCGGCGAGCTCGCGCGTTTCGCCGGCGCTGGACGTGGTGACGCCGGCGCGGAGCTCAGCGCAGATGTTCGAAGCCATGGTGCGGCGTGAGGTTGAGCTCGTCGGCGAAGCCGGATCGTGCGCGGCGTTTGACGAAACGACCGAGACAGGTGACCCGACGACGGAAGTGGCGGCGCCATTCCGCGACAAAGGCTTCCGGATCGGCGTTGCCGCTGAGGGTGAAGAGCAGCTCGTAGTCCTCGCCGTCATTGAGCGCATGGTCGAGGGCGCTGCGCCCGGATTGTTTGGCGAGCAGACGGGCGGACCGACTAATCGGAATCGCGCCTTCGCGCAGGGCGGGCCGGCAGTTGGCGGGCGTGAGCGAGCGCACGTCCTTGGCGATGCCGTCGCTCACATCCAACATCGAGCGCACGTGCGGGTGTTGGGCGAGCCATTGGCCCTCGGCGAGACGCGGCGCGAATTTATAGTGCCAGCCCAGAATGCTGCCGCCGAGCGTGCCGGTGACAAAGATCCAGTCGCCGGCGGCCGCGCCCTGGCGGGTGAGGCAGCGATTGTCCGCGGCTTCGCCAACGATGGTCATGGTGGCGATGAGACCCTCGGCGTGGTGGGCGATGTCGCCGCCGATGATTGGCACGCGGTGCTTGCGGGCGATGGTGGCGAGGCTGCCGTAGAACTCGCGCAGCCACGCGGTCTTCACCTTGTCGTTGAGGGCGAGGGCCACGACGGCGGCGCGGGGACGTCCCCCCATCGAGGCGATGTCGCTGAGGTTGCGATTGAAGAGTTTGGCGCCGACCCCGCGCGCCGGAATGGAGTCGTTGAAGTGTTCGCCGTAGATGACCGGGTCGACCGTGATGAGTTGGTCGCGCGGCGAACCGGACAGGACCGCGCAGTCGTCGCCGATGCCGCCGGGCGCGCGGGGGGAGGCGGTGCCGAGCCAACGGCGCATCTCGCGGATGAGCTGCGATTCGCCGAGCGCAGCGACGGAGAGACGACGTTGGCGGGTGAAGGGCGACATGCTTAAAACTCCACGCCGGCGAGCAGCATCAGGATCGTGTTCAGGTTGAACAGCCCGTGGGCGATGATAGGCACGCTGATGCGGCCAGTGCGCTCGTAGGCGAGAGCAAAGAACACGCCGAGCATGACCAGCGGCAGGAAGGCCACGAGGTTGCCGTGCAGGGTGCCGAAAATGATCGCGGGCAGCAGCAGCGCAACGGGACGAGGCAGGCGGCCGCGGAGGAAGCGAAACAGGCCGGCGCGGAAGATCACCTCTTCGGTCACCGGCGCGATGACGACAGCGAGGAAGCTCATGCCGATCAGCACGAAGGGCGATTGGGTGTCGGCGAAAATGTCGACCATGGGCTGTTTGCCGGTGTCGAAGCCGAAGTGTTCGAGCAGCGCGACCCAACCGAGGTTGGCTGCCGAAAGCAGGGGCAGCGCGGCGAGCAAGGTGATGGGACCCGCGAACCATGGCGTGGCTTTGGGCATGGGCGGTGGGACAGGAGCGGGCGCGTCTTCGTCGGCGGCGTCGAGGGTGCGGGTCTTGGCCACGGCCATGCGCGCGAAGGCGGCGCCGGCGAGCATGCCGAGTTGGAAGCCGGCCCCGAGGACGGTGAGCTGTTGTTCGTCATCCAACGGCAGCCCATCGACGACCAGGCTGCCCACGACTTGCCCGGCTACCGCGCCGGCGATGACGACAAAGGTCGCGACGCCAAATTCAAACCAGGTCCAGTGCAGGGGCGTCAGGGGACTGGGTTGGCGCCACACGGAGCGTCCTGCTTTGGTGAGGAAGATACGCACCAATACGGCCAGACCCGCGAGCAGGAGCAGACTCTGCCCGGCGAGGGCGATGAGGACGGGGGGGCTGAACTCGACGGACTCCATGAACTGCGCGAAAGACCAGCGATGAGAGCAGCCCGGGAGGGAATGCCAACGTTGAAACGGGTGACCGGTGTTACAATGGGCGCAGCGGAATACGGTGCGGGCACTGTCCATCGGCCTTCACAAACTGGTCGCCACAGCGGGGGCAGTAGGCGCAGACGCCGGGGCTGTCGGGTTGTGGGGGAGCGAGCAGTTCGGCCGCGTCGATGCCGAATCCGCGCAGTGCTTGCACGACGAGGGGGCGCAGTCGGGCGCGGTGATCGCGCGCGATCTGGCGGGGCAGGTCGTCACCGGCGGCCGCGGCGGGAAGGGGCCAGTCGAGGTCGGCCAGCACATTGAAGGCCGCCTCACGGCGCGAGGCGGCTGAGCCAAAGGCGAGTGCGGCCGCCAGCGGATGGGCGACAGGCCAGAGGCTTTCGCCCAGCAGCGCGCGCAGGTGAAAACTCTGCGGCGGCATGAAGAGCACCGCGCCGAGCACCTTGCCGGGGGCCGCGCCGCTGTGGCGTGCGAGCCTGCGTCCGGCCGACCAGGCGGAGACGAAGGCGACGATTTGCAGCAGCGCCGCGTAACCGAGGACCCACGGCGCGCCGCGGGCAATGGCGTCGCTCCAGCGGCTATCGAGCAGCGCGGGCAGGCCGAGACCGAGGTAGAGGGAACCGAGCAGGCAGATGAAGAGCGCGGTGAGGTTGCAGGAGACGGCGGTGCTGGTCGAAAGCAGGAGCAGACGCTGCAGTCGCCGCAGGTGTTGGGGGCGCAACCCGTCGCGCAGGAGCTGATCGATCCGGGCCGCGCGTTGCGCGGGGGCGGCGGCGGCCAAGGCCCTGAGCTGGTCGGCCGTGAGATGGCCGGTGGCGGGTGCGAAGGGACGTCCGTTGATCCAGAGTCGGCCGCGCCGGGTTTCGACCTTTTGGATCTCCGCCCAACGCCAAGCCTCGAGCGTGCGCGGCAAGGGCGAGGGGCGGGCGAGTGACCCGACGGGCAGGTTGGTCAGGCCCTCGCTGGAAAGCGCGAACGGGATATCATCGGTGCGCAGGCGCCAAGCGTTTGGCAGGGGGCCGAAGGTGCTCCACGTTTTGAGCGTCGCGGCTGCCCGCCGGCTGCCCCACCACGAGCTGAAGTGGAAGCGGGGGGCGCGCCGCCAGACGAGGCCATGCAGCGCGTAAAGCGCCCACACGACCAAGAGGAGGCTCGCCCATTCCGACGACATGCGAGCGGTCGCCGGGGCTTACTCCGCCTTGTCGGAGCTGTCGCTGGCTTCGACGGGGCGGCTGCCGGTGATGCGGTTCCAGAGGTTCTTCAGGAAACCGCCGATGGCGAGGATGCCGACGACGATGAATTTCCAGAACTTGGCCAGCAGGCCGGTTTTGGTGGCGATGGCGCCGGCGCCACCAAGCACGAGCGCAGCGAGGCCGTATTTGGCGATCTTGTCACCCTCCTTGAACTCGGCGTAGCGCTCGCCGGCGACGTAGTGGAAGCCGGAGGCGAGCAGTTGATCGGCGGCGGCTTCCTCGGCGGTGAAGTTCTCCGGGTCGCCGACCATGGTGACGTTCATGACGCCGGAGCGGCCGAGCAGGCGGATGTTTTGGTTGATCCACACTTCCTGGTGATTGTCGGCGGAGGAGGAGAGGTTAAAGGCCCACTTGAGGTTGTTTGAGGCGGCGTCGTAGTGGGGTTGCTGGACCCAGCCGCGTAGCTGCATCTCGTCCCAACCGCGATCGCGGCGCGCGGCGTTGGCGCTTTCCTGACCCTCGGTCATCGACTCCATGAGCTCATCGGCATCGAGCGAATCCTTCTCGTCATCCTTCACGTAACCGATGTCTTCAAAGTCGAAGAACAACATCCAGCCATCGGGCGAGATGACGACGCCAACCTCGTTGCCGCCCATCATGTTTTGGGTGATGTCGTAGAAGAGCTCGAGTCCGTCGGCGCCCACAAAGTGGAAGTTCTCCGGCAACTCGACCTCGGCCACATTTCCGAGCGGGGCGGTGGCCGGACCCACGGTGAGGGGCACGCCCATGGCCTGCAGTTGCTCGGGAAAGGACATCTGCGCCATCGCCTCGGCGAGGGCGGCTTCCTGTTCGGGCGTGAGCGTTTCGGCCGGGGCGGGTTCTTCCTGGGCGCTGACAAAGATCGCGGCGCTGCAGAACAGGCCGAGACGAAGGAGGGTGGATAGCGACATGGTGGGGCTGGAGGGTTGCAGCGAGTCAGGCTGCGGGTGGGTGAGGGCGGCCAGGGGAAAGGGAGAGGCGACCGACCTAGCGTCGCTTCACGGTCTTGCCATCGTAGACGACCTTGCCGTCGACGATGGTGGCCTTGATGCGGCCGCGCATTTGCTCGCCGTGCCACGGGCTGTTGGACGACTTGGAGAAGCCGGCCTTCGCATCGTAGGTCCAGGTCTGCTTCGGGTCGAAGAGGCAGATGTCGGCGGCGGCGCCGACGCTGAGCGTGCCGGCGTTGAGTTTGAAGAGTTCGGCCGGTTTGCGGGTCATCAGATCGATGACCTTGGGTAGGCGGAAGCGGTGTTGGCGCACGAGCACATCGAGGGTGACGGGCAGGGAGGTTTCGAGGCCGAGGATGCCGTTGGGCGCATAGTCGAATTCCTGATCTTTCTCGTAGTCGGTGTGCGGCGCGTGATCGGTGGCGACAATGTCGATCGAACCATCGCGCAAGCCCTCGATGATGGCGTCGCGGTCTTCGGCCGTGCGCAGCGGCGGGTTCATTTTGAACTTCGGATCGTAGGTCTCGAGGCAGGCATCGGTCAGCGCGATGTGGTGCGGCGTGGCTTCGGCGGAGACCGAAACTCCGCGCGACTTGGCGCGGCGGATGAGTTCGACCGAGTTGGCCGAGGAAATGTGCTGCAGGTGGATGTGCGCGCCGGTGTAGGTGGCGAGGATGATGTTGCGCGCGACGATGAGGTCCTCGGCGGCGTTGGGCCACCCGCGCAGGCCGAGGCGGGCGGAGACCTCGCCCTCGTTCATGACGGCGCCGACGGTCATGGAATGGTCCTGGCAGTGATCCATGAGCGGCAGGTCGAACATCTTGGCGTATTCGCAGGCGCGGCGCATGAGTTCGTTGCTCTGCACGCAGTCGCCGTCGTCGGTGATGGCCACGACGCCGGCGCGGGCGAGGGAACCGATGGGGGCGAGTTTTTCGCCCTTCATGTCGACGGTGATGCAGCCAGTGGGCAGGACCTTGATGACCGCGTCGCGCTTGATCGCATCCTTGATGAACTGGATGGTGCCGGTGTTGCTCGCGGGCGGCGAGGTGTTGGGCATGCAGACCACGGTGGTGAATCCACCGGCGGCGGCGGCATGCGAGCCGGTGGCAATGTTCTCCTTGTGGGTCTGGCCGGGCTCGCGGAAATGCACGTGCACGTCGACCAGACCGGGGCAGGCGACGAGACCGGCGGCGTCGATGACTTTGGCGCGTTTCTTCTCGGCGGCGGAGAGGCTGTCGACGAGGACACCGTTTTTGACGAAGAGCTCACCGGCGGCGTCGCGCTTGTTGGCGGGGTCGATGACGCGGGCGTTTTTGATCCAGAGACTGGGCATGGTGGAAAAGCTGAAAGGCTGAAAATCTGAAAAAGGGAGAAGGCGAAGACGGGAACGTGGTCTTTATTCTTTCTCGTTATCTTTCTCCCCACGGGGCGGATGGGGGCCGATTTGGGAGGCGGATGGGGTTCGGTCGGCGGGGATAAAGAGAAAAATAAAGATTAAGATGCAGCGCAGCTTACGCCGCGCTGCTGGTGACGTATTCGGGTTGGCCGCCGGAGCAGAGATAGAGCACGGCCATGCGGACGGCGATGCCGTTGGTGACTTGGTCGAGGATCACGCTGCGGGGACCGTCGGCGAGTTCGCTGTCGATCTCGACGCCGCGGTTGATGGGCCCGGGGTGCATGATGATGGCGTTGGGGTGGAGCCAGGCGGCGCGTTCCTGGTTCAGCCCGAACATCGAGGTGTATTCGCCGATGGACGGGAACATGCCGGCGTTCTGGCGCTCGTGCTGTATCCGGAGCAGCATGACGACCTCGGCGTCGTGCAGGGCGTCGCGGAGTTTGTGCGACACGGTGACGCCGAGCGACTCGAAGCGGCGCGGCACGAGGGTGGAGGGACCGCAGACCGTGACGTCGGCGCCGAATTTGATGAGCGCCTGAATGTTGGAGCGGGCGACGCGGCTGTAGAGGATGTCACCGAGGATGACGACGCGGCGGCCCTTCAGGTCACCGAGGCGTTCGCGCATGGTGAAGGTGTCGAGCAGACCTTGGGTCGGGTGTTCGTGGGCCCCGTCACCGGCGTTGATGACCGGGATGCCGAGGATCTTGGAAAGGTAGAGCGGGGCGCCGGGGGCGGAATGGCGCACGACGAGCATGTCGGCCTGGAGGGCTTCGATGTTCTGGGCGGTGTCGCGGAGGGATTCGCCCTTGGTGGTCGAGGAGGTTTTGGCGTCGAGCGAAAGGGTGTCGGCGGAAAGGCGCTTGGCGGCCATGTCGAAGGCCATGCGGGTGCGCGTGCTCGGCTCCATGAAGAGGTTGACGATGGTCTTGCCGCGGAGGGCGGGGACCTTCTTCACGCTGCGCGTGAGGATCTTCTTGAACGCGGTGGCGGTGCTGTGGATCTGGTTGAGCTCATCGAGGGAGAGCTCTTCGAGGGTGAGGAGGTGGCGGCGGTTCCAGGACATGGAAAATTTACGATTTACGAAGGACGATTTACGATTGGGCCGAAGCGATGGTCACGGTGTCCTGGGAGGGATCGTCGGGGTCGAGGTTGACCGCGACTTTTTGGGCGGCGGTGGTTTCGACGGTGAGGCCGGTGTAGTTGGCGGCGAAGGGTAGCTTGCGGCCGCCGCGGTCGATGAGGACGGCGAGTTCGACGGACGCGGGACGGCCATGGTCGAAGAGTTCGTTGAGGGCGGCGTTGAGGGTGCGACCGGAGTGCAGCACGTCGTCGACGAGGAGGATGTCGCGGCCGGTGACGTCGAAGGGGATGATGGTCGGGCGCGATTCCTTGGGGATCGGGTTGCGGCCGATATCGTCGCGGTAAAACGAGATGTCGATCTCGCCCAGGCGTTCGGCGATGCCGCAGGCGGCGTGGAGCCGACGGGCGAGCTCGGTGCCGCCATTGGCGATGCCGATGACGGCAAGCGGCGGGCGATCGCCGTGGCGTTCGCGGACGGCGGAGATGATCCGCTCGATCGCGGAGTGGATTTCGGGGGCGTCGAAAGTCAGCGGCGCAGGCACGGGTGCCGGTTTTGCCGGGAGCCTCCGGAAGGGTAAAGCGGGAAAGTCGTCAGACAGCTTTCTCCGCCGCCTGACTGAAGCGGAAGCGGTCGCGCAGGCGGGTGCAGGGGAGCTCAAAAACGTGGTAGGTGAGGGCGCTGAAACCGATCGTGAGGCCCATGAAGAGGAACCAGCCGCCGATGCCCTGCAGGGCGGACGTCTGCGTGTCGGGCAGGAATTTGCGGATCAGCAGATGCCAGAACAGCATGTTGCACAGATACATCGCGTAGGACCAGCAGGCGAGGCGGTTGAAGACGGTGTCGATCCAGTTCCAGCGGGAGGCTTTAAAATGGTAGCCCCAGGGCAGGAGGCAGGCGAAGCCGGCGGACACGAGGTTGAAGCGCAGGGTGCCGGCGAAGAGGCGGTCCTGTTGCTCCGGCGGGCGAAAGAGCGTGACGTAGGCGTAGAGCAGCACGCCGCAGCCGATCCAGGCCAGGGGGATGCGCACTTTGCGAAACGCATTTGGAAAACGCACGGAGGCCCAGGCGGCGAAAATGCCGACCATGATGGCGTCGAAGCGGGCAAGCGTGATGGTGCGCGGATCGGCCGACCACACCACGCCGCCGATGCCGGCGATGTGCCAGCGGAAGAACGTGGAGAACAGGTAAAACGCGGCGCCGGCGGCGAGGAAGGCGGTCGGCCAACTCAGGCGGGCCCGCAGAAGGAGGAAGAGCCCAATGGGAAAGAGAAAGTAGAACCATTCCTCGATCGCGAGGCTCCAGGTCTCAGAGAAAAAGAAGGCATTGTTCTCCGTAAAGATCTGCAAAAAGAACGGGTAACGCGCCAGTTTCGCCCACTCCATCGGCTGCGGCAGCACCCAGGAAAACACCGCCATGTTGATGAGCAGGAACAGGAAGTAGGCTGGCAGGGTGCGAAACCAACGGCGCGACCAGAAGCGCAACATTTCGCGCGGTTGGCCGAGGGACTCGCCGGCCCGCCACAGGATGCGGCCGATGAGGAAGCCACTCAGGGCGAAGAAGAGTTCCACGCCGTAGAAGCCGCCGTGGCCGAGGTAGCCGAGGTTGAGCTCGATGTGTTGGTTCAGCCGCACTGGCGTGAGGTGCGGATAGAGGAAGGACAGGCCGTGCGCGACGACGACGCCCATGATCGCGCAGGTGCGGAGGATATCGAGTCCGACGATGCGGGATGAAGGGGTGGCAACGGGCGTGGACATGAAGGCGGCAAGCGGAGCGCGACGGACGATCCCGAGCAAGCGAAGCGCGCCCGGGGCGAGCAAGCGGATTGTGGGGAACACAAAAACGCCCCGCCGGGATACGGCGGGGCGTGGAGTGATGTGTGGTCTACAATCGCAGGTGCAGCGACGCTTACGGGACCTCGTAGATCTCAGCGAGCGCGGTGCCGGACGTGCCACCGGCGCCGGTGACTTGCACCGAGTAGCGACCCGGTTCGATCAGGCTAAGGGTGGCGGCGTCGGAGCTTTGGTCGCCGAGCTCGAAGGCGCCGACGAAGTTGGTCGCGATGACCATTTCGCTGAGGTAGCTGGCGCGGTTCCAGTCGGTGTTTTCGAGGATCTTGCGGTCGTTGCCGTCGAACACGCCGAGGGAAGGATCGCTCACGTAGTCGGTCACGCCATAACCGCTGAGGGTCGGGCCGATGCCGCGCATGAGGAAGGTGCGTTGGCCGCTGCCTTCGACCACGAAGCCGAGGGTCAGCACATCGGCACCCGGGGCGGTGCGACCGAGGAGCGACACGTTCACGAGTTTCGAGGTGGGGGCGGTGTCGGCGTCGTAGGCTTCGACGAGCACCACGCCAGAGGAGTTGTTCACGCCGGTGACCTGGACCGAGTAGAGCGAACCACCGGGAGTGGCCGGCAGGTCGACCATGATGGCGGCGTCCTGGGAGCCGGCCGTGATCGGAAAGGCGCCGAGCTGGTTGAACACCGGAGCGAGCGCGGCGTCCCAGTCGTCGTTGGTGGCGATCTGGGTGCCGTTGCTGAACAGCGTGAGCTTGGGGTTGCTCATGAAGCCGTCGACGCCGTGCGGGGAAAGGCCGGGACCGACGGCGCGGATGACCACGCGCTTGGTGCCGGTGCCCTTGATGACGAAGCCAGGGGTGATGATTCCGCCGGCGCCGACACTGGCCCGGACCGAGACGTTGCGCAGAACACTGGCGGTCTGGCTGAGGGAAACCGTCGCGGGATCGGAGGTGATGCTGCCGGCGCTATTGCTGACTCGCACGGTGTAGGTGCCGGCGTGGCTCGCCGAGACGTTGGTGCGCAGCATGATCGGGCCGGTTTCATTGGTGAGCGCGACGCCGTTGCGATACCACTGGAAGGAGAGACCGGCGCCGGTGGCCGAGGTGGCGAGGGAGAAGGTGTCGCCGGGGGCCACCACCTTGTTGAGTGGCTGCAGGGTGATCTGCGGCACGCCGACGGTCGTGCCGGATACGGTGACCGATCCCATGGCGATCGTGCTGCTGCCGGCCGAGTTGCTCACGCGCACCGAGTAGGAACCGGCGTTGGCGGAGGTGAGGCGCGGGAGGGAATAGGTGCCGCTGGTGGCACCAGAGATGGCGACGCCGTTGAGATACCATTGGTAGGTGAAGGGACCGACGCCAGTGAGGGGCACGCTCAGGATGAAGGGAGCGCCGTAAGCGTAGGTGCGCACCACGTTGACGGTGGCAGCGCTTACGCTGAGGGCGGGGACCGACACGGCGGTGCCGGTCGAGCCGGTGCCTTCGCCGAAGGAGTAGCTGCCGCTCCAAGAGCCCCAAGCACGGGTGGTCACGCCGTGACGAGTGGACGCAGCGTAGGAGGATTGGCCGGGCAGGATGGAGATGGTGACGGTTTTGGTCTCACCAGGCTCCAGCACGCCGGCGTGAACGGCGGCGGCGGCGACGTTGGAGTCGTCGGTGTAGATGTCGGTGCCCCAGACGGCGCCGGAGGTCGCACCCGTGACGATGAATTCGAAGGTCTGTCCCTGCTTGTTGCGGTAGGTCGTGAGGTTGGTGGGCGCGGTCGCGGCGGTGCCGCCGAGAATCGTCGTCGTGGTGGAGTTGCCGGTGTCGACGGTCGCGCCGGTGGAACCGTTGACGCGGACGTTGTCGATCGCCGGACCGTAAACCCCCTCAGTGAGGGAGGTGAAGGTGAGGGTCGTGGTGGACGCGCTGGCGGTGAAGGTGAAAGTCTTCTTCACCCAACCCATGTTGCCGAGCGTCTGGCCGGTGGTGTCGAAGGAGTATTCCTCGCTCGTGCTGCCCGAGTTGTTGACTGAAACGCGCAGGTTCTTGACACCGGTGCCGGTGCCGTAACCGGGGTTGCCGGCGTAGTCGAATTCGACGGTATAGACCTGTCCCGCAGTGGTGTTGAAGGTCTGCGCGATGCCACCGGCACCGAGACCGCTCATGTCGAAGGAGCGTGAGCCGTCAGAGGCCTGCCAGGCGGTGCCGATATAGTCGACAGTGCCGCTGGTGACGGTCCAACCGGTGACGTTCGAGGCGCCGTTGGACATCGTGATCCAGGAAACGCCGGGATTGGGGCCGACTTCGAAGGAGCCGTTTTGGAACTCGCCACTGGTGCCCCCATTGTTGCCGGAATCGGTGCCCGAGCCGGCGGATCCGGCGGGGGTGAAGCTCGTCGATGCGTTCAAGCGGTAGCGGGAGGTGCCGTTGCCGAGAAGGTTGCCGTAGGGAGTGCTGAGCACACCACCGCTGATCGTGCCGGTCGTGAGCGAGAGAATGTCGCTGGGGTCAAAGGTGATATTGCCGGAGGCATCGACCGTGCCGGTGATCTGGCCGTTGACGTCGATGGCACCGGAGGAAGACACCACGGCTTGGTAAACGCCAAGGGCGGACTCGGTGCTGATGGGACCGGCGGTGACCTTGGTGTTGACCGTGCCGAAGTAGGTGCCGGCATATTGAGATTGAGCGCTGACCGCCAAGGGGAGCGCGAGGGACGCAACAACGGCGTGGGCCAGCCGTCGGAGTGATCCGGTTCGAAGGAGGTGAATAGGCATGATGGTATGCGGGTTGAGGGCGAGGGTTGAGCCGCCGCCATCGTATTTCAGGTGAGGGAAACCCACCATACGCACACTTGCGTAGCACCGGTTGCCGGCCGGTTGGGGAGCACGCGAATTGCCCTGTCCGGGCCGCCGATTTACCGCTTCAGCCAGTCCTCGAGGGCCTCGTCGTCGGGGAGGTGAACGCCAAACTGATAATCGCGCGCGAGCAGGCGGGCGAACGACGTATCCAAGAATCTTCGACAGTGGAGCAGGACGCGGGTTTGTTGCCCGGGGGCGCGCACGAGGCGACCGAGGCCCTGGTTGACCTTTTGCAGGCCGGGGATGCGATAAACCCGATCGAAGGCTTCGTCGCGTGAGGCGCCGGCGCGCTCGAGCTCGGTGAGTCGCGTGCGCTGGCGGGCGTTGACCTCGGGCAGGGCCGGCCCGACGACCATGGCGTGGGAGACGCGGCCGCCGAGCAGGTCGATGCCTTCGGCAAAACTGCTGCCGAGCACGAGAAACAGCACGTCGGCGAGGGCGAGGTTTTGCTCCATCCACGCGGATTGCGCGGCGAGATCGGGGAGGCGCGGTTGCAGCGCCACGCGCAGCGGGTGGCCGTCGTTGGCTAGTTGGCGCTCGATGGCCTCGGCGTAGGCGTAGCTGGGAAAGAAGACGACCACCGCGCTGGTGGCCGCGGTGTGAAGACGCGCAATCGTCGCGGCGGTGGTGCGGTGGTGTTGCGCGCGCTGCTGGTAGCGCGTGTCGACCCGGGCATCGACCGCCACGTCGTAACTGTGATCGCGCCACGGGGTGAGCGCGTTGACGGTGGCGAGTTCGTCGCCGGCGAGACCAAGCGAGGCGACGAAGGCATCGGGCGGCCCCAGCGTCGCGCTGGCGAGGACCACCCGACCGAAGCCGCGGAGGATGCCGCCGATGACGGGTGCGGCGTCGAGGCAGGTGAAATGAAGTTCGCCGTCGCGCGGGGCCCAGAGCAGGCGGGTGAGAGTGGGGCTTTGCAGCCACTCCACGAGATCGGCGCAGCGCCAGAGCGTATCGGCGAGCTCGGGGCCGAGCGCGGCGTAGTCGAGCGGCACGTGCAGGAGCTGGTCGGCGATGCGTTGCAGGATTTCGAGCAGGTCGTCTTCGGTCGGGAGATCGAGCGCGTCGCAGGCGCGTTGGCCGGCGGCGAGCAGGGTGAGGGACTCCCAGGCGCGCAAAAGCGGGGGGGGCACGCGTTGGTGGTCGAGCTCGGCTAGCGCGGCGCGGCAATCGGCGGCGCTCAGCACATGCGAGTGCGCGTCGGCGACGCGGGCCGGCAGGTTGTGCGCTTCGTCGATGATGAGCAGGGTGCGCGCGGGGTTCCAACCGGGCTGGTTTTCAAAGAGACCGCGGTTGCGGGGCGCGAAGACGTAGTTGTAGTCACCGATCCAGACGTCCTGAAAGGCGAGTGCGGTGCGGGTGATCTCGTAGGGGCAGATGCCGGCCTCGTTGCCGGCGCCGCGCAGGGTGGGCAGATCGCGCGGCTGATCCTCGAAAAGGTGAAACCGATCGAGGCCGCTCTGGGGCCAGCGCGCTTCGAGGTCCTGCAAAAACCGGCATTCGTCCCGCACGCAATGGAAGGTGTGATTCACACAATGCTCCGCCTTGTTGCGCACATGCCATACGGCCAGCGCCGAGCCCTCGGCCGGGTGTTTGTCACGTCCCACGTGACAAGTGGACTCGGGGGCGGCGGTCATGCGGCGGAGGGTGTCGGCGACCTGGAGTTGGCCGGTGGATTTGCTGGTGAGGTAGAGGATGCGGTCGACGGTGGCATCGCGCAGCGCGTGCAGGGCGACCTCGAGCATCACGCCGGTCTTGCCGAAGCCGGTGGGGGCTTCGAAGGCGACGATGTGGCGATCGGTCAGCGCGGTTTCGAGCAACTCGCGGGTGTCTTCCTGCCCCTCGCGTAGCGTCGCGAAGGGCGGGGAGAATTGCAGGCCGCGGCGACGCGCCAGGGCGCGGAGGTTCAGGTCGAGAAACTGGGTGACGCGTTCGAGCCGTTGGTCGAAGAGCACCTCGTCGTCACGGCTGAGCGTGACAGTTTGGGACAGGCCGCTGGAGGTCTCGACGAAAACGAGCTCACCGCGCAGAGGTTCGGTTTCGACGTTGGCGGGAACGTTGATGCGGCGCAGCGCGAGGTAGGTGGCGAGCTGAGCAAAGTAGGCGGGGTAGTCGGCCCGCAGTTCAGTCTCAGGAAGGGGGACTGCGCGCGTGACAGTCTTGATTTCGCGGAGGACGGTGGTGCCGCGCTCGACGAGCAACTGATCGATGCGGCCGGTGATCTGCAGGCGCCAGCCGCGATGAAACACCTCGCCATCGATCGCCACTTCGAAGTGGGCGTCGGGGTGGTCGCTGGTGGTTTGGGCCTGCATCTCGCGATGCCAGTAGGAGCCGAGTTGGGCGCGCCAGATCCCGGTGGGACCGTCGCCACCGTCGCGGGGGCCGACCGCAAAATCCGCGAGTTCTCCCACGGAAAGGCGGGCGGTTTTGGCGGCGAGGTCGAAGTCCATGCAGGGGAGACGAAAAAGCGGATGACGCGGGCTTGGCGAGCCAAGCCCCTACCGGGGCTCAATCCACCAAAATATCAGTGTGGCCGCGGAGGTAATCCTCGAGGCGGCGGTGGAGATGGGCGACCCGATCGGTCGGGGTGTCGAGAGCGGCGACGGGTTGGTTGAGCAGGGCGACGAGGTCGGTGCGGTCGTCGCGGGGCAGGGTGGGAAACCAATGCTGTTTGAGGGGGTAACCTTCGTCGCGGGCAAAACAGTAGAGGCTCTTCAAGCCGACGATGTCGGGGCGATCGACGGAGGCGAAAGCGTGGAAGGCGGTGTGCAGCAGGGCGTCGACCGCTTCGCGGCTTTCCTCATGCACGGGGTTGCGGGCGATGAGGGCGGCGAAGGCCGAGGCGTGCTGCAGGCGCCGATAGTTGGTGCCGATGCCGGTGTGGCGATGGAGGAGGCGGACTTCCTTCACGAACCAAGTGCCGGCGGCCCCGGCGTCGAGCATGAGCGCGACATGATCGAAGAGATCGAGCGCGATATAGTCGGGTTTGGGTTTGCGCGGGACGCGTTGCAGGATGCGTAGCGTGCCGTGCTCGGCCGAGTAGGCGGTGGCGGGCTGAAAGGCTTCCTTGGGCGGAGCTTTCTGCAGAATGTGGGCCTCGGTTTGGAGCGACGGGCCGGCCACGGGACTCAGGCTTCGGGTGGTGGTGCCGCGGTCGAAGTTTCCGCGATTTGGGGCGTGGTTGCGGGAGGCGGCCAAGGTGGCACGACGGTGCCGCCGGAGATGATGAGCTTCATCGCTTCACTCACGGTCATGTCGAGGGGTTTCACGCGGTTCTCCGGATAAAAGAGCAGGAAACCAGAGGTGGGGTTGGGCGTGGTCGGAATGAAGACGGTGACGAGCTCGGAGGCGGTGCGTTCCTGGATCTCGCCCGCGGCGCGGTTGGTGAGAAAGCCAACGACCCAAGAACCGGGCGAAGGGTATTCGACCAGCACGACCTTTTCGAAGATGTTGCGCTTCTGGGCGGAGAAGGTGTCGACGATCTGTTTGACCCAGCGGTAGACCGAGCCGACGCCGGGAATGTTGTCGATGAAACGCTCGGCGGTGCGCCCGAAATAGGCGGTGAAAACGTAGCGCGAGAAGTAGCCGAGCAGCGTCACGAGTCCGACCACAATGATGGTCGTGAGCACGTTCCAAATGAGCTCGAGGTTTTCGCGTTTGAAGGATTCCGGGGCGAAGACCTGGAAGACGGGGCGGAAGGTGCCCCCGACCTTGTCGATCAACCACGAGAAGACCAACCAGGTGACCGCCAGCGGCGCGAGCAGCAACAAGCCGGACAGGAACGCGTTGCGCGCGGTGAGCAGACCGGACTTGGGTTTAGGATTGGAGCTGGAAGGCGTGGCCGCGGACATGTGAACCGCTCAGCGTGCGGTCCTGCGCGAGCGCCGCAAGCGCAAGGCGCAATCGGATCGGAAGATGAGGTCAATCGCCGCGTTGCGGGGGGGCAGCTACGGTGTCGTGAGCGCAGGCGGATCAATTTGGAGCGCAAGAGCGACGGAGGCTGGCACGGTGTAGACCTCGAGCAGCATCTCGCCCGTCGCGCCGGAATGGGATCTGGCGGTCACGCTGTAGTTGCCCGGGGGCAATTCGAGCAACATGGCTCGTTCCGCTCCCGCGTGGCCTGGTCGGTTAAGGTCCAATGGGAAGGCCCCGATGGCTGTGGACACCGCCCGAACCCAGTTGTAGTAGAGCGACTCCGGCGTGCTGCCGTCGGGGTAGGCGATCTGAATGAAGGCGAGGGCGATTTCATCGCCGGTCACGTGGTTGAACACGGACAAGGACGGATCGGGCACCGGCGTGGCGACGCCGAATTCGCTGAGCGAAGGACCGGCGGCGCGAATCAGCACATAGTGATTGGGAGATTCACCGGCGTTGCCCGTTCCCAGCACAAAGCCCGCAGAGATCGCCGGGGTCCCAGCGGACAGGTGGGCGAGGGTGGAAATGTTTTTGAGGGCGGCGGGTTGATCGCTGCCAACCCGAAGTTCGATCGAGGATGAGTAACCGGTCTGACTGTTGGCCCTGAATCGAGCGGAGTAGGTCGCGTTGTCATCGGCCGAAACGTTTGGCAGATCGAGATAGCGCTGATCGCCGGTGGTGGCGAGGGGCTGATAGTTCCGCAGCCACTCGATGTTGCTCGGATCCTCGATCTGGTCGGCGAGTTGCAGTCGAATGGTGGTGCCTGGCCTGGTGTCCACCCGGTTCCATCCCTGCGGCGGAATAGTGTAAGTGTAAAGCTGAGCGCCGATTTCAACAACCTGCAACGGGGCGTGAACCCGATGGCCGACGACGTAGGAATCAGCAACCTGGGCATGCGTCGGGAGCAGTCCGGCGTAGCAGACCGTGGCGAAAAGGAGGGGTAGGGTTTTCATGGCGACTGGGTCGACCCGCAGGGGAGGGACGCTGTGATACGACTCCGACCTCTGGCGGTTGTTTCCGACGGAACAACGTCGAGGTGTCGACCTTTCGCGATCTAGAGGTCGATCACGAGGTCGTTAGTGGTCGGCACCGCGTAGATTTCGACCAGAACCTCTCCAGTGCCGGCGGACTGCGAGCGCACGGTCAGGGTGTAGGCGCCGCCGTCCAGGTTGATAACGTCGACCAGATTGCGCGGAACCCCACCTGTCTGGAAGTCCGAGTCGATCGGGAACGCACCGACGCGTGCAGCCGTTTCGTTGACCAAGTCGCGGTAAACCTGGGGGGCTCCGATCTCTTCAAAGCTCGGGGAGCGATCGTTGCCGTGAATGTCCTGCAGGGTGTAAACGGGATCGGCCAGCGGGGAGGAAGAGTCGAATTCGGCCAAGGCGGGGCCAATCACGCGGATTAGGAGTTTCATGCCGTGGAAGGAACCGGCGACCGGTGGTTCGATCACGAAACCAAAGGTCGCCGCGGGAACGGTCGGCGACAGCATGACCCGCGTCGACTGGTTGGCGATCCGATGCCGGTCGGCGATGCCGCAATGGAGCTGCACGGTGTTGCTGCGGCTGAACACGACGTGGTCGGCGAACGACGCGGAGTAGTAACCGTTGTCGGCGCTGGACATGGCGGGGAGCACGAGCTCGGCGCCGGTAGCGAGCGGCTGGCCGTTGCGGGACCACTGGACGTTGGAGAGTTCGCCCAGTTCGGCGGACAAGCGCAGGATCACCTGGGTGTCCGGAGCGAGATAGGTGGCCGGTGCGGGCTCGACCGGGACGATCGGGATGAAGTCGCCCACCCACGCGCCCAGTTCGAGGGAGTAGGTGGCGCGATTCGATACGCCGACGGGAATGGCGATGGGGATCGGAACAACAACGTCGCCCGGATCATCAATCACCCCAGGCACGTTGTCGGGTGGAACCTGGGCGCTGGCGAGGAGGGCGAAGAGCGGCAGTAATTTTAACCACCCGGCAGGAGGTGTTTTCATCGGGAGCGAGGGTTGAAGGTGCCGGCCAGCGGGACCGACGCTGCCGGCGGGCGCTATGTTTTCCAACGAAAATCGGGCAACGCGTCGGCTTCGCGCAGGAGTTTCATCGCGCGGGCCTCGGCGGCGCGCATGCGGCGTTTTTTGGCCGGTTCGAGGTCGTCGTAGCCGGCGAGGTGGAGCCAGCCGTGGACGACGTAGAGGGCGAGTTCCTCGGCGAAGACTTTGCCGTTGGCCTGGGCGAAGGCGGCGGCGGTGTCGGCGGAGACGCAGACTTCGCCGGCGGTGCCGAAGGCCGGTTCCCCTTCAAAGGTGATGACGTCGGTGGTCGTGGGGTCGTCGAGGAACTGGCCGTGCAGGTCGGCGAGGACGGCATCGGTGAAAAAAGCGAGCGAGAGTTCGCCGTCGGGCGGGCCGCCGAGAAAGCGATCCGCGTGTGTATCCAGAATGTGGATCAGGCGGGTGACCGCCTTGCGATCAAGCCGCAGGCGCGGGTGGGCGTTGTGGATGGAGACCGGGCGGGGCATGTCTGAAGGGGGGGCGGGATCTGTCTCTTTATTCTTTCGCTTTATCTTTCTCCCCACGGAGCGAACGGATTCCGGTCTTCGGGGAGAAAGGTAAAGAGAAAGAATAATGATGGGCGGAGCCTCAGTTGCCCGCTTTCTCAGCCGCTTTCGGTTTCTCGCCGCTGGGGTAGGCCACGCGGGAATGGAGCATGTTGAGCAGGGTGAAGTTGAAGCTGCTCTTGATGCGGGTGACTTCCGAGAAAGTGAGCGGAGACTCGTCGAGTTGACCGTCGGCGATGTGATCGTGGACGATCTTGTCGATGAGTTCGCCGAGACCTTGCGGGGTGACCTTGGCGAGGGAACGCGAAGCGGCTTCGCAACTGTCGGCGAGCAGGATGATCGCCGACTCTTTGAACTGCGGGCGCGGGCCGTCGTAGCGGTAGGTGGTCTCGCTCACGGGCACGGGTTCAAGTCCGGGCAGGGCGGGGGTGCCGGGGTCGCGCAGGGGTGGATTGCTGTCGTCGCCGCGGGCGAAAGGAGAGTGGGTCTGGCCGGGACCTTTGATGGCGCCCATCGCGCGGTAAAAGAAGTAGCGGATGAGCGAGGTGCCGTGGTGCTGACGGATGACGTTGATGACGGTGCGGGGCAGGCGGTGTTGGATGGCGAGGTCGACGCCTTCCTTGACGTGGCTCTTGATGATGAGGGCCGAGAGCGAAGGGTTGTTGGCGTCGTGCGGGTTGATGCCCTCGCGTTGGTTTTCGGTGAAGTATTCCGGCTTCACCATTTTGCCGATGTCGTGGAAGAGGGCGCAGACGCGGGCGCGCAGGGCGTTGGCCCCGATGGCGTCGGCGGCATTCTCGGCGAGTTGCGCGACGACCAGCGAGTGGTGATAGGTGCCGGGCGCCTCCATCTGCATGCGACGCAGCAGCGGGTGATTGAAGTCGGTGAGTTCGAGCAGGGTGATGTCGGTCGTGCGTTTGAAGAGCGCCTCGAGCAGCGGCAGGATACCGACCACGACGACACCGGTCAGGATGCCGGTGGCGAGACCGGCGCCCATTTGTTGCAGGACCGCGAGCGGAGGCAGGCGATCGACCACGCCGATGAGCAAGGCAAAGGTCGCGACCACGACGCCACCGAGGGTGGTGGCGCGCACGATGGCGCCACGCTTGCGGGTGGCCCGGGCGGAGAAGATCGCGACCATGGAGGCGAGGAAGGTGAGCACCAGCAGGTCGAGGCGATTGCCGTAGATGACGCCGGTGAAAATCGAAATGAGCAGCGCCATGAACACGGCGGAGCCGGCGTCGATGAGCAGGGCCACGATGACCGGAGCGAGTGCGGTGGGCGCGATGTAGGGCAACAACGCGGCGGCGCCGGAGTGCTCCACAAAGAAGGGTAGCGAGCCCATCTCGTAGCTCAGGCGCACGGCGGTGAGGTTGATCATCACGACCAGCGCGAGCAGGCCGAGGCGGCTGTTGGAGCGCAGGGTCTCAAGGTCCTCCAGGCGGATGTAGATCGAGCAGGCCAGCACCATGGCGAGCACGAGAAGCACGCGACCGAAGAGTTGCAGGCCCTCGTCCATGATGGCCTCGCCGGACTGGAGCACGTTTTCGCGGTGGGCGACGAGCATCTCGTATTGTTCGGCGGTCACGCGGGTGCCGGGCTCGATGATGGTTTGGCCCCGCTGGACATCGACGATGACGGGTTTGAGTTCGTCGATGGCCTGTTGCTGCAGCGCGCGGGTGGCGTCCTGGTCGTAGACGAGGTTGGGGGTGACGCCGTTGCGGAAGATGCGGAAGAGGGCGAGGGTGGTCGGACGGCCGATGCCCTCGGCAGCGAGGTTGATGCGGAGGAGGGTGAGGGCGTCCTCCATCGACTCGACCGCCTGATTGGAGACCTGGTCCGACTTGGTGATTTGAAAAACGGTCACGCCACCGGCGGCGCTGTCGGCGGCGAGGGCGGAGTCGTCATGCACGCCTTGGGCGTAGATCTCGCGAAGCACCAGCAGGGCGTTTTCAACGACGGCGAAGCGTTGGGCGGCGTCGCCGAGGAAAAGCAACGCGCGGATATCATCGACGGTGGTGCGGTAGGGGCCGGCGGCGTTGAACTCGGCGGTGATGGCCTCGAGCTGTTCATGCGCGGCCGGCGTGGACGCGGCGTCGGCGGGGAAGGCCTGTTGGAAGCGTTCGAAGGCGACGAGCAGGTCTTTGATGTGGGCTTCGAACTGAGTGAGGGGTTCGAATTCGAGCCGGTAGACCGGCGGGATGCGGTCGCGGATCTGTTCCCGCTGCAGCCGGGTGAGTTCGGCGCTCTCGAAGCTGAAGGGCGCGTTGGCCACAATGCGAACGGGTGCCGTCTGGTTGGGCAGGACCGGCACATCGCTGGTGCGCACACCCACGAAGCTGATGAGCACGATGGCGGCGACCGTGGCGATGAAGATGAGCGCGGCGATGACGCGGCTCTGTTCGAGGAACTGCACCAGGCCGGGAGGGGCCTCGCGTTTGCGCACGCGGCGCGGGGCGGAACCACCGCGCAGAAGCTTGAGTTTGGGCAGAAGAGACAAGGTGAAGGGAAAGTGGGTGAAGCGGGGACCCGAGGGGTCAGACGCGCGAACCGTCGTTGGCGTTCATCGGGTTTTGGAATCGGTCGTAGGCCTCGATGATGCGTTGCACAATGGGGTGGCGCACGACGTCGGCGCCGGAGAAGTGGTGGAAGGCAATACCGTCGACGTTTTGCAGGATGCGTTCCACTTCGAGCAGCCCGGAGCCTTTCGAGCGCGGCAGGTCGATCTGGGTGGTGTCGCCGGTGACGATCATGCGCGACCCTTCCCCGAGGCGGGTGAGGAACATCATCATCTGCTCGGAGGTGGTGTTCTGGGCTTCGTCGAGGATGATGTAGGCGCGCGAAAGGGTGCGGCCGCGCATGTAGGCGAGGGGCGCGATCTCGATGACGCCGCGCTCGGTGAGCTTGTTGACATCGTCGCCGGACAACATGTCGGCCATGGCGTCGTAGAGCGGGCGCAGGTAGGGCAGGATTTTCTCGCGCAGATCGCCGGGGAGGAAGCCGAGCGCCTCGCCGGCCTCAACGGCCGGGCGGGTGAGGATGATTTTTTCGACCTCGTTGCGCAGCAGGGCGGACACGGCGTGGGCGACGGCGAGGTAGGTCTTGCCGGTGCCGGCGGGGCCGATGCCAAAAACCACCGGGCAATGCTGCATCGATTGCAGGTAAAGTTTCTGGCCGAGCGTCTTGGGGACGATCGATTTGCGCTGGGTGGCGATCACCAACGGTTCGTCGAAGAGGGCCGCGAGTTGCGCGTCCTCGCCGCGGGCGAGCAGATCGACGAAACGTTGGAAGTCCGGCGCGTGGATGCTCACGCCCTGGGCGCGCGCCTGGTTGAGGAAGGCGAAGAGTTTCTCGACGCGGGCGATCGTCTCGTCGCTGCCCTCGACCTTGAGCCACTCTTCGCGGGTGGTCAGGGTGGCGCCGAGGATGCGCTCCGCGTAGGCGAGGTTGTCGGCCCGACCGGCATAGAGCTGGTTCAGGTGGCGCGGATTGGGAAAGTAGAGGGTCTTGGAGGCCATGGCGGTGCGCCGAGGAACGGACGCAAGGGCAACGCAAACAAGGTCGCGGCTTATGAGGCGGGCTCGGCGCGGGTGAGTTCGGCGGCGGTGGCGGCGAGTTTTTCCCAGGTCGATTCGAGGGCCTGGGGCAGGGTGCGGGTTTGGCCGAGCACCGGCATAAAATTGGTGTCGCCGTTCCAACGCGGCACGACGTGGCCGTGGAGGTGCGGGATGCTGCCGCCGGCGGCGGAACCGAGGTTGAAACCGACGTTGAAGCCGTCGGGTTTGAGGGCGTGGCGGACGATCGTTTTGCCAAGGGTGATGAGGGCCATGAGATCGGCTGACTCCTCGGCGGTGAGTTCCTCGATGTCCTCGACCTCGCGGTAGGGAATGGCGAGGAGGTGACCCGGGTTGTAGGGAAAGCGGTTCAGCATCAAGTAGGACAACTTGCCGCGATGCACGATGAGCGCCGCGCGATCGTCGCCGAGCGCGGGCATGTCGCTGAAGGGCCGGTCGCTCTTGGGAAAGCGCGGCGCTTCGATGTATTCCATGCGCCAATAAGCGTGAAGCTGGTCCATAGTTGCGAAACGCCAAAAAAGGTGGCGCCGCAAAGGATGTCAAAGCCCCGGTCAAGGGCCCGCCCACCGGTTTTTTCGCAAGCGAATGTCAGAACTCGGTGCGAACCGCGATATATTGGGAAGTCGCCTCGACAGGTTGGCGGACGGTTTGCAGAGACTCGGCGAGGAACCCGCCCATGAGGCGGGTGCGGCCGCCCCACGGGTGCCAGTTGAGTCCGAGGTAGAGCGATTGGTGGCGATCGCCGTAGCCGTTTTCGACATCGAATCCGGGCACATCGTCGATCGTCCGCAGGTAGCGCGAGCCGATGCGCAGGCCTTCGCTGGCAGAGGCGCGTTGAAACTGTGCCTGCACGACGAACTGCAACACGTCTGCTTTCAGCCAGAACCACGGCATGACCACGAAGCCGGAGAACTCGCCCTGGCGGCGTGCGCGGGGATTGCCGTCGGTCGCGTCGCCGTTGTTGCCGTGCACGAGGTTGAGCATCACGCCGCCGCGTCCGCGCTCGTAGGTGAGGCTGAGCGAACCGGCCCAGGCGTAACCGAGGCGACTGTCGCCGGGACCGTCGTTGGTGGCGCGGATGGCGTCGGCGACCAGTTCCCAGCGTTTGCCGAGGTCGACTTCGAAACTCGCGTAGAGGAAACCGTCGCCCTCGAAGCGCGCCAGACCGGTGGCGGGCGAGGTGCTGAAGACGCCGAGGGAGACTTGGGCTTCGCCCTTTTCGGCGGTGAACAAGACGCCGGTCGGCCGGTCGCTGTCGCCGCCGAGCTTGTCGGCCAGGGCGCTGCGTTCGATCGTGAGAATCTCGGTCGAGGATTGGTGGCGCTCGTAACCGACGCCGATTTTTTGCCGGCCGAGTTTCAGGTCGAGGTCGTCCACCCACTCCCAGTCGAAGGCGTCTTCGAGATCGATCGCGAGCCAGGCATCAGCGAGCTCCTGGTAGCCAAAACCGGTGTGATTGGAGGTGCCTCGAAAGCGGTTGTCTTCGACGAGGTGGGTGTCGATCTCGGCGGAGAGGAAGTCGTTGAACTCGATCTCGGCGCCGAGGCGCAGACGCCGGTATTCGTCGAACTCGCGGGTGAAGTCGCGTCCGCGCGCATCGGAGCCTTCCACCCGGGCCGCTTGGTAGTGAGCGCGGCCGGTGAGACGCATCCGCCGCAACCACGGGCTGTCGTCGTTTTCGTAGAGATCGATGGTGCCGTCGGTGAGGTCCTGCCAGTAGGTCTTGGTGGTCTCGGGGGACTCGCCCGCTGGATCCGCCGCCTGAGCGCGGAGTTCGCTCAGTTCGGGGAGGAGGCAGGCACTGAGCAATGACAGTGCGAGCCGCGGGGTCATGTCGTGGAGTCGAGTTCGTGACCGGTCGGCACGATGACGACCCGGTTGTTGCCACAGGCCTGCTGCAGCGCCTCGAGGAACGTGGGCAGTTCGGTTTCTTGACGAAGTTGAATGCCGTAGCGCAGCTCGGTCATCATGCCGGCCTGCACACTGGCGACGCGGATGAGCTGGTTCTTGAAGGTGAAGCGTTCGAGGACCGGATTCAGGTCGGCCGCGAAGTCGGTGTCGCTGTTCACCCTCACGTTAAGGAGATGGGAGGCCCGTTGCGGGGCAAAGGCATCGATGCGCGTGAGCACCCAAATGGCCGCGCCGACGACGGCGGTGATGAGCACGGCCGCGCCGTAGAAGCGGGCGCCGACCACCATGCCGATCGCCATGGCAAAGAAGACGAACCCGACGTCGCGCGCCTGGGGCAGTTCGCGGCGAAAGCGGATCACCGAGAAGGCCGCGAACATGCCAAAGGCGATGGCGCCGTTGCCGCTGATCACCATGATGAGGATGGTCGTGACCATGCCGATGATGACGAGGGCCTGCACGAAGTCCTGGGAGTAGCGCGTGCCCCGGTAGGTGGAGCGGTAGACGCGGGCGATGCAGAGGTTGAGCGCTAGGCTTAGCAGCATGGCGCCGATCACCTCGCCGGCGCCCGGCAGGGACAGGTCGAAGATGCGTTGCATGAACTGGAGCAACGAATCGGGATCTGCGATGGGCGTGGATGTATCCATGGCGAAACTCGGATGGATCGGAGGGCGGGAAACGTTCGTCGGGTCAGGCGAGGGCGAGGGGCGCAACCAGCGTGTGGTCGAGCGCGCGCACGTATTTGCTCACGCCGCACGGCACCAGGTGGTGGCGAGCGACCAGCTGGCGAAACCAGTAGGGCACCGCGCCGATGGTTTTGACCTCCATGATCCACTCGCCGTTGGCGAAGAGCGGTTCCGGCGAGCCCGCGGAAACGGGCGAATCGAGGGGCGCGAAGGTCAGGTCGTGGTCAAAGGTCACACGGAGGCGACCGTTCGAGCCGGCATCGTAGGCCAGACGATGGAAACTCATCCGCGTGACCGGGTGGCGGAAGCCTTGCGCCAGGAGCGTTTGCAGTTCCAGCCACGCCAACTCTTCCGCGCGGGTGGTGAGCTGCGGGGCGATGAATTCCGGCAATTGCAGCGGCGTGGTCGGATCGCGCTCCAAGAGGAATTCGACCGGCACCGGGATGCGGCGCTTGACGGTGGTGTCGACGAGCTTGTGTTTGATCTCGACGAAGCCGTGCGGCGTCTCGCCCAGTGTGCCGACGTGGTAGATGCGGGTGCGGATACGACGGCGATTGGGGTGGCCGAAGCGTTTCTGCCAGTAGGTTTCCCGATCTGCGGAGTCGAAGTAGTCGGACTGCACATGATAGCCGTCAACCTGGTTGCGGTCGGCGGGAATTTGCACGGCGATGGCGCTCCGCACTTGGTGAGCTAAGTCGCGGGGCAGGAGAAACTTGTATTCTGCGCGGCTCTGCGAGGCGTCCATTTGGGTAGATCGAGTTGGGAACTTGTGAGAATAGGGCGGCGGTTCAAGTTCTCTGTGACAATTTGCCGTCAAAAACCCGCCAAATCGAAAGGTGACAAATTCGCTGCCATCGCCCACGGGTGTCTTTTTGCCAGTTATGAAAGTAGCTCAATCTCATCGTCGTGTTGTCATCACCGGCCTGGGCGCGGTCACGCCGCTCGGTCTCACCGCCGCGGATACATGGACGGGTTTGGCCGCCGGAAAGTCGGGTATCGGCCCGATCACCCGCTTCGATGCGGACGCTTGCGCGGCGCGGATCGCCGGTGAGGTGAACGGTTTCGAAACGACGGCGCCGCTGCCGTCTCCGTTGAAGCCCTACGGCGACGATCGACCGGCGCTTGAGACGGTGTTCACCCCCAAGGACGCCAAAAAGTTCGGTCGCTTCACGCATCTCGGCGCGGCGGCCGCCGTGGAGGCCTACGCCGACTCCGGGCTCGACGCGCACCGCGCGACCCTCAACGCGGAACGTTTTGGCGTGAACCTCGGTGTGGGTTTGGGCGGTCTGCCGGAAATCGAAGCCACGCAGGAGACCTGGAAGGCCGGCGGTTTTCGCAAAATTTCTCCGTTCTTCATCATTCAGATCGCGCCGAATCTGCTGGCCGGGCAGGTGAGCCTCCTGCTCAACGCCAAGGGCCCGAACATGGCGGTGGCCTCGGCCTGTGCGACCTCGGGTCACTCCGTGGGCGAAGCGGCGGCCGCGATCAGCCGCGGCGACGCCGATGTGATGGTCGCCGGAGGCGCGGAGTCGACGGTCACGCCGCTGGCGGTGGGCGCTTTTGCGCAGATGCGGGCGCTGTCCACCCGCAACGACGATCCGACGCGCGCCTCGCGGCCGTATGACGCCGATCGGGACGGTTTCGTGCTGTCGGAAGGCGCGGTGGTTTTTGTGCTCGAGGAATACGAGCACGCCAAGGCGCGCGGCGCCCGCATCTACGCCGAAGTGGCGGGTTACGGTGCTTCGGCCGATGCCTATCACCTGTCCTCGCTAGCGCCAGGTGGCGAAGGTTCGCAGCGCTCGATGCGCGCCGCGTTGGCTTCGGCCGGTGTCGGACCGGAGGCGATTGATTTTGTCGCGGCGCACGCGACCTCCACCCCGGGCGGCGACGGAGAGGAGGCGGCGGCGATTGCCAGCGTCTTCGCGGCGCAGGTGCCGCAGTTGCATGTGAGCGCGGTGAAGTCCATGACCGGTCACCTGCTCGGCGCGGCTGGCGCAATGGGTGCTTTCACCGCGATCAAGGCGATTGAAACCGGCACCATCTCTCCGTCGATCAACATCGAGAACCTGGACCCGGCGGTGGAGGCGACAGGCCTCAACGTGACGCCGAACACGGCGGTGCAAAAGGCGGTGCGCGGCGCGCTCGCCAACAGCTTCGGCTTCGGCGGCACCAACGCCTCCCTGGTCTTCCTCGGGGTCTGATTCCAGCGATCGCGTCGCGACCAACTGTCCCGCAATACGTGACAGTTGGTCGCATGCCAATGGGGCGGCGCCTGGGTGTTTTGGTCTGGCCGGTTCTGGGGCGGGCCACCAACGTGCGCGCTTTCGCTCTTGTGAAGACGTATTGGAAACAGGCGGTTGAGTTGCTTTCGCTGCCCTTCCTGCTGGCGCTGCTGCTGGCGGCGGGGTTCATGGCTTTCGTGGCGTGGGATCACTCGCACTGGTGGGCGAATCGCGAGGACTATGGCTTCGGCTGGCTGGTGCCGGCGTTCGTGGCGTTTGTGGTTTACGATCGCTGGGTGAAGATCAGCGCGGCGGTCAGGGTCTGCGGAGCGGAAGCCAGTCCGCGGGCAACGGGGTGGCGTAAGTGGATCATGAATACACTGGTGGTCGGCGGCATGCTCGGCGGCGCGCTCATGTTTTTGCTCGGAGCGTTTTATCGGGCGGGGGCGGGGCCGTCGCACCCGGGCTCGCTGGCGCTCTCGTTGGGTTGCGGCGCGATCGTGCTGACCTTGCTGTGGACCAACGCGCCGGAGCCGGCGTCAGTGCGGCCGGCCGGATTCTGGGAGGATGCGCGGGTGCGGCTGGCGCTGTTGTTTCTGTTTCCCGCACTGGTTTGGCTGGTGTCGGCGCCGATGGTGTCGGTGATCGAGAATCAGCTCAGTCTGTTCCTGCTGCGCAAAGTCACGACGGTTGTCTTCTTCGTTTTTGACCTGCTGGGACTGCCGTTGCGGCAGGAGGGCAATGTGCTGGTGCTGCCGCCGCTGGCCGACGGCGAACCCAACCGGGTGGGTGTGGAGCAGGCCTGCTCGGGCATCCGATCGCTGACGGCGTGCCTGTTTGCCGGATCGTTTTTGTCCGCCGTCTTCCTCGACAAGTTGTGGAAGAAGATCGCGCTGGTGGTGGCGGCGATGGGTTTCGCGTTTCTGACCAACCTGGTGCGCTCGCTTTTTCTCACCGGCTGGGCCTACCGCTACGGGCACCGTGCCATCGAAGGCACGGTGCACGATGTGGCCGGGTATTCGGTGCTGGGACTGACGGTGGTGGGGCTCTTGTGCCTGTTGCCGCTCTTCCAGTTCCACTGGTCGGTGGGGGAGGACGAAGACGAGGACGAGGTGGACGCCGGAAACTGAAAACCGGGGTCAACGACCCCGGCTACAGTTGGTGACCGCCAAGTTGTGAAGCGGCTTATTCCGGCAGGACGATGACTTCGAAGGCCTTGTCGTCCTCGAGGTAGTCGGCGGCGAGGGCGTTGATTTCCTCCACGGTGATGGACTCGTTGTCGCTGTAACGGCTGCGGGCCCAGTCGAGGCGTTGCGGGAACTCCTGACAACTGGCGAGCACGGCACTGAGCCAGTAGCCATTGGTGCGGGCGCTTTCGCGGAGGTTCGTCAGGATCGGCCGCACGGCGCGCTCGAGTTCGTCGACGTTGGTGCCATCGCGGGCGAGGTCATCGGCGAGCTCACGGGTCACATCGGCCAATTTTTTGGCTTCGGCGGGGTCCACCACGATCGAGGCATTGATGGAACCGTAACCCGGGTAGGTGTCGCTGGTGCTGCTGCCGGCGTTGGGGCTGTAGGAACCGCCGAGCTCCTCACGCACTTTGAGGCGCAGGCGATCATCGAGGATGCTGGCGAGCACGTTGAGGCGGCGGGCGACCTGGACATCCATGCCGTCGGTGGTCGGCCAGGTGAGCGACACGATGCCCTTCGGGATTTCGGTCGGGACGGTGTAGTTGCGGGTGAAGGTTTCGGCGGGAAAGGATACCTTGCGGCGGTCGGCGTGGTGTTCCTTGGCCCCGCGAACGCGGAGGGCGCCGAAGGTTTTGGCCACGGCGGCGATGGTGGCGTCGACGTCGAGATCACCGACCAGGCCAATCTCAATCGGGCCGGATTGGAACTCCGGGGTGAGCCAGGCGCGAGCCTCGGTGAGGGTGCGTTGATCGAGCACGTCCTGTGGCGGCAGACCGAAACGCGGGTCGCCGTTGGCGAGCAGGCGGGGCACCTCGGTTTGCAGGGGACCCTGCGGGATATGCGCCAGACGGGCGTAGTATTGGGTGATGGCTTTGCGCATCTGGCGGTCGGCCTCGGGCCGGAAGCCGGGATCGACGAGGTAGGCGGTGGCGAGCTGGAGCTGGAGCTCGAGGTCATCGGGCGTGGTGCCGCCGCTCAGCACGAAGGCATCGCTGTCGACGCTGAAGCCGACACCGACGTTTTTGCCGGCGAGGATGCGGCGGAGGTCATCGGAGGAGTGGGCGCCGAGGCCGCCGAGGGTGAGGGTGTTGGAGGCGTAGACGGAGAGGCCGGGTTGGTCGATCGGCTCGGAGAGTTGGCCGGTGCCGACGCGGACGCTCATGCTGATGCTTTGGGCGGAGAAGTCGGTTTTTTTGATGTTGAGGCGCACGCGATTGGCGAACTCGACGAGGGTGAGATCGAGATCCTCCACGTATTCGCGAGAGTAGACTTCGCCGGGCGGGCCGAATTCGGTGTAGGCGAAGGCGGCCTCCTCGATTTCGGGCGGCGCTTCGACGGGTTGGGCGTGGGCGGCGGCGTAGAGCTCGCCGATGGCCGCCTCGGGGTCGGCGGGCTGGTCGGCTCCGGTGTTGCCGATGACGGTGACGTAACGGTGGTCGACGTCCCAAGCGGCGCGGAAGGCGGCGTTGCAGGCCTCGACAGTGACCTCGTCGAGTGCGGGCATGAAGAGGTCGTAGTTGGTCTGCGGGGTGGTGAATACGTTCTCGTCGGCGATCGAGGAGAGGATGCCCATGGCGAGACCGGAGGAACGGCGGGTGGGGGCGCGACGCACGGCCTGATCGAGACCATTGCGCATACCGGCGATGACCTCGCGTAGCTCGGGGCCTTGGAAGCCGTGTTGGAGGGCGCGGCGCAGTTCGTTTTCGGCGACGGTGAGCGCGGCCTGCCACTGGTCGGGTTGGGTGGTGAGCTCGATGGCGGTGGTGTCGGCAACCTTGTAGAACGAACCGGCGTGGGCGGAGCCGCGCGAGAAGGGAGCGCCTTCCTGCTTGGCGAGCTCGGACAGGCGACGGTTGAGCATGGCGAAGGCGAGGTCGCGCGGCAGGTCCTTCAGACGGTTGGCGGCGGTGTCTGCTTCCTCGGTGTAGGGTTGCGAAGTCTGGATCGCGACGGTGGCGGTGCCGGCCTCGGGCTCGTGGTGGTGAAGCACGCGGACGCCGGAGGCCAAGGCGGTCTCATCGGTCGGCGGGTCGAGGCGTGCCGGGGCGCGGGCGGTGAGGTCGCGGAAACTGTCGCGGATGGTGCGCTCGACCAGATCGATGTCGAAGTCGCCGACCGCGACGATGGTCATGCGCTCGGGCCGATACCAGGTGTCATAGTAGTCGACGAACTGGTCGCGGTTGGCGGTGCTGAGCACTTCCTCGGTGCCGATGGGCAGGCGATGCGCGAGGCGGGTGTCGCCGTAAAAGAAGTCGAGTTCGGCGACGAAGGAGCGCCACTCGACGGAGTCGCGGGTGCGTTTTTCGGAGAGGATGATGCCGCGCTCCTTGTCGATTTCCTCCTGCAGGTTGAGCAGACCCCCGGCGTAGTCGCGGAAGACTTGCATGCCCTCGACGAGGTGCTGCTCGGAGGAGTCGGGCAGGTCGATCATGTAGACCGTGCGGTCGAAGCTGGTGAAGGCGTTGGTGTCGGCGCCGAAGCTCATGCCCATGCGTTGGAAGAATTCGATGAGCGTGCCCGGCTCGTAGTTTTCACTGCCGTTGAAGGCCATGTGTTCGAGGAAGTGGGCGAGTCCGCGCTGTTCTTCGGTTTCCTGCAGTGAGCCGGTCTTGACGAGCAGGCGCAGGGCGGTGCGTTCGCGGGGCTCGGTGTTGACCATGAGGGCGTAGCGCACGCCGTTGGAGAGTTTGCCGTAGCGAACGGATTCGTCGGCCGGCAGGTCGCTGGTCTCGTGCACAAAATCGGCGGCGCGAGCGAGTGGGGCGAACAGGGGCAGGACGAGAGCGAGGAGGGGGAGGATGAAGCGGTGCATACGCGGGGGGACGAACGACATGTTGGGGCTAGAGGATGCGGCTGAGACCACAAAGGCCAAATAATGTTTTGTGAGTGCGGTCGTTTTTCGATTCCTCCACCGATCTGTTGATGGCGCTTTGGTTCTATCGCTTGGTTTTTCTGCCGCTGATGTGTGTGCTGGCGCCGTATTACCTGTGGCGCATGCGGCGGCGTGGCGGTTATGGCGATGGGTTCGGGCAACGTTTCGGGGCCTTGCCGGCGGGCTTGCCACCGAAAGGAGTCGGGCGGCAGCGGATCTGGATTCAGGCCGTCAGTGTGGGCGAGTTGTTGGCGATCGGTCCGCTGTTGCGGCGCTTGGCCGAAGACGAGGCGGTGGAGGTTTATCTCACGACCACCACGAGCACGGGTTATCGCTTGGCGCGGGAACGTTATGCCGAACTGACGGTGGGGGTGGGTTACTTCCCGCTGGATTTCTGGGCCTGCTCGGCCCGGGCGTGGCGGGGAGTGGCGGCGGACCTCGTCGTGCTGACGGAGGGGGAGCGTTGGCCGGAGCACATCCATCAGGCAGCGCGCCGCGGAGTGCCGGTTCTGTCGATCAATGCCCGCATGAGCGATCGCAGTTTTTCGCGGATGCGGCGGGTGAAGGCGCTGGTGCCGGCCCTGATGGGTGGGGTGACCCGGCTGCTGGCGGTCTCGCCCGAGGATGGTCACCGGTTCGTCGAATTGGGTTTCCCGGCGCCAACGGTGAGCGTGGTGGGCAATCTCAAGGTCGACAACGCGATCACCCCGATCGATGCGACGGCGCGCGAGGCGCTGCGCGGCGAGTTGGGTTTCGGGCCCGATGACCTGGTGCTTTTGGGCTCTTCGACATGGCCCGGTGAAGAAGTGATGCTGATCCAAGCATGGCGCCTGGCCCGCCAGATCGAGGGCTTTGCGACGCTGCGGCTCTTGCTGGTGCCGCGGCATGCCGAGCGCCGGACAGAGCTGGAGGAGGTGGCCGCGAGCGTGGGGGTGCCCTGGCACCTGCGTTCGCGCGGAACGGCGCCGGGGCCAATGGATTTGGTGGTCGCCGACACGACGGGTGAATTGCAACGGCTCACGCAGGTGGCGGACCTCGTGGTGGTGGGCAAAAGTCTGCCGCCGCACACGGAAGGCCAAACGCCGGTGGAGGCGGCCGGATTGGGACGGGCGATCCTCTTTGGGCCTGGTATGGGCAGCTTTCGGGCAATCGCGCAGGATCTGGTGCAAGCCGGGGCCGCGCGCCGGGTGGAGGACGGGCTCGAACTCGATGCCGCCGTGCTCGAATTGTTGGGTGATGAACCAGCCCGAAACCGCATGGGGGAGGCCGGTCGGGCATGGCATCAGGCCAATCGCGGCGCCCTGGATCGCACGATCGAAGCGCTGAAATCAGAGCTAGGTCTCTAAACTCCAGGGTGTTGCGCGAGTGGCCCGATTAGCGTTGCCCGAGGGGGACGGACCCCTACGGTCTTCTTTTTTCTTTGGATGCAATCGCACGGCCCCAAGCGCGTCTACACCCCTCAGTCCCTGGAATTCTGGTTCGAGAAGCTCGCCGACGAGTGGGAACCACACTTTTCCACCAACCAGCTTGAAGCCGGTCATCGCCTCTACCGCGAAGGGGACGTGCGGGAGTTGGAACTCACCGATCACGACGCGATCGTGCACCGGCGGGTTGATAAGAAAGACGAATACGCCGTGATCGAATGGGCTGAGGGCAAACTCTCAGTGCGATCGTCCTCCACCGATCTCGACAACGCCCGCGCGCTCGCCGTCGCCGGTCTGCATGAGATCGAAGAGCTGGTGGCCGACGAGATATCCCCGTTGCCGGGCGAAGATCCGGAACCGGAACACGAATCGAATGGCCACGCCAATGGCCTGAGCAACGGGCACCGCAATGGCCATGCGAATGGCAACGGGACCGGCGTGGCCGCGACCCCGGCTCGGCCGCATACCCGTTCTCCCTTGGCTGCGACGACGCAGACCTCCTCGCACCGCACGGGCAGCGCCACCGGCGCCCGGCAGGCGTCGCGCACCCTGGTGTTGGTGTTCAAGACCAAGGTCGGTGGGCTCAGTTTCCGTGCATTCTGGCAGACGCCCGACAAGGAGCGCGCTCCGGCGCTAGGTGCGGCGGCGCATGCGGACGGGCATGTCCACGTCACGTCGGGTGAACGCGCCAAGCTCATCGGCCTCGCGGCTTACGCCCGCAAGGCGCACTTTCAATACGACAATGAGAGCGGCGTCTACCTGCTGGCCAACGTGCTCGAGATCCCGAATTTCCTCAAAGGCACGCTTTCGTCGTGGCGCCGCCTGTTCAATATCGAGCTCGATAACAACGCGGCCAACCTGATCAAAGGGACGAAGACCATCCAGATCGAGGCAGTGGCGGACCGGAAGAAGTCCGGTGCAAACGGGGAGGGTGGCGATCTCGTGACGGAGGACGGCGCGCCCGCGCTCGACCTGCGTTGGATCTTCAAGGCGGGCGAGCAACTGCTCACCGACCAGGAAGTGCGTTCCCTGCTGCGCCGTGGCACGTCGCCGGTGATCCTGCCCAGCGTGGGCATCGTCGAGCTGCCGACCGAGCAACTCGAGGCGATCGAATCCTGGCGCAAGAACGTGGCGGACACTCACCAGTCCGAGGCGCTGTCGCCCTATCTGGTGTTTTCCCTGTTCAACGATTCCCGCTTCAAGCTCACCATCTCGCCGGAGCTCGAAGCATGGCGGGAGAGCGTGGTCAAACCGCAGCCGGTCGAGGCCGAGTTGCCGGAATTGTTGCGCCCCTACCAACGGCGCGGCGTCGAGTGGCTGCATCACCTCGCCGACGTCGGCTGTCACGGTCTCTTGGCCGACGAGATGGGTCTGGGTAAGACCCTGCAGGTGATCTCGCTGCTGGCGGCGCGGCCGCTGGTCGGCAAACCGCACCTCATCGTGTGCCCGGCTTCCGTCGTGCCCGTGTGGCGCGAGGAGATCGAACGGTTTTTCCCGAATCTGCGGACCGATATTTTGAAGACGGGTAACGACTTCGTCGCCCGCACCGACCCGGTGATCTGGTTGGCCAGTTACACGCAGTTGCGCAAGCACCGCGAGTTGCTGCCGCAGGTCGAGTTCGGCTACGCGGTGCTCGATGAGGGGCAGTTCATCAAGAACCCCGACGCCAAGGTCACGCAGACGACCTTTGCCGTGCGCGCGCAGCATCGCGTGGTGCTCACCGGCACGCCGTTGGAGAATCGCCAGCTCGATCTGTGGTCGATCTTCCGCTTCCTCCTGCCCGGGCTGCTGGGCTCGCGGTCCAGTTTTGAATCGCAGCTCAACACGGACCGTCAGGGCACCATCGGCCGTCTGCGTGCCCAGCTCGCGCCGTTTATTCTACGACGCACCAAGAGCGAGGTGGCGACCGAGTTGCCGCCGAAGGTCGAGATGGACCTGCATTGCCCGATGAGCGACGTGCAGCGTGCCGAATACGCCCGCATCTGCTCCGAGGGCCTGCAACGCCTCGGCGACGACGTGGGTGCTGCGATGCGCGAAAAGTCTTTCGGCTTCCTGGCGCTGCTCACGCGCCTGCGCCAAGTGTGCTGCGATCCCGACATGTTGCCTTGGCGCAAGTCTCCGTTGGAGGACTCGGGTAAGATTGGCCTGCTCATCGAGAAACTGGCCGAGATCATTGAGAGTGGCCACAAGGTCGTGATCTTTTCGCAGTTTGTGATGCTGCTCGACCGCGTGAAGGAAGCGCTGGCGCAGCACTACCCGTCGCTGACGCAGTTTGAACTCACCGGCATGACCCTGGATCGGCAGAAGCCGGTGCAGGATTTCCAGAGCTGTGCGGACCCGGCGGCGATGCTCGTTTCCCTGAAGGCGGCCGGCACCGGCATCACCCTGCACGCGGCCGATTACGTGTTCCTGCTCGACCCCTGGTGGAATCCGGCGGTCGAGGCGCAGGCGGTCGACCGGGTGCATCGTATCGGTCAGACCAATACGGTTTTTGTCTATCGGATGGTCACCGCCGGCACCATCGAGGAGCGGATTCAGGACCTGAAGGCCTCGAAGAAGGAACTGTTCGACCGCATCGTCGGCGGACTCGGTGGCGACTTCGACCTGAGCCAACACTTCACCTCCCTCCAGGACCTCGTGACGCTGACGCAAGCGGCGGCGGAGGAGGATGGCGACAGTGCCGAGAATGGTAACTGATTGGCGACAATCGGGTGTCGGCGTGACCTGACTGTCACGTATGTTACGTAGGCTTGTCGGCCGGGTAACATGTTGGTGGCGACCCGTCATTCGGTTTGATCTGAGGGCTCGCGTCGTGGCGGTGTCGGTCGCATGTCACGCATCCCGCGCCGTTCGAGCGCTCGATCCATTGTTCGTAAGTTTTTCGCCCTGACCGGGGCGCTGGTTTTGGTTGCGGTTGCGCATGCCCAGTCGGGCGCGACCGGTGCGGTGTCCGGTCGGGTGATCGACGAAGGCTCCGGTTTCGGGGTCTCCTGGACCGAGGTCACCGTCGTGGAAACGGGGGCATCCGCCACCACGGATTTGGCGGGCGCGTATTCCCTCAGCGGCCTCTCGGCGGGTTCCTACACGCTCTCGGTGATCAAAGACGGTTATCAACCCGCGAACATCACCAATGTCGTCGTCACGCCGGGGCAAACCATGTCGCTCGACATCCCGCTCGGCCCGATCGGTGGCGATGTGGTCAAGATGGAGGCCTTCACGGTCTCGGCCGACGTGGTGCAGTCCTCCGACATCGGCCTGCTGGTGGCGCGCCAGAAGGCGTCCTCCATCAGCGATGCGATTGGCAGCGATCAATTTTCCCGTCTCGGGGCCGGCGACGCCGCCGAGGCTCTGAGCAAAGTCACCGGCGCCTCGGTCGTGGATGGCAAATACGTGCTCATCCGCGGCCTGGGCGACCGCTACTCCAACACCCTCATGAACGGCGTGTCGGTGCCGAGTGCCGACCCCGACAAGCGCGCGGTGCAGATGGACCAGTTCCCGACCGACATCATTGAGAGCGTCGTCACCACCAAGTCGTTCACGCCGGACCAGCCCGGCGCTTTCTCCGGTGGCAGCGTCAACCTGAAGACCAAGTCCTTCCCGGATCACTTCTTCCTCACGGCCTCGATCGCAACCGGCGGCAACAGCAACGCCTACGACGAAAAGATCCTGGCCTCGCCGGGTAACATGGGCCGCGTGCCGGACGGCCTGCCGGAGACCTTCCCGAATCGCGTTTCCGCCGAGATCCAGGCCGACGTGTTCGGCAACTTCGAGCCGGCCGAGCAGCTTGATGCCGCGACCAAGTTGTTCACGACGCCCTTTTACCCGTATGAGCGTCGCGGCGAGCTGAACTCCAGCCTGAGTGTCGCCGCCGGCAACAGTTTTGAATTCGGCGACTCCGGTCTTTTTGGCATCACCGGCAGCTTCAACCGCAGCCGCTCCTACAGCCACTACGACGATGGCGTGATCGGCCGTTTTACCGGCACCCCGGATACGGTCGTGCTGCGTTACCTGCTCACCTCCGACGCGGATCTGCTGTCCTTCGACCCGACCCAGGCCCCGGCTGGCACGCCCCAATTTGGCGTGTCCTCCAGCACCATTTCCGACTCGCAGGGCGGCCTCGTCAAATTGGCGGTGCGTCCGTCGATCGACCATGAGTTCAGTCTCGACCTGGTTTACAACGAAAGCGTCGACGACACCGTGAAGCGCGGCGTCGGTGAAGAGGTCTTCAATTACGGCGGCGCCATCTACGAGATCTACGATCTGCTCCGCACCGAGCGTTCCGTCGCGTCGGCGCAGTTGGCCGGCAAGAGCCTCTTCATGGGCCTCGGCGAGACTCAGGTGGAGTGGCGCCTCTCCCAGTCGGAGAGCACGCAGGACCAGCCCGACTATCGCACGCTCAACGCGCTTTACGACCTCGACGGCAACCCGGTGAACGCCACCGGCGTGCAGCCCGATCGCTACTTCCGGGAGTTGACCGAGGAAGCCACCGAGGGCGGCCTGGATATCACGGTGCCGGTCCGCATCGGTGGTCGCGAATCCCGCGTGAAGTTCGGTGGCATGGCCTCGACCAACGAGCGCACCTACGACGAGCAACGTTTCCAGTATTTCCGTTCCGCCCGCACCCGGGACGCCGTGGAAGCCTTCCCGGGCGAAGTCGGCATCATCGATCGCGATGCTGATGGCGTGACCTTCGGCAACACGATCTCCCGCCAACAGGAGCCCAACAAATACACCGGCGAGCAGGACATCAGCGCGGTGTATGCGATGCTCGACTACCAGATCACCGATCAACTGCGCAGCATCTTCGGCGCCCGTTACGAAAGCACCGAGATCGTGACAACACCGGTGGAGGTGCCGGGCCTGACGCCGAAGACCGGCATCATCGATGATTCCAACGTGCTCCCGGCGATCAATTTCGTCTGGGCGCAGAACAAGCGCATGAACTGGCGCGCCGCCTACGGCCGCACCATCGCTCGCCCGACCTACAAGGAGCTCTCCGATATTCGCTACGCCGATGTGTTCACCGGCGACGTTTACCTCGGCAACGCCGACCTCCAACTAACGGTCATCGACAACTTTGACCTGCGCTGGGAGTGGTTCCCCGGCAAGGGCGAGACCGTCGCGGTCAGCGCGTTCTACAAGGACATGAGCAACCCGATCGAGGTGCTCTACCAGCCGGCGGTGGGTTCGATTCAGCCGCAAAACGTGGAGCAGGGCACGGTCTACGGCATCGAGTTCGAATTCCGCCGCGACCTCAGCTTCCTCGGCGAGGCGTTCAGCCGCTGGTCGGTCGGGGGCAACCTCACCTTCATCGAGTCCGAGGTGACGATTCCCGAGGCGGAGATGTCCATCCTGCGCGGCTACGATCCCAACGCCTCGAACAAGCGCGAGCTGCTGGGCCAGTCGCCCTATGTGTTCAACGCCGACGTCAACTACTCGCGTGAAGAGTGGGGCACCTCCGCGACCCTGTCCTACAACGTCGTCGGCGAGCGCCTCGACCTCGTCGTCTTCGGCCCGATGCCGGACGTTTATGAGCAGCCGTCGCCCGACCTCAACTTTGTGTTGAGCCAGCGTTTCGGCACCCGCTGGAAGCTGAAGTTCAGCGCCAAAAATCTCCTCGATTCCGCCAAGGAGAAACTGATCGGGCTTCCCGACCGTGACCTCGTCTACAGCCGCTACCACGCCGGTCGCAGCTTCTCCCTTTCGCTCAGCTACCTCTTCGAGTGAGCCGGGCAAACCGATCCCTGTGTCCATACACAACAACCCAAGAAAAAGAATGAAACTGAAATCCCTGATCTCCGTGGCGCTCATGGCCGCCGCGGCCTCACTGCACGCCGCGACCGTGAACGTGAGCGGCTCGATCACCGCCGACACCCATTGGACGGCGAACAACGAATATAAACTCAGCGGCTACGTCTTCGTGACGAACGGCGCGACGCTGACGATTGACCCCGGCACCGTCATCAAGGGCGAAGTCAGCTCCGGCGCTGGCGCCGCGGCTCTCATCATCACCAAGAACTCCAAGATCATGGCCGAAGGCACTGCCGAGGCCCCCATCGTCTTCACCTCCGAGCTCGATCCGCTCGATGGTTCCCTCGGACCGAATCGCAAGGGTCTGTGGGGTGGCGTGATCCTCCTCGGCAACGCCAAGATCAACTCCCGTGCCGACGGCACGACGGCCAGCAGCCCGGTCGAAGATCAGATCGAAGGCGTTTCCGTCACTTCGGACCAGATTCCGCTCATCACCTTCGGCGGCAGCAACGATGAGGACAGCTCGGGCGTGATGACCTACGTCTCCATCCGTCACGGTGGTGCCGACCTCGGCGCCGGCAATGAGATCAATGGTCTCACCTGCGGTGGTGTCGGTTCCGGCACGACGCTCTCCTACATCGAGGTCTTCGCCAACTACGACGACGGTTACGAGTTTTTCGGCGGCACCGTATCCCCCGACCACCTTGTGGCGGCTTTCTGCGGTGACGACTCCTTCGACTTCGACACCGGCTTCCGCGGCACGCTGCAATACCTCTTCACCATTCAGGTGAACACCGGTGAAGAGCCCTTCGGCGACAAGGCCATTGAGTGGGACGGCGAGACCTCTTCGGTTGCCGACACCCCCAAGGGTAACGTGTGGGTTTCCAACCTCACCGCCATCGGTCTCGGCGACTCCAGCGCCGCCGCTCCGATCAACCCGCGTGACAACGCCACCGTGCACCTCGTGAACTCCGTGTTCATCGACTTCAAGGCCGGCATCGAGATCGAGAAGGACATCGGCGATGTCATGCCCGAGCTCAAGAGCAACGTCTGGTGGAGCCACGACGCCGCCTCCAACACCACCGCCGCCTGGGGCACCTCCGGCAGCTCCGGTGACTTGGACGCCGTCTCCTACTTCACCGATGCCACGCTCAACAACATGATCGCTGACCCGATGCTGATCGGCGTGTCCCGCACCGCGCTCTCCCAGGCTCTCGACCCGCGTTCCGCCGACAAGGCGACTTCCCCGATCTGGAACACCACGGTGTTTGACGCCAGCGCCGCTGGCGCGGAAGTGACCGACTACGTTGGCGCCTTCGGCAACGACCTCTGGATCCAGGGTTGGACCAACATCTCCCTCGCCGGTTACGTTTCCGCCGCCGGTCCCCTGGAAGATGCCGGCAGCGGTGAAGGCACTGCGCGCGCCGACGATCCGGCCGTCACCACCTCGATCGTTCCGAACTCCACCTCCAAGCCGGTCAACATCTCCACCCGCGGTTTCGTGGGCACGGGCCTGCAGACCCTCAACGCTGGTTTCGTGATCAACGGTTCCCAGGTGCAGACGGTCCTCATCCGCGTCGCGGGTCCGACCCTCGCCACCCCGGGCATCGGCCTCACCGGCACCATCACTGCCACCCAGGTCCGCCTCTTCAAGGCGGGCAGCACCGAGCCCCTCGACGTCTCCCGCGTGGTTCGCACGCAGACCGTGGGCGTGAGCTCCTCGGTCGGTGCCTTCCCGCTGACCGAGACCGGCGACTGCTCCATGATCGCGACCCTCGCTCCGGGCGTCTACTCGATCGAAGTGAGCGGCGTCGACGGCGCGACCGGTCTCGCCATCGTCGAGGTTTACGAGGTCGACTAAGACCTTCTTTCGAGTCTCTTGCGAAACGAGCGGGCCACTTCGGTGGCCCGCTTTTTTTGGGGCGCGAACGGGGAGGGGCGTGACGGCGAGGTGACGGCGTCACGCAAACGTTACCCGGCTGTCACCGAAAACGCTGGAGCGTTTTCCACGGCACCGCTCACGCTCGTCGCGATGAAAACTCCTCTCCGTTTCCTTTTGGGCTGCACCCTCGCCGTCGTGGCCGCCGTCAGCTCGGCCTCGGCGCAAAAGATCGTGATCAAGGGCTCCGATACGCTCGGCGCGAAACTGGTCCCGATTCTCGCGGAGGAATTTAAAGCCCGCCACCCCGGCGTCTCCTTTGAGATCGCCGCCGAAGGTTCCTCCACCGGCATCGCCGCCGTGATCGACGGCACGGCCGACATCGGCATGTCCAGTCGCTCGGCCAAGCCGACCGAGATTTCGGCTGCTTCGGCCAAGGGGGTCGCAATGACGGAGCACACGGTCGCCTTTGACGGCTTGGCCGTGATTGTGAACGCCGACAGCCCGATCACCGACCTGCGCAAGCGCCAGGTGGAGCAGATCTTCACCGGTGCAGTGACCGACTGGGCGGCCGTTGGCTCCAACCCGGGCGAGATCTCGGTCTACACCCGCAACACCTCTTCCGGCACCTACTCGGACTTCAAGGCCCTCGCCATGCGCAAGCGCGACTACGCGCCGTCCTCGCAGAAGATGGCGGGCAACGAACAGATCGCCTCGGAAGTCGCGGGCAACCCCAACGGCATCGGTTACGTGGGCCTCGCCTATTCGCATGCTCCGGGCGTCAAGATCGCCACCATCGATGGCCACCTGCCGGAGGCGGCTTCCGTCAACTCCGGTGACTATCCCTACGCGCGTCCGACCTTCTACTACACCAACGGCGAGCCCGAGGGCATCGTGGCTGAGTTCATCGCCTTCACTCTCAGCGAGGACGGCCAACGCATCGCCGAGCAGGTTGGGTTCGTGCCCTTGCAGCACTGATTCGGCGTCGCACACCGCCATTTCTTTTCCTGGGCCGCCTCGACCATGAGGCGGCCTTTTTGTGACATTCGGATGGCGCTCAGCAGGCCAAAAGCGGCGGTTCTTGTGACAGACTCGCGGCAATGTTACAGAAAGCCGGCAAAACGGTGACAGAATGAGCAAAGTTCCCGCACCGTAACATGGCCGTCACGGAACTGTAACAAAGGTCGGGCAGAGTCCGCCCCCGTCGCCACCGAGCCGGTGCGGCGCTTCTCTACACCATCCATGACTAACTCCTTGTTCAGACGCGTGGCGCTCCTCGGCGCCCTCCTCGGCGGTATCGCCTCCTTTGCCGCCGCCCAAGACAGCGGTGCGCTGCTCAATGTCCTTGTTCGCAAGGGCGTTCTTACCGATCAGGAAGCCGAAGACATTCGCGCCGAACTGACCGCGGAATCCCACGCCGCGGTCATCAGCTCGATTTCCGGTGGCAAGTCCACCCACTCGCTTTCGATCAGCGGTCGCCTGCAAGTCCAGTATGCCGGTCTCAGCTCCGATGCCAATGTGGCGGACACGAGCCACATCTTTCTCCGCCGCCTCTACTTTGGCGCCGCTGCCAAGCTCGGCGCCGGTTGGTCCGCCAACCTGGTTTACGACTTCGCCGGTGAAAACTTCGACAAGGCTTACATCGAATACGCCGGCTACCTCGGCGACCAGTTGCCCTTCGCCGTCGATATCGGCGTGCGCAAGGTGAACTTCGGCATGGAGGAGTGGACCTCTTCCGGCAGCCTCGACGCCATCGAGCGTTCCGGCGCCACCCGTTATTTTGTGGAGGGCAACAATGGCCGCCGCCTCGGCGCCGGTTCCTATCGCACCGGCGTCTTCTTCGAGGCCAACCCCAACGCCCGCAAACAGAAGTCCACCGGTTTTTACTGGGGTGCCGCGCTCACCAACCCGGAGCGCACCGAAGGTCCCGGTGGTGCCTCCACCGCCGGCAACGACAGCAACAACGTCTTCGCCTATTGGGCCGACGCCGGTTACTCCGGTCTCGCCGGTGAGACCTCCTACCGTCTCGGTGCCGCCGCCGGTCTGCTGCCCGATCAGGGCGGCAAGAACCCGACCGAAGGCAGCGACATCTCGCTCTTCAATCTCTACGCCAACATCGGTAACGGTCCGTGGGCGTTCCAGGGTGAATACCTCCAAGCCAGCGTCGATGATGGCATCGGGGCCGGCCGCGACGCCTCGCCGTGGGGCGTGTGGGTGCAGGGCACCTACGATATCACCGAACAGTTTCAATTTGCCGCCCGCTACAGCTACACCGACTCCGATGGTCGTGGCATCAAGGTTTCCGACGGCGTGCGCTCCGCACCGGCTTCGCTCACCGGCGACAACCTCACCGAATACTACTTCGGCTTTAATTACTACATTGTCGGTTCGGACCTGAAACTGCAGTTCGGCTACGTGCACGGCACGGCGGAACGCGGCGGCGTTGACGAATCGGCCAACGGCATCCGTTCGCAGATGCAGGTTAACTTCTAAGGCCCTTCCTTTCCTCAAATTCCTTACAAGCACATGAAAAAGCTTCTCTCCCTGCTCGCCCTCAGCGCCGCGCTCGTCGCTCCGGCCACGGCCCAGAAACTCGTCATCAAGGGCTCCGATACCCTGGGCGCGAAACTCGTGCCGATGCTCGCGGAATCCTACCGCGCCAAGCACCCCGGTGTCTCCTTTGAGATCGCGGCCGAGGGTTCTTCGACCGGCATCGCCGCGGTCATCGACAACACCGCGCAGATCGGCATGTCCTCCCGTCGCGCCAAGCCGACCGAGATGTCCGCCGGCCGCGCCAAGGGCGTGACCCTCAAGCCGACCATCGTGGCCTATGATGGCATCGCCATTCTCGTGAACGCCAACAACCCGGTGAAGGAACTGAGCAAGCGCCAGGTGGAACGTATCTTCACCGGCGACATCACCGACTGGTCCGCCGTGGGTGGTCCCGCCGGCCCGATCTCGATCTACACCCGCAACACCGCCTCCGGCACCTACTCCGACTTCAAGGACCTCGCCATGAAGCGCCGCGACTATGCGCCCTCGTCCCAGAAGATGGCGGGCAACGAACAGATTGCTTCCGAGGTCGCCGGCAACCCGAACGGGATCGGTTACGTGGGCCTGGCCTACGCCGACACCCCGGGCACCGCGGTCGTCTCGATCGAAGGCAGCAAGCCCAGCAAGGCCGCCGTGCAGTCGAAGGACTATCCCTACGCCCGCCCGACCTTCTATTACACCAACGGTGAGGCCGAAGGCATTGCCGCCGACTTCATCGACTTCACGCTCAGCGACGAGGGTCAGGCCGTGGTGGGTCAAATCGGTTTCGTGCCGGTCAAATAAACCCAGCTGACGCGACCCTTTGCAGGATTGTCACACGGGGGCCCCTTGACGCTCGTCAGGCGGGCCCCTCTGCTGCTTTGTCCCACCCGGACCATTGCTTCAACGCCGCCGCATGGATAGCCCTTCCTCCTCCCGCCCAGCCTTTGCGATCACCAAGACGCGCACGCGTTTCCTCGGGCTTACGCTCGACGAGTGCATCCAGGCGTTTTTTGGCGGCAACGCCTTCGTGGCCGTGGTCGTGCTGGGGCTCATCACGATCTTCCTGTTCAGGGAGGGTGCCGGGTTCTTTGCGCAGAACCGGGCCAACCTCGAACTCTACCGCAAGGCCGGGCTCGAGTATGTTGATTTCATGCGGCAGCAGGAGGAGGACCATACCGCGCTCACGCGCTACCTTTTCGATCTGCGCATCAAATCCTTCCAGCACTACACGCAGGAGGAGGGGCTGGAGTTGGCCGAGGCCAACCGTCGCCTCATGGCGCTGGACGACTATTCCTATGACTTTGGCGATACCGTCGAACCGCTGCGGGGAGCGGTCATGGATCTCGGCGACCTCGCCACTGCGATCAAGACGCGCGCACTCATCAACGAAGACCGTCTTGAGGAACGCCGTCAGTTGTTGGCCGAGGGGCTGAAGGAGGAAGCCGCCGCCGTCACGACCGACGAGATCGACTACGGCGCCGAGGTGCAGCCCTTGTTGGATTTTTTCCCGGTTTACCAGGAATTGAACGCCGACTTTGCCGCGAGTCTGCAACGGGTGCTCGACCAACCGAACCCCGAGCTGGCCACGCCCGAACTCGAGGCGCGTTTGGAGCGCTTCAAGCAACTCGTGCGGGACTACATGGCGAACTTCCCGCGCATTGAAGAGAAAATGGCGGCCTGGGACTACGCGGAACCGGTGCCGTTCTCCAAAGCCGTATCCAGTTTCCTCACGGGCAGCCGCTGGCTGACCGCGAGTTTCTGGCAGGATTGGTATGGCGTGCTGCCGCTTTTCACCGGTTCGCTCATGGTCTCGATGGTGGCGCTCGCGCTGGCGGTGCCGCTCGGGGTCGGTGCGGCCATCTACGTCAACCAATTGGCCCACGAACGGGAGTCCCGTTTCATCAAACCCTGCATCGAGTTCATCTCCGCGATTCCTTCGGTCGTGCTCGGCTTCTTCGGCATTGCGGTGCTGGGTGAAGCCCTGCGGGTCATGTCGGGTTGGGAATGGTTGAGCTGGGTGCCGGGCTTCCCGGTGGCCGAACGCCTCAACGCGCTGACCGCCGGCGTGCTGCTCGCGCTCATCGCCGTGCCCACGATTTTCACCTTGGCCGAGGACGCGCTGCAAAACGTGCCGCGCGCCTTCAAGGAGGCCTCTTTCGCCCTCGGCGCGACACGTCTCCAGACGATCATCCGCATCATCCTGCCGGCGGCGCTCTCCGGTATCATTTCGGCGGTGCTGCTGGGTTTTGGCCGCGTCATCGGCGAAACCATGGTCGTGCTGCTGTGCGCCGGTAACCGCATCGCCATACCGGACTTTTCGACCGGCTTCGCCGCGTTCACCCAACCGGTGCACACCATGACCGGCATCATCGCGCAGGAGATGGGCGAAGTGGTGCAGGGCGGCATTCACTACCGCGCGCTGTTCGTCGTGGGCATGCTACTCTTTTTTATCGCGCTGCTCATCAACTACATCGCGCAAAAGATCGTGCAACGTTACCGCATTTCCATCGGCTGAGGACCTGGCATGAGCGACGAAAATCAACACCTCTTTTCCGCCCGTCCCAGCCCGCGCCGCCGGGCCGAGACCGGGATCAACTGGATCTTCCGCCTCGCCACCTACGTGATCCTCGCGGCGGGTCTGGTCGTCTTCGGCGACATCATCATCAAGGGGTCGAAGACGGTCTTCCAGACGTCGTTTCCGTTCATCAACGTGCCGTTCCTCACCGAGGCGCCGAAGTCCCTCTACGTGTTCGAGTATCAGGGCCAGAAATATGAGTTGGCCGACGACGAATATCGGGAGTTTCGCGGTAACCTCGAAGCTCAGGCGGCGGCCAATGGTGAGACTGCGCCCGATCTGAATCCGAAAACCTACGTGTATTCGGCCGGCGGAATTTTCCCCAACATCGTCGGCACGATCCTGCTCGTTGTCGGGTCGATGACCATCGCGCTGGTGCTTGGTGTGGCCAGTGCCATTTATCTGAACGAGTATGCCAAGCAGGGACCGGTGGTGCGGGCCATTCGACTCGCCATCCTGAACCTGGCGGGCGTGCCTTCGATCGTGTTTGGCCTCTTCGGGTTCGGCATGTTTGTGATCTTCTTCGGTTGGAACGTCTCCCTCATGGCCGGTTGGTTCACGCTCGCCTTCATGGTGCTGCCGGTGGTGATCACGGCCTCCGAAGAGTCGCTCAAGGCGGTGCCCAAAGGCTTTCGGGAAGGCTCGCTCGCCCTCGGCGCGACCAAGTGGCAGACCATTCGCAAGGCGGTCCTGCCGTATGCGACGCCGGGCATCCTGACCTCTTCGATTCTGGGTATCGCCCGTGTGGCCGGCGAGACGGCGCCCATCATGTTCACCGCCGCCTACGTCATCCGTGACAAGCTGCCCTGGGAGGTGGAGCGGGTGATGGACTTCCTTTTCCAGGGTGTGATGGCGCTGCCGTATCACATCTACGTGGTGAGCTCGAAGATCCCGCAAAACGAGTATTCCGAGCGGGTGCAATACGGCACGGCCTTCGTCTTCCTCGCCATCGTCGCCCTCATCGCCACGACCTCGATTATTCTTCGCAACCGACTGCGTTCCCGCTACCGCTGGTAAGGGACGTGCTGCCAACGTCATGCCCACTCTCGTCACCACCATGGATTCACCGTCGTCCACTCCGACTTCCGCCCCGGCCGCCGCCGCTCAGGCGACCACGAAGCCGCCGGCAGCCGCCGATCGCACGATCATCGATATCAACAACGTTGATTTCTACTACGGTGAGTCGCAGGCCCTCTTCGACATCTCGCTGAAAGTGCCGGAGAAGAAGGTCACCGCTTTCATCGGCCCGTCGGGCTGCGGCAAGTCCACCCTCCTGCGCTGCCTCAACCGCATGAACGATCTCATCGACGGCGCCCGGGTCGCGAAAGGGGAGATCAAGATCCACGATATCGACATCTACCGCTCCGACGTCGACGTGATCGAGCTGCGCAAGCGCGTGGGGATGGTCTTCCAGAAATCCAACCCGTTTCCGAAATCGATCTACGAGAACATCACCTATGGCCTGCGCCTCCAGGGCGTGAACAACAAGGCCCACCTCGATGAGGTGGTGGAGCGCTCCCTGCGTGGTGCCGCTCTCTGGGATGAGGTGAAGGATCGCCTGCACACCAGCGGCCTCGGCCTTTCCGGCGGCCAGCAACAGCGCCTTTGCATTGCCCGCGCCATCGCGGTGGAGCCCGAGATTATCCTGATGGACGAGCCCTGCTCGGCGCTCGACCCGATCGCCACCGCGAAGGTCGAGGAACTGATTCACGAGCTGAAGTCCAAATTCACCATCGTGATCGTGACCCACAACATGCAGCAGGCCGCGCGCTGCTCCGATCGCACCGCGTTTTTCTACCTCGGCAAGTTGATCGAATATGCGGAAACGCAGACAATTTTCATGAATCCGGGCAACCCACAGACCGAAGCCTATGTCTCTGGTCGCTTTGGTTGATTGAACCCGTGGCCGATTCCGCCCGCTTCCACCTATGAAACGCTTTTTTGATTCCGAGCTCGAGACCTTCCGCTCCCAACTCGTCCTGATGGGCGAGATCGCTGTGCGCCAAGTGCGTCAGGCGGTCGAGGCCGTTGTGGAAGGCAATATCTCGCTGGCCGATCAGGTCACCGCCGCCGACGACGAGCTCGATCAACTCGAGATCAAAATCGACGAGGAGGCGGTGCGCTACATGAGCCTGCGCTCGCCGGTCGCGACCGAATTGCGCCTCGTGATTGTCGGCATGAAGGCCAGCCATGACCTCGAGCGAGTGGGGGATGAAGCCACCAACATTGCTCGCCGCGTCGCCAAACTCGCCGCGCACCCGCCGATCAAGCCTTACGTCGACCTGCCGCGCATGGGTCGCATCGCGGTGGAGATGTTGCGTGATGCGCTCGACTGTTTCCTGCAGGAGGACGAGGCCAAGGCCTTGGGGGTCTGCAAGCGCGATGCCGATGTGGATGCGATCAACAAGCAGCTCTATCGGGAGCTCACCAGCTACATGATCGAAGACCCGACGGTCACCAGCCGGGCCTTGGACCTGATGTTCATCTCCAAGTCGATCGAACGGATTGCCGACCACGCCTCCAACATTGCCGAGGAGATGATCTACCTGGCCAAGGGCCGGGACGTGCGCCACACCGAGGCGACGAAGAACACCCCGGAAGTCTGAGGTGCCCGGCCCCTTGGGAAACTCGCGATTTTGAGATAAAACTCTGCATTGACAGAGGCCCAAAGCGCGTCGAGTTTTCCGGCCCCTTTACGGCGACCATAGCTCAGTTGGTTAGAGCACTAGATTGTGATTCTAGGGGTCGCGGGTTCGAATCCCGTTGGTCGCCCCATTTTTTGGAAGCCGGATTGACGATTCACGAATTCGGCTAGGTCGGGGCAGGAGGATACCCGAGGGATTTGAACCCGCGAAGCGGGTTTGTGGAGGGCGGCGAAGCTGCCCGGAAGGGGCGTCGCGCAGCGACGATTCCGCGCCAGCGGAACAAGCCGCAGGCGCCGCCAATCCCGTTGGTCGCCCCATTTTTTGGAAGCCGGATTGACGATTCACGAATTCGGCCAGGTCGGGGCAGGAGGATACCCGAGGGATTTGAACCCGCGAAGCGGGTTTGTGGAGGGCGGCGAAGCTGGCCGGAAGGGGCGTCGCGCAGCGACGATTCCGCGCCAGCGGAACAAGCCGCAGGCGCCGCCAATCCCGTTGGTCGCCCCATTTTTTGGAAGCCGGATTGACGATTCACGAATTCGGCTAGGTCGGGGCAGGAGGATACCCGAGGGATTTGAACCCGCGAAGCGGGTTTGTGGAGGGCGGCGAAGCTGCCCGGAAGGGGCGTCGCGCAGCGACGATTCCGCGGCAACTGGATTGTCGGGCGGGCTTTACGCCCGATCGATCCGTAGGTTCAGGCGAGCGTGCGTCCCGCCTTCAAGCCGGCGGCGTAGGCTTCGAAGACCAGTTTGATTTCGTCCCGCACGCGGCGGAATTCCGCCATGATTTCTTCCTCGGTGCCGGTGGCGTGGGCCGGGTCGTCGAAGCCCCAGTGATACCGATCCACCTGACCCGGGTAGGTCGGGCAGGCTTGGTCGGCGTTGCCGCAGACGGTGATCACGGTGTGGATGTCGCGGTCGAGGAACTCATTCATGTGCTTCGAGCTGTGGCTCGAGATGTCGAGGCCGAGTTCAGCCAGCGCCGCAATGGCTTTGGGGTGGACGTAGCCCGCCGGATTCGAGCCGGCACTGTGCACCTCGACGAGGTCGCCGGCGGCGGCGCGCAAGAGGCCTTCGGCCATGTGACTACGGCAGGAGTTGCCGGTGCAGAGAATCAGAATGTTGGGTTTCATGAAGCGTAAGTGGGCAAAGCAATGTTTCAGGCGGCACGCGCCGCCCAGCGGCGGCGGAACCAGAAGGCCACGTGGACAAGGGCAATGAGGGCGGGGACTTCGACGAGCGGTCCGACCACGGCGGCCAAGGCGATCGCGGAGTCGACGCCGAAGACCGCGATGGCGACGGCGATGGCGAGTTCGAAGTTGTTGCCCGCCGAAGTGAACGCGACCGAGGTGGCCTGCTCGTAGGTCGCGCCGACCCGTCCGGCGAGGACGAAGCTCACGAGGAACATCGTGGCAAAATACACCAGCAGCGGCACCGCGATGCGCAGCACGTCGAGCGGCAGCTGCACGATGGTGTCCCCCTTGAAGGTGAACATCACCACGATGGTGAAGAGCAGGGCGCCGAGCGTGAGTGGGGAGATGCGCGGTAGAAAGGTCTTTTCATACCACGCCTCACCCTTGAGCGGCACCAGCACCACTCGACTGAGCGCGCCGGCCGCGAAGGGAATGCCGAGGTAGATCATGACGCTCTGAAAAATCTGCCCCATCGAAACCTCGACGATCGTGCTCTCCAAGCCGACCAGGGGCGGGAGCACCGTGAGGAAGAACCACGCGTAGAGGCCGTAGGTCAGGATTTGCGCGACGCTGTTGAGCGCGACCAGGGCGGCGGCGTATTCGCGGCTGCCGTCGGCGAGGTCATTCCAGACCAGGACCATGGCGATGCAGCGCGCGATGCCGACGAGGATGAGTCCCACCATGTAGCCGGGGTGGTCGCGCAGGAAGACCACGGCGAGACCCCACATGAGCAGCGGGCCGATAAACCAGTTGAGCACGAGCGAGAGGCTGAGCACCCGCGGGTTGCCGAACACCTGCGGGAGGCGACTGTAACGCACCTTGGCCAGCGGCGGATACATCATGAGGATGAGGCCGATCGCGATGGGCACGTTGGTCGTGCCGAGGGTGAGCGGGGCGAAAAACGCCTCGGCGTCGGTGATGAAAAAATGGCCGAGCAACACGCCCACAGCCATGGCGGCGAAGATCCAGACCGTGAGATAGCGGTCGAGGAAACTCATGTTCTTGGCGACGGCGTCGGACATGGCGGGGGTGAGGGAGACAGGGGGCGGATGAACAACGCTCAGCAGCAACCGGAGCCGGGCAGGCACACGTCCTTGGCGAGGCAATCGGTGTGTTTGTGGCCGAGCTGGATGACGAAGCGGTCGGCTTCCTGGCGGATCTCAGCCAGCTTGAGCTGCACCACATTGCAGGCCTCGTATTCGAGTTCCACCGGCAGGTTTTCGTCGCCGAGAATGGGCGCGGCGTGGGCGAAGGCTTTGAGCAGTTTGTCTGCGGTGATGCGGTGATCCTCATCGGGCCCGACCCAGGTCTGGAGCAAGCAGGTCACCTCGCGACGGACGGTGCCGCCGCAATCGACAAAGTCTTTCTGCACGCGACCCACTTCGGTCACATGGAAGTGTGGTTCGATGGCTTCACCGTCGGTCCAGATGACGGTGAGAGGAAGCTCGGGGGCGGCGCCGAGGGCGGCCTTGAGCTCGTGGATGGTGACGGCGGCGGAGGTGGTTTCGAGGGATGAGGAGGACATAAAGATGATGGTTGAAGGGTTCAGGAGCAGCAGGACGTGATCGCGTCGACATCGCAGGCCAACTTGCGACGACGTTTGAGATCGGCGGTGAAGAGGGGGTTCTCACGAGCGCAGTCCTGCAGGCAGGCGAGGTTTCGTTCGAGCTCGGGACTGCGCTCGGCCGGGATGGCGTGAACCATCCAGGTGCCGCGGCGCTCGGCGGTGACCAGGCCACGCTCTTTGAGGTAGGCGAGGTGCTTGGAGATTTTCACCTGCTTCTCGTCAAGAATCTCCTGAATGTGGCACACGCAAAGCGGGCCCTGCAGCAACAAGTTCAGGATGCGCAGACGGGTCTGGTCACAGAGGCATTGGTAGATTTCGACGAGCTGCATGGCGCCGCAACATTCCCATGATGGAATATAACGCAAGCGGAATATATTGTGCTGCCTTGGAAACTTGATCCGGTGGGGGAGCTGGACAGTGATAGGGCGTGCACCGGGTGCGGATTGTGACTTTCAATATTGCCCATGGGCGGGGTCTGAACCCGATCCAGGGGATCACGTCGGCGGAAAAGCTACGCCGCAATCTGCGCAAGATCGGTGATTTGCTGGCTCGCTTGGACGCCGATATTGTGGCCCTGCAGGAGATCGACCAGCGCTCGCGCTGGGCGGGCAACTTCGATCAGCTCGATTACCTCAGTCAGCACACCGGGCTGCCGTATTCGGTTTTCGGCGTGCACAACAAACGCGAGGGTTTGATCAATCTCGCTTACGGCAACGGTCTGCTTTCGCGCTACCCGATCATCGCGTCGGAGACGGTGAGTTTCGGCCAACGACAGATCGGCGAAAAGGGCTTCATTTTCGCCGAGGTCGATCTGCACGGCATGCGCCTGCCCATCGTAAACCTGCACCTCCACTATCGGTCGCGGAACCATCGTTTTCGGCAATTGGAACAGCTCTTGGACTTTCTGCGGGAGAAGCGCCGGGCACACGGCGGCGAATGGCCGGCCCTGCCCATCGTCTGCGGCGACTTCAACACGCCGGGCACCGCCTCCGATGTGACGGCGGCGCTCAATCGCCACCTCCAGGACCTGGGGCGTTACACCCTGCACCCGCGGCGCGGTCGCACCTTTCCATCGCCTTTGCCGGCGCGTTTGTTGGATTTTGTCTTTGTGCCGCCACGGGCGCGCGAGCCCCATTGCCACGTCGTGCGCTCGATGCTCTCCGATCACCGTCCCGTATTGGTCGAATTTGAGCTGAGCTGATCCGGTCCCAACCGGAAATAGGCTTTGCCCCCGGGAGGGGAATTTGCCGCGATGGAGGGCTCATGGATCGCATCGCCCAAGCTTTCGCCCGTGCCCAGGCCCAAAACCGCGCCGCCTTTGTGGCCTACCTCTGTGCGGGGGATCCGGATTTTGAGAGCTCGCTCGAAGCTTGCCGCGCCCTGTTGCGCAACGGCGTCGATGTGCTCGAGCTGGGGGTGCCGTTCTCCGATCCACTGGCCGACGGTCTCACCAACCAACTCGCGGCCCAGCGGGCGTTGGAAGGCGGCATGACGGCGGAGCGGGTGTTCGCGCTCGTGGCCAAGCTGCGGGAGGAGTTTCCCGAGACCCCGATCGTGTTCTACACCTATTACAACCTCGTCTTCTCCAACGGCGTTGAAGCTTACGTGCAACGGGCCAAGGAGGCTGGCCTCGATGGTTTGCTCACCCTCGACCTGCCGCCGGAGGAAGCGGACGAATTGTCGGCCGCCTGTGCTAAACTCCAGATGAAGACGGTGTTCATCGTGGCGCCGACGACGCCGGAAGCGCGCCTGCCGACCATCACAGCGGCGACGAGCGGATTCATTTACTACGTGTCGCGCGAAGGGGTGACGGGCGAGCGCGATACGGTGGCCGCCAACGTGCCGGATGCGGTCGCCGCGATCAAACGCCACACGGAGCTGCCGGTCGTGGTGGGTTTTGGTATTTCAAAGCGCGAGCACGTCGCCGAAGTCGCGGCGCACGCCGATGGCGTCGTGGTGGGCAGTGCCTTGGTGAACGTGATTCGTGACCGGGTGGATGCGCGCGCTGAGATTGGTCCGGCCATGGCGGCCAAGGTGACGGATCTGGTGGCCGGGGTGGGGCGCGGTTGACCAGTCGGAGCGTTTGAATTCCGGAATAACGCTTGAAGCGAACCGGTCGACCGGGCCTTTTGGACCCTCTCGAATGGAGCCGCGCAAGTTATTACTCATCGACGACGATCGCCTGCAGGCACGCATCGTTCAGCAACAGCTGAAGGCGTTCCGGGGCGAGGCCTACGACTTTGAGTGGGCGGCCACCTACGAGGAGGGACTGGAGCGTTTGCTCAGCGGCGAACACACGGCGTGCCTGCTGGATTTCCAGCTTGGGCCGCGCGACGGCTTGGAACTCATCCGCGAGGCCAAGGACCATGGCTGCGACGTGCCGATCATTTTTCTGACCGCCGAGTCCTCATCGGACATCGATATCGAAGCGATGAACGCGGGCGCGCTCGATTACCTGGTGAAGGGCGAGATCTCGGCCTCGATGTTGGAGCGTTCTCTGCGCTATGCACTGAAACTCAGCGAGACCCTGGCCGAGCTGAAACGTCTTGCCACCCACGATGCGCTCACCGGTCTGCTCAACCGTCGTGAGTTCAACCGTATGCTCGCCGAGGAGACGGAGCGGGCGAAGCGTTTTGGCCGCAGTTTCTCCCTCGTGCTGCTCGACCTCGATCACTTCAAGTCGATCAACGACCAACATGGTCACCCGGCGGGCGACGCGGTGCTGCGCGAGACGGCCCGGCGCCTGAGCGGCTTGATGCGCAAAGTCGACCGCTTGGCGCGATTTGGGGGCGAGGAACTCGCCGTGCTTTTGATCGAGCTCACCGCCGAAGAGGCCGCCGACACGGCCCAGCGGTTGGTCAGCGCGGTGCGCAAGCAGCCCTACGAAATCGACGAAGAGGGAAAGGCAATCGCCGTAACGACCAGCGCGGGCGTCGCGACGGTGCCGGATCATGCGACGACCGCCAAAGCGGTGATCGCGGCGGCCGACAAGGCACTCTATCGCGCGAAATCAGACGGGCGCGATCGCGTGGTCGTGGCGGGTTAGGCCGCGCTGGAGGTCGACGGTGTGGCGCGGGGCTCCACCGATTCGATCAGATCGTTGGCGTCGGCGCGGTCCGGGTCGTCCTGTTCCGGCATGGGGTAGGTTTGCACGAAGTCGGCGAAGTCGATGATCTCGAAACGGCCGTCGTCGTGTTCAACGATGGCGGTGAGGGACTCCACCCAGTCGCCGCTGTTGAGGTAGTGGACCCCGTCGTAGACCTTGTCGGCGGCGGTGTGAATGTGCCCGCACATGACGCCGATGCAGTCGCGACTGCGGGCGAGCTCGACGATGTGTTCCTCGAAATTGGACACGTGGTTGACGGCCTGTTTTACGCGTGCCTTCACCGCCTTGGAGAGGGAGTAATACTCCTTGCCGCGCCAAGCCCGCCAGTGGTTGTAGAGGCGGTTGATGCGCATGAGCAGCCGGTAGCCCCAGTCGCCCAGGTAGGCGAGGAACACAAAGTTCTTGGTCACCGTGTCGAAGACATCGCCGTGCAGCACGAAGTAGTTCCCCTTGGGCGTTTCGTGCACGTAGTCCTCCACGATCTGCAGGTTCTCAAAATCAAGGGGCAGGAACTTGGCGAGCACGTCGTCGTGGTTGCCGCGCAGGTAGATGACTTCGGTGTTCTTCTTCTCCAGTTTTTTGAGCACCAGCCGGATGAAGCGGGTGTGGCTCTTGGGCCAGTGGCCGGTTTTCTTCAGGCGCCAGCCATCGATGATGTCACCATTGAGGATGAGCTTCTCACAGCGCGTGTGTTTCAGGAAGTGATTCACCTCGCGCACCTTGCAGTCGTGTGTGCCCAAGTGCACATCTGAGATGATCACGGTCCTCACCCGTAGCGGTTTTGGTGTCATGGGTGAGCGCAGCGTAGCAGGTTTGAGGGGGGCTTGCCTAGGGGCACGGCGCTTTCGTCACGGTAACGTTACCTGTCGGCGGGAACCAAAACGCGCAGGCTCGACGGACGGACCTCCACGTCGATGACCGCGCCGGTTTCGTGAACTTCGCCGTCGGTGTGAATGGGGCCGGCGGCCGGACGGGTGATGGTGAAATGGGCGCCGGCCATGCGCGCGGCCTGCGGGCTGCCGTCGAGTTTCCCGCGGAAGAGGCGCCAGGCGAGCGGCAGCGCGTTGAGCGTCGAGACGTGCTTGAGCACGGTGAGGTTGAGCTGGCCGTCGTCGACCTGGGCGCCGGGCGCGATGAAGCAGTCGTTGCCGTATTGGTCGGAGTTGGCCACGGCCACGATGAAGGCGCTGGTTTCCAGTCGACCGGTGCCGTTCTCGATGGTGTAGGGCTGCGGTTCGTAGCCAAACCAGGCGCTCAGGCCGGTGCGCACGTAGGCAGGAAGGCCGCGACGGGTGAGGTGGTTGAAGCGGGAACTGATCTCGGCATCGAAGCCGATGCCCATGGCGTTGAAAAAGGCGTGGCCGTTGGCGCGGCCGGTATCGATCGTGCGAATACGGCCGTCCAGCAGGGTGCGGTAGGCGCCGCGACCGGGATCGGGGATGCCGAGGTGGCGGCCGAGGCCGTTGCCCGAACCGCAGGGGATGAGCCCCAGGGCGGCCGGCGAATCGACCAGGGCGGCGGCGACTTCGTTGAGGGTGCCGTCGCCGCCGATCGCGACCACGAGTTCGCAACCCTCGGCGATGGCGGCACGCGCGAGGTCGGTGGCGTGGCGCGGGCGCTCGGTGAGCGCGATCTGTGCATTCAGTTGGTGCTCGGCGATGAAGTCGCGGGTGCGCTGCAGGAGGTAGGGGTCACGGCGGTTGTGACCCGAATGGGGGTTGAAAATGAAGCGGGTCCGGGTTTGCCGGGGATCGAGCCGAGACGTCATGGCCTATGCGGAGGCGATCACACTCAGCAGGTCCCTCTCGAGTCCGTCAATCACCGCGTCCCACGGGATCGTCTCCGCGGTGGCGCGGGCGGCGATCCCTTGGCGAGCCCGGCCAGACGGATCGACGGCGATGGAACGGGCGATTTGTTGAAAATGATCCGTGTCGCCGAGTCGCGCGAGGCGCCCGTTCTGCTGATCGGCGATGTAGCGCGCCGCGGCGGCGTAATCAAACGCCACCACGGGCAGGCCGGAGGCCATGGCTTCGAGCACGACGTTGCCAAATGTCTCGGTGAGACTGGGGTAAAGAAACAGGTCGGCGGAGGCGTAGTGGTCGGCCATCTCATCGCGCGGGAGGAAGCCGGTGAAGTGGGCCCACGGATAGCGGCGCGTGAGCTTGGCGCGCTCGGGGCCGTCGCTGACGATGATGAACTTGGCGCGCGGATCGCGTTGCCGGATCGCTTCGTAGCAGGTGAAGAGCAGGTCGTAGTTCTTTTCGGCGGCAAGCCGGCTGACATGGATCACGACCAGATCGTCCGGTGCCGCGCCCCAGGTGGCCCGCAATTCAGTTGAGCGATGGGTCGGTGAAAACACGCGGGTGTTCACGCCGCGCGAGAGCAGTCGAACATCGCGGAAGCCGTCACGCGTGAGTTCGGCGTTGAGATCGGGTGACGGCGAAAGGGTGATGCGGGTGCGGTTGTGAAAGTGCCGCAAGTAGCCGAGCACCGGTCGCGCCGACCACGCGAAACCGTAGTGGGCGCTGTATTGGTGAAAGTTGGTGTGGAAGCTGGAGCTGACCGGAATGCGGAGCTTGTTGGCGGCCAGCAGGGCGGCGTAGCCCAAGGGTCCCTCGGTCGCGATGTGCACGAGGTCGGGACGCTTCAGCCGCCAAGCCTTCAGCAGGCGGCCGCGCACGGGCAGGCCGAAACGCAGGAAGGCGTAGCCGGGAATCGGCAGGCTGGGATGACGCACTTCGGGATAGATGTGCGGCGAGGGAGCGGCGGCTGCTTCATCGCGTTGGCGCGGTCGGTGCACGATGACATCGTGACCACGTTCGGTGAGTCCTTCGGCGACATGACCGAGGGTCATGGCGACACCGTTGATCTCCGGGGGAAAAGTTTCGGTGACGAGCGCGAGGTGCAAAACTGGGCTGGTTGCAACCGGTGCCGCAGGGCAGGGCGAGGTCAAAAGAAGCGACAGCGCGCGATATCACGCCCTTGTAACAATTGTTTGGGCACGCCCTACTGCTGCGCGATGAACGCCGCTCCCAATTGCCTCCATGTGCTCACCGGCCCCACGGCCGTCGGCAAGACCGAGCTGGCGCTGCGGTGGGCGGAAACCCGCGGCGCGGAGATCGTGTCCTGCGACTCGCTGCTGTTCTATCGGGGCATGGATCTGGGCACGGCGAAACCGACGCAGGAGGAACTGGAACGGGTGCCGCACCACCTGGTGGATATCTGTGAACCGCGCGAGCCGATGAACATCGCGCGCTACGTCGAACTCGCGCGCGCGGCGGTCGACGCGATCGTCGCGCGGGGCCGGGCGGTGTTGGTGACCGGGGGCAGCGGCTTTTACCTGAAGGCGTTTTTTGGTCCAGTGACCGATACCATCGAGGTGGCGCCGGAGCTGCGGGGAGAGATCGAGCGACGCTACGCGCGCGAGGGTTTGGCGCCGCTGGTGGCGGAGCTGCATGAACTCAATCCCGACGGTCTCGGAAATTTGGATACGGCCAACCCGCGTCGGGTGTTGCGGGCGTTGGAACGCTGCCGGACGAGCGGGCGCACCCTGGCGCAGGTGCAGGCGGACTTCGCCGCGCTACCCGGGCCGTTTGCGGATTTTGACGTGCGTTGCACGCGATTGGAGCGGGAGCCGGAGGCGCTCAACGAGCGCATCGCGCTGCGGATCAAACTGATGTTGGCCGACGGCCTGGTGGAGGAGGTTGCCCGCCTGCGGGAGGCCGGAATCGAAGAGAATCCCAGCGCGGCTGGTTCCATCGGGTATCGGGAAACTCTGGCGATGTTGCGCGGTGATCTGTCGGCGCATGACTTGGCCGATGAGATCGCGCGCAACACCCGGGCGCTGGTGAAGAAACAGCGCACGTGGTTTCGCACCCAGTTGCCGGCCCACCGCGAGGTCGATGCGGCGACGGTGACGGTCGACGAGTTGTTCGAAGCCTAGCGGGTTCGTTTACTCGGCCGCGTCGAGGTCGATGCCGTAGTGGTCGAGCGAGCTGCCCTCGAGGCGGGCGAGTTCGGCGAGGGCGATGCGCAGGTTGACGGCCGCCTGGATCTGGTTGACCCGGGCGGTGTCGAGATCCTCCTGGGCTTCCTGCACGCGGCGGAAGGTGGAGAGGCCGGCGTCGAAGCGGGCCTTTTCGAGGTCGAATTGGTCCTGGCTCAACTTGGTGGCGAGCTGGCTGATGTTGAAACTCTCACTGTTGGTCTCGACCGAGCGAATGGCGGCGCGCACGTCGACCATGATGCTTTGCTCGAGCTGGCGGAGACGGGTCTCTTCGCGGCTGAGCGTGGCGCGGGCCTGAGCGAGGCGGGCTTTCTCTTCCTTGAAGCCCCAGGGCACGTTGAGGGAGAGGCCGAGTTGCCAGGAGTAGCCGTCGCCCTCCCAGAGGTTGCTGGTGGCGTCGCTGGCGGAGCCCTCGTTGCTGTTGAGGCCGACGCCGGCGCTGAGATCGAGGGAAGGGCGGCGACCGTTGCGGGCGGTGTTTTCGTCGATGCGGAACTGTTCGACGGCGAGTGCGGCGGAGGCGTAGTCGGGCCGGTTGGCGCGGGCGAGGCGGTAGGACTCGGCAAAGGAGACGGTGGGAGTTGCGACCGGCTGCAGGGCCACCTCTCCGAGCGGGCGGTCGAGTTCGAACTGGGTGATGAGGTTCTTCAACGCGTCCTCCCGGTCCTTCACGGTTTGTTCAGCGAGGAGCACGTTACGGTTGGCGTTGGCCACGCCGACCTGCGCCTGCAGCACGTCAAGGTCGGTGGCGACGCCGGTTTCGCGCTTGGTCTGGTTCTCTTCCAGAAGGCCCTCGGCAACGGAGAGGCTGAACTGGCGCACGGCGAGTTGTTCGCGGGCGAAGACGAGGTTGTAGTAGGCGGCCTCCACGTTGCGGATGATGTCGAGGAGGGTGGATTCGAAATCGAGTCCGGCGCGCTCCAGGCCGAGTCGGGCGCGCTTGAGCGCGGCGCGGTTCACCTCGCTGCCGAAGCCGGCGAGCAGCGGTTGGGTGACGGTGAGGGAGACGTCGCTGGCGTAGACCGGATTGAGCAGGGAGAAGGTGGAGTTGGTTTCGCGGCGATTGAGGTTGGCGCCGACCTCGATGTTGGCGCCGGTCACGATCCGCTGGCGGGCGCCGGCGCGGATGGAGGTGTTCTCGCTGCGCGGACCCTCGGAGCTGACGCCGTCGAGCGTGCTGCTGGGTTGGGCCTGCTGGTTGAGGCTCTTGGTCGCGTTGACGAAGAACGACGGGTCGAAGTTGGCGTCGGCGATATCGACCGCGGCCGAGGCCGTCTCCTTGGAGTAGCGCTGGATTTCCACGGCGAAATTCTTTTCGAGCGCGCGCGCCACCGCTTCCTCGAGGGTGAGCACCGGCTCCTGCGCGAAGACGGGCGCGGAGAAACTTAAAGCGATGAGGCAAGCTGAGCGAAACAGTCGGGACATGATTAAAAGCGGAGAGTCTGCAGTGAATACACGGGACGCCGGCAAAAGTCGCGGGGTTTCAGCGTGTTGGTTCATTTTCTGATCAATTGGAGCGGTCGACCGCATGATTGCGAACGAAGTGATCACTTCGGTTCTGGCGACGGTTAAGCGGATGGACGGTTTGAAGCAGGGATGGGCGGGGCACGAAAAAGGCGCCCGCGGTGATGCGGGCGCCGGAAAGGGGATGGAAGCCTTGGCGGAGGCTTATTCCTCGAGATCGGCGTTGGCCTGACCACCGCTCAGCTCTTGGGTGAAGAGGTCGCGGATGACGGAGCTGGCGGTCGTGTTGCTGTTGGCGGCGGCCACCTGCTCACGCATCTCGGCGTAGCGGGGATTGCTGGCGTCGAGCACCGGGAGGGTCTTGGCCGCGGCGTAGGTGATCAGCCCCTCGTTGTTGGTCATGACCATTTGGGAGACTTGTCCGGCTTCGAGGTTCTGCATGGCCGAACCGACGGAGAAGGGGAAGTCTTCGGGACGATCCATCGCGGTGAAGTTCTCAAAGGAGGAGGTGGTGATGGTGGCGCCGTCGGTGTTGTCCAAGCTGGCGACGGCGTCGGCGAAGGAAGAACCGGCGGCGAGTTTGCTTTGCAGCGAGGCACGGAGTTGGCGACCGAGCTCGGCGAAGCGCTCGCGTTTTTCAGCGGCGACGAAGTCGGTGCGCACGCGCTCAACCACGGTCTCGAATGCGGACGGGGCGGGTTCGATGCGTTCTTCGAAAATCATGACCACGGCACCGGCGGCGGTGGGCATGGCGTCGGACAAGGGACGGTCGCTGGTGAGTTGGAAGGCGGCGGCGGCGGCTTGGGCCGAACCACCAAGGAAGGCCGGCGGGGCATTGCGGGCGAAGGGAGGCGCGGTGCGCAGGACTTCGCCCTTTTCGGCGACGAATGCGCCGAGGGCCGCGCCGGTAAGCTTGGAGTCGAAAATCTCAACGCTCATGTCGGCGGCAGCGGACTGGGCGAGACGGCGAGCCCGATCGTAGCGGAGGGCCGCGGAGACTTGATCGCGCACGGCGAGGAAGTCGGCGTCGAGGGTGTCGGCGCCCACGACCGGGGCTTCGCCTTCGGTCGCGGTCTCGGGCTTGGGGAAGCGCGCGGGGTTGGATTCGTAGAACGCGCGAATCTCGTCGTCGGTGAGCTGCACCTGCGCGAGGTAGCGGGTGGCGGGAAACTCCACGTAGTTCACGCGGACCATGGCCGGCGTTTCGTAGCGGAACGCGTTGTTCTCAAAATAGGTGCGGAGTTGCTCGTCGGTGGGCTCGATCGTCGGCGCGTAGGTCGCGTAGTCGACCTTGGCGATTTCGACCGACCAGGTGGTGTCGGTGCGCTCCAACTGGAAGGCGACTTCGCTGTCGTCGACGTAGCCGGGACCGCTGAGGAGATCACCGACCCGGCGGACGAGGAAGTCGCCGACGAGGACGCGCTTGATGTCGGCCTCGGTGTAGCGACCGCCGGACTTGAGGTTGGCGCGGAAGTCGGCGTAGGCCTGCGGGTCGAACTCACCGGTCGGGCCGGCGAAGATGCGGACCGCGCGGATGGACTCTTCGAGCTCGGCTTCGCTCGGTTCGGGGAGGTTGAGTTCCCGGGCGAGGTGGAGGCTGGTGTAGCGGAACAGGGCAAATTCCTGGATCTGCGCCTGGGCAAACTGCATCGAGCCGGACTGCAGCATCATGCTGAGGGTGGCATCGTTGTAGAGCGCGGCCTGCCCTTCGGGCGAGGCGAGGTTGAGATCGAAGAAGGTGCGGGCCTGCGCGCGCTGGTCGCCTCGACCGATGCCCGGAGCGGCACCGATGGTGAAGACGAAGGAGACGATGAGGACCGCCAACAGCACCAGAAAGATGACGCGGAAGTGACGTTGGAACGTGATCTGAATCCAGGAAATCATGGGGAGAAACGAGCGAAGCTAGGTTGGCGCCCATGGGTGTCAACCGGGGAGTGGCGGGGGTCGGGCGGTGGCGATCAGGCCGAGGCGGACGGGGTGTCGGCCGCGGCTTCGTTTGCCGCCGGGAGGGGGAATTGCTCGAACAATTGGTCGAGCGGGGTTTGGAAAAGTTGGGACTGGGTGAGCTCGCGAGTGGCCCGGTGGTAATTGACCAGCAAGGGATCCGCGTCGACGAGGTCGGGGCCGGCGGGATCTTCGCCGAGGTCGTCGTCGCGGTGTTTGAAGTGGGCCAGGGTCGTGCGGCCGAGCGGGCGGGCGGGCATGTAGCGATCGTCGACCGCCGCTTGGCCGTCGGGCGACGGGATGGGGGTGAGCAGTTGCATGCGCACGAGGCGATTGAGGCACTCGTTGAGGAGCTGGTCGGGCACGCCGATGATGTCGCCGAGTTGGGAGGCGGTGGGCGGTTCCTGGCAGGAATGGAAACGGCGACAGACGGTGAGCAGCACGACGAGCGATAGGCGCTCGCGCATCGATTCGGCGAGGGTGTGCCAGGCGGCCTGCGAGTTGCGGAAACGGGCGTTTTGGACGGCGTAGCTGACCTGTCCACCGAGCAGCACGAAGAGCCAGAAAATGTAGAGGCCGAACATCAGCACGATCGGAATGGCGAGGGAGCCATACAGCGCGCGGGAGATGAGGACGTTGCGGATGTAGAGGAAGGCGAGGTAGTTGTTGGCGATGAGCAACAGGCCGACGATGAAGGCGCCGATCGCGGCCGCGCCCCAGTTGACGTGGGTGTTCGGGATCGCGCGGTAAAAGACCGTGAGCACGACCACCAGGGTGATGAACGACAGCAGCGGCAGGAAATACTGCATGAGCGCGACCAACTGCGGTCCGAAAGGCAGGTTTTCGGCAAAGGCATTGGTGAAGGCGCCGCCCGCCAAGCCGGTGAGGGCGGCGAAGAACAACACGGCGCCCAGCGTGATCACCATCCAGTAGAAAGCGATGCGCATGATCCAGGCGCGCCCGCGGCGCACGCCCCAGATGTCGTTGAAGGCGCTCTCAATGGAGGTGAAAAGCTGCAGCACGATGATGATGAGCGTGACTGCGCCGACCGCGCCGACCGCGCCATTGCGCGAACTGGAGACGAAGCCGTTGATGAAGTCGACCAACTCGGGGCGGACTTCGATGGGGGCGTTGGAAATGTTGGCCTTGGCGTCGATCTCGGCGCCGGTTTCGCCGTTGGTGGCGGCATCGGCGGCCGCAGCGAGATCGTATTGATCGATCTGGGGCGCGACGAAACGCAGCACGCGGTTGAGCGTGTTCACCGCGAGGTCGGGGTCCTCGTCGTTGAGCATGAATCCCGCGACCATCATGGTCAGCGCGACCAAGGGGCCGATACCGATGAGCGAGCTGAAACTCAGCGCCGCGGCGCGGCTGACAGCGCGATTTTCCTGCACCCCGGAGAGTGTGATCGAAACCACCCGCAGGAAGGCATGCAGGCGCCCGCGGGTGTTGGTCTTACGCAACGAATCGGCGGACCAGATGTCGACTTTCACCAGGCGGGCAAATGTCGCCGACTGACGTTTGGCCCAGTCGAGGAGGGAGTTGCCGTTGGAGGAAGCAGACACGGGGGGCGAGGAGCCCGTGGGCTCAGGAATTCAACACCGCCCAGGCGAACGCGCTCATGCCGCCGATGCCGACGACGGCGGTTAGGACCACGGCGAAAAGGTTGGTGAAGATCGTCGAGAAGTAGATGCCGACGCAGCCGAGCGCGGCGTAGAGGGCCGTCTGCGGTTCACCTTGCGCGTAGAAGAAAAGCCCGAGGAAGCCGGCGCCGAGCGCGGCGCGGAAACGGATGAAGGGGTAGAGGGCGACAGCCTGCAGCAGCATCAGGAGAAAGAGCAGGAGATCGACGGCACCGAGGATGGCGAAGGGTTGCGAGAGCAGCTTGGGGTAGTTGCCGGCCACGATGGTGTCGATGGATGGCGCGATGAGGGCGAGGCCGCTGATGAGCAGGATTGCGGTGTTGGCAAACATGCCAAGGCGGGCGGCGCGGGCGAGGGCCTCGCGCGGATCGGCCTTGTCCTTGGTGTCGGCGGAGCGACCTTCGGCGGCAGCCAACATGTCGGTCACCTCGATGGGCGGCATGCTTTCCGTCGAGTTGTTGAGCGACTGGACCTGATCCTTGGGCCGGACCTTGAGCTTTTGTTTCTGCGGAAACAATTGAGCCATGAGCTCGGTGTCGGAACCCACGCTGACCCACTTCTCCTTCTCGGTGTCGTAGTAGACGGTTTCCTGAGTGACCTGACCGTTTTCCGCCAACGAGGAGAGTTGCTCGAGGTTGAACGGGCCTCGTGCCTCGGTGTCGGACGCGTTGCGGATATAATACTCCTGCGGGGCCATTGGCGGGACGGTGTTTCAGGCGGAGGGGCTCCGCAAGGCTGTTTTGGCGAAGCGCTTCGGGAGGAGCGCGAGCGGTTTTACATCCGTTTTAGCGTGCGCAGGCCGAGGAGGTGCAGGCCGGTTTCCAGCAGCAGGAGGGTGCGGGCGCAAAGGCGCAGGCGGCGGGCGCGGAGGTTGGGCTCCTCGACCGCGACCTTGTCGGCGTTGTAGAACGCGCTGAAATCCCCGGCGAGTTCGTAGAGGTAGAGGCAGAGCACGTGCGGTCGCAGCGGCCCCACGGCGGCGCGCAGGGCCTCGGGGAACTTGGCGAGCTTGCGGGCGAGGGCGAGCTCGGTCGGGGTCTCGAGCGCGTCGGCGGCCGCGTGGGCGCTGGCGTCGGTCGGTTCGAGTTCGAGCTTGCGGAAGATGGAATGAATGCGCGCGACGGCGTAGAGCAGGTAGGCGGCGGTGTTGCCCTCCAGGGAGATCATCTTGTCCCAGGAGAAGACGTAATCGGAGGAACGGTTTTGGCAGAGGTCGGCGTATTGGACCGAACCCACCCCCACGATGGCGGCGACTGCGGCCTGTTCGTCGGCGGGCAGGTGGGTGCTCTTCTCCGCGACGAGTCGAGCGGCGCGCTCGGTGGCCTCGTGGAGCAGGTCGCGCAGCTTGATGTTTTCGCCGGAGCGGGTTTTGAGCGGCTTGTTGTTTTCGCCCAGCACGGTGCCAAAGGAGGTGTGCTCGAGGCGGGGGAGTTTGCGGTTGGTCTTCTCGAACCACTTTTTCGCGGTGAGGAAGAGTTGTTCGCAGTGGTCGCCTTGGCGGGAGTCGATCACGTAGATCGAGGCGTCGGCGCCGAGGTGCTCGGTGCGGTAGAGAATCGTGGCGAGGTCGGTCGAGGCGTAGTTGGCGGCGCCGTCGCTCTTGCGCACGAGGAAGGGTTGCTTGGCGAAACGAGGGTGCTCCGGATGGAAGACCACGAGCGCGCCTTCGCTGATTTCGGCGAGACCGAGGTCGCTCAGCTCCTGGTAGACCTGGCTGACCTTGTCGTTGTAGAAGCTCTCGCCGAGGGTGAGATCGAAGTGGATACCGAGTTGATCGTAGATCTTCTGGAAGGCTTCGAGGGACACCTCGTTGATGCGCTTCCAGATCGCGAGGTTCTCTTCATTGCCGCCCTGCAGCTTGACGAGTTCCTGGCGGGCTTCCTCCAACACGGCCTCATCCTCGTCGGCCGCCTTGTTGCCGACCTTGTAGAGGCGTTCAAATTCCTCCAGCGGGTCGTTCGCCAAGGCGTCGGTATCGAGGTGGCGTTTGTAGGCCCAGATGAGTTTACCGAAGCCGGTGCCCCAGTCGCCGATGTGATTGTCGCGGGTGACCTTGGCCCCGGCGAAGTCGAGCAAGCGGCAGATGGCTTCGCCGATCACGGCCGAACGCAGGTGACCCACGTGCATCTGTTTGGCGGTGTTGGGCGAGCTGTAATCGACGATAAAGGTCTGGCCGGCCTCGCTTTGCGTGGCGCGGGCGCCTGCCCGCAGGGCGGCCTCATCAGCAAAGGAGTCGAGCCAAGCGTCGAGGGCGGCGGGTTTGAGGGTGAAATTAAGAAAGCCCGGGCCGGCGATCGCCACCTCGAAGGATTCGCTCACCTCGGCCGGGAGCGTTTTCACCACCTGCTCAGCCAAGGCGCGCGGGTTTTGCTGCGTGCGCTTGGCGTAGGGCAGCACGCCATTGGCTTGAAAATCGCCATGGCGGGGATCGGCCGTGCGAACTTCCGGTGCGAAGAGACTCAGGTCGAGTCCCAGGCTACCGGCTGCACTGTTGAGCGCGCCCTCAATCGAAGTGGCGAAGTTGAACGAGACGGACATAACTCTCACTCAACTGAGGCGTGGGCGGGCGCGGCAAGCGCCGATTTGGCACCCTTTTTCGGCCTAATTCGGCTACTTTCAGCACCGACTTGGCTTGTCTAAGTGTTTGGGGGCGAGGGGGAAAGTATCTATGCCGGGCTATTAGCAGCCGTAATTTTGACTCGACAACCTAGGTTTTTTTTGCCTAACCTTGTCGGTTTACGGCCAGACAGGTCCTTCGAGTTATTAACCACCACACATGACGAAACGCACTCTGCCTCCACGCAGGTTCATCAAGCCCACGTTTGAGTTTCTGATCGAAAAGAAGCGCGACGGCGGCGAATTCACGCAAGAAGAAATCCGCTACATCATCGATAGCACCCTCGACGGGGATTTGCCGGAGCACCAGCTCTCGGCGCTGTTGATGGCGATCTATTTCCAGCAGATGTCCGCCCAGGAAACGGCGGAGCTGACCGAGGAGATGATGCTTTCCGGCGAAGTGATCGACCTTTCGCACATCGCCAAGCCGAAGATCGACAAATACTCCACCGGCGGCGTCGGCGACAAAACGTCGCTCGTGCTCGTGCCCCTGGCCATGGCCTCGGGGGTGGTGGTTCCGATGATGTGCGGCAATGAGCACGATTACATCATCAACACGCTCACCAAGCTGAGCGCGGTTCCGGGCTTCAAGTCCGAGCTTTCGATCGACGACTTCGTGAAGCAGCTCGGCAAGATCGGCGGCGCCATTGTCAAACAGGACAAGGACCTCGCTCCGGCCGACGCCAAGTTCCACGACATGCGCAAGGCCACGGGCACGATCCCGAGCCTTCCGCTCATCACCGGCTCGGTCCTTTCCAAGAAGCTCGCGGAAGGCTCCGAAGGCCTCGTGATCGACGTGAAGTGGGGCAACGGCTCCTTCATCAAGGACCTCGAGCAGGCCAAGCAGCTCGCGCGCTCCATGACCCGCGTGGGTCGTTCGATGAAGCGTCGCTGCGTCGCCCTCGTGACCGACATGAACCAGCCGCTTGGCGACACCGTCGGCACCGGCCTCGAGCTCAAGGAAGCCATCCAGTTGCTCAAGGGCGAGGGCCCCGAAGATTTGCAGGAGCTCGTGCTCAAGCTCGGCATGGAGATCGTGCGTCTCGCCGGCGTCGCGGGGTCGACCCTCTCCGCCAAGCAGACCGTGCAGCGCCACCTCACCGATGGTTCCGCGCTCGAGAAGCTCAAGGACCTCGTTGGCGCTCAGGGCGGCGACACCTCCTTCATCGACAACCCGGACAAGTTCCCGGAGGCGAAACACATTCGCAAGCTGCCGGCCCCCAAGCGTGGTTACGTGCACACCATCAACGCGGCGATGATCGCGCGCGGCGTGCACCTGCTCGGCGCCGGCAAGACCGGGCCGAAGGCGAAGATCGACTACGCCGTCGGCGTCTCCGAAATCAAGAAGGTCGGCACCCAGGTCAAACAGGGTGAGCCGCTCATGATGATCCATTACAACGACGAGGCGAAGCTCGAGCAGGCGCTCGAATACTTCAAGAACGCCTACCGTCTTGCGCCGAAGCGTCCGACTCCGCCGCCCTTGGTGGTCGAGCGCGTCGCCTGAGCGCGGTCGAGCATTCGAATCGCAATCCTTTCGAAGGCCGGTGCATTTGGCGCCGGCCTTTTGCTTGCAGTCCCGCCACCGCCGTTGCCGCATCTTTCCCATCATGTCCGACCTCGAAACCGCCGCGCCGATTGATCCCGCGGATCGCCCGACGCCCTGGGCCCAGCTCAAGTTCTTCACCTTCCAGCCCGCGATCTTTCCCCGTATGCTGGGCAAGGTCTCGCCGGGCGCGCGTCCCGGTGACTGGGTCACGGTTTACGACAAGGCCGGCCGGGTCTGCGGCTCCGGACTCTACAATCCGCGGGCCAAGATTCCGCTGCGGGTCGTGCGGCACGGACTCGAGGCGTGTGAAGAATCTGAATACTTCGACACCGCGCTGCGCCGGGCGGTCGCGCTGCGGCGGGACCTGCTGAAACTCGATGCGGTCACCGACGCCTACCGGCTGATCAATTCCGACGGGGACGGGCTCAGTGGTCTCACCGTCGATCGCTACGGCGACACGCTGCTGTGCGAGGTGATGAGCCTCGGCATCGCGCAACGGCTGCCGGTCTGGTTGCCGCTGCTGCACGAGTTGGCCGGCACCCGATTCGCGCGGGTGCAGGTCGATCATGACCTCGGCAGCCTCGAAGGCATCAAACCCTCGACCTTCAACGAGACCAACGCGGCCGCGCCGCGCAAAGTGAAGATCACCGAGCACGGCGTGCGCTACGAGGTCGACTTCAGTGAAGGGCACAAGACGGGTTTCTTCTGCGATCAGCGGGAGAACCGCCGCCTGTTGGCGCAGTTCACGTCCGGTGCCCGGGTCCTCGACCTGTGCTGCTACACCTCGGGCTTCTCGCTCAATGCCAAGGTCTCCGGCGGCGCGGAGGACGTGACGGCGGTGGACCTCGACGAAGCCGCGATCGCCCAGGCGAAGCGCAACGCCAACCTCAATCAAGCCCGCATCAAATACGTGCACGCTGACGCCTTCGCCTACGCGCGGCAAATGCAGACAAACGGGGAGAGCTACGACGTGGTCGTATGCGATCCGCCGAAGTTCATTCTCACGCGTGAGCCCGCCGGCGCGGCGGAAGGGCGTCGCAAGTATGAGGACCTCAACGCGCTCGCGATTTCGTTGGTGAAACCCGGCGGCGTATTCGTGACCTGTTCGTGTTCGGGCCTGTTGTCGGCGGAGATTTTTGAGGAACTCGTGACCAAGGCCGCGCACCGCCAGCAGCGGCGCCTGCAGTTTCTTGAGCGCACCGGTCCCGGCGCCGATCACCCGGTGTTTTCCAACGCGCCGGATCAGCGCTACCTCAAGGTGCTGTGGGCGAGGGTGGTCTAGCGAGCGGGGAGCTCGCCCCGCCCGCGAGTTGACGGGGCAGGTCGAAGTTTAAGGCCCAAAAGAAAGCCGGCCTTTCGGCCGGCGCCCTTAGACTTAAACTTTGAACTTAACCTCGATGCGACGGCGCAGCCGTCGCATCAGGCGCGGCCCATGTAGGAACCGTCGGTGGTGCTGATCTTGAGCTTCTCGCCTTCCTTGATGAAGAGCGGGACCTGCACCACGAGGCCGGTTTCCATGGTGGCCGGCTTTTGCACGTTGCTGGCGGTGTCGCCCTTGATGCCCTCGGCGCTCTCGGTGACTTCGAGCACGACGGACGGCGGCAGGTCGATGGTGAGGGGCTTGCCGTCGACGTAGAGGACTTCCACTTCACCGTTGGGCGTGAGGTAGTTTTTGGTGTCACCCACGAGGTCGGCCATGAGCTCGACCGTCTCGAAGGTTTCCGGATCCATGAAAGCAAAGGTGTCGCGATCGACGTAGGAGAACTCGAGCTTCTTACGCTCGGTCATGAGCACGTCCATGTTGTCGGACGAAGAGAAGCGCTGATCGAGCGACTTCCCGTAGACCAGGTTGCGCATCTTGATTTGCACAAAGGCGCGGAGGTTGCCCGGCGTGCGGTGGGTGGTCTCGAGGATCAGGTGAGGCGCACCGTTGTATTTGATGACTTGGCCGCGGCGGACGTCGTTGGCTGAGGGCATGGTAAAAACAGGGAGGTTTGTCGTTGGAAAAGGGCGATGCGTAACCAAGGAGGGTTACGAGTGTCAAGGATGCCCACCCATGCTCACCCCGCTGGCATCTCGGGACTTGCGCTGGCCAAGGGCTTGCCCCGAGATTTCGCCCCAATCCATGAAACAACGCACGCTTACGCGTGAGGTTTCGGTGACCGGTCAAGGCCTGCACACCGGTGAGCCCGTCAAGCTCACCCTCAAGCCCGCGCCCGCCGGTTCCGGCCTCGTCTTCAAACGCACCGACCTCTCCGGCCAACCCGAAATCAAACCCCGGGTCGCCCAAGTCACCGACTTGGTGCGCAACACCACGATCCAGGAGGGCCACACCAAGATCAACCTCGTCGAGCATGTGCTCAGCGCGTTGTCCGGCTGTGGCATCGACAACGCCATCATCGAGCTCGATGCCGCCGAACCGCCGATCATGGATGGTTCCGCCAAGCCGTTTGTGGACATGATCCTGTCCGGCGAACCGATCGAGCAGGATGCCAACCGCGAGGTCTTTGTGCTGGAGGAGCCCGTATCGGTCACCCGCGGCCAGTCCTCGGTCATCGCGCTGCCTTACGATGGTTTCAAGATCACCTGCACCTCCGCCGATGATCGCGGCATCCATACCCAGCACCTGACCCTGGATATCGATCCGGATGTTTACATCACCCAGATCGCCGCTTCGCGGACCTTCACCATTTACGAGGACATCGAGGAACTGCTGAAACTCGGCAAGATCAAGGGCGGGTCGCTCGACTGCGCGGTGGTGATCAAGGGGGACAAGATCATCTCCAAAGACCCGCTTCGCTTTAAGGACGAGTTCGTCCGCCATAAGATGCTCGATATCATCGGCGACATCACGCTGCTGGGCATGCCGATCAAAGCGCACATCATCGCGACGCGCCCGGGCCATGCGATCAACGCCGAACTCACCAAAGGCCTCGCCGATCAACTCGCGGGTCTCGCCAAGAAAAAGAAAAAGCGGCCGAAGACGCTGCTGCCGACCGAGACCTCGCTCGATATCCGCCGCATTCTCGACACCATCCCGCATCGTTATCCCTTTGTGATGGTGGACCGCATCGTGGAGTTCATCGGCGACGACGCGCTCGTCGCGATCAAGAACGTCACCATCAACGAGCCTTACTTCACCGGCCACTTCCCGAACAACCCGGTCATGCCGGGCGTGCTCCAGCTCGAAGCCATGGCGCAGGCCGCCGGTATCATCATGCTGCGCAAGGGTGGGGAGGGTGGCAAAACCGCCTTCTTCATGAGCGCCGACAAGGTAAAATTCCGTCGTCCGGTGCGACCGGGCGACCAACTCATCATCAACGCCAAGATCGTGAAGATGCGCGGTTCCAAGATGGCGCAGGCCGAGTGCACCTGCTCGGTCGATGGCCAGGTGGTGTCCGGCGCCGAACTCATGTTTGCCATCGTCGAAGACGAGGGCTGACCCCGCCGCTGTCATGGCTACGCAAATACATCCCACCGCGGTCGTCGATCCGGGCGCCAAACTTGGTGTCGACGTCGAGGTCGGCCCGCTGGCCTACGTCGGCGCGGGCGTTTCGCTGGGCGACGGCACCCGCCTGCATCACCACGCCGCGGTCGAGGGCAACACCGTGCTTGGCGCGGGTTGCGAAGTGTTTCCCTTCGCCAACATCGGGGCCAAGACGCAGGACCTGAAATTCGCCGGCGGCAATCCCGGGGTGCGCATCGGCGCCCGCAACGTGTTTCGGGAATACGTCACGGTGCACGCCGCGACCGCGCCCGAGGGGCACACCATCCTCGGTGACGACAATGTGCTCCTCGCCCACGGTCACGTCGCCCATGACTGCGTGCTCGGCAGCCACATCATTGCCAGCAACAGCACCGGTATCGCCGGTCACTGCATCGTGCAGGACCACGTTGTCTTCGGCGCCATGTCGGGGGTGCATCAGTTCTGCCGCATCGGCGCGCACTCCATGATCAGTGCCTACGCCAAGATCGTGCAGGACATCGCGCCCTTCATGATCGCGGACGGTCAGCCGGCGATCATCCGGGCGATCAACAAGATCGGCCTGGAGCGTCGCGGTTTTACCCCCGAGCAACTCGACCGGGTGAAGCAGGTTTTTCGGGTGCTTTTCCGCGAAGGCCTGAACCGCAGCCAGGCGCTGGAGAAACTTAAGGCTCACCCCGCCGCCGACGCGGAGGAAATCAAAGCCGTGCTCGACTTCGCCGCGGCCAGCGAGCGGGGCCTGGCGCCGGGGGCGTAGGGGCGTCGATCCTTGCTGCAGCCGGGGTCGGTGACCCCGGTCGGCTGCACACGCGCTGGAAACGGACCGGGGGCAACGACCCCGGCTACAGCAAGGCAAGCGAAACGCTGAAGATGGCGCCCCCTTACTTCTTATAAACCGTCTTCGGATCGAAGAGCGGCTCGGTCGTGGTTTCGAGCTGGTAGTCGTTGGCCTTGGGATCGACCAGCTTCCGGTAGAAGCAGCTCTTGTATCCATTGTGGCACGACGCATTGGCGGGGCCGGATTGTTCGACCTTGATCAGGATCACGTCCTGATCGCAGTCGGTGCGCACCTCGCGCACGAGCTGCACGTTGCCGGATTCCTCGCCCTTCATCCACAGCTTGGAACGCGAGCGGCTCCAGTAGGTGGCCTTGCCGCTGTCGAGCGTGAGCTGCAGCGACTCGGCGTTCATGAAGGCAAACATGAGCACTTCACCGGTGGCGTGGTCCTGGGTGATGCAGGGAATCAGGCCGTCGGGACCGAACTTCGGTTGCAGGGTCGAACCGAGTTCGACCTCTTGGCGGGTGGTGCGTTCAGGAAACGTGGACATGGGACCGGCAACCTTGGGGGGCGCGGCGGGTTCCGTCCAGCACCGGATGGACTGGGTCTGTTAGGGCTTAAAATCAGTTTCAACCCAGCGTTGCGCCGTGATGGGGGGCTGTTTGAGCTATCGGTTTCCGATGTCCGTCAGCGCCACTTCACAGCTCATTTTGGAATACGCCGGGTCCACTGATGTGGGCCTGCGGCGGAGCAACAACGAGGATGCCTGGTGGGCCGGCACGCTGGGTGCGGAGGTTGGGCGACCTTTGGTGAATCAATCCGGACGCATCCCGTTCCGGAACGGGGTGTGGTTGGGGGTAAGTGATGGTTTGGGCGGGGCCAACGCCGGCGAAGTCGCCAGTCGCATCGCGCTCACCGAGACGCAGGCCGCGGTCGCGGCGGCTCCGCGAGGCGAACTCCTGGAGGCGACGGCGCGTCTGGCGTTGGATCAGGCGAATCGCGCGGTGCTGGCCGCCTCGCGTTCCAATCCCGAGTGGGCCGGCATGGGGGCGACCTTGTCGTTTGTGTGGATCGAAGCGGGTGGGGCGATGATCGGGCAGGTGGGCGACAGCCGCGTTTACCGCCTGCGGCAAACCTGGCTGGAAGAGCTTAGTGTCGACCACTCTCCGGTGGGCCGTCTGCGGCAGGCTGGTCGACTTTCCGAGACCGACGCTCGGCGTCACCCGAGTCGGCATGTCATCGACCAGTGCCTCGGCGGCGGTGACCCCGGGCTCGAGCCGGATTGCGTCGGATTGGAGCTCCAGGCCGACGACGTCCTTCTGCTTTGCACCGACGGGCTGAATGATGGGGTGCGCGACGCGGAGATTGCGGGCGTGCTCGGGGCGGTGCTCACCGGCGAAATGACGCTCGAGCAGTCCGTCGCTGAGCTCATCAAGCGGGCCAATCACCTCTCCGGCCGCGACAATGTCACGGTCATCGTGGCCCGCTGCGTGGCGGAATAATTTCCGCTAATCGGCAATTATTCGCCTTTTCTGGCGAGGTCGCGGAGGTAGCCGTAGCTGTAGAGGCCGGTGCGGTGGCCGTCGCTGAAGTCGAAACGCACCGCGTAGTTGCCCACAATTTCCCAGCCTTCGACCGTCACACCCGGGAATTCGGTTGGGCCGTCGCCGCCGTATTGGTTGCCGAGGATGTCGTGCTCGCCGACGTTTTCGGCGCTGGGGGAGGCCGCGCGCAGCATTTCCATGCCGAAATAGGTCTCGGCGCCGTCACTCCAAACGATGGCGACTTCGTTGCCGATGAGCTGAATGTTGGTGGGAGTCTGCATGTCGAGGCCGGGGACCTTGGGGGGCGAAATGGGGCGTGGCGAGCCCCGGAATTGACTCCGTGGGCGCGTGGCCGATCGCGCCGCGCCCGGCGCCGAGTCCCCGTGCTAACCATGCACAAATCAGCCGCTTGGAGCGCGGCTAATGGCCGGAAGTAGGCCCGGGCGGAGGCACATTCGTGTGAATAACTTATGCCAGGATTTGCGGCTAATTTTCTTGAGCTGGGGGAGAAAATGGGGCGATATGTTGCGAATTGTAGCATTCGGCGGCCCCCGATTGATGTCTTCCCCACGCAAAAACTACTTTACCGGCCAGTTCCGGCACACCCTTGACGATAAGGGGCGCTGCACCGTGCCGTCGGCGTGGCGGAAGAATTTTGAGAAGGAGGATCAGTTTCTCGCCGTGCCGAATCCAGGCGGCTACGTGACCGTGCTGCCGCCGGCCGAAGCGGATAAGCTCTACGAGAAGTTTGCCGCGGTGCCGATGAGCGACACCGAAGCGCAGGACCAGATCTCGACCTTTTTCTCCAGCACCCAGGCCTTCAACTTCGATAGCGCCGGTCGTCTGGCCCTCATGGAGTCGCTGTTTCAGCACGCCGACCTCAAGGGGGCGAAAGCCGAAGTCGTCCTCGTGGGCGGCATGAACAAATTCAACATCTACAGCCCGGAACGCTGGGCTGCCATCCAGGCCAAATCGACGCCCGCGACCCAGGGCGACGCGATGCGGCGCTTCGGGATCTGATCATGGCCACCGGTGCATACGATCTCCCGAAACCCGCCCGTCACTCCGCCACGGTTGGTTTCGGCCCCGACCGCTGTGAGGCCGTGGAAGCGCTCCGCGCGCAATACGAGCGCCTACGCCGTCGGCGCCAGCAGCTCGAAGCGATGTTTTCCCCCCTCATGTCGCCGGCCGCACTGCCGTCGGCGGTTGACCGTCTTGTCCTCTGGAGGAGCCACCATGGCCGCCATCACCTCGCCTGAACCCCACGCGACGACGATGACACCCGGCCACCAACCCGTCCTGCTCAACGAGGTGCTGGAGCTGCTCGCTCCGCGTTCCGGCGCGCGCATCCTCGACGGCACCTTCGGCGGGGGAGGGCATACTCGCGCCATTCTCGAGGCGGCCGAGGGGGTGCAGGTCGTGGCCTTCGATCGCGATCCGGCCGCCCGCGAGCGTGCTGCGCCGCTGCAGGCCGAGTTTGGCGAACGCTTTCAGCTCATCGATCGCGACTTCGGTCGCCTCGCCGAGACTGAAACCGGTCCGTTGGATGGCGCGCTTTTCGATTTGGGTGTTTCCTCTTTCCAACTCGACGAAGGCGAGCGCGGATTCTCCTTCCGCGCCGACGCCCCGGCCGACATGCGGATGGATCCCCGCAGCGGGGTGTCGGCCGCGCAATGGCTGGAGACGGCCACCGAGCAGATGCTCGTGCGCGCGGTGCGCGACTTTGGGGAAGAGAACGCCTGGCGCCGCGTCGTGCGCGCCCTGGTCGCGGCGCGTGGCACCGGCCGACTCGCCCGCACCGCTTCGCTGGCCGAGGTCATCGCCGAGGCGATCCCCGCCGCCCAGCGCCGCCAGAGCAAAATCCACCCGGCCACCCGCAGTTTCCAAGGCATCCGCATCGCGGTGAACGACGAGATCGGCGCCATCGAGCGCGCGCTCCCCGCGGTCTTCGATCGCCTCAACCCGGGCGGTGTGCTCGCCGTCATCAGCTTTCACTCCCTCGAGGATCGCCCGGTGAAGCAGTTCTTCCGTCGCCAGTGCGGCCAGCCGGTCGGCACCAACGATTCCACCCCCCAGGACCTGCGCCCGAAGTTCGCCGAACCGCTCACCCGCAAGCCCATCACCGCCGGTGAGGCCGAACTCGCCGCCAACCCCCGCAGCCGCTCCGCCAAGCTGCGCGCCCTCGCCAAACTTTGAACCCAGCTCCCCGTCTCTCCTTCGCGTCATGAACACCTCCACCGCCCACGCCTTCATCAACAAACTCCTGCTCTACGTGCTGCTCATGATCGGGGTAAACGGCTCCGTCGGTCTCGCCACCGTGTGGATGAATCACCAGATCTCCGCTTCCGCCGCCGAAACCAAGAAGGCCGAGGAACGTCTCGCCGCGATTGAGCGTCGTCTCGACGAAACCAACGCGCACCTCGCCGCCGAACTTTCGCCCGACGTGCTCCAAGCCAAGAACGTGGCCATGAAGCTCGGCCTCGAGCGGCCCCGGGAGGACATGATCATGCGCGTCTACGAATCCCCCGAGGAGCGTCTCGCCGCCAAGCGCAACCTCGAGATTTTTTCCCGCGATGTAACCACCCAGGGCACCGAACTGGTGCGTTTCACCCTGGCCGACCGCAGCTAGCCGACCAGCCCCGTAGATGTCCAAAGGTTTCGCGTCCAGCTATCGCCTCGTCCTCATCGCCACCGGAGTGCTCCTGTGCTTCGTCGCGGTGGGGGTGCGTCTGGTCGATCTGCACGTGCTGGAGCGGGCCCAATTGGTCAGTTACGTCGATCAGGCCCGCTACGATACGGAACGCGAGCACGGCCGTCGTGGTGATATTCTGGATACGCGGGGGGACGTGCTCGCCACCTCGCGTCCGCTCGTGCAACTCGCGGTCGACCCGTGGTATGTGGGCGAATACCTCGAACACATTGGTAAGAACAATGCCGCGGTCGTCGTCGAACGTGAGTCGATCGAGCGCCAAAAGCGCGTCGAGCTCGCGCGCCTGCTCGGCATGTCGTTCAGCGAACTCGAGAACTATTGGAACCCGACCACGCGCACTCGCTCCAGCGACGGCGCGCAGATTCCGGTGCGTTGGGTGAAGCTTCACGAGGGCGTCGACGAAAGCATCTTCAATCAGATCCTGGCCATCAACGTGGGGGATCCGACCAAGGCCGTCGCCGATGTGCCGCGCGCTTACAAGGGCCTGCCGCTCGGTCTCACTTTCAAGCGGCGCTACGAGCGCGTCTATCCGCGCAAGCAGATGGCCGCCCATGTCATCGGTTTCGTTAACAAGGAGAACAAACCCTTCGGCGGCATCGAGGCCTACGCCAACGATTACCTGCGCGCCTTCGATGGTTGGTGGGAGTCGCAAAAGGACGGTCGCCGCCGTGAGATGGCGCACCTGCGGGTGCGCGACGTCCCGCCGGAAGACGGCCTCAACGTGCAGCTTTCGATTGATTCCGCGGTCCAGCACCTGATCGAAACCGAGCTCGCCTACGTCGCGCAGACCTACCGGCCGCAGAAGGCCACCATCATCGTCAGCGACGCGAAATCCGGCTTCATCCTCGGCCTCGCCAACTACCCGACCTACGACCTCAACGACTACGGCCACACCCCGGAAGAGGTGCAGCGCAACGTCGCCATGACCGACCAGCTGGATCCGGGATCGACCTTCAAGATCGTGTCCGCCGCCGGTGCATTGGAAGACGGACTGGTCACGCCGCGGACCCGCTTCAACTGCTCGATCGACTCCATCGAATACAAGGGCCGGGTGCGAAAGTTCATCCCGGATGATCATGCCAACGACCACCCGCTGACCGTGGCCGAGATCATTTCCCATTCGTCCAACATTGGCGCGGCCCAGCTCGGGATGAAGCTCGGTGAGCAGCGGCTCTACGATCTCGCCCGCAGCTTTGGCTTCGGCGAAAAGACCGGGTTGCCGCTTGGCTACGAAAGCCCGGGTCTCCTCAATCATCCCTCCAAGTGGAGCGCGCTGGAGATCACCCGCATTCCGGCCGGCTACAGCATCTCGGCCACGCCGCTGCAGATTCACTACGGCATGGCGACGATCGCCAGCGGCGGGGAACTGTTGAAACCGCAGATCATCCGCGGGGTGCTCGATCAGAACGGCAGTGAGATTTTCAACTTCGGTCCCGTCTCGCGCCACCGCGTCATTTCCGAGCCGGTCGCCCGTCAAATGGCCTTCATGCTCATGGGGGTCGCCTCCTCCGAGGGCACGGCCGAGGGCGCCGCGATTCCGGGTTACCAGATCGCCGGCAAAACCGGCACGGCGCAGAAGCTCATTGATGGCCGGTATTCAAAAAAGCACCACGTCGGCAGCTTCACCGGCTTCTTCCCCGCCTCCGCCCCCCGGGTGGTGGTGACGGTCATCGTCGATGACGCCGATGTGCGCAGCAAATGGAACCCCGCGGTGCGCATTCCCAATTACGGTTCCCAAGTCGCCGTCCCGGCCTTTGCCCGGGTCGCGCAGGGACTCATCTCGTATCTCGACATTCAACCCGTGGCGGAGCCCGCTTCGCCCCGTTATGCCATGGAAGGAGGCCGACCGTGATCGGTTACCTGACCCAAGACTATCCTCTCATCAACGCATTCTCCACCCGCCCGGCCGCCCGCACCCGTCGCGAAACGATCGCCCACAACCGCGTCTTCAAGATGGCTCCAAAACTTTCCGATTACCTCAGCGAAGACGAAGTGACCGCCGTCAAGGGGTCGCTCGCCCGGCCCATTTCCGGCCTCGCGATCGACAGTCGCCGCGTCGTGCCGGGCAATGTCTTCTTCGCGCTCCCGGGCCTGCGCACCAACGGCGCGCACTACGTCGACGAAGCGATTTCCCGCGGCGCGGTCGCCGTGGTTTCGCAGGTGATGCCGCGCACCACCCAGGCCAAGGTGACCTTTGTGCAGGCGGCCGACCCGCGCGCGCTCGTCGCCCGGATCGCCCGCCGCTACAACGCGGAGCCGGATCAGGACCTTGATGTCGTCGGCGTCACCGGCACCAACGGCAAAACGACCGTCGCCCACCTCGTGCGCCACTTGCTCGCCGGTCAGAAGCCGGTCGGTCTGCTCGGCACCATTGCCTACGATCTGGGCGTGCGCACCGTGCCCTCGTTCAAGACCACGCCGGAAGCGATCGATACCTACGGCATGCTCGCGCAGATGCGTGATGCCGGCTGTCGCGAGGCCGTGATGGAAGTCAGTTCCCACGGCATCGATCAGCACCGTGTCGATGGTCTGCGCCTGCGGGCCGCCATCTACACCAATCTCACGCGTGACCACCTCGATTACCACCAGTCGATGGGTGAGTATTTTGAGGTGAAGGCCCGTCTCTTCACCGGCGAACTCGGTGAACGCCCCGAGGTGGCGGTCATCAATCTCGACGATGCCCACGGTGCGCGCCTGTTGGCCAAGCTGGCGCCGGAGCAAAAGCGCGTCACCTTCGGCGAGCATGCCGCGGCGGACATTCGCGCGGTCGACATCGACTACGGGTTTAAGGGCACGACGTTCCGCCTGATCTGGCCGGGAGGCGAGCGCACCCTTTCCTCGCCCATGCTCGGTGCCTACAACCTCTCCAACGTGCTGGCGGCGGTGGCCGCTGTTTACGGGGTGGGGCGCAAGCCGGAGGATTTTCTGTCGCGTCTCGACACCTTCACTGGAGTTCCGGGCCGCATGGAGCGCATCGAGGAAGGCCAGGCCTTCAATGTATTGGTCGACTACGCGCACACCGACGATGCGTTGCGCAATGCGCTGACCATGCTGCGCGCAGTGACGCCGGGCCGTCTGTTGGTGGTCTTTGGCTGCGGGGGCAACCGCGACCGCGCCAAGCGCCCGATGATGGTGCAGGCCGTGCAGGAACAGGCCGATTTTGCCTTTGCCACCGCCGACAATCCGCGACGCGAAGAGCTCGACCAAATCTTTGCCGACATGAAAGCGGGCGTCACGGAACCGGGCAAAATCACCTGGATTGATGATCGCCGCCGCGCCATCAGCCTCGCGCTCGACATGGCCAAGCCCGGCGACTCGCTGCTCATCGCGGGCAAGGGCCATGAACCGTATCAGGAATTTGCCGACACCGTCGTGCCCTTCGACGACCGCCTCGTGGCGCGCGAGTTGATCGGCATCAAAAACATTTCCCGCCAATCCCTTTCCTAACACCGCCGATGCCCCGCTTCGACCCCCTGCAACTCGCCGATTGGACCTGTGGTCAATGGACCGCGGTCCCGTCGTGCGCGTTGCAGGGGTTCGCGATCGATTCGCGGCGGGTGAAGCCGGGTGAGGTGTTTGTTGCGCTGCGCACCGACTTGCGCGATGGGCACGATTTCCTCGCCGGTGCGGCGGAGGCCGGTGCGGCGGCGGCCTTGGTGAAAGTGCCGAATCCCGCGATCCATCTGCCCCAGCTCGTCGTCAAGGACACCTTGGCGGCGTTTCAAACGATCGCGCGCGAGCATCGTCGCGGTTTCCGCGGACCGGTCACCGGAATCTCCGGCAGCGCGGGCAAGACCTCGACCAAGGACCTCCTGGCCCGACTGCTCGGCGAGCGAGCCCTGGCGACCGAGGGCAATCTCAACAACCACTTGGGCGTGCCGCTTACGCTCACTCGTCTTGATGAGGAGCAACACGGATTCGCCATCATCGAGGCCGGCATCAGCGGACCCGGCGACATGGCTCCGTTGGCCCGCATGATCGAGCCCGATGTGGCGGTCATCACGATGGTCGACCACGCCCACACCCGTGATCTCGGTGATATCGATGGCGTTGCCCGCGAGAAAGCGCAGCTCCCGGCCGCGGTCCGCCGGGACGGCGTCGCGGTCTTGCCCGCCGATGTGGCGCGGCGCGAGCAGTTCAGGCATTTGCCGGTGCGACGTCTCACCGTGGAGCGCGCCGATGTGATCCGTCCCGAAGCGGTGGTCGACGATCGCGTCTTCTACACCGTGACCGAACGCGACGAGGAGACCGCGGTCACCATCGCGCGCGCCGGAGCGGGGAGTTCGCCGGAGACCTATACCTTTCGCCGCGCCAGCGCGGGGATGACGCAGAACGCGGTGCTGGCGATCTGTGTGGCTCGCTGGTTGGGCGTTGAAGCGCAGCAGATTCGGCAGCGCCTGGTGGGGTGGGGACCGGCGCCATTGCGCGGTGAAGTGCGGCGCGAGCAGGGCCGACTGTTTTACATCGATTGTTACAACGCCAATCCGGCCTCCATGGCCGATGCCCTCACCGCATTTGGCGAACTCACCAGCGCGGAGGACGCGCGGCTCTTTTTGCTCGGTGGCATGGAGGAACTCGGCGCTGAGTGCGCGCAAAAGCACGAAGAACTCGGCCGGTCGCTCCGCCTCAACGCCGGCGATCGCGTGCTCGTCATCGGCACCGGCAGTGCCGAGGTCCGAACCGGTGCGATCGCCGCTGGCGCGGACGCCGCACAGGTCGAAATCCTGGCGGACTTGGAGGGCGTGGCCGACCGCGTCGCGCAATGGGCCGGCCCCGTATTTGTCAAAGGCAGCCGCCGTTATCGTCTTGAAACCGTCATGTCGTCCACGGCGTCCGTGAACCACTGAACCGATGCTGTCCTACCTCGCCGAATACGAACACGTCTGGGGGCCGCTGCGCGTGCTGCGGTATATCACGCTGCGCACCCTGCTGGCGGCAGGCACGGCGACCTTGGTCGGGTTTGTGATCGGACCGTGGCTCATTGCGCAGCTGCAACGGCTCAAATTTGGTCAGCACTACGATGACGATCGCACGGGCGATCTGGCTTCGCGCTTTGATAAGAAGAATACGCCGACGATGGGCGGGTTGCTGATCTTTTTCGCGGTGGCGGTCAGCACCGTGCTCTGGGCCGAGCCCAATGTTTGGGTGCTCACCTCGCTCTTCGTCTACGGCGCGCTCACCGCGGTTGGATTTCGCGATGATTACCTCAAGGCGGTGAAAAAGAACCGCGATGGCATTTCGTCGCGGGAGAAACTGTTCTGGCAAACCTCGGTCACCGCCATCGCGCTCGTCATGCTGGCCTCCAGCGACACCAGCGCCTCGCACATTCGCGAGCTCTGGGTGCCCTTCTTCAAAGAGCCCATCTTCCTCTTCCTCGGTGTCGCCGGCACGATCCTGCTGTTCGTGATGATGTTCTTCTGGGTCGTGGGTTTCAGTAACGCGATCAACCTCACCGATGGGCTCGATGGCCTGGCCATTGGCTGCACCATCACGGTCGCGCTGGTCTACGGCATCATGGCCTATGCGGCAGGCAACACCCGCATCGCGGATTACCTGCTGATCGGCTACGTGCCGCGGGTGGGAGAGCTGGCGGTCATTTGCGGCGCGCTGGTCGGTGCCGGCATGGCCTTTCTCTGGTATAACTCGCACCCGGCCGAAGTCTTCATGGGCGACACCGGCTCGCTCGCGCTGGGTGGTCTCATCGGCGTGATCGCCTTCATGGTGCAGCAACCCCTCACGCTCGTGCTGGTCGGGGGAGTCTTTGTCGCCGAGGCGCTTTCGGTGATCATTCAGGTCTCCTATTTCAAAGCCACCCGCCGTCGTTTCGGCGAGGGGCGCCGCTTTTTCCGCATGGCGCCGATCCACCATCATTTTCAGAAGCGCGGCTGGCCTGAGACCAAGGTCGTGCTGCGTTTCTGGATACTCTCGCTCATGTGCGCGCTCGCCGGTCTCGGCACCCTGAAACTCCGCTGATTCTTTTCCCGATGCTCAACCCGCCCGCTTTCCTTGGACCCTTGCTCGCTTCCCCGGTGGGAGTGTTGGGCGCGGGCGTGAGCGGTCGAGCGGCGGTCCGATTGGTTGAGCAACTCGGCGGAGAGGCGGTGCTCTACGACGAACGCGGCGAGGGTGGCGCGCGACCGGATTTTCGCGCGTCGGCGCACCAACTTGTGATCGTGTCACCGGGTTTTTCGCCCAGCCATGGCTGGGTGGTGGACGCACGATCGACGTCCGCGGTTTGCCTGCCGGAACTTGATTTCGCCTCGCTGTTCTGGCGCGGCTCCCTGGTCGCGGTCACCGGCACCAACGGCAAGACGACCCTCACCGAGTTCTTGTGTTACGCGCTCGACCAAGCGGGCATTGATGCCTGGGCCGTCGGCAACGTGGGTAAGGCGTTCAGCGAAGTGGTGGTCGAACGTGACGGCGGCGCGCCGGATTCGATCGCGGTTTGCGAGGTGAGTTCCTTCCAGGCGGAAATGCTGCGTCACTTCCGCGCCGATGCGGTCATCTGGACCAACTTTGCCGAAGATCATCTCGAGCGCCACGGGTCCATGAAGGGCTACTTCGAGGCCAAGTGGCACCTGTTCGAGCGAGCCGTCGGCGGCGAAGTGTTCGCCGGTTCGAGCGTGCAACGCGCGGCCGAACGTTACGGGCAGACCCTGCCGGAATCGGCGGTGATCGACACCGAGGACCCGGCGGGCGACATCCTGCTCAGCGGCACCGTTTTCGACGATCAACCGCAGCGGGAGAACTTCCTGCTCGCCGCCGCGTGGTGGCGGGCCGCCGGGATGCGCGAGCCGCTGCTCTACGCCGCCGCGCGCACTTTTGAGGTGGGCCCGCATCGCCTCGCGCGGGTGGGGGAGCGGGACGGCGTGACCTGGTGGAATGATTCCAAGGCCACCAACTTCCACGCCACCGAGGCCGCGTTGCTCCGTTTCGGCGCACCGGTTATCCTGATTGCCGGCGGCAAATCCAAGGGCGGCGACGTGGCCGCGTTCGTGCAAAGAATCGCGCCCCGCGTGAAGCACGTCTTGCTGATTGGCGAAACCCGCAATATCTTGGCCACCTTCTTTGGTGCGGCGTCCGTGTCGCATCAAGTGTGCGCCGAACTCGCCGACGCGGTGCACGCCGCGGCCGCTCTCGCGCAAGCGGGCGATCACGTGTTGCTGAGCCCCGGTTTCTCGAGCCTCGACACGTTCTCCGGCTACACGGAGCGAGGCCTTCAATTCGAATCCTTGGTCGAGGCGCTGCCTGCGGCGCCCTCGGCCTGAAATCTTTCAACGAAACACCCACCCCGACGTTATGAAACTTCTCAACATCCTCGGCGCGGTCATCGCCGCTCACGTCGCCGTTCTGGTTTTGGCTGTGGCCATTCCCGGTTGCCGTTCCACGCGCACCACCGCACCGGCCGCCGACGACAACACCGCGACCTACACCCCGGCGCCCGCCCGCTCCTCCACCCCGGCATTCTCCGCCGCGCCGGAACTTTCCGATCGCGACCTGAATCCTCCACTCGCCGGCAGTGAGCCCCCGATATTTGATCCGAATGCCCCGGCGGTGGCCGCCGGCGGCAACACCCGTTTCAGTCCGACCCGCCCGGACTCCACCGTGGCCTCGGCGATCAACGCGCCGGTGACGACCATGGCGCCGGTGACGCCCGCCACGACCTACACCGTGCAACGTGGCGACAACCTCTGGAGCCTGGCGAAGAGCAACGGCATCTCCGTGCGCGAGCTCGCCAACGCCAACAACATCGCCGCCGACTCCATGCTGCGACTCGGCCAGGTCTTGGTCATTCCAGGCAAGGAACCGGAACCCGAGATCGCGACAAGCATGGCGACCGCCGAGGTGCCGATGAAGACCTACACCATCCAACCGGGTGACACCCTGGGCCGCATTGCGCGCGTGCACGGCGTGACCGTCTCGCAGCTCAAGGCCTTCAACAATCTGCGCAGCGACATGGTGCGCGCCGGCGATACGCTTTCGATCCCGGAAACCACCTCTTCGGCCGCGGTCACAACGACGCCGGCGGCGGCCCAATCCACCACCGCGACGCCGGCCGCGACCGCGCCGGCGGGCGCCTACAAGCATGTCGTCGCGCCGGGTGAAAGCCTGACTGTGATCGCCCGCCGCTACGGTGTGAAGGTGGGGGAAGTCGCCCTTGCCAACAAGATCCGTGATCCGTCCCTCATCCGTCCCGGGCAGGAGTTGATCATTCCGGGGTGGAACGCCACTGACGCGCCGGCGCCGGCCCGCACCGTGCAGCCGATCCCCTCCGCCGCATCGACACCCGCCAGCTCGGCCTCGGTTCCGGCCAACGAGGACCTCGACGCGGGCCTGGATGACTCGCTCGACAATGTGCCAGTCATCGATGTGGAGCGTGCAGGCGAGACCGATGCCGAGGATGACAGCGCGGTGCCGACGATCTCGATCGGCGGCGGCAGTTCCGGCGGTGGCAGCGACGAACCGCCGCTCTTCAACTAAAGCCCCGCGCGCATCACCACACGCTCCGATTCCATCCGCACCACCCGCCACGTGAAGAAGTCCCCCGCCAAATCTCCCACCGCCATGGCGCAGAGTCCGGTCATGGTCATCGTGCTCTGTGTGTTGGGGTTGATGATCGTGGGCCTGCCGGTCTTGTTCAGCGCGACCGCCGCCAAGTCGTCCTGGCCCTTCTTTTATCTCGTCAAACAATCCGTCGGGATCTCCGGCGCGGTGGTGCTCTGCCTGTTGGTCAGCCGCATGGACCTCGAATACTTGCGGCGTTTCGCCTGGATCATGGGCGCGGTTTCGCTCGTGACCTTGTTGCTGACCGCCATCCCGGGCATTGGCATTTCCGTCAATGGCAGCCGGCGCTGGCTGGGCGTCGGTCCCGTTCGGCTGCAGGCATCCGAGTTCGCCAAACTGGCGATGGTTTTCTGCCTCGCGCATTATCTGGCCATCAACCAGACGCGCATCGGTGAATTCAAGCGCGGTTATGTTTTCCCCATTGCGCTCATCGGCGTCTTTGCCGGCTTGGTGCTCCTGCAGCCGGACTTCGGCACCGCCGCCCTCATCGTGGCGGTCGGCGTGCTGCTGCTCTTCCTCGCCGGTGCGCGTTGGCTCTACATTCTGCCCACGCTCGGCGCGGTGGTCGCGGGTTTTGCGGTGTTGGTCATCAACAATCCGAACCGGCTGCATCGCTTCACCGCGTTTCTCGATGTCGAGGCCAACAAGCTCGACGGCACCTACCAACTCTACCAATCGCTCGCGGCCTTTGCGGTGGGTGGTGTGAATGGCGCGGGTATCGGCCAAGGGCGGCAGCAGAACCACTTCCTGCCCGAGGCGCACACCGACTTCATCTTCGCGGTGATGGGCGAGGAACTCGGCCTGCGCGTGACGCTCGGCGTCGTGGTCACCTTCGCGATCATTTTCCTGTTCGGTCTCATGCACCTGCGTCGGGCGCCGAACCTGTTTCAGTTTCTGCTCGTCGCTGGCGCGATCCTGCTCATCAGCCTGCAGGCGATCGTGAACCTGGGGGTGGTCACGGGTCTGCTGCCAACCAAAGGCATGTCCCTGCCGTTCATCAGCGCGGGACTCTCCAATCTGTTGCTCATGGGCTTGTTGATCGGCATCATCATCAACAGTGCGCGCACCTGGGCCAAACCCCGTTTCGGCCGTCGCGAACGCGAACTTGAGGAGGTGGTCGCATGAGTGCCGATTTCCTGATCGCCTGCGGTGGCACTGGCGGACACCTCACGCCGGGTATCGCGTTGGCCGAGGAGATGGAGCGTCGCGGATTCAGTTCCCTCTTGCTCATTTCCAACAAGAGCATCGATCGCCAGCTGACCGAAAAATACCCGCAGCGCCGTTTCCAAAGCATTCAGGGCGCGCCCCTGCTGCTCACCTTGCCGGGCGTGCTGCGTTTCGCGGTCTCACAGACCCGGGGATTCATCTACGCTTGGAAACTCATCCGCCGCGAAAGGCCGCGCATGATCATGGGCTTCGGCGGTTTCACGACCGCGGCGGTGATTGTCGCAGGTTGGGTGCGCGGCGTGCCGGTTGCATTGCATGAAGCCAATCGCGTGCCGGGACGGGCCGTGCGCTCGCTGGCGCGTTTTGCCAAGCGGGTCTACGTGCCGCGCGGCATCCAGCTGCCGCAAGCCGCGCCGCGCAAGCTGCGCCATGCCGGTTTGCCGGTGCGCGACGAAATTCAACGTCGCCCACGGGGGGAGAGTGCGCATAAGTTTGGCCTCGATCCCAACCGGCCCACGGTCGTGGTGCTCGGCGGCAGCCAAGGCGCGCAGGCGCTGAACCATTGGGCTACCGACGCGGCCGCGACGCTCGCCGCGCGCGGCGTGCAAATGCTCGTGGTCACCGGGCCGGGCAAGAGCGAGGCGGAGACTCAGGACTTGGCCGGCCCCGACGGCGCTGGCATTCGGCACACCCTTTTGCCGTTCTGCGATGACATGGCGGCGGCCTTGTCCGCGGCCGATTTGGTCGTCTCGCGTTCCGGTGCCGGCACCCTGGCGGAGCTCGTCGAGGTGGGCGTGCCGGCCGTGCTTGTGCCTTACCCGTATGCGGCCGATGGTCACCAAACCGCCAACGCGCTCGAGTTCGCGAGCTCGGGCGGGGGGTGGGTGGTGGAGGAATCCGAGATCGCGACGCTCACGGAACACGTGCTCGCGCAGATCACCGATGACGCCCGACTGGCGGAACTGCGGGCCAATGTCGGTCACCTCGCGCTGGCCAGCACCCTAGACCTCATGTTCGCCGACATCGCTTCGATCGCGAAAGGCGAAAAGGACCACCACACCGGAACCCCCTGGCTCGCCCCGGCATGAAATCCACCGGCTCCAACCTGCTCTTCGGTCGCGCCGTTCGCCGCATCCATGCGGTGGGCGTCGGCGGCATGGGCTTGGGGCCGCTGGCCATCTATCTGGCGGCGCGGGGCTGGAACGTGAGCGGAGAAGACGCGGCGCTCACGCCCGCGATGGCGGTGCAACTGGAGCGCGCGGGCGTGCGCTTGGCCGAAAGCGGCCAGCTGCCCGACGCGTGCGATCTGGTGATCGTGTCCACGGCGGTGCCGCTGACGCATCCGACGCGGCGCAGGGCGCAAGAGCGCGGCGTGCAGGTCGCGCGCCGGGGCGAAGTGTTGGCCGAACTCGCCAACGATTGCCGTCTCGTCGCGGTGTGCGGATCGCACGGCAAGACCACCACCACCGCGATGCTGGTAAGCGCACTGCGCGGCATTGGCTGCGAGGTGGATTACGTGCTCGGTGGCTTGTGGATTGACGACGCGGTCGCGCCGGCCGCGGTCGGGCATGGCGACTGGTTGGTGGCCGAAGTCGATGAAAGCGACGGCACGATCGAACATTTTCGACCGGAGATCACGGTGTTGGTGAACCTCGATTGGGACCACGCCGATCACTACGCCGCCGAGGAACAACTCGTCGCGACCTTCGGTGGTCTCGTGAACCGCACGCGCCAGACGGTGTTGGGCTGGGATGGGTGCGCGCTGAGCGGCCGCCTGCTCGCGCGCAGCGGCCATGCGCGCACCGTGACTTTTGGTCGCAGTGGTGACTTCCGCTTGGTCGAAGCCACGGCCGAGCGTGGTGGGTTAACCCTCGAAGTCGGGGGCGACCTGCCCGCGCTTACGCTGGCGCTGCATGCGCGCGGTGATTTTAATGCGCTCAACGCGACTGCGGCGCTGGCGGCGGTTTGCCTCATGGGCGAGACGCCCACGGCGGGCTGTTTGGACGATTATCGCGGCGTGCGGCGCCGGCAGGCCGTGTTGTTGGCGCGTCCGGATCTGACCGTGATCGAGGACTACGCGCACCATCCGGCGGAGATTCGCGCCTTGCTGGGCAGCGTGCGGCGCGAGGTCGAGGGCGAAGGGCGCCTCGTGGTGGTTTTCCAACCGCATCGTTTCAGCCGCACCAAGCAGTTCAAGGCTGAGTTTGCGGCCGCCCTGGCCTTGGCGGACTCGTTGCACCTGCTGGATGTCTACGGTGCCGGCGAGGCCCCGATCTCCGGCGGCACGACCGCGGATCTTTATGCCGAGCTGGTCAAAGCAACGCCACGTCTGCCGGTGAACTACCTGCCGGGCGACGCGACCGGCGTATTGGAATTGTTGCGACAGTCACGTCGCCCCGGGGATGTGGTCGTGTTTGTCGGCGCCGGCGATATCGAGAAACGCGCCCGGGAATGGCTGCAGGTCTTGGCCGATGAGGCCGCCCGAGCCGGCGAGTGGGATGGCCTGGCCAAACGGCTGCGGGCCGCAATCTCCAGTGAGGCCAAGGTTTCCCGCGAGGAGCCCTTGGCCAGCAAGACCACCCTGCGCGTGGGCGGAACGGCCCGGATCTACGTCGAACCCGAAACGCGTGATGATCTCGGCGCGGTGGTGCGGATCGCCCGGGACGCCGGCGTGCCGGTGCGGATGTTGGGCCGCGGCTCCAACCTGCTGGTCCCGGATGCCGGTGTGGACGCGGTGGTGGTGTCGTTGCGGCGCCCGGCTTGGGAGTCCTTTTCACGACTCGCCGATGGCCGCGTGCGCGTGGGTGCGGGCCTGCGCCTCAAGAACCTTTGCGGCCTCGCCGCCAAAGCGGGGCTGACCGGATTTGAGTTTTTGGAAGGCATTCCCGGCAACATTGGCGGCGCTTTGCGCATGAACGCCGGGGCGATGGGCGGCTGGATGTTCGACGTGGTGGAGTCGGTGGATGTCGTCACGGCTGAAGGCGAACCGCTTACCTTGCGCCGCGAAGCGTTGCACACGGGTTACCGCCATTGCCGCGAGTTGGCCGAATGCATTGCGGTGGGGGCGACCTTGCGGCCGGCGTCGACCGCGAACTCCTCCGCGGTGGGCAGACAGATCGACGTCTATCGCGCCAAGCGGCAGGAAAGCCAACCGCGCGAGCCCAGCGCGGGCTGCATCTTCAAGAATCCGGAGGACGATTCCGCCGGCCGGCTCATCGATGCCTGCGGGCTCAAGGGCGAGCGCATCGGTGATGCCGAGGTGTCCGCCGTGCACGGCAATTTCATCATCAATCGGGGCAAGGCCTCCAGCGCCGACGTGATCGAGTTGGTGCGGAGGGTCCGCGATGAGGTGCAGCGTCAGACCGGCATCCTGCTGCAACCCGAGGTGCTGCTCTACGGCAGCGAGTGGGAGGACGTGTTGTGAGAGCGCTGCCCGGTGAATTCCAAATTGTGGTGCTATGCGGAGGCGTATCGACCGAGCGTGAGGTGTCGCTCGGCTCCGGCAAAGCCAGTGCGGTGGCGCTGGCGCGCGCCTGGCCGACCCGGCTGATCGATGTGCAGAAGGCGGAGCTGCCGCGTGGGCTGCGCCCGGAGCGCGACCTCGTGTTCTCCACCTTGCACGGCACTTTCGGCGAGGACGGCGGCATGCAGCGTCTGCTGGAGGCAGCGGGCATCGCCTACGCCGGCTGCGATGCCGCCAGCAGCGCACTTACCTTCGACAAGAATCTCACCAAGCAAACCGTCGCCGAGGCGGGCGTGCCGGTGATCCCCGGTCTGATCTTCCAGGCCCACGCGAAACCTGCCGCGTCCGGGATTGCCGACCGCCTCGGCGCATCGGTGGTGATCAAGCCGCTCAAAGGTGGCAGCAGTGTCGGGCTTCATCTCTGCGCCACCGTGGCCGAGATCGAGGCCGCGTTGGCCGAAATCGAAGAAGGCGAGTGGCTGGTCGAAAAACGAGTTTACGGTCGCGAGATCACCGTCGGCATCCTGCACGGCCGGGCCCTGCCGGTGGTGGAAATCGCGCCGCGGTCGGGCGTCTTCGACTACGCGTCCAAATACACCAAAGGTCTCACGGAATACCTCGCGCCGGCGCCCCTGCCGCCGGCGGTGGCCAATCGCGCCCAGGTTGAGGCTGAACGCGCGTTTGCGGCTTGCGGGTGCCGTGATTACGGCCGTATCGATTTTATGGTGACGGAGGACGAACAGGTGCACTTTCTTGAAATCAACACCCTGCCCGGGATGAAGGAAACCAGTCTGCTGCCGATGGGCGCGCAGTGTGACGGTTTGGACTTCACCGCGTTGGTGCGCGAACTCGTCGCGCCGGCACGCGAGCGCTTCCACGCCCGACGGCAAACCGTGGTCCAGCCATGAGCGATTCCGATACCTCCAGTCCCTCCGCGCGTCACTGGCGCGACATCCCGCAAGAGATCACGCCGCGGGCCATGTCGCGGGTGGGCCGTCGTCGTCTTACCCTGCGCACCTTTCGCAACATCGGCCTCATCGCGCTCGCGCTGGTGCTGGTCTACGGCGGGTTCCGGCTCTACGAGACCATGCAGACCGACCCTGCGCTGCTGACCGCCGCGGCCGGTGGCCAGCCGGTGCAACACATCGTGTTGGAAACCGACGGCGTATTGACCCAGGCTTGGGTGGAGGAGGTGCTGCAACTCGACACCACCGTCGGCTTGATGGAGCTCGATTTGTGGGCGCTGCGGGCGAAGTTGGAAGCGCATCGGCAGGTGCGGAAGGCTGATTTGCGTCGCAAGTTTCCCGATACGCTCTTGGTTCATCTGGAGGAACGTTCCCCGGTTGTGCGCCTGCGCGCCCGGCTCGATGACCGCGAATTGAATGACTATCTCGTCAGCCGGGACGGGGTGATTTTCGAGGGGCACGAGTTTACCCCGGGCAACGTTCGTTCGCTGCCGTGGATCAGCGGAGTGAAGTTGTTGGAGGGGCCCGGTGGCTACGAACCCCTCGGAGGCATGGACCGCGTCGCCGATCTGCTCGCCACCGCGCAGGGCAACGTGCCCGAGCTCTACGCCACGTGGAAGGTGGTCTCGCTCGGCAAGCTCGCCCGTGACGGTCAGATCATTGTGCAGACCTCCGAGGTTCCGCGGATCATCTTCGGCCTGCGCGAGGATTTCTACACCCAGGTGGCGCGGCTCGATCTCATCCTGGAGAAGGTGCGGAACCGTCCCGAACCGCTGCAATCCATCGACCTTTCCGTCGGCGCCGAACAGGTGCCGGTTGCCCTCAATCTCTCCGCCGGCAGCGCCGGCGCACCCTCCGTCCGCTTTCCCGCTCAACCTCGCTAAACTTCTTCGCTCGTGAGTTCCAAATCCCGCTTCATTGGCGCCGTTGAAATCGGCACAAACAAGATCGCCGTCCTCATCGGAGAGATCGTGCAAAACTCGGTCAACCTCATCGGGTTCGGCGAGTGTCAGTCACACGGGGTGATGAAGGGCGTGGTGACCGATTTCAAAGCTGCCAGCGACGCCGCGCACAACGCGCTGATCACGGCCGAGCAAAGTGCCGGGGTGAAGATCGACGAAGTTTACCTCGCGCAGTCCGGCGGGCACCTGGAGGGTTTCTACAATCAAGCCTCGGTCAGCGTCAGCGCGGCCGACAACATGGTGAGCCAGGTCGATATCGACACCGTCTGCCGCCTCGCCAAAGCCAAGGCGTTGCCGGAGGGCCGCATGGTGGTGCATCACATTCGTCGTCCGTATCTGTTGGACGGCAAGATGGTCGGCGCGAATCCGGAGCACCTCAACGGCCAGCGGCTCGAGGTGGGGTATTGGACCGTGCACGGGCAGGAGGCAATGATCGCCAACAGCATTCACGTCATCCGCGGTTTTGATGTGCGGGTGGGGGACATGATTCTCTCCAGTCTGGCGTCGGGCACGATGGTGACGACTCAACAGGATCGGCAGCATGGCGCGCTGGTCATCGATATCGGCGCCGGCACCAGTGACTATGTGCTTTATCGCGACGGTGTGCCCTTCATGACCGGCGTCGTGCCGGTGGGCGGCGAGCACCTGACGAACGACCTCACGCTGGGTTTGCGCGTTACGGAAGGTCAGGCCGAGAAGCTCAAGCTGCGCCACGGCCGCGCCAACGTGGTGACGCACGAAAAGAGCAAAAAGGTTTGGCTCAACGGCGACTACGCGATCGGTGACCGCCAGTTCCCGCAGCAGACCATCGAGACGATCACCTCGGCCCGGATCGAGGAGCTCTTCGAAATCATCAAAAAGAAACTCGGACCGGCTCTCACCCCGGAGCGTTGCGCCGCCGGAGTGATGCTGACCGGTGGCACCTCCAAACTGCCGGGCATCGAAGACGCGGCGGCGCAGGTCTTTGGGTTGAATGCCCAACGCGGTCAGATGCCGCCGGGGATCGAAGACAAACTGCAGGATCCGACGCACACGGCCGTGCTGGGACTCCTCTATTTTGGCCTGCAATCCCGGGGCGACCGTCCCACCCAGCGTCGCCGCTCGGGTGGTGGCACCTTCCTCCGCAAACTCTTCGCCGTCGGCTCCTGATCCATCCCGCCATGAACCCAACCGAACTTCCCCTCGCCAACGACAACGCCGTCATGGAGGACGGCGATGTTGCCATCAAAGTCATCGGGCTCGGCGGCGCCGGCGGCAACGCGGTCGATCGCCTCAAGATGGAGAACCTCGATCGCCTGCGCCTCGCCGCGATCAACACCGACCTGCAGGCGCTCAACGCCTCGCCGCTCGAGGAAAAGGTGCTCATCGGCTCGGCCGTCACGCGCGGCCTCGGCGCCGGCGGTGATCCGGATCTGGGCTACGACGCGGCGGAATCCGATCGCGAAAAGATCGCCGAAGTGGTGCGCGATTGTGATCTCGTGTTTCTCATCGCCGGCATGGGGGGCGGCACGGGCAGTGGGGCGACGCCGATCGTGGCCGACGTGGCGAGCGAAAGCGGCGCCCTGGTGATCGCGTTCGTCACGATGCCCTTCACCTTCGAAGGCGCCCGCCGCGTGAAGCAGGCGGAGGAAGGTTTGCTCGCCTTGCGCCGCAGTTGCGACGCGGTCATTCCGTTGCCCAACGATGTGCTGTTGCAGGAAGCCGCCGATGGTGAAACCGCGCTCGATTCCTTTGCCCGCGCCGATGCCTGGATCGGCCAGGCCGTGCGTTCGGTGTGGGCCATGATGTTCCGCACCGGCCTCATCAATCTCGACTTCGCGACCCTGCGGCAGGCCTTCCACCACCGCGGCGGCAAGACCTTGTTTGGGCTCGGTCGGGGTGAGGGCGAGGACGCCGTGACACAGGCCATCGCCCGACTCGATCTCTGTCCTTTGCTGGCCACCCCGGAACATGCCCGCAAGGCCGACCGCCTGCTGGTCAACATTGTCGGAGGAACCGATCTTACCCTCGCCAAGGTCAATGAGATCATGACCGCGGTCACCGAACGCTACGGCCGCGACTCGCACGTGATCATGGGCGCGGTGATCGATGAAGACCTGCAGGGCCGCGTGGAAATCTGTGTGATCGGCACCAGCGACATCGGCGGCCGCCTGCCGCCGCGTCGTCCTTCGGGGCGCACCCGGCTGCCCGCGACGGCCAGTTCGCCGTCCAAGGAAGCGGAGCTCGCTCGCGTGGAGACGTCCGAGCCCGTGGCCGTCCCGCAAGCCGCCGGGGCAACGGGCAAGGCGCGATCCAAGCGCCCGACGGCCGATGAGTCGCAGAACGAATTCTTCTTCCAAACCCTCGCCGAGAATCGCGGTCACTTCGAACGCACGGACCGAAATCTCTTCGAAGGGCAGGATCTGGACGTGCCGACCTACTTGCGCAAAGGGATCAAGATCAACCTCTAAGGTCGCTCGCCACCCGCGCGGGAAGTTTACCCGTGGTTCACAAAGCCTCCCCTTGGCAAGCGGGAGGGATTATGCACGATCGCGCCCATGTTTATCGACGAATGCGTCATCAAAGCCTTTGCCGGGGATGGTGGTCGCGGCTGTATCAGTTTTCGGCGCGAGAAGTATGAGCCCTTTGGCGGCCCCAATGGTGGGGACGGCGGGAAGGGCGGCGACGTGGTTTTGCTGGGCGATGAGAACACCAACAATCTCATCGACTTCAAATACAAGCCCCACTGGAAGGCCGAGCGCGGGGAGCACGGCATGGGCAAGGACTGCAACGGCCGCGAGGGCCGTCACGCCATCCTCAAGCTGCCGCTCGGCACCCTCGTGACCGACGAAGCCACCGGGCAGGTCGTGGCCGAAGTCATCGCCCACGACCAACGCATCGTGCTCTGCAAGGGCGGGAACGGCGGCTGGGGCAACACCCACTTCAAGTCCTCCACCAACCGCGCCCCGCGTCGGGCCAATCCGGGGGAAGAGGGCGAACAGGGCGTCTACCGCCTCGTGCTCAAGTCGATCGCCGATGTCGGATTGGTCGGCTTTCCCAACGCCGGCAAATCTTCCCTCACCAACAAGATCACGCAGGCGCGTCCGCGCATGGCGGCCTATCCCTTCACCACGCTGCACCCGCAGATCGGCGTGATCCATTATCCGACCGAATATGACCGCCTGTTGCTGGCCGATGTGCCGGGCCTCATCGAAGGGGCGAGCGACAACCGGGGACTGGGTCACCGCTTCCTGCGGCACATCGAACGTTGCGCGGTGTTGATGTTCCTCATCGATATGGCGGCGGTCGACGCGCGCGATCCCCGCGAGGATTATGCCGTGTTGCTGGCGGAGTTGGAGGCCTACGATGCCGCCCTGATGGACAAACCACGCATCGTGGTGGCCAACAAAATGGATCTGCCCGAAGCCAAAGCGTGGCTCACCAAGTTCAAGCGCCGCCACAAGGTGGAGATCATCCCCATTTCGTGCGAGACCGGCGATGGTCTCGAAGCGCTCAAAACCGCCCTGCGCGAACGGGTGCGTGCCGATCGCGCGCAGACCGAGACCCCGGCCTCCGCCTGATTCTCCTGCCACTTTAGTTTCCTGACCCCGAGCCCATGAAGTCCGCCCACCGTTCCTTGCTCATGCGCGCCAATCGCCTGCTCGGCGCGCAGCTCGTGGAGCACAATCTCATCAAGATCGACGATCTGGAGTCGGCCAACGAGAAGCTGCTCGAACTCATCAATACCGGCTCCCCGCGCCAACGCACCGTCCTGGGGATTCTCGCCTACGACCTGAAGGCGGTGCAGGAAGAGGACGTGTTGTCGCACCTGCGGGACAACGAGGGCATCGGGTTGGTCGACCTGCGCCACTACGAGGCCAACGAAGACCTCAAGCTCACGCTCGAGCGCGAGGCCTGCTGGGTGACCTGGTCGGTGCCCTTCGACGTGGAGGAGGACATGACCTTCATCGCCACGGCCTACTACCTGAGTCCGGCGGTGCGCAAGTATTGGGAAGATCGATACGACGGTCGGGTGCTGTGGTATGGCACGACCTTGGAAGGCGTTGCTGATTTCATCGAGGCGATGGAGAACGCCGACGCGCAGGCCGCCGCCGCCAAACCCGTCGCCGCGCCCGTCCCGGTGCCGAGTGCTTCCCGCCCGCCGCTGGAATCGCCGCCCGCCGCCGACTCACCGCCCGGCGGCAGCGCCGATGCCTCCGGCACCGCGCCGGCGTTCCCGCCCCCCGATTCCCCCGCCAACCCCTGATCGATCATGTCGCTAGGAAAGATCCAGACCCAGATCATCAACGCGCTCGACGAGGCCGATCGGCTGACCGATGAGCATCGCACGGCCATCGCGGAGATCTCCGAGGAAATGACCGGCGAGCAGCTCGACGCGATGCTGCTCGACGATTTCAAGATCACCCCCTTCCAACTCCAGGTCGCCAAGAGCCAGGCCTTCAAGTTACCTCCCTTCAACGTGGCCCGCTACCGGGTGCACGCCGGGACTTTTGAGCGTCTGCCGCAGGAGTTTTGTGAGGAGAACATGGTGTTGCCGGTTGGCGAAGTCGGGGAGTTGTTCCTGCTCGCGGTCGCCAACCCCTTCGACGTTACGATCGTCTCCAAGGCCGCGGAAATGACCGGCAAGCAGATCGTGCGCATGCTCGGTCGCGAGGCCGACATCCGGGAGAAGTTCAAGAAGAACCAGAACGAACCCACCGACTTCGCCGACGTCGTCAGTGCCATCGGCATGGAATTTGGCGCCGAAGGTGAAGGCGGTGACGATGACCTCACGGATGAGGAATCCGGCCCGATCATCGATCTGGCGAACCGCATCATCGAAGACGCCTACTTCGCCGGCACCTCCGATATTCACATCGAGCCGTGGGAGCACGAGATCATCGTGCGCTATCGCATCGACGGTGTGTGTCAGGAGAAACTGCGTTTGCCCGGCAAAGTCGGTCCGGCGCTCGTCGCCCGTCTGAAGATCATGTGCAACCTCGATATCGCCGAGCGTCGCCTGCCGCAGGACGGCCGTATCGTGTTCAAGCAATACACCCGCAAGGGGCTCGATGTCGACCTGCGTGTCTCCACCGCGCCGCTCAATCATGGCGAAGGCGTCGTGATGCGTATCCTCGACAAGCAGAAGTCGACCCTGCCAATGACCGCGCTCGGTTTCTCGCAGGAGAATTTGGAAAAATACCGCGGCGCCATCGAACAGCCCTACGGCATGATCCTGCACTGCGGTCCAACCGGCTCGGGTAAGTCGATGACGCTCTACTCCGCGCTCAACGAGATCAACTCGCCCGAGCTCGTCATCCGCACCGCCGAGGATCCGATCGAGTATACGCTCGCGGGCATCAATCAGATGCAGATGCACCGGCAGATCGGTTTGACCTTTGCGTCCGCGCTGCGCGCCTTCCTGCGCCAGGACCCCGACATCATTCTGGTGGGTGAAATTCGTGACAAGGAGACGGCCAACATCGCGGTCGAGGCCGCGCTCACCGGTCACTTGCTCATCTCGACCCTGCACACCAACGACGCGCCGTCGACGGTGGCCCGTCTCACCGACATGGGTGTGGAGCCGTTCATGATCTCCTCGTCACTGCTCTGCGTCTGCGCCCAGCGCCTCATGCGTCGCGTGTGCAAGCAGTGCAAGCAGCCGTATGAGCCGGAAGGCCGGGTGAAGGAGATCCTGGAAAAGGCGATCGGGTGGAGTGGCCAGATCTTCAAAGCCAATCCCGACGGTTGCCCGAAGTGCAACGGCACCGGCTACAAGGGTCGCGTCGGTATCCACGAACTCATGATCAACAACGAGGAGTTGGTGGAAGCGATCAACAAGGAAGCCGACACTGCGGAACTGAAGCGCATCTGTATGAAGAGCGGCATGAAGACGCTGCACCAGGATTCGCTGCTCAAGGTCAAGGAAGGCGTCACGACCTTCGAAGAGGCCCTGTCCAACGTGCCGCCGGACATGTGATCCCGGTCGCGGTCGTCATGCAGCCGCCGGAATTCCAAATCCGCGAACACGCGGATGCCGTCGTCTTCGCCGCGCTGGCGGTGCCGTTTTTGCGCCGGACAGAAGCGCTCAACAACCTGCCGCTGCGGATTCTGGGAGATGTGCTCGGCGGGCGCGCCACCCGCGAGCGCCGACTCTGGTCGGTGCACTGTGGAAGCGACCTGGTCGGAATCGCGGTGCGCACCCCGCCTTACAACTTGGTGTTGTCGGCCCCCATGGCGGGGATCGAGGCATTGGTGGAGGCCTTGCGCGATGAAGCCTTGCCGGGCGTGATCGGTCCCACCGCGGACGCGCGTGCGTTTGCGCACGGGTGGACGCAACGGCACGCCTCTGTGGCTCAAGTTTCGATGAAACTGAGGATTTATGAGACGAACGCCGCGCTCGATTGGCCGAGCACCGAGGGGGCGTGGCGTTTGGCGGAAGCGTCCGATCTGCCCAAGTTGGTCGCATGGAACGAAGCGTTTCAGTTGGAGGCCGATCCTTCGAATCCCGGCCGGGAAGCACCGCAATCGGCGCGAGGTTATTTTCTGTGGTGTGATGACGCGGGCGAAGCGGTGACCATGGTCTATGCCGGGGCGGCGAGCGAGGAAGCGGCGTTCATCACCCAGGTTTACACGCCGCGGCCGCACCGCCGCCGTGGCTACGCGACCGCCGCGGTGGGGGCCACCACCCGGCACCTGCTCGCGGATGGGTTCAGGCGTTGTTACCTCTTCACCGATCTCAGCAACCCGGTCAGCAACAGCATCTATCCCAAAGTGGGCTACCGACCGGTGGGGGATTACTTGAACCTGACCTTTGCCGAGGTGCCATGAACGCTTGGTGGCTTGAGTTTGGCAGTGTCGCCCTGGCCCATGCGCTGGCGGTGGCGAGTCCGGGACCGGACTTCGCCCTGGTGCTGAGGCAAAGCCTCGCGCGCGGTCGGCGCGCAGCCGTGCTGAGTGCGATTGGAGTCGGCTGCGGGATATTGGTGCACGTCACCTATTCGCTCGTTGGCGTGGGGGCCTTGGTGCGCCATCAACCCTTGGTGTTCGCCGGCCTCAAATACGCCGGCGCCGGCTACCTGGCGTGGTTGGGTCTGCAGGCGTTGCGCGCGAAGCCCCACGCGACCGATGCGACTGCATCCGTCGCCGTGACGCCGTATTCGGACCGTGGAGCATGGTCGCGCGGGTTTCTCACCAATCTCCTTAATCCCAAGGCGACCCTGTTTTTCATCGCCTTGTTTTCGCTCGGTATTTCACCGGAGACTCCGGTCGCGATGCAGGCGGTTTATGGCCTGTGGATGGCGATCGCGACCGGCGTTTGGTTCAGTTTGGTCGCGTTGTTGTTTACGCAAACGAGCGTGCGCGCCGCTTATCTTCGCGGATCGGTATGGGTCGATCGGGCGCTCGGATTGGTCTTCCTGGGCTTCGCCCTAAGCTTGGTGTGGTCTTAGGCAAGGTGATGTGAGACAGGGAGATAAATTATCCCGAATCAGATAATTTCATGGGCGAATGAGTCTGAGAGGGTTGACGTGACCGGGATCGGTCCAAACCCTTGCCGCTCCCCTTGACAGTCCATCCCGACGGATCGGGTGCGCGCCGTGCCTCTTGCTGAGGCTTTGTGTTTCTCGCCTTTGCGCCCCGTGAGCGTTGATCGCCGGTTTTGACCGGCGTGGTTCATCCGTCCCCGCCCCCGCCAAACCCTTCCACTGATTCGCATGATGCCTTCAGGTCTCTATCACTGTGCCCGTCGCGGCTGCATGATCGCAGCCGCGTGCTTCTTGTGCGTGCGTGCCGCCGCCGCACCGCCGCCCACCGACTTTACCATGCGCGCGCCGGATAACGCGCCGTTGGCGTCGGAGGATGGCACCGTGACTCTGGCGTGGCCGGCCCTCGCCATCACGACGCGGGTGGAATTGCAGCAGGCCGCGTCGCCCGAGTTTGCTGATGCGTTCACGCGTTTTCAGGGACGCGACGAGGGTTCGGTGGTGACCGGACTGCCCGAAGGCACGCACTACTTTCGTATTCGCACTTTGGACACGGCAGGCGAGGGGAGTGCGTGGTCGGAACCGTTGGTGGTGGAGGTCGGGTTCATGGACCGCGGCCGTCTGTTTGGTCTGCTCGGACTCGGCGCGGTGGTGGTGCTGCTGACCATCGGCGCGATTGTGGCGGGGTTTCTGCGTCATCGCGATGACCTCCGGGGTGAGGCGGGAGGGGCGGCATGATGGCGACGGTGATTTCTCCGACCATCGGTTGGTCGATCGTTTTCGGACTCGGCGTCCTGTGGGTGATCCTCGGTCTCTACTGGGGCAAGAAGGCCCAGACCTCGGAAGGTTTTATCCTCGCGGGACGGAACGTGGGACTCTCGCTGGGCTCGGCCACGGCCATGGCCACATGGGTGACTTCGAACACGACGATGTTGGCGCCGGTGATGGCCCTCACGCTGGGGGTGTGGGGTATGGTGGCGTATTCGACCGCGAGCTTTGGGCTGCTGCTCTTTGCGCCGATGGCGATGCGGATCTGTCGCCTGTTGCCGGAGGGACACACGGCGGGTGACTTTTTCCGCCTGCGTTACGGCCGGACGGGGTGGGCGCTTTTTCTGCTCATCACCATGCTCTATTCGTTGTCGTGGCTGGTGAGCATGGCCATCGCCGGCGGCGATCTGCTCGAGGCCTTGGCCGGGATTCCCTATTTGCACGGCATGACGATCATCCTGGTCGTGTGTGTGCTCTACACGCTGTTTGGTGGACTCTACGCGGTCATCGGCACGGACTTTATCCAGAGTCTCATCATCCTCGTGGGCATCGTGATCATCGGTGGGCTGGTGGTGTCGCAGCTCGATTTTGATCAAGCCTACAACCACATGCGCACGCGACAGCCGGCGCTGCTCCTGCACGTGATGCCGGCGGCTCTTTTGGCGGTGTTCAACAACATGCTCTTCGGGTTCGGTGAAGTGTTTCACAACAACGTATGGTGGTCGCGGGCCTTTGCCATGCGGCCCGGGGTTGCGCCGAAGGCGTTCTTCCTCTCCGGCCTGTTGTGGTTTCCCATTCCGATCGCCGCCGGGTTCATCGCGCTCGCGGCGGGGCCGCTCGGGATCAACATCGCCGAGGCCAACCAGACGGGCCCGCTGGTTGCGACCACCGTGATGCAAAACGCGGGCCTGGGAGCGCTGGCCGGCATCATCATCCTGGTGGTGCTGTTCTGCTCGATGGCGTCCTCCATCGATTCGCTGCTGGCTGCGACCTCGGACCTGTTGCTGAAGGACGTGCACGGCGGCCTGTTGAAGAAGGAGCTGCCGGAGCAGGGCTTTCGCCGCATCACCGGCACCGTGATCCTCATCGTCGGCGCCGTGACCTGGCTGCTGGCGGCGCCGCATTGGCCCATCATCGAGGCGCTCTTCATCTCCGGTCCGCTCGTCGCCAGCCTCATCTGGCCGGTGATTGGCGGGCTGTTCTGGCAGGGTATCAATCGACCGCTCGTGCTGACCGGCATTGTGCTCGGCTGCACGCTGGGCGTGATCGCCTACTTCACCATCGGCTGGTTCACCGCCTCCCTCGTGGGCGCGGCGGTTTCCATGCTCTTCACTCTGGCGGCGCGCTGGATTGCGCCGACTCCGTTCGCGGCACCGGTCGCGAACCATTCCGCCTAAGCCCAGTCTAGCCATGTTTTCCCAAGCCTTCATTCACGGACTTGTCCTGCTGGCCCTCACTTGGACCGCCGCCGGCGCGGTGGCGTTGATCGCGCTGCTCCTGCGTGACTTCAAGAACGGCAAGCTCTGGTGAGTCAGCCTCCACCTTCAACTCCCTCCTCATGACCATGGACATGGAAGATCCACCTCCCGCGTTTTCCGCGAAGCGTCGCCACGCGGTGCTCAAGCCACCGGCCGACTCCGAAGCCATTCGCCCCGAACCCGCCGGTTTGTTCCGGGATAATCCCGTAAGCCTCGCCATCCTCCGCGAATTGGAGGGTCAGAGTGTGCTCGAAGCGGGCCAGTTCAAATTCGAGCACGTGGTCGAGATCTGCAAGCTGGCCGCCATCCTCGAGAAGATCGAGGTGTGGCCATTCCACCCGCTGGACGGCAAGATCGCGGTGACGGCCTTCTTTGAGGCCTCGACCCGCACCCGCACCAGCTTTGAAAGCGCGATCCTGCGGCTCGACGGCAAGATCATCTCCATCGCCGACGGTTCGACCACCGGCCAGGCGAAGGGCGAGTCGCTGCAGGATATCGGCGAGATGTTCAACGCTTACGCTGACGTGATCATCATGCGCCACACCAAGACCGAGGCACCGCAGGAGATTCTGGAAAACCTGCGCATCCCGCTCATCAACGCCGGCAACGGCAGCGGTGAGCACCCGACGCAGGCGTTGGCCGACTGGTATGCCCTGCTCAAGTGGAACCCGCGTCTGGCCGAACCCTACCGCCGCGGCACGCCGAAACTCAACCTCGGCATCCTCGGCACCCCCGGCTCCATGCGCGCGGTGAAGTCCTTCCTGCTCATGGCGCTGCTCTTCAAGGATCACATTCGCAAGGTCACGGTGATCTCCGAGATGGCCGATCCCTTCGGCGAGGAAGTAACCGAGAAGCTCAAGGATGCCGGCATCTCGTATCAGGTGACCAATGACGTCCGCGAACACCTGCCGACCCTCGACGTGATCTACATGAACTCCATCGCCTTCCTCGGCGACTCCTACAAGAACATGGACAGCCGCTTCAAGCTGAACGCGGAGAGTCCGCTCAAGGAGAGCGCGGTGATCCTGCACCCGCTCGCCCGTCTCGACGAATTGGATACCTCTTTGGACAAGACCTCCCACAACCTCTACTTCTCCCAGGCGCACGGCGCGGTGTTCGTGCGCCAGGCGCTGCTCATGTCGGTGCTCGGCCGCCTCAAGGCCCTGCCCAGTTTCGTGAACCTCGAGGACCCTGAATCGTAATGTGTGGCATCGCTGGATTTTTCTCCGCCCAGACCCTTCCGCCCGACACGCCGGACATCCTCGCCAGGCAATTGGCGACGATCCGCCATCGTGGCCCCGACGCCACCGGAGAGTTCATCGACCCGGCGCGCGGGGTGGCCCTAGGGCACACCCGCCTGTCGATCAATGACCTGGAGGGTGGCAAGCAACCGATCCACGCCCGCGACGGCAGCTGCGTGCTCACCATCAACGGCGAGTTCTACGACTTCAAACGCCATCGCTCGACGCTCATGGCCGAGGGGGATCGTTTCACCACCAAGTCGGACTCCGAGATCGCCATCGGGCTCTATCGCAAGATGGGGCTCAAGTTCACCGAGCAACTGCGCGGCGAGTTCGCCTTTGCGCTCTACGACAAGCAGCAGGACGAACTCATCCTCGTGCGTGATCGCTTCGGCGTGCGCCCGCTCTTCACCTGGATCTCGCCGGATGGCTCGACGCTCGTCTACGGCTCCGAGGTCAAAGCGATCCTGGCTCACCGTGATGTTGATGCCCGCCTCGATCCGAAGGCGGCGTTGCATCAACTGATGCAAACGATCGCGCCGGGTATGAGTGCCTTCGCCGGCGTGACCTCGTTGGCACCGGGGCATTTCCTGCGGGTGCGCAAACGCGATGGCCGTCTCGACATCACGACGCACCGCTACTGGGACTTCGACTTTCCGCTGGAGGCCGATCGCCCGGAGAAGTTTGACGAGCAGGAACATGTCGAGCGCGTGCGCGAAGAACTCATTCGTGCGATCGTCCTGCGCCTGGAGGCCGACGTGCCGGTGGGGTGTTACCTTTCCGGCGGCATCGACTCCTGCTGCATCCTTGGTCTCGCCACCGGCGCGATGCAGTCACCGGTCAAGGCATACACCATCTCGTTCGACGACGACAAATACGACGAGGCGCCGATCGCCCGGGAGATGGCACAGTCGATGGGGGCCGATCAGGAGCTCATCCACCTCAAGGCCGAGGACCTCTACGGCGAGAACTACATCAAGACCGCGTGGCACGCCGAGCGCACCTTCTACAACACCCTCGGGGTGGCGAAGAACCTCATGTCGAAGCGCGTGTGGGACTCCGGCTATCGCTGCGTGATCACCGGGGAGGGCGCCGACGAACTGTTCGCCGGCTACCCCGCGCTCAAACGCGACATGTTCCTGCACGGTCTCACACACGAGCCGCCGGAAGTGCGCGCCGAATACCAGGCTGCGCTGGAGAAAACCAACGCCATCTTCAAAGGTGCCATCCTCGCCGAAAACCAGCGTCACCACGACGCGTGGGAAACGTTGTGTGGCTTCACGCCGTCGTGGATTCAGCCGTGGATGGACACGCTCGATCTTGCCCGTCCGCTGCTCGCCGACGATGTCGCGCACGAACTGCGTGACTATGATCCGATCGCCGAGATCGCCGGACGCATCGACAAGTCCATGCTCGACGGCCGTCACCCGCTCGACATCGCGCAATACACGTGGTCGAAGTGCCAGCTCGAGGGTCAGATCCTCAACTGGGGCGGTGACCGGGTCGACATGGCCAACTCCATGGAATCACGCCCGGCCTTTCTCGACCACCACGTGGCCGCCGCGGCGGTGGACGTGCCGCCGTCGCTCCGCATCAAGGGCAACATCGAGAAATACGTGCTGCGGGAAGCGGTGAAAGGCGTCCTGCCCGAGGTGCTCTACAAGCGCGAGAAGTTCGCCTTCATGGCACCACCGGCCCACACCGACGATTCGAAGAAAGCCAAGGTCGAGGAACTCATCGTTTCGTTCCTGAACCGCGACACGGTGAAGGACGCTGGCATCTGCTCGCCGGAGCGGGTGGCCGCTTTCCTGAACGCCTATCGCTCCGATACCGACCCGACGTCGCTGGTGCGCAAGGATACGCTCCTCAATCACCTCCTCACCCTGCACATCCTCCACCACAAGTTCATCGCGGCCTAACCGAGACTTTTTGAACCACGAATGGCTCCACTCCCGTTTCGCCTGAAGAGCTTGGTGTATTCAGTTTTCGTGAGGACGGTGCGTAGTCGGTAGACGAAGCCTTTCGTGTCTATTCGTGGTTAAAAAAAACATGCCCTCCTCTCAACCCGCCTCATCCTCCGCGCCGCTCGCTGTTGATATCGATCGGATCAAATCCGACATCCATGCCTTGGCCGCGATCGGACACAATGAAATCGACCGGGGCATCTACCGCATGGCGTTCACCGATGCGGATATGGAGGGCAAACGTTGGCTCTTGCATCGCATCGAGGAGAACGATCTCACCCCGGCCTCCGATGGCGCGGCCAATATCTCCGGTGTCCTTGCCGGAAAATCCGATAAACCGCGCATCTATGTCGGCTCGCACATCGATACCGTGCCGTGTGCCGGCATGCTCGATGGCACTCTCGGCGTGGTGATCGGACTCGAGTGCCTGCGCACCCTGCGCGCGGCCGGCGTCGAACCGGAACGCACCGTTGAACTGATCGCGTTCAGCGACGAAGAAGGCCGTTTCGGCGGTATGTTCGGATCCGAGGCTTTCACCGGCGCACTCACGCCGGAAAAGCTGCTGCGCGCCAAGGACCTCAACAACGTCCTGCTCAGCGACGCCATGTTGGAGCAGGGACTCGATCCGAAGCGGGCCCTCGACGCCCGGCGCAATCCGGCCGACATCGGTGCCTATCTTGAACTGCACATTGAACAAGGTCCGGTGCTCGACCAAAGCCTGCAGCAGGTGGGCATCGTCGAACAGATCACCGGCCTGCGTTCGTGGTCGCTGAAACTCACCGGTGAGGCCAACCACGCCGGCACCACCCCGATGGACTATCGCAAGGATGCGCTGATGGGGCTCGCGGACTTTGCGCACGAGATTCCGCGCATCCTCGACGAAAACGGTGGCGAGCACAGCCGTGCCACCATCGGCAAAGCGGAGATTCAACCGGGCGCGCCCAACTCTGTGCCGGGCGCCGTCGTGTTCTCCCTCGATTTTCGCGACCCCTCCTCGGAGACGCTGGAGTCGCTTTCGCAGGCTTTTCAAAAAGCACTCGCCGCGATCTCGCGTCGCCGCGGCCTGCAGTTCGAGGTGAACGTGCAAGGCGACATCCAACCCGTGCCCTGCGCGCCGGCGCTGACCGAAGTGCTCGAAGCGGAGGCCCAACGTCTTGATCTGCGCTATCGCCGCATGCTCAGCGGTGCCGCGCACGATGCCCAGATGGTCGGGCGGGTGGCGCCGATGGCGATGGTCTTCGTGCCCAGTCGCGGCGGGATGAGTCACTCGCCGGCGGAGTGGACGGCTTGGGATGACATCGAAGCGGGTGCCAATCTCATGCTCGGCGCGCTCCACCGCCTTGCGATGCACGACGAACTTCCCGCAACCTGAATCCCGATGGAAACGCCGCCGCCGAACTCGCCCGATCCCTTGCGGAAAATTTACCGCAAGAACATCGTTCAGAATCCCGCGCACTACGAATACATCGCGCATAGCCACACGGCGCTGCTCTGTATCGACATGCAGTATCTCGACGCCGCGGAGGGTCACGGCCTCTTCAAGGACGACGAGACTTCGCCGGTTTCGCGCGAAGGGCGGGACTATTACTTCGGCCAACTGAAGTCCAAGGTGCTGCCCAATGTGCACCAGCTGCAGAATTGTTTCCGTCGCCATGGTCTGGAGGTCATCCATGTGCGCATCCAAGCGCTGACCCACGACGGCCGCGATCGCTCCAAAGGCCACAAACGCCTCAAGCTGCTCGCCGCGCCGGGATCGGCCGACGCCTGTTTTCTGGAGGAAGTCGCCCCCCGCGGCGACGAGATCATCATCAACAAGACGGCCAGCGGCGTATTCTCCTCCACCAACCTGCACTACGTGCTCAAGAACATGGGCATCGAGGCCTTGTTTGTGACCGGCGTCTACACCAACGAATGTGTGGAAACGACGGTGCGCGACGCGTGTGATCTGGGCTATCTGGTCACCTTGATTGAGGACGGTTGCACCACGGTGACACCGGAGTTGCACGAGGCCTCGCTGAAGACGCTGCGCAACCGCTATTGTCGCATCGTCACGACGGCCGAAGGTATCGGTGACATCGAAGAATACGCCGAGGCCACGGCCGATGAAGCCAAAGGCAACGTAACGGCGCTCTGATTTGCGGCTCTGACCGCCTGCGGGGCAACGCAGCGCCTGCAAGCGGGCTGCCCACGGTGCGGGTTCGCAACGGTGCTTTAGGCGAGGCGCTTGCGCCGGCTTAGGGTCGCTTAGGCCGCGGCCAGCCGATCCGTCTTCGTGGGCAGGTAGGCCACCGCGATGATGATCAGTTGGCTGAGCACAAAACCGATGAGCGCCCAGAACGCGGCGTCCATGAAGCCGTAGCTGTGCAGACCGACGCCGAGCATGTTGGTGCCGAACCAGCTCCAGCTCGTGACGATGTTGCCGAAGACCGCCAGCGCCATGATGCCGCGGGTGCGGGCGAGTCCGCCCCAACGGGAGTGCAGGATGATGGCGTTCCAGAGCACAATGATCAGCGCGCCATTTTCCTTGGGATCCCAGCCCCAGAAGCGGCCCCAGCTTTGGTCGGCCCAGATGCCGCCGAGGATGGTGCCCACGAGGCTGAAAAGTGCGGCGAAACAGACGATGCCGTAGACCATGCGGTTGAGCGCGTCGCCCGTGGGTTTATCGAGCCCGCCCGGCAACTTGGAGCGAATGATGTAGATGATTGCCAGTGCGCCGGCGAGGTAAGTGGCGGAGTAGCCGATGGTGATGATGATGACGTGGGTCGCCAACCAGAAGTTGGAGTCGAGCACCGCGCGCATCATCTCAAGCGTGTCGCCGGACAGTGACAGGTGATGGGCGATGAGCAGGGTGGCGAAGCCAACCAAGCCGCCGGCGGTCACGGCGATGGCCTTGGGGAAGAGGCGTTCGAGGATGATGCAAAGCATCACCGCGCCCCAGCCAACAAACAGCGCGGACGAGTAGAGGTTCGTCACCGGCGGGCGTCCCTCCAGCCACATGCGCGTCGCGATGCCGATCGTCGTGATAACCCACGCAAGGGCGAGCAGTCCTTCCGATGAGGCGCGCAGGGTTTGCGGCCAGATGAGCCAGGAGGCGATGGCGAACAGGAAGGCCAGGACAAAGAGCACCATGGCGCGATAGAAGGGTTCGGCGCCGTTGAAGGTGTTTTCGCGGTCGGCTTTGTTGAGTTGTTCGGCGAACCGGCTTTCGAGGCTCTCGCGGTAGAGCCGGACGATGGTGTTGAAGGTTTCGGGATTCTGCTCCTGCCAGGCTTGGCCCAGCCCCGCATAGGTGAGGGCGTAGGGATGAATCTCGCCGGACTGGAAGGAGGTGAGCAGCGCGCGGCCGGTCTTCTGCCACTGGCTGTCGGAGGTATCTTCACCGAGCGGTGGGATGGGGAGCATGGAGGCGACCTCATCCATCATCACAAAGTCCTGGCCGGTGCGCATCATGCGGGTGGCGAGTTCGGCGTCGTGTTCCTGGTTGTTGAGCTGGGCGCGCATGGCGGCGACCCCGGTGACGAGCTCTTCGTCGAGTTGTTTGAGTTGGCTCAGGAAATCGCGCCCGTCCCCGGGATTGAGGCTGTGCTTGAGCTGTTGATACGAAACGAGGCGGTTGCGGAGCTGCACGACCCCGCGTTGGAAGGCGTCACGTTGGGCCGATTCGAGTTCGTCGGCCAACTTGGCCTGGCGGTCGATCTCGGCGAGCGACGGCGCGAGTTGGTTGAAGGAGAAGCGCTTCTTCCCGTCGCCGTCCTCGATGGTGAGGTTGGTGACGTCGAGCACGCCCGGGTGCACGATCTCGAAGACGCGGTAATCGTCGGCGATGGCCGGTCGGAACAGCACGTCGAGCAACCACTGCGAGGGGGCGATGGTCTCGCCCTCGGTGTCCTTGACGCGCTGGCGGCCCTGGAAGTTGAGCAGGTGAGTGCGGGCGATCGTATCCATCGGCTTGATGCGGCCGTTGGCCAGCACCGGGAGGCGGGAGAAACCATCGAGGTCGAAGTCGGAGGCGGACTCCTGCTTCGGCGTGCGCAACCCAGCGATCACCCAGGCGGCGAAGAGGATGGTGAGAAGGAAGGGAATGAAACGTTTCATCGCGGTGGTTTCCGGCGGAGGTTAGGCGGTGCGGCGTTTGACGAAGGAGCTCAGGTGGATGCCGAACTGAATCAGCAGGCCGAGGGTCATGAGCACGCAGGCGATGTAGGGCAGGGCGTAGCCGGGGTTGCGGACAACTTGCAGGCGGCTCATGCCGTTGGCGCTGTCCATCTGGTATTGGTAGAAAGTGTAACCCTGGTAGCGCAGCGGGTGGTTCATGTAGATGAGGGACTCGCGATCCTCGCTGCCGTCGTTGGCCTTCACCCGCACGCGCGAGGAGAAGTTCTTGGGGATGTTGGACCCGGGGTAGACGTCGTGCTTCAACTGGAGCAGTTCGACGGTGAAGGGCTTGTATTCGCGCGTAAAACGCATGCCGAGCCGGTAGGTGCGACCATCGTAGTCAAAACTCTGCGGGGCCACGAGCATGGGCGAGACCACCCAGGTGCCGAGGGAGCCTTCGGTGCCCACGAGCTCGACAATGGCCGTCGGCAGGTTGCGCTCATCGTCCCGGTAGGTGATCGGCTGGGGCATGATCGCGACCCGTGTGCCGAGACCGACGGTGGCGGGATTGGGAGCGAACTGGGCCCCAGGGTTGGCGTCCATTTGCGTGCGCATCACCAGGTTGGCATTCGGGTAATAACCGTGAATGAGGACGCGGAACGGGAGTTTGCCGTGCTGGATCGGGTCGCCTTCGGCGATGATTGATTCCGGAATGGCCACGACCTCGTCGAAGTCGGGGTCACTGGCATCGATGACCACGAGTTCGTGATCGCGGAAGGCTTCGGAGTAGCCCTTGGTTTCACCCTCATTCAGGGTGAGCGCGAAATCCTCCTGCAGGATGCCGGTGATGAGTTCACCCAGAAGCAGGACGATGAGGCCGATGTGCGTGAGGTGGATGCCGATCTTCTTGGCCGAATACTTGAACCGGTAGATGAAGCCCGCGATGAGGTTCACCATCAGGAATCCGCCAATCAGATAACCGCCGGGGAAAACCGGCACGGGGATGCGGTTTTCGCCGAAGAAGGAGAGCACGAACAGAGTGCGGAAAAATCGTTCCTGCACGCCCACGATGCCGAGCTGCACCTGGGCGAGCGTGGCGACGAAGACGAGCACCATGGACAGCACCAGCAGCACCACGGTGAGCCGCAGCGACGTGAAGAACTGAATGAAGGCTTTCTTAACCTCGGACATGATCAGGGGGCGGCCGGAGCCACGGTTTGGATAAAGTTGCGGAAAGCCTCGGTCTCACCTGCGACGATGGCATCGGGCCCCATGAGTTTGAAGAACCACGACTCGCCGCCGTGTTCCAGAATGGCTCCGAGGATACGGGTGGGCGTGCCGTCGGCTTCGCCGAGGTAGTCAACCAGGTCGACGTGAAACGTCGGCGTATCCACATGTTCAACACTGGCTTGGACGTCGGCGGCGGAGAGCGCGGCGAGGCCGATCTGGCCGCGCCAGCGGTTGAGGTTGGCGGCGAGACCGCCGGCGTCACCGGGAAAAGCGATGATCGAAAGATCGGCCGCGGCGTCGCCGTCCCCCGGGATACTGAAGCTGCCGCGGCGGAAACCGCCGGCCGTTTGCTCCTGCCAATGCGCGGGCGCCTGCCACGCCAGCGCCGATGCCGTGCCCGGCGCGGGGTTGGCGTTCATTGCGGCCGGCAGCGTGGCCGTCGGATCTTCCTTGGGCACCCGGTAGGTTTGGATTTCGTCGCGGGAACAACCCATCAGGGCGAGCGCGGCGAGCGCTGGCAGCAAGGCAAGGCGGGGAGACATAGAGGCACCTATTTCGCCATAGAAGCGGAACTTCAACCAATTCCGGCGAAGTAGAAGCCGACCGGTGGTCACCGATTACTCAGACTTGTGTCGCTTGGGGACGCGGAGGATAAATCGGAGCATGATGATCAAGGTCTTGGGCGACACGGCGGTGTTGGTGGAGGTGACGCCCCGTCCGCAGCCCGATGCCTTTGCCCGCGTCCACCACGCGGTTTCGCAGCTGCGGAGGGCGGAGATTGCCGGCGTCCGCGACATCGTGCCGGGTTTGACCACCGTGGCGGTGCACTTCGCGCCCGACGCACATTGGGCGGAGGTCGCGAAACGGGTGCGCGAGTGCTTGGAAATCGGCTTTTCTCCGGGCACTCCGATTCCAGAACCCGCTGGTCGGACGGTCGAGTTGCCCGTTTGCTACGGCGGCAAACTGGGGAGCGATTTGCCGGAGGTCGCGCAGCACACGGGGCTTTCGGCGGAGGAGGTGGTGCGGCGGCACACGGCCGGCGATTACCTGGTGCAGGCGGTGGGTTTCGCCCCGGGCTTTCCTTACTTAGCGGGTTTGGACCCGGCCTTGGCCTGCCCGCGACGGGCAACTCCACGCCGCAAGGTCGCGGCCGGCAGCGTCGGCATCGGCGGTGCTCAGACCGGGATCTATCCGCAGGCCTCGCCGGGTGGTTGGCAGATCATCGGCCGCACCCCGGAACGATTGTTCGACGTGGAGGCGGCGGAACCCTCGCGGTTGCGTGCGGGTGATCGCGTGCGTTTTCGATCCATCGACGAGGCCGAGTTTGCGCGGCTTGAGGGGGGGGCAAGTGCCGGCACCGAACCAACCGCGGCGGCGGGGGCGGCCGCATTGGAGGTGTTGCATCCGGGACTCATGACATCCGTGCAGGACTTGGGGCGGGTTGGGTATCAGGCGGTGGGGGTAACCGAAGGCGGGGCGGTCGATCGCCGGGCCTTGCGGCTGGCGAATTTGATGGTGGGCAACGCGGCCGGAGCGGCGGCGCTGGAGTTCTCCTTGCAAGGGCCGCGGCTGCGTTTTGGCGATCGTCGAGTTTGTGTCGTGATGGGGGCGATTGTGGCGGGCGTGCCGTTTGGTCGGCCGTTTGTGGTGGAGGCGGGCCAGGAGGTGAACCTGGCGAAAGTGCCGGTGGGCTTTCGCGGGGTGCTGGCGATTTCGGGCGGGCTCGATGTGCCGGCGGTGCTCGGTTCGCGCGCGACCCATTTGCGCGCCGGGTTTGGCGGTTGGGGGGGGCGGGCGCTGTTGGCGGGGGATCGCCTGCCGCTGGGCCCTTCGGACGTGCGTGACGTGCAGTCGGGTTGGTTGGTTTCACCGTCCTTGGCGCAGCCGGTGACCGACGATCTGCCGGAAGTGCGCGTGCTGCGTGGACCCGAAGGTGAGCGTTTTCCGCTGGCGGCGTGGAACCGTCTGCTGGGCGAGCCTTATCGCGTGCAAAGCAGTTCCGATCGCATGGGCATGCGGTTGCAGGGGGCGGTGCTCGAGCCGCGTGAGCCGATGGAGCAGGTCTCCGCGCCCGTGGTGGCGGGCACCATGCAGGTGCCGGCCGATGGACAGCCGATCGTGCTGCTGGCCGATCGCCAGTCGCTGGGTGGTTACGCGCGCATGGCGACGGTGATCTCCGTCGATCTGCCGGTGCTGGCGCAGGTGCCGCCGGGCGGCCGGGTGCGATTCATCGAGACGACCCTGGCCGAGGCGGAGGCGCTGCGCTTGGCCGAAGAACATGACATCAACCTCTTCGCGACGGCGGTGGGCGGTCGTTTTGTGCGAAAATGACGGTGCTGACGATTGATCTCAATTGCGACGTGGGCGAGGGCGTTGGCATCGAAGCGGATCTGTTGCCGTGGGTGAGCTCGGCCAACGTGGCCTGCGGCGCGCATGCCGGCGACGATGCGATCATGGCCGAGACGATGGCGCTCGCGCGGCGGCTCGGCGTGGTGGCGGGGGCGCATCCGGGTTTTGCCGATCGCGAACATTTTGGGCGGCGCGAGTTGGGTCTGTCGCCGGGCGAAATCGAGGCGCTGGTCGCGCGGCAGTTGGCGGCCTTGGCCGTGTATGGAGATTTCCATTACGTGAAGCCGCACGGCGCGCTCTACAACCTCGCGGCGCGCGAAGCGCCGGTGGCGGCGGCGATCGTGCGGGCGGTGTGCGCGCACGACGCGCGGCTCGCGCTGCTGGGCCTGGCGGGCAGCGCCTTGCTGGCCGCGGGGCGGGAGGCCGGTCTGCGCGTGGTGAGCGAGGTGTTTGCCGACCGCGGTTACGACGAGGACGGGCAGCTCCTGCCCCGCGGCGAACCCGGAGCCTTGATTGAGGACGAAGCCGAGGTCGAGCGGCGGATCTGGACGATGGTGGCCGAGGGGCAGGTGCTCAGCCGGGAAGGGAAGTGGGTGAAGGTCGTGGCGGACTCGGTCTGCGTGCACGGCGATGGTCCGCACGCGGTGGCGTTTGCGCGGCGGCTGCGCGAGTCACTGGAGCAAAGCGGGGTGACGGTGAGGGCCTTTGCCGGGGGCGGAACATGACCCGCCGCCGCCCGATTTTGTTGACCGGTTTCGAGCCCTTTGGGCCCGAGAAAACCAATCCCTCGGCGGCCATCGTCGATCGGCTGGTGGGTCGCACGATCGCGGGACACCCGGTGGTGGGCGAGACCTTGCCCGTCGTTTTCGGTGAATCGCGGCGACGCTTGGAAGCTTTGCTGGAGGAGCATCGTCCGCACCTCGTGGTTTGTCTCGGTGTGGCGGGTAATCGGCGGGCGATCTCGCTGGAGCGGGTGGCGATCAACGTCGCGGATGCGTCGATCCCGGACAACGCGGGGGTGCAGCCGCGGGACCTGGCGGTGGAGCGGGGCGGTCCGACGGCGTATTGGTCGAGCCTGCCCCTGCGGGTGATGGAGGCGGCGCTGCGTGGTGCCGAGGTGCCGGTTGAACTTTCATCCACGGCAGGGACCTACGTCTGCAACCAACTTTTTTATGGGCTCATGCATGTGCTGCGGCAGCGTCGCGGCGTGCGCGGCGGCTTCGTGCATGTGCCGCGAGCGCGGCGTGGCCTGAGTGCGGCCCGGATGGCCGCGGCGGTCGAGATCGCGTTGGCCGCGGCGGTGGCGACTAAGACCTCGGGGCGAGGCCAGCGACAGCGGTGACCTTGGCGTGGGGATCGGCGTGGTAGGCTTCGACGACGACGCCGAAAAGGTTCTCGGCCGTCACGCCTTCACCGTCGTGCATGCGATTGTTCAAGCCGGCCACGCGCCAACCGGTTTTGCATTTGGCCACGAGCACGTGCGCCACCGAACGTTGTTCGGAATTGGTGTAGATCACGGTCTGGCCACGGCGCAGCTCATCGAATTTCACGGGAGCAACCACCAGCACGGTGCCGGGTTGGTAGAGCGGGAGCATTGACTGTCCCTGACCGCGCAGGGTGATGCCGTTGAACGCGGCGGCGCGGGCTTCGGCCTGGGCCCACAACAGGGAACTCGGAACACCTTGCGAAGCGGGCGTTTCCGCGACGTAGATGCCGCGCACCCATTTCACCGGTTTGGCGGATCGTTCGGCGGCGAAGCTGGCACTGCTGATCGTGAGCAGGGCGAGAGTGATTGCCGTTAGCCGAAGGACACGTGCCACGGAAAGAGTAGCATGCAAAAAGCATGCTGAGTGCCCAACCCAATTCACTAGGGTTGATTGCCCAGTCCAAACGGTCAGGTGGCCGCGGTTCGTTTGGCGCGGGCGATCATGATCGCTCCGACCACGACCATAAAAATCGAGTAGAAGGTGCCGCGAGAGAGGCCGAAAATGAGGTCGGCATCCGGCTCGCGAAAGATCTCGCTGACGCTGCGCGCGATCGCGTAGCCGATGAGGAATTCGCCGGTGAGCCGCCCCGGGGAGCGTTCGGGCGCGTCGGTGCGCCAGTAGCGCCAAGCCGTGAAGGCGAGCAGGGCGAGCCCTTCCAATGCGGCCTCGTAGAGCTGGGAAGGGTGCCGTGGCGGCACCATGATGACTTTGAGTTTGGGATCGCTTTGCGGGAAGATGACAGCCCAAGGCACGTCGGTGACCTTGCCCCAGAGTTCACCTTTGATGAAGTTGGCGACGCGCACGAGGAACAGGCCCGGCGGGGTCGCGGTGACCACGGCATCGGCCAGTTTGGCAAACGGAATCCGGTGCCTGCGGGCAAACCAAAGCATGGCGAAGGCCACGCCGACGAATCCGCCGTGCGAGGCCATGCCTCCCTGCCAGACTTTGAGCAGGTCCAGCGGCGCGCGGAAGATCGTGGCCGGTTCATAGAGCACAAAATAACCGAGCCGCCCGCCGAGCATGACGCCCACGATGAGGGCGGTGAGCAGATCCGACACGGCGGCGGGCGGCATCGGCAAACGGCCGCGCACGGCGGCGCGGTAAAGGATCCAGCCCCCGATCGCGAAGCCGAGCAGGTAACCGAGGCCGTAGTAACGGATGCCGAAGTTTTCGGAAAACTGGATCAGGAACGGATCCAGATCGTGCACCCAGTGCGAGGGCTCGTTGACGGGCTCCATGAGTCGAGAAACGCGGCGGCCGTTCTAGTCGGCGGGAGGGAAGGGCGCGATGTTGCTGTCGCCGTCGGCGGGCGGTTTGTCGGAAGAGGTCGCCGGACGCTTTTGGCGGGGTTGCTTGAGCAGGCGGCTGCGCGCGAGTTCGCGCATGTCGACCGCCATGTCGTCCTTTTCGAAGATCTCCTTGCCGATGAGATGTTCCATCACGTCCTCCATCGTGAGCACGCCGGCGGTCGAGCCGAACTCATCGACCACGACGAGAAGCTGCTGGTGGGTCTTTAAGAACTCCTGCAAGGCTTGGCTGGCGGTAGCGGTTTCGGGGATGAAATGGATCTCGTGCATGTGCGCCGCGATCAGGTCGTTTTCCAGATCGCTGGCCACGGCTTTGAGGAGATCCCGACGGCGCACCAGGCCGACGATGTCGTCGAGACTTTCCTGATACACAGGGATGCGGGCAAAGGGGATGTTGGGGTAGGCGTCGAAGACCTCGCCCACGGTGTCGGTGCGTTTGAGCGCGGTGACGACGGTGCGTGGCGTCATGATTTCCACCACCCGAACCTCGTCGAGGGAGAGCGCGTTGGCGATGATGCTGGACTCGCTCTTGGTCAGGGAGCCCTCCTGCGCGCCGCGTTCGGCGAGAAGGATGATCTCCTCTTCGGAATCCGTCTTTTCGGGCGGGTTGGGAATGACCCAGCGGACGAGCAGGTTGCAGAAATAGGTGATGGGGCGCAGCGCGTTGCGCATCCAGAGGAGCGGATAAACGACGTGCGGCTGCAGTTGCTTGCGGTAGACGACGCCGAGGTTCTTGGGGATGACTTCGGAGATGAACAGGATACCGAGCGTCATCAGCCCCGACACCACGCCCAGCCAGGCCTCCCCGTAGAGTTTGATCGCGAGGCCGCCGATGATGATCGAGCCGAGGGTGTTCGCGATGGTGTTGAGGGTGAGGATCGTCGAGATGGTTTCGTCGAGTCCGTTCTTGAGCTGCTCGAGGATCGCGCCGCGGCGAGGGCGGGCCTTTTTCAAGGATTCCACCTCGCTGACGGTGGTGCTGAGAATCAACGCCTCCATCAGGGAACAGACGAAGGAGATGCCGAGAGTAAGAATGATCGCGAGGGCGAACAGGAACATGAGTTCCGGTGATTAGCGGTGAGCGGGTGGGGGATGACGATGAAAAACGGATGGCGCGGTTTTTGGCGTTCGCGTGAGCTGAAACGCCACCGGTTGGCTCGCGCCCGCTAGGCCCGTTTGCACAGGTCCACTGATCAGGCGATGGAATCCCGGTTTTGGATCGAACTGAGGGAAAGGATCTTAGCAAGTTGGCGAATAGGTAAACCACGCTCGGTTGGTGAGTTATGGTGGGGTGTATTGCCTATTCCATGACGCCGCAACGGTTGCGCAGGAACGACCAACCCGTGCGCAGCGCCACCGCACAATTTGCGGTAGGATCGCCGCAACCCGGGAAGGGTCTTCGGACCCGACCCTCTTGCCCTACAACTTCCAGCCTGTCCTTGCCATGAATGTCGGACGATTTCGGTGGTCTCAACGCTACCTCTTCCTCGGAGTAGGTCTCTGGTCGTTGATCTTTTTGGGATGCGTGATGGTGCAGCGCACGATGTTGCTGCCGCCCACGATTCCGGGTGCCACCTTCGCCGGCTCCGAGAGCTGCGTGGAGTGTCACGAGAAGATCACCTCCTCCTTCCACGATGCCACGCACGCTCGCTTGATCGCTGATGGCGCCTCGCCGACCGAGATCGGTTGCGAGTCGTGCCATGGTCCCGGCAGCCTGCACGTCGAGGCCGGTGGCACGCTCGGCACCATCCTCAATCCGCGCGGCAATCCCGACACCTGCTTCCAGTGCCACACCGACAAGCGGGGTGAGTTCGCGCTGCCGCACGCGCACCCGCTCGGCGAGGGCAAGCTCGCCTGCACCGATTGCCATGATTCGCACAAGGGTGACGCCACGCTCGGCGGCGGTATGCAGTTGGCCTCTGCCAACGACACCTGTTTCCAGTGCCACTCGGCGCAGCAGGGGCCGTTCGTCTTTGAACACGAGGCCGGTCGCGAGGGCTGCGTGGTCTGCCACTCACCGCACGGTTCCGTGAACGACAAGATGCTCAAGGCCCGCAACCAGACGTTGTGTCTGCAGTGCCACTTCCAAGAGCAGACCGTCGCCGGTGACCTGCTCATCGGTGGCCGCAATCACAACAGTTTCGTGACCCGCGGCACCTGCTGGACGGCCGGCTGCCACGAAGCCATCCACGGCTCCCATGTGAACTCCTCACTTCGCTTCTGATTCGACCCACCCCTTGCCCATAGCCTTCCAAAACACCGCCTGCCATGTCCTCTTCACGACGCATTCGGAATCTGCTGGCGACCATCGCGGCCGCCTCCTTAGCGCCCGCCCTTACCGCCCAAGTCGATGTCAGCGGCACGCTGGCCGTTGGCGGCGGCGGCACGCTGCTCGATGGCAATCGCGCCGCCTATCAATCATGGTCTCAGCAAAAGAAGGACGGCTTCGGCGGACTCGAGCAACTCACCCTGACCCAGGATGGCGATAACTCGTCCTTGCAGATCGACGCCCGCGCGCTCGTTGGCACCGGGGACTACGGTCTGACCGTCGACTGGGAGTCGTATTCCGGCGTCTACGTTGATGCCGGTTTCAAGGCGTTTCGCACCTTCTACGACGCGGACGGTGGTTACATCCCGACCGATGGCCTGTGGCTGCCGGTGATTCCGGACATTGCGCAGATCGATCGGCGCAGTTACTGGATCGAGCTCGGCTTCCTGCCCGAGGATCATCCGGACTGGGTCATTCGCTACCAACGTGACACCCGCGATGGCACGAAGGGTTCAACGCACTGGGGCGACAGCAGTTTGTCCTCCGCCGGTTCACGTTACATCGTGCCGACGTTCTATGTGCTCGAAGAACGGACCGATCGGTTCACGGTCGATGTTTCCGACGAGTCGGCCAATGGCTCGTGGCAGGCCGGCGTGCGTTACCAGGAAAACGCCTCGGACAACCAAAAGAACACCCGCCGGCGTCCCTTTGAATCGGCCGACCGCTACCTCACCACCAACGATCAAACCACCAGCGACCTGTTCGCCGCGCACGGTTACGTGAGCCGTAATCTCAGCGAGCAGTGGCGCATGTCGGTGGGGGCGATTCACACCCGCTTGGACACGCAACTCGATGGCACGCGCATCTTCGGTTCGGCCGGCTATGATCCGGTTTACGATGTGTCCTACCCGACACGTCAGCAGCGCGACGAAGGCTACTACGATCTCACCGGGGAGAATCAGCTCAAGCAGACTGTCGCCAACCTCAACTTCGTTTACACGCCCAGCAAGAATTGGTCGATCCGCCCCACGATCCGGTTCGAGGACCTGCGCGTGGACAACGTCTCGGAGTTCGTCGAAACGCAAGTGGGGCGGGGACCGGCCTACCCGATGGCCGAGGAGCACTTCATGGGTGAGTCCAACAAGGACTGGCAGGAGGTCTCCGGCCGCCTCGAAGTTCGTTACACCGGTATCCCCAACTGGACGCACAACCTTCGCGGCGAGTGGCTCAGTGGCAACGGCACGCTCATGGAGGAACTCATCGATGAGCACACGGGCTCCATCGACATCGACCGCGACACCGAGCTCGACCGCACGACCCACAAATACACCTACACCGCCAATTGGTATGTGCAGCCGGGGCTCACCTTCGCCACCCAGGCTTACTATCGTCTCCGCGTAAACGATTTCACCAACCTCCGTGACAGCACGCCCGGAGCCACGGGCGGCGACCGTTACCCGGCCTACATCATCGGGCAGGATTTTGAGACCACCGACTTCAACATCCGCATGACCTGGCGGCCTGCGAGCAACCTCACCTTCGTCACCCGCTTTGACTTGCAGGACAACTCCGTGGTCACCACCGAGGCCGGCTTCCTCAAGGCCGAGAGCTCCACCACCAAGTCGCGCGTTCTCAGCCAGAGCGTCACCTGGTTGCCGACGACGCGGCTCTACATCGTGGCCACCGTCAATGCCGTCAACGACGACCTCGTGACCCCCGCCACTGCTCGGGTGCTCAATGGTAACAACGACTACCTGAGCGGCGCCCTCACGGCCGGCTACGCGGTCAACGAGGAGTCAGACCTGCTCTTCGATCTCGGATACACCGAAGCCGACAACTACGTGGACAGCTCCGCCCTCAGCGTGCCCTACCTCTCCGGATTCAAGAACACCTACGCCGCCGCCACCTGGGTCTACCGCGCGTCGGAAAAACTGGTTTACCACTTCCGCTACAGTTATGCGAAGAACGACGACGACCTCGTCGGCGACTTCAACGATTACGAGGCGCACACCTTCTACGCCAAGGTGCAGTATATGTTCTGATTGCCCTTACCCGTCAGCCCGAACCCCAGCCGAACCGTTCCATCACTATGAAAACTCGAACCTTGATCCTGGTCGCCGTCCTTTGCACCGCCGGTGCGGTGGCTCGCGCTCAGACCAACGACCCGCAGACCAATTGGGAAAAACAATGCGCCCGTTGCCATGCCAAGGATGGCTCCGCCAACACCAAGCCCGGCAAGAAACTCAAATTAAAGGACTATCGGGATCCGGCCGTGCAGGCCCTGTTCTCCGATGAAGAGATCATGAAGGTCATGGTCGAGGGCATCACCAACGACAAAGGCAAACAGGAGATGCCATCCTACACCGAGAAACTTTCGCCCGAGGAAATGGAAGCCCTCATCCCCTACGTGCGAAGCCTGGCCAGTCCACAGTAAGGGCCTCCCGCCATGCAACCTGAGACCGGTGAATCCTCCTCCGCCCCCGTTCCGGTCCAGTCCATCTGGCGGAACTGGATCAGTTGGTCCGGCATGGTGCTGGCCGGCGCGGCGCTGTTCGCGTTTCTGTTCCTCTTCGTCATCGACCAGTGGGGACCGGGCGCGGGCAACCCCTACATCGGCATCCTGAGTTATGTCGTCGCGCCGGGCTTCCTCTTCCTCGGCATCGGCATCTTCCTCTTCGGCGGCTGGTGGGAACGGCGGCATCGCAAACTCGCGCCGGTTGGCTCCATCCCGCGCGTCACGATCGATCTCTCGAACCCGCGCACTCGTTGGCGCCTGCTTTACTTCGCCGCCGGCACGATGTGCTTCCTTTTGCTCACCGCCATCGGCAGTTACCAGACCTACCACGTCTCCGAGACCAACGAGTTTTGCGGCCTCGTCTGCCACACCGTCATGGAGCCGGAATACACCGCCTACCACGAGGGTTCGCACGCCCGTGTCGACTGCGTCGAGTGCCACGTCGGTTCCGGCGCCGGCGCCTACGCGCAGGCCAAACTCAATGGCGCGCACCAGCTCCTCGGGGTCATCACCGGCGAATTCGCCCGGCCCATCCCGACCCCTGTCCGCAATCTCCGGCCGTCGCGCGAGACCTGCGAACAATGTCACTGGCCCGAGCAGCATGTGGGCAATCTCGAGAAGACCTACCACCGGTATCTGAGCGACGAGGAGAACACCGAGTTCACCGTGCGCCTGCTGTTGCACGTGGGCGGCGGCGCCGATCGCGGTGCCCATGCCGGCGGCATCCATTGGCACACCAATTCCGACACGCGCATCGAATATTATGCCGCCGATGAACAGCGGCAGGAGATCCCCTGGGTGCGTGTGACCAAAGCCGACGGCTCGGTGCAGGAATACCTGAACCCCGACTTCGAGGGTGAGGTCGATCACGCCCAACTGCGGGTGATGGATTGCATCGATTGCCACAATCGCCCCGCGCACAAATTCATGTCGCCCAACGACGCGGTCGATGAGGCGCTCCACCTGGGCAACCTCGATCGCGACATGACCTCGATCAAACGCACCGTCGTCGAGCTCCTCACCGGCGAATACGCCACGGTCGACGAAGCGATGGCGGCCATCGATGGCGGTCTGCGCGAGGCCTATGCGGAGGATGAACGCGTGGATCAAGCCGTCCAGACCGCGCAGTCCATCTACCGGGCCAACTTCTTCCCCCTCATGCAGTCCAACTGGTTGGCTTACCCGGACAATGCCGGCCACAAAGACTGGACCGGCTGCTTCCGTTGCCACGACGGCAACCACGAACTCGTGAGCGACACCGATCGCCAGTTGCCGGCCCACGAGTGCGGCGCCTGCCACACCATCCTTGCCCAAGGCAGCGGCGACGACCTCAAGTCGCTCGCGCCGGAGGGGCTCGAGTTTGCCCACCCGATGGACGACGTCACGGGATGGCTCTGCAACGACTGTCACGAAGGCAAGAACCAGGAAATGTGACGCCGGGCGGGCCGGCATGCGGTCGCGGTCCTGATCTGGCTTGCGGCCCCTCCCACGGCGGAACTTGCTCGTCGCCATGTCTGAATTGCAACGCACGCCTCTTCACGCTTTCCACGTCGCCCACGGCGGCCGATTCGTGGACTTCGCAGGCTGGGAGATGCCGGTCCAATACAAGAGCATCATCGAGGAGCACAAAGCCGTGCGCTCGACCGCCGGACTCTTCGATGTGAGTCACATGGGCGAGGTCGACGTGACCGGTCCCGGTGCCGCGGCGTTTCTCAATCAACTCGTCACCAACGACGTCGATGCGCTCTATCCGGGCCGTGTCCTTTATTCGCCGATGTGTCGTCCCGACGGTGGGGTGGTGGACGATCTCCTCGTCTACCTGCACGAGCCCGAACGCTACTTTTTGTGCATCAACGCGAGCAACATCACCAAGGACCTTGCGTGGATGCGCGAGCAGGCCGCCGGCCATGACGTAACGATCACCGATCGCTCCGCCGACTACGCGCTGCTCGCCCTGCAAGGGCCGAAGGCGGAGGCCATCCTGCAGGGCCTCACCGGCGCCAAGCTGCCCACGCTGCGCTATTATCATTTTGGTGAAGGCACCGTGGCCGGCATTCACTGCCTGATCAGTCGCACGGGCTATACCGGCGAAGACGGCTTTGAACTCTACCACGCCGTTGCCGACGCCCCGGCGCTGGCGGAAGCCCTGCTGCAGGCGGGCGAGGCCCACGGCCTCCAACTCGCCGGCCTCGGTGCCCGCGACAGCCTGCGCCTCGAGGCCGGGTATCCACTCTACGGGCACGAGCTCGATGCCGACCTGTCGCCCATCGCCGCCGGCCTGGGCTGGACGGTTAAGCTCAAGAAAGCGGGCGGTTTCATCGGCGCCGAAGCCCTGGCTGCCGAAAAGACCGCAGGTGATCGGCGCCAGGTGGTTTATTTCCGCACCGGCGACCGGCGCATCGTGCGCGCCGGGGCCGAGGTGTTGGACGCCGCCGGCGGGGTGGTGGGGCGGGTGCTTTCCGGCACCATGTCGCCCATCCTGGGTGAAGCCATCGGTTCGGCGGTCGTGCCGGCCGCGGCTGTGGATGCCGGTGGGCTCTGCGTCGACGTGCGCGGCACGAAATTCACTTTGCAACTGGTCAAACCGCCCTTCGTCGAACTAAAGAAATCCGCATGAGCAACATCCCCGCCGACCGCCGCTACGCCAAGTCCCACGAATGGGTCAAAGATGCCGGAGACGGCATCGTGGAAGTCGGGATCTCCGACTACGCGCAGGACAGTCTCGGTGACATCACCTTTGTCGATCTGCCCGCGGTGGGGGACAGCTTCGCCGCGGGTGAGGTGTTCGGCGTGGTCGAGTCGGTCAAGGCGGCTTCCGATCTCTACGCTCCGGTCGGTGGCGAAGTCGTCGCCGTCAACGAGTCCCTCGACGGCCAGCCCGAGCTGGTAAATCAGGAACCTTATGCGGGTGGTTGGATCATGAAGCTGAAAGTGAACGACGCCAACGAGCTCGAAGCGCTGCTCGACAGCGACGGTTACACGGCCGAAACGGCCTAAGGGAGCCGGCCCCGGCTGGCATCCCGGGCCCGAAAACACCTGGTCGGCGAGGCGCTTGCGCCTGCTCCCGCCTGCCCGGAAAGGCGTTGCCTTGGCCCTTCGCGAAGAGGTCGGCCGCGCCCCGGCAGAATATGCCCCCTCGTCGCGGCGGCGGCGGCAGTTTAGGGGAGGGTGCCGGCCTCGGAAATTTTAAAACGCTGCAAGGCAGTGAATTAAAATCGCTGGCATTGGTTCTGCAACAGTGCGGGCACCATGAATGTCGGTCTCTACCAAAGTGCAGCCTCCCTCTCCGCGCTCGAGCGGTGGCAGGATGCCGTAGCCCAGAACATCACCTCCAACCAGGTGGCGGGCTACAAAAAGCAGACGGTGCAGTTATGGTCGGTCTACGGTGGTGAGCTGAAGGGCGACGAGTCCCAAAAGGTCGGGGACGGTGGCGCGACGCCCGTTTATTACCCGGCGGCCAACCTCGGCATCAGTTTTGCCAAGGGTGAGTCCATGCCGACGCGCCGCGACTTCGATTTCGCGCTCGGCGGCCCGGGCTTCTTCCAGGTGCAGGACGAGGCCGGCAAGATTTACTACACCCGCAACGGTTCCTTCACGACCACGCCGGAACTCGACCTGGTGAATCATAACGGATTCGCGGTTCTCGGTGATGGGGGCACTCCGATCAAACTGCAGCCGGGCGGCGGCGGCATCGCCGTCGATGAAGATGGTCAGATCCGCCAGAACGGCGCGGTCATCGGGAAGATCGAGATCATGCGTTTCGAGAACAACAACGCGCTCCAGAACCTCGGCGGGGGTCTCTTCGGCGCCAGCCCCGGTCAGGAGCCCGAGGTCGTCGAGGAGCCGGAGGTCCTCCAGGGCCATCTCGAGCAGGCCAACATCCAGCCGCTGCGTGAAATGGTCGACCTCGTCGGCATCGCCCGCGCTTACGAGGCCAACCAGAAGATGATCAGTCACCGCGATGAAATCATGAAACAAACCTTGGAGAAACTCGGCTGAACCCGCCTGACGTTTTCCCGCCAACCCCCTTTCCCGAGATCAAGCCATGAACATGTCCCTCTACTCTGCTGCCACCGGTATGGAAGCGCAGCAGCTCAACCTCAACACGATCGCCAACAACCTTGCGAACGTGAACACCCCCGGATTCAAGCGCTCCAAGATCGAGTTTCAGGACCTGCTCTACCAGAAGCCGCGCGCGTCCGGTGCCGAGGCGGGTGGCGGCAACGTCGTGCCGACCGGTATCGAGGTGGGCAATGGTTCCCGCGTCGCCGCGACCGGCAAGGTTTTCACCCAGGGGCAGCTCAACCACACCGGCGAGCAATTGGACCTCGCCATTCAGGGCGACGGTTTCTTCGAGATTCAACGCCCCGACGGCTCCCTCGGTTACACCCGCGACGGTTCCTTCAAGCTCAACGCCCAGGGCACCGTGGTCACCAACGATGGCATGCCGGTCCTCTCCGGTTTCCAGGCGGTGCCCCCCGGCACCACATCGATCAACATCTCCGAAACCGGTGAGGTCACCTACCAAAGCGCGGCCGGCAACACCACCTTCCGCCTCACCCTCACGCGTTTCCCCAACCCCGGCGGCCTGCGTTCCATGGGCGGCAATTTCTACGAGGAAACCGAATCATCCGGCGCCCCCGAGGTCGGTGCTCCCGGCGAGCTCGGCTACGGTTCGATCATGCAGGGCTACGCCGAGGCCTCCAACGTCAACATCGTGGAGGAAATGGTGAACCTCATCGTCGCCCAGCGCGCCTACGAAATCAACAGCAAGTCCATCCAGACTTCCGACGAAATGCTCCAGAACATCGCGCAGATGAAGCGCTGATGCCGCCGCCATTCCCCTCGTCCCTCCTCCCCGTATTCGCCGTGTCACGACCGTCCCTCCTCCGCCTCCTCCTCACCGTCCTCGCGTTCGGGTGTGGCCCTGCGCTCCGCGCCGAGATGGACGCCATCATGCCGCCGCCCGCCGATCAGCCCGATCCGGATGCGTGGCTCGACGATGCCGCGCTCACCCTTGAGGACCACTACCGAACGGAAGGGGAGTGGAGCCTTGAACTCGTGCGCCCGTTCACGCCGGGGCCGGATACCATCGTCGAGATCACCGAAATGCCGTCCAAGCCGGCCAGCCAGATGATGCTGCGCCTGCAGGTGCACGCGCTCGACGGCACCACCACCAACGAGACGGTGTTCGTTCGCGCGCAGATCTGGCGCGACGGCTGGCTCGCCCGCGAGCCGCTCACCCGCCAAGCCAACATCGAACCGCAACGGCTCGAAACCCGCCGCGTCGACATCCTGCGCCAGCGCGATCTCGTGCCGGTGGAAACGCCGCTGGAAGACCTCATGATGAACCGCTCGCTGCCAGCCGGTCGCTTCCTCACCTGGCGCGACGTCGTGCGGCGCCCGCTTGTGCGCAAGGGGCAGATGATCGAGGTCGCCGCCGTCGATGGCAGCCTCACCATTTCCATGAAAGCGCTCGCTTTGCAGGACGGCCTCGCCGGCGAACTCGTGCGGGTGCGCAACACCGAATCGCGCCGCGAATTCGCCGCCGTCGTCACCGCCCAAGGGCAGGCCGAAGTGAACTTCTAACCTTTCCCCCATCCCATGCGCCTTTCCTCTCTGCTTTGTTCCTGTTTTCTCCTCGCCAGCCCGCTCGCGCTGTTCGCCAGCGAGGGCTCCCTTTGGTCGGCCAACGGCGCCCAACCGCGCACCATGTATGCCGACCGCAAGGCCCGCACGGTGGGTGACATCCTCACGGTTCAGATCAGCGAGTCCGTCACCAACTCCGCCTCGTCCAACAAAAAGACCGGCAGCGGGGCGAACGTGAGCAACACCGTCGCGCAGTTCCTTTTCCCGGGCAGCAGTTTCGGCACCCACAATGGTGAACTGCCCGGCACCGCCATGTCGGGCTCCAACGACTTCCAGGGTGGTGGCAACGTGAGCGCCTCGCAATCCCTCACCGGCCGTGCCGCGGTCATGGTCATCGATGTTTTGCCCAACGGTGTGCTCGTCATCGAGGGGGTGCGCCGCGTGACCTTTGCCAAGGAAACCCAGCATGCCATCCTGCACGGCCTCGTGCGGCCCGACGACATCATGGCCAACAACGTCGTTTATTCCTCCGACATCGCCAACGCCCGGGTGGAGTTCGTGAGCGACGGTGCGCTTTCGGAGGCCCAGCGCCGCGGCTGGATCACGCGCCTCTACGAGATCGTCCGCCCGTATTAAGAAACCCCTTACGACACTCCCTTCGCAATGAACCGTCTCCGTTTTCGCCTGATTTCCATTCTGCTGCTCGCCCTGGCGATCACCGCCCCTTTGTCTGCGGTGCGCCTCAAGGACATCGCGCAGGTTGAGGGTTCGCGGGACAATCAGCTCGTCGGCTACGGCCTGGTCGTCGGTCTGGCGGGCGACGGCGATTCAAACGCCGAGACGACGCTGCGTTCGGTGGCCAATCTGCTGCAGGGGCACGGTCTCACGGTCGACGCCACGGCAATCAAGGCCAAGAACGTCGCGGCCGTGATGATTACGGCCGACATCGGTCCCTTTCTCAAGGAGGGCGCGCGCATCGATGTGACCGTTGCGTCCATGGGCGACGCCAAATCGCTGCAGGGTGGGGTGCTGCTCCAAACGCCGATGCTCGGAGCCAATGGCGAAGTCTACGCCGTTGCCCAGGGCCCCATCGCGATCGGCGGTTTCTCCGGCGGTGCCGGTGGTGCCGGCGGCGCCACCGTGCAGAAGAATCACCCGACCGTTGGTGTCATCAGCAACGGCGCCATCGTCGAGCGCGAGATCCCGATGGAGATCGTGCACCGGGGCAAACTCCGCCTCCAGCTCTACAATCCCGATTTTACCTCCGCCGCCCGACTCGCCACCGCGATCAACCGCGAATATCCGACCATCGCGTTGGCCGAAGACGCTGCGACCGTTTCGCTCGATTTGCCCGATGACTATTATGGCCAGGAAGTCGCCTTCCTCGCCGCCCTCGGCACCATCGAGGTCACGCCCGACACCCCGGCGCGCATTGTCATCAACGAGCGCACCGGCACGATCGTTGCCACCAGCACGGTGCGGCTTTCGCAGGTCGCCATCTCCCACGGCGCGCTCACCATCACGGTGGCGCAGACCCTGGGCGTTTCCCAACCGCCGCCGCTGGCGGGAGGCGGTGCGCAGACCGCGATCGTGCCCTCGACCAACACCAACGTCGAGGAGGCCAAGGGCGGATTCACCGTCATCGAGGAGGCGCCTTCCATCGAACGTCTCGCCGCCGCGCTCAACGCCCTCGGTGTCAGCACCCGCGAGATGATGTCGATCTTCCAAACGCTCAAGCGTTCCGGCGCGCTCCAAGCCGAACTCATCATCAACTAAGCTCAATCCTCCGCCTTCACCATGTCTTCGATGAACGTCGCCGCCGTCAGTGCCTCCCTCGGGCTCGCCAACCGCCCCGAGGGTCCGCGCGATCGTGAGGCGCCGACGACGCCGGAGGACGTCAAGAAAGTCGCCGCGCAGTTCGAGGCCATCATCGTGCGCCAGCTGCTCAAACCCGCCATCGATCCGATCATGAACGGCGGCTCCGGCGCGCAGGGTGGGGCGATGGGCGGCGGTGGCGGCGGCGTTTACGGTTACCTGCTCACCGATGTGCTCGCCGGCTCTTTGTCCGAGGGCGGCCAGCTCGGCTTCGCCAACCTGATCGAGAAACAACTTACCCCCGCCGCCCTCCAGGCGGCCTACGCTGAAGCGATGCGCGCCAACTCGGCCGACGCCGCCGACGCGGTCACCGACAACCACCTTTCCACGCAATCATGAACGAATCACTCGACTCGCTCGCCGACGCCTTGCGCGACGAGATTGAACACTTGGGCAACCTGCTCGGCCTCTTCCGCGACCAACAGGAAGGCCTGCTGCAGCCCGATCCCGAAAAGGTCCTCGCCGAGGCCCAATTGATCGAACAGGCCGCGCGCGTCGCCAACCGCTTCCGCGTCCGCCGCGAACAGCTCGTGCAGACCATGGCCAAAGCTCACGGCCGCGCGCCTTCCACGACGTTGCTGCGCCTGCTCACCGATTTTCCCGCCGAGGTTCAGCCCATGTTCGAAGCCCTCGTCAAAGAGGTGAACCGCCTTGTGCACCAGACCCGCCGCACGGCCCGCCAGAACCAGCGCCTGCTCGCCCGCACCGTCGAGGTGCACCGCGATTCGCTGCGCATCCTGCGCCCCGACATCTTCTCGCCCACCTACGACCGACGCGGCGGCCTGCATGAAGGCAGCGGCTCCGGCTCGTTCGCCACCGCCGTCTAACCCTTTCCGCCTCACCCGCAATGTCCGGACTCTTTGGAGCACTCAATGGTGGCGTAAAAGCCCTCGCCGCGCACTCACGCAGCGTGGAGACCGCCGGGCGCAACCTCGCCAACGTCAACAACCCGAACTACGCGCGCCAACGGGTGGTCTACGGCGACCGCGGCACCGTTCTGACCCCGCTCGGCGCACAGTCGCTCGGCATCGAGGCGAAGCAAGTTGAGCAGATTCGCGACCGTTTGCTCGACCAACAGGTCGTGCGCGAGATCGCCGTCACCGCCGGCGCCGAAGCCGAGGCCAACGCCTACGCCAAGGGCCAGGCCGCCCTCGGCCAATCCATCGATCGCACCGGCGACGCCGGCAGTTCCGGCGCCAGTGGCAGCCAGGGCGTGGTTGAATCGGTCACCGACTTCTTCACCGCCTTCGAAGGTTTCGCTTCGCGCCCGACCGACAACGGCCAACGCCAGACGCTCCTGCAGCGCGCCGCCATCCTGACCGATCGCCTCAACGCCACCGATTCGCGCCTCGATCAGCTCGAGACGGATCTCACCTCCGCCGCCGCTTCCGACGTCGAGGACGTCAATCGCCTGCTTCAGGCCATCGCCGAACTCAACGGCCAGATCGGTCGCTTCGAGGTCAACGCGCCCGGCTCCGCCGTCGACCTGCGCGACCAGCGCCAGGCGCGCGTCGAAGAACTCGCCGGCAAGCTCGGTATCGAGACCCGCGCCAACGCCACCGAGTCCGGCCAGATCGATATCTTCGCCCGCGACGCGCTGGGCAACGAGGTCCAGCTCATCAACCTCGCGACCGTGCCGACACCGGTGGCCTTTGATGGCACCAACCTCACCGTCGGCACCGACACCATCGATGCGACCAGCGGCAGCATCGCCGGCCACCTGCGGGCCCGCGACGAGGGTCTCACCCGACTGCGGACCGATCTCGATGCGCTCGCCGGCCAGCTCGTCACCGCCGTCAACGCCGCCTACAATCCGACCGGCGCCACGGGTGACTTCTTCGTCGCCTCCGGCACCACCGCCGCGACCATCAGGGTCGACTCGAGCGTGAACGCCGTTTCGCTGAAGGCTTCCGATGGCGGGGCCGCCGGTGACAACACCATTGCCCGCGCCATCGCCGACCTCGCGTATCAAGCATTTGATACGGGCGCCGGCGACGCGATCAGCGGCACCTTCAATCAGTTTCTCGCCCGCTCCATCTCCGACTTCGGTGAGGAGGTCGCCGGCTCCGACGCCCGCCTGGGCGATCAGCGCAACATCGAACAACTGGTGCGCGCCCAGCGGGACTCCGTTTCCGGGGTGTCCCTCGATGAGGAGATGGCCGACCTGCTCAAATTCCAACGTGCCTTCCAGGCTTCGTCCCGCGTGATTTCCGTGGTCGACGAATTGCTCAACACCGTCGTGAACGGCCTCGGCCGCTAAACCCGCTTTTCCCCGCCATGCGAGTTCCCACCTACGCCGCCACCACCACGGTCATCAGCCAGATCGCCGAGCTCAGCTCGAAGCAGACGACGCTGCAGGACCAGATTGCCAGCGGCCAGCGGGTCAAACTCCCCGGCGACGATCCCGCCGCGGTCGGGCGCCTGCTCGCGCTCGGCGCGGAGCAACGCCGCGTGGCCCAGTTTGAACGCAACTCCGACGTCGCGCTTGAACTCACCCAAGCCACCTTTTCGCACCTCAGCTCGCTCAAGGACCTCTCCGTGCGCGCCGGCGAACTTTCACTCCTCGGCACCGGCACGCTGGGGCAGGAGGCCACCAACGCCTACGCCGCCGAAGTCGATCAACTCATCGAACAGGCCGTGCGCGTCGGCAACGGCCGCCTGCGCGACGACTTCATCTTTGCCGGCACGGCCGTGGGCACCGAACCGATCGCCGTCACCCGCGGAGCCGACGGCAAAGTGGCGAGCGTCACCTATGCCGGCAACACCAGCAACCGCACCGTCTCGCTCACCGAACAGTCTTCGCTGGAGATCGGTTCCACCGGCGCGACCAACACGGCGATCGCCGATTTCATCAACACGCTCGTCACCCTCCGCGATTCGCTCAGCAACGGTGACCGGGCCGGACTCGACACTTCGATCGCCGGTTTGGAAACCGCCGAAGACGCTCTCGTCGAGGCGATCGGCACGACCGGCGCCGCGCAGATGCGCATTGAGGTGAGCAAAAAACAGCTCGGCACGCGCGATGACGAAATCGAGCGCCTGATCTCCGCCGAAGCGGATGCCGACCTTCCGAGCACGGTCGTAAAACTTTCCCAGGCCACCACGGCCTATGAAGCGGCGCTCGCTTCCGCGTCGCGAATCCTCAACATGTCCATCCTCGACTATCTGCGTTAACCGCTGCCCGCCGTCCGATGAAAGTCTCCGCCGAACCCCTCACCACTGCCGGTCCCACCGACGAGTTTCTGCTTCCGCAGGGCCTGGTGGGCTTCCCCGAATACGATCGCTTCACCGTGATTTTCCAAGAAGAGCAACTGCCCTTCTGCTGGCTGCGCCTGATGGGCGCCGACGACGAGCTGCACTTCGTGGTCGTCGAGCCGGGCAATGTGTTGCCCGATTACGAACCCGAGCTCTTCGACGAGGATGCCCTGTATCTCGAGCTCACCGAGCCCTCCGATGCGATGGTGCTTAACATCGTCACGGTCACTCATGGGGCTCAGGCCACCGCCACCGTCAACCTCACCGGACCGGTCGTGATCAACCGCCGCACCGGACGGGCCAAACAAGTGGTTCTTGCGAACCATCAACAATATAGCGCTCGCCATCCCCTGGTCACCGCCTAACTCTCAAAGGAGCCCCCTATGCTCGTTCTCACCCGTAGAGTTGGCGAAGCCATCAAGATCGGCGACAACGTCGAAATCCGCATCACCCGCGTCGATGGCGACATCGTGAAAATCGGCATCGATGCCCCGCGCAACGTGCCCATTTATCGCAAGGAAGTGCTGGCGGACATTGCCAAGACCAACCAATCGGCCGCCGTCAAAGGCACCCGCGGGGGGCCCTTGCCCGCCATGCCGGCGCTGCCGCGCATCGCGCCCCGCCAAGGTTGATGTCCCGCTCTGCGATCGCTCGGTTCTCAGCACCGGGCGATCGGTGTTTTCGGCGCCGCCTCTCTAGTGGAAAAGGTCCTGCCAACCCGCCCGCCGACGGTTGCGACCACCTTTTCCAAAAAAACGCTTAAGATGTTCCCCAGTCATCCGATTGCACGTTCCTGAGTATGATGTCCACGTCCTCGACCACGGCCACCATCACCCCGTTTCCCGCGCTGACGGGGTCCGACCATCGGGCGTGCATCAATTGCATTTTCTGGCTCGAGCAAGCCGGGTGTTGCCATTGCGAGGGTGAGCGTTGTTATGACCTGACCGCCGTCGAACGGCGTCGTTTTTGGCGGCCCTTGCCCGCCACGGCTTCCGCGCCCCCGTGGGCCCAGCGAGCCGCAAATCGAGCCGCTAGTTGATCCCCCGTCGTCGCCTCCTCCGACATGTCCAACCCCGATCCATCGAACCCCGCCACCGGACTCACGATTTTGATCGTGGACGACGAGAAATCGGTGCGGACGGTGGCGCAACGCATGTCTGAACGGCTGGGTTACCGGCCGGTCGTCGCGGCCGATTGCGGTGAAGCGCTGCGCTTGGCGTCCGATCCCGCCACCGCCGTGCAACTCGTCCTGCTCGATGTGCACGTGGGCGAGGAAGACGGCCTGCAGTTGGCGCGCTCGCTGCGCGAGCTCGTGCCGGCGGCATCGATCATCATCATGGGCGGAGATCTCGATGAGCAGGCCCGTCAGACGCAGGCCAAGACCCCGCGCATGCGCCTGCTGGCCAAGCCTTTTGCCTTCGCCGATTTGCGTGAAGTTCTGGCGGCGGCGAGCGACGAACTCCGACGCGCGACTTTCGATGACGGCGATACTTGCCTGCCCGGTCGGGACAGTGCCAACATCGGCGCTTCGAATGGCCGTTAACCCCGCGATCTTTTCCCCCGAGCAGCTCGACCGATTGGTGGCGGCTGCCAGGTCCCGGCTGAAATCCAGCATGCCGGATTCGACGGTGCGGCGTATCTTGGAGCAAAGCGGGGAGGTCCCGGTTTCGGTGAGCGACGCCGCCGGCATCATCCTGCACGCCAATGCGGCCTTGCTCTCGGTCTACCAACTGCCGGCCGCCGAGCTCATCGGACAGAACCAACAGAGCCTGCGCTCCAGTTATCAAAGTCGGGTGGTCTACGAGCACATGCACGCCGTGCTGGCGCGCGGCGAGGTGTGGTGCGGCGAGCTTTGCAACCGCACGCCGACAGAATCGCTGCGCTGGGTCGAAGCGTTCATCGCGCCGGTGGAGGAGGGGAGTGAGATCTACCACGTCGCGCTTTACCACGACAACACGGCGGGCCATCGCACCGAGAGTCCGATGCAATTGCACGATCTGGTGCTCGAGCAAATGGCGGAGGCCGTGGTGATCGCCGATGCGTCCGATCCGGATCTGCCGATCATCTACGTCAACGAATCCTGGACCCGCATGACGGGTTATAGTCTGGATGAAGCGATCGGGCGCAACTCGCGCCTCCTGCAGGGGCACGGGACCGATGAGGCCACCGTCGAAAAGATGCGGGCATGCCTGAGCGACGGCAGCGTATTCCGCGGCGAGGTGCTCAACTACCGCAAGGATGGCGAACCCTTTTGGAACGACCTCGAAATCCGACCGGTCCGTGGCGATGGTGGCGTGCTCACCCACTTCGTCGGCACCTGCACCGATGTGACGGAGCGCCGTCACTTTCGCGCGCAAAGTGACTTTGAGGAAAGCGTGCTCAAGAAACTCGCCCGCGGACAGCGGCTCGACGATGTGCTGCAGGTCATCACGCAAACCCTCGAGAAGCAGTTTCCCGCGCTGCGGACGGGCATCTTCCTGGTCGATCAGGATGACCGCACGCTCATCGCGAGATCGGCCCCGAGTCTGCCGAAAGCCTTTTTTGAACTGGCTCACGGTGAGCCCGTCGATTCGCACGGCGTGTTGAGCGCGGCCGCCGCCGCCACCGGTCAGGCGGTCGTCGAAGCCGACCTCTCGGACCTGCCTGATTCCGACCTCAAACGGCAGGCCAAGGAACTCGGTTTCCGTTCGGCTTGGGCAACCCCGATCTCGTCGGCGTCCGATTCTCCGATCGGCACCCTCATCGCCTTTTCCAACATCGCGCGGCGGCCCACCGAGGCGGAGCGGAGTTTTTGCCAAGTGGCGGCCGGGCTGGCCGCGATCGCGATCGAGCGCTGGCTGGACGACGAGTTGCGTGCTCATCTCGAACGCCAGTTGCGCCGGGCTCAAAAGATGGAGGCCGTCGGCACCCTGGCCGGTGGCATCGCGCACGATTTCAACAACATCCTCACCGGCATCTTCGGCTTCGTGCAGCTGGCCCGCGACGACCTGCCCCCGGAGCACAGCGCGCACACCTGGCTGGAGGAAGTCATGGCTGCCGCCATGCGCGCCCGCGATGTGGTGCGGCAGATCCTCACCTTCAGTCGCCAGCAGGAGCAGGAGGTCGCGCCCTGCGACATCGGTGGCGTCACCACCGAGGCCATCAAACTCATCTCGTCGATGCTGCCCTCCACCATCGAGGTGGAAATCAAACCGGTGCCCCAACATCTGCCGGTCGTGCGGGCCGACCCGGTGCAGGTGCACCAGGCGATGGTCAACCTCTGCACCAATTCCTGGCACGCCATGCCCGAAGGCGCGGGCAAGATCACCGTCGAACTGGTCGACCTCACCCTGCCGCGCGACGGCCTCGCGACCCCCACCGAAATCGATGAGGGCCGCTATGTGTGCATCGCGGTGAGCGACAATGGCGAGGGCATGTCGCCGCCAATGCTCGACCGTATTTTTGAACCCTTCTTCACCACCAAACCCACCGGAAAAGGCTCCGGCCTCGGCCTCGCGGTCGTTCATGGCATCATGCAGGCCCAGAACGGCGGGGTGTTGGTCGAGAGCGAAGAGGGCAAAGGCTCGACCTTCTACCTCGCGTTCCCGGTCGAGGAAACCGAGGCCCCCGAGCCGCCGCCGGCCAAGCCCGTCCTGGTCAAGGGGGACGGGCAATCCCTGCTGCTGGTCGACGACGAGAAGCCGATCGTCGGCTGGCTGCGCGCCTTGCTGAAACGCAGTGGCTACACGGTCGAAGGATACGTGCAGCCGGTCGAGGCACTCGCCGCCTTTGAGGCCAATCCGCAGGGTTTTGATTTGGTCCTCACCGATTTGACGATGCCCGGGCTCACGGGCGTCGATCTGGCCCGCCGGATTCGCAAAATTCGCGGCGACGTGCCGGTGATCCTCATGTCGGGCTACGACGACATTGCCGCGCCCGACCATCTCTTTGATGCCGGCATCAGTGAAGTGCTGCGCAAGCCGCTCATGGCGGAGACGCTCACCATGGCGATCTCGCGCGTGCTCGGTCCGCGCTAGCCGCGGCAATGGGCCGAGGGAGTTTTGAGGCGGGTTGCCGGGCGATTCCGGCCCACCAGAAGCGTGATTCATGGGACGATGCAAATTCTGCGTTAAGGTCCGGCGTCGATGGGTCGATGGGATGGGTAGTCTCCATTCCGTCCCATGACCAATCTACGTAAACTCAGTCTCTTGTTCGCCTTCGTCACCGCCGGCACCATCGGCTTCGCGGAGGAATTCGAAACCCCCGACACCCCGCCGGTGCCCGTGCGGACTCCGCCGCCGGATTACCCGACGCAACTGAAGCGCGATGGCGTTTCCGGCATGGTCGTCGTCAACGTCATCATCGATGAATCCGGCAAGGTCGCCGATGTGGAAGTGCGTAAGTCCACCAATGCTGAATTTGAAAAGCCGGCCCTCGACGCGGTGAAAAACTGGCGCTTCAAGCCGGGCAAAAAGGAAGGCAACGCCATCCGCTGCAAGGTCGCGCTGCCGCTGAAGTTCTCGGCTGATTGATCAACCCTGACCCCAAGACCCGGCTATGAACCGTTTTTCCACCACCATCGGTCGACGCATCGCGGTCGGCTTTGCCATCGTATTGGTCCTGTTCGCGGTCGTGGCTGGACTGGCCGCCTACGTCGTCAATGACGCCGGTGGCACGCTCAAGACCGTGCTCGCCAGCGGCGCTCGTTTGAGCGCAGTCGACAGCACCGAAGCGGCGATCAAGGACCTGCGCCTCAAAGTTGCGAGCTGGATGCAGAATCCTTCCGCTGAAAATGCTGCGGCGTGTGATACTGCCTTCGCGAACTTTGACAAAAATCTGCAGGCAAACATCGAAAGCGCCGATGAGCGCGTGCGCGCTGACCTGCAGGAAGCCGCCAAACTCGCCAAGGCCTTTGCCGCTTCTTATCACGAGCTCAAGCAGCTCAAGGATGAAGAAGCAGTCATCGCCGATCAGGAGCTCGACACTGCCGCGGATTCGCTCCGCACCGGCCTGGACGAGATCATTGCGCTTTCCCGCGCCTCCGGTGACCAGATCATCGCCGCCCGTGGCAACACCGGCCTCCAGCACTACTTTGCCGCCGTAGCCGGCGCCAGCAGCTATCGCCTGCGCAATTCAGTGGAAAAGGTGCAGGACGTCGACTCGGCTCTGAAGGAGCTCGATGCGGAGATCGCGGGCATGCTTGCGGATCAGTTGGAAGCTGAGGAACTCGACGCCTCCTTGGCCTCGCCGGAGAAGAAGGCCGTGATCGCGGCGCTCGAAATCGCCAGCGGCCAGTTTCGATCCTCTTTTGACCGCCAGGTCGAAAACGCCGTCGCCCAGAAGACCACCATGGAACAAACGATGCGTCCCGCAGGCACCGCGTTTGAGGAAAAGATCTCTTCCATCCGCGCCTCCATGCTGCGCAACAACGATGCGCTCGGTGAAGATTCCCTGCAAAGCCAGGCTCGCCAGCAGGTGTTCCTCGCGACCCTCAGCCTCATCGGCATCGGTTGTGGCATCTTCGGCGCCTGGTATATCGGTCGCAGCGTTCGCGCTCCGATCGTGGATCTCGCCCACAAGTTGAACAATGGTGCCGAGATGACCGCCAGCGCCGCCCAGCGCATGTCGTCGGCCTCGTCCGAGCTTGCCTCCGGCGCCTCCCGCCAAGCGGCTGCGCTCGAGGAGTCCAGCGCTTCCCTGGAAGAGGTCGCCGGCATGACCCGTCGCAACGCCGATCACGCCGAGCACGCCAAACAACTCTCCACCCAGGCCCGCACCGCCGCCGAAGCTGGCGCTGGCGACATGGGTCAGTTGCAGAACGCGATGACCGCGCTGCGTCAGTCGAGCTCCGAGATCTCCCAGATCATCAAGACCATCGACGAAATCGCCTTCCAGACCAACATCCTCGCCCTCAACGCCGCGGTGGAAGCCGCCCGTGCCGGCGAGGCTGGTCTCGGGTTTGCTGTGGTGGCCGACGAAGTGCGGGCCCTCGCCCAGCGCTCCGTCCGCGCCGCCCAGGACACCGCCGGCAAGATCTCCGACGCCACCCAACGTTCCGAGCAGGGTGCCAAGCTCTCCGAGCAACTCGCCCAGCACTTTGCCGAGATCACCAGCAAGACTCAGGAGGTCGACCAACTGGTGGCCGAGATCGCCACCGCTTCCCGCGAGCAAACGCAAGGCATCGAGCAGGTTTCCCGCGCCGTCTCCGAGATGGACCAGGTCACTCAGGGCAACGCCGCCGCCGCCGAAGAGACAGCCAGCTCCGCGACCGAGCTCAACGAGCAGTCGCAGGTCATGCTCACTGCCGTCGCTCACCTCGGTCAATTGGCCGGCGTCGAAACGACCGGTGGTGCCGACGGCGAACTCAGCTTCGACGACAGCGACGACTTCTCGATGGCTGCGCCGCCTCCCGCGGCCGCCCCCCGGAAGGCCGCGGCGCCCAAGCGCGCCAGCGCTGCACCGGCTCCGGCGGCCCCGCCCGCCCAGGACGGTGGTTGGGATGCCACGGGTGGTGACTGCGAGTTCTTCGCGCCGATGGACGGCAAGGACAGCTGATCCGTCCGACTTCCTCTTCCCACATTACGTAGACTTGCAGCCCCGGTGCCTCGGCACCGGGGCTTTTCTATGGTTGGTTGGTCGCCAGAGCGGGTGAGGGCGGGATCGGAAATCGCGGTCAGATGGGGGCGGTCCCTTGCCACCACCGTGCGGACCGACTAGGAGTGCGCCTGATTCCATGTTTACCCCGATTCGTTCCCTCCTCCTCGCCGCGGTCCTGCCCGCGACGGCGACCCTCACCCTCGCTCAAGGCGGGGCACCCGCCAACCGTCCGCCCTGGCCGGAGCGTGGACCCAAGCAGCCCACCGGTATCCATTTGGTGGAGACGCTGGAGATGCCGGCCGACGCCGGCCCCCGGACCGAGGCCGACATGACCGGTTACCTCATGGTCTACTTCAAGGACCAGACCCAGTCGGCCTACATGGCGATCAGTGCCGACGGCTACCATTTCACCGACGTGAACGGCGGCGAACCGGTCTTCGACGGTGAGATCCTCGCCGAGCAGAAGGGCGTGCGCGATCCGCACATCACGCGCGGCCCGGACGGCGCTTTTTATTTGGCGATGACCGATCTGCACATCTTCGGCGACCGCATGGGCTTTCGCGAAACCCGTTGGCAACGGCCGGAGGAGGAGCACGGTTGGGGCAACAACCGCGCCCTGGTGCTGATGAAATCGTGGGACCTTATTCACTGGTCGCATTCCGATTTTCGCGTCGACCTGGCATTCCCGGAGCTCGGCGACATCGACTGCTCCTGGGCGCCGCAGACGACCTATGATCCGGTCGAGGACAAGATGATGGTGTATTTCACCATTCGATACGAGAACGCCTACGCCAACATCTACACCGCCTACGCCAACGAGGAGTTCACGAAACTCGTCACCACGCCGAAGAAGATCGAAAACATCGGCGGCATCGACGCCGACCTCACCCTGGTCGACGACACCTGGCACATGTTCTACGTCGCCGGAGCGGCGATCTATTACGCGAAGTCCGACCGGATCAATGCAGGCTTCGTCGCGGAGGACCGTCGCATCGATCCGAACACGCAACCCACCGAAGCGCCCAACGTCTTCAAGCGCCTCGGCACCGATCACACCTATGTGCTCATGTATGACGTCTATGGGGGCCGCCCCAACAACATGGGCTTCAGCGAGACCACCGATTTCGAGACCTACACCGACATCGGTCGATTCAACGAAGGCGTGATGAAGGGCACCAACTTCGAGCGCCCCAAACACGGCGCCGTCATTCACCTCACCGCTGCGGAACTCCGCAAAGTCGCCGAGCACTGGGGCGTCGAAATCGAACTTCCGTAGGACGCGCCCGGGGCGAAACCGAGGGCGGCGGTCGCGACGCGGTGCGCTTGGTCGCAGGCCCAGGTTGCAGTTCGTTTTCCGGAAGACCGGCCTCACCGAGGCCGGCTACCGCTCAAACCCGAGTGACCGCGTAGCGAAGCCGCAACGTCGCGTCGTTCGGCTCATCACGGGGCAGGGGAGCGGCCAACAAAAAACCCTCCGGCGAACCGAAGGGTTTTCAAAAGTGGCTGCCCGGGCTGGGGTCGTTCAGCACCGGAGGTGCGGCCAGACACCAGGGACGCGGCGAAGCCGCAACGTCGCGTCGTTCGGCCCATCACGGGGCAGGGGAGCGGCCAACAAAAAACCCTCCGGCGAGCCGAAGGGTTTTCAAAAGTGGCTGCCCGGGCTGGGGTCGAACCAGCGACCAAGTGATTAACAGTCACCTGCTCTGCCACTGAGCTACCGGGCAATGGGGAGCGGTGAAAAACAGGCGCTCCCTGACCGTTGTCAATGCTCCTTTTACGACTTCCACCGTAAAAACTTTAGGCAGCCAAAGATTTGGTTGATTTCCCCGGGGCAATTCTATGCTCTCGCCCTCTTTTCACCTACGCCTGCCCTCAATTCCGGGGTGACAGGGGGAATGAAAGTTATGTCCACATCCACCGAACTCAAAGTAAACCTGCGCGAACAAACCGGCCGCTCGGCCTCCCGTCGTTTGCGTAAAGTCAATCAGATCCCCGCGATCCTCTACGGTAAGCACAGCGAGCCCAAGGCCCTGTCCGTCGACATCGCGGAGTTCTCCAAGCTCCTCAAGAAGATCGCGGGTCGTAAGACGATCATCGAGCTCCAGAGCGAAGGCGCCGATCAAGCGGCCCTTTCCTTCCTGCAGGAAGTGCAACGCGATCCGATCACGGATCGCTACCTCCACGCCGATTTCCAGGAAATCCACCCGGACGAGAAGTTCGAGGTCGAGGTTCCGGTCGTGGTCGTGGGTGAAGCCCACGGCGTGAAGACCCAGGGCGGTATCCTCGAGATCGCGGCGCACACCGTGCGCGTGCGCTGTCTCGCCAAGGACCTCCCCGGCGCCATCGAGGTGGACGTCACCAATCTCAAGACCGACGAGACCATCAAGGTCGGCGCGCTCCCTGCCATCGAAGGCGTGGAATACCGCGACCCGGCGGGTCAGGCCGTCATCGCCTGCTTGGCGGGTGAAGAGGTCGAGGAAGCCCCGGCCGACGCCGCTGCCGCCGGCAAGAAGAAATAATCTCGCCGCGGCGCCTCGCGCCGCGTGATGCGGCCGCTCGCCGCCTGTTCTTTGCATCATGTCCATCACGCTCGTGCTCGGTCTGGGAAATCCCGGCCGGGACTATGCGGACACCCGTCACAACCTCGCCTGGATCGTGCTCGACGAGCTCGCCCGCCGCGAGGGACTGACGTGGAAACAGCAACCCGCCTTCGCGGCGGAGGTCGCCCGGTGGAATCATCCGTCCGGGCGCCCGGTGCTGTTGGCCAAGCCCCAGACGTTCATGAACGAAAGTGGTCGCGCCGCCCGCGCTCTCGCGAGCTATTACAAGATCCCCAACCCCGCGGTTGCGGTTGTCTACGACGACCTCAACATCGACCTCGGGTTGGTCAAGGTCTCCGACCGCGGCAGTGCCGGCGGTCACAATGGTGTCGCCGACCTGCTCGAGAAACTTGGTTCCGGATTCCTCCGTTACCGCCTCGGCATCGGCCCCAAGGCGCCACCCCAGATGGACCTCGCGGACTTCGTCCTGAGCAAATTCACGCCCGAGCAACGCCACCTCGTTGATCAAAACCTTTCAAATTATCTGTCCGGTCTCGACCTGCTGCTGACCAGCGGTCCGGAACGGGCCATGAACCTTCTAAATCGTAGAGTCCAAAATGAACCCGAACAAACGTAACTATCGCGCCACCTTCATCCTCGATACCCGCGGTGTTGAAGAAACCGTTGAGCAAATCATCGAGAACATGAAGCAGGAGATCGCCGTCGTTGAAGGCGAAGTCTCCGCGGTCGAGAACCTCGGCCAGCGCGATTTCGCGCGTGTCACCAACCCGAAGCGTCCCGCCGGCATTTACGTGCAGGTTGACTTCAGCGCCCCCAGCACCGCTCCGGCGGCCCTGAAGGAGCGTCTGCGCCTCAACCACGTCGTCTACCGCACCTACGTCGAGACCCTCTAACCTGCGTCGGCCTCACCTCCGCGCCTCCACCCCATGGCCAATCTCAATCGCGTCCTCCTCATCGGCAACCTCACTCGGGATCCCGAACTACGGGTCACCCCGAAGGGCAACGCCATCTGCCAGTTCGGTCTGGCGGTGAACCGCACCTTCAAGGACGGCTCCGGGCAGACGCGCGAAGAGACCACCTTCATTGACGTTGAGGCGTGGGGCCGTCAGGGCGAAACCATCTCCAAATACTGCACCAAGGGACGTCCGCTCTTCGTTGAGGGACGCCTGCGGTTTGACTCGTGGGAAGACAAGAACACGGGGCAGAAGCGCAGCCGGCTCTCGGTGGTGCTGGAAAACTTCCAGTTCCTCGGTGGCCGGGGCGATGGTGACGACAACTCCGGCGGTGGTGGGGGCAACTATGGCGGGGGCAACGAGTCCCCCGAGCGGCATTCCCCGCCGCCCCGCCAGCCGCGGGCGGCTCAGCCGGCCGACGACAATCTCGATGAAGACGTGCCGTTCTAAGTCGCACGCTTCGCACCCTTCCAAAAATAAACAAAACCTAATCCATTCCTCCCATGGCCAATACTGAAGTTCTCCTCCTCAAACCCGTCGAAGGCCTCGGCGGCGAGGGTGACCAAGTCAAAGTTCGCGCCGGCTACGCCCGCAACTACCTCCTCCCGCAGGGCTTCGCCACGCCGATGACCCTCGCCAACCGCAAGCACGTCGATGCGCTGCGCAAGCGTCGCGCCGAGCGTGAAGCGGCCGAGCTCAACGGCGCGCAGGAGCTCGCCAAGCAGCTCGAGAAACTCTCCATCGCGTTCGCCGTCAAGACGGGCGAGGGGGGCAAGATGTTCGGCGCCATCACCGCGGCCGACCTGCACGACAAGATCGTCGAAGCCGGCGTGGAGATCGATCGCAAGAAGATCCACCTCTACACTCCGGTGAAGACCCTCGGCAACCACTCGACCAAGATCAAGCTGCACGCCGAAGTGAGCGTCGAGCTGTCCTTCGACGTCGTGTCCGAGAACCCGATCGAAGAGTCGGCCGACGCGGCTGAATCGACCGAGGCCTGATCGCCCCACCGGTTTCTTTCGACCGCCGCCGCGCCCTGTGCCGACGGCGGTCTTTTATTTTGCGCGGTTCGGCCGCCCGTTGATCGGGCCGCGATCCGCGTTTCGTCCCGTCTTCCCCCGCTTTTGTCGATAAGCGCAACAAGTTTTCCATCCCGCATGTTGCCATCCGTCCGGTCGCCCGTTGCGATCTGCCCTTCCTTCCATGGATTCCGCACCTCCCGATTCCCGCACCGAATTCCGTCGACGTCGCGCGCCTGGCCGCGGCGGTGATGATCGTGGGGCGCCGGCCGGGGAGGGACCTTCGCTCGGCCGGCAGCCGCCGCACTCGGTCGAGGCGGAGGAATACCTGCTCTCCTGCTGTCTGCTCGACGGCTCCGATTCGATCGCGAAGTGCCTGGAGAAGAAGTTGCCGCCGGCCGCGTTTTACCTCCCGGCCAACCGGATCATCTACGAGAAGATGATCGAGCTCTACCAAAAGGCGCCGCCCGTCGCCATCGAGGTGCTCGCCGAGGAACTCAAGACCACCGGTCAACTCGATGAAATTGGCGGTCTGCCTTACCTCATGCAGGTGAGCAGCCGGATTCCGACCACGGCCCAGACTGATTACTTCCTGGAGCGGGTGCGCGAGCTGCACCTGTTGCGCCAGCTCATCAAAGTGGGCACCAACACGGTCGAACAATGTTTCAATTTCCAGGGCGGGCTCGAGGAGTTCGTCGACAAGATCGAGCAGGACATCTTCAAGGTCACCCAGGACCGGGTCTCGGACGGGGCCAAGTCGATGAAGGAGACGGCCAAGGCCGCCTGGGTGATGATCGACCAGATGATGCACCACAAGGGCGAGGTCACCGGGGTGTCGTCCGGCTTTAAGGACCTCGACGGCATGACTTACGGCTTTCAGGGCTCGGAAATGATCATTCTGGCGGCCCGTCCTTCGATGGGCAAAACCTCGCTCGCGCTCAACATGGCCGAGAACGCCGCCTTGCCCAAGCGCGGTAAACCCGCCGCCACGCTGGTGTTTTCCCTGGAAATGAGCGCGGCCCAGCTCGGCATGCGTTTGCTGTGCTCGCGCGGTCGCGTGAACATGAAGAAGCTGCGCGAAGGGTTTGTGAGTCCGGGCGGGCGCGAATTCCAGGATCTGCAAAACGCGGCCGACGAGCTGTCCAAGGCGCCCCTCTTCATCGACGACTCCAGCCATTTGACCATCATGGAGTTGCGGGCCAAGGCCCGCCGCCTACACGCCCGCCACCCACTGGGCTTTATCGTCGTCGATTACCTCCAGTTGCTCAGCCCGACCGACTCCAAGACCCCGCGCGAGCAGCAGGTGGCCGAGATTTCCCGCGGACTAAAAGCGTTGGCCAAGGAACTTGAAGTTCCGGTGCTGGTTCTCAGTCAGCTCAACCGTTCCGCCGAGAAAGAAAACCGCACTCCCAAACTCTCCGATCTTCGTGAATCCGGTTCCATCGAACAGGACGCCGACGTGGTGCTCATGTTGGCCCGCCCCCGCGACGCGGATGAGAAGTTCCAAGTGGCTGCTGACTCCGCCGAGTTAATCGTTGCCAAGCAACGAAACGGACCGGTAGGAGACTTGAAGCTTACGTTCCTCCGAGACATCACTCGCTTTGAAAACTACACACCGTAATCCGCTCGTCCGGATCGCTCGATTTATCGTCTTATTTGCCTTGGTCTCGTGGAGTGGCACGTCCGCTCTGGCGCAGGCTTTTGGCGCCGCCCCGGGCACTCAGTCGATTGAGAAGGTCATCATTCGTTTCCAAGGGGCGACCAACGTGAGCGAGCAAATCGTGCGCGCCAACATGCAGGTGCGGGAGGGCGATGTCCTCAACGAAGTGCTCATTGACCGTGACATTCGGTCCCTTTACCGCACCGCGCTCTTCGAGTTCATCGAGGTCAAGCGCGAGACCCTGCCGGATGGGAATGTAAATCTCGTCTTCGAACTCACGCCCCGCTACCGCGTGCTGGCGGTGGTTTTTGATGGCAACGAGCGCCTGCGCGACAAGCGCCTGGCCAAGGAGATCAAGACCAAGGCCAACCTCGTGCTCGACGAGCGCCAGGTGAAGGAGGACTCCGAAAAGATTCGCGAGTATTACCAGAAGGTCGGCTTCAACCGTGTTTCGGTCTACTACGAGATCGATCGCGACCGCTCGACCGGTTTCGGCACCGTGACCTTCAAGATCCGCGAAGGTGCCAAGGTGAAGATCGGTGGCGTGAAATTTGTCGGGAATGACCACGTGAAGGCCCGCAAACTCCGCAAGGAGATGGAGACCAAGCGCTGGTGGATTTGGTCCTGGTTGCTCGGCACCGGCCGCTTCAAGGACGACGTTTTCGAGGACGACCTCGAAAAGCTCCGCGATTACTACCGTGAGGAGGGTTACCTCGACGTCTCGATCCCGCCGGAGCAGATCCAATACGACTATCCCAATCCGGAGAAGCTGATCATCACCATCAATGTGAATGAGGGTCGGCAGTATCGCATCGGTGACATCAAGGTTTCCGGCGCGACGAAGGTCCCCGGTGAACTCATCCGCCTGGGTCTGAAGAACAAGACCGGCGATGTGTTCCGCCCCACGAAACTCGATGAGGACGCGGAGGAGATTCAGAAATTCTACGGTCGCGGCGGCCATCTCGACGCCCGCGTCAATTTGCTGCGTATCCCGAACCTGCAGACCGGCGACATCGACTTGGAATACATCATCGACGAGGGCGATTCCTACGACGTCGAGTCCGTGCGCATCGAAGGTAACACCAAGACCAAGAGCATCGTCATCCTGCGTGAACTCGTGCTGGGTCCGGGCGAACTCTTCGACACCTCCCGCATGGAGATTTCCAAGCTGCGTCTGGAAAACACCCGCTTCTTCGAGGATGTGAACCTCACCGATGAGACGACCAACATCCCTGGACGCCGCAACATGAAGGTCGCGGTCCGCGAAGGTCGCACCGGCAACCTCACCTTCGGCGCCGGCTTCAGCTCACTCGAGCGCGCCGTGATTTTCGCCGAGCTCACCCAATCCAACTTCGACATCTTCAACCGCCGTTCCTTCTTCCAGGGCGACGGCCAGAAGTTCCGCCTGCGCATGCAGCTGGGTGATTACTCGTCCGAAGTGGTGCTGTCGTTTGAAGAGCCCTGGCTCTTCGAGAAGCAACTCGCGACCGGCTTCACGCTCTTCCGCACGACCTCCGACTATAATTCGTCGATCTATAACGAAATCCGCACCGGTGGTGAGATCTACATGCGCAAGCGCCTGTTCGAGCTCGTCAACGGCCAGCTGTCCTACTCCTACCAAGTGGTCAGCATCGACGGCGTTTCGCCCAATGCGCCCTTGCCGATCCAGCAGTTGGCCGGCGACACGATCATTTCCAAGGTCGGGCTCACGCTCGAGCGGGACACCCGCAACAAGATCGTCAACACCACGGCGGGCAACCGGGCCGAGCTTCGCATGGACCTCGCCGGTGGTCCCTTCGGCGGAGACGCTGAATATTACCGCCTCGAATTCCGCGGCTCCCAGTTCTACCCGCTCTTTGAGTTCCAGGAGCAGGTCCTCGCCGTCATCCTGCGCGGTGGTGTGGTGGATGCCTACGGCGACACGCCGCAGGTGCCGTTCTACGAGCGCTTCTTCCTCGGCGGTCCCTACACCCTGCGCGGCTTCGAATATCGTGAAGTGGGTCCCAAGGCACCCGGTTCCACCGAGCCGATCGGCGGCAGTTCCTACGGTATGTTGACGATCGAATACACCTTGGACGTCGTGTCCCCGGTTCGTTTCGCCATCTTCTACGACGCCGGTTTCGTCAACGAGGACGCGTGGGACTTCAATCCCGCCGGCTACAACGACAACTTTGGTGTGGGTCTCGGTCTCTTCGTGGCCGGTGCCCCCCTGCGTTTGGACTTCGGTATCCCGCTCACCAGCGACGGCACCAACGACAAAGGCAACCAGTTCAATTTTTCCTTCGGCACCCGCTTCTAATTTGCTAGTCAGAACCTTTTACCACTCATGAAGAATCCCCTCAAAACCCTCTTTGCACTCGTGGCCGTGGCCGCGGCGGCCGTGACCGCCTCCGCCCAAGCGCCCAAGATCGCGATCGTCGACATGGCCTACTTGTTCGACAATCACTACAAGACCGCCGAGCAAAACACCGTTTTCAAGAACGAGCAGGAGCGCGTCAAAGCGGAGATCAACCGCCTCAACGGCGAAGGTCTCGCGCTCCAGGAAGAAGCCCAAAGCATCGCCGAGCAGCTTAACAACCCGGTCCTCTCCGAGGACGCCAAGGCCAAGATCGAAGACGAGGCCCGCGCCAAGGTCGGTGAGCTCCAGCGCAAGCAGAACGAGATGAACCAACTGGTGAACAACAGCACCGAGTCTCTGCGCAAGCGGGTGATGAACTTCCGCAGCCTCCTCCTCGACGAGATCGCCAAGGTGGCCGTCGAAGTGGCCAAGCGTCAGGGCGCGACCCTGCTGCTCGACAAGTCCGGCCCCTCCGTGCTCGGCATGCCGTCGGTGCTCTTCAATGACGCTTCCCTCGAAATCACCGAGACCGTGCTCGCCGAGATCAACAAGGATCGTCCGGCCGACTCCGCGGTGGCTCCGTCCGAAGGTCCGGCTTCGACCTCCAGCATGGGCGACGAGGCCCCCACGGTCAGCTTCCCCGGCGCCAACTAAGTTCGGCCCGTCATTGCCCCTTGCTGCGAAACCCCGCTCGGTGCAGCGGGGTTTTTTGTGTCCGGATCCCGCGCTTTCGGAGCGACTCCCGAGTTGCCTCGGCATCGTCTCTCAGCACGTTGATTCCATGCAGCTCTCCTATCAATGGGACGAAATTCAGGACATGCTCCACCCCAGGGAGGTGCGTGGCTCCACCTCGCGGCACCTCACTGGAATCGCCGCGCTGAAAGAAGCTCAACCCGGTGACATATCCTTCCTGGGCAACGCCAAATACCGGGCCGATGTCGCGGTCTCGCGCGCTTCGCTCGTGCTGGTGCCGGTGGATTACGAGGGCGACGCCCAGCCCGATCAATGTTTGTTGCTGGTGGACAATCCGTCTGCGGCCCTCGCGAAGCTCTGCAGCCACATCGAGCAAAAGCTGCGGCCGGCGCGTGTCGCCGGGATTCACCCCTCGGCGGTCATCGCGGCGGATGCCCGCATCGACGATAGCGTGGCGATCGGGCCGTTCTGTGTGATCGAGGGGGGAGCGCAGATCGGTCCGGGGTCGCATCTGGAAGCGCACGTTTTTATCGGGCGGGGAGCCAAGCTCGGCGCCGACTGCTGGTTGGGCCCGTCCTCCCAGGTCGGCGCAGCCTGTGAGCTCGGCGATCGGGTGCGCCTGCATAGCGGCGTGGTCGTTGGCGCCGACGGTTTTGGCTACGAGATGGTGGAGGGACGGCACGCCAAGGTGCCCCAGGTGGGCAAGGTGGTGATCGAGGACGACGTGGAGATCGGCGCCAACTCCACCATCGATCGCGCCCGTTTCTCCCGCACCTTGATCGGGCAGGGGACCAAAATCGACAACCTGGTGCAGGTCGGCCACAACGTCGTGATCGGGAAGCACTGCATCCTGTGCGCGCAGGTGGGAATCGCCGGCAGCACCACCCTCGAGGACTACGTGGTGTTGGGCGGACAGGCCGGCGTCGCCGGTCACATCACCGTTGCCAAAGGCACCCAGGCCGGCGGGCAGGCGGGCATCACGGCCAACACCGAACCCGGTGTCACCCTCAATGGCACGCCGGCCCTGCCATTCCATTTGGAGCGCCGCCTCGTGGTGCTGAATCGCAAGTTGCCGGATCTGTTCAAACGGGTGGATCAGCTCGATACCTTGCTGCAGGAAATAAAAAAGACTTCCGCCGAGTAAGAGTGTGGGCAGGATGGCGGCCTGATGAGCGTGCCCGGCCTTAAAATTTTCTCCGGAAACTCCAATCGGCCCCTCGCCGAGGAAATCTGCACGGCGATTGGTGTTCCCCTGGGGGAAGCCACCGTCACCAGTTTTCCTGACGGTGAGTCGTTCGTGAAGATTAACGAAAACATCCGCGGTCAGGATGTGTTCATCGTGCAGTCAACCTGCACCCCGACGAACCATCACCTGATGGAGCTGCTCATCATGATTGATGCGGCCCGGCGCGCGTCCGCGCATCGCATCACGGCGGTGATGCCGTTCTACGGTTACGCCCGTCAGGACCGCAAGGATCAGCCCCGGGTGCCGATCACCGCCAAGCTGGTCGCCAACCTCGTGGTCGCCGCCGGGGCCAATCGCATTCTCACCATGGACCTGCACTCGCAGCAGATCCAGGGCTTCTTCGACATCCCGGTCGACCACCTCTTCGCCTCGCCGGTCTTCTTTGACCACGTCGAGAAGATCAAGATGCGCAGCGACAACATGGTCGTGGTGTCGCCCGACGTCGGCGGCATGAAAATGGCCGCGGCCTACGCCGGCCTGATGAGCTCGCAACTCGGCATGGTGTGGAAGAAACGCACCAGCGCGACGACCGTGGAATCGGTCAACATTGTCGGTGAAGTGAAGGGCAAGGATGTGTTGCTGGTGGACGACATCACCGAGACCGCCGGCACTCTCATGAACGCCGCCAAGCTTATGCGCGAGCATGGGGCCTTGAGCGTGCGCGCCGCGGTCAGCCACTCCTTGCTCAGCCCGATGGCCTACGACCGCCTCAAGCTCGGTCACATCGACGAGCTCATCACGACCAACTCCATCCCGGTCGAACCGCGCGGTTTGCCCATCACGGTGCTCAGCGTCGCCGATCTCCTGGGCACCGCGATCCAACGCATTCACAACAACGAAAGCGTCACCGGCCTCTTCAAGGTGAAGGGCTTCTAAGGCGACCTTTGGTTTGATCGCGACTGTAGCCGGGCTCGTTGAGCCCGGTTTTTTTTTGACCTCGGTCGATCTCGCACCGAGCCATCGGCTGCCCCGGCGATCCGGCCTTGGCCGCGACATCAGCTTCCCGGCTTTTCGGCCGGGAGCGCGGCCAACTCCGGCGGGAGTTGGTCGGCCGGGTAGGTCGGGAAACTCAGCTCGAGCAGGGACACGCAGGGCACATCAAACGTGGTCTGCCCCGCACTGCGATCCACCAGCACGCCGACGCCGACGGCCGTGCCGCCTCCGGCTTTGACGAGGGCCAAGGCCTCATTGACCCGGCCGCCGCGCGTGATCACGTCCTCCACCACGAGCACCTTTTCGCCGGGCGCGAAGGTGAAGCCGCGTCGGATCGCCAGCTTGTCGTCGACTTTCTCGGCGAAGATGTAGCGCTTGTTGGTCTGACGAGCGACTTCCTGACCGATCACGAGTCCGCCCATGGCGGGCGCGAGCACGGTGTCGAACTCCAGGTCCGCCAGCTTGGGCACGAGCAGCTCGGTCAATCGCGTCACCGCCGCCATGTTCTGGCAGACCTTGGCGCATTGGAAAAAGTGCCCGCTGTGCAAACCGGAGCGCAGCACAAAATGGCCGCGCAAGAGCGCCTTGGTGGCCGTGAAAATATCGAGGACTTCCTGCTGGTGGTCGGACATGGCGCCACGCTGAGCCGGCGCGCGTTTCACGCCAAAACATTTTTGCGCTGGGCACGCGGGTCGCTACGCTGCGGGCATGGTCATTGAACGGGCACCTTTGGAAGACGAGTTGGGCGACGTGCTCGACAAGGCCATCGGATGCAGCGGCATGACCGAGGCCGAGGTCGCGGAGAAGGCCGGACTGCAGGTCGAGCGCTTGCAGGGAGCGATTGATTATCTCGAACGCCTGAGCACGGCGGAAATCACGCGACTGGCCGGTGTGTTGAAGCTCAACGAGATCGGCACGCAGGCGGTCGCGAGCGAGGCCTATCCACTGCCGGAGATCAGTGGACTGCCGTTCTGCCTCTACCCCTTGCGCATGTCGCATGGCATTGGCGTGGCCAACGCCTACCTCATCGCCAACTGCTGCGAGGACTGGGGCATCCTTTTCGATACCGGCACCGGGGCAGAAGGGCTGTGGCGGAGTTGGCCGCACAAAATCAAGCGCGTGGCGGCCGTGTTTCTGACCCACTACGAGACCGAACATTGTGGTGGGCTCGCGGCGGTGCGTGAACGCTACCGCGACGTGCCGGTGTTTGGTCCGTCGGCCGAGGAGCGGCCGGCCGGGGTGGTGGCTCTCGAGGACGGCGCGGTTGTGCGTGAACGGGATTTTATGGTCAAAGTATGGTCCACGCCGGGCCACGCCGAAGGGCACCACTGCTACCATGTGGAGGTGCCGGGCGCGCCGCAGGGCCGCTCGCTGCTGGTGTCGGGTGACCTCTTCTTTGCGGGTTCGGTGGGTGGAGCGTTTTTCTGCGCCCGACGGCTGTCGCACAGCCTGCGTGAAGTCTTTGCCCGCTGCGCTCCCGAAACGGTGGTGGCACCGGGGCACGGACCGCTCACCACGATGGCCAACGAACGGCGCTACAATCCCTTTTTGGGTGAGTAGCGCAGGGGGCAAATCGAGTGAAACATTTTGATTGCGCCGACTCAGGTCGCGCCTTTCGCTCTGCCCTCCTCACGGATGGCAAGCCGTCCGGAGGATACACCGTCGGGGTGTAGCTTAGCCTGGTAGAGCGCTACGTTCGGGACGTAGAGGCCGGAGGTTCGAATCCTCTCACCCCGACCATTTTCCCTGGGGCGGAAGGGATGCAAAACGTCTTATCCCGTTCACAATCCTTAGGGCGCAGCGACGAGAGAGGATGAGAACCTCGGTTCGACGAAGGCGGCTGCGAAGCAGACGCCGGAGAAGGGGTAACCCGCAAGGCGGGTTGAGTCTGAAGGACTCCCGCGCTCGCGGGACCAATCCTCTCACCCCGACCATTTTCCCTGGGGCGGAAGGGATGCAAAACGTCTTATCCCGTTCACAATCCTTAGGGCGCAGCGACGAGAGAGGATGAGAACCTCGGTTCGACGGAGGCGGCTGCGAAGCAGACGCCGGCGAAGGGGTAACCCGCAAGGCGGGTTGAGTCCGAAGGACTCCCGCGCTCGCGGGACCAATCCTCTCACCCCGAGCATTTTCCTGCTAAAATTCAGGAGGGGGGGCTGGTAAGGTAGGGCGCTTTCGCCGAAAGTGCCGAGGGCGGCGGGACGGCCATCGGCAGAGCGGCAGCGCGTGCGGCGGGGTCGGGAAGGCCCTACCGGGGTTGGTCGATCAGCTGGCGCAATTCTTCCATCCGAAAACTGGCGGCAGCCTTTTCCACTGCGTTGAGCCAGGGATCGTCGGCGGGACGCGTGGCGCGCAGGGTGGCCAGTGCTTTGCGCACGGCGGCGATGCTGCCGCGTTGGGCGGCTTCGCGCAGATCGTGCAGCGCCGCGGTCTCGTCGCCGGCATTGGTGGCGGCGCCAGCGAGATCCACGACGGTGGCCTCGGGTTCGGGCGTGGATTCTTCCCAGGTGAGGTTGAGGGCAGCGGTGAGAGCGTCGAACAGGTCGGCCTCGCGATAAGGTTTGGGCAGAAAGCCATCGCAGCCGGCGGCGAAGGCGTCCTCACGATTGAAGGACAGCACACTGGCCGACATGGCGAGGATCGCGATGTCGCGGGTGGTGGGATTGTCGCGCAGCTGCTGAGCGACCTGGAGGCCGTCGATGTCGGGCATCCGCAGGTCGAGGAAGATGAGATCGGGATGCTGCTCTTGGGCGAGGCGCAGGCCTTCGGTGCCGTTGGCGGCGAGGTCGACGGTGAAGCCGAGGGGCGTGAGCAGGTCGCGCAACAGCTCGCGGTTCACCTCGACGTCGTCGACGACGAGCAGGCGGCGCCGCGGACCGGTGTAGCCGGTGATCGGGCGGCGTTCACCGTTTGCGGTGGCGTCGCTTTCGATCTGCGGCAGCGGCAGGCGCACGATGAAAGTTGCGCCGGGGCCTCCGCCGTTCTGCGGCGAGGCGTGGGCCGGGCTGCGCAGCTCGAGCGTGCCGTCCATGAGCTCGGCCAGGCGACGACTGATGGCGAGTCCGAGTCCCGTGCCCGGTTCGGCCGGTCGGTTTTCGCGTGCCTGCTGAAAAGGGGCGAAGAGGTTGGCTTGGTCGGCCGCAGAGATGCCCGGTCCGGTATCGGTGATCTGGGCGAAAACGTGGTCGCCGTCCCGTCGCACCGCCAGGGAAACGGTGCCGGTGGCAGTGAACTTCACGGCGTTGCCGAGGAGGTTTTCGAAGATTTGCCGCACCTTCTGCGCGTCGCCGAGCACGTAGCCCTCGCCGAGATCGGCGGCGGTTTCGACGGTGAAGCTGAGTCCCTTCTGGCGTGCGCGGATTTCGGAACTCGCGGCGACGTCACGCACGACTTGGGAGAGCTCAAAGGGGGCGGGGCGCACGTCGAGGCGGCCGGCCTCGATCTTCGCGAAGTCGAGCACTTCGTTGATCATGCGCATGAGGTGTTCGCCGCTGGAGTTGACGACCTCGAGTTTGCGGCGGTCTTCGCCGGCCACGGTCGGGCTGCGGCGCAGGATCTGCGAGTAGCCGATGATGCCGTTGAGCGGGGTGCGCAGCTCGTGGCTCATGCTGGCGAGAAAATCGCTTTTGGCGCGGCTGGCCTGGTCGGCCTTTTCCCGGGCGACCTGGAGTTCGGCGGTGCGGGTCTGCACCAGTCCCTCGAGGCGCAGACGTTCGCGTTCGGTGGCGGCGAGGCGCCAGCGCACAAAACCGACCACGAGCGCGAGGCCAAGCACCGTGTAGAGGGCGCGGGCAAGGCCCGAGCGATACCACGGCGGGGAGATGTGAAAGGTGGTGCGCATCGGCTCGCTCAGGTTGCCGAAGGAGTCGCGGGCGCGGACTTCGAGGGTGAAAGGACCGCCCTCAAGGTTGGTGAAGCTAACCTTCGTATCAGTCGTCCACTCGCTCCATTCCGGCTGAAAGCCCAGGAGGCGCGTCTGGTATTCGACGCGGCGGACGACGTCGAAGAGTGGCGCGCTGTAGTCAAACTCGGTCGGGGCCGTGCTGTAGGGGAAAACCGGTGCCGCCGGCGAGCGCAGCGGCACGGATTGCCCGGCGGCGCGGATGCGGTGGAGCAGCGGAGCCCAGGCGAAGCGCACGGCGGGTTCTTCGCGCAGCTCGAAGCGCAGCAGGCTGTCGAGACCCTTGGCCCAGAGCACGGCGGGACGATCCGCGGTGGCTGGTTCGTAGAGGGCGGAGTTGGCGCCGGCGATGCCGAGCAGGTCGTCGATGCCGGGAAAGAGGCTGCGACCCACGATGGTGCCATCGGGTTGGACGGTATACTCCTGCAGCTTGGCGGTGGCGACCAAACTGTCCTTGGTGCCGATGGGACCCCAGCCGCGGGGACCATCCGCGATTTGTGCCAGCACGTAGGCCTTCCCAGGCACGTTCAGGCGCCAGCGGGTGTCGGGCACAAAGCGGTCGAGCTGGCGATCGTAGCGCTGATTGCCGGCCGGCGTATTGGCGAGGATGTCGTCGCCCCAGTTCTGGAGCCGCATGCCTTTGATGCAATCGAGCACGCCCTCGTCGTGGCCGTAGCGCCGGATTTCCGCATCGACCCAAGTGTTCGGGTCTTGGCGGCGGATGCGGATGAGTCCCTGCGAGTCGGTGGCCCACCAAATCGTGCCATCCGCTTCCTCGATGATCTGGCGGGCTTCGCCGAGGCTGTCCGGCACCACCCCTTCGTCGATCCAGGTGTCGTTTTCGTAGCGCGCACTGCCGATGGAGAGGGCGCTGGAGTAAAAGACGCGGTCGGGGTCGGTGACGGACAGGCGGGGCGTGGAGGCGCCCTGGCCGATGGGGATCACTGTTTCGAGTCCGTCGGCCGTGAGACGTTCGATGCCGGCGCGGGTGGTGAGCAGGATTCCGCTGGGATGGGCGATGGCCCCCATGACGATGGTCGTGGCGGGCACGCGTTCGTCGCGCACGAATTGCGACGGACCGGCCGGGTGTTCGCCGGGCACAAGTTTGACGAAGTTGACGTTGTTGACGCCGTAGAGCTCGCCCTCGTGGCGGAAGATCGCGCTCATGCCGCCCTTGGCGATACCGTTGCGTTCGTCGAACACGGTCACCGGGGCACGCGGTTCGAGGCGCACGATGCCGTTGAGGGTGGAGATCCAGAGTCCGCCCTCACGGTCTTCGAGAATGCCCAGCACGGTCGGAGTGGGCAGGACGCTCTCGGGTGGGTAGTGGCGGTAGGACTGGCGATCGGCGGAGACCAGGATGAGGCCGTTGTCGACCGTGCCGATGGCGACGGAACCGTCGCGCAGCACCCGAGCGGTGAAGAATTGGCGCGGCGCGAGGAGTTCGTCGGCGGCGGTGGTCCACGGCACGGCGGCGCCGTCGGCCGTGATGCGGAAGATGCCTTGGCCGGTCAGGCCGTAGAGTCCGATGTCGCCAGGTTCGACGGGGTCGGCCCAGAAATGCCAGCCGGCCTGCTGCAGAGGAGCGGCCTCGCTGATGACGTGCCAGGCGCCGTCGCGGTATTCGGTGAGGTTGGTCCCCATGGCGAAATTGACGATGCGCTCGCCGAGCCGGAAGACCCGGTTTTGGCCGGTGGGCGAGAGCACGAAACGAGTCAGCTCATCGGACGCCGGATCGTAGCGCAGCACGCCTTCGCCGGTGCCGACGAACACGCCGTCGGCGCTGGCGGCGAGGGTGCGGGCGGCTTGGCCGGTGATGGGTTCGCCGTCGATGTCGCGTAGCAGGGATTGGAACGACTGCACTCCGGCGGCGTCGGTTTCGACGCGTCCGAAAAAGTTGTCGCCGGCGAGGTAGACGAGGCCGTCGGGGCCGATGGCTTGACTGCGCACGGCGGTGCCGTCGATGGCGACGCGGTCCCAGTTCTGACCGTCGAACTGGATGAGGTCGCCGTAGGCGCCGATGTGGATGACTCCGTCGGCCGTCTGCACGCCACCCCAGGTTTGATAGTGGCCCTCATAGTCGGACGAGCTGAAGGAACGCAGCACGGGGAAGCCGAGCTCGAGTGCGGTGGGTTGAGCGATCGCGGCCGACGAAACCAGCGTGCAACTCAGGAGAACAACAAGCCGGCGGAGCGCCGACGGCCGGGTGGGAAGCATCGCGCCAGAGTGCAGACCGGTTTCAGACCGTCAATCCGAGGAAGGTCGGCGCGAGTAGTAAAGATCCCACTCGTCTTCGTGAGTCACCTCGAAGCCGTGGCGCCGGTAGAATGGGTTGGAGCGACTGGCGCGCAGGGCGCCGAGTCGGATGGGCAGGCCGAGTGATTCCGCGACGTCGATGACGCGCTGCAGGGCGCGGCCGCCGATGCCGCGGGACTGCGCCGCCGGATTCACGTAGAGGTGGTCAAGGTGCAGGTGATCGGGATGCCGCGTAGCGGCGTAGAATCCGACCAGAGTGTCGCCGTCGAGGATCATCGTGGTGACAGCGGGATCGAAGCTGGCGCGAAACCGTTCGGTGCTGCGCGCGACGTCGAAGCGACCGATCGCCTCTAGGCTCGGACGCATGGCAGCCAAGCGCAGGGCGAGCAATTGATCGAAGTCCTGGTGGGTCGCGGGAGAAAAACGGAGGGCCGGCGCCATGCAGTCCAGAACGGCCACCGGTCGCGACGGAGCAAGCTTGGGTGCAGGAGCGCGCCGCGAAGGTTAAGGGGCGTGAGCACCAGTCCTCGTCGCCTTTACTTGCGGTGATGCCAATCCCATGTGCGGAACGGGCCCTTGAAGATATTTTCGATCAGATCCGACCAGAACGTGCGAGGCTTGAGGGGTTCCGGTGGGAGGCGCAGAAAGGTGGCCGCTTTTCGTCAAAGTTCGGGATCTGGTCACGATAGTCTTTCCAACTGAAAATTTCTTCCCGGAGCCCGCGGCTGACGAAGAGATGGTTCCGATGCATCTCCGGTCGGAAGTATTCAAAACCGGCCTCCTTGGCCGTGTAGGCGTAGACGATGCGCTCACTGTCAGGCACGCCGGCATAGTGGACTTTGTAGCGCTTCCTTGACCTGCCCGGTTGTGCCATCGGCTGAGACCCTTCGTTTGGGTGACTACCTGGCTTGGGTGATGGCCGTCGCGAGGTCGGCGACGAAGGCCTCGCGGTCTTTCGGGGAGATCAGGCGGGAGCCACCATCCTGCAGGACGACGCGCACGCGTTTGAGCGAAAGGGCGGGGCTGGACCAGAGGCTGAAGCAGGGCTCGGCGCCCTCGATCTTCGTCAGCGGGATCTCCTCGTTCATCAGCCCGGCGCGAATGGTGAGGGACGTGGCCGTGAGGGTGTAGGTGCAGGGATAGGCCAGCAGGGCGGTGATGCCGGCCACGAAGAGTCCAGTGCCGATGATAATCAAACCGTCGATCGCCGAAGCGGACAACAGGATCGCGCCGCCAATGATGCAGGCGGCCGGCGTGCCGATGAGCGTGATCGCGATCCACCAGTCGATGGCAGAAGGGTAAGTCTTTTTCATGGGCGGATGAAGCGGGGAGAAGTTTGCACGCAAACACCGCCGCGTCGCGCCTGAACCAACTGGAATACAAAAAAGGGACGCCTTTGGAGGTGCCCCTTGGGTAAAGCGGGAACGAGTGCGAGATCGAGGGCTTACTTCGTGGTGGCGTAGGGGCCGAGGAGCACGCCGATGAAATCGTAGCTGGTGGAGACGCTCAGGTTGCGGGCGTCGAAGACGCCGCCGAGTTGGGTCCAGTTCGCGCCGCCGTCGGTGCTGTAGTCGAAGACGTAGTTCTCGTCGTGGCCGGTGAGGCGCAGGGAGATGCTCGTGCCGGGGGCGGCGTCGAGCTGACCGACGGTGACTTGGTTGTCGGCCGGATCGCGGCCCCGCAGGGTTTCAACCAGGACCTCGTAGCGGTTGCCGGCGGTGGCGGTGCGGCGCACGAGGAAGTTGTATTGGCGCGTCTCGTTGTGGAAGGCGGAGAGGCCGGCGCTGACGCCCGTCTCGGCCGGGAGCTGCAGGGTCGTGGAGGTGACGAAGCGGTTGTGCTGCAGGCGACGACCGACGAAGCTCGGGGTGGAGAGGTCGCGCAGGTTCAGGTGCTGCGGGGTGAGGTGCAGGGCGCCGTTGTCGAGTTTCCAGAACACCTCCTGCGGGGCGCGCAGGAAGAGCCAGGGGTTGCCGAGTTCGGCGCGGTCGAACTCGTCGCGCCAGGTGAAGTTACCGGTGAGCGGGAACTCGGGCGCCATCACGACGTCGGTCGCTTCCTGGAAGGTGGCGCCGGCCGGGCTGGCGTGCACGTAGGGCACCTCGAGGCCGGGCTCGAGGATGGTGGGCCAGTCGTCGTCGCCCCAGGTGACGGGCAGGAGGAAGGTCTGACGGCCGGTGTTGTAGTGGCCGTCCACATACGGCGTGCAGGCGAGGAAGACGGTCCACCATTCGCCGTCGGGGCCGATCTCAAAGTCGGCGTGGCCGGTGCAGGTGACGGGATGGTCGCGATCCTCGGGCAGATCACGCTGAGTGAGGGTGGGATGATCGGTGAACGGCACGTAGGGACCGTCGGGATTTTTGGAGCGGAAGATGACCTGCGAGTGATTGACGGAGGTGCCGCCCTCGGCGCAGTTGAGGTAATACCAGTCGCCGCGCTTGTAGATGTGCGGGCCTTCGATCCAGACCGGCTCGGCGGCGAGGTCGACGCCGCCGTTGATGATTATCTTGCGCGGACCGAAGGGCTTCTTGTCCGGAATGCTCCACTCCTGGATCCAGATGGCGCGGTGGCCGTTGTAGAGCGGCTTGTTGTCGGGCGGGTTGCCGTTGTTGATGATCCAGGCACGGTCGGTGGATTCGTCGAAGAAGATGGACGGGTCGATGCCGTCGAACTCGAGCCAGATGGGATCGGACCACGGACCGGCCGGGTCTTCGGCGGTGAGGATGAAGTTGCCGCCGGCGTCGACGTTGGTGCAGACGATGTAGAAGAGACCGTCGTGGTAGCTGATGGCCGGAGCGAAGATGCCGCGGGTGATGCGCAGGCCCTGGGACGGCATCTGGTCGATGCGGTCGATGGCGTTGCCGATCTGCTTCCAGTTCACCATGTCGGTGGAGTGGAAGATGGGCAGGCCCGGGAAGTGGGCGAAGGAGGAGTTGATGAGATAGTAGTCGTCACCAACGCGGCAGATCGACGGATCCGGGTAGTAGCCGGCGAGGATGGGATTGCGGTATTCGCCTTCGGCGAGCGGCTTGTTGTAGATCTCGTCGTTGCCGGTGTAGTCGAAGGACTCGAACACGACTGGTTCGGCGGCGGTGAGCACAGTCGCGGAGAGTGCGAGGGCAGTGAGGGTTGGGTGGAGGTGTTTCATGAAAAGGTCGGGCGGGGGAGCAGGGAGTTTCTTACCACGGATGAACACGGATAGACACGGATCGTTCAGAATCTCGTTCAGCAGGTCATCCGTGTTTATCTGTGTTCATCCTTGGTGAAAAAACCAGTCAGTCGGATGTTTTGAGCAGGCGGACTTCGTAGAGGGCGGGGGTGCGTTCGGAGCCTTCGCCGGGGCGGAAGGTGATCGTGAAGGGAGCGTTGCTGGGCAGGGACGCGGGCAAGGCGAGCGACTTGGTGATGAAGGCTTCGCCCTCGTTGCCGGGGACTGTGACGGTGGCGAGCGGCGTGCCGTTGATTTCAACCGCGAGGTGCTCGGGGCGCCAGGCGTTGCCCCAGTAGGTGAGCTGAAGCTCGAGCGCGGTTTCGCCACGGGGGTTGAGGCGGTAGGAGAACCAGTCGTTGGCAGAGCGGTTTGAGCGGCCGAAGCTGTGTCCCTGCCAGCTGTCGCCGCCGGCGAAATCGTGCTCCACCTCGGGTTGCTGCTCGCCGGGCATGACGAGGTCGATCGTGCGGGCGTCGAGCGCGAGGCGGGCGGCTTCGCTGGCATGGAGGTCGGCCACCACCTGATCGTAGTCGGCCGCGGAAGCGACGCGCCAATACATCATGTAGCGGGCGTCGTGCACGCGGAAGAAGGGCTTGAGCACGAGCGTATCGAAACTGTCGGGACGGATCACCGTTGCGGCGGTGAAATGCAGCGGTTCGCCGGGCACGGGACGGATGGCGGCGGCGACGTTGTTGGGGTTGCCGACGAGCATGGGGGCGGCGTCCAAGGGTTTGAATGCGCCTGGCGCGGCGTGACCCATGCGGGAGTCGTCGGCGACGAGACCCGCGAGGTCGTCGGTGCTGGTCTTGGCCGCGAGCAGGATGGGACCGTGCAGGATGGCGGCGTAGTCCGATCCGTCGGGCAGTCGCTCGAGCCGGGTGGTCATCGGCAAGGTGAGTTCGACGACGTCGCCGTCGCGCCACTCGCGTTCGACGGTGACATAACCGTCGGTGGCGGGGCGGAGGCGTTGGCGTTCGCCGTTCACAATTACGGCGAAATCGGCGGCGTTCACCCAGTTCGGTTGGCGCAGGTGCAGCGCGAAGCGACGCGGGGCGTCGAGCGAGAGGGTGAGTCGGGTGCTCTCGGCATCGGGAAAGGCCGTCTCTTGGCGGATGCCGAGCCCGTTACCCGCTTCGAGTTGCGACGCGATGAAGAGGTTCACCCAGAGGTCGCCGGCCTCGTTCTTGGCGTAGATGAACTGGCCGTATTTGCCGTGGTTCTCGATGCCGGAGCCGACGCAGCACCAGAAGCACTGATCGGGCTGCGAATACACGCGGTAGTGGCGGGGGCGGATGGGCGTGAAGTAGACGAAGCCGCCGTGGTCGGGATGCTGGGTGGAAAGGATGTGGTTGTAGAGCGCGCGTTCGTAGTAGTCGGCGTAACGGGCGTCACCGTCGCGGCGGAAGAGGGCCTCGGAGAGGCGGAGCATGTTGTAGGTATTGCAGGACTCGGGACCTTCGCGCGACTCGAGCATGCCGAGGAAGTCGTCGGTGGCGTTAAAGTGTTCGCGCACGCTGTTGCCGCCGAAGGCGACGCTGCGGTGCGTGGCGACGGTCTCCCAGAAGTAGCGGGAAGCGTCGTCCCAGTTGGGGTCGCCGCCGAGCTCGGCGATTCGGGCAAAACCGATGATCTTCGGGATCTGGGTGTTGGCGTGTTTGCCGGTGAGCTTGTCGCGGCGGACGAGCAGGTCGTCGAGGATGGCGCGGTGGGTGAAGCGCTGCGCGAGGCGAAGGTATTTCTCGTCGCCGGTGATCGCGTAGACGTCGGCAATCGTTTCGGTCATGCCGCCGTGCTCGGCGCGGAGCATGATCTCGACGTCTTCGTCGGAGAGCGGACCGATGAGGTCGGCGCACCAGTCGGTGAGTTTAATCAGGATATCGCGCGCCTGGGTGTTGCCAGCGACGAGGTAGGCGTCGCGCAGTCCGGCATAGGTTTTGTGCAGGTTATACCAGGGCACCCAGGCGCCGCCGAGGCTGAAGCCTTGGGCGTCGAAGCCACCGGAGGCAACGCGGGACCAAACCTCGGATGACTTCGGCACGCCGCCCACGTAGCCGTTGCCGTTGGCGGCCTGGCAGAGCGCGAGTTCCTCGATGCAGTAGTCGAGGCGGCGTTTCATTTCGGGGTCGCCGGTGGCGGCCCACATTTGTGCGGTGGCGGTGAGGTAGTGGCCGAGGGTGTGGCCATCGAGGCCGATGTTCTCCCAGTTACCGTATTTTTCGGCGCGCGGTTCGAGACCGGCTTCCAGCCGGAAGCCGGCGAGCAGGCGATCGGGTTCAAGGGCGAGCAGGTAACCTTTGTTGAGGTCCTGCGCGTGTTTGAACGGACCTTCGAGCAGCTCGACGTCCTTGAGGTCGAAGTAGCTGAGCGGCGTGGTGACGGGATGCGGTTCACGCACCTCGACGAGGAACGTTGCACCGCCCTCGCGGCCGGGAGACGCGCCGGGGGAATCGGCCGAGGCAAGTCCGCCCATACCGGGTGAGGCGGTGAGGTGGCGGTTCGTCGCGAGCGACAGGAACATGGCGTCGTCGCGCAGCATGTGCTGCCACTGGAAAACGGAGGCGGTCTCGTCGAGGTCGGGCAGGAACTTGACGTCGGCGATGGCGCCGAGGCCGGTGACGGTGAGGTAACCCGAACCATCGGCGGCTTCGAGCGCGACACGGCCCTGACCGCGGTCGATGACCTTGAACCAGGCGGCGTCGGATTGAGCGACCTCGGAGTCGGCCGGCACGAGGCGCAGGCGGTCGCGCCAGTTGGCCAGCACGGAACCGTGGGCGCGGCTGGTGAGGCGGATCGCCTTGCCCGTCGGGATGCTGCGGACCGCGCGCGGCTCCTCGACGGTGAAGGCGTCGAAGTCGAGGTGGCCGCCGGTGTGGCCGGAATCGTTGTAGTGGAAGAGCCCATACCGCACGCCCTGGAAAGTGCGGAGCTGGAAGATGGTGAGGAAAGGTTCGCCGACGGTCGTGAAGGTCTGGCCGTCGGTGGAGTAGCTGAGGGTGGCTTCCTCGATTTCGAAATCGAAGGCCGTGCGGAGCCACACGCGGTCGGCGTTGATGGGTTGGCTGAATTTTTCGCCGCCGTTTTGGTCGACGCGGCGGAGGCGGAGGGAGCCGTCGGCCTGTTTGCTCACGCCGATCCAGCTGTAGGGGTAGTTGAAAATGGCGAGACCGCCGTGGTCGCCGGGCTGCATGCCGTTGGTGTCGATGACGGTGGTGGCGACCGACTCCGGCCCGAGCGCGCGCTGGGTTAGGGTGTTGCGCGCGAACCAGAGTTCGTTGGCCGGCAGGGCGGTGAGGCGCAGGTGGCCGGGACGGGCGGTGAGGGACCACGCGTCGGGCACCGGCATGTGATTCCACTGCCAGACGTTGGCCAGGGCGGGACCGGAGAAATCGTCGTTCCGCTGGTAGGGCGCGTGCGGCGTGTCGACGACGGTGCCGGTGTCGGGTTTGATCCAGGTGCGTGGCGAGCGCAGCAGGTTGTTGGGCAGGCCGAAGTAGGGCCAGCCGTCCTGCCAGGTGATGGGGGAGAGGCCGGTGACGCGACCGAGGGAATTGTGGTCGGACATCGATACGGCCCACCATTCGCCGGTGGGCGTGTCGACGATGGCGCCCTGATGCATGGGGATGACGCCCATCTCGTGCGGGCGGCGCGGATGGATGGTGAACTCGCCGTAGGCGCCGCGGCCCACGCCGCCGAGGCGGTAGCCGTTGCCGGTGCCCCACGTTTCGTAGGCGCTGATGGTGGTGACTTCCCAAGGACCTTCAAGGGAGTCGGCGCGGGCGCAGGACATGTAACCCACCGGGTCATAGTTGGAGGACGTGATGTAGTAGCGGCCGTCCCACTTGTAGAAGTGCACGCCCTCGCCGATGCCGCGGCCGGGGCCGAGCAACTCGCGCTCGGTGCCGGGCACGATGTCCTTGAGGTCGGGGGTGAGTTGTGCGAGGCGGATGCCGCGGTAGCCCCAGATGACCCACGCGGTGCCATCGTCCTCGAAGAGGATGGAGAGGTCGTGCAGGGAGATGTTCATCTCCTCGTGCGTCCATTCGCCGTGCGGGTCGGTGGTGTAGAAGTGCTGCGTCTTATGATTGTTGACGTTGGCGAAGATGTGGAAAACGCCGTCGTGGTAGCGGAAGGTGGGGGCCCAGATGCCCCGGCCGTAGGCGCTTTCACCGTTTTCGAGCCGGTATTCTGGGCCGAGGTTGAGTTCGGTGAGGGCGTAGCTGGCGAGCTCCCAATTGACCAAGTCCTTGGAGTGCAGCACGGGGAGGCCGGGCATGGAGTGCATGGTCGTGCCGGTCATGTAGAAGTCGTCGCCGACCCGAATCATGTCGGGGTCGGAGAACTCGTCGGCGAAGAGCGGATTGGTGTAGGAACCGTCACCGTTGTCGGCCGTCCAGGTCTGAGCGTGGAGGGCGGCGGTGAGCAGGAGGGTGGAGGCGAGGAGGAGTCGACGCATGGGGAAGGTTATGGCGGTGAGGCAGGGGAGTGATTGACCACAGATTTCACAGATGGGCACAGAGACCGCGAGGCAGGGCTTTGTTTTACCACGGATGCACGCAGATGGCTTCGCCTACCGGCTACGCACTGAAAAGTATCAGTGTTTATCTGTGTTCATCCGTGGTCAAAAATCAGCGTTGGAAGCGGAGGATGGTGAGGGAGTGGGCGGGGGCGACGTAGTCGAACGCCGGGCCGGTGGTGACGGTCGTGGTGACGGGCTGCACCGCGGGGATCTGGCCGTCCTCGTTGACGGCGTCGGGGGAGTCGGCGGTGAGCAAGGTGCGCGTCATCCGGTAGGCAGTCTGCGGGTCGAGTCCCTGCAGGACGACGTCGAGCGATTGGTCGGTGTCCTCGCCGTTGACGATCTTCACGATGACGTCACCGGTGGCGGAGTCGCTGACCGTGCCGGCGACGAGTTTGGTGCCGGCGGGCAGATCGCCCGCGGTCGTGGCGTGGTAGGTGTCACCGGCGTTTTGACCAAAGAGCTGCTGGGTGTAGTAGTTGGCGCTCGGATACACCGCGGTGGCGTCGAAGTAGATCATGTCGGGGTGCCATTGGGTGTGATCGCGGCGGGCGAGCAGCGGGGCGTAGGAGACGAAGTGCACCAGGTCGCCGTTGCGCTCGTAGCTGATGAGGCCGGCGGCCTCGGCCAGGGCGCTGCGCAGGGTGTTGCGGCGGTCGGGTTCGTGGGCGGCGTATTCGCCGAGGTAGACCTTGGGGCCGGCGCGGTCGTAGGTGTCGTAGCGGTGCTGGTTCTTCCAGAAGAAGGCGGGTGGCACGTAGTAGTGCTCGTCGACCATCTCGACGTTGATCTTTTTGGCGAAGGCCCAGCCGTTGTCGTAGTCTACACCGGAGGCGAAGGGGCCGGAGGTGCCGATGACCACGATCTCGGGATGGCGCGCTTTGACCGCGTCTCGGATCATTTTAAAGCGGGTTTCGAAGATCGGGGTGATCGCGTCCTCGTTGCCGACGCCGAGGTAGACGAGGCCGAAGGGTTCGGGGTGACCGGCGGCGGCGCGGACGGCGCCCCAGGTGGAATCGGCCGGACCGTTGGCCCATTCGATGAGGTCGAGCACGTCCTGAATGTAGGCCGGCATTTCCTCCATCGGCAGACCCTCCTGCCCGCGACCGGGGCTGTCGCCGGCGTGTTGGCAGCAGACGCCGGCGGACACGACCGGGATGGGTTTGGCGCCGATGTCCTCACAGAATTGAAAGAACTCAAAAAAGCCGAGACCGTAGGTCTGATGGTAGCCCCAGGAGTTGCGTTCGGCCTGGCGCGCTTCGAGCGGGCCAACGGTTTTCTTCCAATCGTAGAAATGCCGGATGCCGGGACCGTGCACGAGGCAACCACCGGGAAAACGCATGAACTTCGGGTGTAGGTCGGCGATGGTTTGCGCGAGGTCCCGGCGCAGACCGTTGGCGTGGCCGCGGAAGGTGTCGTGCGGCATGAGTGAGACCATGTCGAGGGCGACGCCGCCGACGGCGTGGAGCAGCAGGACAAATCGCGCATGCTCGTCGGTGCGCGAGGGGGTGAGGGTGGCGGCGTATTTCGTCCAGTCGCGGCCGGTGATCGCAAACGAAGCCTCGGCGAGCACCTCGCCGTCGTCGGCTTCGAGGCGGACGGTGACTGGCATCGGCGCTTCCTGATCGATGCCTTGGCCGCGCCACTTGATGCCGTTGTAGGTTTGGTAAGCCCAGAACGAGGCCTCGTAAGCGGCACCGGCGGTGACGGGAATTTGGTCAAAGCCCGGGTTACTGATACCGAGACCTTCACCGGCGGCCGTGGCGGCGAGCAGCAGGTAGTGTTTGTTGCGCGGGTGCACGGGGCGGGCGTCGCCGAGGCCCCAGTGACCCTCGGCCTCGCCGCGTTTTTCGAGTTCCCAGAAGGAAAAGTTGGTCCACGTCGACTGTTCGGTGGCGCTGTATTCGAAGGAGCGGTTTTGCAGGAGCTCGGCGTAGAGGCCGCCGTCGGCCGCGTAGTTGAGGTCCTCGTAGAAGATGCCGAGGAGATCGGGACTGATGGCCTTGCCATCGTTCAAATCGACGTGGAGCGACGCGGCAGAGGCGGCGACCGCTGTAACGATCGTCAGGAGGCTGGTGCAGCGGGGTTTCATGCGAAGGAAGGGCGGGAAGGCTGAGTGTTCGCGCCACTCAGGGCGTGAGCTTCACGACGGCGGCGGAGAGAGCGGGCAGGGTGAAGGTGACGGTGCGGCCGGCGAGCTTGGCGGTGCCGGGGACCGCGGTGATGGCGCGGGGTTCCGCGAGCGAGTTGCGGGCGTCGAGAGAGCCGGGCGCGACGACTTGCACGTCGGCTTGGGCGGGGAGCACGCCACCCTCGAGTTGAATGTTGGCGATGATGGGCTGCTCGGTCGGATTCACGGCCTTGAGGATGGTGGTGAGTCCATCGGCGCTGCGGGTGGCCACGAAGTTGAGCGGATGCGTCGGGCCGTCGACGGCCAGCAGGTGGGGTGCGTAGGCGTCGCGCCAGAGCTTCATCACGACGTAGGTGCTGCCTGGATACCACGTGGTCTGGTCGAAGTTGATGAGGGCGTTGTCCCATTGGGTGGTCACCCCGAGACGGCGCATGAAAAGCGCGGGGCAGGACATTGTGACGATGTCGGCCTGGCGTTCGAAGCCGTTGAGCAGTCCGCCGGCATAGAGCCCCATGCGCCAGTCGTTGCCGCGCTCGTGCACGGTGAGGTTCCACTCGGACACGTAGATCTTCATGTCCGGGTTGTCCGATTGGCGGATGAGGTCGGCCCGGGTGGCGAGGTAATCCTCGTAGCGGTAGGGATCCTCGGCGTAATCGTCGGCGACGAAGATGCCGTTGTAGTAGTGGGGCGAGAGCAGGTCAAAGGTGGTGCCGGCCTGCGCGATCAGGCGCGGGTCCCAATCCACCTCCCAGCCCTGGCCGCGCGGGGTTTCGTAGCCGTAGCTGCCGACAACGGAGAGTTTCAACTCGGGGTAGCGGGCGCGGATGGCGGTGCAGAATTCGATGACGACATCGCGGTAGCGCTCGAAGCCCATACGCCAGGTCTCGTTGTCGATCTCGAGGGTCTTGAGCTCGTAGGGTTCGGGATGCCCGTTGGCGGCGCGGCGGGCACCCCACTCGGTGGTGGTGTCGCCCAGGCAATACTCGAGCCAGTCGAGGGCGTCTTCGACGCCGCGGCGGGTGTTGAGCACGAGGATGGGTTCGGCGCCGACGAGCTCGCAGAACTGGATGAATTCGTCGGTGCCAAACTGGTAGGTGTCGCGGTCGTCCCACTGCACGATGGGGTGCGGGCTGCGACGCTCGCGCGGACCAATGGCGTCCTGCCAGTTATAGAAGCTCACGAAGGACCCGCCGGGCCAGCGCATGGACATGGGGCGAAGGTCGGCGACGGCTTTGAGCAAGTCGGGTCGGTAGCCGCCGGTGGCGAGGGCGGAGGCGGAGAACAACGAAACCTGCTCGACCCGCAGCGGCTCGGTGGAGGCGGAGCGCAGGGTGAGGGTCGCCTCCGAGGTGGCGGACGGGGCGGTGAACTTGACGAGACGTTGACGCCAATCGGCATTGCCCTGGCGGTCTTTGCCCGGGGCTTTGACCGTTTCGCTGATCGGGGTGAGGCCATCGGCTTCGATCAACACCTCGACGTCGCCTTCGCCGCGCAGGTAGAGGCCGAGCGTGTAGGTCTCGCCCGCTTTGAGGTCGAGGTGACTCTGGCGCAGGGCGGCACCGGAGGCGGGCAGGAGGGCGGCGAATTTGGCGTTGAGCGGCGTGTCACCGTCGAGCGTGGCGCCGTTGAGCAGTTCCCAGTTGAGCGGGGTGGGGGCAGCGGATTCGGCGGCCGCCTTTTCCTCGGCCCGCGCCCAGGGCGAGGGCGGCGCGTCCTCGAGCATGCCGTTGAGAATCTGGTCCCCCCACAGGCCGCCGTGCACCGAGTTGAAGATGTGTTCGAGGAACTGCCCGTAGATGCCTTCGCTCACGGTGGCGGTCGTGCGGTCGACGTGGACCGTGTAGTCGACGGATTCAGCGCGGAGGGTGATCCCGGCAAGAATCAGGCTGCCGCAGAGGGCAAGGGGGCGAAAACGGGGGCAAACGAGAGCGCGCATGAAACTCAGGGGTTGGGGGCGTTAAAAGCCTGCGTGGGGGCGGGGGAGTGTCAGCCGTTCGACGGGCCAAACGGTTATATAGCCCAAGTTTCTGTCACCTGCACTGTGTGGGTGGCGTTTTTGAGTCCGCGAACGACACGCGCTCCGCCGCACCGGCGGACACCAAGCCGGGCGGCGCACGATCCCGGGGAGAATCGAGTGGGGGATGCGTTGCCTCATTTCCGGGGTTGAGGTAAGCGGGAGGCGCGGTCGAAGCTAGGTTCCATGCGAGCCTTGGTTTACGAGCGTTACGGTCCGCCGGATGTATTACAGGTCACCGAGCTGCCCCGGCCGGAGCCGAAGGCCAACGAGGTCCTGGTGCGCATCCGTGCGGTGGAAGCGACGAAGGGCGACTGCGAACTGCGCAGCATGCGTTTTCCGGTCAAGTGGTTTGCCTGGGCGTTGCGACTGGCTTGGGGCGTGCGCGGTCCGCGCCGGTCGCATCGGGTGCTGGGGGGGTATTGGGCCGGCGAGGTGGAGGCTTGCGGTGAGGCGGTGACGCGATTCGCGCCGGGGGATCGGGTGTTGGGCTGCGCCAAGCTGCGCATGGGCGCTTACGCCGAATACGCGGTGTATCCGGAAAACTATACGATCGCGAAACTACCGAACGCCGTGGATTTCGCGCCGGCGGCGGCGGCCTTGTTGGGCGGTTTGAACGCGCTGCATTTTCTGAACCTCGGCACGGTGAAGGCGGGGGATCACCTGCTCATCATCGGCGCGGGCGGCAGCATCGGTTTGCTGGCGATCCAGATCGCGAAGTCGCGTAGTGCCGTGGTCACGGCGGTGGACAAGTCCGCCAAGGCGCCCCTTGTCCGGCAGGCGGGCGCGGACCATTTCATCGACTACACGCAAACGGCGCCCGGCGCGGATGGCGCCCGTTACGATGTGGTATTCAGCATGCCGGTGGCCGTGACCTTGGCCGACGCCCTCGGGCTCGCGAAACCGGGCGGGCGGGTGTTGTTGGGCAACCCGCGTTTCCCCGACATGCTGCGGGCCGGGTTCGGCAAAGCGCCGGATGGCAAACGCGCTCACATCGCGTTTGCCGGAGAAACTCAGGCCGAGCTGGATACGATTGCCGCGATGTTGGCGGACGGCACGCTCGCGCCGATCGTGGATCGCACGCTCGGCTTGGACGAGGTCGCCGAAGCGCACCGGCTGGTCGAGACCGAAGAGCGGCTGGGCTCCGTCGTATTGGTGCCCTGATGGGCGGCACGCCGCCCTAGCGAAACAAACGGGAGGCGAGGTCGTGGAGGGACTTGCGCCACACCTGCCATTCGTGGCCACCGGGGAAGCTGTTGAACGCGACCTCAAGGCCGGCGGCTCGCAACGATTCGACCACGGCGCGGGTGTGTTCGATGCGGCCATCCTGCTCGCCACAGGAGAGGTAGAAGAGGTCAAAGGCGGCGTTGGTGGCGGCGACGTCGTCGAGCAAGCCGGGGACGTAGGCCTCAACCTCAAACGGACCGCTCTGCCGAATCCCGCCGAAGAGGCCCGTGCTGAAGGAGGCGACGGAGCCAAAGGTTTCGGGGTGGGCGAGGCCGACGATAAAGGATTGGCCACCGCCCATGGAAAGACCGGCCAGCGCGCGGTGCGCGGCGTCGGGTTGCGTGCGGTAGTGACCATCGATGAAGGGCACGATGACTTCGAGCATCTCGGCCGCGAAATTAACCATGCCGGCGCGGCTGTAGCCGGGCGGAGCATCGGCAGGGCGCGGCAGGTTGCCGTTGGCGATCACGACGAGCATCGGCACGGCCTCTTGGGCGGCGATGAGGTTGTCGAGAATGAGATCGGTTTTGCCTTGGTTGGCCCAGCCGGTCTCGTCCTCGCCGCCGCCGTGCTGGAGGTAGAGGACCGGGTAACGGTCGGTCGAAGTGTCATATCCGGGCGGCGTATAGACGATCAACTCGCGCCAGGAATCGGTTGCGGAAGAGTGGTAACGCTCCCGTCGGAGGTCGCCGTGCGGCACATCCTGCACGGCGTAGAAATCGACGCCGGGTTCGGGCACCTCGATGCCGCTGCCATGCCGGCTGGCGCCGTAGAAGGCGCGACTGCCGCGGTCGAACACCATGAGGCCATCGACCTCAAACGCGTAGTAGTGGAAACCCGGCTCGAGGGGCGGGGTGGTGACCATCCAGACGCCCTCCTCGTCCCGGGTGAGATCGAAGCTGCCCTGGGGCAGGTTGACCTTCACGGCGGTGGCTTGCGGCGCTTCGAGGCGGAAGGTGCCGCGACCCTCGGCGTCGAGTTGCGGGTAGTCGGCCCCCGGCACGTTGGAAGGGGCCGGGGTGGCCGCGTCCACGGAGGTCGGGAGCGCGCTGGCGAGAGCGAAGGTGAGAGCGAGCAGGGTGGGGCGAAGCGAGGTTTTCATGGCAAAGGGGATACGGGGCGGAGGTTTACCGTGGGCGGCGGTTCCGGTGGGGGGAAACGAAAAAACGCTGCGCGGAACCTGTTGTCGTTTTTCGGCATCCATAGAATCTGCATTCCAGCCATGAAGATGAATTTCTCCCGAACCTTGCTTGCCGCGGTGATGTGGACGGCGGCCTTGCCGCTGCTTCCGGCGCAGAGTCCGACGGCGGAAACCGCGCCGATCACGGATGTGACGCTCAACCAATTTCTGGTGGCGGACGGTGAGGGGGTGGCCGGGCAACTCACGGTCGCATCGGCTATTCGGAGCAATCAGATGGCGGACGACCTCGTGTTCACGATTACGACCGAACCGCTGAGCGGGCAGGTCGGGTTGGCTGGCGGCGCCGACGAAGATGTGTTCGCCAACAAGACGGCCCGCCTCGGCTACTTCGCCTACCGACCGGTCGACGAGTTTGAGGGCACAGACACCTTTACCTATGAAGTGCTGAATCGCACCACCGGCCTGGTGTTTCGGAATCGGGTGTTGATCGACGTGGTGCCTCCGCCGCCGATCGAAATGGACGAACTCGAAGTGAGTGCCGAGCGCGCCTACGATCTCCCGGCGGTGCCGGTCAGTCTCCAGACGCGACCCAACCTCGCGGTGAACGCCACCTTGCCGAGCCACGCGGATTTCATGGCGGAAGCGGATCGGCTCGAGATTGAAAATCCGCAGATCGCCTTCGTGATCGACGAAGCCGATCGGCCCCAGCACGGGACCGCGCGGCTCGACCGCGCCACGGGCGAGCTGACTTACGCGCCGGCCCCCAACTTCATCGGTCAGGATCGTTTCACCTACTACACGATCGACGAGAACAACCCCGCGCTCGGCGTGGAGAACGTCGTGTCGGTGAGTGTGGAGCCGATTCGCCTGCCCAAGCGCAAAGTAGCGGATCGTTCCGCCAGTCGCGAAGTGGATCTCGTCTTCGTGATCAACAACTCGCCGTCGATGGCGCCGCACCAGAGCCGTATCGCCGACAACCTGCGCCGTTTCCGCCAGCTCTTTGACGAGAAGCAGCTCGATTACCGCATCGGCGTGCTGACCACCGACTTTGTCACCACCAGTCAACGCCCCTACAAGCGCGTGCGCGGCACCGAACTCGACGCCGCCGGCGAGCCGGTGCTCGACCGCAAAGGGGAGCCCAAAACGACCACCAAACGGGTGGCCAGCAACGGCAACCTCGTGACGCTGCCGGTGATGCGGCAGCCGTGGATCACGCCGGCAACCCCCGACAGCGTGTTTGCCGAACTCGTGCGGGTTGGCACCAACGGTGACAGCAACCGCACCGCCTTCACCGCCGTCTACAACTTCGTCGCCGGAGCCTACAACGGGCAGCACGCGCTGCTCCGGCCCGAGGCCACGACCATCGTGGTCTTTTTCATGGATGAAGAGGAAACGCGCATGGCCACCTGGCAGGAAAATCGCAAAGGCGAGCGCGAGGCCAAGTGGATCGAGGACGGCACGCTGCCCGAGCTCTTGCAGGACTACAATTCAACGCATCCGGACGACCGGCAGACGCTTGACGGCTACATCAACTACTGGGTGTTGCGTCCCTTCATCATCGTGAAGGGCAATCAGCGCGGAAAGATCGAGATGAACGCCGTCGTTTCACCGCGGAACGTGTCGCACCGGCGCGCCGCTGAACTCACCGGCGGCAGCGTGCTCAACATCGAGAGCGACTTCTCCGCCGACCTCGCCGCGCTCGGCGACCGCATCGCCGACACGGTGGCGGTGGCGCTCGACCCGGTCGAAATCGGCGCGACGCTCTACGTGCCCAGTCTGCGCGTCGTCGTCGATGGCGAGGAGATTCCCGCCGACCCGGTGGACGGTTACGTCTACGACGAACTGACGCACAGCATTCGTTTCCAAGGTGAGGCCAAACGAAAGGCCTTCGCCGCGCAGATTGAGATCACCTACGAAGAGCACCAGTGAGTTAAGAACTCACTTAACGCTCCGAGGGTTTTGCAGGAGGTAACGAAGGAAACAAAGTGAAGGACGGTGGAGGGGCTTCGTGCTCTTCGTTCCCTGCTGTAAAAAGCTTCAGTCAACCGGCTCCGTTACCCGCTGTTCCCTCCTGTAAGACCTATTCCCGGAAAAGCCGCGGGGCGAAGTCGTGCAGGGCCCGGCGCCAGGTCAGCCATTCGTGGCGGGTGCCGGGGGACTCGACGTAAACGTAGTCGATGCCGGCGTCGTCGAGCATGGTGCGGAAGGCGCCGATCGCCTTGGGGAAGATGTCGGGTTCGTTGGTGCCCATGCCGATCCAGAGCACATCCATTTTTGAGTTGAAGGCGTCACCGTCCGCGAAGGCGCCGTCAGCAAAGGTGCGGTGGTCGAGCGGGTCGCCGCTGATGCCGTTCATGGTGCCACTGAAGGAGCCGATGTTGACGAAGTGATCGAGGTTGGGCACCACGACGCGGAAGGTCATGTTGCCGCCCATGGAGAGTCCGGCCATGGCGCGGTGATGGCGATCCGGGATGGTGCGGAAATCGCGGTCGATCATCGGAATGAGTTCTTTGATGACGACCTCGGGAAAGGCGGCGGTGGCGCTGCGGCGATCGGACGGATCGGCGTCGGGGTAGGCCGCGTAGCAGTTGTCCATCACGATGAGCATCGGCACGGCCTCATCACCGGCGATGAGGTTGTCGAGGATGAGGTTGGCGCGACCTTGGAAGAACCAGCTCGTCTCGTCCTCGTAGGATCCGTGCTGGAGGTAGAGCACCGGGTAACGCTCGTCCGGGTTCTCGTCATACCCCGGCGGGGTGTAGATGAGGCAGCGGCGCCACTCGTTGGTGATTTCGGAGAAGTAGTCGCGGAAACGCACGTCGCCGTGCGGCACGTCGAGGCGTTCATAGAAGTCCACGCCGGGCTCCGGCACTTCGATGCCGCTGCCGTGCCGGCCGGCGCCGTAGAAGGCGTGGCTGCCGGTATCAAACACCATGGCGCCGTCCACGCGGAAGGCGTAGTAGTGGAAGCCCGGTTCGAGCGGTTCGGTGGTGACCGACCAGAACCCTTCGTCGCCGTCCTCGCGCGTCAGCTCGAAGTGACCCTGCGGCAGATTGACCTGCACGTGGTGGGCGTCCGGGGCTTTGATGCGGAAGATGCCGCGGCCCTCGCTGTCGATGCGCGGATAGGCCGCGCCGGGCACGTTGGAAGACGCCGGCCAGGAATCGGCGGGTTCGGCAAACAGCGAGGAAACGAGCAGGGTGGCGGTGAGGAGAGCGCGCATGGGGTGACAGATTTTACAGGAGGCAACAGAGTGAAACAGAGCGGAGGGGCAGGGTGGTTTGTTTTTACAGAAGGAAACGAAGGGAACGAAGAAATAGGCAGGACGTAAGGGATACTGAAACGGAGGGCGGAGGAGTGGCCTCGTGCTCTTCGTTACCTTCTGTGAAATAACTTCATCCAGTGGGCTCCGTTGCCCTCTGTTCGCTCCTGTAAAACAAAACGTCTATTTTGCCCACTCGGCGCCTGCGGGGGTGCGGCGCCAGCGGTAGTAGTCATCGAGGACGTGGAGGGAGGCTTCGCTCGGGACCGGGCCGACCGTGGCTTCGTTATGAAAATACATCGCCTTGGGCTCTTCGTTGGTGAACTCGGGCCAGGTCGGCACGGTTGGCCCGTTGGGGTTGCCGTGTTTGGTGAAGTTGGTCCAGTAGGTGGCGACGGTTTCGGAGATCGCCCAGTCGCCGTCGGTCAGGTTGGCGTCGTCGCGATTCAGGGTCTGGAACACGTAGGGCACATCGACGCCGTGGGGCATGCCGTGGTCGGCCTGCGGACCGGTGGGCGGGCGCTCGGGATGCTGGTCGAAGTAGTAGAGGAAGACGTTGGCCCCGCCGTGTTGGGCCTGCAGGCGCGCCCAGCTCCAGGTGTGCCAGCCAAAGGCGGCGTCGCGCATGAGATCGCGGGCGGTCTTGCCGATGCGGTCACCATCGAGTGGATACGCGGCGAGCAGCTTCTCGGCATAGGGGCCGTAGCGCTTTTCGACGTTGGCGGTGAAGACCGCCGGATCGGTCTCGCGGGAGAAGCTCAGACCTTCATCGGAGTTGTAGCCCACGAGGATGTCGACGTTGTTGAAATCGCCGGCTTCGTAGAGGGTGTATTGGTCGCCGGGGATGACGTAGCCATCAACGATCGGCCAGCTGGCTCCGCTGCCGAATCCGGGCGGAATCTTGCCGGGATCCATGGCCCGGAACTCGGCGAGGCTGCTGGCGCCGGCCCGCGCGGCGAAGGCCACGCCAGCCTGTTCGGCGTCGGCCAGCAGGTGCATGTTCTCGCCCGGGTAGGTGGTCTCACGGTGCGGACCGAAGGAGCCGCCGCTCTGCGAAATGGCGCCGCGGAAGAGGCCCTTGGCCAAGGGCGAGGCGCAGAGCATACTCACCGAGATGCCGCCGGCCGATTCGCCGAAGATGGTGACCTTGGCCGGGTCGCCGCCAAACGCGGCGATGTTGTCCTGAATCCACTGCAGGCCGGCGATTTGGTCGAGCAGGCCGTAGTTGCCGGACACGCCGTGTGGCGACTCAGCGCTCAACTCCGGGTGGGCGAGGAAACCGAGCGGGCCGACGCGGTAGTTGACGGTGACGAGGATGATGCCCTTGCGCGCGAGGTGTTCGCCATTGTGGGTGGGATTGTCGTTGCCACCGAAGGCGAAGCCGCCGCCGTAAATCCAAACCAGGACGGGCAACTTCTCGTCGGCGGAGGTGGCGGGGGTCCAGATGTTGAGGTAGAGGCAATCCTCGCTGACGTTGCCGGAGCCGTCGCCCTGAAAGGGATCGGGACCGTATTCGGTCGTCTGCTTCACCCCGTCCCAGGTGGCGGCGGGCTGCGGTGCTTTCCAGCGCAGTTCACCCACCGGCGGCGCGGCAAATGGGATACCCTTGTAGATGGTGAGGCCATCGGCGGTCGTGCCTTGCACGAGTCCCTGTTGGGTGCGGACCGGATCGGGACGATCGGCGGCGAAACTCAGTTGAGCCGCGCACAGCACGGCGAGAGGGAGGAGGAGTTTTTTCATCAACACGCGGGGTTGTGGGGTGGGGGACGAAACAGGCTGGATCGCCCAGCGGTGGTCATCAAGGCGCTAGCCTGAGTCTGTCGTTTATACAAACGACTGGAGCGGCGCGCGGCGATGTCGATTGGGTGAACGGACCGTGTCCCGGATGAACGGTGCGGCGGAGACCGGTTGCGCTCGCGCGGGCGACCCGCTAGGAGGCAGGCATGTTTTCCCCGACCCCCGTGCTTTCGTTCGTGGCGAAATTCGGGCGCATGCTGTGCATGAGCCTGCTGAGCTTCACGCTCGCCGGAGGTGTCGGGCACGCGCAAGTGACGCGGGTTGTGGCCTTGGGAGATTTGCCGGATGGAGGCAGCGTTCGATTTGAACAACAAAACTCCCTTGGCTGGAGGATTCTCGTCGACCGACCGGCGGCGCCGAACCTGGAGTCTGCCACCCCGGTGCGATTGGAACAGTTCCGGGAGGGAAGCGTGGAGCCGGCGGTGACGCGGCTCCCCTATGGGAGCGTCACCGCAACGGGCGAAGAGGTGGTGGCGGAAGCCACGGTGCGTGCCGACGGCGCGGAATTTCAGGTGCGCGACACGTGGCGACTCGAGGGAAACGTGGCGACGGTGCGACGCGCCGTTGCGGTGACCCGCGGCGGCCGCGGCGGTTTCAGTTCGGCGGTGGAGTTTGCGATCGCACCGGAGGTCGACTGGGCGGAGGTGCAGTGCTTCGCGCCGGGGGCATTGTATGGTGACCCGACCTACGACGGGGAGCGTTCGCCGGGTGGCACGCTCAACTACGCCCATCGTCGCTTCCTCATGCGCGAAGATTTGCTGCCGGCGCCGGTGTTTGGGGTGAGCTTTGCGGGTGGCGGTTCCGTGGCCGTGCTCGATCCGGATCCGGCCGGAGACTCGACGTGGGATGAAACGCGGTTGGCCGAGGCGGTGATGATCGACGAACGGTTTCGTTTCGGCGCGCTTGGAGCGTGGCAGCCCGAAGGCGCGCCAGTGGAGCTTGGTTTCCGCTATCCCGGATCGGTTGCGCGGTATCCGCGATCCAACGGCGATGCGGCGCCTGAGCCGATCTGGTATCGGCGCTACCACCCGATCGAGCCCGAGGTGGAGCACGCCTACACCGTGGCTTTCCGTTTTGGCGAAGAACAAGGCTTCCCGGCAATGACTCGCGCCGCCTGGCGCTGGGCGTGGTCCACCTTGCAACCCGAAGTCGAGGCCATCGACGTGGTCCAGATGCAGCGCGTCCTCATCGACCACCTCGCCGCGCAGGCGGCGACGATCGACGGCCGCACCGGGATGCCCTTCGTGAAGAGCACCCTCAACGACAAGCTGCAATGGAACTGGACGATGGTGGCGATGGGCTTTGTGGGCAAAAATCTTGAGTGCGCCGATCTGCTGCTGCGAGAGGCCGAGGCCGATCCGACCGAGCGCGGTGCGCGCATGCGCGAGATCGGGTTTGGCATCATCCATTCGCTCATCGAGGCCCTGCCGACCGTGCCGCTGGAGGCCACCGGCTACGACCTGGCGACGGGCCAACCGTGGGATCACCACTGGCTGGCCCCCTGGTTGCGCAACGCCTCCGAAGACATGTGCGTGCTGATGCACACCTATCGGCGTGAAAAGGACCTCGGTCGGGATCACCCCGAGTGGTTCGCCTGGGTGAAGGCCTACACCGATTGGCTAGTCGAACAACAGCGGCCCGACGGTTCGTTTCCGCGCCGCTGGGAACGCGGCAGCAGCGAAGTGGCCGAACCGACCGGCACGACCAGTTACGCGCCCGTGCCTTTGCTGGTGGCGATGAGCGCGGAAACCGGTGACGCCCGCTACCGCGAGGCGGGCGCGCGGGCGGCCGACTACGTGTGGCAGAACTGGGGCCGGCACGGCCTCTACATCGGCGGAGCCAGCGACAACCCCAACATCACCGACAAGGAAGCGGGTATGCTGAGTATGGAAGCCTTCCTCGGTCTGCACGAGGCGACCGGCGAGGCCCAGTGGCTGGAGCGCGCGCGGATGGCGGCCGATTTCACCGAAACCTGGATGTGGATCTGGAACCTGCCCATGCCGGTCGACGCGACCGACGAGCAGCTCAACTACAAACGCGGCGTCTCCACCATCGGCCCGCAGGGCATCAGCGCGCTCTACGCCGGCAGCGTGGACGAATACCTCGACTGGGCGGTGCCGAGCTACGCCAAGTTGTATCGGCTGACTGGAGACACCCACTACCGCGACGTCGCCGCGATTCTCCTGCATGCGACCAAATCGATGGTCGCGATCCCGGGCCGCCAATACGACCTGAAGGGCATTGGCTGGCAGCAGGAAGGCTGGCGTTTCGGTCCCGGCGGCAGTGGCCGCGGCGGCAGCGGCCACCGCTTCTGGTTGCCGTGGATCTCCGCCAACCACCTCCATGGCATCATGGAACTGCAGGCCAGCGACCCGCAGCTCTACGCCGAGCTCACGAGCGGAGGCACCCGCGTGCCCTGAGCGCCTGATCATGCCGTTTGTTGACAAGTAACGACATGACCCCTTTCCGGCCCCCTAACGCTTGAGGTCAGACAGGCCGACTGGTCGGCCTTGTCTGCGCCGGCTGGTTCGGCTCTTTGTTTCTCGGAGTAGGAGTCATGGAGTCGTCGAAAACCATGAAGTGACTTCGCTTGGGGACGTATCTTCGTGCACCCATAGCTCGCTCACCTCGGAAGTCGAAACTGGTCGAAAGCAGTAAGCGTAACATCCGTCGTAATGGCTATACTTCACTTCGCGGAATTCGAATTCCGTGCCGGATGGGAACGCCTCGTCCTCGCGAAATCCGAACGATAGATCACGGGCCGCCCGATAGTGCCGCCCAAAGGTAAATGTATACCGGTGATCATGTGGCATTTTGCCGAACGTTGTTTAGGCCCTGTGAAACAGGGGGATAACTGATAAATATCCTGTCGGGGCTGATTGTTGCATCATGTTTGCGTGGAGCTGTAGCAAGATGGCGCAGTCTGGCGGCAGAAGATTTAGCGTGGTTTGCCGGCTGGCCGCAGAAAAACAGTCAACCGCGGGGCGCAAAGAAGCGAGGCGAACCTGCAACGGCAAGCCGCCTTTCGACCGCGAGGTTTGTGGACTTCAACACGGTTTGAGACCGAGCCGGGCCGCACGCGCCAACGACCGAACTCACCCTTGAAACAGCTTCCGGTAGTGCAGCGGGCTCGTCTCGAAAACGCTGCGGAAGTGGCGGATGAAGCTGCTGTGATCGTAAAAACCACACTCGTGCGCGATCTCGGTGATGGGCGTGTCGCTGTGGCGCAGGCGGTCGCTCGCGATCAAGACGCGCAGACGGACGATGAACTGACGCGGGCTCATGCGAAAGGTCGCCTGGAAGCGTCGCTCGAGCTGGCGTTGCGACAGGCCGATGCTACGGGCGAGCTCCGGCACCGCCAGCGGCTGGGCGTAGTTGGCACGGATGCTTTGCACCAAATCGAGCACCGGATCCTGCGAGATATTCAGCAGGTTTTCATAACTCTGCACCGTGCCGCAAAGTCCGCAGACCGCGCCGGTCCGGTCGAAGAGCGGCAGCTTCTGGGTGATGAACCATTCGGGCAGACGTTCGCGGGAGGGGAAGAGTTCGATGAGGTTGAGCAAGGGTTCGCCGGTCTCCAGCACGGTGCGGTCGTCGGCCGCGAACTTGCGCGCCATGTAAGCGGGGAAGAGCTCCTCGTCGGTGCGACCCGCCAACTCCTCCGGCGTGCGCATGCCGCAATGCTGCGCAAACTCGATGTTGCCGGTAACGATGCGCGACGCCCGGTCTTTCACGAAATACATCAGGTCCGGGATGTGATCGAAGAGCTGGTTGATCGAGCGGAGCGGATCGAGTTGGTCGAGCCAGGTGGCGAGAGGCATGATGGCGAAAAAATACAATTATTAACCCAGTCGATACAAGCTGGAGAACCGCTTTCTCGGCTACATTGGGAGCCTGCCCGCGCGGCGTCTGTCGTTTCCCCGCCCGACCGCTGTGCTCGGCGCAACCCCAACCCCTTACCCCCGACCCCGAAACCATGCAATTCGGTGCCAGCACTTGGCTTTGGACTTCTCCGTTTGACGGCAGCGATGTCGCGCTGCTCTCAAAGATCGCAACCATGGGATTCGATTTTGTCGAAATCCCCGTCGAAGACCCGACGACGATCGATGTCGCGGCCATCAAAAGCGCCCTGAGCGACACCGGCCTCACGCCCATCGTCTGCGCGGCGGTGGCCGGCGAACGCGACCTCTCCAGCGCCGATCCGGCCAACGTCGCGGCGGCAACGACCTATCTGACCGCCTGCTGCGGCTTGGCGCAGGAGTGGGGGAGTCCGCTGGTGGTCGGTCCGCTCTACGCGGCCGTGGGCAAGGCCCGGCTGCCCACCGAGGCCGAACGCACCGCGGAATGGGCACGCTCCGTGAGCAACCTGCGCCACGTCGCTGGCATCGCGGCCGCGCACGGCGTGCGTCTGGGCATCGAGCCGCTCAATCGCTTTGAGACCGACATGGTCAACACGACGGCCGGCGCGCTGCGGTTGTTGGCCGACATCGACAGCCCGCACGTGGGCCTGTCGCTCGACAGCTTTCACATGAACATCGAGGAGGTCGATTTCTGTGCCGCGATCGAGGCGGCGGGCGATCGCCTGCTGCACCTGCAGGTTTCGGACAGCCACCGCGGCGTGCCGGGCGACGGCAACAGCGACTGGGCGGGGCTGCGCGAGGGCCTGCGCCGCATCGGCTACGACGGCCGGCTCTCGATCGAGAGTTTTTCCCCCGACAGTTCCGGCCTCGCGGCGGCCGTCTGCATCTGGCGCCGCTTCGCGCCGTCGCAGGACGCGTTTGCGGAGCGGGGACTGCGTTTTCTCCAACAATGGCAGGCCGGCGGCGAAGCCGGTGTGGCCGACGAATCCAAATAACGAATACACCCCATGAACGTTGCCATCATCGGTCTCGGCTTCGGTGCCGAATTCATTCCCATCTACCAGGCCCATCCGCGGGCCAACATGTATGCCATCTGCCAGCGCAATCCCGACAAGCTGAAGGAGATTGGCGACAAGTTTGGCGTGGAAAAGCGCTACACCTCCTTTGACGAGGTGCTGGCCGATCCGGCCGTCGATGTGGTCCACATCAACACCCCCATTCCCGACCACGGCCCGCAGTCGATCAAGGCGCTTGAGGCCGGCAAGCACGTGGCCTGCACGGTGCCCATGGCGACGTCGGTCGAGGACTGCCGTCGCATCGTGGAGCTGACCAAGAAAACCGGCCTGATCTACATGATGATGGAAACGGTGGTCTACAGTCGGGAGTTCCTCTTCGTGAAGGAGCTCTACGACAAGGGGGAGTTGGGCCGCGTGCAGTTCCTGCAGGCCTCGCACCAGCAGGACATGGCCGGCTGGCCGGGTTACTGGGACGGCCTGCCGCCGATGCATTACGCGACCCACTGCGTCGGTCCGGTGCTCGGCCTCGAACGCAAGCTCGCCGAGCAGGTCACCTGTGTGGGTTCGGGTCGCATCAACGAATCGCAGGCCAAGGTCTACGGTTCACCCTTCGCGATCGAGTCCTGCCACATTCAGATGAAGGACTCCGACGTCGCGGCGCGCATCTACCGTTCGCTCTTCGAAACCGCCCGGCAGTATCGCGAGAGTTTTGATGTCTACGGGTCGAAAAAATCCTACGAGTGGCCGCTCATCGAAGGCGAGGAGCCGGTCATCCACACCCTCGGCAAACCCGAGCCGGAGATCCCCGAACGCGTGCCGGTGCCGGACTACGCGCACCTGTTGCCCGAGCCGATTCGGCACTTCACTGGCCGCGGGGTTTACGACTCCGACGAGAACCAGCACCTCTCCTTCACCCAAGGCGCCGGCCACGGCGGCTCGCACCCGCACCTGGTGGACAACTTCATCAAGGCGGTGCTCGACAAATCGAATCCCTACCCCAACGCGGTGGAGTCAGCCAACATCAGTTGCGTCGGCATCCTCGCCCACGAATCGGCGATGGAGGGCGGCGTGCCGAAGCGCATGCCGGACTTCACGCTCGATGATCCCCACGCCGGCTGAACCCCGCCGGCTCCAATGAACGGTGAGCTGATCCAACCCCGTCGCCGCCTTGCGACTCCAAGCGCGACGCAACCACGTTGAACCCATGTTTGTGACTCCCTTTGCCCCCGCCCAATTCCTGCGCCGTTTGGCCCCGCTCGTTGTGGCTTTCGCCTTGGCCTTCGCGCCGGCGCGCGCCGCCAACGACGACGATGGTGTGATTGATCTGCTCTTCCTCGGCCACGGCGCACGCGAGGGCAAAGGTTACCACCTGTCGCATGTGTTCGCGCCGGTGTTCAACCGTTCGCTGGGCAAGGAGAAGATCCGCATGCGCTACGTCGAGGATCCGGCGGTGCTCAATCCCGAGGACCTCGGTCAGACCGATGTGCTGCTGATCTACGCCAACCATTACGGTCTCAAACCGGAGCAGGAGAAAGCGCTGCTCGACTTCGTGGCGAACGGCGGCGGTTTCATGCCGGTGCACAGCGCCAGTGCGTGCTTCCCCAAATCGAAGCCTTACGTCGACCTCGTCGGCGCCCGCTTCAAGAGCCACGGCAAGGAAGCCTTCACCGCCCACATCGTGCCGGGGCAGGAGCACCATCCGATCATGGACGGTTGGTCGGAGTTTGAGACGACCGACGAAACCTACGTGCACGCCGACCACAACGAGGTGAATCGCACCGTGTTGATGACGCGCGAGGAGGAGCCGTGGACCTGGACCCGCACCCACGGCCAGGGCCGCGTGTTTTACACGGCCTATGGTCACGACATGGACACCTGGGGCCAGGCCGCCTTTCACGACCTGCTCATCCGCGGCATCCGCTGGGCCGCCGGCGACGCCAAGGCCGCCGCCAACCGCGCGCTGGTGCAGACGCTGCCGGAGCTCACCTACCAGCCGGCCGACACCATTCCGAATTACCGCAAGCAGGATCCGGCGCCGGAGTTCGCCCGGCCGTTTTCGCCGGAGGAGTCGCAGCAACTCACCATGGCCGAAGCCGGCTTCGAACTGCAGCTCTTTGCCGCCGAACCGCAGATCGTAAACCCCATCGCCTTCGCGTGGGATGAGCGCGGCCGCCTCTTCGTGGCCGAGACGATCGATTATCCGAACGAGGTGAATCCGAACCAACAGGGCGACGACCGCATCCTCATCCTCGAGGACACCGACGGCGACGGCCGCGCCGACAAGTCCACCGTGTTCGCCGACGGCCTCAACATCCCGACCAGCCTTACGCCGATCGACGGCGGTTGGATCGTGGCGCAGGCCCCGCAGTTTCTCTTTTTGAAGGACACCGATGGCGACGACGTCGCCGATGTGCGTTACGCCATCAACCAGGACTGGGGCGTCGAGGATACCCACGCCGGTCCGTCGAGCCTGCGCTATGGTTTCGACAACAAGATCTGGGGCGCGGTCGGTTACTCGGACGCGAAGAAGTCGACCCAAGGCGAGTTCGGCCAAGGCGTCTTCCGCATGGATCCGAACTCCGGCGTCGTTGAGCCGGTCGGCATGTTCAGCAACAACACCTGGGGCCTCGGCATGAGTGAGGACTTCGAGATCTTCGGGTCCACGGCCAACAACGCGCCGGCCTTCCACGTGCCGTTGTGGCGCCGTTTCACCTACGATCGCCATACCGCCTTGCCGCCGCAGCTCGCCGCGAAGATCGACGACTTCTCGCAGTTCTTCCCGTCGACCGACAAGTTCCTGCAGGTCGATTGGTTTGGCCGCTACACGGCCGGCGCGGGTTTCAACCTCTACACCGCGCGTTCCTTTCCGGAGCGCTTCTGGAATCAGTCCGCCTTCATCGGCGGCCCGACCGGTCACCTGCTGGGACAGTTCTTCCTGAAGGAGGACGGCACGACCTACGTCGCGCAAAACCGCGGCGCGATCATCACGTCGAACGACGAGTGGTTTTCGCCGGTCTTTGCCGAGGTCGGTCCCGACGGCGCGCTGTGGGTGGCTGACTGGTATAACTTCATCATCCAGCACAACCCGCGGCCTTCGCTCAACTCGGCCGGCTTCGAGGGCCGGATGGGCGCGGGCAACGCGCACGAGAATCCGCTGCGCGATCGTCAGCACGGTCGCATCTACCGCCTGGTTGCGAAGAACGGGAAACTCTCCACCCAGCTCGATCTGTCCCACGCCTCGACGGCCGAGCTCATCGCGGCCTTCGGTAACGACAACATGTTCTGGCGCATGACCGCCCAGCGCAAACTGGTGCGCGAGCAGCGCCGCGACGCCATCCCGGCCTTGCGCGAAATCGTCGCGACCGATGCCGCCGTTGACGGCCTGGGCCTGAACCCGCGCGTGATTCACGCGATCTGGACGTTGCAGGGGCTCGGCGCCTTCACCGTCACCACGGCCGAAGGCGAAGCCTCTGTTGCGGCGGCGCTCGGCCACGCGTCCGCGGCGGTGCGCAAGAACGCCGTCATGGCGCTGACCGAAGCGGGTGGGGAAGCCAACCTTGCCCGCGCCGCGACGCTGCTCGACGACCCCGACGCAAAGACCCGCCTCAAGGCCGTGCTGGCGCTGGGCCTGCTGCCCGCCAGCGAAGCCAACGCGCAGGCGCTCTTCAGCCGCCGCGCGACCTTTCCCGCCGATCCCTACCTGGCGCGCGCCTTCGCCCACGCTGTGCTCGATAACGAGGCGCCCTACATGGCCGCGTTGCTGAGCCACCCGGAGCCCGCCGCGAAGACGGTGTTTGAGCTCTATGCCAAGGTCGAGGAGTCGCCCGACTACCTCGTGGCCAAACGCTACTTCGAAAACGTCGACGGCGACGTGGCCGCCGCGCTCGGCGACTGGTCCGGGTTGCCCGTCACCTCGCTGCAGCCGATAGCGATCGCGTTGCTCGACGCGTGGAAGACCAAGCTGCACGAGCCGACCGCTGACGAGGTGGCGTTGGTGCAGCGTCTCGTCGATCGTCTCGACGGCGATACGCAGATGCGCCTGCGGTTGCGCGCCGGTGGTCTCGATCTCCACTACGCCAACATCGACGAAGCGGCCTATGCCGAGTTCCTGCAGGCCAACACCTTCACGCCGGAAATCTCCGAACGCGCCTGGCTCGGGCTGGGCGAACGCGTTTTCCAGCAGAACTGCGTGGCCTGTCACGGCTCGGAAGCCCGCGGCGATCGCAGCGTCGGCGCGCCCGCCCTGCGCGGCATGGAAAGCTGGTATGTGCAGACCCAGTTGCAGAAGTTCCGCGCCGGGCTGCGTGGCACGCACTTCAAAAACGCCAATGGCATCGCCATGCGCAGCGCGCTGGAGTTCCTCGACGCGCAAAGTCGCAGCGAGACCTTTGTCATGTCGAGCCTCGCGGCCTACCTCACGTCGTTGGACCCGGTGCAACCCGAATCCACCGTGGTCGGCAACCCCGCCGCCGGCCAGGCGCTCTACGCGGTCTGCGCGACCTGCCACGGTCCGGACGGCGCGGGCAACCGCGAGCTCAACGCGCCCAAACTCACCGGCAAGCAGGACTGGTATCTGCTCACTCACCTGAAGCTCTTCCACGACGGCGTGCGCGGCTCCGACCCGCGTGACGTCACCGGCGCGCAGATGGCGGCGATGGCCAAGACCGTGCCGACCGAACAGGCCATGCGCGACCTCATCGCGTATATCCAAACCTTCAATACGAAGCAGTGACGTCGTCCTGACTCAACCCCACCCGACCCCCAACCCCGCTACCCCCTATGTCGCAAGAATCCGTCAATCCCCAACGGCTCCTCTGGGCCGGTTTCACCGCCATCCTTGCCACCGGCGTCGGTTTCGCCGTGCGCGGGGGCATTTTGGACAACTGGGGCGCCGAGTTCGGCTTCTCCGCCACGCAGCTGGGGGTGATCAGTGGCGCCGGCCTCACCGGCTTCTGTTTCGGCATTTTCGCGGGCGGTCTGGTGGTCGACAAAATCGGCTACGGCAAACTGATCGTGGCCTCGTTTGTCCTGCACCTGCTGTCGGCCGTGATCACGCTTTCGGCCGCGCCCGGCATGGGCATGGCGGCGGCCTACAACACGCTGTTCTGGGGCACCTTCATTTTCGCGCTGGCCAACGGCGCACTCGAAGCGGTGGCGAATCCGCTGGTGGCGCGCCTCTTCCCCGAGAACCGCACGCACTACCTCAACATCCTGCACGCCTCGTGGCCGTTGGGGCTGGTGCTGGGCGGGGTGATCGGCTGGGTGCTCGACGATCGTATGGGGGTGTCGTGGAAAGTGCAGCTCGTGATGTTCCTGCTGCCGACGCTGGTTTACGGCGTGATGTTCTTCCGCCAGAAGTTCCCCAAGTCGGAAGCCGCGGAAAAAGGCCTGAGCCTCGGCGAAATGTTCAAGGACGTCGGCCTGCTCGGCGGCGCGATCGTCGCGGTCATGCTGGCGATGTTCTTCAGTGCCACCTTCCCGGCGCTGCCGACCTGGCTGCTGGTGGCGGGGGCGCTGGTGGTCGTGGGTATGATCGGCAAGATCACCAACTTCGCGACGGGTTCGCTGGTGCTCTTCATTCTCTTCGGCGCGCACATCCTGGTGGGCGCGGTGGAGCTCGGCACGGACGGCTGGATTCAGAACATCACCGGCAACATCCTCAGCTCGGAGCAGGGCAAGGCGCTCTTCGTGATCACCTCGCTCACGATGTTTGTGCTGCGTTTCTGTGCGGCTTGGATCGAGCGCACGCTCAAACTCTCGCCCGTCGGACTGCTGCTCGTGTGCGCCATTCTCGCCTTCATCGGCCTCAACCTGACCAGCGGCATCGCCACCTTTGGCGGGGCGGTGGTGGCGCTGCTCATCTACGGAGTGGGCAAGACCTTCTTCTGGCCGACCATGCTGGCCATCTGTGGTGACCGCTTCCCGCGCACCGGCGCCATTGCCATGAGCATCATGGGCGGACTCGGCATGATGTCGGGCGGCCTCATCGGCTTGCCGGGCCTCGGTTACGCCAAGGACCGCTTCGCGGCTGAGGCACTCGAGCAGCAGGCCCCGCACGTGCACGTCGTGAGCAAGGCGGCTGACCCGAGCAAGTGGCTCTTCTTCGCCCCGGTCGACACGATCGACGGTTCGATCCTCGCGCAGGCCAAGAGTGCGGAAACGCCCACCCCGGATCAGCAGGCGCTGATCGAGGCTGACCTCGCGGGCGACCGCCGCACCCTGCGCGTCGATTCCTTCATCCCGGCGACGCTTGCGCTCATCTATCTCGGTTTCCTGCTGCACTACCGCAGCAAGGGCGGCTACCGGCGACTCACGCTCGAAGAAGAGCAGGCGCTGCGACCGTGACGGGTGGCCGGGCGCTTGCCTGCCTGGGGCACGGTAGCGCCCGACCCACCGGGTCCAACGGACTCGCGTTACCGTCGGGGTAGGGCGGGACCGCTGGGCCCGCCGATTGCGGTGGGAAGGCTGGGCGGCACTTGGAGCGGTCGGCCCAGCGGTCCGACCCTAACTTTGGACTGCGTTTTGAACGCTGCGACCGTGACGTTCGGTCGGACGTAAAGCCCCGCCACCTTGGCGGCCGCTGGAATGTCGGCGAGGCGCTGGCAGCTTATTGGCGCCAGAGGTTCGGGAGGAACCGTTCGTGGAGGAGGTGGCGCCAGGTGGCCCAGTCGTGACCACCGTGACCGCCGGCGTAATACTCGTGCTCAATGCCGTGGGCTTCGAGGGCCTTGATGAGGCCCTGCACCCGGGCATTGAAGAAGCCCTCGGCCTCGCGGGTGCCTTGGCCGACGAAGAGGTAGTCAATCTTGGCGTTGGCCTCGGGGTCGTTGAGGAAGTCGGCCAGCGTCTCCTCGGCGGTGACGTCGCCGGCGCTCAGCACCCCGAAGGAGCCGAAGAGATCGAGGTTGTTGAAGCCCACATACATGGTGTGGCGACCGCCCATGGAGAGGCCGGAAAGGGCGCGGCCGTGCGGACTGGCGATGGTGGAATAGTGGGCATCAACCAACGGGATCACGTGCTCCCGCATCTCGCGGGCGAAGATGTCGAAGGTCAGCTCCACGTGCTGCGGGTGGTTGCGGTGGATGACCTGGTTGTTGGGGATGGCGATGATCATCGGTTCGGCGCGGCCCTCGGCGAGGAGGTTGTCCATGATGAAGTTGACGCGGCCGTCATACATCCAGTTGTGCGGCAGTTCGCCGCTGCCGCCGACGAGGTAGAGGACCGGGTAGGACCTGGTGCGATCGTATCCAGGGGGCGTATACACATAGAGGTCGCGTTCGCCGCCGGTGACTTGGGAGGTGTAGATGTGACGGGTGATGGCGCCGTGGGGAACCTCGCGGGCGTCGTAGTAGGCCGGACCGTCGCCGTGCACGATGAGCTGGCTGTAGGGCGGCATGCCGGTGAAGGAGGCCTGGGTGTTGTTGGGGTCGGCGACCTGGGCACCGTCGATGCGGAAGTGGTAGGCATACATGTCGGCCGGCACTGGACCGACCGTGACGGACCAAACGCCTTCGTCGCCCTTGGTGAAATAGAGGTGTTCGCCGCGGGCGATACCGAGTTCGGCGAGCAGGGCGCCACCGGAGAGCTCGACGGTGGTGGCCTCCGGGGCTTTGACGCGGAAGGTCACGGTGCGGTCGTCGTGCACCTCGGGGGAGTTGACGGCGGCGCTGAACGGGGTGAGGCCCTGGGTGTTGCGTTGCGGGTCCCAGTCGAGGTTGACGTTGGCCTGCTGGGCGGCGGCGGTGAGCGCGAACGCGGCCAGAGGCAGGAGGAGGAGGAGGCGGGGTGTTTTCATGGTAAGATGGGAGGTGGTCGGTGGTAGCTGGTTGCTGGGGGAGAGATCGAGGGCGGATGCGGACTTTCGGACGGCGCGGGTGGAGCGGCTGCCGGAAACGCGGTCGGGACGTCCGCGTTCACCTCAAGGAATGATGGTGACGATGACGCGTTGGTAGCGGGTGAGCGCCGGGGCGCCTTTGTCGGTGACGCGCAGAATGAAATGCGCGTCGCGTGGCTCGTCGACGGCGGGCATCTTGAAGGGGACGGCGTAGAGGTTGGGGGAACGGACGTGTGGTTTGATCTCCTCGGCCCAGCCGCCGACCTCGGGGTAGTGAAACCAGTAGTAGCTGAGGCTGTCGCCGTCGGGATCGGTGGTGCCGGCCGCGCTGAACTCAAACACCTCGCCGGCGCGCAGGGTGAGGCGGTCGGGGTGAGGCAGGCGGGGAACCGGCGGGTGATTGGCCGCGGCGTAGGCGTGGGTGGTCCAGTCCATGCGCGCGGCAAAGTCGTTCTGGAAATCAGTGCGCCAGCGCCAGAGCGTGACGCGAGGGCCGGAGAAGGTTTCGGTGCCGGGATGGGTGGCGCGGCCGAACTCTGAGGTCACGAGCGGGGTGTGCGTATCAGAGGCGTTGGTCCAGATCGGGCGGGTCTCGGGTTCGTAGGGGATGCCGATGAAGCCGTTGAGATCGAGCGTGGCGGGATCGGGAATCTTGAGTTCGTAGCGGCCGCCCCAGCCGCCCCAGTCGGGGTGCTCCGGCACGCTGAGGCCGTTGGGGATGAGGTTGAGGAAGGCCGGCGTGTCGCCCTCCAGCCCGTAGGCAACATCCGGATACGCGGCGCCGAGCGGGCCGTGGCCCTGCTGCAGGTGCCGGGCGAGCCACGAGTTGCTCACGACGGTGTTGTCGGCGCCGGTCATGTCGCGGGTGATGGCGATCCAGATGCTGGCGCCGTAGCCGCCGGGGCTGACGATGTAGTGAAGGTCGGGGAACTCCCGGCGGATCCACGGGCCGGTGTTGTCCTGATCGGAAATGGTGTAGACGCGGAGCTTCGCGAGGAGGCGAGCGGCTTCGGCCGGCGGTTCGGTGGCGCGGATCGTGTGCAGCGCTTGCGCGAGGGTGTTGACGCCGCCCCACACGGAGACCCACACCGGGCGCGGATCGTCGGCTTTGGCGGCGGCGATGATGGCGGCGGAGCCGGACGTATCCTGACCGTCGCCGACGGCTTCGAGTCCGGCGTGCGGTTGGCCGGCACGGACGAGGGCGTGGAGTTGCGCGGCGGTGGGATAGCCCGGTTCGTGCAACAGCAGGTTGGGCTGCACTTGGCCGTAAACATCAATGAGGGCGTGAATCGACTCCGGGTGGACGGCGTGGCGCTGGTGCACCGAGGTGGTCGCGACCAGCGCCTCGATGTCGATCTGGTTGGCGTAGAGCAGCAGGCGGATGAGCGACTGGGTGTCGTCCGGATCGGCTTCGATGTCGGTGAGGACGATGAGGCGCTGTTTGGCGGGCGGCGGCGGCGTGTCGGCGGCGAGGGCGCGCGGCGCGCAAACGAGGCTGGCGAGCGCGAGGGCGCTAAGAACGGGACGAAGCAAAACCATGACGGCGGGGTGGGGTGGGGCGGACAACGAGGAGCAAAGCATCACGTCAGTTGGCGGGGCAGCAAAACGCTTGATAACCGTAAAACGTGAGGCGGGGCGATGGCTTCCGTTTGGCAAGGGGCGGCCGAAACGCCAAGGTCGTTGCACCATGCCCCACTTTGTCGTGACCCGCACCTCTCGCCTGAGCGCCGAAACGATCGGCGAAGGCATCTTTGACCTGGCAAACTGGGCGACCTTCACCGGCTACGGACCGATCCCCGGCATCGCGCGGGTGTCCAAGCGCAACGACGCGGCGCGGGTGGGCACGATCTTCGAGGTGGAGAACACCGATGGCTCGACTCATCGCGAAACCGTGGTCGCCTACGAACCCGGACGGCGACTGGAGCTGCGCATGGATCACTTTTCCGCACCGCTCAATCGGATAGCTGAGGCGTTTCATGAACGGTGGACCTTTGCAACCACGGCCGAAGGCTGTGTTGTGCAGCGCCATTTCGACCTGAAACCCAAGGGGCTGACGGGCCGCGTGCAGTTGGCCATGGTGGCGCCGTTGCTGAAACAGGCGGTGGGTCGCCACATGGATCGGATTCTCGCAGCGCCCGGTGGGTCGGGCGACGGTGGCGCCAACTCGTGACACCCTTGTCCCGAAGATAAAATGACCGTCCGCAAGCTTGGCGGTTGTTTCACGCGCGGGTCTGCGTTTGGCTGGCGACCTTCGGCACCCAACCCCTTTCACCCCATGCCTACGATTCAAGGAAAAGCGAAAGCGCAGAACACCTATGATGCGATCGTGGTCGGCTCCGGTATCTCCGGTGGCTGGGCCGCCAAGGAACTCACCGAGCGCGGTCTCAACACGCTCCTGCTTGAACGCGGACGCGACGTGCCGCACGGCGAATACCCGACCGCCTTCACCGAAATCTGGGACCTGCCCAATCGTGACAACATCACGCCGGCGACGCGCGCACGGAAGCCGAAGCAGAGCCGCACGGGTTACACCACCAAGCCATCCTCCGAGCACTGGTTCGTCGACGACATCGACCACCCCTATTCCGAGACCAAGCGTTTCGACTGGATGCGTGGTTATCAGGTCGGCGGTCGTTCGCTCACTTGGGGCCGCCAGTCCTACCGCTTCAGCGACCTCGATTTTGAAGCCAACGCCCGGGATGGCTTTGGCGTGGATTGGCCGATCCGTTACGCCGACATCGCGCCGTGGTATGACCACGTGGAGCGCTTCGCCGGGATTTCCGGTTCGAAGGAGGGACTGCCGCAATTGCCCGATGGCCAGTTCTTGCCGCCGATGGAGCTGCGTTGTGTGGAGAAACACGCGGCCGAGAAGGTGAACGCGGCGTTCCCGGAACGTCACATCATCATCGGCCGTGCCGCCAACCTCACTCAGCCCCACAACGGCCGGGGCAACTGCCAGTCGCGCGACCGCTGCATGCGCGGGTGTCCGTTTGGCGCCTACTTCTCGTCCAACAGTGCCACGCTGCCGGCGGCCTACGCCACCGGTCGGCTTACGCTGCGGCCCTTCTCCGTCGTGGCCGAGCTGTTGCACGACGCCGATGCCGGCCGGGCGACGGGCGTGCGTGTCATCGACACGCAGACCCATGAGGCGATCGACTACCACGCCAAGGTCATCTTCCTCTGCGCCTCGGCCATCGGTTCGACGCAGATCCTGATGCAATCGAAGTCCGATCGTTTCCCCGAGGGCTTCGGCAACGATTCCGGGGAGCTCGGCCACAACCTGATGGACCATCACTTTCAAGTGGGCGCCACCGGCCGCTTCGATGGGTTTCATGATCGCTACTACCGTGGTCGTCGGCCCAACGGTGTTTACGTCCCGCGCTTCCGCAATCTGGGCGACAAGGCCACGCGCCAGAAGGACTACGTGCGCGGCTTCGGCTACCAGGGTGGCGCGTCCCGGGACAACTGGGCGCGCGGCGTGGCCGAGCTCTCGCGGGTCGGGGCCGATCTCAAGGCCGACCTCATTGAACCCGGTCCGTGGCGCATGGGCCTCGGCGCATGGGGCGAGCACCTGCCCTATCACGACAACCAGATGACGCTCGATACCACGAACGTCGACCAATGGGGGCTGCCCACCGTCAACTTCGACTGCGAGTTCAAGGCCAACGAAAAGGCCATGCGCAAGGACATGCGGGCGGCCGCCGAGGAGATTCTCGATGCCGCCGGGTTCACCGATATCGGCGGTTGGGACGATCCCAACAACTCGCCGGGTCTTTGTATTCACGAAATGGGCACGGCGCGGATGGGCCGCGATCCGAAGACCAGCGTGCTCAATGGCCACAACCAGGTGCACGCCGCGCCGAACGTTTTTGTGACCGACGGCGCCTGCATGACCTCGTCCTCCTGCGTGAACCCCAGCCTCACCTACATGGCCCTCACCGCCCGCGCCGCGGCGCACGCGGTCGATGAGCTCAACCGCCACAACCTCTGATTCCTTTCAGGATTTCGAAACATGATGACTCGTCGCGAAGCCATTCAACGCACGGCCGCCCTGCTCGGCCTCAGCCTTTCCCCCGCTGCGCTCACCCGCGTGTTGGCGCAAGCGCAGTCCACCGCCGCGGCCGGTCCGCAATACCTGTCGGCCACGCACTTTGCCCTCACCACGGCCGTCGCCGATACCCTGCTGCCCCGCACCGACACGCCCGGCGCGAGCGACGTGGGCGTGCCGGCCTTCATGGATCTGAGCTACGGGGAGTATTATTCGGCCGCGCAACGCGAGCTGTTTGCCATCGGACTCATGCGCCTGAATCAGGCCAGCACCGTGGCGCACGACCGCGCGTTCATCGAGCTGAATGACAGCGAAAAGGCGATTTTCCTGAGTGCCTACGGCGCCGAGGCAGCTGACGACAATCGCGCGTTTTTGCTGCTCTTTCGCCGCACCGCCATGCTCGGTTTCTACACCTCCGAAGAGGTGAGCAAAACGATGTTCAACTACGATCCGATTCCGGGTCGCCTTGATGCCGATATCCCGCTCGCCGAAGTCGGCGGCAAAGCCTGGTCCTCCTGAGTCCCGCTAGTCTACCCCATGAAAAAATCCCCGTCCCTCTTCTGGCTGAGTGCGCTGCTGTGCGCCTCGCCGCTTTTCGCCAACGACGACACCCCAGCTCCAGCCGACGACTGGGTGTCGATGTCCTCGAATCAGATGGACAATCTATACCCGATGGTGAACTCGGAGCGGCGGGTGAAGTTTCGCATCGACGCACCCGAGGCGACGGCGGTGGGGGTGAGTTTTCGCGACAGCAGCGAATTCACCAAGGGCGAAGACGGGGCGTGGTATGGTGTCACCCGGCCGCTTGATGAGGGCTTCCATTATTACACCATCAAGATCGACGGCGCCGACGTGCCGGACCCCAAGAGCAAGATGTATTTTGGCGCCATGCGCTGGGGCAGCGCGATCGAGATTCCGGCGCATGACGAAGCGTTTTACACGATCCAGCAGGTGCCGCACGGGCAGCTGCGCGAGATCTTTTTCCATTCACCCAGCACGCAGAGCGAACGTCGCGCGTTCGTCTATACTCCGCCCGGCTATGACCAGAATCCGGACCGGCGGTATCCGGTGCTCTATTTGCAGCACGGGTGGGGCGAAAACGAATACGGCTGGGGCAACCAGGGGCGGGCGCCGGTGATCATGGACAACCTCATCGCAGCGGGTGAGGTGGAGCCCTTCATCATCGTGATGACTTACGGCATGACCAACCACATCCGCTTTGGCGGTATGTCGGAGTTCCGGATCGAGGACTTTGAAACGGTGCTGGTCGACGAGCTGATTCCCTATGTTGATGCGCATTTCCGCACCATGGCCGATCAACCGCACCGCGCCATGGCCGGCCTCTCGATGGGCGGCATGGAGACGAAGCAGATCACCCTGCGCAATCTCGACGTGTTTTCCCACATCGGCCTGTTCAGTGGCGGCAGCATCAGCCCCGAGGACATCGCTGACTTGGAGGCCTTCAAGGCGGCGAACAAACTCGTGTTCGTGAGTTACGGCAGCCGCGAAGTGGAAGGCGATCGCCCGCGTCGGCGTGGTCCGCATCCGGAGGAGGCCACCAAGGCCCTCGCGGCCACCGGCGTGAACACGCACTATTACGTGTCGCCCGAAACCGCCCACGAGTGGCAGTCCTGGCGCCGCAGCCTCAAGGAGCTCGCGCCGCTGTTGTTCCGGAATTGAGCGGCCGCAAGGTGGACCCCAATCATCGCAATCGGTGCGCCTAGCATCGTGACCCTCCGTTCGCAGTGCCCTATCGTTGGTGCTGCGATGGAAGGATCAGGACTGCGTTTGCAGCAGGTCGGTGAGGTCAAGCGGGCGCGTGAACATGGCCAGGTTGCCGTCGGCATCGACCGGCCATTCGGACTGGGGGCGATCCCAATAAAGTTCGACGCCGTTGTGATCGGGGTCCTGCAGGTAGAGCGCCTGGCTCACGCCGTGGTCGGCGGCGCCGTCGAGCGCGATGCCGGCGGTCTGGAGGCGTCGCAGGGCATCGGCGAGATCGGCGCGGGTCGGATAGAGAATGGCCAGATGATAGAGTCCTGTGCGACCCGGCGGCGGCGGAGAAGCGCCGGCACTTTCCCATGTGTTGAGCCCGATGTGATGATGGTAACCGCCGGCCGAGATGAAGGCGGCCTGCGCGCCATAGCGTTGGGTTACTTCGAAACCGAGGACCCCGCAGTAAAAGTCGAGGGCGCGGGTGAGGTCGGCGACCTTGAGGTGCACGTGACCAATGGAAACCTGTGGTGAAATCGGACGAACCGGAGCGGTGGACATCAGGTCACCAGATGTTGGTTGCGGTATTTCGCAACGCCGCAGTCGCGAGAGCGCGACGAGTGCAGGACCTCGGTGAGACGCTCGCCCCCGCCCCCGAGGGATGCGGGCGGATACGGATAGGCAGCGATGTTTTTTAACCACGGATGGACACGGATGAGCACCAATGGGGACTGGTGATCGGAGATCTGTGGTGAAACCAACGTTGGAGTGGATCTGCGTTTCTCTGCGTCATCTGCGGTTGGATTTCTTTGACCACAGAGGGGGCAAAGGAACGCAGCGTGGGACGGAGGAGGGGCAACGCCGCGCCCCAATTTTATCGCCGCCGCGCGCCCGTGACGCGGCGGATCATGCCGTCGTCCTTCGTCATCAGGTAAAGCGTGCCGTCGCGCGGATCGTAGCTCACGCGTAGGTGGGCGCGTTTGAGATCGCCGATTTCCTTGAGGGTCGTTGGTTCACCGGCTGCGGTTTCGAAGTTCAGTTCGGAGATGGTGTGGTCGTCGAGCTCGGGGCCAAAATTCATGCTGAAGAGACGGCCGTTCACGATGTCGCCGAAGATGTAGCGATCCCGCAGCAAGGTGATGGGACCATGATACACGTAGCCACCGGTGATCGCCTGGCCCTCGCGGTGATCGTAGGCGCCGTGAGGCAGGATGGTCCCGGCAAGCTGTTCGGCGGTGGCGGGATGGATGACGGTCGGGTCGTCGAGCACATCGATACGGGCGGGACCCTCAAGGCGGGCGCGGCCCCAACCGTAGCTGCCGCCGGGCTCGATGAGGTTGACCTCCTCAATGTTGGTTTCGCCGATGTCGACGCCGATCAGCAGGCGGCGACCGTGGGCGAAGTCCCAGCTGAAGCGGTGCACGTTGCGGAAGCCATAGGCGTAGATCTCACGATGGATCGTGGGATCAGCGGTATCGGCGAAGGGGTTGGTGGGCGGAATGCCATAACTGGGAGTGCGGCCGTCGGAACCGCGCGGGTCGATGCGCATCATCGAACCAAGCAAGGTGCGCGGGTGACCGGCGCGATCCGGAACCTTGAGGTTGATGGAGCCGCCATCGCCGTGGCCGATGTAGAGCAGCCCGTAGTCGGGATCGCTCGGATCGTCGATCGGGGCGAAGGCGATCTCCTGGCTGCCGTGCGCGGTGGTGGGCGTGAGCCAGCGCATGACCTCGCGCGGTGGGCCGACCGGGATCAATCGGCCACCTGTCGTGGAAAGGTCGATACGCCATTCGTCGAGCACCCAGGCGAGGCGGGGGCTGGCGTCGGCCGGGATGACCTCGGGTAAATCGCCCGGATTGATGACGTCTTCGCCGGCCCACAGTTCGGAGTGGGTGGTGTAGAGCAGGCCGTTGCGGAGAAAGTCGGGATGGAAGGCAAAGGCGCCGAAGCCCGAGGCCACCCCGGGTGAGTCGGTGAAGCGCGGAAAATGTTCGCGGAGGTGGAAGACGAGGTGCGCGGCGCCGTCCTTGATCTGGTAGAGCGGTCCCATGAGGTCGTTGACCAGCAGAGCGTCGGCGTCACGGGGATCGGGTCGCAGCAACGCGATACCGGCGTAGGCCGGTCGATCGGGCAGGCGCGGCACCTCCGCCACCGGTTCCACGGTGAGGACGATGCCCGAGTCGACGATGGGCGGCACAAAACGCACGTCAGCATCGGCGCTCACCGGGGCGACGGGGCGCGGGGCGAGATCGCGCGATTCGGTTTCCTCGTGCAGGTAAGCGATGATGGCACGAATGCGGTCCTCGCCCAAGTGCGCAAAGGCCGGCATGGGCACTTGATAGCGGGCGAGCAGGGCCTTGGCGCGGGTATCGCCGGAGGCCAGCACGGCGGCGGGATCGGCGATCCACTGGGTCAGCGTCGACTCGTCGAGCAACCGCGTGATCCCGCCGAGGGGCGGTCCGAAGGAGACCGCCTCAAGTTGGTGGCAGGCGCCGCAATTTTTGGCGAAGAGTTCGCGACCGGAGTCGGCGGCGCTGGAGACGGCGGCCAGCAGCAGGGTGGCCCCCAGGGCGGTGGGCAAAAGGTGGGAGGGGAGCAGGGGCAAGAGCCCGAGGTTTGAGCGGGCACCGCGCGCGGGCAAGCGGGCGCCTTGGTGAAAGTGCAGCAGACGATGTGGGGGCGCTGTTCCACGTCGTCGACGCCGACGAGTGACGCGCCAATCGCCTGGCGGTGCGTCGCGGGAAACAGCGGATCGTGGCGAGAGGAGGGTGGTGGGCCACGGGCGGACGCCTCCGGCCAAACCCGGTGTTTGTATCCAAAATGCCGATCGCGGGTGTGTCCCCAGTTTTGGGGACAGGCCGTCATCCCGGAGCTGTGATAGGATCGATTCAGTTACCCGGCGCGGATCAAACCGCGACTTTCCCCAGCCTGATAAGCCCTGCCATTCCCCCGAATTCCGCCGCCGCGATCTTTCGTGGCGAACCAGGAATGACTCCCCTCCGCCCCCCCGCTTTCCCACCAGCTTCCCGCCCGGTGCGCCGCCGCCAGTCCGGCGTCCTCACCGGCGGATATCCCAACCCAAGCAACCCCAACACCAATACATGAAAAGGATAACAAGTCGCTGCGTCCTGACTCTTTTGTCGGCGCTGTCACTCGGCACGGTTCCGTTATGGGCGCAAACCGCACCCGGCGGCACCGCCGCCGTGGATTCCGATATGGAAGGCGAGGAAATAATCGTCCTCGACCCGTTCACCGTCACGACCGAACACGAGGGCTACAAAGCGGAGGACACCCTCGGTGGTGCCCGCACCCGCACGAAACTCATCGATACGCCGTCGTCGGTTTCGGTCATCACGCCGAAGCTCCTACAGGACCTCGGTGTCACCAAGTCCGAGGACCTGCTGCGTTACACCACCGCCACCGAGACCGGCGGTCTCTACGGCAACTACTCCGGTATGACCTCCCGCGGCGCCGGCGTCACGGCGGGCGCGGAGTCCGGGCGTCTTTCCACGCCTCATGCACTCAATCGTTCCCGCGGTATCGGCTCCCTCGATAATACGCGCAACTATCTGCTGAGCAGCATTCCGTGGGACGGCTACAACATCAGCCGCGTCGAAATCGCGCGCGGACCGAACTCGTTCCTCTTCGGCGTCGGCTCTCCGTCCGGCATCTCCAACGTCATGACGAACAGCGCGTCCTACAAGGACTTCGGTTCGGTCGAGGGCCGCTATGGCAGCTATGGATCGACGCGGGCCGTGCTCGATATCAACAAGGAAATCCTCCCTGGCCAACTCGCGGTGCGTTTCGACTTCGTCGACGACCATGCGAAGTATGAACAGAAACCGGCCTACAGCGATACGAAGCGCGGTTACGGCGCCGTGATCTGGGAGCCGAAGTTTCTAGACGGCGACTTTGCCCACACTAAGATCCAAGCGAACTTCGAACGCGGCCAAGTCCGGTCAAACAACCCCCGCACGCTTCCGCCCATGGACTACGTCACGGGTTATCTGAAGGACCCGCGGATGAGTGCGACGGGTTACAATCTCTGGACCTATTCGGTCAGTTCCGCGCTCAACGGAACGGACCCCAACGCGAGTTTCTATTCGGGCAACGGCTCCTTCGGAAACTGGAACCAGTGGGGCACCAGCCCGTATTTCTATTGGGACGGGGCGACCGGAGATCTCATCCAAGCCGGCCAGCCGAACTACACCTCCCTCAACGGTTACGGCGAGGACACCAACCGCTTCCACGTTCACACCTGGGGTTACAACAACTTCGCGAAGAACATGAACGGCCTCTACCGGCAGCAAAACGGAATGGACGGCGGTGAGTTCGCGGGGGCCCTCGGTGGCTCCGTGACCTACTTCGACCAGACTCTGTCTGATCGGGGCATCTTCGACTACTACAAGCAGCTCATCGACGGTGACAACAAGCGCGAGTGGCAGGACTGGGATTCCGTTTCCCTCAACGTCGTCCAGACCCTGTTCGACCGCAAGCTCTCCCTGCAGGCCGTCGTTTCACACGAAAACTACAGCCGGGGCAGCGAAGGCATGCTCAATCACGGGCCGACGCTCATGCTCGACCTCGATGAGTATCTTTCCACCTATCCGTCCTGGTTTACCGGTCTGGCGACGAAGAACCCCAATGTGGGTCGACCCTTTGTCTTTGGTCCCTATGGCGGCGGTAACCGCAACTGGACCGAGCACGACAACATGCAGTTCACCGCGGCCTATGACCTCGATCTCGAGAGCATGTTTGCGAATGAGAGCTGGCTCGGCCGCCTGCTGGGCACCCATCAGTTCACCGGTCTGATCAGCCGCTCCGAACAGACCGATCGTGCCGTCGGCTACAAAACCGCCGGCATCGATCCGCTCTTCGCGGAGGAGTATGGCGGCGCGGCCAAGATCGCCGACAACCAGATCAACTGGCTCGCCTACCTCGGACCTTCACTGTTTGGCTGGAACACGGGCGGACCGACCCTGAGCAATCTGTCGACGCGGATTCCCGCGCAGAACGACCAGCTGCCCTATCTCGGCATGCAGGTCTGGAGCGATGAGTGGACGGCGGGTGCCGGCGTGGATCCCACGGCCGCGTGGAACATGCCCCTGCCGGACGGCACCACCCAGGTGCGCACCCAGGCCGACAACCCGGCCAACTATGCCGGTTATGTTCGCGTCCCGGCTTCGGTGATCACCTCCGACACGCACATGGACCAGCTGCGCACCAGCAGCTCGATGAAATCCCATCGCATCGATTCGAAGGCGATCATGTATCAGGGCCACCTCTGGGGTGACACCATCATCCCGTCGTTTGGCTATCGCGAGGACGTGACCGTGCAGCGCGGCACCACCGCCGTGCAAAACGATCTCGACGGCGACGGCAAACCGGATGCGGTTGAAACCGGCCTCTACCGGGAAATCACCCGGATCGAAGATACCACCGGGGCTGAGGCCACCACGCGCTCGACCAGCTATGGTGTCGCCGTTCACCTCCCGAAGGTCCTCAAGCAGAAGCTGCCGGAAGGCACGGATATCTCCCTGTATTACTTCCACGGCTCCAATGAGACTCCGAATGTCCGCTATGGCCTCGACGGCCTCCAGCTGCCCAACGAGTCGGGCGAAACCGACGATTACTCGATTCAGGTCGACTACAAAGGCAAGCTGACCGTGCGCCTGACCCGGTTCGACACCGTCAGCAAGTATGCGCAGGCTTCCTACGGCAGCCCGCTCGGGGGCAACGGCTGGTTCATCGGCGCGGCGCCCACCTGGGCGCTCACCATGGGCGCTTCCGCCTTGGCCGCCTGGGAGTTTCCGGACTCGGAGCTGAATCCGGAAATGGTCGCCAGCAGCTGGATCTCCAATTGGGCCCGCGACCCGGCTCGGGATGCGTTGATGCAGCAGATCGCCAAGGCCTTCAGCGAGGACTTCACGGAGTTCTACGACCAAGCCTACTGGGACCGCTACGGTGCCAATGTCGACGTCGCGGCGATCCAACGCGGCGACTGGCGGAACATCCTCACCAACACGGGGGTGACCCTGCCTTGGACGATCACCGGCGTCAACGACACCATTCACGGCGTGCAGGAGATCATCGACCAGGACGTCGGCTCGAAGGGCTACGAACTCGAGGTCACCTTCCGCCCGCGGAGCAATTGGGACATCACGTTCAACGTGGCCAAGGTCAACGCCACCCAGATCAAACTCGGCGATGCCGCCACCCGGCATCTCGAAGGCATGAAGCACCTCTTCGTTGACACCGCCTTGGGCGATATCGCGATGTGGGGCACCTACAACGACGCGGGGGCCTGGCGCTCGGAGTTCACCAAGAACCTCTGGGCTCCCTACAACATCCAGGTGGCCCTCACCGGTTCCGATCAACCCGAAGTCCGCGAATGGCGTTTTAACGGCATCACCAACTATCGCTTCGACGAAGGCCGTCTCAAGGGCTTCAACATTGGCGGTGCCTTCCGTTGGGAAGACCGTCCCACCCTCGGCTTCGGTATTTACAACAAGGATATCGGCCAAGGTGAGACCCTCTGGATCTCCGACGTGAACCAGCGCCTCCAAGGCAAGGCCGACCAACACTTCGACCTCTGGCTCGGTTACGAGCGTCAGTTGACCGATGCGGTGCGGGGTCGTCTGCAGGTCAACATCCGCAACGTGGGCGAGAACACCAAACTCGTCCCGATCACGTTGCAGCCGAACGGCGATGTCGCCCAGTCTCGCATCCAATCCGGTCAGACCGCCGATGTGAGTGTGAAGTTCATGTTCTGATCAACTCCGACCCCTTGGGCCGGGTCTGAATATCACGAGGCTCCCTGTCCGTCTCCGGCAGGGAGTCTTTTTCTGTCGGCACGCCGTCCGGCGGTCGACGTCCTCCTGGGTTGCGAGGTGGACGCAGACGTCCCTGTCCGCGTCTTTCACCCGCTCACAGTCCTTCCTCCGCTCGTCTGTCGCGCGTTTTGGGGACGCGCGCCGCTGACCGGAGCGTGTTAGGGTGGGGGAGTTCCCGCCCCTTAAACCTCCCCTTATGTTCGATCGTTTCCTCCCTCTCCGTCGCCGCGTCCAGCTGGCGGCCGTTCTCGCCCTGGCTCCGACCGCCCGTGCCGTCGCCGAGTCGCACCCGGCGTTCGCGCCGCGCCAGTGGATCACGTCCGCCCCGGTTCTGTCAGCCGTCGCCGATGACCGACACCCCATCGTTTCGGTGAAAGATCCTACGGTCGTGCGCCACGACGGGCGCTGGCACGTCTTCACCACCACCGCCGATACGAGCGGCGAATGGCGCATGGCCTATTTCAACTTCGCGTCCTGGGCCGAGGCCGACCGCGCCGAGATTTTTCATCTCGACCAGAACCCGGCCTTCGATGGCTACAACTGCGCGCCGCAGGTCTTCTACTTCCGCCCTCAGCAGAAGTGGTATCTGATCTTCCAGTCCCAGCAGCCCCGTTTCTCCACGACCGACGACCTGTCGGATCCTCTGTCCTGGAGCGAGCCGCAGGACTTCTTCGCTGGCACGCCGGCGAGCGTGGTCGAGGGCTGGCTCGATTACTGGATCATCTGCGACGACACCCACGCGTATTTGTTTTTCCCCGACGACCACGGCCGCTTCTATCGCAGCCGCACCCGACTAATCGATTTTCCCCGCGGCTTTGATGAGCCGGTCGTCGTGCTGCAGGAGCCCAACGCCGCCGACCTCTTTGAAGGCTCGTGCGTCTATAAGCTGAAGGACACGAACCAATACCTCTGCCTCGTCGAGTGCATCGGCCGGGAGAACGGCAGCCGTTACTACCGCGCCTTCACCGCCGACCGGCTCGACGGCGAGTGGCAACCCCTGCCGGGCGCGGACACCGAGGTCGCGCCCTTCGCCGGCAACGCCAACGTGAGCGCGCCGGGCGGCGGCGAACGCTGGACCGACGGCATCAGTCACGGCGAGCTCCTGCGCGAGGGAGTCGACGAGACCATGACGATCGATCCCGCCAACCTGCGCTTCCTCTACCAGGGCCTGCCGGTGGGCCGCGCGGTGCCGGAGTATTCACAACTTCCCTACAGCCTGGCCCTGCTGGGGTCGGCGGACTTCGTCCGGAGCGTGACCCCGGCGTCGGCGGCGATGGCCGACATCCGCACGCCGCCGCCGCCGGCGACGCCGCGCATCAACGGCCCGACGATCTTTGGCGTCCGTCCCGGCTCCCCGTTCCTCTACACCATTCCGGTGACCGGCGAGCGGCCGATGACCTACGCGGTGGATGACCTGCCTGCCGGCCTCGCTGTCGACGCGGCGACCGGCCGCATCACCGGTCGCCTCGCCGCGCCCGGTGAGCACCACGTGGTGTTTCGCGCCAGCAACGCGCTTGGCGAGGCTGAAAAGCCGTTTCGCATCGTGGTGGGCGACAAGATCGCCCTCACGCCGCCGCTGGGCTGGAACAGTTGGAATTCCTGGGCCGGATCGGTCGATCAGGACAAGGTGCTGCGCTCGGCCCGCGCGCTCGTTTCGTCCGGCTTGGCGAACCACGGCTGGACCTACGTTAACATCGACGACACCTGGCAGGGCGAACGCGGCGGTCCGCACTTCGCGATCCTCGGCAACGAGAAATTCCCCGACATGAAGCAGCTCTGCGACGAGATCCACGCCCTGGGTCTCAAGGCCGGCATCTACTCGTCGCCTTGGGTCACCACCTACGCCGGTTTTCGCGGCGGTGCCAGCGATGCGCCGGACGGCTCGTGGACGCGGATCGAGGGCTACGACCACTACCAGGCCAATCATCGCCTCGGCGCCTACACCTTTGAGGCAAATGACGCCGCGCAATGGGCCGAGTGGGGCTTTGATTACCTGAAATACGACTGGAATCCCAACGACGTGCCGCACACCAAGGCCATGGCCGCAGCCCTGCGCGCCACCGGTCGGGACATCGTCTTCAGCCTGTCCAATGCCGCGCCGTTCGAGGACATCGCCGAGCTCTCGCAGTATGCCAACGCCTGGCGCACCACCGGCGACATCGTCGATGTCTGGGCACCGCCCGCGCCTGAGTGGTGGCAGAACTCCGTCACCGAGATCGGTTTCAATCAGGACCGCTGGGTGCCGCACGGTGGTCCGGGCCACTGGAACGATCCCGACATGCTCGTCGTCGGTTGGGTGGGGTGGGGTCCCAACCTGCACCCGACCCGCCTGACGCCGGCGGAGCAATATTCCCACATCAGCCTCTGGGCCATGCTCGCCTCCCCGCTGCTCATCGGCTGCGATCTCGAGCGCCTCGATCCTTTCACGCTGAACCTCCTCACCAATGACGAAGTGCTCGCCATCAACCAGGATGCCCTCGGCCGCTCCGCGCACCGCGTCGCGACGCCGGGCGCGATCGAGGTCTACCGCAAGGAGCTCGAGGACGGGAGCGTCGCGGTCGGTTACTTCAACCGCGGCGAAAATCCGCAACGCCTGCCGGTGAACGTCACGCAGCTCGGGCTCGGCGCCGCGCCCCGCATCCGCGACGTCTGGCGTCAGCAGGACATCGCGCCGGTCGAGGGCGTGCTCGAGGTCACTGTCCCGGGCCACGACGTGATGCTCTACCGGATCACGCCGGTCGCCGTTCCGTGACGGCCTTGTCCCGAGTTTTCGGGACAAGCTCTGTCCCTTCGATCCGGCTAGGCTTGGCGCCTTGCGTTCATGCGGTCCAGCCGCCGGTCCACCCATCCTCAACCCCTTTTCCCTTTTCCATCTTGAATACCACACTTCTCCGCCGTGCCCGTGGCCTGTTCGCGACCGTCGCGATTTCGGGCTTCCTCTTAATTCCGTTTGGCGCCTTCGCCCAGCTGCCGACGCCGACCTACGGGTGGAATCTCGGCAACGACCACGAAGCCCTGCCGAACCCTGGCGCCTGGGGGCCGACGGCCACGCAGGCGCTGATTAACAACGTGGCCGACGCCGGCTTCAACGTTATCCGCATTCCCTGCGCGTGGGACACCCACGCCGATCAGTCGACCCTCCAGATCGATCCCGCCTTCATGGCGCGCGTCAAAGAGGTGGTCGATTGGTGCTACGCGAGGAACCTATACGTTATCGTCAACTGCCATTGGGACGGCGGATGGCTCGACGAAAATATCGGAGATACGCCTGATCCGGTGGTCACACAGAAGATGAACAGCTATTGGACGCAGATCTCCAAAGCGTTCAGCGACTATGACGAGCACCTGGTTTTCGCTGGAGCGAACGAGCCGCCCGCCCATACGGCTGCGGAGGTGGCGACGTTGATGGACTACTATCAGACGTTCATCGATGCCGTCCGCGCCACCGGCGGCAACAATAGCACGCGCTGGCTCGCGATTCAGGGACCCAATACCAACATCGATGTCACCTACGACATGGTGAACACGCTGCCGTCGGACACCACCCCCGGCCGGCTCATGGTCGAGGTCCATCACTATCCCTTTCAATGGAGCATCATGGACGCCGATGCGTCCTGGGGCAAAATGTTCTACTTCTGGGGCCAGGGCTATCACTCCCCCACGATGACCGACCGCAATTCCACTTGGGGCGAGGAGGACTACACCGACGAGCAGTTTCAGAAGATGGCGGACAAGTTCACCAGCAAGGGAATCCCGGTGATCCTCGGCGAATGGGGAGCCATGAAGCGCACGGGGTATTCGGACCTTACGGGGACGGAGCTGGTCCGACACCTCGCCTCACGAACCTACTATTACAAGACGATCACGAGGAAGGCGAACGCCCTCGGCATCAAGCCGATCTACTGGGACGCCGGCGGGACCGGACGCAACACCATGTGGCTGTTCGACCGCTCGCAAGCGTCGGCTCCGCTGATTGATCCGGATGCCGCTCGCGCCCTCACCGGCGGTCCCGCCTTGTTGCCGTCGGGGGAACTCGAGGAGGTCGCCTCCGTCGTGCCCGAGTATGGCTGGGCGCCCTTCACGGTCGGCCAGGCCGGCACATGGATGCCCACCGGCAGTTGGGTCGAAAGTGGACTCACCTACAGCGCTGTCGGCCTACCGGACTGGGCGAGCCTCGACGCGACCACGGGCACGATCAGCGGCACGCCGCCGGGCGGCGCCGCTGGCACCGTGGTCCAAGCCACCATCACGGTCACGGCTGGCGCCGAATTGCTCGGTCGGCAAAAACTCAACCTTGTCATGGCGACGCCGGGCTCGGGCCTTTCGCCGGTCAACATGGCGACGCGCGGCGTGGTCGGCGCGGGCGAACAGGCGCTCGCACTCGGTTTTGTGGTGGGCGGGGACTCACCGCGCGATTTTCTTATTCGGGCGGTGGGCCCGACCATCGGCGCCGCGCCCTACCACGTCGGCGGTGTGCTGGCCGATCCGCAGCTGGCCGTCTACCGTCAGCAGGGAGCGATCCTGAGCTCGAACGACAACTGGGAGGATGCCGCCGATTCGGCGGTGATCGCCGCGACCTCGGCTGGCGTGGGGGCCTTTGCGCTCAACGCGGGCAGCCGCGACGCCGCGTTGCAGGTGACGCTGGAACCCGGGCTCTACTCGGCCCGGGCCACCGGCGCCGAAAATGGCACCGGGGTGGCGTTGGTGGAGTTTTACGATGTGACGAGCGGCCCCTCCGGCGGGACGCTCCTGAACGTTTCGACCAGCGCGCGCGTCGGCACGGGTGACGAGGTGCTCATTCCCGGCTTGGTGCTGCGCGGTGACGGCACGCGGCGTCTGCTGGTGCGGGCGGTCGGCCCGACCCTCGCGGACTATGATGTCGACGGCGTGCTCCCGGACCCGCACATGACGCTGGTGAAGGACGGGCAGGTCCTGGCGACCAACGATGACTGGGGCCAGGGGACCGATGTGGCGGAGATCAAGGCGGTGGGCGCCGCGGTGGGGGCGTTCCCCTTGCCGGACCAGTCGCGCGACGCGGTGCTGTTGGCCACCGTGCCCGCCGGCGCCTACTCCGTCGTGTTGCGGGGCGTTGGCGACAGCACCGGGATCGCTCTGCTGGAGGTGTATCTGGTGCCGTGAACGGCGCATTCCCCGCCGCGCGGAACTGTCATGAATTTTGGCGACAATCGCTGGCGGCTGAAATCGGTTATGATGCCGGCTCAACTCCTCTGTCATCAAGATTTGAATACGATTTGCGCAACTTTCCGCCGTTCGATCCGGGGTGCGACCGTGGGGTCACACCGGCCTCTCCGCATCGCAACCGGGCGAACGGCGGATTTTTTGTTGTGGTCCCTTTGGAGTCCGATGGTCGCAGCGAAGACCGCAGGTTTCCATGTCTAGGAGGTATGTTATGAGGGAGGCACCGGCTTGTCGGCCGGTGCCTCCATTTGCCTTTATGTTACGCTTCCCCGTTTTCCGTTACCTTGGGTTGGCGGTCGTGACCTGCCTGGGCTCCGCGCGCGCCGAGGTCGTGCCGGCGCCGCTCTTCCGCGATCATGCCGTGCTGCAGCAGGGCATGCCGATTCCCGTCTGGGGCACGGCCGATGATGGTGAACAGGTGACCGTCACACTGGCCGGCCAACGTGCAACCACCGTCGCGCGTGACGGTCGCTGGAGCGTGCGGTTGGATCCGCTACCGGTCGGCGGACCGCATACGCTCACCATCGCGGCTCGCAACCGGCTCGAGTTCACCGACGTGCTGATTGGCGAAGTCTGGGTCTGCAGCGGCCAGTCCAACATGGAGCGTCAGCTCGGCCTGCGGGAATGGCAGCCGCCAATCACCGACTGGGAGGCGGAGGCGGCCGCGGCCGACTATCCGCTCATCCGTCACTTCGGGGTCGAGCAGCGCACGGCCCTGGACCCGCAGACGGACGTGGGTGGCGAGTGGCTGGTCTGCACCCCGGAAACGGTGACGCGGTTTTCGGCGGTGGGCTATTTCTTCGGCCAGGCCCTGCACCTCGCGCGGGGCACGCCGATCGGGTTGATTCACGCGGCTTGGGGCGGCACGCCGGCGGAGGCCTGGACCAGCACGGAGGGCATCGCTCAGCTGCCGGAGTTCAACGCCATCGCCGCCCGGGTGGAGCAGGTTCGGCGGGATCCCAAGCGGGCCAGGGCGGCTTATGAACGGGAACTCGCCGATTGGTTTCGGCAGAACGATCGTGGCTCGCGGGCAAATCCTCCGTGGACGGGCGCCGGGCTCGATAGTGGAACGTGGCCCACCATGTCCCTGCCGACGCTGTGGGAGAACGCGGGTTTGCCGGGCTTTGATGGCGTGGTCTGGTTTCGGCGCGAAATCGACCTGCCGGCCGATTGGACTCCGCGCGAAGCCGAACTTCACTTGGGTGCGATCGACGATCTGGACACCACTTGGGTCAACGGCCACGTCGTGGGCGGGGGCAGAGTATGGAACGAAGCACGCGTTTACCGCCTCGCTCGCGGGCTCCTGCGGCCGGGGCGCAATGTCATCGCCGTGCGGGTGCTCGACACCGGCGGAGGCGGCGGCATCTGGGGCCAGGAGGCGCTGCGGCTTACGTGGGGGGAGGGCGAGGATCAGTCGCTGGCCTTGGCCGGCGCGTGGCGCTACCAGTCCACCGTGGCCGCTCGCGAAGCGCCGCCCACTCCGTTTGATCCCGGCGTTGGTCCCGGGGTCCCTACCACCCTCTACAACGGCATGATCGCGCCGCTCGTGCCCTACGCGATGCGCGGGGTGATCTGGTATCAGGGCGAGGCCAATGCGCCGCAGGCCGAGCTCTACCAACGGCTCTTTCCGACCATGGTGGCCGACTGGCGGCGAGCCTGGGGGCAGGGCGATTTTCCGTTCCTTTATGTGCAGATCGCGCCGTTCCGGGAGATGCCGCCGGAGATCCGGGAAGCGCAGCGTCTCTCGCTCGACCGGATACCCAACTCCGCCATGGCCGTGACGATCGACGTCGGCGATGCCGAGGACATTCACCCGGCCAACAAGCGGCCGGTGGGCGAACGCCTTGCGCTGGCGGCGCGGGCTTTGGCTTATGGCGAGGACATTCCGTATTCCGGCCCGCTCTACCAGGCGTTGCGGGTCGAGGGCGATCGCGCGATCCTGAGCTTCAGCCACGTCGGCGGCGGACTGGTCGCCCGCGGCGGCGAACTGTTTGGGTTCAGGCTGGCGGGGGCAGACGGCATGTTTCATCCGGCGCGCGCAAAAATCGTGGGCGACACCGTTGAAGTGACCGCACCCGAGGTGGCGGGGCCGGTGGCGGTGCGCTACGGCTGGGCCAACGTGGCGGCGGGCAATCTCTACAACGCCGCCGGCCTGCCCGCGTCGCCGTTTGCGACCGATCCGGTGTTTTAAGGCGACTGGAATCAGACTGTAGCCGGGGGCGGTGCCCCCGGTGCAGGAGCCTTTCCGCCGCAATCACCGGGGTCACCGACCCCGGCTACAGTCATCTGCCGAATCGACCGGCGGCCTTTTAATGCCGCGCGATCAGTCGCGGCGGCGCGCGGTCATCGAGGGCGGCAGATTGGCGACCAGCGCCACGGCCTGGGCGCGCGAGTGCACGTGCAGCTTCTCGTAAATGCGGCGCACGTAGGTGTTCACCGTTTGGTAGCTGATGCCGATGACGTCGGCGATTTCCTTGTAGAGGTAACCTTGGGCGAGGAGGGTGAGCACCTCGTTCTCCCGGTTGGAAAGGGCGTCGGTCGGGCACTTGCCCGGGCTCGGCCGTTGCAGCGATTGGACCACTTTGCGCGCGATGTTGCTGCTCATGGGCGAACCGCCTTCGTGGACTTCGCGCAGGGCGGCGATCAAGGCTTCGCGCGAGGTTGTCTTCACCAGATAACCGGTCGCGCCGGCCGAGAGCGCCTCGAAGATGTGGTTGGAATCTTCATACACGGTGAGCATGACAAACTGGGTGGCGGGAAGCTGCGGTTTGAGCTGGCGCACGCATTCGATGCCACTGAGGCCGGGGAGGTTGATGTCAGCCAGCACCACATCGGGGCCGACTTCGGCGATGCGGGGCAGGGCTCTTTCGACATCCGAAAAGACGCCGGCGCAGGTGAAGCTCTCGGCTTCGTTCAACCAGTTGGTGAGAATGCCGCGAACCGAGTTGTCGTCTTCCACCACCATGGCGGTGATGGTGGCGGGTGGCTGGGCGGTGGAGGACTGGGGGGATTCTGTTTTCACGATGAAAGGGGGAGGGTCAGTGAATCGCGGGCGGAGGTCGGACGGGAGAAGCCGCCTCGGGCACGGGCACCACGAAGGTCACGCTCGTGCCGGCGCCGGGCGCGCTGGTGAGGTCGACCCGGCCGCCAATGCGGGCCAGGCGCGCGGCCAGGTTGGACAGACCGTTGCCGGCGGCGATGCGATCGGGTTGGGCGGAATTTGCGGCCGTGGGGTCGAAGCCGTGGCCATCGTCACGCACCGTCAAGGCGAAGGCCCGGTCGCCGTGCAGTTCAAAGGTCACCCGCACCTCGCGGGCCGCGGCGTGTTTGGCGACGTTGTTGAGCGCCTCCTTGAAGGCGAGGAAGAGGTGGTGGCGGATTTCGGCGGTGAGCGGCCAGGCCGGGACCTCCACCGGCACATCGAGCCGGCAGCGCAGCTCGGCCGGGGCGAGGAAGCCCTGCGCGTAGCGGCACATGTAGTCGACGAGGCTGTCGAGCGTGTCGTGCCGCGGATCGACGGCCCACACGATCTCATCGAGGGAACGGGTCACCTCGCGGGCGGTGGCGTAGATGTTGGACAACATCGCCGCGGTGCGGCCGGGCTCGGTGAGGTCGCCGCGCGCGGGCTGACTGAGCATGGCGATACGGGAAAGACTGGCGCCGACGTCGTCGTGGATATCCTGGGCGATGCGGGCGCGCTCCCGTTCGATCTCGTGTTGGCGTTCCATGCGTTCGATCTGTCGCTGCATCCGTCGACGGGTGACGAACCGCGCGAGACCGGCGACGGCGGCGGCCCCGCCGAGACCGCCGAGGCCGAGGAACCACCAGGTTTCCCAGAAGAAGGGCGTGACGGTGAACGCCAAGTCTGCGCCGACGTTGTTCCAGACGCCGTCGTTGTTGCAGGCGATGACGCGAAAGCGGTAGTGCCCGGCGGGCAGGCGGCTGTAGGGCGCAAAACGGTTGCTGCCGCCATCCACCCAATCCTTGTCGAAACCCTCGAGGCGGTATTTGAAACGCACCTTGTCGGGGGCGACGAAACTCAGGGCGCTGAACCGAAATTCCAGGCGCCCGTGATCGGGCGGCAGGTCCGTCGGCAGCAGCCCGCCGGCCGTGGTCACCGTCTGGCCGTCGACGACCAGCGCTTCGAAGACGACCGGCGGTGGCAAGGGGTTGGATTGGATGCGGGTCGGATCAACCGCCACCGGTCCGGCACTGCTGGCAAACCACAGACGGCCATCCGTGGTGCGGCATCCGGCGCCCTGGCGCCCGCCCAGAAATTCGGCCACGGGCAGGCCGTCACTGCGATCGAAAACCTGGCTGGGAAAGGTCGGGCTGAGCCCGTCGGCGCAGCGGTTCAAGTCCGCCTTGGCCACGCGTTGAATCCCGTGATGGGTGCTCAACCAGAGGAAGCCGCGGTCGTCCTCCAGCACGTGACAAACGGCACTGTCGGCGAGGCCGTGCCGCACGCCGAGGTTGACGAAGTGACCGTCCCGGAAACGCGTCAAACCGTTGTCGGCGGTGCCGATCCACACGCTGCCATCCGGGTCGGCGTGGAGGCTCTGAATGGAGTTGCTGCCCACGCCATCTTCGCGGCGGAAAAAGGTCACTTCGCCGTTGGCAAACCGGGCGAGTCCGCCGTGGGAAAAACCGCACCACAGTGCGCCCGTGATATCCGCGGCGATGGCGCTGACGTCGTCGCCGCTGCCGCCGGGGGAGGGGAGGATCCGGTGCAGGCCGTCGTCGCGCAGCACGGTCAGCCCATCGCGATGGCCGACCAACAGCTCCCCGGTGTCGGTCTGGGCCATGAGGCCGACCACGGGACTCGTCGTTTCGAGCACTCCCGGCGGCCGCACAAATGCGTCTCCCTCCAGCCGATAGGGGCCGCCCCACCAATAGTTGCCGGCCCACACCGCCCCATCGGGCCCCTCGGCGACCGCGGAAATGTAGGGGTTGCTCAGCCCGTCGTCCGGCCCGTAGTGGTTCCAGCGACCGGACGCATGGCGGTAAAGCCCGGCGCCGTCGGTGCCGATCCACAGGGCGTTGTCCGCGCCGGGGGCGAGGGCAAGCGTGCTGCAACGCTCCCACTGGTCGGGCGACTCGAGGGTGCTGAACGCGCTGGGGTGAATCGACACCAGGCCGGCACTGCCCGCGCCGACCCACAGCGTGCCCTCGCGGTCCTCGTAGAGAAAGCGCACCCAGTCCTGCGGCAGCCCGTTGGTGTGGTCGAAGCGGGCGGGCGGGCGGCCGTCACCAAAAATCAGATACAATCCGGCTCTGATCGTGCCCACGGCGAGGGTGCCGTCGCGCAACTCGAGGCATTGCGCGATGGTGGCGGGCGGCCAGGGATAGGCGCCGCGGTTCTCTGTCCAGCGTCCGCCGGCGAGTTTGCGGATGAAGCCGTCGTAAAGCACCCAAACCCCGCCATCGGCCGCCGCGGCGATGCCGCCGACCCAGTCGTGATAGTGCGGGTCGGGAAGTTCGAGCGCCGTCAGTTGGTCGTCCGCCAATTGCCAGGCCCGGTTGTTTTCGATCAGGTAGATGCGGCCGTCGGCGCTGTGCGACCAGTTCATGATGCCGGGGGGCTCGCCGGCGATCTGCGAAGGCAGGACGAGGCCGTTGTCGAGGCAGCTAACCGCCCCGTTTTCGTGCATGGCCCAGACCTTGCCGGCGTCGTCGCTGCCCAGACCGATGATTTTCTCCACGCCCAGGCCGGACGGCGTCACCCGCTGCTCGAAGCGACCCTCGCGGAGCCGCGCGATGCCGCCCGCTTCCTGGCCGATCCAGAGGTTGCCGACGGCGTCCTCAAACAGGCGCGATATTCGCCGGTCCTGAATTTCCGGGGTATTGGCCGAGTCGAAGACCACGAAACGATCGCCGTCGAAGCGGGCGAGACCGCTGGTCGTGCCGAACCACAGGTAGCCGTCGCGGGTCTGCAGCGCCGCGGTCACCAGGTTCTGAGGAAGACCGTCCTCGGTGCGCCAGATCCGCAGCGCGTAGCCCTCGGCCAGCGCGGTCTCGGCGCCGGCGGCGGGCGAGACGAGCAAGATGGCGAGGCTCAGGCAGGCGAGATGACGAAGGACCAGGGGCATGGAGGGAACACCGCCGGCGACCACCGGACGGCCGGAGACGACGGGATGGGAATCGTAGCGAGCGCACCAGCATGGCGGCAAGATTGGAGCCACGGCTCGCCCGCGCAGGATAACGCACGAACCGCCGCTCGGCACGTCGCGAGATTTCGGGACAGGTCACGCCGGCATTGCGGGTCGCGCCGGGACGCTCTCTGCGCTGCAGTGCATGGATTTCTCGCTCTCCAACCGGCAGACCTCCGGTCTGCGCAAGCCCCCGACACCCCTTGACATGATGACCCCCTCCATGCCCTTCCTGCGCACGTGCCTTGCGCTGATACCGCTGGCTTCGACCGTGTTTGCCTCGATCCCGAGCGACGCTGTGCCGACGGTGATTGTTGATACCTCCGTTGAACCCATGGCGACGGGCCGTTTCGAGCCGACCTGGGCATCGCTGCAGCAATACGAAGTGCCCGCGTGGTTCCGCGACGCCAAGTTTGGCATCTGGGCCCATTGGGGACCGCAGTGTGAGCCGGAGCGGGGTGACTGGTATGCGCGGCACCTTTATCTGGAGGACGGTCCCTTGTGGGGCGCCAACGTCACCGCTTCCCATCGCGAGCGGTATGGCCATCCGTCGGAGGCGGGATTCAAAGAGGTCATTCACGCTTGGCAGGCGGAGCGCTGGGATCCGGAAAAGCTCATGGCGCTCTATCAGCGGGCCGGCGCGCAATACTTCTTCGCCCTCGCCAATCACCACGACAACCTCGACCTCTGGGATTCGAAATATCAACCGTGGAACTCCGTCCGGGTCGGTCCGAAAAAGGACCTGGTTGCGGGCTGGGCCCGGGCCGCGCGGGCGCATGGTCTCAAGTTCGGCCTGAGTGTGCACGCGTCCCACGCCTGGAGCTGGTATGAGCCCTCGCAAGGGGCGGACCAAAAGGGCGCTCTGGCCGGCGTGCCCTATGATGGGAAACTCACCGCGGCCGACGGCGCGGGCACCTGGTGGGAGGGACTGGATCCGCAGGATCTCTACGAACAACGTCACACGCCGGTGCCCGGGTTCGAGGACCCCAAGACGATCCATCAGGTCTGGGAGTGGCAGGCGCCGCTCACGCCGCCCGACCAAGCGTATTGCGAAAAGTTCTACAACCGCACCATCGACCTGATCAACCGCTACGACCCGGACCTCCTTTACTTCGACGATACGGCCCTGCCGCTCTGGCCGATCAGCGACGCGGGCCTCAAGATCGCGGCCCATTTCTACAACCGCAACCAGGCGCGGATGGGCAATGACGGTGTGCTCTTCGGCAAGATCCTCCAACCCGACCAGCGCCGGTGCATGGTGTGGGACATCGAGCGCGGCCAGAGCAATGTGATCGAGCCCGAACCCTGGCAAACCGACACCTGTATCGGCAGTTGGCACTACGATCGCGGCATCTACGACAACCACGGCTACAAGAGCGCCCGAACCGTCGTGCACACGCTCATCGATGTGGTCAGCAAGAACGGCAGCCTGCTGCTCAACATCCCGTTGCGCGGCGACGGCACTCCCGACGAACTTGCGATTGCGATCGTCGAAGGCATCGCCGACTGGATGCAGATCAACCAGGAGGCCATTCACGGCACCCGCCCCTGGAAGGTCCTCGGCGAAGGACCGCAGCTGGCCAACGTGAAACCGCTGCAGGGTCCCGGTTTCAACGAGGGGCAGAAGAGTGAACTCACCGCCGCGGACATCCGTTTCACCCGCCAGGGCGACACCGTCTACGCCTTTGTGATGGGCGCGCCCACCGGCACCATTCGTATCCAGTCGATGGGCACGAACGCCGGACTGCTCGATGGTGAGATTGCCGCCCTCACGCTGCTGGGCAGCGACGAACAACCCGTTTGGTCGCGCACCGCCGAGGCCCTCGTGATCGAGGCGCCGCGGACGATTCCCAACGACATTGCGATCGTGTTCGCGATCGCGGTCGCCCGCTGACCCGGTTCCAGTGACTGCACCCCGATGAAGCCAAGTCTGCTCGGATTACTGGCGCTGACCTGCGCCTTTGCCGTCGCCCAAGAAACCGAAACCCTGCCGCTGAGTGGTAGTGGGAATAACGATACGGTGGAGTGGGAGTTCAAGGTCAGCGGCGGACGCCGCGCGGGCGAATGGACGACCATTCCCGTTCCGTCCAACTGGGAGATGCAGGGATTCGGCACCCACCGCTACTGGAGTGACTGGGAGGCGGGATCGGAAGCGCCGGATCACACCGGCTGGTATCGCCATCGGTTCACCGTGCCGGACGCGTGGCGCGGCCGGGCCGTGGACATCGTTTTCGGGGCGGCGATGACCGACACCGAGGTGCGGATCAACGGCGAACTCGCCGGTCCGGTCCACCAGGGCGGATTCTACGAATTCCGCCACGACATCAGCGACCTGCTGAAGTTCGGGCAGGACAATCTGCTCGAGGTGACCGTGCGTAAGTATTCCTCGGACACATCGATCAATCTCGCCGAGCGGCGGGCGGACTACTGGCTCTTCGGCGGCATCTTCCGGCCGGTGTGGCTGGAGGCGCGTCCGGCCCAGCGCATTGTGCGACTCGATGTCGACGCGCGCCACACCGGCGCCTTGGTGGCGCGGGTTCATCTGGCCGGACTGCGGGCCGACGCGCGCCTGGTCGGCCACGTGGAGACTTTGGATGGAGACCCGGTCGGTGCGCCTTTCACGGTCGAGGTGGTGGCGGGCCAGGAGGAGGCGACGCTATCGACCACGATTGAAGGCGTGGAGCCATGGTCGGCGGAATGGCCGCATCGCTACCGTCTGGGCGTCCGTCTCGAATCGCCAATGGGGGTGTTGCACCGTGTGGAGGAGACCATCGGCTTCCGCACGGTCGAACTGCGGCCCGGTGACGGGTTTTATGTCAATGGTCGCAAGATTCGATTGAAGGGCGTGAACCGGCACTCGATCTGGCCGACCTCTGGTCGGACCACGAGCCGCGAACTCAGCGTGCAGGACGTGCAGCTCATCCGCGGCATGAATATGAACGCCGTCCGCATGTCGCATTACCCGCCGGACCGCCACTTCCTCGAAACGGCGGACGAACTCGGCCTGTATGTGATCGATGAACTCGCTGGCTGGCAGGATGCCTATGCCACCGAACCCGGCCGGCCCCTTGTGCGGGAATTGATCCGGCGTGACGTGAACCATCCCTCGGTGGTGATCTGGGCCAACGGCAATGAGGGCGGCAGCAATCCGGCGTTGCTTCCGACCTACGCGCAGGAAGATCTGCAAGCACGGCCGGTCATTCATCCCTGGCAGAATTTCAACGGCATCAACACCTCCCACTACGAGCAGTATGACCTGGGGGCCGATTGGTTCTTTCACGGCAGCGATGTCTTCATGCCGACGGAGTTTCTCCACGGCCTCTACGATGGCGGCAGCGCGGCCGGGCTCGAGGATTGGTGGAACCTCATGCTGCAAAATCCGCTGTCGGCCGGCGGCTTTCTGTGGGCCTTTGCCGACGAAGGCATCGTGCGGCAGGATCAGGACGGCCGGGTCGATGTCGCGGGCAATTCGGCGCCGGACGGCATCCTGGGGCCGTTCCGCGAAAAGGAGGGCAGTTATTTCGCCATCCAACAGATCTGGTCACCCGTCTACATCGAGGAGGGCGAAATGTCGCGGTTGCGTTCGTCCTTCGCGGGCCGGTTGCGGGTGCACAACCGTTATGATTTCACCGACCTCAGTCAGGTCCGCTTCGAGTGGCAACTGGTCGACTACGCGGGGCCGGAGGCCGCCGCCGAGCAGACGCAGGTGATCGCGGCGGGCGCGTTGGCGGGTCCATCGGTGGCGCCGGGAAGCGTGGGCGAACTGGAACTGGCGCTGCCGGCAAGCTGGGCCGAGCGGGACGGACTGCGCCTGACGGCGATCGATCCGCGGGGCGACGAGATCTTTACCTGGACCTGGATGATCGCCGATGCCGGTGCGATCGCCCGACGCATCGTGGCGAGCGACGGGGCCGGACGCGTGACGGCTCGCGATGACAACGAGCGCATCATCCTTGGCGTTGGAGACCTTGAAGTCATCCTCGACCGAACCTCGGGTGAGCTGGTGTCCGCGGTTCGAAACGGCCAGACCTATTCGCTCGCCGGCGGCCCGCGGATTGTATCCGGAGAATCACGACTGGTGGACCTGCAGCACGCGCCGGACGGCGACGCCCATGCGGTGAAGGCCACCTACGAAGGCAACCTGCGCGAGGTCACCTGGCGCCTGCATCCGAGTGGCTGGCTGCAGCTCGACTACCGCTATCATTTTCCGCCCCACGCCGAGAGCGACTACCTCGGGGTCACCTTCGACTATCCGGAGGACAACGTCACGGCGTTGCGCTGGCTGGGTCGGGGGCCCTATCGAGTGTGGAAGAACCGCCGCAAAGGACCGCAGTTCGGGGTATGGGAGAAGGACTTCAACGACACGATGACCGGACTCTCCTGGGAATATCCCGAGTTCAAAGGTTTCCACGCCGGCGTGCGCTGGGCGCGCCTGGCGACGACCGAAGGTCCCATCACCATGGTGGTCGATGCGGAGGATCTTTTTCTGCGGGTCTTCACGCCCGATCAACCGGAGGATCCATCGCAGAATCCGCATTACACGCGTGTGCCGTTTCCGCCCGGCGACCTGTCCTTTTTCCATGGCATCACGCCGATCGGCACCAAGCTCCATCCCGCGGACGTCCACGGCCCGGCGGGCGGGAAGAACATGGTGCCGCGCCACGGCCGCACCTATCAGGCGACCGTGTATTTCCGATTCGGTGAGTCACTGGAGTCGGAATAAATCCGAAAAACGCGGTTCGTCACAGAGAGGACCGCGGCAATCCGGAATTGCACAGAGATTTACGCAGCATTTCGAGGAGGACGGACGTTCATCCAGTGGATGAACTTACTCAGTTCATGATCTGCTTCGTAAACCGCGCGCGGTGAACGCTGTGCTCACCTCCGTGGCCTCCGTGACCCACTCCTTAAGAAAAGAGCGTTTACCAGATCGGCCCGCGGTTACGGCTCAACGACGGTGCATGAGGGTGTCGATCAGTTCGACGTCGGGGGCGCCGATTCGGGTCTGCTCGCGGAACCACTCGAAGATGCCGAAGTCGCCTTTGTATTCCCAGTTGGCCCAGGCCATGCCGGCGTCTTCGAACACCGTGATGATGTCGCGGTAGTAGGCGAGGCGGTCGGCGCGAGGGACGGTGGGCAGGCAACCGAACTCGCCGCAGTAGAGCTGGAGTCCGAGTTCGCGGGCGCGGGCGATGGCGGGAGCGAGTTCCTCGCGCAGGCGTTCCGGTCCCCAGTCGTCGGCGGCGTTGGCGGCGACATCGGCGAAGTTCTGCGGGGCGCCTTCGAGCAGGCGGTCGAGCGTCGCGCGGTCGACGACCCGGCCGGGGTAGTTGACGGGGCCGGTGTAAACTTTGAGCGGCGTCCAGTCGGCGAGGTAGTGGGTGAAGAGCAAGGGCGAGTAGGTGTGCGTGCTCAGGATGATGTTTTTGTCGCCCGCGGGGACTTTGAGGAAGGGCAGGGTGGAAGGAATCTGCCAGAGATTGGAGCCGAAGATGAGCACGCGGTTGGGTTCGTCGGCGCGGATGAGTTGGTGGGCCGCGTTGATGAGACGGTTCCAGTCCTCGTGGTCGTCGGCCACGGGCTCGTTCATGATCTCGTAGGCGACGGCATCGACCGGGAATTGACGCAGGCGTTGCGAGAGCTGGGCCCATAGCGCAAGGAAGCGTTTCTGCGCGGCGGGGTCGCTCCAGAGGGTGTTGGCGGGGCCACCTTCGTTGACGGCGTTGAAGTGGTGGGCGCGCACGGTGTGCAGGTCGACGATGACGCGCAGATCGTGGGCGAGGGCCCACTCGATGCCTTGGCGAAGGACGCCAAACGCGGACTCAATGGGCGCGCCGTCCTCGGCCCACAGCTCCTTTTCGTCAATGGGCAGGCGCACGTGGTCAAAGCCGCAGCTGGCGATGAACTTGAGGTCGTTTTCGGTGATGAAGATCTCGCGCGGGGTCCAGCCGAAGTCCTGGGACAACCAGTGGCTGAGGTTGATGCCCCGACGGATTTCAAAACCCGCCGGATTGGTCACGGCGCGGGCGTTGCTGAGCACAGCAGCGCCGATCAGGGTCAAGGCCGCCAACAAGCGGCCGCAGCGAAACAGACGGGGATACATGGGCCGAGCATGAGCCGCGGCGGAAGGGGGTTCAATCGGGAAGGTAGGGGGAGGTGGTGATGCGACCGGGAGGCAACGCGCTTTTCCTTCCGCAGAATGGAACGACGGTAAGGGAGCAGGCATGGCTGGGGGGGGATTCGTTTTCTGCTGAAAAAAGCCCTGCTTTCCATTCGACCTCAGGTCGGTTTGGATTTGGCCCTCCTGGAAAATTCGACCGGTGCCGTGACACGGTGCCTGTCGCGATGCACGCTTGGGTGCTGTTGCTTCCCCGGCCCCATACTGAACCCCATGAAAAAGACCGTCCTTTGTTTCCTCCTTTTGTTCGCCGGAGTTCTCCGCGCCGAATCCGCCCCGCGAGAGGTGGGGCCCTACACGCTGCATCCGATCGCGCCGGGCGTGACGCGCATCGAGGACGCCAACCACACCAACCCGTCGGGGCTGCACTATGACGAGGCCGGCGAGGTCACGGGCTACAACAATTGCTCCGACATGTATCTCATCGTTGGTGCGGAGCGGGCCCTGCTGATCGACTTGTCGAACTTCATCACCTGGGACGACACTGCGGTTCCGTCTTTGCAGCAGGCGGTGCGGGAGGAAATCGGCGACCGGCCGCTCACCATTGGCCTCACGCACGTGCACGGCGACCACACCGGCATGTTGCCGGCGTTCAAGGATAACCCCGACGTCACCTTCTGGATTCAGCTCGCGGAATTTGCGGAGAAAAATCCATTTCCGGCCGAGCGCACCACCGACATCGCCGATCAACCGTCCCTGGACCTCGGCGGCGGCGTGGTGATCGATTCCCTCAAGCTGCCCGGGCACACCAAGCACTCGACCGTGTATTTTCTGCGCGGTGCGAACCTGGTCTTCACCGGCGACGCGATTGGCTCGGGTGGCGGCGTCTGGATCTTCTCCGCCGATGGCTTTGCGAAATACCGCAGCAGCATCGACGAGCTGATCGCCACCATCCACAACCCGGCCAGTGACATCGATGCCGATGAGCTCCTGGTCTTTGGCGGGCACTACTGGCAGAAGCGCGAGAAGGAGAAGCTCACCTTCCAATACATCGCGGACATGCAGACCCTGATTGGCGAAATCAAGGCCGGTCGCGCGAGCGAGGAGCGGGTGACCTTTGGCCCCTACCTGAACACCAACTTCGGCTACGGCGAGGCCACCATCACCTGGAACAAGGCCGACGCCGAAGCCTTCATGGCAGAGTAGTGGCGGCGTCGATACGCCAATCGGCATGGACCTCGGCACGCTGATCCGGCAGGTGCCCGCCTGGCGGGGCGCGGGCGCGATCCGCCATGAACCGTTGAGCGGCGGTTACTCCAACGTGGTGCACAAAGTCACCGTCGATGGCCGGGCCTATGCGCTGCGGATCAACGGCGACCAGAACCGCTACCTCGGTTTGGACTTTGCGGAGGAAGTTGCGGTGATGCGGCTCGCCGCCGCGCACGGCCTCGCGCCGGCGGTGCTGGAGGCGGGCGACGGCGCTAACGTATTGATCAGCGACTTCATCGACGGGCGCACGCTGACGGTGGCCGACGCCCACGATGCGGGCACACTGGCGCGGATCACCGACCTGCTGAAGCGGGTGCATCAACTGCCCTACACCGGTCCGCGCACGAGCACGCCCTTTTCGCTGACACGGGGGTATCTGCGTGGCATCGCCGACCTCGGGCTGGCCTGTCCGGCGGACCTGCGTGGGTTCATGGCGGAGATGGACCGCATCGAAGCCGAACGGCAGACCGATCCCGGTTTCATGCGGCACACCTGTCACAACGACCCCTTCACCCACAACCTGCTGGAGGACGGGGCGGGCAAGCTGCAGCTCATCGACTGGGAGTTGTCGGGCCGGGGCGATATCTGGTTCGACCTCGCCACGGTCTCCTTCTCCTGCGGCCTCGATACGGCGGCGGACGACGCGTTGTTGAAGACCTACTTCGGCGCCGTCGATGACGCGCGCCTCCGCACGCTGCACGATATGAAGTTCGTCTGCATGATCCGCGAGATTGGCTGGGCCCTTCTGCACACCGCGCTCGAGCAAAACCGACCGGATCCCGGGCCCGGTTATCTCGGCTTCGCCTATTCGGTGCTCGACCGCCTCAAGCGCGGACTGGTGAGCCTGGTGTAGAGGGCCATTGACCGTCGCTTACCTCGGTTGAGTGGAAACCTCCTGCCCCCTTCGGTGATCTTGAAGGGGTCCGAGTGGACATCGGGCGGGAAACCGTTCAGCTCGCGGTCGGTTGGGTCGAGCGAACGATGCGACCTTCGAGCGTGGCTGGAAAGCGTTGATCGCGGTTTTCGGCGGCGACGCCGGGAGTGCGGTCGCGCACGATCAAGGACACGGATCCACCCTCCTGTCGCGGCAGCAGTTCGTAGTGGTGCCCGGGTTCCAAGTAGAGGTTCAGCGTGCCCTGGGCCACGTAGCCGTTGGCGTGGCCGCTGCGGGTCACGCGAAGCACGATTTCGTGATGGCCTCGCACAAGGTCGAGGGAGCGCAGAGCACCGTGTGGCGCCTGCGGTTTGCCGTTGATCTCGAGGATCTCGACGCGGGTCAGTTGGGCGCCGGCTTCAGAAGACGGCAGCCGAATCGAAGCCGACAGCGCAACGTCACGGGGGGAGGTGGAACAACCGAAACCGAGGCCGAGCCAAGCGACCATTGCGAAGAAAGCAGCCAGACGAGGAAGGGAAGAGCGGGGCATGGTGAGGAAAGACAGCGCGGGTGGGATCGGTGTTCCGCGGCTGGGTTTGTAAGCGGGCAACGCAGTGTGCGATTCAGCGGCTCGAACGAAACTACCGAGGTAGCGTCTTTTCAATAGCCCACGGACCACCCGGAAAACACGGAACGGGTTGCCCACGAAACCCACGAAAGGGCCCGAAAACGGTATACGGGTGATCTTGCCGGCGTAGGTTCAGGATCGGTTTCGCGGTCGTTGACCTCGCTCCGTCCACAGCTCCGGGTTGATGAGCCCTATTCGCCGGGGCGCGGGTGTAGCCAGCCGTTGATCGTCAGCCAGTCCATGATCCGGCCCTGCCAGCGATCGCGGGGGAGGAGGAAGAGGCCGTGCTGACCTTTTTCAAAAAAGTTCGCTTCAACGGAGACGCCGGCGCGGCGGAGGGCGTTGAAGAACAGGAGGCTGTTGTCGACATCGACCAAACGGTCGTCGGCGGCGTGGAGGATCAGTGTGGGCGGGGTCTGCGGGGTGACCTGCAGCTCGTTGGAGAAGCGTTGGATCTGTTCTGCGGTGGGATCCTCGCCCAGGAGCGCGACGCGCGAGCCTTGGTGGGTGATCGCGGCATCCATGCTGATGACCGGGTAGATCACGACGAGGAAGTCGGGGCGCAGACTGATTTCTTCGGGATTGTCGATGAGGGCCTCATCGAAGTGGGTGGCCAGCGTGGAGGCCAGATGTCCGCCCGCGGAGTAGCCGATGGTGCCGATGCGATGCGGATCGATGCCCCACTCGGCCGCGTGCTGCCGCGCAAAACGCATCGCCTGCTGGGCGTCCTGCAGCGGGCCGATGGACTTATCGAGCATCGTTTGGTCGCTCGGCAGGCGGTATTTGACCACCAGCGCCGCGATGCCGTGGTCCTTAAAGAACTCGGCCTGTTGCACGCCTTCGAACTCGTAGGTGAGGCCGGCGTAACCGCCGCCAGGGAAGATCACCACCGCGGCGCCGGTGGCTTTGACCCGGGCGGGCAAATAGACCTCAATCTTGGGCTGCGAGACCTTCTGAACCCACCCGGTGCCCTTGCCGGTTTCTTCGTCGGGTCCGGGCTTGGCGTTCGGAATGGCGGCGTCCCCGTAGAGCGGGAAACTCAACATCTTCGGCGGGAAGAAGGCGGTCCGGTCTTCCGCTGGCGGCTTGGCTGCGGTTTGCGCGTAGCCGGTGATCAGCCAAGCTGCGGTAAATCCGAGCGAGAGGAGGAGCTTCCACAATTTGTTCATGGTCGGAGAGGCAGAAGGAGCAGGAAGATTTTTTAACCACAGGTAGCCACGGATAGGTATGATGATCTGTGCTCTCTGTGAAATCTGTGGTTAAGCCGGCGTTGGAGTGGATCTGCGGTTCTCTGCGTCATCTGCGGTTTGGGTTTTAACCACAGATGGCACAGAGGGGCACAGAATGGAGAGGCAGAAATGTTTGATCGCAGATGACGCAGATGGGCGCAGAGGCGGAGAGTTTCTTAACCACAGATGGACACAGATGAGCACGGCTGCGTTGCGGGCCAGGATCTGTGTTTATCTGTGTCCATTGCTTCGGCACTTTGTCTCTCAGATGTCGCTGCGCTCGGAAGTGGTAAGAACCAGCGTTGGGTTGGATCTGTGATGATCTACGTAATCTGCGGCTGAAATCGGTTGGCCGCGACTAGACGCGGGCGCCGGCGGCGCGGTGGGCCATCCAGCCGTAGATTGCGATGACCACAAAGCAGATCGCCGGGAGCACGAAGGACACGCGCACCGATTCGAGGGCGAGGCTGCCCAGGGTGAAACCGTCCCCGTCGATCATGGCGCCCTGCATGCGGGGCATGATGGCGCCGCCCACGATGGCGAAGATGAGACCGGCGGAGCCGAGCTTGGCGTCGGATGGGGTGAGGCCATCGAGCGCGATGCCGTAGATGGTCGGGAACATGAGCGACATGCAGCCGGAGACCCCGACGAGGCAGTAGAGTCCGGGCATGCCCTGCAGGAAGATCGCGCCGACGGTGAGGGCGAGGCCGCCGACGGCGAGGGCGGCGAGCAGCTGGCCGGGTTTCACCACACGCAGCACGAGGGTGCAGATGAAGCGGCTGCTGAGGAAGAGCACCATGGCGGCGATGTTGTAGTTCTGCGCCTGTGAGGCGGTGAGGCCGCAGAGCGTCATCCCGTAGTGGATGATGAAGGTCCAACACATGATCTGCGCGCCGACGTAGAAGGCCTGGGCGATCACGCCGCCGACATAGAGCGGGGAGCTGAGCAAGCGTTTGGTGAGGGCGCCGAATTTGACCGGTTGGTCGTTGTGACCGGTGTCGGGCAGTTTGGACACGGCGAAGGCAATGAAGGTGAAGATGACCACCGCGGCGATGATGGCGTAGGGGATCATCACGACGCGGAGGTCGTGGGTCTGGATTGCCTGGAACCCGTCGGGGTCAGCCTTCACGAAGGTCTCCCACGAAGCGCTGATGGCGGCGTCGGCTTCGCTCGGCAGCATCTCGGCGTATTCGGGATGGGCAGCGAGTTGTTCGTTGCGGAAGTTGGAGACGTCGAGCGACGGCAGCACGAACATGCTGGCGACGATCATGCCGGTCAGCGACCCGATCGGGTTGAAGGCCTGGGCGAGGTTGAGCCGGCGGGTGGCGGTTTCGGGCGGGCCGAGAGAGAGGATGTAGGGGTTGGCCGCGGTCTCGAGGAAGGCCAGGCCGAAGGTCAGCACGTAGAAGCCAACAAGGAAGATGTTGAACGACAGGGCGGTGCTGGCGGGGATGGTGAGCAGCGCGCCGATGGCGTAGAGCGCGAGACCGACGAGGATGCCGGTCTTGTAGGAGAAGCGGCGGATGACGAGGGCAGCCGGGATGGCCATGGTGGCGTAGCCGCCGTAGAAGGCCCACTGCACGAGCGAACTCTGCGCGTTGGTGATGACGAAGACCTCTTTGAAGACGCGCACGAGCGGGTTGGTCACGTCATTGGCAAAGCCCCACAGCGAGAAGAGCGTGGTGACGAGGATGAAGGCGAAGAGGTATTGGCGGGGAACGACGCGCGAGGTGTCGGTGGTGGGGGCAGGTGGGGTGGGCATGGGCGGTTTTGGGAAAAGCTGAAAGGCTGAAAAGCTGAAAGGTGGGGGCGAAAGGCGGTTGGGGGTCTTTATTCTTTCTCTTTCCACTTTCTCTTTCTCCCTGAGGAGCGGACGGTTTTCGGCCCGTGGGGAGAAAGATAAAGATAAAGAGGAAAGAGAAAGATTTGGGTGTTTAGCGGTTGATGGGTGGGCGGATGGAGACGGTGTCGGCTGTCGGGAAGTCGGGTGGGACGGGGAAGGTGACTTCGCGGCCGGCGAGCCACTGCAGGGCGCGCACGACGATGGTCTGCAGGCCGGCACAGCGCGTGCGCTCGGGTTGAGTATCGCCGTGCCAGACGTGGCCAAACGTGGAGGTGTAGACGCGGCCGGCGCCGTAGCTCACCGTCCACTCGAGCGGCCAGTTTTGATCGGTGACCGGATCATGACCGTAGGAAAGGACCTCGAGGTTTTCGGCCGGGCCGCGGGCGAAATAGTAGACCTCGATGTCGGGCGTTTTCCAAGCGCGGGGCAGGCCGTGGTGGATCGGGTGATCGCCACGGCGGTGAACGACGGTGTCGACGCGATCGCCGTGACCGGTGTCGCGACCTACGCCGGTGGGAATGCGCCGGAGCGTGCCGTCGTCGGCGACGGCGATGGCGGGGCCAAAATCACGCGAGCGCCAACCGAGTCCGATCATGGCGTTGTAGGCGGGCCAGTCGGGGAAGGCGTTGTTGCCGGAGTGCCAGACATAAACGCCGCCGCCGGAGCGCACGTAGGCTTCGAAGTCGGCTTGCACGGCGCGCGGCCAGGCCGGGCCGCCGTTGATGTCGTTGCAGGTTTGGATGACGACGTCGTAGGCGGCGAAGTCAGGCCGCCACGCGTCCCAGCCGGCGGCGTCTGCGGTGGGTGGGGTGGTCGACACCTCGATCGTGAACAGGTTGGTCGGAGCGAGCATGCCTTCGATCAGGTGGGTGGTGAGCCGCCATTGATGGTTGCTGAAGCCGTCGACGAGGAGCACGCGAATCGGCGTCGCGGCCCTGCCTTGGGCACAACCGAGGACCATCGAGCAGCAGAGGAAGAGGCGGCGAAACCCGGGCATGGCACGGAAATCAGCGGGCGGGTTGCCAGACGGTGCGTTCGCCGGCGGGGAGGTTGACGGCGGTCGTTTGCCCGTCGGCGGTGCGCACCGTGATGGTCCCCGCGCGGGTGGCGGTGAACGAGGCCGCGGTGAGTTGGCCGTTGCGCCAGGCGAGGTCGACCGTCAGACCGCCCCGGGCGCGCAGGCCGCTGACCGAGCCGGTGGGCCACTCGGTCGGGAGAGCGGGCAGCAACTGGATCAGGCCGCCGTGCGACTGCAGCAGCATCTCGGCGATGCCGGCGGTGCCGCCGAGGTTGCCGTCGATCTGGAAGGGCGGATGGGCGTCAAAGAGATTTGGATACGTGCGTTCCGGCCGAAGCAGGAGTTTCAGGATGGTCATCGCATGCTCCGGCTCGTGCAGGCGGGCCCAGAGGTTGAGTCGCCAGCCGATGGCCCAGCCGGTGGCATCGTCGCCGCGCAGTTCGAGCGAGCGGCGGGCGGCGTGGGCGAGGTCGGGGGTGGTGAGGATGTCGATCTGGTCGCTGGGATAAAGACCGTAGAGGTGCGACACGTGACGGTGGTCCTGTTCGGGCGCGTCGGCGTCCCAGTCTTCCAGCCACTCCTGGAGCTGGCCCTGCGCCCCGATCATCGATGGCGGCAAGCGGTCGCGGGCGGCGCTCAGGCGGGCGGCGAACTCGGCGTCTTCGCCGAGGATGGCGGCCGCCTCGATGCAGGCGCCAAACAAGTCACGCAACAGTTGCGAATCCATCGTCGGCCCGGCGGCGACGGACACGCCGAACTTGTGGGTGTTCTCCGGCGAAATCGACGGGCTGGTGACCAGCCAGCCATGGGTCGGCTCGGCCACGAGCGTATCGAGGAAGAACTCCGCGGCGCCTTTCATGAGCGGATAGGCGCGGGCAAGAAATTCGCGATCGAGGGAGAACTGGTAGTGTTCCCACAGGTGCTGGGTGAGCCAGGCTCCGCCGGTGGGCCACATGCCCCAGGTGGCGCCGTCAATCGGGCCGGCGGCGCGCCAGATGTCGGTGTTGTGGTGCACGACCCAGCCGGAGGCGCCGTAGAGGTCCTGCGCCATCTTGGCGCCGGTGTGGCTGAGGTCCTCGATCATGCCGAAGAACGGTTCGGTGAGCTCGGCGAGGTTGGTGATCTCGGCCGGCCAGTAGTTCATCTCCGCGTTGATGTTCAGGGTGTATTTGCTCTGCCACGGCGGGTTGAGACTGTCGTTCCAGATACCCTGCAGGTTGGCCGGCTGGGTGCCGGGTCGGGAGCTGCTGATGAGCAGGTAGCGGCCAAATTGGAAATAGAGGGCGGCGAGGGCGGGATCGTTGCCGTCGGCGAAGCGGCGCACGCGTTCATCGGTCGGCAGTTCGGCGGCGGGCGTGTGTCCCAGATCGATGGATACGCGGCGGAACAGGCGTTGGTGCTCGGCGAGATGGGCGGCGTAGAGGTCGTCGTAGGACTTCCCGGCCACCGCGGTGAGGGTGGCGCGGTTGGCGATGTCGGGATTGCCGCTCACGTCGTCGAAGCGCTTGAAACTGGTGGCGGCGGCGATGCGGACGGTCACGGTGTGCGCACCACGCACATGCAGGTGCTGGCCGTCGGAGCTGACGGAGCCGCCCTCGGCGGTGACCTGGGCCCGGGCCTGGAAAGTGAGCGCGCCGTCGATGCCACTGGCGCTGCCGTTGCGACCATCCAGCAAGAGCGTGTCGTCGCCGGCGGTGCGGCTGGTGGCGTGCATCGGAGTTTGGAAGCCGAGTGAGAAACTCAACTGGCCGGGCCGACTGCCGCGTTGGGCCCGAAGGCGCACGACGATGACCTGGTCAACCGGACTCACGAACACCTCGCGGGTTGTGGTCATCGCCCAAGGGCCCTGGCCGGTGGTGTAGGTCGTGGTGGCGACGCCGGTGTCGAGATCGAGTTCCCGACGATAGCTGGAAACGGCGTCAGCGCCGGCGAAGGTGAAGAGCAAGTCGCCGACGGTTTGGTAGGGCATCTGGACGCCGGGCCGGGAGATGACCTTGGCGTTCACCAGATCGTGGGCGGCCTGGTAGTCGCCGGCGGCGAGCAGGGCGCGCACCTCGGGCAGCGCGTCGCGCCCCTCGGGGTTGGCCGGATCGTAGGGACCGCCGGCCCAGAGCGTGTCTTCGTTAAGCTGGAGACGCTCCTGATGGATGCCGCCGAAGACCATCGCGCCGAGACGGCCGTTGCCGACCGGGAGGGCCTCGACCCATTCCGTGGCGGGGCGATCGTAGTGCAGCACCCAGGGCGAGGCGGCGTGGAGTCCGAGGGTGGTGGCGAGCAGGAGCGAAGCGAGGGCGGAAAGGCGGACGATCATGGGGTGAGGCAAGGGGTTAGAGAGAAATCATGGCTTTGAGCACACCACTGGACGGGTCGGTCCAGCCCGCAAACTGGTCGGGCACTTCGGTGAGGGCGGCGCGGTGGGTGATCCATGGCGTGGTGTCGACGGTGCCGGCTTCGATCAGCGCGATGATGCGTCCGAAGTCTTCGGGGCGGGCGTTGCGGCTGCCCATGAGGGTGAGTTCGCGCCGGTGGAAGTTGGGGTCGTTGAAGGTGACCTCGCCAGGGAAAAGGCCGACGAAAATGAGGCGGCCGCCATGGGCCGGGAAGTTGAACGACGCGGCCATGGAGCCGGGGTTGCCGGTGGCGTCGAAGACGGCGGTGGGCAGGTCGCCGGCGGTGAGCTCGGCGAGACGGCCGGCGACGTCGGGGGTGGTGGCGGTGTTGATGAGGTCGGCGTCGGCGAGGCCGAGACGTTCGCGGCAGAAGGCGAGGCGCTGATCGTTGAGGTCGAGGGCGATCACGCGGGCGCCGGCAGCGAGGGCAAACTGGATGACGGAGAGGCCGATGGGGCCGGTGCCGATCACGGCGACGGTTTCGCCGGGACTGAGCTGCGCGCGGTCGACGGCGTGGGCACCGATGCCGAGGGTTTCGACGAGGGCGAGCTGATCGAAGGTAAGCTGGCGCGAAACGTGGAGCTTGGCCGCAGGCACGACGAACTGCTCGCGGTGACCGCCGTCGGTGTGGACGCCAAGCACGCGCAGCTCGGTGCAGCAGTTGGGTTTGCCCCGGCGGCAGGCGATGCAGCGGCCGCAGTTGAGGTAGGGCTCGACGGCGCAGCGGTCACCGGGCGCGACGTTCGCGACCCCGGCACCAACGGCGAGGACCTCGACGCCGAGCTCGTGACCGAGGATGCGCGGATAGGTGAAGAAGGGCTGTTTGCCGCGGAAGGCGTGCAGGTCGGTGCCGCAGACGCCGACGCGATGCACGCGGACGAGGGCTTCGCCCGGGCCGGGGGCGGGGGCGTCGGGCAGGTCAATGACGCGCAGGGTGCCGGGTTCGTGAAGGGAAAGGCCTTTCATGCGGAAGGGGGGGGGATCAGGCGACGATGGGGTCGTGGTTCTCAGGGCGGCCGCGGGTGAAGTTGTGATTGTGCACGGGACGCAGGAGTTCCTGCACTTTGGCCAGCAATTCGGCGTCAATCGGCTCGGTGGCCCAAGCGATGTTGCGGCGGATGTTATGTGGGTTGGCGGAGCCCACGAGGGTGGTGGCGATGTCCGGATGGGCGATCGAAAACTGGATCGCGAGTTTCACGATGTCGGCCCCCACCGACTCGCAGTAGGCAACGGCCTGGCGGGCGCAGGCGACCAGGGTGGGCGGCGCGGGATGCCAGTCGGGCACGCCGCGTGGAGTGAGCAGGCCCATGCCGGTGGGCGAGGCGTTGATCACGCCGACGCCCTTTGCGGCGCAATAGGGCAGCAGGGATTCGAGCGAGGTGTCGTTGAGCTCGTAGTGACAGAAGGAGAGGATGGTCTCGACGTCGCCGGGGGCGGTGCGATCGAGGACTGCGGTGAAGACCTTCAGCGGCAGGCCGGTGATCCCGACGTGGCCGATGCGGCCGGCGCGTTTGAGGGCAACCAAGGCCGGGATGGTTTCGTCGACGATCTGATCGAGGTCGGCGAACTCGATGTCGTGGCATTGCAGCAGGTCGATGTAGTCGACGCCCAGCCGGGCGCAGCTTTCGTCGAGACTGCGGGTGACGCGGGCGGCGGAGAAATCGAACTCACCCTCGCCGTATTGCCCCACCTTCGTGGCCAGAATGTAGCGGTCACGGGCGATACCCTGGAGGGCCCGGCCGAGCACGGTCTCGGCCCGGGTCGCGCCGTAGTAGGGCGACACGTCGATGAAGTTCATCCCGAGATCCAGCGCGGTATGGACCGTGCGGATACTTTCACGGTCGTCGGTGGCGCGGAAGACCCCGCCGAGGGACGAGGCGCCGAAACTGAGGATGGAAACGTCGAGGCCGGTTTGGCCGAGGGGGCGGCGTTGCATGAAAATCAGGCGGACTCGAGAATGAGGTTCGCGTAGGGGGTGGTGTCGGCGGTGCGGATGAGGCCGATGGCGCTGGGCACGCGGCGTTTGAAGGCCACGTGCGGCTCGAAGTGCAGGGGAATGTCGCCGAGTCGGGTGCGCAGGGCATCGAGCTTGGCGGGAGCATTGCGCGACGTAAATTCCTCGGCGGCGAAGGCCTGGCCGACGACGAAGTTGGGCAGGATGGCGGCGAGGACCTGGTCGACGGTGGGAAGGTCATCGACGAGCGAGAGGTCAATGGTCTCGACGGCGGGCCAGCTGGGGAAACCGCGGTCGGCGATGACGAGGAGGTTGGTGTGGCGAACGCGGGCGAGCAGGGAAAGCAGGCCGGGGTTGAGGATACCGGAGCGTAACATGGGGTAAGGGGTGCGCGGACTATAGCGATTTGGCCCGGAAAGTAGAATGGCCATTCTTTCCCGAAGCATGACAATTTGTGTTCACCATGGGCGAGGGTTCACACCTGAATTTGGCCGGTTCTTATGTCGGATCGTGTCGAGGCTTCGCCGGCGTGATCTAGGTTTTAGGTATTGACCACGGATGACCGCAGTTTGGGGGGCAGGGACTTTCTTAACCACGGATGGACACGGATGAACACCGATGGGCACTGGTGATCTGTGCTCTCGGTGAAATCGTTTCGGCACTTCGTCGTTCAGAAGTGATTGAGCCTGCGGTGGAGTGGTTCTGCGTGATCTGCGGTTCAGTTATTTGACCACAGATGACACAGAAGGGCACAGAGCGGAGGGGCAGCGTGACGCCCACGTGCGGGCGGCTAGCTTTGGGGGATCGGCTTAGTCTTTGATGGCCAAGAGGGTTTCGGCGTAGCGTTGGCCGAGCAGGCGGTAGCCCTCCGGGGTGAAGTGCAGGCGGTCTTTGTGGCAGGGGGCGCCCGCGGAGGAAACGACGTGCGCGGTCGGAATGACCTCGGGCAGGGTCGCGATGATCTTGTTCATGCCGGCGCAGGCGCCGTTTTGGTCGGCGTTGACGAGTTCGCCCGCGAGCAGGGGGACGTCGGCGGCGTCCAATTCGAGGTCGGCCAGGATGCGGGTGTAGAGGTCTTTGATCTGGGCCGGCCAGGTTTCGTCGCCGCTGTCGGATTCACCTTGGTGGAGGAGGATACCTTTGATGACACCGTCCTCCTGGGCGCGGCGCGCCATGGTGATGAGACGGGCGTAGGGATCGCCGTCGTAGGCGGCGATGAAACCTTTGAGCCAGTCAGGTGCGGTGGCCTCGTAGTCGGCGATCGTGGTCGGGTCGTAGACGCGAATCTTGGCGCCGGCGACGGCGACAGTAACGACGCCGACTTTGATTTCGGGCGGGAGGTGTTGGATGAGCGTGCGGCCAAAATAATCCGCCGGGCTCAGACCGGAGCTCGGTCGGCAGAGCGGTGGCACGGCGGTATACCACTGGCCTTGCTCGCGACCGAGGTCAGGAAAATCGACGGCAGCGAGCACCTGGAAGCGCGCGTCGTCGAAGACTCTGTCCTCCTCGGGGATGCCGGGAAAGCCCTCCATGTTGGACTGACCAATGCAGAGGAAGATGTGGAAATTGGGATCGGGAGCGGCGCGGGTAATGGCGGTGGCGAAGATGAAGGAGGCGACGACGAGGAGGGCGCGGAAGAGAGAACGGAGATACATGGGAAGGAGGATTCTTTAACCACAGATGGCGCAGAGGGGCGCAGATGCCGAGAGGCAGAGAGTTCTTAACCACAGATGGACACAGATGAACACGGACGTGGAGGCAGTGTTCTGTGCTCTCTGTGCAATTGCTTCGGCACTACGTCTCTCAGATGTCGCTGCGCTCGGAAGTGGTTAAGCCTGCGGCGGAGTGGATCTGCGGTTATCTGCGTGATCTGCGGTTTAGGTTTTTGACCACAGATGACACATAAGAGCACAGAGCTGAGAGGCAGGAAGGAGTGACCGCAGATGACGCAGATGGGCGCAGATGCGGAGAGACCGGGAGTGTTTTCTTGGCCACGGATCGTCACGGATTCGATGGTCTGGATAGTATCTTCGGTGAAATTGCTTCGGCACTACGTCTCTCAGATGTCGCTGCGCTCGGTAGTGGTTGCGACTACGGTGGGCGGGATCGGCGACTATCTGTGGGATCTGCGGTTCAGCTTTTTACCACGGATGAACCCGGGCTGGGGATGATCTGTGCCCTCTGTGAAATCTGTGTTTGAAAAAAAGAGGCGCGGTGGTCGACCGCGCCTCGGGAGGGAAGGTATTTATTCGGCCGACTTCGGTTTCAGGTAGCCGTTGATGTCGAGCCAGTGCACGAAGGACTCGAACCACCAGTAGGTGGTGTGGCCGGGGTAGCCCATGCCGAAGCCGTGTCCACCATCCTGATACAGGTGGAATTCGACCGACTTGCCGGCTTTATACCACGACTCGATGAGGCCAAAGTCGCCGTTGAAGAGGAAATCGTTGGTGGCGATGGCGACGTAGAGCGGCGGGGCGTCCTCGGGCACTTCGACCGCGCCCATGCCGCCGTAGATCGGGGCGATGAAGGCGAGCTTCATGGTCTCGGAGTTCATGGTGCAGTGCATGGTGAGGCCGGCGCCGGCGGAGAAGCCCATCATGCCGATGCGATCAGTATCGACGCCCCATTCCTCGGCCCGGTCGAGGATCATGGCGTAGGCGGCCTCGGCGTCCTCGCGCTGATTGTCGAGACTCCAACGCGGACGCGGCGGCGGGGGCGGGGCGTCCTCACCTTCGGCGGGCGGAGTGGCCGCGGCGAAGGTGCGGTTCATCGACTCACGCAGGCCCTCGAGGGTCGGCGGAGTGGGATTGAGGCGATATTTGAGCACGAAGGCGGCGACGCCCTGTTCGTTGAGGGCCTTGGCGATTTTCCAACCTTCGTTGTTGATGGAGAGCCAGCGGAAGCCGCCACCCGGAGCGACGAGCACGGCGGCGCCGGTGGCCTTGGCGGGATCGGGCAGGAAAGGGGTGAGGGTGGCGTTGGTGACGTTGCGCACCATCGGCTCGCCCCACTGGAAGAACCAGGATTCTGAGGCGGGTTGGTTTTCGACGCCGCCGGTGTTGAGCGGAATGGCGTTGGGCTCTTCCGGAGCGTCATATGGCGTGATGGCGCCGTCCTGGGCAAAGGCCGAGACGGCGAGCGCGAGGAGCGCAGCGAGGGTGGTGGATTTGGGGGTCTTCATTTTGGTTGGTCTAGGAGTGAGCGTTGGAAGGCTCAGCGAAAGATGCGTTGGGCGAAGTGGTAGAGGTTGCTGCCCCAGGTCTCGGGGTCGTGGCCGTGGTCGTCGACGTTCCAGAGGTGCGGCACCTTGTGCTCCTTGAGGTAGCGGTGGGTGCGCTGGGAGAAGTTGATGAGGCCGTCCTGGTTGCCGCAGGAGATGTAAAGGAGGTTGAGCGCGGCGGTCGCGGCGGCGGGGTCGGGCACCAATTCCTCGGGGGCTTTGGTGTTGGGGGCAGCGGAGAAGGCGCCGATCCAGGTGAAGGTGTCGAGGTGGGCGAGACCGAAGTTGAAGGTCTGGCCGCCACCCATGGACAGCCCGGCGAGGGCGCGGTGCTGGGCGTCGCTGATCGTGGCGTAGTGCGACTCGACCGCCGGAATGAGAGAGTCGAGCAGGTCGCCTTCAAAGGCGGCAAAGGCGGCGACGGCTTCGGGGTTGAAGATGTTCTCCGGCACCGAGTCGTCGGCCATGGCGCGGCCATTGGGAAACACGGCGATGAGCGGCTCGATGGCGCCACTGGCGATGAGGTTGTCGAGGATGGTGTGGCCCTTCACCCCGGCGGTCCACTCGTGGCGGTTGCCGCCAATGCCGTGCAGGATGTAGGCGACGGGGTAGCGGTGGTCGGCGTTGTATCCGGGCGGGAGATACACGGTGGCCTCGCGGGTGGTGCCGGTGACGCCGGACTCGTAGCGCAGCACGTCGAGGGTGCCGCGCAGGCCGGACTCCGGCAGCACGCGATAGTCGGCGGGCGGTTCGGGAAAGAGGCGCACGTCGTCGGGCGCGAGCTCGATCTTGCGGGCAAAGTTGGCGGCGGCGCGCTCGGCGCCGTCGTCGGCTGGGGCGGGCGCGGGAGCGGGTTGCGCGGTGGCGGTCAATGCGGTGGCGAAGAGCGCGAGGGATAAACTGGGGAAACGCATGGGGGAAATCAGAAGAGGACGGCGCCGCCCTTGGCGGCAAGTTCGAGGGGGAGGGTGCCGTCGGCGGCGACGGTCACCTGGCTTTGCGCGGCCTCGCGGCCGCTGGGTTGATCGTGGATGAGGGTGAGGGTTTGGCCGGCGAGGTAGGGGAGGTGGAGCGTGAGCGCCTTGGGCTCGGCTTCGCCGTTGGTGGCGGCCACATACCAATGGTCGCCGTGGCGACGGGCGACGGCGAAATCTTTGCCGGGATAACCGGTGACGAAACGGGTTTCATCCCAGACGGCCGGCACCTGCTTGAGGAAATCGATGACGAAGGCCGGTTGTTCCTCGAGGTTGTTGGGGGTGAGGCCCATATGTTGCACGGGCGACTGGAAGGTGACGCTGGTCGCGAGTTGGAAAGCATCGGTGGTGCTGCGGGAGTTTCCGCGGCCGGCGACTTTGTTGAAGGACGAGTTCAGCACCATGGGCCCGTAATCCATCGCGGCGACGGGGTTGCGCACGAAGGGCATGACGGTGGAGCGCCACGCTTCACTGTCGGCGAAACCCTGCGAGAAAATGAGGTTTTCCGAGGCGGTGACGGCTTCGCTCGTCATGTGGTTGGGATACATGCGCTCCCAACCGCGCGGCAGGGTGGCGCCGTGGAAGTTGAAGTGCAGGCCGTAGGCGTTCCCGTCGGTCAGGATGTCCTCGTAGAGTTTCATCGTCGTCTGCTTGTCGCCGCCGAAGAAGTCGACCTTGAGGCCCTTGACGTTGATCGACTGGAGCCAGGCCATCTCGGCATGGCGGGCGGGGGCGGAGGCCATGCGGTTGCGCGGACCCTGGGGGGCGTCGTTCCAGGCGCCGTTGGAGTTATACCAGAGCAGGACGTCGACGTCCTTGCTGTTGGCGTAACGCACGAGCTCGGCGAGTTTGGCTTTGCCGAGATTCGTGTCCCAAAGGGCGTCGATGAGGATGTATTCCCAGCCCATTTCGGCGGCGAGGTCGATAAAAGTGCGTTGGTCGGCCTCGTTCATGGAGGCGTCCTGCCAGACCAACCAGCTCCAGGTGGCCCGGCCGGGTTGGTAGGTGGTGGAGGCGGCGTAGAGCGGCTCGACGACGTCGGTCGCGACGGTGGTTTCGACGATCGGAGCGAGAGTGGTGCCGAGCGTGATGGTGCGCCACGGCGTGTGCAGCGGCAGCGAGGCGGAGACGGTGGCGTCACCGATGCCGCCGTTCTCGCCCTCCTGCGGAAAAGCGATGCGGTAAAGCCCACGCGAGGTCGGATCGCCGAGGCGGGAACCGGCGTAGTTGCTCGTCACACCCGTTTCGGACACGAGGGCCCAGCCGTGATCGCCGAGGCGGAACAGGGCGGGGAAGGTGAAACCGAGTTCGGTGGGCGAGTCGGTGCCGGCGGGCTCATCGATGAGGTAGCCCTCTTCGTAGCTGGGTTTGGATTTCATCCACCCACTGCCAGCCGGGGCCTGCCAGGTGACGAACGACGTGGCCTCCGCCGGGAAGTCGAAACCGGTGGCCTCGCGATGGATGGTGATGCGGGGCTGGGCTTCGCTGCTGAGGCGGTAGGAAAAGGCGACATCGGTGTTGCTGACGCGGAAGATGACATCGAGTCCATGGCCCGCGGCGGTCGTGTAACGGGCGGTGAGCTCGTTGGCGACGTAGTGCACCTCGCGCACCTTGCCGTGGGGGAGGGTGTAGTGTTCGTCGATCGCGGTGGTGGTCGTGGCGCCGGCGGCGGAGAGGCCGGACGCGAAGCTCCCGAGACTGGTTTCGAGACCGAGCGGCGACGGCTCGAGTGCGACCGCGCCATGCAGGGACACGGTGTAGCTGAGGCGCCCCTGTTCACTCAATGCGAGCTCGACGGCGATGTTGCCGTCGGGGCTGGATACGGATTGCGCGGAGGCCGTCGCCGCGAGGGCGAGAGCAAGCGCGAGTGAGGTGGAGCGAAGCGAGGGCATGGCGAAATTAGCGGAAGAAACGTTGCAGGGTTTCGGAAAGGTAGTGGCGGGCGTTCATCCAAGTGTGCCCACCGTCGGTGATGAGCTCCTCGTGTTCGATGCCGAGTTCGGTGAGCAGCCCGTTGAAGGTGACCGCCGGCTCGTAGAGGAAGTCGGAGCGTCCGACGCCGAGCCAAAAGGTCTCGAGTTGGGCATTCAGTTGGTCCGGATGTTCCGCGAACTGGGGGAAGTATTGCCGGAAGACCTCGGGGGTGAGGTAGGCGCTGTAGGAGCCGATGTGGGCGAACTTGTCGAGATGGCTCAGGCCGGTAAAGAGCGACTCGCCGCCCCCGCGCGAGAAGCCGGCGATGGCGCGGGCGGAGCGGTCCTCGGTGGTGCGGTAACGGGACTCGATGTAAGGCATGATCGTGCCGACCAGTTCGTCACCAAAATACGCATACATTGCGGCGACCTCCGGCTCCCAGGGACGCGGCATGCCGCGCAGCATGTTGCCGTAGGGCATGACGATGATCATCGGCTCGGCTCGGCCGGCGGCGATGAGGTTGTCGGCGATGACATTGACCCGGCCGGCTCGAAACCAGGTTTCCTCGGTGTCGGTCGTGCCGCTGACGAGGTAGAAGACCGGGTAGGTGCGGTCGGTCTCGTGGTAGCCGGGCGGGGTATAGATGACCAGCGGGCGCATGATGCCGCCCATGATCTCGGATTTCACCCAGGCGTAGTGCAGTTCGCCGTGCGGCACGTCCTGCACCTGCTGCGGCGCCGGGGTGTCGCCCGGGACGTCGAGAAGCGAGGCTTTGAAACCCTCGTTGGGGAAAACGTATTGATTGCCGGGGTCGGCCACGCCCACGCCATCGACGACAAAGTTGTAGGGATAGAGGTCGGGTTTGATCGGGCCGACGGTGATCGACCACACGCCGCTGTCGTCGCGGGTCATGGGTTGGACGCCGGCCATGAACTGACCGCTGAGCGAAACCTGCTGCGCCTCGGGGGCGCGCAGAGCGAAGGTCACGGTGCGGTCCTCGTGCAGCACGGGGGACTCCACCCGGGGCGGACGCTGCGCGAAGGTGGCGGCGGCGGAAACGGCGAAGGCGGTGGAGAGCAGGGCGAGGCGAACGGGGGCAGAGAACATGGGAAAGCGGGGAGGGTTCAGTCGAGGTAGGTGAACATGATCTGCGCCGTCTGGTGCAGGTAGCGGCGCCAGTTGAGCCATTCGTGACCGTGTGAGCTGATGACCGAGTAGTGGCGGATGGCGTGACGGGAGAACACGGCCTCAGTCTTCATGCTGTTGGCGAAGGCAATGTCGGTTTCACCGACGCCGAAGTAGATCGGCATGAGGAATTTTTGGTTGATGTTCGGATCGTTGAGGATCGGGGCGAAGCGTTCCTCGAACTGTTCGACGCGGCCGGGCCAGTAGCCGGAGCTGTAGACGTAAAGTTCGCCGAAGGTTTCGAGGTGGGCGAAGCCGGTGTGCAGGGGAATGAAGCCGCCCATCGACAGGCCGGCGACGGCACGGGCCTCGCGGGTCGTGATGGTGCGGTAGTGCGCATCGACATAGGGGATGATGTCCTGCAGAAATTCGCGGGTGCAGGCATCATCCTCACCCAGTTGGGGCACCTCGCCGGAGACGACGCCGCTGGTATTCGGCATCACGATGATCATCGGCCGGGCGCGGCCGTCGGCGATGAGGTTGTCGAGGATGTGGTCGGCGTGCCCCGAGGCGGTCCAGTGCGTGTCGTTTTCGCCGCCGCCGTGGTTGAGGTAGAGGACGGGATAGCGGCGGTCGGCGGACGCGTCGTATCCGGGCGGGAGATACACGTGCATCTGTTTGTCCCCGCCGGCGGTGAGCGGGTAGCGGACGATCTCGACGGTGCCGTGCGGCACATCGCGTTCGGCGTAGAACGACGTGTCGTCGGAGGCCGCCAGAGCCGGCAGGCTGGGCACGGCATGCTCCGGTGGCGGTGCGATCCACATGCCGCCTTCGTTGATGTGCGGCGGGGGCGGTGTTTCGGCGACGGACAGGGCCGGCAGGGCGGCGGCGAAGGTGAGGGCGGTGGCGAGAAACGGCAGGCGGGACAACATGACGAGGAAAGGGAACACTGGCTTGTGCTTGCGGCTACGGGCGGACGGTTGGGGGTCAATCGGCCAAATCGACGACGATCTGGGTGAAGGAGTGGGCGGGGAACGCGTGAGTGAGGGTTGTGCCCTGGGTGGCGATCTTCGATTCGACCGGCGCGTAGGTGTCGCGTTCGGCGTAGCTGAAAGGCCGGTTTTCGGTGTCGGGGGGGGCGATGAGCGTGACGGCGGCAGTGGGGGCAAAGGTGCCGTGCACGCTGGTGATGGTGGTGGTGATGGCCTCGTCCTGGTGCCGGTTGACGACGTTGATGAGCACGCGATGGTGTTCCGTGTCGTGCACGCTGGTCACGTCGAGGTAGGGGATGGAGGTGTAATAGTCATCGACCCCGAAGGTGTCGCAGACCACGGAGGTGTGAAGGGCGTTACCGTGGGCGCGGGTGGAGAAGGCCTTGAAGGTGTGGAAGAGGGGCGTCTTGTAGCTCGCGTTGGTGTCGGGATCGCGGGCGAGGATGGAAGTGAGCAGGGTGTAGTTGGCCATCTTCACGTAGTCTGCGTTGCGGATGAACGCGTTGAGAAACTGCGCCATGGCCAGGGTGTTGAGGCTGCCGCCGCGGTAGGGAGGCGCCCACTCGTCGAGTGAGATGTGCAGGGGCGGCTTCTTCTCCGTGGTGGAGACGGCCTTGATCTGGCCGATGGTGATGTCGAACTTCTCCTGCAGGTCCATCGCGCGCTCGCCCACGAAGGTGTAGTAGTCATCGGATGCATCCCAGTAGCGGTGCAGCGAGAGAAAGTCGGCGATGTCGTGAGTGCCCTTGATGACGGTCCAGTTCCAGTCGATCCAAGCCAGGGTGTCCTTGTAGTTGGAGGAGCCGTTGGCGATGAAGGTGAGCTTCGTGTCGGGGGAACTCTTCTGCATCGCCCGCGAAACGACGCGGGCGAACTTCACGTAGTCTTCGGCGTTCTTGTAGCCGATGATCCAACCTTCGCCGTCGACCTCGTTGCCGAGACACCAGTATTCGATGCCGTAGGGCTCGGGGTGGCCGTATTCGGCGCGCTTGTCGGCCCAGTAGGTGCCGAGCGGACCGTTGCAGTATTCAACCCACCAGGCGGCTTCGCGCACGCTGCCGGTGCCCATGTTGATACAGACGACGTTGGTGGTGCCGAGGAGGGCGTTGAGCTGCACCCACTCGTCGGTGCCGACGAGGTTGGGTTCGGTGACGCTCCAGGCGAGTTCACGACGGACCGGGCGGTCTTCGCGCGGCCCGATGCCGTCCCGCCAGTCGTAGTTGGCGACGAAGTTGCCGCCAGGCCAGCGCATGTTGGTGAACTGGAGCTCGCGGGCAGCCTCGAGCATGCCCTGGCGCCAGCCGTTGGCGTCGGCGTCGGGAGCATCGGGATCGTAAAGCGGGCCGTAGAGGGTGTTGAAGGTCATCTCCGGCCGCTCGAAACCGATGGGCTCCATGAAGACGCCGTAGATGCGGGGATCGATCTGGTCGATGACGTCACCGACATCGATGGTGATGCGGGCGGTTTGGGGCGCGGCAAGGGCGCAGGCAGCCGTGGCGAGCAGGGCGGCGGGGAGCAGGGGCTTCATGGGGAAACGGGGTTGAGCTTTCCGAACCAACGCGGGTGCGAAAGGGGGCGCACGACCAGCGAGGGTGAAGATGGTGAAGCTACGATGGGCCTCAAAAGGCCGCGAGGTTGATCGTTAGTTACGCCGGTCGATCATTAGATCGGCGGGTTTGCCGGCCAATCAGGGCAGAGCGGCCAGAAATTCACGGGCGCGTTGCGCGATGGCTGCATCGTGGTTCGTCACCGCCAGGTCGATCGCGCGTTGGAGGAGGGCACGGGCATCAGATGTGCGACCGACGGCGGCGTAGACGCGACCGAGATGGAATGCGCTCTGCGGTGCTTGTGGCTGGAGGCGGTGGAACGCTTCCAGAGGGAGGACGGCTTCGTCGGCGCGGCCCTCCAGCAGCAGCAACACCCCGAGACGGGCTTGAAGTTGCGCATTGTCCGGGGTGATGGCAGCGCCGCGCTGGTAGGCGGTGACCGCGTCGTCGGGCTTGCCCTCGCGTTCGGCTTCGGCTCCGGCGCGCAGCAGCACGCCGCTCATACGGGCACGGGCTTCGGGCAGATCCGGCTGCGCGTCGAACAAGGGTTGCAGGTAGCGGGCGGCGCTCTGCCAGCGGCCGGAATCAATCTCGATTTGCCCGAGCAGGGCGAGGGAGGCTGGGAATTGGGGATTGGCCTCCAGAGCGCGATGCAAGGTGGCGACGGCGGCGTCGAGTTCGTGTTGATCGAGCAAGGTGAGGGCGAGGTCGTGGTGGGCGACGGCCCGGTGCGGCTGGAGTTGGATCGCGGCGCGATATGCCGCCGCGGCTGCCTCGGTTTGTCCGGCCGCGCGGTGAGCGTTGCCCAGCGCGTGCTGGAGCTCAAAGACGGCGCCGGCGCGAGCGATGCCGCGGTGGCAGGCGGCGATGGCGGCACCGGGATCTCCGCGCAGCAGGTAGGCACGGCTGAGTTTTTCGAAATACGCGGCAGGTGGGCTCGCCGCGGGGGCGGCTGCCAGGCCGGCTTCGTAAATGGCCACGGCGCGGGCGCCGGCGTTGGCGTCGAGGTGCAGGTTGCCGAGCAGTTCGTAGGCGGTGAGGCGATCGGGGCGAAGACGCCGGGCGCGTTCGAACAGCGCCTGGCCGCGGTCGCCGTGATCCGTGAGGGCGTCCATCATGCCCCGCACGCAGAGTTTGTCGTAGTCGTAACAGACTGCGATGAGCGCCTCCCGCCAGGGATCGGGTGCGTCGCGAAAGCGGGTGGCCTGTGCCCCCAGAAAGCGTTCGTGGGTGGCGGCGGCTTCATTGCCGGCGGCGGCGAGCAATTCGGCGCGCAGATTTCGCGCGGGCGCGAACCCGGGGGTGTCGGCGACGAGGGCATCGATCCGCTCGCGGGCTTCGTCGGCGTGGCCGAGGTGTCGGGCGCAGCGGGCGAGCCCGAGCCGCGCGTAGGGGTCGCCGGGCAGGAGGTCGAGGCGGCGTTGGTAAGCGATCGCCGCGCCGGCAAGGTCGCCGGCTTTGAAGCGCAGTTCGGCGAGCTGCAACCAGGCGGGCGCATAGTCCGGGGCGAGTTCGGTGGTGCGGTTGAGCAACTGGGCGCGTCCGACTTCGTCACCCGCGATCTGATACAAATCGGCCAGCAGATAGGGCCACTCCGCCTGGCTCGGGTCGATGACCATCAGGTGACGCCAGACCGCCTGAGCGGTGGGGAGCAGATCGTTGGCGTGCGCGAGGCGGCCGAGGGTGGCGACGGCGTCTATCGACGGATTTGCGCTCGCCGCGGCGGAGGCGTCGGCGAATCGCGTTTGGAGTTCGGTGGGGGCGCCGGTGAGATCGGGTGGTGGCGGCAACTCCAGCACCGCGCGGCGACAGGCGGTGAACCCCAGCACGGCGATCGGCAGCAGACAGCGGATCAGTTGCGGCGCCACAGGGTGATGTTGTTGGGGTTGTGGACCGGCGGAAAGGCGTGCATGCCGCCGGTGACGAGTTCGGGCACGCCGTCGCCGTCGAGATCGCCGATATCAAGGGCGACGAGGTGGGTGGGGTGGTGAGCGAGGGTCACGGGGGTGAAGCGTTGGCGGCCGTCGTTGATCCAGGCCCGGAGGGAAACGGCGGCGGGGTCCGCCCAGTCGGCGAAGCAGCTCACGGCGACCACGTCCATGTCGCCGTCGCCATCGAGGTCGGCGGCGCGGGGGCTGTAGGCGCCGACCATGTCACCAATCCGTCGATACGCAAAGCGACCGTCGCCCTGGTTCTCCAGCCACTGCACTCCGTGCCAGGGCCGCCCGCCGGGAATGGGGTAGTCGAAGCCGTCGCCGTTGCTGTAGAGCAGGTCGGGGCGGCCGTCGCGGTTGAGGTCGGCGATGGCGAGGCCGCTGCTGCCGTAGTCCTCGTTGGTCGAGCCCCAGAGATTGGATTCCTGAAAGTTGCCCGAGCCGAGGTTGGTGAACAGGTGCACTTCCTCCCATTCCTGGGAAATGACGGCGGCGATGTCGGGGCGGCGGTCGCCATTGAAGTCGGCCACGGGCGTGTGCACGGTGCCGGACAGTTGGTTGAGGGTGGTGCTGGCGAAGTTCCAGTCGCCGCGGTTGCGCATGAGACGGATCTCGCCCTGGGCGTAGCCGAACTGGCCGACGACGAGGTCGAGGCGGCCATCGGCGTGGTTCGAAAAATTGGCGGCGCGCACATCGGAGACACGGGCGGTGTCGGCGAGGAGGACGCGGTTGGTGAAGGTTTGGTTGTCGAGGTTCTCCAGCACGACGACGGAGCCCAGGCGGTCGTTGGTGGGGAAGACCTGGCCCATGCTGGCGACCAGCACGTCCAGCCGGCCATTGCCGTAGAGATCGGCGGTGGCGACGTGGACCGGGCCGAGGACCGGGTCACCGATCGGGGTGTCGGTGAAGGTCCCGCGGGGGGCTTGGCGAATCCAGTGCACCTGATGCGTGTCGGCCTCGGTGTAGAGCACGTCGGGCAAGCCGTCCTGATCGAGGTCGACGATCTGCAGGTGGGTGACGAAGGGCGGGTCGAAGGCCGCGGCGGGCAGACCGATTGGCGTGGGCGTGTAGTGGAACGGCCATGACGCTCCCGGGGACGCGGGGCCGGTCGCGGGGGTGAAGCGAAGCGGCGGCGGCGCGGCGGGCGCGGGCGACGGCCGGGAGGTCCACCATAGCCCGGCGGCGGTGGCGCAGGTTAGCAGGGCACCGATTAGGAAAACACGGGCACGGGGCATGGCGGGTGCCGGTTCAGGGCACGGCGTAGACTTCGATCAACACATTGCCGGTGGTGCCGGCGATGCCGCTGGCTTGCGCGCTGTAGGTGCCGGGCATGAGGGTCACAAGCATGGCGGCGTCCCGGCTCCCGGAGACCAGTGGGAAGGCGCCCACGGCAGTGGTGGCGGCGGCGAGGCCATCCGGGTCGGGCGCGTCGGCCCAGTTGTCATTGCTGAAGATGGGGGTGAGTCCCTCGAAGAGCGTGAGCTTGGGGTTGGCCATGGTGTTGCGCACGCCGTAGAAGGACAGGCGCGGCCCCACCGCACGGATGAGCAGGGTCATGGCGCCGTCGCCAGTGATGGTGAAGCCGGTCACGAGCACGTTCTCGCCGGTGCCGGCATCGTTGCGACAGGAGAGGTTAATGAGCCGGGACTGGGTGGAGGCGGTGTTGTAGAGTTCCAGCAGCACCAGCCCCTCATCGCCGTCCTCGTCGCTTTCGGTGTAGGTGCTGTAGAGTCCGGGTTCGTAGCCTTCGAGCGTCACGGCGTCGAGGCTGCCGGCGGGCAAGGGGAAGCCGCCGAGGGTTTGCGTGGTGGTCGCGATGGCCGCGGCGTTGGCCGCGTCGCCCCAGTCCTCATTGCCGGCGATGGCCGAACCATTGGAGAAGACGGTGAGACGCGGGTTCGCGAGGGCGTTGCTGATGTCGTATTGGGTGAGGGTGGGACCGATCGCGCGGATCAGCACGTGCTGGCCGTCGGGAGTGGTTTCGGCGGCTCCAACCTTGAGGAGCAAGGTGAGCATCGCGAACAGAGTGACCAGGAAAGGGGAACGAAAGCGTGGGGGCATCATGGAGCGTCGATGAGGGTGGGGCGGACTGCGGGGTGGATGGACCATTGCCCGGCATGGGGGTTTGCTCAAGAAGGTCCTGCGTGAATCCGGCTCAAGCTGCCGATCGTTAGCGTTCGGCTATAACCATAGTCAGATACGAGTTTCGCTGACATCGTGACGAGGTTGCGATCAGCCTGAACGGGTGGTCGTTTGACCGCCTCACCCCACCACCCCCACGGTTGGCGAGAATGCCGCAAGGCTGCCAACCCCTTCCTCCGTAACATGACCCGACGAATCCCGATGCTCGTTATGGTCGCGGCGGCTTTGGCCGTGGCGACGCCGACCCGAACTGTGGCCGATTATCCCATCGCCTCGCACCGCCATCTCGCTGACCCCGCGGCGATGGTCTACGATGGTCGCGTCTACATTTATTGCTCCAACGACGACGACAGCCCACTGGAGGGCGGCTATGACATGAAGTCGCTCGTCTGCGTCTCGAGCTCGGACCTCAAGAACTGGACGGATCATGGCGAGGTGATCCGCGTGCCGGGCGCGGCGAGCTGGGCAACGCACACCTGGGCCCCGGCCGCGATCGAGCGCAACGGGAAGTTCTACCTCTATTTCGCCAACAACGGGTCGAACATCGGCGTGGCGGTGAGCGACAGCCCGGCCGGCCCGTTTGTGGACCCGATCGGTCGTCCGCTGGTGACGGCCAACACTCCCGGGGTATTGCCCGCGCAAAACATCTGGGTGTTCGACCCGGCGGTGTTCATCGACGACGACGGGCAGGCCTACCTCTACTTTGGCGGCAACGGCGAAGACAATGTGCGCATCATCCGCCTCAACGAGGACATGATCAGTGTCCAAGGCGAGGCGATCAAAGTCTCCGCTCGCGCCTTTTTTGAGGCGGCTTGGATGCACAAACGTGACGACATCTACTACCTGAGCTATTCGACCCAGCCGTCGGCGGGCATTCGCATCGACTACCTCACCTCGGACTCGGCGATCGGACCGTTTACCTACGCCGGGGTGGTGGCCGCCCAACCGCCGTCCAACAACAACAACAACCACGCGGCGGAGTTCGAGCTGCACGGCGCTTGGTATCACGTGTATCACAACCGCTTCGTGGCCAACGAAGCCGGCATCCCGCCGGTCTACCGCCGCAACATTGCGGTCGAAGAGCTGCATTACGAGAAGGACGGCTCGATCATTCCCGTCGCCTACACCCGCGACGGCGTGCGACAGGTGGGGAATCTCAATCCGTATCTGCGCGTGGAGGCGGAGACGCTGAACGAGCAGTCCGGCATCGAAACCGAAATCTGCGCCGAGGGCGGCATGAACGTCACCGACCTGCAGGCGGGTGATTGGATTCGGGTGCGCGGCGTTGATTTCGGCAGCGCCGGCGCTGGGCAGGTGCAGGCACGCGTGGCCGCGGCCGGCGCCGGAGGTAGCATCGAGTTCCGCCTCGACGCGGCAGACGGCCCGGTGATCGCGACGGTCGAGGTGGCGTCAACCGGCGGCGATCAGACTTGGTCGACAGTCTCCAGCGCCGTCACGGGCGCGACGGGCGTGCACGATCTTTATCTGCGCTTTGAGGGAGCGGGCGAAGCCTTGTTCAATTTCAACTGGTGGCAATTCCTCCCCGGTGCGGCGCCGGTGGTGGTGACCGAGCCGCGTCCGCTGAAGGTCGCTTCCGGTCAGCGCGCCGGTCTGTGGGTCGAGACCGAAGTGGGGGCGCCGGTGGCGTATCAGTGGTTTCGCGACAACACCCCCATCGCGGGCGCGACCGGAGCGACTCTCAATCTGACCGAGGCGGCGCCGGCCGACGCCGGTAGCTACCACGTCGAGCTGACGAACGCCGCCGGCACGAGCAGCAGCGGCGCCGCCACTTTGACGGTGCAGGCGGACGTGGACGCGGAGTTGGTCAACCTCTCCGTGCGCGCACCGCTGGCGGCAGGCTCCACCCTGATCACAGGTTTCGCGCTGCAGGCCACCGACTCGAACTGACCGTGAGCGGCGATCCCACCCCGTTTTGCCCATGAAATACCCCTTCAATTTGTCTCGCACGGTCTGTCTGCTGGCGCTCCCCGGTTGGCTCGCGGCCGCCGAACCCGCTGCGGTCAAACACGTGGAATCGACCGACTTCGCGATTCGCGATCACCAACTCTTTGTCGGGCTCGACCTATTTGTGGCCGACCAAGGTGAATCGCTCCCGGTTGTCACCATTGAGAATGATACCCTGTGGGTTGAAACCGCACCGGGGGTGATCGAACCGCGGTCGATCGAGCAAGGCTTTCGCTGGCGCAAAGAAGCCAAGGTCGCGCCGGTGGCGGTTGAGCTGAGTGAGCTCAAAAACACGCCGGTGCTCTCGGTGGTCGCCAACCCGGAGTTTGAGCGCGAAAGCCAACAGGCGAGCCTGATGGAGTATCTGACCACGCGGCAGGCGATGGCGGACCGGGAGTTGCGTTACCTGGATGCGAAGATCAAAAACGCCGGCGGCGAAGGCGGCGGGCAGGCCACGGCTCAGGAAATGACCGCCAAGGCATTTGCCGGCATCGCGGATAGCTCGACCCAGTTGCAACGTTACCAAACGCAAGTGCGCCGGGAGCAGGGCGGCTTCGACGGCAACGCGGCCAACTTCGACGGGCTGGTGCACACCTTCACGGTCTCGGCGCCGCAGCCGATCGCCGACGCCTACGCCGTAATTTTGGTGCGGATACGCGACAAGGAGGATCAGTTGCTCGATTACAACTACACCCGGGCGATCGGACCGATCGGACCGGATCCGCGGGAGATCTCGGTTTCCCAATTCGATTTCCCCGCCGGCTTCGAACTGCTGAACACGGAGATCTACCTTTACAGCCGCGGGCACGAGCTGGCGACCAGCCAGTCGGAGCGCCGGGTGCCGCTCACGGCCGACGAGGCCCGTCAGTTCGCGGTGGAGCTGCGGCGGGCGGAGACGCGGGAGGATTCAGCGCCGGCCGCAGTGGTGTGGGCGCTGGCGCCGGCCGCGTTGCGCGCCGCGGAAGACCCCGCGCCCTTTGATCATCCGGTGACCGTGCATGTGGACGCCGACGGCAACTATGCGGGAATCGACCCGGCCGCCAACGCGGTGGTGCCGCCACAGGTGCGCAACGTGGTCGAATCGCTCGTTTATCTGCCGCCGGTGGAAGGTGGCGAAGCGGTGGCGGGCCGCCTGGTGGTGAATCCGGCCGACTACTTCGGCCGGTGAGGCCGGCCCGGGCGGCGTGACCGTCTCACTCGACGTTGATGATGCCGCGCTTGATCGCGGCGAGGATGGCCTGGGTGCGATCGGAAACCTGCAGCTTGGCGAGGATGTTGGTGAGGTGGACCTTGACGGTGCCCTCGACCAGATTGAGTTCGGCGGCGATTTCCTTGTTGGAAAGCCCCTTGGCCACAAATGAGAGCACCTCGAACTCCCGTTTGGAAAGTTGAGACACGACCCGCCGACTCATGCGGGCGGCGACCTCGGAGGGAATGTATTGGTCGCCTTCATCCACGCGGCGAATGCCGTCCAGCAGGCGCTCCAGAGGCATGTCCTTGACCACGAAGCCCAGGGCACCGGCCTGGAAGGCCTGCAACGCCTCGTCGCCGCTGGCGTAGTTGGAGAAGACGAGGACCTTGGGGGCGCCGAACTCGTCCTTGAGCATCTTGATGGTCTCGAGGCCGCTGTGTTTGGGCATGCGCATGTCGAGCACGACGACGTCGGGTTGGCAGGCGCGGTAAACCTTGACGGCATCCTCGCCGTTCTCGGCCTCGCCCACGACCTCCATGTCAGGGGCATCATTGGCGGCCATGGCGAGGCCCATGCGCAGGACGATGTGGTCGTCGACGAGCAGGATTCTAATCTTCCGGTTGTTCATCATGGCGGGAGCGGGGGACGGGGGACGAGGCGAGGGGGACGGTGATGCAGACGCAGGTGCCCTGACCGGGCGTGCTCTCGATCTGCAGGTCGCCCTGAATTTTCTGGGCGCGGGACCGCAGGCCCCGCAGGCCGAAGTGGCCGAGGCCGCCGACCAAAACCTCATCAATGGCGAAACCCTTTCCGTCGTCGCGCACGGCGAGGAAGGCGGTGTCGGCGGAGAACTTCAGCTCCACCCGCACGTGATGCGCCCCGCTGTGGCGCACGGCGTTGGTGATGGCCTCCTGGGCGATGCGCAGCAGGTGGTGTTTGGTGGTGGACGACACCGCGGCTTCGGTGCCGACGGCGGAAACCTCGACGACGTTGGTTTCGTTGCCGATGAGGTCGGCCAGTTTGCTCAAAGCGTGGGAGAGCGAGTCGTTCTGCAGCAACGGCGACTCCAGGTCCCAAACCGCCTGCTGCACCTCCTGCCGGGTGTAGGACACCATGCGCCGGGCGAGGCCGAGTCGGGAGCGAATGTCGGGATCGAGGCCGTCGTTCTTGAGGGTGGTCTCGAGGTGCAGCGCGAGTCCGCTCAGGCCCTGTTGCAGGCTGTCGTGGATCTCGCCGGCGAGGCGGTTGCGTTCGGCCAGGGTGGCGGAGGTGCGGGCCTCGTCGGTGAGCTTGGCCATCGTCGCGCGCAGCTCGTCGGTGCGTTCGCGCACGAGTTGTTCGAGGTAGTCGTGTTTGCGCTTGGCCCGGCCAACGCCCCACGCGACGGCGCCGAGGCAGACGAGCAGGGCCGAGCTCCAATAGGCAAAATAGGCGAGGGGGGAACGATACCACGGGGGGCGGATGGTGAAGGCGGTCACGATCGGAGAGCCGATCGGATCGGCGCCGTCATGCAGTTGGACGGTGAGCCGGTAGTTGCCCTCTTCGAGTTGCGGCAGTGTCAGCAGGGAGTCGGCGCTCTCCACGCTCCAGGAGTTCGCCCCGTATTCCATGGTGAACTCATAAACCGGGTCGTGGATGGTGGTGTATCCGCCGGAGAAATACCGGAAAACGAGGTGATTCTGTTCCCAGGGCAGGGGCGCGAGGGCGTCGAGGGAACCGTCGGCGGAGAAAATCTCCCGGCCGGTCTTGCCGTCGGTGATGGAAACCAGAAACGGTTGCGGCACCGGTTGGACATGGGTGTTGAAGTGCTGGGAAACGTGGTAGAGCGCCGACTCGGTGGAGATCCAGGCGCGGTCCTGATTGAGCAGGGTGATGACCGGGTAGAGGTCGCGAATGGCGCTGAGGGTCTCGGTGTCGATGCGATAGCCCCCGTTCTCCGGGTGCAGCGTGATTACGCCGTTGGAGTGAGTCGCCCAGATGACGCCGTTGGCGTCGGCGTTGAGTCGGAGGATGCTCACGCCGGCGTCATCCAAAACCTGTTCATAGGGCGGGGCGGGCACGGGTTCGGCGGTGAGCCGGTCGAGGTAGACCCGTTGGTTGTTGGGCCCGCTCAGGACCACGAGCTCGTTCATGAGACCGATGTTGATCCAGACCGGCGTGTCCCACGGAAAATCCAAAAATAGCTGGGTGTGCAGCTCGCCGTCCTCGAACCAAACGCGGGCCGCCCGGTTGAGCCCCAGTTCGATCCAGATCGATTTCTCGCCGGGGTGGGCGATTGAAGGGAAGCCAATGCCCGGCAGGCGCGGTGCGCATTCCCGCCAAGCCCCGTCGGCGAAGCGCATGGCGGCGATTTGGTCGATGCCGATGACGATGCACAGATCGTCCTCGGGCAAAAAGAGGCGGGCGGCCGGCGGCATGCCCGGGATTTGCACGAAGTTGTCGCCGTGGCGGGCAAAGACGCCTTCGCCGTTGCCGACCAGAAAGTGATGTTGATTGGTGCCGACCGCCCACGCGCCGGTGGTCGGTGGACGTTCTACCGCCCGGAACTCGTAGTGCAGCCCGTCCGGCGCGAGTTCCATGTCGTAGAGGCGACCGTTGGAGGCGATGACGGTATGATCGCCGGACTGAAAGACTTGGGGCCAGCCAATGACGACATCGGAGCGTTGGTCGATCACCGAGACGGGATCATTGTAGAGGAGCTTTTGCAGCGAACTCTCGTTGGCGATCCAAAGCACGCCCGGCTCGCGGGCCGCGAGGTCGTAAACGCGCCGGTAGATGCTGGTGGTCAGAGCCAGCCGGTAGGCGCCGTCGGCGTCGAAAATGAACAGCCCCGCACCGTCGATGGCGGCGGCGAATCCGCCGTCGGGCAGGGCTTCGAGGTGGGAGATGCCACCGGGCTGCGCGTTGGGCCGCCGGTCGCCGACGGGATTGAAGTCCTGGCCGTCGAAATAGAACAGACTGCCGCCGGTCGAAGCGGCGACGGTGCGCCCGTCGGCGAGATGCACGACTTGATGCACGGTCAGACCCGCGGCGATCGGGGTGAGCTCGCCGGTGTCGAGGTTCAAGCGGGAGGTGCCCCGATTATTGGACACATAGACTTCACCGGCGTGGGTGAAGGTGGTTGCGATACGCGAGATGCCGAAGAACTTCAGTTCGCCGGTGGCCGGGTGCAGTAGCACGATCCCCTCGTCGCCGGAGAAAATCACCCGATCGTCGAGGGTCACGATCTTGGTGAAGCTGGTGACGTTGACCCACTCGGGGTAGGTCTCCGGGCGCAGCTCGCGGGCTTCAATCACCCCGTGCTCGGTGTATTCGGCCACGCCCCAAGTCGCGAGGGCACCGAAGTAAGCCGTGCCGTTCGGGGCGTTGGTCACGTCGAGAAAGATCGGCTCGCCGGGGATACTGTCCTGGAGGTGAATCCAGGCGCCGTCGTTGAGCACGATGTAGCTGCCGCCCCCGATCACGGCGAGGCGCCCGTAGCGGTCGAAATCGAGCTGCGGTCCGCGGGTCACGCCGATGTCTTCAATCGAGTAGGTTCGCGTGACCGGCAGGCCGATCGTCGGCACTTCCGCCCGGCTAGCGACCGCACCGAGACCGCTCGCCGCGAGGGCGAGTCGAATCGAGGTGGTAAGCGCCCGGAGGGTGGTCATCGGCGAGGGGGGGAGTTCAGGCGACCCCGGGCGGTTCAGGGTTGGTATTCGGAGGAAAGGGCATGGTTGAGCGCAGCGAGGTCCGGGGAAGGGAATTCCAGTTGGTAGATCTCCAGGAGTTTGCCGAGGCGAAAGGCCTGCAAGGGGGTGAGCTGACGCAAATCCTCTTCGTTCATGGTGGCGAGGCAGGCGACGATCTCAGGGCGGGCCAGGTCGTGCCGTTTGCCGAGGGCGAGCATGGTGGCTCGAACCACGCGGCGATCCCAGTCCAAGGGCACGATGCCGTCGGCAATGTTCTGCGCGAGAAAATCGAGTTCCGCGCGAAACCCGGAGTCGTAGCGCGCTTGCTCGTAAACGGCGGCTCGCGCCATCGCGGCGTTGGGGTCGCGGGAGAAATCCTCGACCAAGGTGCGGGCCACCAGTCCGGCCGGTTCCGGTCGGCCAACTTCCACGAAATATTCGGCCAGACGGGCGAGCGCGAGGGCCTCATCCTGCGGCGGCACGACGGCGAACACGGCCAGTTTCTGCGCCTCGTAACCGGGCGTGCCGGGAAGTTGGTAGGGAATCGGGCGCAGGTAGCGCGGCAGCACCCAGCGTTGCAGGCGATCGTAAAGGGTGTCCCGTTCGTCCTCGAGCGGAGCCTTCACCATGAGTGGAAAAACCGGATCCCAGGAGGTGATCACGAGGTGCGTCAAACCCAGTGACTCGATGACCGCCTCGGCTTCGGTGGACTCCGGCGAACTGAGCACGCGGGAGGCTGCCACCAGACCGGGGTGCGATTCCCACGCGGTCGACATCAGCACATGACCATCGCCGTGAAACACCACCGAGTCGGACAGGGCGGGCGGCGCGAGCACGCGGACCTCCGCTCCGGGCGTGTGCGACGCGAGCCAATGGGAAAAATGGCGGAATACCATGGCCTCCAGATCGACGGCCCGCGGCACCAACTCGCCGGCGGGGCGATACAGGGTCGAGGGCAGGTTTTGCGACCATGCGGCCAACAGAAAACAGAACACCGCGGACGCGGCCAAGGCGGCGCGACGCCAGAGTTGCGGGAAGGCGCCAGCCATTTGCCACAACACCGGAATCGCGACGAGCACTGCGACGAGTGCCCACCGCAGTTTGAAAATGAACAGCAGCAACACGCCGCCAAACAAGACGGCGACCGGCAGCAACGCAGCGCGATCTACCGGGCGTCGGATCAGAGCCAACAATAGAGCGAGGCTCGCTGCGCCGATCGGAGCCAGCACGAAGAAGCTTTCGCCAGCACCGGCCGCGCCCAGCCACGCGAAGACGTTGGGAAAGCGGACGGTTTCGTCCAGCGAAGTAAGACGGCCAAGCTCCACGCCGGTGTGGAGCCAGCCCGGAAAACCATGCCGCACTTGCGTCACAACCAAGGGCGCGATGAGGGCCAGGCCGATGAGCCCTTCGATCCAACCCCAGCGCCGTCCCGTTCCCGGTCCGCCGAAGCGGCGGCCACCGCGCAAGACGAGTCCCAGACCCAACCAGGCCAAAGCGTAGAGCGGATGAACGGTGCGGAGTTCGCCCGCCATCGGGTCCCAGGGTGCGCCGTCGAGCAGCCACCCCACGCCGACGAGCACGGCGCCAATCAGCGCCCAGCGGAGCAGCGGCTCAGCATGATCGGCAGCGGAACGACGCAAGACCGCCGTGAACCCGACGAGCAGGATCGCCGGAACACCAAACGCCGGATTGAGCCAGACCGCGAAGGCGGCGGCGATCGCCCCGCCGATCGAGGTGGCCGGGGCGGAGGGGCGTCGTGGTTGCGGCAACGCGAACAACACCGCGGCGCTGGCCAGCAGGAACGCACACGTGTCGGCGGTCAGGGCACCCGGAATGAATTGGCCGCAGAGCGGCGGATACAGTGCAAAGAACACCGCGCCGAGCGCAGCGGCCGGTGCACCCAGCCGCCGCCAAAGCCAAGCGATCCAAAGCAGCAGGGCCAAGGCGTGGGTCCACACCGGCGCCCACAGCGCGGCCTGTTCCGCGGCCAACGGCGACGGCGCTCCCGTCGTGACTTCGATCGCGGTCCGCACGACGCCGAGCCAAGCCGAGTAAAGGCGGGGCAGGAGGAAGGGACGGCCGGTCGGGAGGGTGTCGCCCAAGTAGGGTTGACCGCGCAGGTCTTCGCCGGCGAGGCCGGCTTGTTGCGCGGCGATCCAACGGTAGGTTTCGCCGCGGAGGTGGGTGCCGAGGAAGTGGCGTTGCGCGAGCGCATAGCCGGTGGCGGATTCGGTGGAGAGGGCCGGCGGCGGACTGCCTTCGTCCGAGAGTTGCGCGGCCCACTGCAGGTGGCGGAGGTCGTTGCGCACCGTCGCCACCAGGGCGAGCAGGCAAAGCGCCGGCCAAAGCCAGCGCAGCCACGAAGACGAAGCGGAAGCGGGTGAGGTCATCTTCAGTCGGCGAGCGAAAGCGTCCAGGCGCCGGCGGGGGGGGCGTCGCGGTGGTGGGTGACCTGACCGTCGGGCCAGTGCACGGTGACCTCGTCGAGTCCGGCGGCGGCGAGGTGGAGGGTGGTCGGACCCTGGCTCAGCCAGCCGCTGCCGGCGGTGAGGTGGTGGGTTGTCGTGGAACCGTCGATACGCCGCACGTCGATCCGCGCGCCGATGGCGGTCGGGTTGTCGACCGGTCCGCGCAGCCGGAGAGCCAACCACGCCTTGTCGGTGGAACGCTGGTGGGCGAGGAAGCCGGTGGGACCGCTGTGTTGGGTGAAAAACAGATCGGGTCGCGCGTCACCATCCGGGTCGATCACGACCAGCGCCCGGCCATGCCCGGTGGCGACCAAACCGGATTCCGTCGGCGGCAGGGCGGTGAAGGTGCCATCGCCATGACCGCGGAGGACGAGACCAAAGCCACCGTGAAAACGGGGGGTGGCGGCGTCGCTGTTTTGCACGACGGCGAGATCGATGAGACCGTCGCCATCGAGGTCGGCGGCCACCATGCCTTGGATCGGCGCCAGCTGGGCGAGGCGGGGCAACGGGGTGAAGGCGTAGCGACCGTCCGGTTGGCTCAGGAAAACGCCGGACGAGAAGTTGTCGGCTTGAAGGACGGTCGCCTCGGCCACGGCCTTTTCGCCGAGGACTTCCGGCAGGGTGGCGCGGGCGTAGTCGTCGTTGCGGCGGAATTTGCGCAACACGATCGGCAGGCGCGCGCCGATATCGGCGCGACCCCGGACCGGGTAGAGGGCGCCGTTCTCGAGCTCCGCTTCGGCCAGCAGCGGCGTGCCGTTTTGCGCGAAGTCGCCGTAGAGCAGGGTGGCCGGGGAATCCGGCGTGGCGGCGTAAGTGGTGTTGAGGCCGAGGTTGCCGGCGGCGATGTCGAGGCGCCCGTCACGATTGAAGTCGGCGGCGATCACACTGTTCCACCAGCCGCGGCCGCCGGAATCGAAACCGAGTTCGCTGGTGCGGTCGGAGAAGCGACCGTGGCCGTCGTTGCCGAAAACGCGCACGTGGTCCCATTCGAGCGCGAGCACCAGATCAGGGGCACCGTCGTGGTCGAGATCGGCAAAGGTGGCACTGGTGACGAGGCCGGCGGCGGCGAGCGCGGGGGAGTTGTCGGTGATCGCCACGAAACGACCGCCGTCGTTGCGCAGCAGGACGCTGTAGGGGGTCTCCGGATACCGGCCGGGCAGCGAGCGGGCGCCAAGGAAGAGGTCGAGATCGCCGTCGCCATCGATGTCGGCTGCGCAGGCGGCGCCGACGTTGAGATTCAATTCGGGCAAGGCGGTCGAGGCGCGGAACGTGCCGCGACCGTCATTCGTATACAGGACCGGTTGGAAGGCCGCCGGCCAGGCGCTGGCGTCGGCGCTGGCCCGGGTGAGGAGCAGGTCGACGCCGGCGTTGCCATCGGCTTCGAAGAACAGCGCCGGTCCCTGCTCGACCGCGCCATCCGGGTTGAGGGCAGTGGCCGGAGCGGACACGTAGTTCCCGTCGCGCCACAGCAGCAGGTGGGCGGGCGAGCCGGGCGTGGCGGTGAGGTAAAGGTCGACGTGCCCATCGCCGTTCACATCGGCGGTGGCGATCCCGGGACCGCGGCGGTCGGTGCGAAAGGGCAGGAAAACCTGTTCGTGGTCGGGAATGGCGAGGGCCGATTCGTCGGTGAAGGCCAGGCCGCGGGCGGCAGTGGAATCGGCGAAGAGCGTGTCGGCGGCCGGTGCGGCCGGCGTGGGCTGACCGGCTTCGGTGACGAGGTAGGCACGATCGGCGGGCAGGTCGGTGAAGGTCTGGGTGATGCCCGACGGCCATTCCACCGTGAGCGTTGCGATCGTTTCGTCCCGGCCGAGCCCGAAGTGGGCCACCAACTCACTGCCGGACGCGTAACCGCGGGAGACGGTGAGGGTGCGGGATTGTTGCCCGAGGGTGGGGCTGGTGATGCGCACGACCGCGCCGACGCCGAAGCGGTTGGAAGACTGACCGCGCAGGCGGACCTGCACGCGGTGGAAGTCGGTGGTATCGTTGCGATGGATACGAAGGCCACCGTCGTAGTCGATCACGACGAGATCGAGGTCGCCGTCGCGGTCAAAGTCGGCCGTGACGGCGCCGAAGGACACCCCGACATGATCGAGTCCCCAGGCGGGACCGACCGATTCAAACTCGCCGCCGCCGCGGTTGCGGTAGGCGAGGTTGGCTTCGTTGAGCGGCGGGGCGTTCTTCATCACCCGGATGCGTTCCATATCGGAGAGGGAGCGCATCATGCGCGCGAGCAGGTCGCTGTTGTTGGCTTCGCGCACCATGCCGTTGGTGACGTGCAGGTCGGTCCAACCGTCGTTGTCGTAGTCCTCGAAGCGGAGTGACCAGGTCCAGTCGGTGGCTTCGAGCCCGGCCCAGCAGGCGGCCTCGCCAAAGACCCCGGTGCCGGTGTTGAGCAGCAGGACGTTGCGCATGTATTGGGGGGCGGTGCCGTGGCGGGTGCCCATCACCAGCACGTCGGCCCGGCTGGCGGCCAGGCCGCGTTTGTCCTGCTCGCGGGTGGTGGTGGCCATGTCGGCCACCAGCAGGTCCTCGAAGCCGTCGTTGTTGATGTCGCCGCTGTCGGCGCCCATGGAGGAGTAGGGGGTGTGCGGCGTGACCGCGTCGATCACGTTGGTGAAGGTGCCGTCTCCATTGTTCCGATACAGGTGATCGGGCCCGGCGAAATCGTTGGCGACGTAGAGGTCGGGCCAGCGGTCACCATTGAAGTCGAGCCAGGTGGCGGAGTGGCCGAAGGTCGCGCCGGCAATGCCGGCCCGCTGGGTGACCTCGACGAAGTGACCCTTGCCCGTGTTGCGGAAGAGTCGGTCGGATCGTCCGGAGGGTTCGGTGCCCTCGACTTGATTGGTGAGGATAAACACATCGAGCCAACCGTCGCGGTCGTAGTCGGCAAAGGCGCCCACCACGCTGCCGTCGGCGAGATCGAGCCCGCGGTCGGCGGCCTCCTCCTCAAAGGTGCCGTCGCCCTGGTTGACGAACATGAGGTTGGGGGCGTCGTTGCGGCTGACGTGGAGGTCGAGCCAGCCGTCGTTGTTGATGTCGGCGAAAACCGCGCCCTGGCGCCAGATGACCTCGTCGTCGGAACCGATCGCACCCTTGAACCAGCCCATGAGGGAGGCGGATTCGGACGCGTTGGCGTCGTCGGTCACGTCTTCGAAGCGCCAGTTGCCGAGGTTGCGGAAGAGGCGGCCGGGTTTGGTTTTGGTGCTGACGTAGAGGTCGACGAGGCCGTCGTTGTCGAAGTCGCCGGCGGCGAGGCCGGAGCCCATGCCGCCGCCCATGAACTCGCGGTAGCGCTGGGCCCACATCTGCGGGTCGTCGTAGCGGTTGTCGACGACCAGGCCGGTGGCGGCGGGCGTGAGGGTGGAGAAACGAGTGTCGCCGGCAGGCTCGGAAGGTGCGCCGAAGGCCGTGGACGGGGGCACATCGGCAAAGGCGGCCTGGGGCAGACTCGGAAGTAGCGCGGCCAGCGGCAGGTAGAGCAGACGAAAACGGGGTATCGGCATGGGGGGCGACGGCGTTGTCCGTGGGGAGGGGAAAACGGAGATCAGCTTGCTGGCGCGCGGCGCGAACGGGCAACCAGCCAATGGTGCGAGATGGTTTTATAACCCAGGTTATACAAACAGGGGGTTGAGGCCGCATTCGACCACACGAATGTCGCAAAACCCCTATGGAAGGGGCGGGGGATCTTCGATAGTCTGAACGGGCTCCGGAACCCTGATGCAGTGAACAACCCCCGTTGTTCTCCGTATCCGACCTGCACCCCGCTCAAACCCCCGCATTCCAACCGCGTCGGTCTCTGGACCTCGGTCCCCCGAGGGGGGCGCAAGGGTATCCGTTTAACACCAAATCCTACGTTTAAACGACTGACAGGTATCACAACCAGACCCCATGGAACCTAACCCAACTAGATGCATCCGCAGGACCACCAGTTCGCTACTGGCCGCCCTGCTCGCGAGCACCCCGATGTTCGCTCAGAGCGCCGGCTCGAACGCCGCGATCGACGATGAAGATGTTCTGGTGCTGTCGCCTTTCGAGGTCACAGCCCAGGAGGACACTTCCGGTTATGCCGCCGCGACGACGCTGGCCGGTAACCGTCTCAACACCGACATCAGAGATCTTGGCACTTCGCTGTCGGTTTACACCCAGCAGTTTCTGCAAGACATCGGCGCGACCGACAACCAGTCGCTCCTCAAATACACGCTCGGCACCGAAATCGGTGGCGTGAATGGCAACTATTCCGGCTCGGGCGGCGGCACCGCTCCGAACGCGGACGCCTCCTACCTCAACCCGCAGTCGACCAACCGCGTGCGCGGTCTCGTCTCGGCCGATAACACCCGCGATCTCTACCTCACCGGTATTCCGTGGGACGGTTACAACATCGACGCGGTTGACCTGCAGCGTGGTCCGAACGCCATTCTGTTCGGCCAGGGTAGCCCGGGCGGCGTGATCAACACCCGCACGAAGCAGGCGACCTTCCGCAACCTCAGCGAAGTCTCGGTGCGCGTTGACCAATACGGCAGTTTCCGCGGCTCGGTTGATTTCAATCGCGAAATCATCGACGACCAGTTGGCCGTGCGCTTCGCTGCGGTGGTCAACAAGAGCAAGTTCAAGCAGGAGCCCGCCTTTGAGGACTTCGATCGCCAGTGGGTCGCTCTGCGCTACGAGCCCGGCTTCCTGAAGGAAGGGTCCGCCCGCACCATCATCAAAGCCAACTTCGAGCGCGGTGATTCCACCAGCAACCGCCCCCGCAACATGCCGCCGGGCGACAACATCACGCCGTGGTTCACCGACCTCAACAAGGAGCTCTACAACATGGCGTGGCAAAACAGCCCGTATGTTGAGCTGCCGGGGCGCGGTGGTGCGGTCGCCAACGACAACAACGGCGACGCCAACCCGGGTTTCAGCCAGTGGGTCAACACGAACTACGGCAACAACTACTTCGGTGGTTCCGAGTTCTGGTTCCTCCCCGGTTCGACCACGCCGGTCCTGGGCATGGCGATCAACGAATACACCTACCTCGGTCTCGGCCCGACGGGCGAGCGTGACGGTGGCATTGGTGGTATCGCCCCCGGTGGGCCGCACGGCATTCGCGGTTATCGCGACTACGCCAACGCAGTGGGTCTGCCCTTCGCCAGTCTGATCAAGAACCGCTACATCACCGATCCGAAGATCTTCAACTTCTACGACCGCCTCCTCGACGGTGACATCAAGCGGGAGTGGAGCGACTTCGAGACCTACGACGTCTCTCTCAGCCAGACCTTCTTCAACGACAAGCTCGGCTTCGACATCGGTTATCACCACGAGACCGTCACCAACGGCAACTATTCGCCCTTGGTCGGTGGCTCCGGTAACATCTTCGTCGACTACTATTCGGTCTGGCCCGACGGCACCAACGACGCCGCCGGCGGTTATTACACCGACGGCACGCAGAACCCCGGCGCCGGCCGGCCTTTCGTGCAGCTCGGCAACGGTGCCAGTGAGGGCACGACCGACCGCGACAGCGTGCGTGCGACCGGTTTCTTCACCCACGACTTCGACAAGACCGGCGACGGGCACTGGCTCGCCAAGCTGCTCGGTCAACACACCATCACCGGCATGGCTTCGTCGGACGACTACTACTCGTTCGGTCGCAGCTGGGCGCGTTCGGCCTTCGACAACGATTGGTTCTCCCAACCGTTCTTCGAAGACACTCGCAATGCGAACGGTCGCTTCTGGGCCGACTTCATTCCGATCCGCACGCAATACATCGGTGACAGCCTCGTCGGCAAAAACCTCGGCGACGACTTCGGTATCGTGACGCCGGTCGGCGATCCGATGCTCGGCAACACCGTCTCCCTGCGCTACTTCGATTCCACCTGGAACGCGGTGGGCGTCGATCCGGGGGCACCGTGGTTCAACAACGCCTCCGCGGGCACCGCCGGTGGTCCGTTTGAGTCCACCCAATCCGAGAACCCGGCCAACTACGTCGGTTGGGTCACCCGCGAGGTGGGTCTCATCCACGCGGACAGCAAGGAGAACATCGAGCGCCTCACCACCGGCTGGACTCAGGACACCCGCTCCAACGACGCCTACGCCTTCGTCTGGCAGGGCAAGTTCTGGAACGACTCCATCGTCGCCACCGCCGGCACCCGTCATGACGAGGTTTATCAGAAGACCGTCCGTTGGGATCCGCAGAACACCCCGAACCGGGGTGACGGCGACCTGACCAAGGTCACCACCACCGAGGATGAACTCGGCCCGGTCGAGGAAGACTCCGACAGCTGGGGTGCCGTGGTGCACTTCAACCGCCTGCCGTTCGTCGGCGACTTCGTGGAGAAGCTGCCCTTCCAGATCAGCGCGTCCTACAACAAGTCGAACAACTTCCAGACCGGACAGGTGTTCACCGACTACTTCGGCCAACAGCTCCCGCTGCCGGCCGGTGAGACGGAAGACATCGGCGTGATCCTCGCCTCCAAGAGCGGCAAGTATTCGTTCAAGCTGAACAAGTTTGAATCGACCATCGCCAACAACCCGTCGTCGTTCATCCAGTTCTGGAACTACGGCAACAACGTGGGCATCTACGCCCAGGCGTGGTCGCGCTTCAAATACAACTACGAGACGCGCAGCAACCCGGACAGTCAGCGCTACGGCAACAACATCGTCAGTGACCTGCCTTACCCGGCGCCGGGCGAAGACGCGGGTCCGATCAAGTATGGTGTCGATTACGAACCCGAGGCCGGTCAAACCCCGGCCGAAGCGGGCGCCCTCGAAGTCGCGGTGATCGAAGCTTGGGACCAGTGGCTCGCCGAAATGGCGCCGCTGCCCGAGATCATGGCCAACGCCTGGGGCTTCAGCTGGGAAACCAACGACCTCACCGAATCCGGTCTCGGTTCCTTCCGCCTCACCAGTGAGTTGGTGGCCGAGGGTTACGAAGCCGAGCTCCACGCCCAGATCACCGACAACTGGCGCCTGACGCTCAACGCGTCCAAGATCGAGTCGACCCTCGACAACATCGGCCAGACCCCGGTCCCGGGCGGCAGCGGCATGACGCAGATCGAATACCTGCTCGATTTCGACAATCGCCTGAACAACACCGTCATGGGTGACCTCCGTATCTGGGGTGGTAACGCCGGTGGCACGACCGCCCGCCAGAACTGGCGCGGACACGCCGACGGCGACCTCAAGGCCCGCCTCGCGGAGCAAGGCACCAACGTGCCGGAAAACCGCATTTGGCACATCAACATGGTCACGAACTACGACTTCAAGGAAGGCGTCCTCAAGGGCTTCAGCCTCGGTGGTTCGGCTCGTTACCAATCCTCCGCCGTGCTGGCCTACACTCCGTTCCAGGGAACGGGCTTCATCGGCTACGATCTGGATGCGCCCTACAAGGACGAGGCCCAGATCGACTTCGACCTGTGGGTCGGCTACGGCCGCAAGATCTGGAACGACAAGGTCGATTGGCGCGTCCAGTTGAACGTCCAGAACGTCGGGGTCGGAGAGGAATTGGTGCCCATCACCGTCCAACCGGACGGCACGCCGGCGGCATTCCGCATCAGGCCGCCGCAGAATATATTCCTGACGAATACCTTCCGCTTCTAGGTCTTTGGTTGGTCTCTGGAAGCACCCACTAGGAAAAACCAAGCCCCCGGCAATTGCCGGGGGCTTTTTATTGGGTTGGCCCACTTGCGGCGGCGGCCGGCCCTTAGGTCGCGGCGTGTTCCCGACGATACGCCGCCGGGGTCAGACCAAAACGCTTGCGGAACTTGCGGAAGAAACTGTTGGGGTCGGAAATGCCGATGGAGTCGGCGATCGTGAGCACCTTCGTCTGCGGTTGATCGAGCAGGATGCGGGCGGCCAGCAGCATGCGCGTTTCCTCGATGTATTCCCGCACGGTGCAGCCCTTCAGCTTGCGAAAGTCGCGTTCCAGCTGACGGCGGGAGATGCCGACCTGTTCCGCCACCATCACCACGCCCAGGCGCGGGTCGGCACTGTGCTGCGAAATGAATGTAGCCGCTTGCTGGATACGTGAATCATGTTCCGGCTCGATGCCGGTGCTCTCGCGGGTGATCGCGCCCTGCGGCGGAACCAGCACGACGGCCGAATCGGGCGCCTGACCCTCGAGCAGCCGCTGCAGGGTCTCAGCCGCGCGGTGGGCCACCTGCAGCTCGTTCAGCGCGATGGTGGAGAGAGGAATCGGGGCTGAACCGCAGTCGGCCGGATCATTGCCGACACCGAGCAGGGCCAGTTGCCGCGGCACCGCGATGTGGGCGGCCTCGGCGGCGGCCAGCACACGACCGCACAGACTGTCGTTGTTGGCGAACAGTCCGGTGGGCTGGGAAAGGGACGTGAAGACGTCACGGAGCGCATGCCGCCATTCCTGTTCGTTGTCGTGCCAGGCGCGGCCGAGCCGGCGGTGGGCCGGCGGCAGCAGGCGGCAATTGAAACCTTCGGGACCGATCACCGCATGGAAGCCTTCGAACTGTTGCCGGTTCGGCAGGTCATCGAGGAACGGCGCCCACACGAAATCGCGGCAGCCTCGCTCGAGCAGGTGTTTCGCGGCCAACCGCCCGATCTCCCGTTGGTCGGGTTCGACCCGAGGCCGGGCGCGGGATTCCGCGGCGAGCGAGACGGTGACGCAGGGGACGCCGGCGGGCATGGCATCGGTGACCCCTTCGTGGCCATAGCAGGCAAGCGCGATGATTCCGTCTCCCTCCCAGCGGTGAGGCACCACGCCGGTGTGGATCACGTCCGTCACCAAGTGCCAATTCTGCTCCCGTGCATATTGGGCCAGACCCTGCATGAACCCGAGTGGTGCCCCCGGGGCAGCGACCAGGATCCGCTGGCGTCGAACGCGACCCGGGGAAGGCGCCACCTGGGCCGGAACGGCCACCGCTGCACGACGACCCGATGGCGGCGCATCGAGGCGGGGAAGAGGTGAAACGGCGGCGCACATGGGGTGGGGGCAAAGCCGCTGCTCCGGGGTGGAAATGAACGAGCAGCAGCGCACCACCATCGCACCGGAGAGCGGATTCGCCGGTCAAGCGAGCGATGGTTAAGGGGCTGCTATGACTCAGGTGGTAGCGCAACCACGGTCCGATTTCAGGGGAATGCCCTAGGCCGGGGTCCCGGCGAGAACGTCCGTCCGAATCAATTGTTGGCGATTTCGTCGTCGCCCAAACGCCCTTGCAGCTTGCGGTGCAGGCTCAAGGTCTCGATCTCCTGCCGCAGCGCCCGACCGTAGAGTTGCAGGCGCGCGTTCACATCGAGCGTCTCCAGCAGCTTTTGTTTCAGCGAGGTGCTGTCGCACAAGGTGAAGGCCGCCAGGTCGACGAACGATTCGGCGTCGTCGACCGTGCGCAGGAATTCCGTGAACCCCGGCGGCACCGGAGAGCCGAGTTGGCGTTTGAGGGCGAGCAGTCGTTCGACTCGCCGCCGCAGCTTGCGATTCTCGGCCTCGGCGGCACCGGCCGTGCTCGCGAGCGGTTGCACGCGGATGATGCGGTAGGGGTCTTCGCGCACGATCGACTCGCATTCCACGCGCACCAACCCCTGCAGCAGGAGGTTGGAGGTGCCGTCGGTGTTTTGGTTGCACGCCCGCACGATGCCCGCGGTGGCGATGCGTTGACCGCGTTCTTCGGATGGATCTGACGCGGGATGAAGTCCCGTCACGGCAAAAATGCGATGGGACCGCAGGACGTTGCGAAGCATCAACCGGTAGCGTTCCTCAAAAATGTGCAGCGGCATGAGGGCCTGCGGGAAGAAGGCCACGTCGGGCAGGGTCATCACGCCGATTTCCTCCGGGACGATGATTTCGGTTTCCACGTCGTGAACGTAGATGCAGCCAATTCCTGGCTGCAAGCATCGGTCGGTCTGATGTGACACCACCTCGCTCATGGCGCAGACCCTGTGTCACAGGGTGAGACAGGAAGGCGCAAGCTGTCGCAGGTAAGAAGGCCTGGAACATACGAGAGAATACTGTAAATAATTGATATAAAGGTAAAAGAGTAAGAAAGGCCGGTAGGGCACATGCATTGCTTGGGGGGAGGGCATGAGCCGTATTCTCGGAATCGATTTAGGCACCACCAACTCCTGCATGGCCGTCATGGAAGGCGGAGAACCGGTGGTCATCCCCAACGCGGAAGGCGCGCGCACCACGCCTTCGGTCGTCGCTTTCACCAAGTCCGGCGAGCGTCTTGTCGGTCAGGCCGCCAAGCGCCAGGCGGTGACGAATCCGCGCAACACCATTTTCTCGGCCAAGCGCCTCATCGGCCGCAAGTTCTCCGAAGTCTCGGAGGAGGCCAAGAACCTGCCCTACAAGGTGGTCGAGGGCAAAAATGGCGACGCCTACATCGAGGCTCAGGTGGGCGATAAGACCGAGCAGTTCGCGCCGCAGCAGATCGCTGCCTTCGTGCTGCAGAAACTCAAGGCCGATGCCGAAGCCTATCTCGGCGGCCAAGTCACCCAAGCGGTGATCACCGTGCCGGCCTACTTCAATGACGCCCAGCGCCAGGCGACCAAGGATGCCGGCAAGATCGCCGGCCTTGAGGTGCTCCGCATCATCAACGAGCCCACGGCCGCTTCGCTCGCTTACGGTCTCGACAAAAAGTCCGACGAGAAGATCGCGGTTTACGACTTGGGCGGCGGCACCTTCGACGTTTCCATCCTCGAGATCGGTGACGGCGTGTTTGAGGTGAAGGCCACCAACGGTGACACCCACCTCGGCGGTGACAACTGGGACGAGGCCCTCATCAACTGGCTCGTCGATTCCTTCAAGTCCGAGCAGGGCATCGATCTCCGCTCCGATCCGATGGCGCTGCAGCGTCTCAAGGAGGAAGCGGAAAAAGCCAAGATCGCGCTGTCCTCCGCGCAGTCCACCGACATCAACCTGCCGTTCATCACGGCCGATGCCTCCGGTCCGAAGCACCTCAACATCACTCTTTCCCGCTCCAAGATGGAGCAGGTCTGCGATTCGCTCTTCGAGCGCACGATCGCCCCGTTCAAGTCCTGCCTGCGCGACGCCGATCTCGAGTCGGCCGGCATCGACGAGCTCGTGCTCGTGGGCGGCATGACCCGCATGCCCAAGGTCGTCGAACTCGCCCGCGGCCTCGCCGGCAAGCAGCCGCACCAAGGGGTGAACCCCGACGAAGTCGTCGCCATCGGCGCGGCCATCCAGGGTGGCGTGCTCCAAGGCGACGTGCGCGACGTGCTCCTGCTCGACGTGACCCCGCTCACCCTCGGCATCGAGACCGCCGGTGGTGTGTCCACGCCGATGATTTCCCGCAACACCACCATCCCGACCAAGAAGTCCCAGGTCTTCTCGACCTACTCGGACAACCAGCCCTCGGTCGAAATCGTCGTGCTGCAAGGCGAACGCCCGATGTCCAAGGACAACAAGAACCTCGGCACCTTCCGCCTCGACGGCATCCCGCCGGCGCCGCGCGGCACGCCGCAGATCGAGGTCATTTTCGACATCGACGCCAACGGCATCCTCCATGTCACCGCCAAGGACAAGGGCACCGGCAAAGAGCAGAAGATCACCATCCAAGGTTCCTCCGGTCTCTCTTCCGAAGAGGTCGAGAAGATGACCAAGGAAGCCGAGCTTCACGCCGAAGAGGACAAGAAGCGCAAGGAGTCCGTTGAGACCAAGAACCAGCTCGATTCCACCATCTACCAGATGGAGAAGGCGCTGAAGGACAACGGCGACAAACTGCCCGACGACGTGAAGGCCAAGATCGAGCCCGCCATCGCCGACGCCAAGAAAGACCTTGAGTCCGGCGACGTCGACAAGATGAAGGCCGCGATGGAGAACCTTTCCAAGGTCGGCCAAGAGCTCTACGCCAAAGCCGCCGAGGCCGCGCAAGCCGCCGGGGTTGACCCCGAGGCCGCCGCGGCCGCCGCCGGCGCGGCCGGTGCTGACGCGCCGAAGAAGGAAAAGAAGGTCGACGGCGATGTCGTCGATGCCGACTTCGAGGTGGTCGACGACGACGACAAGAAGAAGAGCTAAACCCTTTCGCGCATCGTGGATGATTCGTCATCCCGCGGTGCGCTTTTGTGATCCCGCAATCCAACAACCTTATCCCTAAAACAACCCAACATCCCAATCATATGGCTAAAGTAAGCATCAAGCCCATCGGTGATCGCGTGCTCGTGCAGCACATCGAGGAAAAGGAACAAGTCCGTGGTGGCATCATCATCCCGGACTCCGCCAAAGAGAAGCCGCAGGAGGCCAAGGTCATCGCCCTCGGCACCGGCAAGAAGGACGACAGCGGCAAGGCCGTCGACTTCGAGGTCAAGGTCGGCGACATGGTGCTCCTCAGCCCCTACGGTGGCTCCGAGGTCAAAGTCGACGGTCAGAAATACAAGCTGGTCCGTGAAGACGACATCCTCGGTGTGATCGTCTGATCCCGCTCAACCCAGAAGCTTTAAACACCAAACCAGATTTAAGATTATGGCAGCCAAACAACTCCTCTTCGACGAGTCCGCTCGCTCCAAGATCCTCAAGGGCGTCGAGGTCCTCTCCCGCGCCGTCAAGGTGACCCTCGGCCCGAAAGGCCGCAATGTCGTCATCGACAAGAAATTCGGCTCCCCGACCGTCACCAAGGACGGCGTGACCGTGGCCAAGGAAGTCGAGCTTCCGGACGCCTACGAGAACATGGGTGCGCAGATGGTGAAGGAAGTCGCCTCCAAGACCTCCGACAACGCCGGTGACGGCACCACCACCGCCACCGTGCTCGCCGAGGCCATCTACCGCGAAGGTCTCAAGAACGTCGCCGCCGGTTCCAACCCGATCTTCCTCAAGCGTGGCATCGACAAGGCCGTAGAGGCCGCCGTCGCCCAGCTCCACAAGATCTCCAAGAAGGTCAACGACCGCGAAGAGATCCGCCAGGTCGCGACCGTGTCCGCCAATTGGGACACCGAGATCGGTGACATCATCGCCGACGCCATGGACAAGGTCGGCAAGGACGGCACCATCACCGTCGAAGAGGCCAAGTCCATCCAGACTTCCCTCGACGTCGTGGAAGGCATGCAGTTCGACAAGGGTTACCTCTCGCCTTACTTCGCCACCAACCAGGAGGCCATGGAAGCCGTCCTCGAGGACGCTTACATCCTCATCCACGAGAAGAAGATTTCCTCCCTGCAGGACCTCCTCCCGCTGCTCCAGTCGGTCTCCAAGTCCGGCAAGCCCCTCCTCGTCATCGCCGAGGACATCGAAGGTGAGGCCCTCGCCGCCCTCGTGGTGAACAAGATCCGTGGCACGCTCAACGTCTGCGCCGTCAAGGCTCCGGGCTTCGGCGATCGCCGCAAGGCCATGCTCGAAGACATCGCCGTGCTCACCGGTGGCAAGTGCATCACCGAAGACCTCGGCATCAAGCTTGAGAACGTTCAGGTGTCCGACCTCGGCCGCGCCAAGCGCATCTCCGTCGACAAGGAAAACACCACCATCGTTGAAGGCGCCGGCAAGTCCTCGGATATCCAGGGCCGCGTGAAGCAGATCCGCCGCCAGATCGAAGAGACCACCTCCGACTACGACCGCGAGAAGCTCCAGGAGCGCCTTGCCAAGTTGGCCGGCGGCGTGGCCGTCATCAACGTCGGCGCCGCGACCGAAGCCGAGATGAAGGAGAAGAAGGCTCGCGTCGAGGACGCCCTCCACGCCACCCGCGCCGCGGTGGAAGAGGGTATCGTCCCTGGCGGTGGCGTCGCGCTCCTGCGCACCGCCAAGGCCATCGAGGACGCCGATCTCGCCGGTGACGAAAAGATCGGTGCCAGCATCGTGCGTCGCGCCATCGAGGCTCCCCTCAAGCAGCTCTGCGCCAACGCCGGTGTCGACGGTGGCGTGGTCGTTCAGACCGTGCTCAAGAGCAAGGGGGCCCAAGGCTACAACGTGGCGACCGACGAGTATGTCGACCTGCTCAAGGCCGGCGTCGTCGACCCGACCAAGGTCACCCGCACCGCGCTCCAGAACGCTTCCTCCATCTCCGGTCTGCTCCTCACCACCGAGTGCATGATCACCGAGATCCCGGAGAAGAAAGAGGCCGCGGCTCCCGCCGGCGGTATGGATGGCATGGGCGGCATGGGCTACTGAGTCCGCGCTTCATCCGCGTATCCAAAAACCAATCACCAAGCCCGTCCCGCTCGCGCGGGGCGGGTTTTTTGTTGGGGGGCAGGGCGCGTTCGCCGAACGGGCCGTGAACGCGGCGGCGCAACTGCCTTATCTGGTGCGCAGTCGTTCCGCCGCCGCGGCGACTTCCAGTGGCACCGACTCGGCGGCGATCCAGCCGCGCTCCGCATAGGTGGTGAGGCGATCGATTTCCCCGGGCAACATCGCGATGAGGTCCTCGCGCTTGCTGCGAAACAACTCGATCTCGTCGTGAAACTTAGTCGGCGGCGGCGCACAGAAGAAGGCTTTGCCGGCTCCCTGCTTGCGCCAGGTGAGGGCAACCCGCCGCATCCGATAAGGGCTCGCGACCAGTGCGACCGTGGTGAGCGACCAGTGCGCGGCTTTGGCTTTCAGGTTCAAGTTGCGGATGTTCTCGCCGGTGTTGGTGGACTCCGTTTCCAGCAGCAGGGCGGCATCGGGAAACTCCGGGACGTGCGCCTGTAGGGTGACGGCGAAGGCCTCGGCCTCCGGTCGATCCAGGTCGGCGGAACCGGCGCCGACTCCGCCAGTGAAAAGCACCCGCGGCGCGACGCCCGCGCGCCACAAATCACCGCAATGGCGGGCGATGCGTTGGTCAAAATGACCGAAGCCAATGATCACGTCACAGCCGGTCGGCGGCTGGCTGGAGCGGAGGTTCAGGTGGTTGAAGACGAGTTGGGCGGGGTCCGAGTGCATGGCGTCGGCATCAGGGAGCGTGGCTGGGATGGCCCGGCTCAGCAACGCCGCGGTCACAATCCATGCAGGGGTGCGTTTTGCGCTTCCCAGCGTGGGGGCTGGCAGGTTCGTTGGTCGGTGCATGGAAGTCATTTTTCTCGGCACCGGCACCTCTCAAGGCGTTCCCATGATCGCGTGCGACTGCGCGGTCTGCACGTCGCCCGATCCGCGGAATCGTCGCACGCGCGCCTGCATCCATGTGGTGATGGACGGGCTGCATATTCAGGTGGATGCCTCTTCGGAGTTCCGGCTGCGGTGCGTGGAGGAGAAGGTGAACTGGATCGACCTCTTCATCCTGACCCACGGCCACGCGGATCACATCACCGGCATGGACGACCTGAGGCGCTTTTGCGACCTGCTGGGCGGCGAGGCGCTCAAGGTGTATTCGACCGACGAAGGCATCAGCCGCGTGCTGTCGATCTACCCCTATGCGATTCTCGATCGTCCGGTGGTGAAGGGCTACGCCGCCTTCAAAATGGACCAGATGCCGGACCGGCTGGAGTTGGAGCAGGGCACCATCGAATCGACGCTGCTGCCCCACGGCGGCATCAACACGCTGGGCCTTGTGTTCACTGAGCGCAGCAGCGGAAAGAAGTTTGTTTATTACACCGACTGCAAACGTGTGCCCCGCGAGGCGGTCGACCTGGCGCTCGATGCCGATGTGGTCGTGCTCGATGGTTTGCGGCCGCAACCGCACCCCTCGCACATGTCAATCGACGAGGCCGTGGCGGTGGCCAAACAAATCGGTGCGCCGCTCACCTACCTCACGCATCTTACGCACTTGTCCGACCACGCGGAGACGGAGGCGGAACTGCCGGAAACGGTGCGTATCGCCTACGACGGTCTACGCCTGGAACTAGGGTAAAGCGGTGCCGACGAACGCCTGCGGCGCAGCGCGTAGAAGGTCGCCATGAGGCTGATGAGAGCCGCTCCGTAGGTGGCGGGCTCCGGCACAATCACCGGCGTGACGCCAGTGCCGGAGTCCCAGGTCGCATCTCCCCAACCGTCAAACGTGATGTTGGCGAGGCTGGCACTGTCGACGGCGCTTTGAACCAGAAAATCACCCGGATCGCCGGTCCAGTTCAAGACGGTCAAACTGCCGCCAATGACATTGAGTTCAAATAACGTGAGCGCCGCGCCAGCACCGCCGAAATCGATCACCGAGTCTCCCGTTACCGTGATGCTGGTCAGGGACTGCGTGGTGTTGCCGAGGTCGAGGGTCGTATTGTTGAGAAACAGATTGATGCTCGAATCAAAGATGTTGCTCGCGCCGGCAATGATTTCCGAGCTGCCGGAGAAGGTGAGCTCGGTGTTGCCGGTTTTCGTCGTCACCGCCTGGTTGAACTGCACGGCGGACCCGGCCAGCACGGTTTCCTTGTTCTGAAATTCGAGCTCGAGGTCGAAGATTTGCAGGTTGCCGGAGTTGTTGGTGATGTTGCCGATTTGGAGTTGGTTGGTGCTGTCGCTGGTGAGGGTGTAGGCGCCCGCTGAAGCACCAAAGTTTACATCGTCGACCCCGGTGATGGCGCCCGCGCCGAAATCGAAATACACCGTCAGGTTCGGCGGCGCACCGGCGTTAAACTCCAAGTTCGGATTGCCGGAAGGGGCGCTCCCCGAGAACCAGTTGTCGTCGTCGGAGACCAAAGTGCTTTCGGACCCGTCCCAGACAAAGGTCACCGCAAGGAGTGGACTCGTGCCGAGGAGCCCGAGGAGTTTGATGATCGTGCGCCGCATTGGCCGTGCCTCCGTCTATGAAGACTCCGGGAAGGAGGAAAAGTTCACAAGATGTTTGTAATAGGCGTGTTACCCTACCTAAATTGGTGGTTTGTGGTCCGTGTTCTCTGGGGGGAAATCGGCATCTCGCGGGTAGTGCGCTTGCCGTCCCGCATCGCCCATCGCCTGACCTCGGCGACAAAGTCGATTAAACCGTAGACTTTTAATTTAGGTAAGTTTATCTATTAGCCCAATAATTTCGTAATCCACCCAACGACCCATCCCCTCACCATGGCCCGCATTCACAACGACATCACTGAAACCATCGGCAATACCCCGCTCGTGCGTCTCAACCGCACGGCGCAAAAGCACGGCGCGGTCGCCGATGTGTTGCTCAAACTCGAGTTCTTCAACCCGCTTTCGTCCGTCAAGGACCGCATCGGCTTCGCCATGATCGACGACGCGCTCCAGAGCGGCGCGATCAACGAGAACACCGTGCTCATTGAACCCACCTCGGGTAACACCGGTATCGCGCTGGCCTTCGTCGCCGCCGCCAAGGGGCTGAAGCTCATCCTCACCATGCCGGAGACCATGAGCATGGAGCGCCGCAAACTGCTCAAGGTGCTCGGTGCCCGTCTCGTGCTCACCGAAGGCCCGAAGGGCATGAAGGGGGCGATCGCCAAGGCCGAGGAACTCGCCGCGCAGATCCCCAACGCCGTGATCCTGCAGCAGTTTGCCAATCCCTCCAATCCGGCTGTGCACCGTCGCACGACGGCCGAGGAGATCTGGGCAGACACCGACGGCAAGGTCGACTTCGTCGTGGCCGGCATCGGCACCGGCGGCACCATCACCGGCGTTGGCGAGGTCCTCAAAGAGAAGAACGGCGACCTCAAGATGATCGCGGTCGAACCGGCCTCGTCGCCGGTCCTTTCCGGCGGCAACCCGGGCCCGCACAAGCTGCAGGGCATTGGCGCCGGTTTTGTGCCCGACGTGCTCAACACCAAGGTTTACGATGAGGTCGTGACCGTGAAGGAGGAGGACTCGGGTCCGATCTCCAAAGAAGTTTCCCAACTCGACGGTATCCCGATCGGCATCTCCTCGGGCGCGATCACCTGGGCCGCCCTCGAGGTCGCGAAGCGCCCCGAAAACGCCGGCAAGACTGTCGTTGCCATCATCCCGTCCTGCTCCGAGCGCTACTTGTCCACTTGGCTCTTCGCCGACGTGAACACGGAAAGTGATTCGCTGGACGATCTGATCAAGAGCTGATCTAGTTTCCAAATCCCCGGCTGCGCCCCAGCGCAGTCGGGCTTCCTAACCCCAAGCCGGTCCCGGCTCTTGGCCTGAAAGGGTCGGGAGCCGGGACTTCGGTTTTCAGCCTTTGAGATGAGACCCGAACCCGCCGCCTCCAATGACTACCTGGCTGCCCATGTCGCCATGTTGGCGTCGTCGTATAGCGCGTTTACTGGACGAGTGCTGCAGGCAGGCAGCACGCCGGAGGAGCGTGCCCGGGCGCTTTACCACGCCCCCTTTGTGGTGCTCTCCCATGGCACGGAGACCGATCCGATTTTTAACTACGCCAACCTCACCGCCCAGCGCCTGTTTGAGCTCAGTTGGACGGAAATGATGCAACTACCGTCGCGCTATTCCGCCGAGCCGGTGAGTCGCGAAGAGCGGGCGCGCTTGTTGGCGGCGGTGACGACGAAGGGCTTCATCGATGACTACCGTGGCGTGCGGATTTCAAAATCCGGTCGGCGTTTTATGATCGAGCAGGCGACGGTCTGGAACGTGAGCGACGAGGCCGGGGTGCCGCGAGGGCAGGCGGCCACCTTTGCGCAATGGACGCCGGTCGGATGACCGACCGCTAGCGTTTGGCGCACAACCGCGCCGCGTAGCGGATCGCCTCGATCATGCTGCCGGGGTTGCCGGTGCCGGTGCCGGCGCGGTCAAAGGCGACGCCGTGGTCGACCGACACGCGAATGATCGGCAGACCGAGTGTGATGTTGACGCCGGCCATCGATTTCCAGGTGTCGGTGGCGTGGTCGTAGTCGAAGCCCAGGAGCTTCGTCGGGATGTGGCCCTGATCGTGATACATGCAGACCACCACGTCGAATTCGCCCCCGCGCATTTTGGGGAAGATGGTGTCGGGCGGGAAGGGGCCGTGGGCGGCGATGCCTTCGGCCCGGGCGGCGTCGATCGCGGGAATGATCTCGTCGATCTCCTCCCGCCCAAACAGGCCGTTTTCGCCGGCGTGGGGATTGAGTCCGGCCACGGCGATGCGGGGCGTCGCGATGTCCATGTCGCGCAGGGCGGCGTGGGCGAGACGGATGACCTTGAGCACGCGCTCGCGTTGCACCCGGCGAATGGCCTCGGCCAGCGAGACGTGGGTCGAGACGTGCACGACGCGGAAGTTTCCTTCGGCCAGCATCATCGTGTAGTCGCGGGTGCCGGTGTAGTGGGCGTAGATTTCAGTGTGGCCCGGAAAATCCAGGTTGGCGGCGCGCAGGGCCTCCTTGTGGATCGGACCGGTCACGGTGGCGTCGATGACGCCGGACTGCGCGAGCTCGATGGCTTTGACCACGTAGTCAAACGACGCCTGACCGGACGAAGCCGCCACGGTGTTGAAAGCGAAGGTTGCCGGATCGACGTTGGCGAGGTCGAGCACGTCAAGCGTGCCGACTTCGTAGCGGCCCTCCGCGGGTGAGGAGACCGGGCGGATTTCGAGCTCGATGCCGCAGCGTTGCACAATGTCGCGCATCACCCTGGCGTCGGCGATGGCGAGCGGTCTACAGAGGTCCAGCAGCGCGGGATCGCTGACGGCCTTGGCGGTGATCTCCGGGCCGATGCCAGCCGGATCGCCGGTGGCGATGCCGATGAGCGGACGAGACATGGTGGAGTTGGTCATGGGGCCTCAGGGGAACAAGCGTGCTGCAGAAAAGCGGCCGGCCACGGATAGCTGCCGGGTTTGATCGTGATCGCAGGGAGCGTGGTGGCTTTCGGCAACAACGAGACCACCCCCGGCGTCCATTCTGCGCTGACAGTAAAACAAGCGAGTCCGAGTTCGTCACAGGCGGCGCGGGCGGTGGCGCCGCCGGTCAGCGCGAGGTGCGTGTCGCCCGTTTCCACGGCCATCCGGGCGAGGGCTTGCAGGCGGTTAAGGTCCTCCGGGCCGACCTGCGCATGAACCCGCCGTTCCCGCCGCAGGGCGCTGTGCACGCTTTCAAGCGAGCTGGTTGCGTCACACATCGTGACGCCGTGCGCGCGCAGCGTTTCGAGTGGGGCGGGCGCCGTGCTGCCGTTGACGATGAGGAAGTGACGTCGCGGGGTCGGGTTGGCCGTGAGCGCGTTGGGCGAGGGGGCCGCGGGGCACCAAGCAGTGAAGGCATCGGCCGCGCCGACGATGAGTGTGGCATCCTTGGCCGCCGTGATGGCACGCACCACGTCCGCAACGGAGTGCAGGTCCGGGATTGCGAGGTCACCGGCTTCTGCGCCAAGCAGGGTCTGAACCTGGGAACGGGTGGCCGGGTGAGCCGGATCGTGGGCGAAGGCGGTGGTGTGGAGTGGTTTGCCCTCGATGAGGTAGTTTCCCTCGATGATGGTGCGTCCGCGCGACGGATTGGCCGGCACCAACAAGGTTCGCGGGACGCCGAGCACGGCGGCCATGGCTCGTGATTCCACGGCGATGTGGCCGCGTAGCACGGAATCGCACTTTTTGAAAAAGCGAGCGGCGGGAAAGCGTTCGAGCAGGCGGGTGGTGAGCCTTTGCCAGACCTGTGCGGCGACCTCGGCGGGGTGATCGCGGGTGTGGGCGTCGATCACGAGCACCGAGGTTGCCGGCGCGCGTCCGAGTTGGTCTTGGGTGAGCAGGACCGGCGACCAGCCGTGCCGATGCGCGATACCGGCGATTTCGGCGGCGCCCGAGAGGTCGTCGGCGATCACCACACGCATGGCGCTTTAGCCGTGGAAGGGCCAGATGACCGGGATCACAGTGAGGGCCATGCCGAAACAAAGCGCGTTCATCGGCAGGCCGATCTTGAGAAAGTCGGTGAAGCGGTATCCGCCAACTCCATACACGTAGGTGTTGGTCTGGTAGCCGATGGGGGTGGAGAACGCGGCCGAGGCGGCGAAGGTCACGGCCACGATAAAGGGCCGCGGGTCGACGCCGAGTTCGGCCGCGACGCGCAGCGCGATGGGGGCCATGAGCGCGGCGATCGCGTTGTTGGAAAGGATCTCCGTCAGCACCATCGTGGTGAGATAGATCGCCCCCAGGGCCACGAGGGACCGATACTCATTGCTGGCGAGGCTGTTCACGCCGTCGACGAGGTGGGTGGCCAGCCAGGAGGCGGCGCCGGTGCGTTCGAGGGCGAGTCCCATGCCCAGCATGCCGAAGATGAGGAAGATGAGGTTCCATTCGACGGCGCCGTAGGCCTCCTTGGATTTAAGCACGCCGGCAACCAGAAGAACGACGCAACCGGTAAGGGCGGCGACTTCGATGGGGGCGATGCCGAACGTGGCGGCAGCGATGACCGCGGCGATCACGCCGATGACCAGGGCCATCTTGCCGGCGGGGGATTTGGCCGGGGTCCGCGCCCGGTCGAACAACATGAGATCATCGCTGTTGCGCAGGCGGTCGATGGCTTGGTCGGTGCCCATCATGAGCAACACGTCGCCAGGTTCGACCGGCAGGGTCTCGATGGCCGAGCGCACGTTGCGGCCCTTGCGGTGCATGGCGATGACGACCATGCGGAAGCGTTGGCGGAAGTTGACGCCGCGCACGGTCTGGCCGACGAGGGCGGATTGCGGGGTGACAACCGCTTCGACCAAGGAGCCCTCGTGGGCGGCGATCTGTTCGAGGCCCAGTTGCAGGTCGGCCACGAGGTCGATGCCTTCCACACTGCGGGTGTGCGCGATGCCCTTGGGGCGGCAGGAAAGGATCATGCGGTCGCCGGGGAGGAGCGTGGTCTCGGTCGGGTCGAAGGGGATGGCGACGCCGTTGCGCACGATTTCGAGCACGCGCACCCCGCGGGCGCGTTTGAGACCGGAATCGTTGATGGTCTTGCCGGCGAGCGGGGAGTTGGGCTGGACGAAGGCCTCGGTGATGTATTCGCGACGCTCTTCGTCGGTGAGGATGTCCGTCAGCATTTCGCGCACGGGCAGGACGCGTTTGCCCACGATCGCCAGATAGATGGCGCCCAGGATTGCGGTGGGGATGCCGAGCCACGCGATCTCAAAGAGGTTGAAGGAGCGTTCCCCATGCGAGACCGCGATGCCGTTGACGATGAGGTTGGTGCTGGTGCCGACGAGGGTGCAGGTGCCGCCCAACACCGCGGCGTAGGAGAGCGGGATCAGGAGCTTTGACGGCGCCAATTTCATCTTCCGGGCCAGGCCAAGCACGACGGGCAGGAAGACCACCACGACCGGGGTGTTGTTGACGAAGGCCGAGAGGGTCGCAACGAAGGCGACCATAACGACGATCACGACCGGGTAGGGCAGGTTGCCGGCTCGGTCGACCACCGTGGAAATGCGGTCGATGAGGCCGCACTTCACGAGGGCGGCGCTGAGCACGAACATCGCGCCCACGGTGATGGGCGCGGGGTTGGCAAAAACGGTCAACGCCTCACTCGCGGGCAGCAGCCCGGTCACCATCAACGTGGCGAACAGCGTCAACGCGGTGACGTCGGGCGGGAATTTTTCCCACACGAAGCTCGCGAGCGTAAGCACGAGGAGCACAAAGATAAGCGCGATTTCCCAGGTCATGGGCGGATGAGACGCTACGTGGCCGGAACCGGCGCTCCCAGCTCAATTTTCAGGCCGCTTTGCGGCCTTCGCTCTGCCGATACCACTGGATAAAGACCCAGGTCATGGCGAGAAACGTCACGAGGACGTTGCTTAGTTTCATGATCGCGCCGGCCAGCAGTTGGTCGTCCATCGGGGTGAAACCGTCGATGAGACGCGGCGCAAATTCGTAAGTGGGGTAGAGGATGTCGGTGGAAAAGGTGATGAAGGCGAAGAGCGGGGTCAGACCGACCGCCACCGCGAAGAGGTAAACCAAGCGGCCGCCCAGTCGCATGGGGGGCCAGACACGACTGACGGCGAGGACCGGCCACCAATACATCACGGCCGTGCCGAAAAAGGTGACGTGTTCCAGCACGTGCACGAAACGGTCCTGCAGCGCGAGGTCGTAAAGCGCCGGCACGTGCCAGAGGCTTTGCACCATCACATAAAGGATGCCGGCGCTCACCGGATACAGCAGCAGTCGACCAAGCGGGCGCAGCACCGGCCGGTCCACCAGACTGTCGACCAACCAGTCGGGGAGCCCAATCAACCACAGGACTGCGCAGGGGTAGATCAGCACGACGTGTTGCGCCATGTGGGCCGAGAAGAGGAAACGTTCTCCGAGTTGGTCGAAAGGAGAACCGACCGCGAGGTAGAACAACACGAGCGAACTGTAATAACTCCACGCCCGCCAACGCGGAAGTTTGGCTCCGGGGGCGATGCGTTCGCGCAGCGGACCGGTGAGCACGGCGTAGCTCCAGGCCAGCAGGAGGAGACCGCCGATCAGGTAGGGTTCGTTGTGCCAGTGACGCCAGTCGATCATGGAAACGGCCGATGCTTGTCGGCACTTAGCGGTCAGACAACTGAAACCGTTTCAGATCGGTGCGGGTGGCATCCACACAAGTAAGAAGATCAGGACTTGCCAGAGAAGAAGGCTGATGAACACCCCCGGGTGGGTGCGCCACGCCGTGGAGATGAGAACCGCCTGCAGGACCAAAGGGACGGCCAGACTGCCATTGGATACCGAAGTTGTTGCCGGGCCGAAAAGAAGGCTGGCCCAGAGCGCAAAGTTGATCGCCACTGCGCCCAACACCGGCCCCCACGAAGGTAGCTTGGCGGTTGGCGCTTGTTCCACCGCGCGTCTGAACCAACGTTGTCCTAGGTCGAACAGGAGAAGCGGCCACATGAGATTCCACGGACCCAAGGCGGCGAAGAGAAAATAGAAGGATTGGTAACGTGTGGCGATCTGGTCGGACGAAGGCCAACGCAGCCAACTGGAAAGGCCGTAGACCAACGGGTAGCGCAGATTCGCCGTTTTGTGGTGGAGGATCTCGGTCGGGCTCAGTTTGGCGTAGGCCTCGCGCACCGTCGGCCAGCTGTCGCGGGAATCGATGTCGATCACGCCGGCAAGATGCCACTTGAGCAAACGATTGCCTGGCGGCGCGTAGCCTTGTTGGTAGCCCCACCATGGCAGCACAAATAGCCCTAATATGGCGATGGCCCCCAGCAGTGCCGCCCGCGACGGCAGCGGGGGGCGCACGGCGAGGATCCCCAGCGTGAGCAACGCGAAAGCGCTGGTGCCATGGGCCAGCCACGCGAGTCCGCTACAGGCGGCCGCGAGGAGGCAACGCGCCATCGGCCGAGTTGGCTCGGAGAAATAAAGGACACCGGCGGTGATGACGGCGCTGGCAGCGCCGAGCTTGGGCCAGACGTAGAGCGTGTGGATCAACGGAGTGGCGGTGATCGCCAGCGCAGCAACCACCGCCGCAGTCGGTCCCGGCTCGCAACCTCGCCAGCGCAGCAGAGCCCAAATGGCCGGCCCCCACCACAGTTGCAGCAGCATCCCGGTTGCGTGGGAGCCGAACCGGAAACCATCGACGGAACGCGGAAAAAACGGACAAAACAACAACACCACGCCTGTCGCCAAAGGTGGTCGGTCGCTGGTCTGCCATTCGGCGTGCAGGTTGCTGCCACGATCTCCGCGGATCAGTTTTTCGGCCCACAGCCGAGGTAGCTCGTTATCGATCGGCAAGCCCTGCACAAAGCGGTTGGCTGCGAGTTTATCGATCGTCGGGGCCGGGGCGCCGGCGTGGAGGTATCCAATGTAAACCAGTCCGATGCCGATCAGCATCAGGCCACACCAGGATGTTTCCCGATCCTGTCGCCACTGCTGAAGAAGGATTTTTCGTCGGCGCCAAGTGAACCATGCGATCGCCACCCAAAAGGTCAGGCCCACACTTGCTCCGACCGCTGGATGGATGAACCAGAGTGGGAGACAAGCGAGCCCTGTCGCGGCTACGCCACCCCATGCGACGGAGAACCGGAGGATCGTTGGGAGGTCGACAAGTCTGCTTAGCCAGCCTGATAAGTGCAAAACCAAGGTCCACCAGGCGCCGGAGACAACGAGGACCGCGAGGAGGTGGGACGCGAGCATGCTGCCAATCACGACAGGTCGCCGAGGTTTACCCGCCAGTTGATGGCCCCCCCCAAAAAAAAAGACCGGCCTGAGCCGGTCTTTTAGAACGAAAAACGAAAGCGGAACTCAGCCCAGCTCTTCGTAGGCAGGGCCTACCGGAGCGGAGGCGTCCGCACCGTGGAGGAGCAACAGCGCCCAGAGGGTGCCGCCGCCCAGGATCAGACCGATGAAGAAGAGGATGGTGCAGAAGGCCTTGTCCCACTTCAGGTGCATGAAGATGAAGATAACCGCGATGAACTTCACGGCGGAAAGCACCATGAGGATCGTGATGATCAGCCAGGTCATCATGGGAATGTAGATGACCAGGAGCTCCATGCCGGTGATGATCGCGAGGACCATCGCCAACTGGACGAAGATGTGGAACTTGCCCTCGTGCGAGTGGCTGTCGGGGGCGGAAAGCGTGGTGGCGTCGGCGGTAGCGCTCATGGCAGGACGATGTATTCGAGGAGGTAAACGACCGGGAAGATCACGATCCAAACGATGTCAACGAAGTGCCAGTAAAGGCCCATCGATTCGACGTCGATGGCGTTGGCTTCGCCGAAATCCACTTTGCCCGGCGAACGGGCAAACGCGACGAGCACGCCCAGGAGGACGATCGTGCCACCAAAGGAAAGGAAGTGGTGGCTGAAGTAGTAGGCGAAACCGTGGCCTTCTTCGAAGGCGTGGGTGAGGGCGAGGATGGTATACATCCCCACGACGACCGTGCCGACCCAGGCGGCGAAGTGGATGGCGCCCTTCAGGATCCAACCCTGGCCCTTCGACTCATCGGCGGGTTTGAAGGTGCGGATATACATCAGCACCAACCAGAGCACGCCGATCGCCACGTGGGTGCCGTGCGTGCCGGTGAGGGTGTAGAAGGTCGAGCCGAACACGCTGTTGGAGAGCGTGAGCCCACCGACATGCACGAAGTGGTTGAACTCATACACCTGGCCGCCGAGGAACATCAGACCGAAGACGATCGTGCCCAGCAGCATCTTGCGGGTGGTGACGACGTTGCCCTTCTGGATCGCGTTCACGGCGAGCGCCATGAGCAGCGAGGACATCAGCAGGATGAAGGTCGAACCCGAGGTGAGCTCGATCGAGAAGATGTCGCGCGGATCCGGCGAACCCGTCGGCGGGTGCAAGCGGTAGATGAGGTGGGTCGCGATGAGCGAACCGAAGAACATGCAGTCCGACGCGAGGAAGGCCCACATGAAGAGCTTCTTGTTCGGAATGCCCGTCGTGGTGGTCGCGTCGTGGTGGTGGTCGATGTGGCCGGCGGTGGCGGCGTGGGAACTCATGACTGGGTTGGAAAAGGTTGAACTCAGTGCGCGGCGTCGGACTTGTCGTCGGACTTCGTCGGGTGGAGGTGGTAGCCACCCGGACCTTCGACCGCCCACATCCAGGCGCCGAAGAAGGTGATCGCGAGGCCGACAATGGCGCCGGCAATATGGTGGAAGGCGAAGAGCAGGGAACCGATCAGCATGCCGGTGGCGGTGATGATGGGGAACCACGAGTTGCTCGGCATGTGGATGCCACCGTGGGCTTCATCGGCCGCGGCCTGTTTGGCCTTCTCGGCGGCGATCTCGGCCTTGTGGTGCTTCTCATACCAGAAGGCATCACGGGCGTGCACGGTCGGCGTGACGTCGAAGTTGTGCGCGGGCGGCGGGTTCGGGATCGACCACTCGAGGGTGCGGCCGTCCCACGGATCGCGACCGACCTTCTCACCCTTGAAGTAGGTGTAGATCATCACGAAGAAGTAGTAGGCGATGCCGACGCCGAGAACGTAGGAGCCGATCGTGGCAATGAAGTTGGCCGAGTCCCAACCCATGTTGCCGTCATAGGTGAAGGTGCGGCGCGGCATACCGTTCAGCCCGAGGAAGTGCATCGGGAAGAAGGTCACATTGAAGCCCACGAAGATGATCCAGAAGGACACCTTGCCGGCGGTCTCGGAGACCTTGCGACCGAACATGAGGGGGAACCAGTAGTGAATGCCGGCGAGCAGCGCGAAGATGGAGCCGCCGATGAGCACGTAGTGGAAGTGGGCGACGATGAAGTAGGAGTCCTGCTGCTGGGCATCGGCTGGGGCGGCGGAGTGCATGATGCCCGACATACCGCCGGTCATGAACATCCACACGAAACCAAGCGCGAACATCATGGGCGTGCGCATCATGAGGTGGCCCTTCCAGAGCGTGCCGATCCAGTTGAAGATCTTTACGCCGGTGGGCACCGCGATGGTCATGGTGGCCATGGAGAAGGCGGCGGTGGCGACGGTGCCCATGCCGGTGGTGAACATGTGGTGGGACCACACGCCGAAGCCGAGGAAACCGATCACGGCGCCGGAGAAGACGACGATCGGGTAGCCGAAGAGGGGCTTGCGGGAGAAGCAGGGCAGGATCTCGGAGATGATGCCCATGGCCGGCAGGATGAGAATATACACCTCCGGGTGACCGAAGACCCAGAACAAGTGCTGCCACAGGATGGGCAAACCGCCGCCGGAGACCTCGAAGAAGTTGGTGCCGAAGTTGCGGTCCATCATGACCTCAACCAGCGCGATGGTGATGGCGGGGAAGGAAAGGATGATGAGGAAGGCGGTGAAGAGCGTCATCCAGGTGAACACCGGCAGGCGCATCATGGTGAGGCCCGGGGCGCGCATGTTGATGATGGTGACGAGGAAGTTCAGCGAACCGATCACGGACGACACACCCAGCACCTGCAGACCCATGACCCAGAGGTCGGTGGAATTGTCCCCGGCAAATTCGCTGGAATAGGCCTGGGCCGTCATGGGCGCGTAGCCGAACCAACCGACATCCGGCAGGCCGGCCTTCGTGAAGAAGCCGACGTTGAGGATGATCGCGCCGGCGAGGAAAACCCAGAAGGCGAAGCCGTTGAGGCGGGGGAAGGCCACGTCGCGCGCGCCGATCTGCAGCGGCATGATGTAATTGAAGAACGCGGCCGAGAGCGGCATGACGGCGAGGAAGATCATCGTCGTCGCGTGCATCGTGAACATCTCGTTGTAGGTCTGGGCCGAGATGAAGGTGTTGTTGGGGACGATGAGCTGCGTGCGGATCATCAGCGCCTCGACACCGCCCACGAGGAAGAAGAACAGGGCGGTGATGCCGTAGAGGAAGCCGATGCGCTTGTGGTCGACGGTCGTCAGCCAGCTCACGATGCCGGTCTTGTGATCGGGCCGGGCAAACAACCAGGAGCGCTTGGCCTCCGGGGCATGCTCCTCGTGGCCGATGAAGTCAGATTTGGTCAGGGATTGGTCCATGGCGGGTGGGCGGTGCCGTTACTTATTTCAAACTGTGGAGGTAGGCGACGAGGGCGTGGCCTTCTTCGGGCGTGATTTCGATGTCGACGGTGGCGACATCCCCCGTGTCCGGATCGGAGATGGTGTAGCCGGGCATGATGACCATGCCGGCGGGTTGCACGATGCGGGTGTGATACATCCAGTTACCGGGCTTCACGCGCTGCGGCTCGGTGATCCAACGATAGAGGTTTTCGTCGCTGTTCTCGAGCAGGCCGGCGGCGATGGTGGTGCGGGAGCCAATGCGCGTGAGGTCCGGACCGATGACACCGGCGCCCTCGTGACCGCGAACGGTGTGGCAGCCGGCGCAGCGGTTTTCGGTGAAAGCTTTGCGCCCGGCGTCGATCAGGGCGGCGTTTTCGTCGGCCACAATCTCCTGCTGCTTGCGCCAGTTGCCGAGCGGATCGGCGTCAAATTCTTCGGTCCAGCCCTTTTGGTTTTCTTCGAAGGTGCCGTAATCGGCGTGGCTGGCCGGCAGGGTGGCACCTTCCGGCACCTCAACGCTGCGGGCGAGTTGCTTCTGGTTCTCGAGCCAAGCGTTGAACTCATCTTCGGCGAGCGCGATCACGCGGAAACGCATCACGGCGTGGGAGTCGCCACAGTATTCGGCGCACTGGCCCCAGAAGTAACCGGGCTCATCGGCCTTGAGCCACATGTGGTTGCCCCGGTTGGGCATCATGTCGACCTTGCCAGCGAGCTTCGGCACCCAGAACGAGTGAATGACGTCGACGGTGCGGAGTTCGATGCGGACCGGGCGGCCGGCCGGGATCACCAGCTCGTTGGCGGTGACCAGCGGGACTTCGCCGCCGAAGGGATCAGCCGCGAGCTCATTGTCATACTGGAAACGGAACCACCACTGATAGCCGGTCGCGGTGACGTGGTAGGCGTTCTCCCGTTCCTCCTCGGGCACGTCATAGGTATACCAGATGCCCTTGAGCGTTGGCACGGCGATCACCACGAGGGCGAGGATCGAGGCGACGATGAGGCTCATCTCCACCAACGGGTTGCCGTGTCCCTGCGGCGGCGGCTCGGCATGCTCGTCGTCGTCGCTGCGGGCCTTGAACTTGAGCGTCGCGTAGGCGAGCACGCCGGCGACGATGGCGAAAATGACGCCGGTCACCCACAAGGTGACATAGAAGAGGTGCGTCTGGGCTTCAGCGACCGGGCCCTTGGTGTCCAAGGTGGACTGAGGACCGTTCAGCCAGCCGCCGAAGAGCACGGGCAGAAGGGTTGCCAGCAACACGGCGCAGATACGCCGGGCGGATTTGCCGGAAAAAGCAGAAGAACTCATGAGGACAATAAAACGCGTTCCGAGACCAGGGGACAGGGCACGGGAAGCCGCAAAGCGTCCCGATGGGCAGGGTCATTTCAAGACATTATATCGACTGTTAGCGGATAAGATGAACCTGCTTATCAGGGCGTGAAGCGATTTGCATAGGCCGGGTGGGGGGGCGAATTCGCTGGCGGTTACGGAGAAGCAACGTGGTTTGGGGTTTGTGAATCGTTTGCTGCTGTCGTCGCTTTCGCTGCTCCTCCCGGTCTTGTTGCAGGTCGGCTGCGTCAAATCTGGCGCCGACACCGCGGCCGTGGAAGGTGCGGTCGTGGTCGAGGCCAACGATAGCATGGCGTTTAGCGTCACGCGCATCGAAGCGACCGCGGGCGAGTCCCTGACCCTCGTGCTGCGCAACGTCGGCAAAATGCCGAAAGAGGCGATGGGGCACAATCTGGTTGTGTTGAACAAAACAGCTGATGCCACGCGGTTTGCCAACGCCGCTGTCGCGGCCGCGGCGACAGATTATATCCCGGCGGCCCGGTCGGCGGAGGTGGTGGCCCACACCGCTTTGCTTGGCCCCGGAGAGAGCGACACCATCACCTTCACGGTGCCGAGCGAAGCCGGTGAGTATGTCTACCTGTGCAGCTTCCCGGCCCATTTTGCTGCCGGAATGCGGGGCATCCTGGTGGTGACGGCGCCGTAGGGCGTGACCGGGGCGAATCAACGGTTCGCGAGGAGCGCTGTGATCCACTTGCGGTGCGGGCCCGACAGGGTGACTTGCTCGAGATCCGCCAATTTCACCCAGACCAGCTCGCCACTTTGCCCGGCGAGGTCGGGCGGCGCTTCGAGGGCGACGATCGTCTCGGTGATCGCGTAGCGCGTGATGCCACGCTTCTTCACCGCGAGGACCTTCGCTTGTGCGAGGGATTCGGCGGCCAGACCGAGCGTCCCGGCCTCGGGGAGCTCGTGCAGGTTGGCGAGGCGTCGCGATCCGGCGGCGGCGCGATGCAGCAACAGTGCGCCGTCGCGTTCACACCAGGCGCGGGTGATCGCGACTTTTTCGATCTTTTTGGCAGCGAGTTGCGGGTAATCCTCCGGGGCGCCAGCGGCGCACGCCGCGCAATGCGACCGGACCGGGCAAATCGTGCAAAGCGGAGCCCGCCGATGGCAGACCGTCGCGCCGAGCTCCATCATGGCCTGATTGTGGTCGCCGGGGTGGGCGTGATTGAGCACGGCCTCAGCGAGCGGAGCGTAAGCTTTGGCCGCGCTGGCGCTGTCGCGATAAGGCGTGCCGTCGGCGGTCAGCCGGGCGAGGATGCGGACGACATTGCCGTCCACGCAGGCGGCGGGCAGGTTTTGCGCGATCGAGGCCACGGCGGCGGCCGTATAGGGACCGATGCCCGGCAGCGCGCGCCAGCCCTCGACCGACCGTGGCGGCTCGGGTAGCGCCACGAAGGCCTGCGCGAGGCGGTGCAGATTGCGGGCGCGCGAATAGTAGCCGAGTCCTTCCCAGAGTTTGAGCACCGTCGCCTCATCGGCCGCCGCCAAGGCTTCGAAGGTCGGCAGCGCCTCCATCCACCGGGCAAAGTAGGGCAGCATGGTTTTGATCTGGGTCTGCTGCGCCATGAGTTCACTGACCACCGTGCGATACAGCGACGGCTCCTCCCGCCACGGCAGTTGGCGGCGGTTCGCGCGATACCAGGTCAACAGATCACGTTGAAAGGCGGCGGGTTGTTGCAGCAGGGTCGAACTCACAAAAATCCCAACAGGTGCAAAAAAACCTCCCGGCGCCACCCTAGATTCGTTTTGTGAAGCCATGGCGCACGCTGCGCCGCCCTCCATGCCCAAGAAGAAATCACCCGTCGATCCCGACGCTCCCAAGAAGCTTGCCTCCTATACGGTGAAGCTCGATGCCGCCCAGATGGACAAGCTTGCCGCCATCTGTGCGGCGCGCGGCTGGGCGCCGTTTGAGGTCGCTTACACCCGTTTCGCGTTCAAGGGCGAGACCGACAAGGTCAACGTCACCGCCTACACCAGCGGCAAGGTCGTCATCGCGGGCAAGGGCACCGAGGACTTCGTGTCGATGACGCTGGAACCCGAGGTCACCGGCGATCCCCGCCTCGGTTACGATGAGGTGCATCACCCCGACTGGTTTGAGCCGCACGCCGGTCTCGACGAGAGCGGCAAGGGTGATCTCTTCGGCCCGGTCGTCGCCGCGACGGTCATCGCCGCCGATCGCGCCGCGATCGACGCGCTGATCAAAGCCGGAGTGAAGGACTCCAAGAAGATCGCCGACTCCGTCATTCTCAAACTCGACCAGGTCGTGCGCGCCACCCGGGGCGTGACCGTCGAGGTCTGCACCTGCGGCATGCCGAAATACAACGAGCTCATGTCGCGGCCCCGCGCCAACATGAACAAGTTACTCGCGTGGCAGCACGGCATTGCGCTGATCAACGCCCTGCAAAAACAACGCGTCCCGCGCGGCCTGCTCGACCAGTTCAGCAAGACCCCGCTCGTGCAAAACGAACTCAAGCGCAAGGGCGTCACCGGCTTCACCCTCGACATGCGCACCAAGGCTGAGTCCGACCCGGTCGTCGCCGCCGCTTCGATCATCGCGCGCGCCGAATACGTGCGCATCATGCGGCAACTCTCCGACCGTTTCGGCGGCCCGTTGCAGAAAGGCGCGAGCGCCTTGGTGAAGGCGCAGGCGCACGAGATCATCCAAAAGTTCGGCGCCCGAGCGCTGGGCGACTTTGCCAAACTGCATTTCCGCACCGCCTACGAGGTCGTCAAAGAGGCCGGCAAGCTCCACGAATTGCCGCTGCCCGAACCGAAGGACCGCTTCGAGCGCGACTGATCGATCCGCCTGACTCATGCCCAAACGCCGCCAGCTCCGAGGTTACGACCTCAAGCAGATTGCCGATGTGGAAAGCCTCATCGGCGTCGACGAGGCGGGGCGGGGCGCTCTCGCCGGACCGGTTGCCGCGGGCGCGGTGCTGGTGACGCGCGAGTTTCTCGACAGCAACTGGGTCGCGCAGAACGCCCGCCGCATCAACGACTCCAAACAGCTCACCGCCGCCGACCGCGACGCGCTGTGGCTCGACTTCGAAGCCCTCATGGCGGAGCGCCAGATTCATGCGCACTTCGGCATGGCCGACGTCGCCGAGATCGAGCAGCTCAACATCCTCGGCGCGACCAAGCTGGCCATGCGCCGCGCGCTGGAGGGGATTTACCCGCCCTCGGCCTTCGAACGGCGTCGCGAGCCCGACTTGTTCTCTTCGGCCGAGGAGATCGCCTCGTTCCAACCCCGCGCCTCCGCGCGCATCCTGGTCGACGGTCTGCGCCTGAAAAACTTTCCCTATCCGCACGAAGGCGTGGTGCACGGCGACGCGCGTTCGCTCTGCATCGCCATGGCCTCGATCATCGCCAAGGTCGCGCGCGACCGCGAAATGGAGCGGCTCGACGGCGACTTTCCGGCCTACGGTTTTGCCGCCCACAAAGGGTATGGCACCGAGGAACATCGCACGGCTATCCTGGAGCACGGCCCTTGCCGCTTCCATCGCACCACCTTCCTGCGCAAGCTCATGGCTTCGCGGATCGACCCCGGTCAGCTCGATTTTCTGCACTGATCAAACTGCCTTTTCTTCAACCACGAATGGACACGAATGAAATAGAGCGTGAAGCTGCGGCGGATCGGATCGGTTCACCATTCGTGTGAATTCGTGGTTCCCACCCCACCTGTTTTCCATGCCTCCCAAAAAGCACAGCTCCCTGGATCGCGTGCTCGGCCGTCTCGATACTTTGGATACGGTCAATCTCACCAACCTCGTGCAGCGCCTCGCCCGCGAGCGCGGTCTGTTCGAGGAAATCTTCAACGCGCTGCAGGAGGGCGTGCTCGTCATCACGCCGGACGGGGAGATCGAATACGCCAACGATTCGGCGCACCGGCTCATTGGTTTCAACGCCGATGAACTGTCCGGCCAAACCCTGTGGCGCCTGGTGCCGGGGCTGCGTCCGTCGCTTGGCGCCGCGCTCGACGGCGGGGCGCTGCCGGCGGTTGCGCGGGAGTTCGAGCTCACCTATCCGGAGCCGCGCATCGTGCGGCTTTACATGGTGCCGTTTTCCGACGGCGGGCGTGAGGACGCGCGACGCTACGCGGTCATCCTCAGCGATGTGACCCGGGAGAAAGCTTCCACCGAGGAACGCATCGAGAACGAGCGCACCTCTTCCATCCTGCTGCTGGCGGCGGGCGTCGCCCACGAGCTGGGCAATCCGCTCAATTCGCTCAATATCCACCTGCAGCTCATCGAGCGCCGCCTGCGCAAACTCAAGGCCCCGGCCAAGGACGTCGATGGGCTCACCGACTCGATCACGGTGTGCCGCGACGAGGTGCGCCGGCTTGATGGCATCATCAACAACTTCCTCGAGGCGATCCGGCCGCGACCGCCCGATCTCACCGAAACGCACCTGCTCGAGGTGCTCGATGAAGTCCTGCGTTTTCAACAAAACGAACTGGCCGACCGCGGCATCGAGGTTGATGTGGAGTCGGAGGGAGACGTGCCGCTGGTCATGGCCGACCGCAACCAGGTCAAGCAGGTCTTCTTCAATGTCATCAAGAACGCTATGGAGGCGATGGAGCCGGGCGGCCGCCTGCATCTGGTGGCGCGGGCCGACGACGACTCGGTGTATTTGCTCATTGGTGACACCGGTAAAGGCATCAAGCAGGAGGACATCCTGCGCATGTTTGAACCCTATCACACGACCAAGGCGACCGGCACCGGCCTGGGCCTCATGATCGTGCAGCGCATCATGCGCGAGCACGGCGGGCAGGTGGGCGTGGAGAGCAAGAGCGGCACCGGCACCGTGGTGACGCTCGAGTTCCCCCGCAAAGACCGGCGCGTGCGGATGCTGCGCTAGGCTCAGTCGATCTTGTCGCGGCGATAGCGACTGCGATCCGGTGCGCCGCGATCGGGGTTGCTGTCGCGGCTCGGCGGTGGGTCGCTGCGGTCGACCGAAGGTGCTGGGGGCGGCGTCGGCGCGGGCGCGGGCGCGGGCGACATCCGCGGTGGTGGAGCTGACACCGGCCGCGGCGGCGGCACGAAGGTGGAGCCGTCGCGGTTTGGATCGGGCATACGGCGTCCGGCGTTGTTGCTGTCATCGGTGCGCGGGGGGCGCGGACCACGATCGCGGTCACGATCCCGTTGTTGGTCGTCCCGATGGCCACCGCGGTGATCGCCCCGGTAGTCGCGATCCCGATCGCGCCGGCCGTAGCCACCACGACCGTAGGCGGGATAACCCCAACCGGGTCCGGGCAGCGGGAAGCCGCTGTGGATGCTCTCAAATGACCCCGGGTAACCGTAGGGATAGGAGGTTTCCCAAAAGAGGCGTTCGCCGGAGTAGTGCGGACGGGAGAGCACGACGGTGGTGGAGTTGGAGACGCTGGGCACACCGGCGATCTCAGTGAGCACGCCGTTCTCCACCCGGGCGCGGTAGAGTTGCTGGGCCCGTTCCACGTCGGAGATCATGCGGTCCTGCGGCGTGATGATGCCGGCGGCCAGCAGCGTGTCGCGAGCGAGGGCGAGGGCGTTGAGCCGATCGTCTTCGTCCAAAGTTTCGCCGTCCCCGAGGTAAAGCACGATCGCATAGGTGATGGGAGATCGCGGCGGCGCGGCCGCGCTGGTGGTGCGATAGGGGGTGCCGCAAGCGCTGAGGAGCAGGGCGGCGAGCGCGGCCAAAAGACCGGGGACAAAAGTGGAGCGTTGGGTGGTCACGGGAAGGGGTTTGAGGTTGCGACCGGTGGCGAAAGGGGCGGTTCCGTGGGCGGGACATTTCGTCGCACCTAGGCTTGACCGGCGCAGGGTCCTGCCCGTGAGTTAAGCGCATGGTGCCGACGGTATTAATCGTGGATGACGAACGCCACACCCGGGAAGGGCTGCAACAGGCCTTGGAGGACAATTTCGACGTGTCCGTCGCGGGCAGTGCCGACGAGGCGTTCAACCTCATGGCAGCGGAAACCTTCGACGTGATCGTGACCGACCTGCGCATGCCGGGCAAAAGTGGCCTGAAGGTGATCGACAAGGCGCTCACCTTGCCGAATCGCCCGGCGGTGCTGATGATGACCGCCTACGGTTCGATCGACACGGCGGTGGAGGCGATGCGCCGCGGCGCGGTGGATTTTCTCACCAAACCGGTGAACATCGAACGCCTGGAGATTCTCATCAACCGCGCGCTTAAAAGCCGCACGCTCGAAGTGGAGGTCAAACAGCTCCACGAGCGCCTCGACGAGAAGTTCAACTTCAAGGGCATCGTCGGCGACTCCCCGAAGCTCAAGGAGGTGATCGATCGGGTGAAACTGGTCGCGCCCTCCAAGGCCACGATTCTCGTCGAAGGCGAGTCGGGCACCGGTAAGGAGCTGATCGCCCAAGCCATCCATCAGACGAGTCCGCGCGCCCGCGCGCCGTTTGTGGCGGTGCACTGTGCGGCCTTGTCCGAGAACCTGCTGGAGAGTGAAATCTTTGGCCACGAGCGCGGCGCTTTCACCGGCGCGATGGAACGGCGGGTGGGCCGATTCGAATCGGCCGATACCGGCACCTTGTTTCTCGACGAAATCGGCGAGATCTCTGCCTCGACTCAGGTGAAGCTGCTCCGCTTTCTGGAGAACAAAACCATCGAGCGCGTGGGTGGCTCCAAGCCCATCGAGTTGGACGTGCGCCTCGTCGCCGCAACCAACCGGCGGCTGGAGGACATGGTGCGGGAAGGGAAATTTCGCGAGGACCTGTTCTTCCGCCTCAACGTGGTGAGCATTCGCATGCCGCCGTTGCGGGAGCGCGTGGAGGACATTCCGGCGCTGCTGGCGCATTACCTGAGACACTTTGCCGAGGAAAACGGCCTGCCGGTGCCGTCGGTCGAGCCGGGGGCCTTGGCCACGCTCTCATCCTACCGCTGGCCGGGCAACATCCGCGAGTTGCGCAACTTTTGTGAGAACGCCGTGGTGTTGCACCGCGGCGGCAAACTCACCGAATACGACATCGACCCGAAGTTCCGCGCCGGGGCCGGGGACTCGGCCGGCGGCACGACGTCCGACGACGGTGCGGCCGTGGCCGGCGCCCCCACGCCGACGGCCACCTTGTCGGTCGAGGAAAACGAAAAGCGCCTGTTGCGCGAAGCCCTCATCAAGGCGCGCGGCAATCGCACCAAGGCAGCCCAGCTCATGGGCATCAGCCGCCGCACCTTGCACCGCAAGATCGCGTTGTGGCCCGAACTCGATGTCATTGATTGATCCCACTCGCCCGGTGATCGCCGCGCGCCCGACCGCATGAACGCCCAAGCGTGGATCCACTGGCTGGAACAGGGACGGGGCGCGGCCGTGCTCAAACGGGTGGCGTTGCTGCTGGGTGTGGTGGCGCTCTCGCTCACGGTGGCCTACAAACAGTTTCACGGCCCGCGCACCGAGGAGACGATGCGCCAGGCCGACCTCGGTCGGTCGCTGGCGGAGGGCAAGGGCTTCACCACCTCGGTCAACTATCCGCAGGCCTACACCGTGCTGACCGCGCGCGGTCACGTCTTCTCGCCCGACCAACCGCTGCCGGAGGTGTATCAGGCACCGGGATACGCGATGGTGATCGGTGCGGTGTTGGGGCTGCTGCCCGAAGCGACCCGCGCCGGACTCTATGCCGACGCGCCGGCGCCGCCGGACGGGTTTGCGGCCGACTACGTGTTGCTGGCGCTGAACATCGTGCTGCTGTGGATCGCCGCGTTTCAGACCTGGCGACTTGGTTGCGGTTTGTTTGATCGCAAAGTCGGCGCCGTCGCCGCGATCGCCCTGTTGCTTTCGACGCCCGCCTGGGCGCACGCCGTCGCGGTGGATGGCACGCCGCTGGCGATGGTCTTGCTCCTGGGTTTGTTCCAATGTCTGGGCCGGGCGGAACGCGCCTTGGGCGAGGCGCGGAATCCGCTCGTTTGGTGGGGCGCCGGCGGCGCGGTCACGGGTCTACTTTTTCTGACCGATTATCCGCTCGCGACCCTGCTCCTGGTCGTTGGTGGTCACGCCCTGTGGCACCGGCGCAAACTGGGCGCGGTGATGGCGGTGGGGGCGGCGTTGGCCGTGGCCTCGCCCTGGTTGATTCGCAACCTGCAGGTCGTGGGTTCACCGGTGGGACTGGCGGCGCAGGATGTCGCGTTGCGCGCCGGCGACCCGACGGCGGACCCGGCGGCGTGGCGCACCACGCTCACCGCCGAGCCACCCCCGCTCAGCGTCAACAAAATGGGCAACAAGGTGCTGACGGCAGTGCAGGAAAGTTTGCGCGAGGACCTGTGGTCGGGGGGCGGACTCATCCTGACGGCCTTTTTCGTGACGGGTTGGATCTATCGCTTCCGCCGCGACCGCAGCAACCGGCTGCGCACCGTTTTTGCGCTCACGCTGGGTCTTATGATCGTGGCGCAGGGTTTGTTTAACTCCGGGGAAGGGGAGCGCGCGGCGACGGTGGTGGCGGCACCATTGATCATTTTGTTTGGCGTGGGGTTCTTCACCGTGCTGGCCGCGAGCAGCGAATTTCTGCGCGCGTGGCCGCGCCTGGCGGTGCTGGGTTTGCTCGGCCTGCAAGGTCTGCCGCTGTGGCATGACGTGGCGGAGCCGCGCCGGATTCATTTCAGTTATCCGCCCTACTATCCGGCGTTTTTCCTGGCGCTGGGGCAGGAAATGCACCTGCGGGGTGGTCCGGTGGCGGGGTGGATGTGTGATGTGCCGGCGGGCGCGGCCTGGTATTCGAGCAGCCGCGTGTGGGCCCAGCCCGATACCCTGCGGGATTTTTATGAGGTGGATGTCGATCAGCATCAGGTCGCTCTGGTGCTCACGCCGGAGACCCTGGATCGACCCTTCTTTGCCCAGTTGCTCGATGCCGAGGCCAACGCCACCCGTTTTGGCGAGTGGGGCAAGGTCTACACCGGGTTGATCTCGCGGAAACTGCCGCCGAGCTTTCCGCTGCAGGAGTCGAGGGCACTGGCGCCCAACTTCCAGTTACTGGTCGATCCGACGTGGGCGGGAAGCACTGGAAAATGAATTGCACCTAGAACGGGCCTCCGCCTAGCTGGGTAAACTTATCGTCCTGATGATGAAGCGAAACGTTGCCCTGTTTTTAACCTCCCTGGCGGCTTTGCCTGCCTGGGCGGTTTACGCCCCCATTCCGGAAGAAGATCTCGGTCAAACCGTGGCGGTCCAAATCGGGGGAGGGATTTACCATGATGACAACATCTTCGGCGCGGCAACCGGTGCGGTCTCGTCGATGGTCTACCGCTTCTCGCCGTCGATCGATTTTAATGCCTCTGTCACCGCGCAGACCTTTTTCTCGGCGTCCTACGATCTCAACTACGACTACGTGGTCGACCGCCCGCTGAACACGGACCTGTTCAGCCATCGTTTCAGTGCCCGCGTGGCCCATGCGTTCAACCGGGATTCGACGATCGATGTCACCGGGACCTACAGCATCAACGAGAACCCCGAGTCGCTGCTGGCGGGTTTACCCCTCAACACCGATCAGTCGTTCAAGAACAACCAGATCGACTTGGTGTTCATCAGCAAAATCAACGAGCGCCTCGGTTACACGTTCAAGGGCCGCTCCTCGATTTACGCTTTCGATTTGAACACGCTCGCCGCGCAGCTCGATCGCGACGAGACCCTCTTCGGACTCAGCCTCGATTATGCGGTGTCCGAGGCGACGAAACTGATCGGTGAGTTCCGTTATCAGGACGTCGCCTACGACACGGCCGGCAACACCAAGGACAAAAATTCTTACTATTACCTCGGCGGCCTCGATTACGCCCCGTCGGAGAAAACGTCGGTCAGCCTGCGCTTCGGTTTCGAGCAACGCTACCGTTCCGGCGCGCCGAATGCGGATGCGCCCTACGCCGAGATCACCGGCCGCTACGCCTACGGCGAAAAAAGCTTCCTCTCCGCGGGTTACATCCGCGCCACCGAGGAGAACTCCAATGTCGCCCTCTACACCGACATCGAGGTCAACCGCTTCTTCGTCACGGTGCAGCACGCCGTGACCGCGCAGGTGACGGGTTCGCTTTTCTACAACGTCGAACCGTCCACCCTCAATGGCCGCCCGGGCGTGTCGCCCGATCGCGATGAGACCACCCAGCGCGCGGGCCTGGCGATGAGCTACCAGCCGCGGCGTCACTGGTTGGTTTCGGGCACCTTCGACTACGACCACACCGATTCCGACGACGCCAATCGCGACCTCGATCGCACGCGCGTCGGCTTGGACGTGCGCTACACCTTCTGAGGGTGTGATGGTTCACCATCCCTCGTCGTCCCGGACCGCACTCCGCGCTTGCGAGGTCCGGACCCGCCTCGTCTCCTAACCGCCGATGGCATCGCCCTCCACTCGACTGGAAAACAGCACCCTGGCCGATTTCCTACGCATCCTGCGGCAGCGTTGGGTGATGATCGTGGTGCTGGCCCTGGTGGTCATCTCCACCGCCGCCGTGGTCACGGCCTTGTTGCCCAAGTGGTATTTCGCGGCGGCCACCGTGCGCGTCGAAAAACCCGATGGCGCCGTCAAACTGTTCCAACCGCAGGGCGGCGGGGGCTACGACCCGATATTCCTGCAGGACCAGTTCGAGATCATGCAGTCGCCGAAGATTCTGCATCCGGTCATCGATCGGCTGGAACTCAGCGCCCGGCTCGCACCGATGCTCGATGTGGCGGGAGAGCTGCCCAAGGACGTGACGGTGCGCTATCTCGTCGACCAGATGCTGAGCCTGGATGCCGAGCGCAACACCAGCATCATCAACATCGGCGTCTACTCGCAGCAACCGCAGTTGGCCGCCGACATCGCCAATGAGATTGCCCGCGTGTATTCGGACGACCGCATTGCGCTCGCCACCTCGGAGCAAACCGAGGGTCTGGCCAAGCTGCGCACGGAGATGCAGGCGCAGGAACGTGAGGTCACCGCCATGCGTGACCGCGTCGAGCAGCTCCGCGACGATCTGGACCTGGCCGGGGTGGACCTCAACGCGCGCTACTCCGACATGGAAATCGAGACGCTGCGCCAGATGCAAAATTCGCTCATTGCGCTCCGCGTCGACGCCATCGGTCGCAAGACCCGTTGGGAGCGCTTCCGTGACATCCCTTTTGAGGACCGCATCAACCTCATCAACGCCGAGCTCATCGACGACAACAACATCCAGAACCTGCTGCAGGCCTTTCTTGTCGCCGACCAGAGTGTCACCCGTCTGCGCGGGCGTCTGGGCGAGGCGCATCCCGATCTCATCTCGGCCATCGATAACCGCGAAAAGATCCGGCAACAGCTCGACGGCCAATTGCGCGGCTACGAAAACGCCCTCGAGATTTCCTACAAGGAGGCCGAGGCCCGTGTGGCCGAACTGGAGCGCCAGCTCGGCCAGGCCAAGGTCGACCAAATCCTTTCCGCGCGCGATCGCATGCGCCCCTTCGAGGAAGCCGTGCAGCAGCTCGACACGGCGACCAGGGTGCTCACAACGCTCAAGCTCACGCTGCGTCAGCGAGAAATCGATTTCCAAGTGCCGAAGCGCACCATCGAGTTGCTCGGCGCCGCCACTCCGGCCCGTCAACCGAGCAAACCGAGTTGGATCATCAACATGGCGCTCGCCCTCATCGTCGGCTCGCTGCTGGGCATGGGCGTCGCGGTTTCGATCGAATATTTCGACACCAGCTTTCGCAACGTGGCCGATATCGAGTCGCGCCTCGGCGTGCCCGTGGTGGGGGTGATCCCGTGGCTCAGCCGTTCTGATGACTACAACCCCGATGACATGGTCGCATCGGAACCTTTTCGCGTCCTGCAGACTAACTTGAACCTGTCGCTGCCCGACAAACAGTCGGCCGCCGTCTCGGTCGTATCGGCCGGACCGGGCGAGGGGAAGTCGACCTCCATTCATCGCCTCGCGCTCACCATGGCTCGCGGCGGGCAAAAGGTCCTGCTGGTCGACGCCGACCTCCGGCGGCCGACGCAGCACCGCTTGGGCGATTGGGAACGCAGCCCGGGACTATCCGATTATCTGCAGGGAGTGGCCTCACTCGAGGAGGTGGTGCAGACCGAGGCCGCGCCCGGACTCGATTTTATCGGCAGCGGCGGGCAGAGCGGCTTCACGCTTGGCATGCTGCACACGCAGCGCCTCGTTGAACTGATCAAGAACCTGCGGGAGCGCTACGATCGCATCCTTTTCGATTCGCCGCCGATCATCGGGGTGAGTGACGCCTCGGTTCTGGCGACGGTGATGGATGGCGCGATGTTGCTCATCCAGCACCGCCGCAATCCGCAGGCCATGACCCTGCGCGCGCAGCAGGTGTTGAAGAGTTCTCGCACGACCCTGGTTGGCGTGATCCTTAACCAAGTCCCGGCAGACAGCGGCGAAGACTACGGTTACTACGCGCACAACTACGCTTATTACCACGATGCGGAGGCCCCCTCGGCCAAGTCCTCGCGGCGGTCGCGTAACGCGTCCGCACCTGCGCGGAAAGGGCGGCCCCCATCGGGCGATGAGCCCGAGCGGCTCGAACTCAAGGAACCGGATGTCTGAACGCGGCTGGCTGGCGTGGGGGTTGCGGGCAGGGTCTGGCCGGCATCGCTGGATGCGGTGGACCGCCGGGCTGCTGCTGAGCGTGGTTGGTGTCGCGGGGCAGGCGCCGAAGTTGCGGATCGCGGGCAGCGACGTGCTGGGCCCGCCGGTGGTGGCGCTTTTGGAAAAATGGGCGGCGGACTTCGAGGAGGAGATTGCGGTCGATTTTGATGGGACCCGGTTGGCCTTGGACCGAGTGAGCGCCGGCGAAGCGGCGATGGCCCTGCTGTTGGATTACCCGACCGCCCCCGCTTTGCCGGAGACTTGGATGAGCGTGCCGCTGGGCCATGTGGTGGTCTTGGTCGTGGCGCCGGAGAAGGCCCCAATCGAACAGATCGGGTTTGCGGACTTGGCCAAGATTTTCGGCGCCAGCAGCGCGGTTGCGACCTTGCGATGGGGGGACCTGGGCGGTGTCGGCGACTGGACGGTGGAGCCGGTGGTGCCGTTTGTGACCGACGGAGAAGGGGGCATGGCCGAGCCCATCTTTCGGCATGTGGTGCTGCGCGATGGCGCGCTCAAGGCCGGCGTCACCCGGCACCGCAGCGCCCCAGCCACCCTGGCGGCGGCCGCGCGCGAAGTGGGGGCATTGGCGATCGTGCCTCGGCTGCCGGCGGAGGTGACCGGTTTTAAGGTTCTGCTCGTGTCGGCCTGGGACGATCAGGTCGCCTTCGGGCCCACCGCGGAAAACCTGGCGGTGGGGGATTATCCGCTGCGCCTCGAGCTACGTTTGGCCTTCCCGCGCGCTCAGGCCGGCCCGCTGCTGGAGTGGTTGCGACTGTGGCACAGCGAGCAAATGGCGTCGGCCTTGGAAGCCTGCGGGGTGCTGCCGCTTGCGGCGCCGGTGCGCAACCAACAGGTCTTCGATCTGGAGCTCCTGAATTGACCCTTTGCTTGCCGCGCGACTCCCGCAAAAAAAGGTCCAAAAACCTATTGACGGAGGCGCGGCGGTGGCTTCTTGTCTGCCTCCCTCTCGCGGGCGTAGCTCAGTTGGTAGAGCACCACCTTGCCAAGGTGGCTGTCGAGAGTTCGAATCTCTTCGCCCGCTCCATTTTCTTAAAACCCTCGGCCTGAACGCCGGGGGTTTTTTGTGTCCGGTGCTCAGAAACGGAGCCGAACGGTAGCACAGGCATTCCTGCGGGTGTGCGTCGGCCGGGGAGCGCTTTAGCGGTCTTCCGGAAGGCGTTCCAACCAGGCGCCAGCGTGGCGCAGGATTTCCGGCGTCTTGATGCGCAGGGGACCGCCGCGATGGCGAAGGGTCATCGGTTCACCGCGCCGGCCGGCGATCGGGTCCCACCAGTTGATGGCCCAGTTGCCGGGGGCCACGTCGTTCAGCTGCACGGTTGCGGCCGTCGGCGTGAGCTCATCGTCGAAATCGGGCGAGAGCAGGTTGTCGCGGTGACGCACCCACAGGACGATGCGGTCGGGACTGCGTCGGGCAACCGCGGTGAGCGCGGGCACGGGCAGACCCAGGTCGAGCCCGGCCAAATCGATCCAGTCGGGGCCGTGGGGGTTTTCGAGTGTGATCTCATGCGTGCCGTAGCCGAGGCGGAAGTCGAAAACCACGTCGCGGGGCACTGGACGTCCGGTGGCGACCGCCGGCCAGGTCGTGTTGGCCACGACTTGGCCATCGATGGCGATGCGCAGCGAACCGCCTCTTGGAGCGATGCTGGCGACAGTGAGGCGGGCGTTGGTGGCGGCCGGCGAGTGCAGCCGCAAAGTCATGGCGGTGGGGAAGGCGGTGTCCGGTTTCGCGGCGCTATCGAGGATGCGGCGGAACTCGATCAGCTCGGGCGGCTCGGTGCCGTCGGTCGGGAGGTCGATCGTGGGGTTGGCGCCGCGGTGCCAATAGTGGCCGGGCCCGATACGCAGGGAAGTGGTCGCACCATCGAGCACCAAGGGGTGCTCAATGCGCGGCAGAGCTTGGCGCAGGATGCCGGAGGCTTCAACAAATCCGGCCAAGGCGGCCACCTCCGGCCAGCGGTCGTTCGCACGCAGGGTTTCCACATACCACATCTGCGCCGGCGCGGTGGCCCGGCCAAAGAGTCCCGACCAGGCGAGGATGGGGTGGACGAAACCGCTGGCGCGTTGCTCGGAGGAGAGGCCGACCATGTTGTCGTCCCCCATCTCGCCGTAAAAGACCGGTCGGTCGATCGCGCGGTCGCTCAGGGCCAACGACTGCAGACCGAGGATCATGTTGGTCGCGTAGAGGTGAGGTTGGTAGTAGTCCATCGCGCTCCACAGCTCGTGTGAGAGATCGTCATCGCTGGTCGTCACGAGGTGACCGTGGACGTCGTAGCGGCGGATTAGGCGGGCCATTTCGGTGTGCCAGTCGGCGACGGCCGTGTTGGCGGCGGCATCGCCGCGGCGCGCGTTGGTCCACATCACTTCATTGAAGAGTTCCCAAGCCAGAATTGCGGGCGAATAACCCCAACGCGCGACGATGTAGCGGTATTTGTCGCGGGTGAGACGGCGGGCGGTGGCGTCGGTGAAGAAGTCCGCGGGATCCTCCAGGAAACCATCCTCGTTGGCGGCGTTCCACGGGTTCTCGGCCCAGTCGCTGTTGTTGTAGGTGGTGAACTGGCCGTGGTGCTGCAGCACCAGTTGAAGGCGGACACCGAAGTCCTCGGCCGCGTTGATGATCCGGTCGAGTCGGCGGGCCACATCCAGGTCGAGTTGCCCGAGTTCGGGTTGTTCGCCGTGGGCGGGGTCAACCCAGTCGAGATTCGTTTGCCCCCAGTCGCACATCCACACGCGGCTCCAGTTGAAGCCCACGCGTTGGAAGTCCGCGAAGGCCGCGCGGTAGTAATCCACCGGATCCCGCCCCTCGGTGGCCCACGGCAGGTTGCCGCCGAGCGGGGTGTAGAGGTTGCCGCGCGCGTCCACGAAACGCTGCCCGGAACGACGATCGATGCTGATGAACCCGCCGGACTCGTCCTCGTCCCGCACCCGGAACCGGCCGCGGTCTTCCGCCTCAAAATTCAACGGGCGTGAGATGTCGGCCACGAACTCGCTCACACTTTGCAGGCGGTAGTTGCCGCGCTCGGCGGCCCGGGTGCGCACGGCCCATTGGCCGCCGCCGCGGTAATACGCGGGCAGCTCCATGATGCGTTCGCTGGGCGTCTCCACCCGCGCCCAGATCTCGCGGCTGAAAGGATTCCCTTCGGTCGCGGTGGGCGTGAAGCGCAGTTCCACCGGCGGCGTGCCGCGGGTCGTCGAGGAGAGGAAGAGCAGGAGGAGTCCGAAAACGGAAACCACGGTTCGAAGGCGGCGTGGTGGAAAGGCCATCATGACAGGGGGCTTGAAGCGTAAAAGGGTAGGCGCGGCGCGCGCCTCCATCGGGCCGGGTCCGGCCCTCGGCGTCAACTCCTTGGCTGGGTTGCGCCGCAATCGCCACGGGAATCTCCACGGCAAAACAAGAGATCTCCTTACGGCGCCCGGCATGATTCGTTAGCCTCGCGCTTTCACTCCGCTCAGCTTCATTTCGTTTATGCCCCACCTAGATTTGTCCCGTGCAACTTGGTCCTTTCGCGATGCGGCCACCCGCCAGTGGTTGCCGGCACGCGTGCCCGGTTGTGTGCACCTCGACTTGCGCCAAAATCGTAAGATTCCGGATCCGTTCTTCGGCACCAATGAACTGGAGCTGCAGTGGATCGAGGACCGCGACTGGGAGTATCGGGCGCGGTTCATGGTCGATGCCAAGCTTCTCACCGAGGACGTCGTCGAGCTGGTGGCCGAAGGCCTCGACACCCTCGCGACGGTGACCCTCAACGGCAAGGTCGTCGCCCGCACCGCCAACATGTTCACCCCCTTTCGTTGGGAGGTGAAGAAACTGCTCAAACCGGGCCGCAACGAATTGTTCGTGCGCTTCGACCGGGTGGGCGACTACCTGCGCCGCCGCCACGACAAGTATGTGTTTCGGGAATTTAATGACCCGGTCGGGAACTGTAACCGGATTCGCAAGGAGCAGTGCCAGTTCGGTTGGGACTGGGGACCGCGGTTGGTGACGGCGGGCATTTGGCGGGACATCCGGCTGGAGGCCTGGAGCGCCAACCGACTGGAGAGCGTGATGGTGAAACAGGACCACGCCGCGAACGGCGCCGTTTCGCTTTCGCTCACCCCGGAACTCGCGCGCCCGGATGCCGCGGCGACGTGTCGCTCCACGCTCAAGCTGGACGGCAAAGTCGTGACCCGCAGCGAGGGCACGACGTTTGAAGTGCCGAACCCGCAGCGCTGGTGGCCGGCCGGGCAGGGCGCCCAACCGCTCTACACGCTGACGGTGGAAGTGCTCGATGGCGCGGGCCAACGCATCGGCGTCTGGCAACAACGCATCGGCCTGCGCACGATCGAGCTCGATCAAAGCGAAGACGAGTGGGGGCAGGCTTTCCGCTTCGTCGTCAACGGCCGACCCGTTTTTGCCAAAGGGGCCAATTGGATTCCGGCGCACAGCTTCGTCGCCAACCTCAAGCGCGCCGACTACGCCCGCGACCTGCAGTCCGCCGTCGACGCCAACATGAACATGATGCGCGTGTGGGGCGGCGGCATCTACGAGAGCGAAGCCTTTTACGACCTCTGTGACGAACTCGGACTGATGGTGTGGCAGGACTTCGCCTTCGCCTGCACGCTGTATCCGGTGGAGGAGGCGTTCCGTGACTTGGTGCGACCGGAGGCCGAGGCCAACGTGCGCCGGCTGCGGCATCGCGCCAGCCTCGCGTTGTGGTGCGGCAACAACGAGATCTGGGGCCTCAATCAGGAGACAATCCACGACGCGGAGAAACCGGACGTGCGTCCCGGTTACGAAAAGCTCTTCCACGAACTCCTGCCGGAGGTGGTGGCGGAAAACGATCCGTCGACTCCGTATTGGCCGTCGTCGCCGTGGCGGCGGGGGGGGGAGCATGAGCACGAGGCCGGCGAGAAGACGGGCGATACGCACTTCTGGGATGTCTGGCACTCGCGCAAACCGATCAAATCCTACGAGCTCTGGAAGTTCCGCTTCGTGGCCGAGTTTGGCATGCAGAGCTACAGCTCGCCCGCGACCAACGCGACTTTCTGCCCGCCGGACGACACCAACGTGTTCGGCCCGACGATGGAGAACCACCAGAAGAACGCGGCCGGCAACCAGATCATTCTCGATTACGTTTCGCGGCAGTATCGTTTCCCGCGATCGCAGGACGACCTCATCTACCTGTCGCAACTCAACCAGGCGCGCTGCATGCAGGTTGGCGTCGAACACTACCGGCGCCTGATGCCGCGGTGCATGGGGTCGCTGTATTGGCAGCTCAATGACTGCTGGCCGGTTGCTTCATGGAGTTCGCTCGAATTCACCGGCAGGTGGAAAGCACTGCACTACGCCGCGCGTCGCTTCTATGCGCCGGCGCTGGTCACGGCGCACGTGCCCGGGGACGAGACGGTGACTATTGGCAACTACCGCAAATCGTCCGTCGATGAGGCCCATGTCTACACCGTTTACGACGCGCTGGAAAACGCGCGTGGGGTCGTTTGCTGGGATCTCATGCACCTCGACGGCACGCGGCTGGGCGGCGGATCGAAGAAGGTGGTCCTGCAGCCCGGCACCTCCGTGCGACAGAAGTCCCTCGCACTCCGCAAGCTCTTCAAGTCGGCCAGCTTCGACCAAGTCTACGTGCGCATCGGTCTCGACATCGCCGGCGAACGCGTGAGCGAAGAAACCGTGCTGCTCACCGCGCCGCGTTTCATGCAGCTGCCACGCGGCAAAGTCCGGTGCGCGGTGAAGGCCTTGGACGCGCAACGTTTCCGCCTCACCTTCACCTCGCCGGTGTTGCAGCACCGCCTCGCCTTCGATCTCGCGGGATTCGATTACCGGTCGAGCGACAACTTCTTCGAGCTCTATCCGAACGAGCCGAAGTCGGTCGTCGTGACCGTGAAGCGCAAAGTCACCGCCGCGAAACTGCGCGAGAAACTCAGCTGGCGCTCGCTGGTGGACACTTATTGAGGGGAATATTTTACAGGAGGAAACAGAGGGAAACAGAGCGGTCAGCCTGATGCTTTTTGCAGAAGGTAACGAAGTGAACCAAGGTTCAGGCTGAAGGCATTGTTGCCCTTCGTTACCTTCTGTTAAATCAGCGTTGGTTCGGCTCCGTTGCCCTCTGTTGTCTCCTGTAAAAACGAAATCCAGCCAGAGCACTGATCACACGATCAGCATGGCGTCGCCGTAGCTGAAAAATCGATACTCGCGGGCGATGGCTTCGGCGTAGATTTCGCGGATCCACGCGATGCCATCGGTGCTGCCGGGGGTGAGGAAGGCCGACACGAGGCAGAGCAGGGTGGAGCGCGGTTGGTGGAAGTTGGTGATCAACGCGTCGACGCCACGGAAGGTGCGCGGCGGGTAAATGAAAATACCGGCTTCATCCACGCACGGTCGGCCGAGCGACGCGTCGTGCTTGCTGCAAAAATCCTCAATCGCGCGCACGGAGGTCGTGCCGACCGCCACCCGCCGTCGCTGGGTTTGCAGGACCGCTTCCTGCGTCGAGGCCGGCAGCTCGTAGAGTTCCCGGTGGATGTCGTGGTCGGTGATGTTTTCGGTCATGACGGGCCGAAAGGTGCCGAGACCCACATGCAAGGTCACCTCGTGGGCGGTGACGCCTTTGGTCTCGAGCCGGCCCAGGATTTCGGGTGTGAAGTGCAAACCTGCCGTGGGCGCGGCCACCGCGACTTGGCGGGAACGGTCGGCGTAGACGGTTTGGTAACGCTCCAAGTCCGCGGCCCGGCGATCGTCATCGGCTGGCCGCGAGATGTAGGGCGGCAGCGGCATTTCGCCGAGCGCATTGGCCACGTCCTTGAGCGAGGTCTGGCCGTCACCGACGACGAAGTCCACCAACGCGACCCCGTCCTCGTGCTTCTCCCGCACGGTCGCGGTGAAGGCGCCCTCGCGCGCGAAGGTCGCGCCGACGGGCAGGCGTTTACCGGGCCGCAGCAAGCACCACCAGGCTTCGTGGCCGGCGTCGTCGGTCGACTCGGCGCGGAGCAAAAAACACTCCACCGCGCCGCCAGTGGGACGTTGCGCGCGCAGGCGGGCGGGTAGCACCGCGGCGTTGTTGCGGATGAGCAGGTCGTTGCCGTCGAGCAACTCGGGCAAGTCTGTGAAGTGGTGGTGCGCGATCGAACGCGAGACTCGGTCCACCACCAAGAGTCGCGAGGCATCACGCCGCGCGGCGGGAGATTGCGCGATCAAGTGATCAGGCAGCTCGTAGTCAAAGAGGTCGGTCGAAAGGGCACTCACGGAAGCCCGCAGAGGTGGGCCGACTGACGGAATCCGTCAACCCTCCGTCCGCGCGCTGAAACGTTGCTCCGGATCCAGGACGCGTTGAACCGCCTTTTCGATTTCCGAACGATGTGGCGACTGGACCGCGGTGGCGGTGGTGCCGCGCAAGGTCTGCCACGTGATGCCCCACTCAAAGAACCGGGTTGCCGTCTCCACCGACAAGTCGCCGCCGAACCAACCGTGGGCCCCGGCGCTGTGCAGGTGAACCTGTGTGCCAAAGGCCTCCAGCAACGGTGCCAAGGCAGAATGGGGCACGCGCAGGCGGTGAAGCGGTGTCGCCGCCGCCGCGAGGATCGACGGTGAGGTGGCCTTGTTTTCGGCGAGCGTTGCGCCGGGCAATTTGGCGATGCTCGCCACCAGCGTGTCCAAGGCGTCGGCGGGCGCGCTGTGCCGCACCAGCAGGCGCCGGTTGAGGCCGTCGATATCGACCGCTTCGGGCAAGGTGGGGCTGTTGGCGAGGCGCGGCAGGAGGGCGGACAATGCGGTCGGATCCGCGAACGGGATCGCATGCGTGATCGTGGCTTCCGGCCGCGGCACGACTTTGAGCGTGATCTCGGTGAGCACGCCGTAGTGGCCGGCGGAGCCGACGAGGAACTTCGGCACGTCGAAGCCGGCGACGTTTTTCACCACCCGGCTGCCGACGGTGAGGGCTTGGCCGGTCCCGTCGATGAAGGTCAGGCCGAGCACGGCGTCGCGCACCCGACCACGCGCGAAACTGGCCGGGCCGTTGAGGTTGGCGGCAACCGTGCCGCCGAGCGTCGCGCCGAGGTCGGCGAAGGGCGGGTCGAATCCGAGGCACTGGCCCGATGCCGCGAGGGTGTCGTTGATCTCGCGCAGCGTTGTGCCGGCGAGAGCGGTGAGCACAAACTCGGCCGGTTCGTATGCGGTGATGCCGGTCAGTTGGCGGAGTGAGACGAGCTCGCCGTCGAAGCCGTCGCTGAGCGCGGGTTTCGTGCGCGCGCCGACTGGTAGCAGCCGCGGGGTGTCGCGAACGAGGTCGGCGAGCTCGGTGAGGGAGCCCGGTTCGGCGGAGGGCTTTGGGTCGGGCCGTTCCGGCGGGAGCAGCTTCCCGGGATTGGCAATGCCGTCCGGATCGTAGGCACGGTGCAGGCGATGAAAGAACGCGGTTTCGGCGGGGCCGAACATGCGTTCGACGTAGGGCCGTTTTTCGAGACCGACGCCGTGTTCGCCGGTGATCGAACCGCCAAGCTCGAGACAGGCTTCGAGGATCTGGCCGGAGAGGTGTTCGGCGCGGTCGTGGGCGCCGGGTTCGCGGGCGTCGTGCAGCAGGTTGGGGTGGATGTTGCCGTCGCCCGCGTGGCAAATGTTGGCGACCCGCATGCCGGCGGCGGAGGCGAGTTCGCCGATGCGACGCAGTGCTTCGCCGAGATGGCGGCGCGGGACGACACAGTCCTGCACCATGTTGCTGGGTGCGAGTCGGCCATAGGCGCTGTAAGCGCTCTTGCGGACCTTCCAGATGCGAGCCCGTTCGGTGGCGTCGCGGGCACTGACGAGTCCGGTCGTGGCGCTGGCGCGCAACACGCTTTCGAGGCGCGGGCGTTCCGCGGCGACGATGGGCGCGGGGCCGTCGAGCTCGATCAGGAGCAGGGCGTTGCAGTCCGGCGGATAGTCAATCGGCACGACTGGGCGCACGGCTTCGATGGTCAACTCATCCATCAGCTCGATCGCGACGGGCACGATACCGGCGGCGATGATGGCGGAGACGGCGTGGCCGGCGGCCTCGGCGCTGCGGAAGCCGGCCAGCACGGTGTGGACGCCGTCGGTGATGGGGAGGAGGTTCAGAGTGATTTCGAGGGCGACGCCGAAGAGGCCCTCATTGCCGACAAAGAGTCCGGTCCAGTCGGGACCGATGGTGTCGCGCGTGTCTCCGCCCCAGGTCACGACCTCGCCGGTGGCGAGCACGGCTTTGAGGCCGAGCACGTGGTTGGAGGTCATGCCGTGTTTCAGGCAGTGGGCACCGCCGGCGTTGAAGCCCACGTTGCCGCCGAGCGTGCAGACGGGTTGGCTCGACGGATCGGGCGCGTAGAAGAGGCCGTGCGGCGCGGCGGCGGCGGTGAGGTTGAGGTTCACCACACCCGGCTCGACGACGGCGATGCGTTGGTTCGGATCGAGACGAAGGATGCGGTTGAGTCGGGTGGTGACGATGGCGATGCCGCCCTCGACGGGGGTGGCGCCCGCGCAGAGCCCGGTGCCGCTGCCGCGCACGGTGAAGGGCACGCCCTCGGCGCGACACCAGCGCACGGTCGCGATCAGTTCTTCGGCGGTGTGCGGGGTAACGACCGCGACGGCGCGCTGGCGGTAGGCGGTCTGGGCGTCGGCGTCGTAGGTGGCCCGGGTGGCGTCGTCGATGGCGACACGGTTGTCGGGAAGCTGGGAACGGAGGCGCTGAAGGGCAGGGGACGACACGGGAGAAGAGCTGAAACTCAAAAATGCTGAAAAGCTGAAATAGAGAAGCAAGGCGGGGTGGCGAAGGCGATGCGCGATTGGGGAGGTTGACCGCGGGCGCGGGCTCGGCTTGGACTGGGAGCATGCGAGCCGACGAGTTTTTTGCGCTGCCCCCTTCGCTGCAGGCTTTTGCCGCCCACTTTGCGGCCGAAGCGCCGGTGTGGGAATGGGTCGGCGCGATCAAAGGCGCGTTGGCGGACCTGAAAGGCAACACGGCGGAGCGGGACCTGCCGCCCGGCGTGGTGGTGGAGGGGGAGGTATGGCTCGACCCGAGCGTGAAGCTGCCCGGTCAGGCGACGCTGATCGGCCCGTCATACATCGGCGCGGGCACGGAGATCCGTCCGGGTGCCTTTGTGCGCGGCAATGTCATCGTCGGCGCCGGGTGCGTGCTGGGGAACAGTTGTGAGTTTAAGAACTGCCTGCTGATGGATGGCGTGCAGGTCCCGCACTTTAGCTACGTGGGCGACTCGGTGCTGGGCAACGGCGCCCATCTCGCCGCGGGCGTCGTGCTTTCCAATCTGCGCCTCGATCAATCTCCCGTGCTCGTCCGGCTGCCGGACCGCGTGGTGGAGACCGGACTGCGCAAGATGGGCGCGATTTTGGGCGATGCGGCCGAGGTCGGTTGCAATGCCGTGCTCCAACCGGGCACCCTGCTCGGCAAACGCGCGTTGGTCATGCCGACGCTGGCCTTCGGCGGCTACCTGCCGGCCGGGCACTTCGCAAAAGCACGCACCAGCCTTGCGGTCATCCCCCGTCGCGACTGAGGAGGACCCTTCTCGGCAAGGTTTTCGCCGCCTCTCGGCAATTCCTGCCGCTTGCCCCCCGGGGGAATTCCCTCGGTCGGCTTTTGGTGTGCTTGAATAAAATATGAAATTTTTAAAACGCTCATAGCGAATAGGTAACAGGCTATCGCTGGTTCTTGGCACGTGGGTTGCGATCAAGACCGCCGATGGCACAAACCAACCTCAACACTCAGGCTCAACCGGGCGCCACCTACCGCCTGGTCGTGCACTCCGCCCAAGAGGCGGTCGACACGATTCGCCGTGAGCTGGGGCCGACCGCCCGGGTGTTGTCTGTTCGCAATCTGCCCAACTCCGGCCTCAAGGGTCTGTTCTCCCGGCCGCAGATCGAGGTTGTTGCCGAATTGCCCGCCGCGGAGGAGGCCGAGCCCGCCCCCGCCACGATCGCCGAGGTCCCGGCCCCGGCTGCCAATCAAGCCGCGACCCACTCGGTGGCCGGCACTTACGGCCAGGCCCGCGATGCGGCCACGGGGGACACGCCGGCCGACGCCAACGCCCGCACCCGTCGCCCGGCGGTGGGTATCGAGGCCGATGACTTTTACGCCGGACCGGAACGCAAGACCGGCCGCCTCCTGCCCGACGTGCTGCGTCGCGGTGGGTTCTCCGACATCATGATGGCCCGCCTGCAGGGCAGCCCGCGCTGGCGCGACATCGAGCAGCGTCCGCTGCACGAGGCGCTCAGCCACATCGGTGAGGAGCTGCGCGAGGTCGCCACCGCGCCGAAGCGTCGCCTGCTCACCGATCGCGTGGCCTTCCTCGGGCTCGCCGGCACCGGCCGCACCACCGCGCTGAGCAAGTGGCTGTCGCATCAAGTTTTTCAAAAAGGCCGCACCGGCTCCGTCGCCAAGGTGGAGTTTGACCGGCCCAATCCCGCCGATGGTCTCGCGGTTTTCTGCGAGGCGCTCGGCGTCAACCTCATGCACGTCGACGGCACCGCGCCGCTGCGCGAGCAGAACCGCAATCAGGACTTCCTGCTCGCCGATCTGCCCAGCCTGCGTCTCGGCCGCCAGCAAGACGAGCATCTCGCCGACTTCCTCGACCAGAGCGGTTTCACCAGCCGCGTTCTCGTGCTGCACGCGCTGCACGATCGCGCCGCTCTGCAGTCGGCATACTCCGTGGGACGCGAGCTTGGTGCGACCCACGTTGTCTTCACTCACGTCGACGAGCTCGCCCACTGGGGCAAGCTCTGGGACTTCCTGCTCGAGGGCGCGGTCACGCCGCTCTTCCTCGGCACCGGTCCCAGCCTCGTCGGAGAACTCGAAACCGAAGCGGTGGACGCTCTGCTCCGCCGCACCATCCCGGGAGCCTGACCACGATGCGCACCGTCATGCTCTGGGGTGGGTTCACCGGGTTTTTCCTCGCCGCTGTCGCTGGATTCACCGCCGACCGTCCGCTGGATCTCATCCTGCGTGATGCCGCGATCGCCTGCCTCGCCGGCGCCTGGCTGCTGCGCTGGTGGTGGTCGCAACTCGAGCGGGCCCTGACCGAGACCTTGGAAATCCGTCGCCGCCTTGCCGAAGAGGAGGCCGCCGCTGAGGCCGCCGCCCAAGAGAAAAAGGATGCCGCCGCCCTGGCCTCCAAAACCGCCTCCCGCCGGGAAGCCGCCAACCCCGCGCTTGCCCGTTCGTCCGCCGCCGCCCCCGCCATGCCTGCCCGCACCTGAGTCCCTTCAACCTTTTTGAACCCACCCACCCGCCATGAACAACGCCGCTCTCAAACACGTCCCGGAAGCCCCCAAAGCCTCATCCGCGTGGCGCGTCTACTCCGGGGTGACCGGCCCCGTCGACGAGTCTGAACTCATCGAACGTCACCTCCCGCTCGTCCGCAACGTCGTCGATCGCATCAAGATTCACCTGCCCGCGCACGTGGAGGTGGAGGACCTCTACAGCGTCGGCGTCACCGGTCTCATCGCGGCGGTCAACCGTTTCGATCCGGAGCAGGGTCACACCTTCGCCGCCTACGCCACCACCCGCATCCGTGGCGCCGTGCTTGACGAGCTGCGTCGCCTCGACTGGTGCCCGCGCCGCGCTCGCGCCAAGGCCCGCAAGATCCGCAACGCCATCACCGAGGTGGAGCAAAAGGTCGGCCGCGCCGCCACCGACGAAGAGGTGCGCGAACACCTCGGCCTCGAGCCCAAGGAATTTGCCCGCTGGCAGGAGGAGATCCGCCCGATCAGCTTCGTGCCGATCGATCAGCCCCTCGAGGACGAGGAAAGCTCCGGCGGCACCCTGCACGACCTCATTGCCGACGATCAGGCCGAGGACGTTTGCGCCAACATGGAGAAGGACGAGCTGCTCAAGATGGTCGCCGACCGCATCGAGCAACTGCCCGACGTGCAGAAGAAGGTCCTCGCCATGTATTACTTTGAAAACATGCGCCTCGCGGAAATCGCCGCCGTGTTCGGCCTCACCGAGTCCCGCATCTGCCAGATTCACGGCCAAGCCATTCTCGGTCTGCGCTCCTGGATCCAACGCGCCCGCAACCGCTGAGCGTTCGGCTCCATCTTTCGCCAGCCTTAACCCTCTTTTCCGGCCATGCTCATCATCGTTGGTTCACTTATCGTCTTCATCTCGACGATTGGCGGTTTCATGATCGCCGGCGGCAACCCGATGGTGCTGCTGCACGTGTCGGAGTTTGTCGTCATTCTCGGTGTCGCGCTGGGCGTGCTCATCATCGCGTCGCCGGGTCACATCATGAAGGAAATCATTCACAAGGTTCTCGTCGCGCTGAAGGGCGGGGGACCTTCCAAGAGTGATTACGAGGACATCCTCAAGCTGCTCTACGAGATCTTCATGGTCGGTCGCCGCAACGGTCTCATCGCGCTCGAAGAGCACGTCATGAACCCGACGGAGAGTTCCATTTTTCAGCGTTATCCCGGTTTCACCGCCGATCACGAGCGCATGAGCTTCCTGCTCAACGGCCTCAAGCCGATCATCGACGGCAAGATCAAACCCGACCAACTCGAGGAGCTCATGTATGGTGAGCTCGAGGCGCGCGGGGAGGAGAAGGAGCACCCGGTGCACCTCCTCCAGCTCGTCGGCGACTCCCTCCCGGGCATTGGCATCGTCGCGGCGGTGTTGGGCATCATCAACACGATGTCCGCCATCTCCGACGGTCCCGAGGTGGTGGGCGAACGCGTGGCCGCGGCGCTCACCGGCACGCTGCTCGGCATCTTTGTGGCCTACGGGTTTGTGAATCCCTTGGCCAACCGCGTGAAGTTCAACAACAGCTCCGAGATGCAGGTGCTCAACTGCATCCTCGCCGCCGTCGCCGCCTTCGCCAAGGGGCTCGCGCCGCTCACCGCGGTGGAGATCGCGCGTCGCACCCTGGACTCCTCCGTCCAACCCGACGGCGAGCAACTCGAGGAAACCCTCAAGTCGCTGCCGTCGCCCAAGTAATCCCCGGCCATGGCCAAGCGCAAAAAGAAGAAGGGGGGCGGTCACCACGGTGGCGCCTGGAAAGTGGCCTACGCCGACTTCGTGACGGCGATGATGGCGCTCTTCATGGTGCTGTGGATCTCGGCCCAGGACGAAAAGATCCTGCTCGCGACCTCCCGCTATTTTCAGTCGCCCTTCAACTCACCGATGGACGCCACCACCGGTATCCTGCCTTTCGATACCAATCAGCCCACCAAGTCGAGCAGCAGCTCCAAGAGCGAGGACGGCGCCGGGCCGAACCAAAGCACCTCCGACGCCCGCACCATCGACCTGCAGTTCCTCAACTCGGTCGCGAAGGACTTCTACCGGCTGCTGCACCTGGACGAAAATTTCGCCAACCGGCCGATCGACATCCAGGTCACCTCCGACGGTCTGCGCATCACCCTGTTTGATCGCGAGAGTCAGCCGCTCTTCATCGACAACACGGCCGATTTCACGGAGTGGGGGACCTTTGTGATTCAAGGCCTCGCCTGGGTCATCGACCGCCACAAGTTCAACGTCGTCATCGAAGGCCACACCAAGGCCGGCCTCGAGTTTCCCGACGAAACCTACACGCCGTGGGAACTCTCCAGCGACCGCGCCAATGCCGCGCGTCGCGCGCTCGTGCACTACGCCGTCGAAGGCAAGCTCATCGAACGCGTCTCCGGCTTTGCGGCGACCCGCGCGCTGCCCGACGTGCCGCCCGAAGACGAGAGCAACCAGCGTGTGTCCTTCAGCCTCACGGTCGGCACCCGCGCCCGCCGCGGCGAATCCCCCGTTTCCTATTCCGAATGAAGTCCTTTCTCTCCGGCCGCCCCTCGGCCTCTGTGCCGTCCCTCAAACCCTTGCTGGAAAAACCGGCGGCCCATCGTGGTGTGAGTGCCCAAACCTCGGCCGCGGGGGCCGGTGGTGGATCGCGTGCTCCCATGGGAGGGGGCGGTCACGCGCATGAGCCGACCGTGGAGTGCGTCAAACAAGGCGACAAGGTCACCCACCTCATCGTGACCTGCGCCTGTGGCGAACGCATCGAGATCGACTGCCTCTACGCCGGCCCGGCCTGATGAGCAGCACCAAGGTGGACGCCGGCCCTCGGGACGGCGAGATGACGGTGGCCCCGCGCGGCCCGTGCGCGGCGCGGTTGATTCTTCGTAGGGCTCTCTTGCCATTAACGTAAATCGGGGGCGAACTTTGCGTCCGATGTTCATGCCCGCTTCAACCCGTGGTCTCATGCGGACGCTTTCACCCCGTGCCTCCCTTGCCGTTATTGCGCTCACCGGTGCTCTGTTTGCCTCCGGTTGCGCCAAAGAATCCGGCGATCGGCCGGCAACCGGCTCCGGTGCCGGGCGCGCCAACGCCAACCGGGCTCAGCCGGTCGAGGTCGTGACCCTCGCCAAGCGCGACATGGTCGAAACCCTCAATCTGGTCGGTTCGATCGCGGCCAATGAATCGGCCGAGATGCGCACCGAGATCGGCGGCATCGTGCGCGGCATCTATTTCGACGAGGGCCAGCAGGTGAAGGCGGGCGACCTGCTGCTCAAAATTGACGACGCCGAGCTGCAGGCCCAGCAGGCCCAGGTCGAGGCGCGCTTCAACCTCGCCAAACTCAACGTCGAACGCAGCGAGAACCTGAGCCAATCGCGCACCATTGCGCAGTCCGAGTATGACCGCGCCCGCTCGGAGTTCGCCGCGGCACAGGCCGAGCTGTCGCTCATCCGCCTGCGTTTGTCCAAGACCGAGATCCGCGCGCCGTTCGCCGGGGTGGTGGGGGCGCGGGCGATCTCGCCGGGCGATTACGTGACGCCGACCACCGTCATCACGACGATCGACGACCTGAGCCGCCTGAAGATCAATTTCCAGGTGCCGGAACGTTACCTCGCCAAGGTGCACCCCGGCACCGTGGTCACCCTGCGCACGCGCGCCGAGACCTTTGCCGACGACGAACAGGATCTCACCGGCGAGGTTTACTTCGTGAGTTCGACGATCGATCGGGCGGTGCGCTCCTCCGAGGTGAAGGCCATCATCAAGTCGGCCGCTCCCGGCCTGCGTCCCGGCATGTTTGCCAACATCAACCTCCTGCTCGACGAGAAGTCCGGCGTCTTCGCGGTGCCGGAAGGCGCGATCCTCACCAACTCGCGCGGCGTGCAGATCATCACCGTCGATCAAAGTGGCGATGTGCCCAAGGCTGCCTTCACGCCCGTGCGCACCGGTTTGCGCGCCGGGGGACTCGTTGAAGTGACGCCGCTGCGCGGTCCGCTGGAGGAGGGCACGCAAGTGGTCGCTTCGGGGGTTGGCGCGCTGATTCTCTTCCCGGGCGCGCCGCTGGATCCCATGCCGCTGCGCGACGCGTTCCTGACCCCGTAACCGGTGCCGTCCCCGCTGATTCCGGTCGCACTGTAACCGCTTTTCCCATGCTCCTCTCCGACGTCTCCATCAAGCGACCGGTCGTCTGCATCGTGCTCGCGCTGCTCATCCTGCTGGTGGGCAGTCTCGCCTTCCAGCGTTTGCCGGTGCGGGAATATCCGGACATCGAGACGCCCATCGTCTCGGTCGACGCCCGTTATCCCGGTTCGGCGGCGGAGGTCGTTGAAACCCAGATCGTCGATCCGTTGGAGGAGGAACTCTCCTCCATCGACGGCGTGCGCATCATGCGCGCCAACGCCAACGCCGGCCGCGGCAGCGTGACCCTCGAGTTCGATCTGCGCCGCGACATCAACGAGGCGGCCAACGACGTGCGCGACAAGATCGGCCGCGTCGTCGATCGCTTGCCCGACGAGGTGGATCCGCCCGAAGTAGAGAAGGCCGACTCCGACGCCGACCCGGTGCTCACGCTCTCGATGAACTCCGATCGGCACTCCCGGCTCGAGCTGTCCGAGCTGGCCGAAAACGTGGTGGTGCAACGCTTGCAAACCGTGCCGGGCGTGTCCCGTGTGCGGGCCTGGGCGCCGCGTTATGCGATGCGCCTGTGGGTCGACCCCGACCGGCTCGCGGCGTATCAGTTGACCGTGTCCGACATCGAGCGCGCGCTGCGCCAGCAGAATGTCGACATCCCCAGCGGCCGTCTCGAATCGGTCACCCGCGAGTTCAGCATGCGCCTGGAGGGCCGGCTCAACGAAGTGAGCGATTACGAGAACCTCGTGTTGGCCACGCGGGGCGAGACGCAGGTGAAGTTTTCCGACGTGGGTCGCGTGGAGCTCGGTTCCAGCGACTATCGCGTGCAGGCCTATTTTAACGGGCGAACCGCGGTCGGCATGCAGGTGCAAAAGCAGACGCAGGCGAACCTGCTGCAACTGGCCGACGAGGTGAAGGCCCTGTTGCCCGAGCTGCGCCGCAACCTGCCGGAGGGCGTGAACCTGGAGGTCGCCTACGACACGAGTATCTTCATCCAGCGTTCGGTCGACGAGGTGTATTACACCCTCTACATCGCGGGCATCCTGGTCGTGCTCACGATCTTCGTCTTCCTGCGCGACTGGCGGGCGACGATGATTCCGCTGGTCGCGATCCCGGTCTCGATCGTGGGCTCGTTTGCGGTGATCCAGGCCATGGGCTTCAGCCTCAACCTGCTCACGATGTTGGCGCTGGTGCTGGCGGTCGGACTCGTGGTCGATGATGCGATCGTGATGCTGGAGAACATCTACCGGCGCATTGAGAACGGGGAGGGGCCCATTCACGCCGCCATCTTCGGCGCCCGGCAGATGGCCTTCGCGGTCATCTCGACGACGCTCACCCTCATCGCGGTGTTCGTGCCGGTGGCGTTTCAGTCGGGTCGCACCGGCCGACTCTTCTACGAGTTCGGCATCACGCTGGCGGTGGCGGTCTCGGTTTCCAGTCTCATCGCGCTCACCCTGACGCCCATGCTGTGCTCCCGCCTCCTCGTCGGGCGCAACAGCGGCGACGGCACGATCAAGCACGGTCTGTTCTACCGCCTCACCGAACCGATGTTTGAGGCCATCAATCGCACGTTTTCCCGGGTGCTGTCCGGGGTGCTGCGCGTGAAGTGGTTGATGCTCTTCATCGTCGCCGGATTCGCCGCGGCCGGACCGTGGTTCTACGGCCACTTGCAGCGCGAGCTCACGCCCAACGAAGACCGCGGCGTGTTTCGGGTGATGATGAACTTCCCGCTCGGCTCCACGCCGCAATACGCCGCCAGCTACGCCGGCGATTCGGAGGAGGTGCTCCTCAATACGCCGGAGATCGACAAGATGTTTCGCATCACCGGCATGGGCGGCGGCGGGGCCAACCGCGGTTTCATGTTCGTCATGCTCAAAAACTGGGAGGACCGCAGCCGGTCGACGCAGGAGGTGCTTTCCGAACTGCGCGGCAAGTTTGGGGAAAACCCCGGAGGCATGATCATCGCCGCGCCGGTGCGTCCGCTCGGCGGCCGTCGCAGCTCCTCGGGGGGCGTGCAGATGGTGCTGGTGGGGCCGGAGTTTGACGAGCTGCAGAACATCGCCGCACAGATGACGACCGCCCTGCGTGACAGCGAGGTGCTGAACCGCCCGCGCATCTCGCCCGAGCCCAACAACCCGCAGCTCAATGTGCGCGTCGACCGCGCCCGGGCGGCCGACCTCAAGGTGCCGGTGATCGATGTCGCGACGACGCTCGAATCACTCTTCGGTGGCCGGCGGGTCACGCGATTCCGCCGCGGGGCCGACGAGTATGATGTCATGCTGCAGGTGGAGGACTCGGATCGCACCTCGCCGTCCGACCTCGGCAAGATCTATCTCCGCTCGACGGAGGGTCGGCTCGTGCAGCTCAGCAATCTGGTTGAGACCAGCGAGGAGATCGTGCCGGACTCGTATCCGCACTTCGACCGCCAACGCTCGATCTCCCTCTCGGCCCAGTTGAACGACGGCTTCACCCAAGGCGACGGCGTGGCGGAGCTGGAGCGGCTGGCCGCCAACCTCATGCCCGAAAGCTACAACTACACCTGGGACGGCGAGACCCGGGAGTTTGTCGAAAGCTCGTCCGACGCGCGCATGCTCTTCGGCCTGGCGCTTGTATTCACTTTTTTGATTCTCGCGGCCCAGTTCGAATCGTGGATTCACCCGATTACGATCTTCAGCGGCGTGGTGCTGGCGCTCACCGGCGGCGTGGCGGTATTGTGGGCCTCACGTTTTTGGGGAACGCCTCTCACCGACAACCTGTTCTCCCGCTTCGGGCTCATCATGTTGATCGGACTCGTGGCCAAGAACGGCATTCTGATTGTCGAGTTCGCCAATCAGCTGCGCATCGAAGGCCGCAACGCGGCGCAGGCCGCGCACGAGGCGGCGACGCTGCGTTTCCGACCGATTCTCATGACGGCGATTTCCACCATCCTGGGTGCCTTGCCGCTCGCGCTGGCCACCGGGCCGGGCAGTGAAACGCGCAACCCGATGGGCCTGGTGATCGTCGGTGGCCTGGCCATCGCGACCTTCCTCACGCTCTTCGTCATTCCGGCGATCTACATCATGATGGATGCGATGGTCGTGAAGGTGACCGGCAAATCCAGCGCCCACGGCCTGGTGCAGGCGGCGGAGATCGAGAAGGAAGTGGAGAAGCACGAGTCCTTGGCCGGCGCCGGGACGCGGGATTGAGGTAGGGCGGTTTCGCCGGAACCGCCGGGCGGGCGCCAGCGCCTCGCCCACCAGGCGCGTTGGCGACCCTGTTCAGGTGGAGGCGGGCGCCACGCCGTCGTCTTGGGTGGTGTTGGTTTGATAACGACCGGTCCGCGTCGTGCCTTCGCGGACGTTGTATATTTCGATCACCCGCAACAGTTCACTCAGCGAGATCGCGCCATCGCGATCGGTGTCGGCGGCGTAGTAGGTCGGGAAGAGTGCAATCGCCGTCGGCGCACGCGTCGAGTCGGCCGCGAAGTTGGCATCGTAGTTTCCGGTCCGAGCCGAACCGTAACGGCTGTTGTAGAGTTCAATCACGCTGAGCAGTTCGGACAACGAGACCTGATTGTCGCCGTCTTGATCCGGCTGGTAAACGGTGGGGGGGACGCGGTTGGTGAAGTAGGCATCGGAAATTCCGAACTGGAATCCGGCCTCGGCGGGCGCGCTCGTTTCCGTGGCCATGAACCACACCCCCGCTTGCGTGAGTGGGCCCGCCGGGGTCGTGACCGCCGGGTCGTAGGTGAAGTTGGAGGTGTCCAGGACGTGCCAACCGGCGCGGGTCGAGACCACCACGGATTCCACTCCGCCGTTGGGCACCTCGCTGGCGGCATCGGCTGTGACAAGCCAGCGGGTGCCGTCGAAAGCCGCGCCTCTAAATTCGGCCAGACCGCCATTGGCTTGGGGATGGTCGAAGGTTTTTTCGAAGATGAGGATACGAAACTCACCGTCGCCGGAGATTGCGGTGGGGGTCACCAAGGTGCCCATTACCGCGTTGGTGAGGGTGCCGGAGGTGCCTGTTTTGATGATTTCGGTTACGGGGAGCGAAATGTGACCGTGACCCGTGGCCGAGCTCCCGATCGTTCGCACGAAATTGGGGAGGTAGGAGCCGTTGGAGTTGTTCTCTGAATAGAGCAGAAAGCCTCCGAAAAAAGGCGGCGTGTCCCAGACCAGGTTCGGGTAGGCGCGCTCGGGGTTCCGCGCGATGTCCGCCCCAAACACATAATGATAGATTACTTTGCTTTGCCCCGCCTCGACGCCGCCGTCGGAAGATGGGTCCGCAGGTGAAGTGCGGGGGTAGCCCCAAAGCCCTTCGTCGTTGGGAAACTGGAGCACCGTTTCCCATGCGGTCAGCGTGCTGGGGAGGCCGAGGCTTGAGAGGTAGACGATCGCAAAAACAGCTGCGCGCATAGCTCAAGGTTGCCGGCACGGTGGACGACGTCAGGCTCAATTTCGCGGGACCGCGATCCAGAACGGAAATCGCTAGAGACCAGCAGACCGTCTGATCGGTGCTGGCGCCGCGCTCGGCCGGGGAACGAGCCGGCTCACGGATACGTCGCGCCGGGTTGCAGGTAGCGCTCGTCGCCGGGTTGGTTGAGTTCCCAATAAGGCAGGCGGATGAGGTGCTTGCGCTCGAGGCTGCTGCCGTCCCAGCGCAGCCAACGTTTCAAGGCGTGGGGGCTGGCGCGGTCGAAGGTGAGGCGATCGGTGCCGCGGGCATGGCTCACGGTCACCCGCCAGCCGTCGGGCACGCGTTGGATGGCAAAGGCGGCGGGGGCCCACACGAGGGCATCGGCTTTGGAATCGATGACGGATTCCAGCAAAGGCGCTTCGAAGAGGGTGGTTTTGCCCCAGTCGAGCGTGCGCAGTTTGAAGGGCAATTCGTCGTAGGCGAGGGCGTCCCGGGGTGGATTCGCGGTGGTGTCGACCTCGCTCATGCCTTCCCAGTAGGTGAAAGCTCGATACCGCCACGCGCCGTCGGTGAAGTTGCCCTGCTTGTAGCTGAGGCCGCAGGAGTCGTTGGTGGTGGAGGCAAATTTGATCAGTTGGCCATCCCGCACCCGCCAGAAGGCGGAATGCCCCTGATCGTAGCGGTAAGTGCCGGTCGGGACAGTGATGACTTGGTTGAGTTTGATGACCTTGTAGGTGCCGGGCGCCTGCCAGTCGTCGGCCTTCACCTGTTCCGCGGCGGCGAAGTCTTCGCGCACGAGAATGTGCCGCACCTCGGTGTCACGCACGGTGCCATAGCGCTCCTCCTTGGCACTGAACACGGCCAACTCTGCTTTGCCGTCCCCCCAATAGCCTTCGTTCTGCAAAAGTCGGTCGCTGAAGGGGGATTGGGCCGAGGCAAGGGAGACCGCCAGAACAGCGGGTAGCAGGGAACGAAGTTTCGATCGCATGGTGCTGAGCGTGCCGGAGTTTTTGTCCGGGGCAATCGTCCCGGAACTTTTGCCTTCAGCGCATTAATTAGAATGGTTTCACCGTTTCTCTACCCGGTGCCCCGAGCCAGCTTGGCGCCTCCCCTTAACCCCGTCTGCCTACGATGCTTGTTTGTTCCCGCCCTGTTCTTGGCCTGTGCGCGTTGTTCGGTGCCCTTACCGTCTCCGCCCAGGACCTCTCCCATCGTCAAAGCACCCTGGCGGTGCAGGTCACCAATCAGTCGGCCGCGCCGCTGCCGGGGGCCAGCATCCAGGTCGACATGCTGAACCCTTCGTTCCGCTTCGGCTCGGCGATCGTCTCGGGCGAGCTCTACGAAGGCACCTCCGATTACGACGTGCGCGGCATCGACATGCTGCAGACCTACTTCAACTCGATCACTTTCGGGAACTACATGAAGTGGACCTACGTCGAGAATCGCCCGGCGGCAGCCTCGCTGCAGACGGTGAGCGATGCGATGGCGCTCAAGGCCTTTGGCAGCGAGCAGGACTTTCGGGTGCGGGGGCACGTGACCGTCTGGGGGGCGCAATATCAACTGCCCGCCGACCTGCAGGCGATGACCGATGCCGATCAGGTGAAGACGCGTATCCGCAATCATGTGACGGACTACCACACGATCTTCAAGGGCTCCGGCGTCGACGTGTTCGACCTCTACAATGAGCACTTCCACGAGCGTAATTTCATCATCAACAAGGCGGTCCCGGGCTCGACCAACACGACCCTCATCGCGGAGCAGGCCGCCGAGGTCGCCGAGTGGTTCAATCGCGCCAACGCCGTCGATCCGGACGCGCAGCTCTACATCAACGAATACAACATCCTCAATTTCTGGCAGGAGAACGATGCCGACGTCATTGCCTACAAAAATTTCGTCGACGCGATCCGTGATGCGGGCGGCGCCATCCACGGCATCGGTCTGCAGGCCCACATGGACCGGCCGACCACCAAGGCGCAGATCACCCGCCGCTTGAACATCCTCGCCGCGCCAATGGCGCCAACCGCGAACCACCCCGACGGTCTGCCGGGTCTGCGCCTGGAGGTCACGGAGCTCGATATCAACACCCAGCAATGGTCGGGCGCGACGCCCGAACAGCAGGCGGAGGTAACCGCCGCCGTGCTCGAAGGCGCATTTGAACACCCGTCGGTCGACGGCGTGACCATCTGGGGCCTGCGCGACAGCCTGCACTGGCGCGACAATGCGATCTTCATCGACGATAGCGACGACGCCAACTGGGTGATCAAACCCAGCGGTCAGGTCTGGGTCGACCGCGTCAAAGGCACTTGGTGGACCGATCTCAGCGGCACCTCCGATGCGACCGGCGCCTACACCGGCACGGTCTTCAAGGGCCTGCATCGCATCACGGTCACCTACGACGGTGAGACGCAGACTTTCGTGCGCGATCTTTCGGCCGACGATACCCTCGCGGTCGAGTTCGACACCACGCCGCCCGACACCAGCAACAGCTACCTCACCAATCTTTCGGTGCGCGCGCCGCTGGAGGCAGGGCAGACCCTGACCCTCGGTTTCTACATGGCCGGCGGCAGCAAGGACGTGCTGGCTCGCGTGGGCGGTCCGGCGCTGGCCGACTTCGTTACAGGCGCGATGGAAGATCCCGAGTTCTACGTCCAAAAGGACGGCAACGTGGTCGTGGCCAACGAGGACTGGGACGCCGCCACCGTCGCTTCGACCGCCAATGCCCTCGGTGCCTTTGGCTACACCCCCGGAAGCAAAGATGCCGCCGCCATCGCGACGGTCACCAGCGGCAACACGATCGAAATCTCCGGTTCCGACGCCGGCGTCGTGCTCGGTGAACTCTACGACACGGCCGCGAGCGCGACCGGTCCGCGTCTTTCCAATCTTTCGGCGCTGAACCGCACCGGCGACGGCGACGACATCCTCACCGCCGGCTTCTTTGTCGGCGGCACCGGTCAAGCCCGCTTGTTGATCCGCGGGGTGGGGCCGACCTTGGCCGGCCTGGGCGTGCCCGGCATGATCGCGGACCCGAAGATCACGGTGTTCAAAGGCGCCTCGGCGATGATCGCCAGCAACGATGATTGGGACAGCTCGCTGGCGGGCGTGATGAACACGGTCGGCGCCTACGCGCTGGACGCCGACAGCAAGGACGCCGCGCTGGTGATCGTGGTCGATGCCGGGGAACGCTACTCGGTTCAGGTGGTCGACGCCAATGGTGCCACCGGTCGTGCGCAGATCGAAGTTTATGAAGTGCGATGATCAACCCCGGAGGCGTTTGCGGCTGAGCGGCGGCTTCGCCGTTCTCCTTGGCTGCGTCTTTCTGATGAGCTCGATGACCCTGCGCGCCGCGGACGCGCCGCGCGACCTGCACCTCTTCCTTTTGGTCGGCCAGTCCAACATGGCGGGCCGCGGTGAAATCGATCCGGCGGACAATGCGCCGCTGGACCGGGTGTGGGTCCTCGGGGCCGAGGGCCGTTGGGTGCCGGCAGTCGAACCCTACCACTGGGACAAGCCGGAGCTGGTGGGAGCCGGGCTGGCCAAGTCCTTTGTCCAGGCCTACCTCGCCGACCACCCGGACGCCGAGGTCGGTCTGATTCCCGCGGCCTGCGGCGGCTCGGCGCTCAGCGACTGGGCGGTCGGTGCCTACTTTCCGGCGACGCACAGTGACCCGTGGGCGGACGCCACCCGCCGCGCCAAACTCGCGCTGCAGGACGGCACCTTGAAAGGCATCCTCTGGCATCAAGGGGAGAGCGATTCCCACCCTGGTCTGGCGGAGAACTACGCGGCGGGGCTCTCCGCGCTGTTGCAACGGTTCCGCGCGGCTCTCGCCGCGCCGGAGGTCCCAATCGTGCTGGGGCAGATCGGTCAGTTTTCGGCCGCTGCCTGGGGCGCGCCGCAGCATCAGATCGACGCGGCCAACCGCGCGCTGGCCTCATCGTATCCACATATTGCCTACGCGACGGCGGAAGGCCTGGGCGCCAAGCCCGACGGCATTCATTTCAACACCGCCGCGCTGCGCGAGTTGGGTCGCCGCTACTACGCCGCCTGGCAAGAGGCGAGGTAGGGCGGTTTCGCCGAAACCGCCGAAGACGACGGGGCGGGGCGGCGTGCGGCCGACGTCACCCAGGCAAGGACGGCACGGCGCAAGCACCGGCCGAACACACGGCAAGGCGTCACCTTGAAGGGCTGCCGCTTGCGGCACGCCGCCATTGCCTCACCACCCCCCGGGCTGTAGCCGGCCTCGGTGAGGCCGGTGCGCCCACCCCGGGTTGGGCTGGTGGACGCGGATGTCCCCGACCGCGTTGCGTTGCCGCTCGGTCCGGTCGGTTTCGGTTGGCGCGCGCTCCCGTGCCCACGCGACGCCGTCCGGAGGTCGGCGTCCACCCTGGGGGCCGAGGTGGACGCGGATGTCCCCGACCGCGTTGCGTTGCCGCTCGGTCCGGTCGGTTTCGGTCGGCTCGCGCACGCGTGCCAACGCGACGCCGTCCGGAGGTCGGCGTCCACCCTGGGCACCGTGGTGGACGCGGACGTCCCCGACCGCGTCGCCTTGCCTCTCGGTCCGGTCAGTTTCGGTCGGCTCGCTCACGCGTGCCAACGCGACGCCGTCCGGAGGTCGGCGTCCACCCTGGGGGCCGTGGTGGACGCGGACGTCCCCGACCGCGTGTTGCGCGCCTTACCTGCTGTCCGCAGGTCCCACCGGTGGGGTAAGTTCGGCGCTTTCTTTGCGGAAATCATCCGCGCAGTCGGTGCACATGCCGTGACTGAAACGGATCTTACTGCGCGAGCGGAAGTAGTGGTCGACCTGCTGCCAGTAACCGTCGTCGTCGCGCACTTTTTTACACCAGGCGCAGATGGGGAGCAGGCCACTGAGGGTCTTCACTTCGGCGAGGGCCGAGGAGAGTTGCTCGTTGCGAAGCTTCAGGTGCGCGATCAGCAGGCCCACAAAGAGGGCGACCATGAAGAAGCTGACCTCCAGGTCACCTACGATGTCGATGAAGGTTCGCACCGCGGGGGAGTCGTCGGAGATGGGTATCGCGACCCACGCGGCGCGCGCGAAGTGGAACACGGCATGAGCCATGAAGGCCTTGGCCGGCGCGGTGTAGGATTGCCAGAACACCGGCGCGGACTGGCGCAGGCTCTGGTAGGACAAGATGGCCAGGGTGCCCCAAATCACACCGTTCGAGATTCGGCGCCAAGGCGACGACGGGTCCCAGAGATAGAAGCCGGTCAGCAGGACCGCGTGCAGCGCGACGAAGGCGAGGGCGAGGGCGCGGGCCTCGGATTTGCCGGCATTGACGCGAGCGCCGATCAGCAGGGTGGCCTGACCGACCGTGACGAGGATGGTGGGCAAGGTGCGACCCACCGAGGCAGGTAACAGCGGGCGGACTGCAAAAAGCATGTCGGCGCCGAACATGATCCAAGCGGCGATCATCCAATAGAGCAGGGAGCTCTTATGGTCGCCGCGCAGCCAGGCGTCCGTCATCAGCGCCGCGATGATGGCGCAGATCAGAATGTTGGTCAGATAGATAACGGTCTCGACGATTTCGACGCCCATGGGGTCTGGGGAGGTTGCCTTAGGCGCCGTGGAAGGTGAACCGCTAATCGGTCCGTAATACTACGCAGTGTAGTGTGGATTGCACTACGCAGCTTCTGCTGCGTCCGGTGGTGCGTGTGTGGGACCAACGCGACGCCGTCCGGAGGTCGGCGCTCCACCCCGGAGTCAGGTGGACGCGGACGTCCCCGACCGCGTGGCGCCCTGCCTCACGGGCCATCCGGTTTGCGTGCCTCTTCGCCGGCCGCCCGCGCCGCGGCAGGATGCCGCGGCCACCGTGGGCGCAACGCAACGAGCTTACTTGCCGCTCTTGGCGGCGCGCTCGGCTTTGCGGCGCTCGTTGCTGTTGAGGATCTTCTTGCGCAGGCGCAGGAAGGACGGCGTCACCTCGACGTATTCGTCGTTGGCGATGTATTCGATGCAGCGCTCGAGCGACATCTTGATCGCGGGCGTGAGCTGGATGCCCTTGCCCTCGCCCTGGGAGCGGAAGTTGGTGAGCTGCTTGGCCTTCACGGCGTTGACCGGGATGTCCTCATCGCGCGGGTTTTCGCCGATGATCATGCCTTCGTAAACCTCTTCGCCGGCGCCGGTGAAGAGCTTGCCGCGCTCCTGGATGCTCTCGAGCGCGTAGGCGGTGGTGACGCCGGCTTCGGTGGCGACGAGCGTGCCGGTCTGGCGGGTGGCGATCTCGCCGGCCCACGGACCGTATTCCTTGAAGAGGTGGGACATGACACCGTGGCCGCTGGTGGCGTTGACGAGATCAACCTCCATGCCGATGAGACCGCGGGTGGTGATGGTCGCCTCAACCATCGTGGTCGCGTTGAGCTTTTCCATGTTGGTGAGCTGGCCCTTGCGGTTGGCGAGATTCTGCATGATGGCGCCGACGCAGTCATCCGGCACCTCGATCCAAACGGTCTCGTAGGGTTCGAGCACGGAGCCGTCCTCGGCCGGCTTGGTGATCACGGTCGGGCGGGAAACGAGCAGCTCGTAACCCTCGCGGCGCATGGTTTCGACGAGCACGGCGATCTGCATGGCGCCGCGGGCCTTGACGTTGAAGGCACCGCCGGCGGTGCTCGAATCTTCGACGGAGATGGAAATGTTGGTCTTCACCTCGCGATAGAGACGCTCACGGAGCTGACGGGAGGTGACGAACTTGCCGTCCTTGCCGACGAGCGGACCGTCGTTGACGGCGAGCTGCATCTCCAGCGTGGGCGGGTCGATGTCGGTGAAGGGCAGGGCGTGGCCTTCCGGATCGGCGGTGAGGGTGTCACCGATGTCGATGTCCTCAAAACCGGAGAGGCCCACGATGTTGCCGGCGACGGCGTGGCTGGTCTCGGTGGTGCCGAGGCCGGAGAACTCGATCACCTTGGTGATCTTGCCGCGCATGCGCTTCTTGTCGCTGTGGCGCACGACGTGGACGGTGTCGCCGACGTCGATCTCGCCGCCGAGGATCTTGCCGATGGCGATACGGCCCACGTAGTCGCTCCAGTCGATGTTGGAGACGAGCATGTGGAAGGGCTGGTTCGGGCGCGCGAAAGGCGGCGGCACGTGCTCGAGCACGGCGTTGAAGAGCGGGGTGAGGTCCTTGTGCTCATCGGCCAGGTCCTTGACCATGTAGCCATCGCGACCGGAACCGTAAACGACCGGAGCGTCGAACTGCTCCTCGTTGGCGTCGAGTTCGAGCAGGAGCTCGAGCACCTTCTCATACATGCCCTTGGGATTGGCGTTCTCGCGGTCGATCTTGTTGATGACGATGATGACCTTGAGGCCGTGGGCGAGGGCCTTGCGGAGCACGAAGCGGGTCTGGGCCTGCGGGCCATCGTAGGCGTCGACGAGGAGCAGCACGCCGTCGACCATGCGCAGCGCGCGCTCGACCTCGCCGCCGAAGTCGGCGTGCCCCGGGGTGTCGACGATGTTGATGATCTTGTCGCCCCAGTGGACCGAAGTGTTCTTGGCCTTGATGGTGATGCCCTTTTCGCGCTCGAGGTCCATGGAGTCCATGGCTCGTTCGTCGACGTGCTGATTGGCACGGAAGGCGCCGCCCTGTTTGAGCAGGTTGTCGACGAGGGTGGTCTTCCCGTGGTCGACGTGGGCAATGATGGCGATGTTGCGGATGTTCTGGTTCATGTCCGGGGACGGCGTAGTGATGCGCGAAAAACGGCCACGCTGCCTCCCGCGTTCCGGCAAAGCAAGACGGAAGGCGAGGGGAGCAGGTGGGCGCATTCGCGCCCACCTGCTCCAGTTGAAGTTCGAAGTGAAAGTTGAAGCGACCCCCATCTCGTAGAGCCCGACCTCGCATCGGGCCGCGGGCAGCGATGCTTCGTCTCCGTGGCCGCGAGCGTGAGCGAGTGGTGAATTGGTCGGCAGGCTGCGCCGAACCGCCAATGTGCCCGCTTGACCTTAGGCGGCCCGCTTCCCCGTCCGCCGGAGCCTTGGCGCAGGGGGGGGCGGGCGCTGCGTTGCCACTCAGCGGCGGCAGTTTAGACAGGGACGTAGCTACGCCTCCCAACTGTTGCCGGGTTCGGGGAAACCGGAGCGTGCTCAACCTTTGGCCGGTGGCTCCTCCTCACCCCGCAATCGATCCAGCGGACTCCGCACCCCCAACCCCGGTTTCTTCATCACGTGCAGGTAGCGTTGCGTTGTGCGAAGATCCGCGTGGCCCATCAAATCCTGCACATTTCGGATGTCCGTCCCGCCCTCCAATAAGTGCGTGGCAAAACTGTGCCGCAGCACGTGCGGCGTCACCCGCTTGTCGATCTTCGCTCGCTCGGCCGCGGCTTTGATGACGCGTTGAAACGCCGTGTCGGAGATGTGGTGCCGCCGCACGATGCCGGTTTGGGGATCCTGGGAAACCGACTTGGCGGGCCAGACCCACTGCCAGGACCACTCCACCCCCGCATTTTTATACTTTCTTCCCAATCCTTCGGGCATCCAGACTCCGGCCACACCCAGTGCACGATCCTCTTCATAACAGGATCGGGCATATTCCAGTTGCCCCACCAAACGCTCGTGTAGGCAGTCTGGCAGCAAGGTCACTCGGTCCTTGTCCCCCTTGCCGGCGATCACATTCAGCCGCCCCCGGGCGAGATCCAGGTCCTTCACCCGCAGCCGTAGCAACTCCTTCAGCCGCACGCCCGCGCCATACATCAGCTCCGCCATGAGCTTCGGGCGATCCGGCAGCGTCTTCCACAGCCGGCTCAACTCTTCCCAACTGAGCACCGACGGCGCGAAACCCGAGCGGTCGGAACGCTCGAACGGGATGTCGCCCACTTCGATGTGCAACGCCTCCCGCATCAGGAACACGATCGCGCAAAGCGCCTGCTTTTGCGTGGACTTGCTCAAGCCTTGGTAGACGGCCAACCGACTCAAGAACGCGCCGATATCCTCAGGCCGCGCGATTCGCGGATGCCGGGGCGCGATGAACTCCACAAATCGAGCCGCCCACCGCCGATAGGTCCGCTCGGTCGTCCATAGATGCCCTCGCTCCCGCAACGCTTTGATGAGCGCCTGCTCCCAATCGGTCGCACCGAGGTCGGTGGACCGCGGCGGCGGCTGGTCCGGCGGTGCATCGTGACGTGGCTTCCACGCCTCCTCCAACGACGGCAACCCATGGGGCGGCGGCTTGAAGGGATACGGGGACGGCGTGCACCCGCCTCGCTGGCGAGCCGACCGTAAAAACCAGCGCAACGCCTCCCGCCGGATCTCCCGCCGCGCGCCCTCCTTCGCATCGGCGGAGTCCACATACCAAACCATCAACCCGACCGAAAGCCGCCGCCGCGTCGCCTTGCACACCTTCAGCAGGCGAAAAATCTCCGCTTGAAAAAGCCGCTGCCGGTCGCGAGGAAATTTCGAGCTCTGTAGCTGGGCTTTCCAGTCCGGGAATTGAATCCATTCGTCATTCATTTTGAGCGTGGGGGTAGAGGGGGGATCAGGAGAAATAACGCCGTTTTTCGTGAAACGGTTATTCGCGCCAGTTTCTTTCAAAAAATGGTTATTTTACTGAACGACAGGTTCTTGCGTTTCCCATTGGGACTGAAGTCCCAAGTCGGCGTTCGGAATTATGCGGCGTTTTGCAACGGTGCCGGACCGCATTGCAGTTTCCCGCTCGCCAAAACGCCGCTTTTTGCCGAACCTGACATCGCTCCGACACGGCCGAGAATCCCCTTATAATCCTGACCATGAAAGCCTTAACTCACTTCGGCCGGTGTCTCACCTACAATGGTCATTCGGAATTATGCGGCAAAAACGCCGCAGAATAACACTGATGGGTGAAACAGTAGAAGATCGCGCTCCAGAGTTCGGTCGATTGCTCCCGACTATTGCATTCGTTTGGATCGCCTACGTCGTAGCGAAGCTTATTTGGCGTCTCGTTCATGAGCTTCTGATTCTGCCAGCTCTGGAAGCGAAAGACTGGCCCTTTCCGTATTTCGGACTGTGGACCATAGATTTCACGGGCGATTGGGATTTGAATCATCACATCACGTTCCGAATAGCTGTCCTGGCCTGTGTTGCTTTGATCGCGGCGAGATCGAAGAAGTTTGGGCATCGGGTATGGGTTCGCCGACTATCATCGATATCCCTCCGGGCATATTACGTTCTTCTCATTGCAGTCACCGTGAGCATTCTCACCACCGCGATCGTTCTCAGGTCATGAAGACGAAATACCCATCCATCCGCCGCAGCCAACGAGGCGCTGGCGCGCCTCGCGGCTGAGTTCAAACGTTGGGCTGAAGATCATGCCGCGCCATATTCTCTACGCCTATGCAGACGGTTCCGATTTGCAGCAGATCGAATCGTTGATCGAGCAGCAGTTGTCAGAGTTCGTTACGTCTCGGCACTGGATTTCAGGTTCGGCTTGGGTCGTGAATCAGAGGGAAGAAAAGGAGTCTCAGTCTATCGACCTTCCATCCTGGGACCTGGGCCTGAATCTTGAGCTTCCTGATCCGGGAAGTGAGCCAGAAGGTTGGTTCTCGGACGTCGAAGAGGTTGCCGTCTTCTTGCGGACATTGAGCGAGGCATCAGGAAGGGAGTTTGTTATTGGGATTTCGGACACCACGACCGGGATCTCAGAAGATCTGTTCACAGTCACCTCTGGCCCGCTCGACATTGAGCAGCTACGTTCGATCATCGGCGTTGGCCCCCCTCCCAAATGAAGAAAGAGCCCAACCAACCGCCGGAGACAAGGCCGACAAGTCGGCCTGTCTCAGCTTAGACGATGGGCGGAAATATGAAATCGGACGCTAGTATCGATCTCGGGCAGGTCGCCTTGGCCCTCGTATTTAGGTCCTTCGGTTATGCGATTCTTGGATTCGTCACCACAGCTGTCGGTTTCTTGCTACTTCGAATCGCAGGATATGATTTCATCACGAATTCCAATTTCTGGAAGTTTACCGTGATCATTTGGGCGGGTCTTCAGTTCGAGATACTCTTTCGGCTTTGGCGCATTGCTGGCACATCGCCCGTGATCCACAGTTCGAATCATACGATCCACGGTATGGAGCTCTGCACCGCCGGCTTCCTTCTGCTTTTCTCGCTCGCCAAACCGTATCTGATCGAGAGCGATGCGTCTTCGTATCCGTATGTTGAGCGACTTTTCCAGATGCTCATCGGAGTCACCGCGTTTTTCCATTTGCTCGTTCTCGGAATTTTCAGGACGAAACCGAAAAAGTGGGACGTTTGGAGTCTAGGTGGTGCAGTTGCCGTAGCGTTCGTTCCGTTCCTAAGATGAAAGAGCCCATCCACCCGCCGCAGCCAACTCAGGTCAGCTCTGCTGACCTGAGCGGCTGAGCTCAAACGTTAGCCGAAGCCTATGGAACACGACACCGAAAAGATTGATGAGGACGTTCTCGCGCTGTTGTTCCTGACCGCGCATCGCGAGCGCGACGGCTATCCCTGGAGGACGTGGAAAAGTCACGATTGGGATGTCCTCGATCGCCTCTGCGAGAAGGGCTACATCTCCGATCCCCAAAGCAAAGCGAAGTCCGTAGTCTTCACGGATGAGGGCTTCGCGAAAGCCAAGCAGCTCTTCGAATCGAAGTATGAAAAGAAGGGCTAACCAGTCAGTTGAGCCAACGTCGGGCTGCGCCCGCCGCGGCTCACTTTAATCGTTCGCCAAATATGAAGATTACGCTACTCATGTTGTGTGCTGGTTTCATATGCACCGTTTGCGTTGCGGGCACGAATCAGGAACCCGATTTGGGGGCGGCGGTCGTGCGAAAGGAGCTTGGAG